>NZ_CP039291.1:0-1303122 GCF_004798685.1 Cellulomonas shaoxiangyii | reverse complement strand
GGCCGTCGGCGAACGCGCCGACCAGCTCGGGGCCGGACGGTCGCATGTCGTTGCCGATCACGACCCGCGGACGCGCGCCCTCGGCGACCTCCGGCAGCACGACCACGTCCGCGAACGCCGCGCCGATGGCGCGGGCGACGCCGGCGTCGAGCTGGTCCGGGTAGGTGCCCCGGACGTCGTAGGCCTTGATGAGCGCGGAGAGGTCCACGGGTGTCGGCACGTCTGGTCCTTCGTCGAGCAGCAGGGGTCGCTCTACCTTAGCGACGCCGCGACGCGTCAGAGGCGCCGCGAGCCGTCGGGCCCGAGCGGCGTGCCGTCCCCGCCCACGGCGTACCAGGCCGCGGCCTCGCACGCCCCGCACGACGCGAAGACCGCCGGCCGCCCGTCGGGCAGCGCGAGCCGCACGCGCGTCAGCGTCGAGGACGCGCAGCGGTGGCAGCCGGCCACGACGGCCGAGTCGTCGACCACGGGCCGCGTGACCGAGCCGAGCGGCTCGTCGTCCGGCGTGCGCCGCGCCCGGCCGCGTCCCGTCACGGCGCCTCGCCGGGGACGACCCGCAGGTGGCCGCGGCGGCGGCCGTCGGTGGGCGACGTCGGCGGGGGCACCGGCGTCAGCGCCGGGGCCGGCTCGGGCGCCCGGCGGCGGCCGGCCTCGCGCACGGCGTCCGCGAGGGCCAGCAGGTCGTCGTGGCTGGGTGCCGCCGCCTCGAGGTCGGGCAGCAGCCGGACGACCTCCCAGCCGCGCGGGGCGGTCAGCCGCTCCGCGTGCTCGACGCACAGGTCGTACGAGTGCGGCTCCGCGAGCTGCGCGAGGGGGCCCAGGACGGCCGTCGAGTCCGCGTAGACGTAGGTGAGCGTGGCGACCGCAGCGTGCGGGCACGCGGTGCGCGAGCACTGCCGGACGGATCTCACGTGCAGACGGTACCCCGTGGCCCTCTGCGCGGGCGTGTGCGCGCCCGTCGTGCGCGGCCGTGTCGCGGCCCGGACCGGACGCGCCCCCCGCGCGCGCCCGTCGTGCGACGGCGCCCCGGCCCGGCACCCCGCCGTACAGTGACCGGATGAGCCACGCCGGCCCGCCCCGCCCCGCCCCGGGGCCCGTCCCCGGCCCCTCGGACCGCTCGCTGTCGGCCCGTCGCGACGCCGACACGCACGCCCCCGCCCCGCGCACCGGGTCCGTCCGCCGTCGCGACCGCCGGGGCCGCGGCCTGCGCGGACCGGTCCTGCCCATGACGACCCCCGCGTACCGCACGCGCGCCGAGCGGTTCGACGACCTCGTGCTGGACGCGGTCGAGGACCTCGAGCGCCGCTGGGCGCGTCAGCTCGAGGGCGTCGAGTTCGCGGTGGAGGACGTGCCGCCGTCCGACCCCGCCCCCTGGGAGAGCGGGGGCGTGCCGCTCGGCCGGTACTTCCCGGCCGACACGGGCCTGCCGCACCGCGTCGTGGTCTACCGCCGCCCCGTCGAGGCCCGGGCGCACGACGCCGCGGACCTCCCCGACCTCGTGCGCGACGTCGTCGTCGAGCAGGTCGCCCACCTCCTCGGGCGGGCGCCCGAGGAGGTGGACCCGGGTTACGACGACGGCCACTAGGGTGGGTCGTCGATGAGCACGTCACCCCCTGCCGGCGCCCCGGCGAGCCCCCGCGTCCGTGTCGTCTGCGTCGTCTACCACCCCGGTGACGAGCTGCGCCGCTTCGTCGCCACGCTCGCAGCAGCCTCGGCGCGCCCGGTCGAGCTGGTCGTCGTCGACAACGGCACCGACCACGCGCTCGCGCAGGCCGTCGTCGCGGAGGCGGGCGGACGCCTGGTCGTCCCCGGCAGGAACCTCGGCTACGGCGCCGGGGCGAACGCGGGCGCGCGCGGTGCCACCACGCCGTGGCTCGTCGTGGCCAACTCCGACCTCGAGTGGACGCCGGGCTCCCTCGACGAGCTGCTCGACGCGGGCGAGGAGCAGCCCCGCGCCGGCTCGCTCGGCCCGATGCTGCTCAACACCGACGGCACGATGTACCCCTCCGCCCGTGCGCTGCCGTCGCTGCGCCAGGGCGCCGGGCACGCCCTCTTCGCGCGCGTCTGGCCCGGCAACCCGTGGACGCAGGGGTACCACGCGCGCCAGGAGTCGGTGGGCGGGTACCTGCGCGAGGCCGGGTGGCTGTCGGGCGCGTGCCTGGTGCTGCGCCGCGAGGCCTTCGAGGAGGTCGGCGGCTTCGACGAGTCCTACTTCATGTTCTTCGAGGACGTGGACCTGGGCGAGCGGCTCGGCCGCGCCGGCTGGGAGAACCTCTACGTGCCCGACGTCCGGATCACGCACGTCGGGGGCACGTCCTGGCGGGACAAGCCGGCGCCGATGATCCGTGCGCACCACGCGAGCGCCCGTCAGTACCTGCACCGGCGCTACCGCCACTGGTGGCAGGCGCCCCTGCGCGTGGCGATCGACGCCGGTCTGGCGATGCGCGAGCGCGCCCAGCTGCGCTCGACCGGGGCGGCGTAGCGCCACCTGCCGGCGCAGCGGCCCGCGGCTGCGGCAGGCGCCCGTCGCGTCAGCCCCGCGCGGGGCGTCCGTCCTCGCGGACCCGGAGCGTGGCGGCCGCGTCGCGCACGGGCACCGGCTCGAGCACGGACACGAGCGGGCCGTCCTCCTGGTCGAGCTGCAGGCCCACGGCCCACACGACGTGCGCCCCGCCGAGCACCTCGAGCTCGAGGCCGGCCGCGGCGCGTGCGCCGTCGACGAGGTCGGCGACGGGCCACGAGCCGGTCGTGCCCGCGTCCACCGTGACGTCGTGCGCGGACAGCTCCCGCCCGTCCTCGTCCAGCACGCGCAGACGGGCGCGCCCCTCCCCGGTCGCGGTCGGGTCGGGACCGTCCGCCACCGCACCCACGACGAGCGTCGCGCC
This sequence comes from Cellulomonas shaoxiangyii, assembly GCF_004798685.1. NCBI lineage: Bacteria > Bacillati > Actinomycetota > Actinomycetes > Micrococcales > Cellulomonadaceae > Cellulomonas > Cellulomonas shaoxiangyii. Next base: position 1,300,237 of record NZ_CP039291.1, on the reverse strand, counting down.
GACCCCCGAGGGCAGTGCGACGGCACCGTGCGCGTCGGCCGCCGTGGCGGCGGACCACGCGCGCTCGACCCGCGGTCGGTCGTCCAGCTCGCCGGCCGTGCCCGTGCGGGTCGTCACCGCGGCCGCGACCACCGGCTCGTCGGCGTCGACGACGACGGTCCACGCGCCCGCCGGCAGCCCTCCGAGGGGCACGTCGACGACGGTGCCGGCGGCCAGCTCGACCTCGTCGACGCCCGGCAGCGCGACCGGTCCGTCGCTGCCGAGCAGCGTCACGCGGGCGCTCGTGCCCGCGTCGCCCGGCGCGAGCAGGCGCAGCTCGGGACCGACCGCCGCACCGACCTGGGACTCCTCGACGACGACCCCCGGGACCAGCTGGCGCGTGGCCGGGGCGGCGCCGGGCACGACCAGGTCGGTGCCCGCGGGCGTGAAGCCCTCGACCGCGGTGTCCTGCACGTGTGCGGCGACCTGACCGCCCGCGGCGCTCACCTGGAGGACGAGACCACGCTGCTCCGCCGCCGCGCCGCCGAGGTCGACGACCTCCGTCGCTCCCGGCGCGACGACGTGCCGGTCCGTCGTCGGCTCGACGGGGCCGTTGCGACCCCAGACGGCGAGCGTGACCTCGGCGGTGGTCAGGCCCGGGTTGGTCAGGACGAGCGTGGCCGTCGCGCCGACGGTGGTCGCGCCGCCGACGAGCCATACGTCGACGCCCGGCTGCACGCACGACGCCGCGGCGAGGCCGCGCTGGTCTCCGGCCGTCACGAGGGAGGTGGTCGCGGCAGCGAGGACGGGGGCCGTGCCGGCGGGCTCGCCCCGCACGACGACCGGGGCGCCCAGGCCGTCGACGCGCAGGGCACCCCCGCCGGGCGTCAGCCGGTCGGTCCCGTCCGTGCCGGGCCCCAGCACCTGGACGGCGCCCGCGCCGGGGCCGGCCGCGACGACCGCGTCGACCGCGGTGCTCGGCTCGACCGGCGTCGGGTCGAAGGCCGCGTCCTCACGCTCGCGCTCGGCGGGTGGCTGCAGCGTGCCGACGCACGCGAGCGTCGTCGGGGTCGGGGGCGCCTCGACGGCGGTCGCAGCGAGCGGCACGGCGTCGGCAGCGCCCATCCGCGCGCCCGCGCCGACAGCACCGGCGGTCAGCGCGAGCACGGCGAGCCCGCCCGCCACGCGCGCCGCGCGACCGCGGCGGCCGGTACGGGCGGGGGCGGTCGTGGTGCCGGCGGTCGTGGTGCCGGTCGTGGTGCCGGCGGTCGTGGTGCCGTCGGTCGTGGTGCCGTCGATCGTGGTGGCGGCGTGGGCGTCGGGCGTGGCCGCGGCCTCCCGCCCGGTCGAGGCGTCGCCGTCCGCGGTCATGTCCGCACCCCCCGTCGCCGGCGCAGCGGCAGCGCCAGCAGCACCGTCACGAGCATCGTCACGCCGAGGCCGGTGAGCCACGCGGTGCGGCCGGGCGCGTCGTAGCGCACCTCCAGCCGCCCGGCGTCGGCGCCGACCGTGAAGGCCTGCCGCCAGCCCGCGTCGACGGGGTCGAGGCGCTCGCCGTCCAACCACGCGTGCCACCGCGGGTCGGCGCGCTCCGCCAGCACGAGCACGCGGCCGGCAGCGGCGGGCGGCACGTCGGAGTCCACGGAGCGCCCCGCGGCCGCGACCGGCTCGGCGCCGGGCGCCTCGGCCGGCGCGCTCGCCGCGGCGGCGGACGGCACCAGCCGCGCCCACGCTGCGGTCGTGCCGTCGCCCGCAGGACGGACCCGCCACAGCGTTCCCCCGCCGTCGTGGGTCACGCGCTCGAGCCCCGGGGTCGCGTCGAGCGTGCCCACCAGGCGTGCGCGCGCCGCGCGCGTGCCGGCGTCGTCGTCCGCCGCGGGCGGGGCCAGCACGTCGGCGACCCCCAGCGCCGCCAGGGCGGGTGCGACGTCGTCCGCCGCGCCACCCGCGAGGCGTGCCGCGACGGCCGCGACCTCGGCGGAGGCGTCGTCGACCACCGCGGCCGGGGCGTCCAGCGCACCGGTCACGCGTGCGGTCGACACCGCGGCGGCCGCGTCGACGAGCTGGTCGCCGTCGGCACGCAGCAGGGACCAGCCGACGGCGCCCGACGCGTCGTCCTCGGGTGCGAGCGTCAGCGCCAGCACGCGCGACGCGGCCGGCGCGCTGCCCCCCTGCTGGCCGACGACGGGGACGACGGGCGCAGTCGAGGCCCGCAGCGCGACCGCCTCGCCCGTGCGCGCCGTCCACGCCCACGACACCGGGCCGACGATCGCGACGGCCGCGACGACCGCCGTCACCAGGCCGACGACCGGCTGCCGCCAGCCGAAGGTGTGCTGCGCGAGGCGCTCCGGCAGGCGGTCGGCGCCCAGCACGGCGGCGCCGAGCAGTCCCAGCGTGGTGAGCGAGACGGCCGCGCCGGTCCACGCCGGCGCGACGGCCTCGACGCCGACCGCCGCGGGCAGCATCGCGAGGGCGCCCGCCGTGGCCACGCCGGACGCGGCCACGACCCAGCACGCGCGCACACCGCGCGCCACGGCCTCGCCGCGCCACAGCGCGAGCAGTGCGAGGGCCAGGAGCACCCCGCCGGAGAGGTACGGCCACGCCGCGGTCACGACGCCGGGCAGTCCCGCCGGGACGAGCGCGGACGCGTCGGCCGGGACGCCGAGGAGGCGTGCGACCGCGCCGGCCGGCGGCACCGCGGCGACGGGACCGGGCTCCGCGAGCAGCAGCCGCACGCCCTGCGGTCCGCGCCGGACGGCCTCCAGCAGCAGCGGCAGCGTGAGCACGAGCGCGGGCACGGCGGCGAGCAGCACGCGAGCCCGGCCGCGCGGCACGAGGACCGCGACGACGAGCAGGACGAGCAGCCCGGGCGCGAGCAGCACGGGCGCCCCCGCGGCGACGACCGCGAGAGCCAGGGCGGCGCCGGCCGCCGCCGCCAGCGAGCCGGTCGGGTCGGGCGCCCCGACGAGCACCCGCGCGGGCGCCAGGTCGTGCCCGGCGTCCCCGGCGCCGTCGCCGGACGCCCCGGCTGCGGCGGCCGACGCCACCGCGGCACCCGGCGTGACAGCCGGCACGGCGCCCGACGGCGCGCCACGCGGGTGGGGCACGGCCGCGACGCCCCGCACGGGCGTCGTGACGTCGCCCTCGTCGGGCGACGTCGGGCCGGCGCCGGCCGTCGTGGGCGGGACCAGCCCGCCGTCCGCGGCGTCGTCGACGTGCCGGACGACCGGCTCGTCGAGGTCGCGGCGCAGGGTCACCAGACCCGACAGCACCTGGTCGACCCGCTGCACGCCCACGGCGCGCACGAGCCCGAGCACGACCCACGGCAGGGCGGCGTGCGCGAGCACGGCCCCGATGCGACCGTGGCCCACCGCGAGCAGGAGCGCCGGTGCGGCTGCCCAGACGACGGCCGCCCACGCGCGCACGGCGACGGACCGCGTCGCGGCACCCGCGGCCGCCCACGCACCGATGCCGGAGAGCAGGACGCCGCCCAGCACGACGAGTCCCACGGCGGCGCCGAGCTCGCCGTCGAGGACCGCGGCGAGCGGCAGCAGGACGAGCAGCAGCGGGTCGGCGGGCCCGGGCGCACCGAGGCCGCCGGCGACCCACCCCGACGTCGCGGCCCACCACAGCTCGCCGAGGTCGGTCGTCGCCCGGGCCAGCGCGGGCCCCACGAGCTGTGCCCCGCCGAGCACCGGGCTGACGAGCCCACCCACGGCCAGGGCGGTGACGGCCAGCAGCGCAGCCGTGACGACCGCGAGCGTCACGCGCCGCCGCGTGGCCAGCGCGGCGAGCTCGCGCAGCTCGAGCTCGCTGGGTGCCTGCACGACGCGGCGGGCCTCCCGGCGTGCGAGACGGCGGTCCTGCGCCTGGCGCCAGACGTCGCGCCACGTCGCCTGGAGGGGGCGCAGCGTGCGGCGCGGCACCACGCGGGACGCCCGGGCGCGCTGCCGGGCGCGCACGACCACCGCCGGGCGCAGCAGCACCTGCAGGGCCACGCGCACCTCGGCGACGGCGAGCCGCGGCTGCTTGACCGCGAGCTGCCCGAGCGCGCGCACGGTGCCCGCGGCGAGCGTCATGAGCACCACGAGCGGCAGGAGCGCCACCGGGCAGCCGACCAGCCTGCTGTGCAGGAGGGCGGCCCGCCGAGCGGCGAACGAGCGACGGGGGTCCGCGGTGTCCGGCTCGCCGTCGCCGTCGAGGTCGACGTCGCGCGCGCCGTCGAGGAGGGCGCCGCGGGGCGCCGGCGCGGGCCCGCGCACGGGACGCAGCCCGTGGTAGGCGGCCTGGGCGTGCCGGACGACGGCGGTGGGCACCACGACGACGCGGTGACCCGCGAGCCGTGCGCGGCGGGACAGGTCGAGGCCGTCGCCGAAGGGACCGAGCGCGGCGTCGGTGCCGCCGAGGGCGTCCCACACGTCGCGCCGCACGAGGGCGCCGGCGAGGCCGACGCCGAGGACGTCCGTGCGCCCGTCGTGCTGGCCCTGGTCGAGCTCGCCCGGGTCGACGTCGGTCATGCGGCGGCCGGAGCGGGTGGTGCGCAGGCCCACCTCGAGCAGGCGCTCGGGCTCGGTCCACGTCCGCTGCTTGCAGCCGGCCACCGCGACGGACGGCGCGTGCCCCACGGTCTTCACGAGCTGGGCCAGGGCGCCGGGGGCGGGCGCGCTGTCGTCGTGCAGGAGCCAGAGCCAGGGTGTCGGGCGCTCGTCCAGCGCACCGGCGAGGGTTGCGAGCCCGACGGACACGGCCTCGCCGAACGAGCGCGCACCGGGCGCGGCGGCGGTCGAGAGCCGGGGCACCGGCGCGGGCGCGGCGGCGAAGGCGTCGTCGAGGACCGCGCCGAGGTGCGGGTCGGGCTCCCCCGCCGCGCGCTCCGCGACGTCGACGACGAGCACCCGGAACGGGCGGCGGGTCTGTGCGGCGATCGCGCGCAGCGTCGTCGCGAGGTAGCCGGTGCGCCCGTGGGTCACCACGACCGCCGTCACGGGCGTCGTCAGCGGGACGGCTGCGGTGGTGGGGAGGTCCACGGGGGACAGCGTGTCTGTCATGCTCGCGCCATCATGCCGTCGGGCCCGCTCCCCGGGGCGCAGCCGCACCCGGCGTGGCGTGACCCGCCGGTCAGGACGTTCAGACCACGCGCCGCTTCAGCTTGCGGCGCTCGCGCTCGGAGAGCCCGCCCCAGATCCCGAAGCGCTCGTCGTTGGCGAGCGCGTACTCGAGGCACTCGGCACGCACGTCGCAGGACGTGCAGACCTTCTTGGCCTCGCGGGTGGAGCCGCCCTTCTCGGGGAAGAACGCCTCCGGGTCGGTCTGCGCGCACAGCGCGCGCTCCTGCCATCCCATGGGGCCGTCGTCGTCGGGCGCCCCGAACAGGGACAGCACGTTGCCGGTCGGTGCGGTGACGGGGGTGGCGACGTCGTCGGGCAGTCCCTCGTCGTCGAGCAGGTGCCACATGCGTGCCTCCGCGGGAGTGTTGCTCGGTGTCCTCGGCCTGGCTGGCTCCGTCGAAGCCGGCCGTGCGGCGCGGAGGCCGCGACGAACGCGTTCGATGAATCAGTTCTCAGGAATTACACGCGTGTCGTTCGCTGCAGTCAACCGCAGGCGTGCTAGATGCCCGAGTTGTCCGGGTGAAAGTTGTGTGTGCTCGGCGTGGCGTCCCACGGAGGCAGACCCGGGGGTGGGCATGCGCCGCGCGCCGAGGCGTCGGTGCCGGTGCCTCCACGCCGGAGGCCCCCGTCTCCCGCCGAGCCGGCACGCGTCGTCGCCGCGCTCCACGTCGCCCCACTCTCGGGCGCGCGTGGGCTCGGTGGCCCCCGACCCGCCTCCGTCCTGCGTGCAGCAGCCGTCGTGGCGCCCGCACCTGCTCGAGGTCGTGGACCTGGGCGGCACCACGACGACCCGGCTGCTCGACATGGTCCACGGGGGCACCCGGGGGCTACCCCGGCCGGTGCGCGGGCACGTACCGGGCAGCCAGGACGTGACGGCGGACTGGTCGGACGCGGTGCACGCCCTCCACGGCGGCGCGAGACCGGCCGCCTCGGCCACCGGGACCGGATGGCGTCGGGCGCCCTGGCCCGCAGGGGCGGGCGCCCGCTCTGCTGGTGCGGCTCACGTGGCACGACACGATCGCCTCCGCCACGAACCCGACGACCCCGGACCCATGACCCCGCTCTCGTACGTCGACCGGCAGGGCGGCGGTGCGACCGCCGACGGGCCGCACGCCTGCGAGGATGACCGCGTGACGACCATGCTCCCGCAGCTCCTCGACGGCCTCGCGCGCGACCCCGGCCGCCCGCGGGTGACCTGGTACGGCGACGGCGAGCGGGTCGAGCTGTCGGGCACGGTCCTCCTGAACTGGGTCACGAAGACCACGAACCTGCTCGTCGAGGAGCTCGACGCAGCACCGGGTACCCGCGTGCTGCTCGACCTGCCGGCGTACTGGCGCACGCTGACCTGGGCCCCCGCGGTGTGGCGGTGCGGCGCGACCGTCGTGCTCCCGGGCGACGACGGCGGCTCCGTCGACGCACGCCCCGTTGACGTCGTGGTCACCGACCGGCCGGACGCGCACGACCCCCGCTCGCCCCTCGTCGCGGTCGCGCCGGCCGCGCTCGCACGCAGCTGGCCGGGCGCTCTGCCGGCCGGGGCCCTCGACGCGGCGTCCTCCGTGATGACCTACGCCGACGCGCTCGGGTGGGTGCCGCCGACGGACGTGGACGCGCCGGCCCTCGTCACGGCGACGGGTGCGACCGCGCACGCGGAGCTCGTCGCCGCTGCGCTCGCCCAGCACACGTGGGCCCCGACGCGACCGCGCGTGGCGCTGGACGTCCCGCGCGCCGCGTCGCGCGCGGCAGCGCTCGAGGCGACGCTGACGACCGCGCTCGCCGCGTGGGCGCGGGACGGCTCGCTCGTCCTCCTCGACGCCGCTGCGCACGACCCCGCGGAGCGCGAGCGCGCGGTGCGGGGCGAGCGCGTGGACGTCGACACGGCGCGCTGACGCGAGCTGCGCGTCAGGGCACGTCGGCCTGGACGACCCGGCCGTGCCCCTGGACCCGCAGCGGGCCGTCGCCGGCCGGCACGAACGCGGACCGACCGCGCGTGAGCGTGAGCATCTCGCCGTGCGCGGTGGAGATCTCGAGCTCGCCGTCGAGGCACAGGAGGATCCGTGGTCCCCTCCCGGGCAGCGGGTGAAGGTACTCGTCATCGATCTCCGTCACCGAGAGCTCGAAGTCGTCGACGGGCGCGTAGAACACCTTGGTGGCGCCGTGGAAGATCTCGGGTGCGATGCGGATCGGCGGGGCCGCGACGTAGTCCACGTTGCGGAGCAGCTCCTCGACGTCCACGTGCTTGGGGGTCAGCCCGGCACGCAGCACGTTGTCCGAGTTCGCCATGATCTCCACGCCCACGCCGTGCAGGTACGCGTGCACGCCGCCCGCGGGGACGAACATGGCCTCCCCCGGCTGCAGCGTCACGGGGTTGAGCAGCAGCGACGTCACCACACCGGGGTCCCCCGGGTGCTCCGTCTGCAGCTGCACGACCGTCCGGTCGGCACGGGGAGAGGGCGAGCCGGTGGCGAGGCGTCGCTCCGCTGCCGCCGCCACCTCGGCGACGGCGTCGGGGCCCGGCCGCGTCGCCGGGTCGAGCAGGCGCGTGAACGCGGCGCGGATGCCGTCCGCGGACGGCTGGGCGATCAGGAGGGCGTGCAGCGCCGAGGCGAGCGGTGCGTCGAGCGTCACGAGCAGCTCCGCCGCCCGACGGGGCGCCCGGAAGCCCGACACGGCCTCGAAGGGGGTCAGTGCGTAGACCAGCTCGGGCTTGTGGTTGCGATCCCGGTAGTTGCGGTGCGGTGCGTCCCGCGGGACTCCGGCCGCCTCCTCCGCCTCGAACGCCTCGCGCGCGCGGGCCACGTGCGGGTGGACCTGCAGCGACAACGGCCGCTCGGCGGCGATCACCTTGAGCAGGTAGGGCAGGGCAGGGCCGAACCGCGCGACGACGTCCACACCGAGCACCCGCTCGGGGTCCTCCGCCACGACGCCCGTCAGCGGGCGGTCGTCCTCCGTGCGGGACGGTGCGCCGGCGTGCGCGCCGAACCACGCCTCGGCCTGAGGCCGGCCGGTCGGGCGCGTGCCCAGCAGCTCCGGGATCGCGTGGGGCGACCCCCAGGCGTACTCCTGGACCGCGTGCTGGATCCTCTGCACGAACCCTCCCGGGACGTCGACGACGGGGCGTGGCGTGGCGCGAGCTCGCCGCCGCGCCGCCGTGCAGGATCCCACACCGGCACCGATGCGCCAGAATGGCCGACCATGCGAGGAATCATCCTGGCCGGCGGGTCCGGCACACGGCTGCACCCCATCACGCTCGGCGTCAGCAAGCAGCTCGTGCCCGTCTACGACAAGCCGATGATCTACTACCCGCTGTCGACGCTGATCCTGGCCGGGATCAGGGACGTGCTGGTCATCACGACCCCGCACGACGCGGACCAGTTCCGGCGCCTGCTCGGCGACGGGTCGCAGTTCGGCATCGACATCTCCTACACCGTCCAGGCAGAGCCGAACGGCCTCGCCCAGGCGTTCGTGCTGGGCGCCGACTTCCTCGGCCAGGAGTCCGCCGCGCTGGTCCTCGGCGACAACATCTTCTACGGCCCCGGGCTAGGCACTCGTCTGCAGCGTTTCGCGGACGTCGACGGCGCCGCCGTGTTCGCCTACCGGGTGTCCGACCCGACGGCCTACGGCGTCATCGAGTTCGACGGGGCGGGCCAGGCGCTGTCGCTCGAGGAGAAGCCGAGCCGGCCGCGCTCCCCCTACGCGGTTCCGGGGCTGTACTTCTACGACAACGACGTCGTCGCGATCGCCCGCGACCTGCGCCCGTCGGCGCGGGGCGAGTACGAGATCACCGACGTCAACCGCACGTACCTCGAGGCGGGCCGGCTCCAGGTGGAGCTGCTCCCCCGCGGCACGGCGTGGCTGGACACCGGCACGTTCGACTCGCTGCTCGAGGCGTCGGAGTTCGTGCGGACCGTCGAGGCACGCCAGGGCCTGAAGGTCGGCGCCCCCGAGGAGGTGGCGTGGCGTCGGGGGTTCCTCTCCGACGACGAGCTGCGGGCGCGGGGCGAGGCCCTCGTGAAGTCCGGGTACGGCAGCTACCTGCTGGGTCTGCTCGAGCGCGGCTGACGGTCGCGGCCGGAGCGGCGGCCGGCTGCGGCCGCGAACGCCTCGAGGTGCACCGCGGCGGACGCGTCCCAGGTGAAGCCGGCGGCGCGCTCGAGCGCGGCCCGGCCCAGCCGCTCGCGCCGCGCGGGGTCCGCCAGCAGGGCGGCGAGCGCTCGGCCGATCGACGCCGCGTCCGTCTCGGTGTACGCCACGGCGTCCCCGCCCACCTCGGGCAGCGACAGCCGGCGCGTGGTGAGCACGGCTGCCCCGCACGCCATCGCCTCCAGCACGGGCAGGCCGAAGCCCTCCCCGAGGCTGGGGTACGCGACCACCAGCGCACCGCCGAGCAGGCCCGCGAGGTCGTCCAGGGGGACGTAGCCCGGCACCAGCACCCGCAGGCCGTCGGGCACCCGCGCGAGCGCGGCATCGACGCCCTGGTCCCAGCCTCGCGCACCAGCCAGCACGAGGGGTGGCGGGTCGGGCAGCCCGGCGCAGGCCGCGACCCAGCCGTCGACCAGCGCGACGACGTTCTTGCGCGGCTCGAGCGTCCCGAGGAACACCACGGCGGGTCGGTCCGCACCCACAGCCGCCGCGGCGCGTGCCCGCGCGGCCGCGTCGACCGGTCGGAAGACGTCCCGGTCGACGCCGTGCCACGCGACGTGGAAGCGGTCGGCGCGGCGCTGGGCGGCGGGGACGGCGTCGAGCACGGCGTCGCGCGTCGCCGCCGAGGGCACGACGAGCGCGTCGGCGCGGCCGACCGCGACCCGCGTCGCCGCACGGAAGAAGCGCGCCTTCACCGGCAGGTGCCACTGCGGGTGCGAGAAGAACGTCGCGTCGTGCAGCGTGACGACGGCAGGCACGCCCGCGGCGACCGGGACCGTGTAGTGCGGGCTGTGCAGGACGTCGGGGCGGACGCGCCGCACGAGCCCGGGCAGCCCCGCCTGCTCCCACGCCAGCCGCACGGGCCGCCGGTCCAACGCGTCCGGGACCTCGTGCACGCGCGCGCCCGACGCGGCGAGCGCACCGACACCCGACGGCCGGCACGCCACGACGACGTCGGCGCCGGCCCGGACCAGCGCCGGGACGAGGTCGTCGACGTAGCGCCCCACCCCGCCGCGGTCGTCCGGCACGGCCGTCGCGTCGACGAGCACCCGCATGTCAGCCCACCGCCCCCTCGGTCGCACGGGCTGTGGGACGGGACGGGGTCGTCGCGGGCACGCCGTAGTCTCTCACCATGTCCGCGACCGCACCGACCCCGGCCGTCGCACTGACCGTCGAGCAGCTGTGGCAGCGCGTGCCCGGTGGCTCCGGGACGTACGTCACCGCACTGGCGGCAGCGCTCGCCGACCGGCTCCCCGTCACCGGGCTCAGCGCCTGGCACCGCGCTCGACGCCCCTCCGAGCTGGACCCTCGGGTGCCGGTGCGGCGCGCGCCGCTCCCCCGGCGGGCCCTGTACGAGGCGTGGCAGCGCGTCGGAGCCCCGCGCGCCGAGCACCTCGTGCCGCACGCCGACGTGGTCCACGCGACGACATGGGCGGTGCCGCCGACGCGGCGGCCGCTCGTCGTCACGGTGCACGACGTCGCCTTCCTCGACGACCCGTCGCACTTCACGGCGCACGGCGTCGCGTTCTTCCGCCGCGCACTCACCGCCGTGGTCGAGCGGGCTGACGCCGTCGTCGTCCCCTCCCAGGACACCGCCGCGGCGTGCCGGCGTGCCGGCATCGAGTCGAGCCGGCTCCACGTGGTGCCGCACGGCACCGACGTCCGACCCGCCGCCGCCGACGACGTCGCGCGGGTCCGCGCCCGGTACGCGCTGACAGGCACGTACGTGCTGTGGGTCGGGACGCGCGAGCCGCGGAAGAACCTCGACGTCGTGCTGCGCGCCTACGAGCGCGCGCGCGACCGGCTCGACGGTGCGGAGCTGGTGCTCGTGGGCCCGCAGGGCTGGGGCGAGGACGCCGCCCCCACCGGCGCCCCCGGCGTCCGCGTGCTCGGCGCCGTGCCGCGCACCGACCTTCCCGCGCTGTACACCGGTGCGCGCGCGTTCTGCTTCCCGTCCCTGCGCGAAGGCTTCGGCCTCCCCGTGCTGGAGGCGATGGCCGCCGGGGTGCCCGTGGTGACCTCCGCGGGGACGGCGTGCGCCGAGGTCGCCGGCACGGCCGGGGTCCTCGTCGACCCGCTCGACCCCGACGCGGTCGCGGAGGGCCTGGCAACCGCCACCGGCGGCCGGCACCACGCCCTGGCCGCCGCGTCCCTCGAGCGAGCCACCGCGTTCTCGTGGGGGGAGGCGGCCCGCGCCACCACCGCCGTCTACGCAGCGGTCGCGTCGCGGTAGGCCGCCGCCGTCAGACCGGCGCACCGGCCCCACGTGAACCCGGCCGCACGCGCGCGCGCCGCGGCCACCAGCTCCGCGTCCGGCCGTGCCGTCTCGCACGTGTCGAGCGCGGCACGCCACGCATCGACGTCGCGGACCGGCAGGTAGGTGGGGGACGTGCCGCCGACCTCGCGCAGCACCGGCAGGTCGGAGCACAGCACCTCGGTGCCGGCGGCGGCCGCCTCGAGCACCGGCAGACCGAACCCCTCGTAGACCGACGGCATGGCGAGCGCGCGGGCCCCCGCGACCAGACCCCGGACGTCCGTCGACGACAGGTGGCCCAGGACCCGCACGCCGTCCCGGGCGCCGAGTTCTGCACCCCACCCCGCGGCGCCGACCAGCACGAGCTGCAGGGACCCACCGCCGGCGCGGTGCGCCGCGTGGGCCGCCAGGAGCGTCGCGAGGTTCTTGCGCGGCTCGCGCGTCCCGAGGAACACGACGTTGCGCTCGTCGACGCCGAGCTCGCGCCGCCGGGTGAGGGGCAGTGGCACCGCGTGGTGCCAGTCGGCCGCCACCCCGAGGGGCGTCACACGGACGCGCTCGGCCGCGATGCCGTAGGCCTCCACCACCTCGGCGGCCACCGCCTGCGACGGCGTGAGGACCAGACGCGCGCGGCGTAGCCCTCGCGGCACGAGCGTCGCGTACGCGCGGGACGCCGGCGCGACGAGCTCCGGGTAGCGCAGGTACGTGAGGTCGTGGACCGTGAGGACGCCGGCGCCGGAACCCGGGGGCAGCACGAAGTTGGTCCCGTGGAACACGTCACCCCGGCCTGCGAGGAGCTCCACGGGCGGCACGTCACCACGTAGCCACGCGGCCCGCAGCACGCGCGCGGGGACCCGCGAGGCGCGGAACGCCACCGCCGCCGGGAGGTCCGCCGGTCGGCGTGCCCGCCCGGAGAAGGCCGTGACGGTCAGCTCGACCGATGCGTCGTCGGCCAGCTCGTGCACGAGCCGCTCGACGTACGTCCCGATGCCGGTACGGGCGCCGAGCATCGGCGTGGCGTCGAGGGCCACGCGCAGCCGGTCCCCCACTGCTCAGGCCCGCGTGCCGGTCGAGGACGCGTCGTCCTCGTCCCGGACCGCCGCGCGGTCGACCGACTCCGTCGCCGCGCGGCCGAGCGCATTGAGCTGGTCGACCAGAGGCTGCAGCTGCCACGCCGTCAGGCGCCGCACCACGCGGCGGGCCAGCGGCCGCGCGCCGCGACCCGGTCCCGGGTCGGGCAGGTGCACCTCGCCGACTCGCCGCAGCGGCGCGGTGACCCGCGCCCGGTGACGGCCCGCGACGGGCGCACCGGTCGCGGGGGTCACGGCCGGACCGCCGCGAGCGACGGCAGCGCGCTCCACGATGGCGGCCTGGATCGCGTCGCGCCCCTCCTGCGCCGAGGGCCACGAGAGGGCGTCGCGGTCGCGCCGCGCATGCCCGGCGGCCTCCCACATCGCCTCGCGGAGCTCCGCGTCGGACGAGACGAGCCGGACGTCGGCCATCCCGGCCGTCTGCTCCGCGAGCGCCCCGACACGGGTGGCGATGACGGGCCGGTTCAGCAGCCGGGCGCGCTCGACCACGCCGGACGACCAGATCTCGCGGTACGGGAGGACGACCACGTCGCACGCGGTCAGCCACCGGTCGAACAGCTCGTCGCTCACGTAGCCGAGGTGCAGCGAGGCACCCGGCACGGAGTCCGCCAGCTCGCCGAGCTCCTCCGCGTAGGCGACGAACTGCGGCTCCTCGACGCGCACGGAGCCGACCACGTCGAGGCGCGCAGGCGCGGGCAGGCCGCGGAACGCGCGCACCGCGCGGTCATACCCCTTGTGCGGCTGGACGAAGCCGATGGACAGGAAGACGAACGCCTCGTCGTCGATGCCAAGGCTGCGCCGCGCGGTGGGCCGGTCAGCGCGGGAGCGGGGCACGAACGCCGCGCCGTGCTCGGTGACGTGCACGCGGTCGCGCGGCACGCCGAACGCTTCGACGAACGCCTGCGCCTCGGACTCCGAGTGGACGGTCACGCGGTCGACCTGCTGCCACAGCGCGCGCGCGGCCAGCGCCGTCGGCGACCCGCCCCGGCCGTGCCGGTAGTCGATCTCGTGCACGACCACCTCGACCCGCGCGGCCAGGCGGAACGCGACGGTCAGCGCCGCGCTGACGGCCGCGCGCTCCGTCGGCGACGCGCCGACCGGGTAGAAGAAGTCCGGGTGGAACTGGACCACCACGGAGTCGTACGCGCGCACCCGCTTCGCGAGCGCCAGCGCGCCGCGCGGCCCGACCAGGTCCAGGTGGTGGTGCGCCGCGGAAGGGCCAGGAGAAAGCACCTCTACGTCGTGCCCCGCCGAGCGCAGCGCGATCACGGACTGCTGCGCGTACGCCGCGATGCCGTCCCGCAGCGGCGGGTACGGGCTGACCATCAAGATCCTCACGGCGCCACCGTCCACTCCTCGATGCGCTCCTCGACACGGTCGAGCACGAGGTCCCACCGGTAGTTGTCGAGGACGTACGCACGACCGGACGCCGCCATCGCGGCCGCCTCGTCGGGCGCGTCGGCCAGGAAGGCCAGGCACTGCTCGAGCTCGTACGCGTCGTCGTAGGTGAGACCGGCGCCGGACCGCTCGCAGTGCCAGGCGACGACTTCGCTGCCCGCGTTGCCGATCACCGGCGTGCCGGCGAGCCACGCCTCCATGATCGTGCGCGAGAAGGCCTCGAACCGGCTCGGCTGGATGTACGCGGTCGCCGCGGCGAACGCGTTGTCGCGCTCGTCGTCGGGCAGGAAGCCGACGTCGACGACCCGACCGCGCAGCCGCTCCGGCGGACGGACCTCACCGGCACCCATCGTGACCACCGAGAACGGCAGCCCGCGGCGCTCGTCGATGTCGGCCAGGGACGTGAGCAGGTCGTCCCACCCCTTGGCGCCCTCCCGCCGACCGGCATAGAGCAGGAAGGGCCCCTCGATGCCGTACCGCTCGCGGAATCCCTCGGCGTCGTAGCGCTCCGGCACCTCCACGCCGCAGCCCACGACCGCGTGCGGCGCCAGCGAGGGCGCGATCCGCTCCGCGAGGTCCTGCTCCGGGGCCGACTGGAACAGGTGGCCCGCGACGCCGCTGAAGACGGGCTGGAACAGGTCCAGGTACGCGTACGGCTCGTCGTGCAGGCACGTCCACAGGACGCTCTTCGACGGCGCCACCTGCGAGCAGGCGTAGGTGACCCAGAACGGGTACGGGGTGAAGACGAGCGCCCGGTAGTCGTCGGCGTGGTCGAGGAGGTGGTGGTACAACTGCGGCGAGCGCATCCCGCCGTTCATCCACCGCTGCTGCTCCGTGATGGTGAGCCGCTCGCCGTGCAGGATCCGGCGTTCCAGGTCTCCTCGCTCCGGGCTGCCCCCGGGGTCGACCTCGAAGCGACGCACGGCCATGCCCCCCTCGTCCTGCAGGCCCGCCGGGAGCTCGTTCGCCCACCCGTGGTGGTCGAGCGCCGTCGTGGTGAGGATCTCGACGTCCCAGCCGCGCTCCTGCAGGCCGAAGGCCATCTGCCGCAGCACGATCTCGGCCCCACCGACGATCTTGTCGCCGTACCGGGCCGGCACGAAGCCCAGCTTCCCGCGCCGCCCGCTCACGTCGTCACCTCGATACGGGGTGCCAGATGCACCACACCGTCCTCCTGGATCGTCGTCCGTACCCGCACGACGGCGGCACGGTCCACACGGTGCCACTCGGGGCCGCGCACGGGGTGCACGGCCGCAGTGACGAAGTACTGGCCCTCGACCACCGGCAGGCGGTCGACGGAGAAGCGCACCTCGGCGTGCCCGTCGACCCGCGGAGTCGCGATGCCGAGGAGGTGCGTGTTGGTGCCGTAGACGAGGCGCTCCATGTGGTCCGTCAGGGCGACGCCCACCACGTAGTCCTCGACCGGGCGGGCGGTCTCGAGCGCGATGCGGATCTCGAGCGGCTCGTCCGGCCCCGCGGTGATCAGCGGGGTGCCGTCGGCCCCCGTGACGCGCACGGATGAGATGGTCACGGGACGCTCGCCGGACGCGACCTCGGCGTCGGCGTCGGCGGCGACGACCTCCTCGTTGGCCTCGCGGAAGGCGCGGATGACCTGGGCGGGCGTGCCCTCCTCGACCATGCGGCCGTGGTCGAGCATGACCGCGCGGTCGCACAGCTCGCGCACCTGGTCGAGCGCGTGCGTGACGAGCACGATCGTGCGCCCTTCCGCCTGGAAACGCCGGATCCGCTCGAGGCACTTGCGCTGGAACGGCTCGTCGCCGACCGCCAGCACCTCGTCGACGAGCAGGATCTCGGGGTCGACGTGCACGGCCACGGAGAACGCCAGGCGGACGTACATGCCCGACGAGTAGAACTTCACCTGCGTGTCGATGAACTCGCCGATGCCCGAGAAGTCGACGATGGCGTCGAAGTACCGCTCCGTCTGCTTCTGGCTCATGCCGAGCAGCGACGCGTTGAGGAACACGTTCTCGCGCCCGGTGAGGTCGCCGTGGAAGCCGGCGCCGAGCTCGAGCAGGGCCGCCAGCCGCCCCCGCCGCTCGACGTACCCCGACGTCGGCGCGAGGATCCCGCCGATGACCTTGAGCAGGGTGCTCTTGCCCGACCCGTTGTGCCCGACGAAGCCGACCGTCGAGCCGGCGGGCACGCTGAGGTCGATGTCGCGCAGCGCCCAGAAGGAGTTCTCGTGCTCGCGGGAGGCGCGCCGGTTGACGAGGCGCTCCTTGAGGCTCTTGTCGTTGCGCAGCCGGAACTGCTTGGACACGTCGTGCACCCGGATGACGTCGCTCGACATGCTCACAGCTCCTGCGCGAAGTTGCCCTGGGCGCGCGCGAAGACCCGCTGCGCGAACCACAGGAGGACGAGGCTGACGCCGCCGACGACCAGCAGCCGGGTGACGAGGTCGCCGTCGTAGTAGAACGCCGCACCCTCCTCGGTGCGGCCGCCCGGCCAGAGCGCGCGCTGGAAGGCGAGGACGACGTTGGTCATCGGGTTGGCCATGTACAGGTGGAACAGCCACTCCTGCGCGCCCGAGAGGTTCTCGCGCACCTTCGTCCAGTCGTAGACGATCGGCGTCATCCAGAACCACAGCAGCAGCCCCACCTCCACGAGGTACTGCACGTCGCGCAGGTAGACGTTCGCGGCGGCGAGGACGAGGCCGAGGGCGGTGGCGAACACCAGCAGCACCGCGAGCGCGAGCGGCACGAGGAGCAGGTCGCCCGGCTGCGGCCAGGACCGGGTCACGACGTAGGCGCCGATCAGCACCACGAGCTGGAGGACGAAGTTGACGGCACTCGCGCCGACCACCGAGAACGGGAACAGCTCGCGCGGCAGGTACACCTTCTTCACCAGGCCGGCGTTTCCCACGATGGAACCGGTGGAGCCCCCGATGATGTCCGTGAACAGGCTCCAGGCGAGCAGACCGGTGAAGAGGTAGACACCGAACTGCGGGATCACCCGGCCGCTGCCCAGGAAGATGCCGATGGCGACCGAGTACACGAGCAGCTGCAGCAGCGGACGCACGAGCGTCCAGAAGAACCCCAGGACGGAGTCCTTGTACTTGACCTTGAGCTCCTTGCGGACGAGGTTGCTCAGGAGCTCGCGGTAGCGCCACACGTCCGCCCAGTCCCGCAGGCTCCCTCGGAACCAGCGGGGCCGGGTGAAGACCCGCTGCATCGACCCCTCGGCCGACGGCACCGCGGCGCGCGTGCCGCTCACGTCAGCCGCCCTCATCCCCTGCTCCTGTTTCCACGCACGAAAACCAGAGCCTACCTCGGCGGCAGGCTCGTCCTGGGACGTCCGGTGCATCCCGCTCCGCACCCGCGCGGCTACCATGGGCGCGCCGCGCAGGTCCGGGCCCGCGCCCTCGCCCGGGCCCCGCGGCCGTCCGTCCGGCCCCCCGGACCCCCGAGCCAAGAACGAGGTGAGATCCCGCGTGGACGTCATCGTCTGCGGAGCGCAGGTCCCGTTCGTCAGCGGCGGCGCCGAGCTGCACATGCAGAACATCGTCCGCGCGATGCAGGAGGCGGGGCACCGCAGCGAGCTGGTGCACCTGCCGACCGCGTGGGAGAAGGACCGGCTCTTCGACGCCCCGCTCGCGTGGCGCATGCTGCCCCTCGACGCGGACGTCGTGGTGGCCACGAACTTCCCGTCCTACTTCGCCCGGCACGACCACAAGGTCGTCTGGTTGTTCCACCAGCACCGGGGCGCGTACGACGCGATCGACGCGCCGTGGTCGGACCTCGGGCTCGACGACGACGCGCTCGAGGTGCAGCGCCAGCTGACCGAGTGGGACACCCGTGCGCTCGAGGAGGCACGGCACGTCTTCACGACCTCGCACGTCGTCGCCGACCGGCTGGCCCGTTTCAACGGACTCGACGGTGAGGCCCTGTACCACCCGCCGCCCCTCGCGGACCGGCTGCGCACCGGCGAGATGGGGGACTACGTCTTCACGCCCACGCGGCTCGAGACGAACAAGCGTCCCGACCGCATCGTCGACGCCATGGCGCACGTGCGATCCGGGGTGCGCGCCGTCGTGGCGGGGCGTGGCTCGATGGCGGCGGACCTGGCGGCCGGGGTGGAGCGGCAGAACCTGGGCGACCGGGTCGAGCTCGCCGGGTTCGTGCCGGACGCGGAGCTCGTGGACCGCTACGCCGGTGCCCTCGGCGTCATCTACGCGCCCTTCGACGAGGACTACGGCTACGTGACCCTGCAGGCGTTCCTCGCCGGCAAGCCGGTGATCACGGCCCACGACGCCGGTGGCGTCCTGGAGTGGGTCGAGGACGGCGTCACGGGCTACGTCACGGACGGGACACCCGAAGGGCTCGCCGACGCCGTCGAGCGACTCGCGGCCGACCGCGATAACGCCCGCGCCATGGGCGAGGAGGGCCGCCGCCGCGCCGCCGAGCTGTCGTGGTCGAAGGTCGTCGAGCGGCTGCTGTCGGCATGATCGACGCACGCATCGCGGTGGCCGTGCGGGCTCCCGCCTCCCACGACCTCCACGCCGCCCTCTCCCGCCTGGCCGAGCGGTGCCAGGTCGCGGCGCTGTCCGACGGCGGCCACTTCGACGCCGTCGTCCGCACGCCGCAGATCCCCTCGGCGTACGGCGAGCGCACGCTGCTGTGGGTGGAGGCCGCGGACGCGCCGCCCCCGGCCGCGAACCACGCCGTCGCGCTGCTCGCACCACCCCCCGTGGCGCGCCGGCTGCGCGGCACGGCGGGCAGGCCGGTGGTCGCGCTCGGCCCGCCCGCGGTGCACGTCACGGCCCGGCCCGTGCTGCCCTTCACGCGGGCCCGGATCCGTCGCGCCCGGCACCTGCAGGGACCAGCCGTGGCGCGGTACCTCGACGGCGCCTGG
Source organism: Cellulomonas shaoxiangyii (assembly GCF_004798685.1). Classification (NCBI taxonomy): domain Bacteria; kingdom Bacillati; phylum Actinomycetota; class Actinomycetes; order Micrococcales; family Cellulomonadaceae; genus Cellulomonas; species Cellulomonas shaoxiangyii. Next base: position 1,281,395 of record NZ_CP039291.1, on the reverse strand, counting down.
ACGTGGGACGGTCGGCACCTCGACGACGAGGCGTCGTCGACGGCCGCCGCGCTCGCGTCGGTCGTCGTGACCGACGACGACGACGCCGCCGTGCTGGCCGCCGCGTGGTCCGCGCCGGTCGTCGTGCCCGCCGACGTCGCGTCGCGGACCGGACTGCCGTCGGCCGGTGACGATCTCGAGGCGGCGGCCGACGCCGTGCTCGCGGACGACGCACGGGCCGCCCGGCTGGCCCGCACCTGCCGCCGCACCTTCGAGCTCGACCACGACCCGGACAGCGCCTTGGCGCAGTTGACCGACCTCCTGGTCCTGCGTCCAGCTCGACCCTGGGACGGGGGCTACGCTGCGGTACTGGACCGGCTCGGCACGCCACCGGACGCCCGGATCCGGGACCGCGCGCATGCCGCGAGCGACGCACTGAGGAGTCGACGATGACGCTGCCCGCAGAGGTGAGCCAGGAGGCGACCAATCGGCTCCCGCAGGTGTCGGCAGCCACGCCCGGCCCGGTAGACCCGCCGCACGCACCGTCCGGCGGCGTGCGCACCCGTGCCAAGCGAGCGGCCAAGGTCGTGCTCAAGCCCGTCTACCAGCGCGTGCTCGCGCCGGTCGCCCGGTCCGTCGACACCCTCGCGCGCCGCCTCGACGACGTGCAACGCCGGCTCGACCGCCTCGAGGCCCGCGACGCGGGCAGCGCACCGTCCCGGGTCGACACGGCGCTCCTGCTCGAGCACGTCCGCACGAACACGATCAACCAGACGCTGCTCAAGGCCGAGTTCGGCGACGTCCTGACCCGCATGGACGACCTCGGGATGGCGATCGCCCCCGCCAGCGGAATCGAGGGCGCCGCGCCGCGCCTCGCGGAGCAGCGCGAGCACCTCGCGTCGCTCGACCGCCGCCTCCGGCTGCTGGACGAACGGGTCAGCCGGCTGCAGGCCCCCGCGACCGGCGACGTCGCCGTTGCGGCGGCGCCCGCACCGAAGCGGTCGGAGGACGTCCCGGGCTTCGACTACGTCGGCTTCGAGCGCCGCTTCCGCGGGGACCCCGCCGAGGTGTTGCGCATCCAGCGCGAGCGCTACGTGCCGTTGCTGGCCGGGCAAGGCCCGGTCGTCGACATCGGGTGCGGTCGTGGGGAGCTGCTCAGCGCGCTCGCCGAGGTCGGCACCGAGGGCATCGGGGTCGAGCCCGAGCCCGGCATGGCCGCCGAGGCCCGTGCCCGCGGCATGCGGGTCGAGGAGACGGACGCCACGACCTTCCTGCGCAGCTGCGAGCCGGGCTCGCTCGGCGCGATCTTCTCGGCCCACGTCGTGGAGCACGTCGAGCTCGACTACCTGCTCGAGTTCATCCACCTGGCCTACTCACGCCTGCGGCCCGGGGGCCTCTTCGTCGCCGAGACGCCCAACCCTGCGTCCCTCGTCGTGCTCGGCAACAGCTACATCCTCGACCCGACTCACGTGCGGCCGTTGCACCCGTCGCTCATGGCGTTCCTGTGCGAGAACGCCGGCTTCCGCGACGTGCGGCTGAACTTCTACTCCCCCGCCGAGGCCTACCACCTGCCGACCGTCGATCCCGCGCTGGGCGAGGTGGCCACCGCGGTGGACACGGGCTTCCGCCGCCTCAACGACGTGCTCTTCGGCGCGCAGGAGTACACGGTGGTCGCACGCGTCGGGGAGGACCCGGACGACTGAGCCGGCGCGGCGGTGCGCGGCGGCTGACCCGTCGACCGGACGATCGCCGAGACGACGCCGCACGGACAGCCGGGGACACGGCGTCGTCCACCTCCGCAGCGTCGGCCTGCGGTGGCCTCGCCGCCTGGAGGCCGGGCGGTGGGCTGACGGAGTCGACCCACCGGAGGTGGGGACCGCATCGCGAGGAGCGCACCCGCGGACGGCCGATGCACGCGTCCGTCGTGCGGAAGGATCGGTTCGACGCCGTCGTCGCCGACGAGGAGCGAGCAGGGCCACCTGATCACCACCACGACGGCGAACGCCTCCTGGCGGACGAGCGCGTCGACGAGCTCGGCTGCCGCGGCTCTAGCGGTCGACGGGTCCCGGACCCGGCACGTCGCCACCCGCACGGTGCGCCGTGAGCCCGGTCGCAGGGTCGATTTCGACGGGCGTCGGAGCCTCGACCACCACTGCCTCCACGGCCGGCTCCGTCGGTGCCTGGGACATCGTGGGACGCGGTTCCGCGAGTGTCGTGACCGTCGCCGCACCGGACACGGGAGCCGCTACGACGATGGGCGGGCGGCGCGTGAGTCGCCGGCCGAGGTTGTGGAAGGGCGCCTCGACGAAACGGTAGGTGACGGCCGACACCGCGACCGTGACTCCCACCCACGTGAGGAAGGTGAGCACCCTCTGGTCCACGCCGACGCGCTCCGCGACGGCGGGCGACCACCACGGCGTGGCGTAGAGCACCAGGGTGTGGACGAGGTACAGCGAGTAGCTGATCCGGCCCAGGTACGCGAGGACGCCCGGCCAGCGCCGGCCCCGCAGGAGGTAGCCGAGCGCGAACGTCCCGTACGCGGCCGCGAACGTCAGGGCCTCGGGCTTCCACGTGACGAAGGCCCCGGCGATCGGCTCGACGTGCGGCGTGACGTAGACCCGGTGCAGGACGGCGGCGACGAGCACCGCGCCGCCCAGCACGGTCCAGCCGATCCACGGCCGCAGGTCGGCGGTCATCATCCGATACATCACGGTCCCGACCGCCATCGTGCCGAACAGCAGGAGCGAGAACCACGCACGCTCGGGTTGGTTGAGCGCCAGGGGCACCGCGAGGACCGCCAGGCCGGCGCCGACGATCGCCGACCTCGGCCCCCCGGCGCGGAACGCGATGAACACGACGACGGCAGCGGTCGCGCTCGCCACGGTCAGGAGCCCTGCCGCGCCGTGGTCTCCCGTGACGAGCCGTCCCGGCACCCAGGCGCCGACCACACCGGCCGCCCCGAGGAGCGTCACCGCGATCGGGACGGACCGGCGATTGAGACCGACGAGCAGGAGGATGGACATCCCGAGGTAGAACACCAGCTCGTACGCGAGGCTCCAGCTCGCCCCGATGACGAGCGGCCCGTCGATGAACTGCTGCACCATCGTCGCGTTCACGACGCCCCACGCCACGGGCGAGGCCAGGAAGTCCTCGGACAGGTGGAACCGGCCCCACCACGCCAGCACGAGGGCAGCGAGCAGGCAGAACCAGTAGAGCGGGAAGAGCCGGAAGAAGCGGCCCACCCAGAACCGGCCGACCGAGCCGTACTTCTCGAGCGACGCGGGGATGATGAACCCGCTGACCAGGAAGAACAGCACGACGCCGTACTCGCCCAACCGGAACGTGTCGATCGAGAAGCGCAGGTACCCCGGCCACAGGAACTCGGCCGCGTGCTGCAGGACGACCGCCATGGCGGCGATGCCACGCAGCGCGTCGAGGAAGTCGAAACGGCCCGCGCTCGCGGTGGTACGCGTCTGCGCAGGTACGCCGGGAACGGCGGCGGGACTCGCTACCCGCTCGCGGGCAGGCCGGGCCGGGCGCCCGCGGGCGGCGTCGGCGCGCGCGCTCGCGGGCGCGCCGGGCACGGGCGCCGCGAGCGGCTCCGAGTCGGGGGCATCGGCTCGAGTCACCGGGACAGGGTAGTCGCCGCGCGACGCGCCCCGAAGCGCCTCCCGCGGGGCGGTGCTCGCCCCGCCTAGCATGGCACCGCCGTCGTCGAGCCCAGGAGGACCCGTGCCGATCCACCCCCCGGTGCACCCCAGGGCGGCCACCACCTGTGCCACCGTCCTCCTCGTCCTGGTCGCCGGCTGCACAGGGGCAGGCGGAGCGACACGGGGGACGTCCAGCCCGGCGGAGTCGACCGATCCGGCCACCGACCGCCCGACGTCCCTGCCGACGACGGGCACGGACGGCCCGGGGGACGGCGCGGGCGACGACGGCTTCGTCGCCCCAGGGGCACTGCCCACGGTGAGCGCCGCGACCCTCGTCGGTGACGAGGTCGAGATGGTCGGCTTCGTGGCGGGCGTCGTCACCGAGGGCGGCGTCTGCCGGTTCGAGCTCGACGGCGGCGGCACGACGGTGCACGCCGAGAGCACGTCGCTCGCCGACGCGACGGTCACGGTGTGCCCGGCCGTGACTGTGCCCGCCCCTGCCGGTGACCCCTCGTCGTGGCGGGCGCGGCTCGTCTGGGTGCCGTCGGGCTCCTCCTCGGTCGACGTGCCGGTGACCACGGGCTGACGGCCATCCGAGCGATGCCGACGGGGAGGGCCCCCTCGGATGTGAAGGTCCCGGCGCGTCGCCCCCACAGGCGACGAGGTCGGGCCATCCTGTAGGCATGCGGATCACCCGTTCGTGCGTAGTCCTCACGCTCGCGCTCGTCGCCCCCGTCGGCACGACGCACGTGGCGTGGGCAGCTCCGACGGCCGCGGCGTCGGCGGCGGGTGCGCGCGCGCCGGCGGCCGCGGTCCGCACGGCCGCGACCCCCGACGTCGCGCTCGACGAGGTGGCCGTCCCGCTCCGGGACGCGCCCGCACCCGCCGACGCGCCCGTGCTCGCGGAGGGCCGTGACCCGGACGCGCTGCCGCTCCCGCCGGGTGCGACACGCCTCGAGGGGCCCGTGGTGGAGAGCGACGACACCGTGCAGACGGTCGGCATCACGTGGGCCGAAGGCACCGGGGACGGCGCCCTGGACGCACAGGTCCGGTACCTGTCGGACGGCACGTGGTCCCCGTGGCTCGCGCTCGAGACCGACGCGGGCGGGCCGGACCCCGGCACGCCGGACGCCGCCCGGCAGCGCCGCGACGGCACGTCGTCGCTGTGGGTCGGGGACGCGGACGGGGTCCAGGTCGCCTTCACGGTGGCACCGGGCGCCGAGGCACCGCAGGACGTCGAGGTCGCGCTCCTGTCGACCGAGATCACGGGTGCTGCCGTCGCCCCCGCGGGTGGGGCCGGTGCCGTCCGCGGGGCGGCGGTCCCCGCGCCGGCGGCCGCGGTCACAGCGACGGCGGCCTCCGCGCCGGGCGTCGTCACCCGCGCGCAGTGGGGGGCCCGCGCTCCCTCGTGCACTCCCGACACCGCGTCCACGCTCGTCGGTGCCGTCGTGCACCACACCGCCGGCCCGGACTACGCGTCGCCCGCCGAGGCGATGGCCCAGCTGCGCAACGACCAGCGGTACCACATGGACTCCCGCGGGTGGTGCGACCTGGGCTACAACATCGTGGTCGACAAGTGGGGCACGCTCTACGAGGGCCGCGTGGGGTCGCTCACCTCCCCCGTCGTCGGTGTGCACGCCGGTGGCTTCAACACCGGCACACTCGGCGTCTCCGTGCTGGGGACGTACACGGACGTCGGCTTCACGCCCGCGACGACCGACGCGATCGCCCGCATCGTCGCGTGGCGGCTCGCCGCGTACGGACGCTCACCCGGCGGAGAGGTCGTCATCCACACCAACGGCGGGGAGAACTCCCGCTACGGGCCCAACAGCACGGTGCGCCTGCCCGTGGTCTTCGCCCACCGTGACGTCGCGTACACGACCTGCCCGGGCAACGCGGGCTACGCCGCCATGGGTGCGATCCGGGCCCGCGCGCAGCAGATCGTCGACGGGTACGGCACGTCCCGGCTCGGAGGCACCCTGGTGCGCGCCTCCGGAGCTCCCGACGTCTACCTCACGACCGCTACGACGAAGCACCGTCTGACGGACGCGACGATGCTCGACGCACTGCGCCCGCTCGGGGCGATCACCGTGGTTCAGCAGGTGCAGGTCGACCAGCTCGGGGACGGGGTGCCCGTGGGGCGCTTCCTGCGAGACCGTGACGGCGTCGTCGCGCTCGTCGAGCGCGGGCGCCTGCACCGCGTCGACAGCTGCGCCGAGCTCGAGGCCTGGGGACGCAGCTGCGGGGACTACGGCGCCATGGCGGTGCCCGATCCCGTGATGTCTCTCCTGCAACCCGGCCCGGACCTCACGACCGCCTACGTGACGCCCCAGTGGCAGTACTTCCTCGTGCACCAGGGACGCCGGCACGAGATCACGGACGCCGAGGCGCTCGCCGCCTGGCCCGTGCAGTCGAACGGGCCAGCCGTCGAGCTCGACGCCTCGGTCGGCCTCCACCTGCCGTACGGGGCTCCGGTGGTGCGGACCGGGGTGGTCGTGCAGGACCGCGCCTCGGGCGACGCCGTGCTGCTCGACCGGCCGGCGGGCCTGCGCCTGTCCGCGTCGCTCGTCTCGGCGTCGCGCATCACCGACCGGCTGCCGCTGCGCCCCCTGGACCCAGGCAGCATGGCGGCGCTAGTCACGCCGCGGGGCGTGCTGGACGGGGCCCTGCGGACGTCCGACGGCGGTCGCGTCGCCCTCACCGCGGGCGGCGCGGTTCGTCTGACGAGCAGCCAGGTGCCGGGCGACCCGGGCGTCCCGGTGGAGGACGCGGTCGTGTCCGCACTCTCGCCCGCGGCACCCGCCTCGACGCTGTTCGCACGGACGGGGGCCGACCCGACCCTGTTCCTCATCGACGGCTCGGTGCGCCGCGAGGTGCTGACGATGGACGCGGCGAACGCGCTCACGGGGGGCCGCGGCGTGGTCGCCGCCTTCGTGTCGGCGGCCGGCCTCGGTCAGCTCGCGACCGGTCCCGCGGCCCTCGGTCCGGGCCGGCTCGTCAAGGCTCCCGACGCCGTGACGGTCTACCTCGTCGACGGTCTGGACCGCCTTGTCCCGCTGCCCTCGTTCGACCAGGCCCTCGCTGCGGGGGTGCCGACCTCGTGGTCGGAGGCGCCGGCCGCGACCGTCGCGGCCTACCGCCGCGCACCGCAGCCACTCGGCATGCTGTGGCGGTGCGGTGGCACGGACCACCTCGCACGGGAGGGCCGGCTCCACCCGCTGCCGTCGGGCGTTCTCCCGGCGTCCGGTGCGCCCGCGCAGGCGCTGCACGACCTGACGTGCGCGGCAGCCCCGCGGGCGGCCGCCACGTGGCAGGCACCGGTCTTCGCGCGCACCGCGGACGATCCGACGCTGTACCTGCTCACGGACGCTGTGCGCCGTCCGGTACCGACGATGGACACCGTGACCGCACTGCTCGGCGGCCGCCCCCTCGGCGTCGCCACCGTCCCGGCGGCCGCCCTGGCGGCGGTGCCGACCGGCCCGACGGTGCTGCCCCCGGGGCGGCTCGTGAAGACCCCCGACCGGCCGGACGTGCTCCTCGTCGACGGGCTCGGGCGCTCGGTGTTCCTGCCGTCGTTCGCGGTCGCCGAGGCACTAGGTGTCCCGACGACCTTCACCGAGGTGCCGACGGCGTGGACGACCGCCTACCCGCGGGCGGCGAATCCGCTGTCGCAGCTGCTGCGCTGCGGGGGCACCTCGCTCGTCGGCGTCGGCGGCGTCCTGCGGCCGCTGCCTGCCGGCACCGTGGCAGCCGACGGCACGCCCGCGACCACCGTCGACACCGTCACGTGCGGCGCCCTGCGCCAGGGCACCCCGCTGACGGGCCCGGTGTTCGTGCGCTCGGCCGGCGACCCGACGCTGTACCTGCTCGAGGGCGGCACACGGCGGCCGGTCACGACGATGGACGCGGCGTACCGGGCAGCGGCCGGGGGCGCACTCGTCGTCGCGGTGGTGCCGCAGCCGGCGCTCGATCGCCTGCCCACGGGCGCGCCGCTGCGGTGAGCCGCACGGGGGTCCCTCCCCGCCCCGGCTCGGGGTGGGAGGCACCGCCGGCCTCGCGCCCACCGCCCGAGGGGGGCCGCGCCGGCGCGCTCCCGATCCGGTGGGCCGGCGCCACGGCCACGGCAGGGCGCCATTCCTTCTGGGATAGCCTGGCGCGCGTTCGCCCGCCCGCCGCGGCGGAGACCCCCGACGAATGAGGAGACGATGAAGACCGTCCTGCTGGCCGGAGGTCTCGGCACGCGTCTGCGCGAGGAGACCGAGTACCGTCCGAAGCCGATGGTCGAGGTCGGGGGACGCCCGATCCTCTGGCACATCATGAAGCTCTATGCGCACCACGGGCAGGACGACTTCGTCGTGTGCACCGGGTACAAGAGCGACACGATCAAGGACTACTTCCTCAACTACGAGGCCCGGAACAACGACGTGACCGTGCACCTTGGTCAGCGGGAGTCGCTCACGTACCACGGCGCGCACGAGGACACGGACTGGACCGTGACGGTCGCCTACACCGGTGAGCTCACCATGACGGGCGGCCGCGTCTTCAAGGCGTCGAAGTACTTCACCGGCGAGCGGTTCCTCTGCACGTACGGCGACGGGCTCGCCGACGTCGACGTCAGCGCCCTGCTTGCGTTCCACGAGTCGCACGGGCGCATGGCGACGGTCACCACGGTGCGCCCACCGAGCCGCTTCGGCGTCATGGACCTGAACGACGACGGCAGCGTCGACCGCTTCCGCGAGAAGCCGCAGGCGGACGGCTGGGTGAACGCCGGCTACTTCGTCTTCGAGCCCGGCGTCATCGACTACCTCGACGACGAGTGCGTCCTCGAGCAGGAGCCCTTGCAGCGCCTCGCCGCCGACGGCCAGCTGATGGCGTACAAGCACGAGGGCTTCTTCCAGCCGATGGACACGCTGCGCGAGTCGACGATGCTCAACCAGATGTGGGCCGACGGCACCGCGCCGTGGAAGCTGTGGTGAAGCGGGTGGTCGCACCCCGGTTCGAGTCCTCCGCCCTGCCGGGCGTCGGCCTCCTGGTCACGCCCTTCCACAGCGACCGCCGCGGCTCCTTCACGAAGCCGTACGCCCCCGACGCGCTGGCGGCTGCCGGCATCGACATGGGTGTCGCTGAGGTGTACTGGAGCAGCTCGCACCCCGGCACGGTGCGAGGCCTGCACTTCCAGACGCCCCCCACCGCGGTCGCGAAGATCGTGTTCGCGGTCACCGGACGCGTGACGGACGTCGTCGTCGACCTCCGCGTCGGTTCCCCGACGTACGGGCAGCACGCCCGCTTCGACCTCACGCCGGGCGCGGGCTCCGTCGTGGTCCCGGTGGGGTGCGCCCACGGCTTCGAGGTGGTGGGCGACGACGACGCCGTCCTGTGCTACCTCCAGGACGTGCCGTTCGACCCCGCCACCGACGCCGGTGTGCGCTGGGACTCCGCGGGCATCGCGTGGGAGACCACCGAGCCGATCACCTCCGACCGTGACGCGGGCCTCCCGCGTCTGGAGGAGTTCGCCTCGCCGTTCGTGTGGGACGCGGCATGAAGCGCGTGCTCGTCACGGGCGGGACCGGCTTCGTCGGCCGGCACCTCGTGCGCTCGCTCGCCGCCGACGGGATCGAGGTCCACGTGCCCACGCGCGCCACGTCGGCCCGCCGGCCGGCCCTGCCCGCGGCGACGCTGCTGCACCCGCTGGAGCGGCCGAGCGTCGACGTGGCGGAGCTGATCGCGCGCGTCGAACCCGACACGGTGTTCCACCTCGCGACCCACTTCGTCGCCCGGCACCGGCCGGCGGAGCTGGCCGACATGGTCGACTCGAACGTCACGCTGGGCACGGTCGTCGCCGAGGCGGCCGTTGCCGCGGGCGCACGGCTCGTGCACACGACGTCCGCCTGGCAGCACCACGGCGGCGCCGAGTACGACCCGGTGTCGCTGTACGCGGCGATGAAGCAGGCATTCGTGGACGTCGTCCGCTACTTCGCCGAGGTCGACGGGCTCGACGCGCGCGAGGTCTGCCTGTTCGACACCTACGGGCCGGACGACGACCGGCACAAGCTCGTCGACGTGCTGCTCGACGGCGCGGTGACCGGCGCCACGCTCGACATGTCGTCGGGCACCCAGCTCGTCGACCTCACGCACGTGAGCGACGTCGTCGCGGGCCTGCGCGTGGCGGCCGAGCACCCGGGACCCGTCCGGGGACGGTTCGTGCTCCGCTCGGGTGCGCCCGTCACGGTGCGCGCGCTCACCGACGTCGTGCGCGACGTGACCGGGCGACCGCTCGACGTGCGCTGGGGGACCCGTCCCGACCGGCCGCGCGAGATGCGCGAGGACTGGCGCGTGACGTCCGAGCCGTGGGACTGGTCGCCGGAGCTGTCCCTGGAAGCCGGCCTGGCCGACGTCTGGGCCGCCCGCGACGGAGGAGAGGACCGATGAGCACGAGGAGCAGGCTCAGTGTCGTCATCCCGGTGCACGATGGGATGCCGCACCTGCCGGCGACACTGGCGAGCGTGCTGGGGCAGACCCGTCCGGCTGACGAGGTGATCGTCCTCGAGAACGGCTCGACGGACGGCACGGCCGAGTGGCTCGTGGCGCACGCGCCCGCCGGCGTCCGCGTCGTCACCCAGGACCGGCTGGTCGACGCTGCGACGAACTGGTCCGACGCGATCCGGCACACGACGGGCGACCTGGTCAAGCTCGTCTGCGCGGACGACGTGCTCGAGCCCAACGCCCTCGAGGTCCAGGGCGCCCAGCTGGAGTCCCACCCCCGCGCCGTCATGGCCGCGGCGATGCGGAAGGTGGTGGACGACGACGGCCGTGTCGTGGTCGCGCGCCGAGGGCTGACCACGCTGCGCGGGGAGATCGACGGCCGGACAGCCGTCCGTCGGTGCGTGCTCGTGGGCAGCAACCTCCTGGGCGAGCCGTCGGCGGTCATGTTCCGTCGCGACGCTCTTGTCGCGCACCTGCCCTGGGACGGTTCCCTCGGCTACGTCATCGACGTCGACATGTACTCCAAGGTCCTGCAGGAGGGGACGCTCGTCGTCACGCGCGCCCCTCTCGCCCGCTTCCGGATGGCGCACGGCTCCTGGTCGTCGTCCCTCTCCGACGTCCAGGCGCGCCACATCGACGGCTGGGTCGACCGCGTCCGCACGGCCGGGCTCGCCGACCTCTCCCGCGTCGACCTCGCGGTGTCGCGGGTCGGCGTGCGGGTCCAGGACCTGCTGCGCAAGACCGCGTACGTCGTGACAGCCTGGACCCGTCGCGGCACGTCCGCGCCGGCGACGACGGACGCCTGACGGGCGTCCCAGCGTCCTGCCGCACCACGACGGCCCGGCCCGCTCGCGCGGGACCGGGCCGTCGTCCTGCGGGGAGCCGCTCAGTCGAAGTCGGTCGAGTGGCCCGGGGTGAGGGACAGCTCCGGGTCGATGAAGACGGCCGCGTTGTTGACCGCGCTGGCCGCCTCGCCGAAGCCGGTGACCATGAGGGTCACCTTGCCGGGGTACGTGGTGCCGTCACCTGCACCGTAGATCCCCGGCACGTTCGTCTGCATCGTACGGTCGACCAGCAGCTTGCGGTCGTGCATCTCCAGGCCCCACGCAGCGAAGGGCGGCGGCGCCTGCACCAGCCCGAGGGCGCCGATGACGGTCTCCGCAGGGATCTCCCGCTCGCCCCCGGCTCCGTCGCGCACGACCACCGACCGCACGACGTCGTCGCCGTGGATGGACTGGATCTCGCTGTCGGTGAGCAGGTGCACGCCGACCGACTCCGCACGGGCGATCTGCGACCCGTGCGCGCGGAACGCGCGCCGACGGTGGACGACCGTGACGGAGCGCGCGATCGGGCGGAGCTGGATCGCCCAGTCGAGCGCGGTGTCACCGCCGCCGACGATCACGACGTCCTGGTTCGCGTGCTGCGACGGGTCGTCGACCACGTACGTCACGCCGCGGCCCGCCCAGCCGTGGGCAGCGGGGAGCATGCGCGGACGGGTACCGCCGACGCCCGTCGCGAGGATGACCGCTCGCGCGTCGATGGCCCGGCCGTCCCCGAGGGACACGGCGAAGCCACCGTCCTCGTCCTCCCGGATCACGTCGACGACGTTCGCGTCGAACACCATGCGCGGCTCGTACTGCCGCGCCTGCTCGGCCAGCCCGGCCACCAGGTCGGCGCCGGAGACGCCGGCGAAGCCGGCGACATCGTGGATGATCTTGGTCGGGTAGAGCGCGGAGACCTGGCCCCCGGGAGCCGACTGCGAGTCGACCACCACCACGGACAGCCCACGGAAACCGGCGTAGTAGGCCGCGAAGAGGCCCGTCGGGCCGGCCCCCACGATGGCGACGTCGCACGCCGTACGGTGGGTGAAGTCGTGGTGGTGGGTCATGCCGTCGTCCTTCCGAGAGCCAGGTACTCGTCGACCTGGGCCATGGTCCGCTCGCGCGCGTCCGCGCCGTCGTGCACGGCGCGCGACCAGTCGACCGTCCAGCGCAGCGCGTCACGGAAGCTCAGGCGGTCACGCCAGCCGAGCAGCAGCTCCGCCTTCCGGGAGTCGAGCGCCAGGAGTCCTGCCTCGTGCACGGCCGGCTGCTCGTCGAGCTCGATGCGCGCCCCGCCACCCCACAGGTCGGCCACCTGCTGCGCGACGTCCCCCACCCGCACGAACGACCCGGTCCCCGGGCCGAAGTTGAAGGCCTCGCCCGCGTGACGGCCCGCCACCAGCGCGTCCGCCAGCGCGACGTAGCCCTGGACGCAGTCGAGGACGTGCTGCCACGGACGAACCGCGTCCGGGAAGCGAAGGCGGACCGGGTCGCCTGCAGCGAAGGCGGCGACGAGGTCCACCATGAGGCGCTCGGGGCACACGTCGCCGCCGCCGACGACGTTGCCCGCCCGGGCGATCGCGGTCGGCACCGTGCTGGCCGAGGTGGCGATCCACGACTGCGTGAGCAGGTCCGCCGCCGCCTTCGACGCGGAGTACGGGTCGACTCCACCGAGCGCGTCGGTCTCGCGGTAGCCCCAGATCTGGTCGACGTTGCGGTACACCTTGTCGGTCGTGATGACGACCTGCGCCCGCACCGACGGGGTGGCACGCACGCCCTCGAGCACGTTGAACGTGCCGTTCACGTTCGACTCCCACGTGCCGCGCGGGTCGCGGTACGACTCGCGCACGAGGGGCTGGGCCGCGAGGTGCACCACTACGTCGGGCGCGACGGCGGAGACGGCATCGGCCGTCGCCTCGGCGTCGCGCACGTCGACGCGCAGGTCGTGGTCCAGCTGCGCCGCCAGGCCGGCGCGCTCGAAGAGGGAGCCCGGCGCGGGGTCGAGCGCCAGGCCCGACACCTCGTGCCCGAGCTGCCGCAGCAGCACGGTGAGCCACGCCCCCTTGAACCCCGTGTGCCCGGTGACGAGGTAGTGCATCAGATGCCCTCGCCCTGCTCCTCGATGAACTCGATGACGCAGTCGGCGGCATAGTCGAGCATCGACGGCGTCAGGCCCGGGTACACACCGAGCCAGAAGGAGCGGGTCATGACGGTGTCGGAGTTGCGCAGGTCGCCCACGACGCGGCAGTCGAGGCCGCGGTACGCCGGCTGGCGGAGGAGGTTGCCGGCGAAGATCAGGCGCGTGCCGACCTTCTTCGACTCGAGGTAGCGCATCAGCTCCTCACGGTCGACGTCGAGGTCGTCCGCGAGGGTGATCGGGAACCCGAACCATGCGGGGTCCGAGTTCGGCGTCGCCTGCGGCAGGATCAGGCCCTCGACGTCCCGCAGCCGCTCATACAGGTACGCGAAGTTCTCCTTGCGGCGCGCGACGAAGTGGTCGACCTTCCGCAGCTGGCTGAGCCCCAGGGCGCACTGCATGTCCGTGCCCTTGAGGTTGTAGCCGATGTGGCTGTACGTGTACTTGTGGTCGTACCCGAACGGCAGCTCGCCGAGCGACCAGCCGAAACGCTTGCCGCAGGTGTTGTCCTGCCCGGTCTCGCAGTAGCAGTCGCGGCCCCAGTCGCGGAACGACTCCACCTGCCGGGTCACGAGCGGGTTCTTCGAGAAGACTGCGCCGCCCTCACCCGTGGTGATGTGGTGCGCGGGGTAGAACGACACGGTCGCCGTGTCGCCGAACGACCCGGTCCGCTGGCCGCGGTACGTCGAGCCGAGGGCGTCGCAGGAGTCCTCGACGAGCCACAGGTCGTTCTCCTTGCAGAGCTCCTGCACGAGGTCGAGGTCGAACGGGTTGCCCAGCGTGTGGGCCATCATGATCGCGCGTGTACGGGGCCCGATGGCCTCCCGCAGCTGGTCGCCGATCGCGTCGTACGTGCCGATCTCGACGTCGACGAACACGGGCTTGAGGCCGTTCTGGATGATCGGGTTGACCGTCGTCGGGAACCCGGCCGCGACGGTGACGACCTCGTCGCCCGGCTGCAGGCGCCGCTTGCCCAGCTTCGGGCTCGTCAGGGCGGACAACGCAGCGAGGTTCGCGGACGAGCCGCTGTTCACGAACGACGCGGACCGCGCGCCGACGTACTCCGCGAGCGCAGCCTGGAACTCCGTGGTCCAGCGGCCCGCCGTCAGCCACCCGTCGAGCGACGAGTCGACGAGGGCGACCATGTCGTCCGCGTCGAGCACCTTCCCCGACACCGGCACGGTCGACTCCCCGGGACGGAAGCCCCCCGGGGCGAGCGACTCCTCGGCGTAGGCGCGGACGCTCTCGAGGATGGACTCGCGGCGGGCGTGGAGCGCTTCGTTCACAGCGCAGGACTCCTCAGATCGGGGGGCGGGGGGCGCCTCAGCATAGGCGAGCGCGTGCCGGCGTGACGACACCGCCGGAGGTCACGCGGCGCCGCCGATCGGCATCGCAGCCAGGGCTGCGGGGGCCACGACGGCTATCGCGGGCGCCCTCCCCTGGGTCAGCTCGTACAGCCGCGTCATGTTCGCGACGGGCCGCCGCTGGCCACCCGCGGCGAGGTACACGGTCGGCGCGTCGTACGACTTCACGAAGACGGGGCCGGCTCCGGCGACCGTGCGGAACGTCCCGCACGTGCCGGTCTGCAGCCGGGTCACGGGCACGCCGGAGGAGTCGACGACGTCGGCGCCAATCCGTTGCAGGGTGCCGCCGCTACCGACGTAGCGCTGCGCACCGCAGGACACGGCGCTGCTGAGCGGGTCCACCGCGCGCTCGTACGCGGCGAGCGTGGAGGCCGGCACCTCGGTCCAGCCGGACACGCCCAGTGCGGCTGAGACCTCGAAGCTGGGGAGGAACACCACGCGGGACGCGCCGTCGACGAGGTACAGCTCGGGTGCACCCTGAGCCTTGACGAGACGCCCGGGCGCGAGGACCGGGGCCCCGGCCGGGAGCGCCGCCAGGCGCGGGGCGTCCACCTCCACGACGACGAGCGGCGCGTCCCCCGCGACGGCGTAGACGGTGCTCATCGCGTCGACGGGGCGACGCCGGCCGTCCGCCACGAGGGCGAGGTCCGTGGACGACGTCGAGCGCACGAAGAAGGGCGCGGCACCGACGTCGCCCCGACGCGGCAGAGCGCCGCAGGTCGACGGATCGAGCACCGTCGTCGGGACGCCCGCGGCGTCGAACGTCGCCCGCGTCGCCGTCGCCACGCCGCCGCCGACGCCGACCAAGCGCAGGTCGCCGCACGCCAGTGCCGTGCCGAGCGGGTGCGCGCCCCTCACGTACCCGGCGAGCGACGTCGCAGGCACCTCGCGCCACCCGGTGACGCCGAGCCGGTCGAGCACGGCGAACGACGGCACGAAGACCTTCGTGCTCGTCCCGTCGACGAGGTAGAGCTCCGGTGCACCCGCCGCCTTGACGACGATGCCAGGGGTGAGCAGCGGTGCCCCCACGGGCACGGCGGCCAGCACCTCGGCAGACAGCATGACCACCCGCAGCGGCTGCGACCCGAGCAGGGCGCTCACCGTCTCCATCGCCGCGACCGGACGGCGTGCGGCGTCCGCGGCCAGGAAGAGCTCGGGCGCCTGCGGGGTCCGCGCGAACACCGGACCCTCCGTGGGCGTGCCGAGCGCCGCGACGACACGTGCCGACACCGCCGGGGCCCCGGCCGCCGCCTGAGGCAGCTGGCCGGCGGTCAGGCGCACGGGCGCGGCAGGCGTGAGCGCGAGCAGGCTCCCTTCGGGCGCGCGCAGGACGCCGCCGACGGTGCCCGCCCGCGCCGGCAGTCGCGCGAAGCTCTGCGTGTCGAGCAGACGCACCCCGAGCGCCGCGCCGAGACGGGTGGCGTCGGTCAGCCCGGCGGCGACGGCGTACGTCGCCCCCTCGTCGACGAGCGCGTCGACGCCCGTGGACCGGTCCCGGACCACGAGCCCCGGCCGCACCAGCGGCGCGCCGTGGGGCAGGGCGGCCAGCGCGGCCTCGCGCACGGCGATCGGGGGCCCCGGCGCCACGGGCGCGAGCGCGAGGGACGCCTCGTCCGCCGCCTCGTGCCGCTGCCCGCCGTAGACGACGAACCGCTTGCCCTCGTGCGTCACCACCGAGTCGCTGAGGGCCCCGCCCTTGACGAAGCCGGCCATCTGCGCGTCGGAGAGCTGCATCGCCGCGTAGTCCTCGCAGCGGGCGCCCCAGGCCGACAGCTGCGCGCAGTCGCGCACCTGGAAGAGCCACCCGCGGTCGACGAGATACACCAGCCCGGCGCGGTCCCGGAGGAACCGGCCCAGCCGGGTGCCCGTGGGACGGCTGTCGAGGAACGCCTGGCTCACGTAGCCGACGGGGCCGAGGGAGCTGAGCGAGTCGAGCGTCTCGACGTCGTCGACCGGGTGCTTGCGGTCCAGCGTGACGAGGTAGACCTGCGGGTCGCCGACGGTCCGGACGAGGTTCGCGCCGACCTGGGTGGAGCCGAACCAGTCGGTGTAGTCGCGCCAGAAGTTCCGGTTGCCGTACGCGGCGCAGCCGTCCCCGGTGCCGTACAGGTTCGTCAGCGCGCTGCTGTTCGGCTGGTACGGCGTGTAGATGTAGAGACCGGCCGTCGCCTGGTTCTCGATGTACACAGAGCTGCTGCCGCACGCCGCGGCGCCCGACGGGTGGAAGAGGATCGTGTTGGTGCGACCCGCGCGGTAGCTGTAGGCCGTCGGGTTGGCGGCATAGCGCTTGAACTGCCGGGCGGCGCGGTAGACCTGGTTGAAGAAGCCGTAGTACTGCGCCTCGCATGGTGCGGTGTCAGGGCATCCGAACCCCATGGCGGTGCGGTAGCGGGTCTCCCCCGGCGCCGTCGCCGTCACGAGTCCCTGCTCCTTCTGCAGCGTGACCAGGAGCGCCTTCTGGCTGATCCCGCAGCTGGCGCCGACTTTCGCGATGATCGTCGCCGCCGACTCCCCGGGGGACGCGGCGTAGCCCGCGCACATGCCGGGCTCGGCAGGCTGTGCCGTCGTCGGCGCGACGTAGTCCTTGAGGCACACGTAGCCGGCCGTGCACGTCGGCCGCTTGAGCTCGAGGAACTGCTGCACGTCTGCCGGGGTCATCGCGCCGCCGTCGAAGAACAGGGCGTCGCTGATGATGCTGCCGGACCGGAAGGCCGCCGGGTCCGCGGCCTCCGCGGGCGCGACGGCCGCCGGCTGCAGGACCACACCGGTCAGTACGACGGCGAGCGCGGTCGCGCGCGCGATCCAGCGGGCGGTGCGGGGCATGTCAGGTCCTCCGGTAGACACGACGGCCCGCACACGGTAGAGCGGTGCTCGCGCCTCAGGACAGTGGCGCGCCGACGAGGGACTCGAGGAAACCCTGGACCTCGGCGGCCGTGGGGAGCAGACCGGCCGCCCGCACCTCCGCGAGCGACGGCGCGTCGCGGTCCTTGTCGGACAGCAGCGGCCGCGCCACGCCCCGCACCGACGGCCACGCGATCGCTATGGCGGGGTCGAACGGGTCGATCCCGTGCTCACGCCCCGGAGCGTAGGGCGCGGTGCACAGGTACACCACGGTGGCGCCCTCGTCGAGCGCGAGGAAGCCGTGGCCCAGGCCCTCGCTGACGAGGATCGACCGGCGCGACGACGCGTCCAGGACGACCCCGTCCCACGCGCCGAACGTCGGCGACCCGACGCGCAGGTCGACCACGACGTCGAAGACCGACCCGCTGGTGCACGTCACGTACTTGGCCTGGGACGGCGGCATCTGCGCGAAGTGGATCCCGCGCAGCACGCCCGGGCGGGAGACCGAGGAGTTGACCTGCCGCACATCGAACGGGCGCCCCGTGGCCTCCTCGACGCGCGCGTACGAGAACGCCTCCACGAACGACCCGCGGTCGTCCTCGTGCACGTCCGGCTCCACGACCCAGGCACCCTCGACGGCGCACGGCCGCACGACGCTCACCGGACCCCCGCCTGCGCGGGCCGGTGGAAGGAGAAGCCCTTGTGGCCCAGGAAGGAGATCACCATCGTGACCACCGTGACGAGCAGCTGCGCCGGGATGGGCGGCACGCCCAGCACCTCGACGGCGAACGGCAGCGTGACCAGGTTCACGCCGAGAGATGTCAGGTTGACGACCTCGAACCGCGCAAGGTCGCGCAGGACGTGACCGCGGACGCGGAAGACGAACCGGCGGTACAGCACGAACGCGCACAGCACCGAGGCGACGTGCGCCGCGACGAGCGCGACCATGTAGCCCGCGCGCACGCCGATCAGCTGCTGGAAGAGCACGAACCACCCCATGCCGATGGCCGTGTTGAGAGCGCCGACCACCAGGAAAGCGGTCCGCTGGTCCCGCACGAGGCGGAACAGCAGGCCGGGGTCGCCCTCCATGCCGGCGGGCGGACGGCCCACCTCGCGGGCGGCAGCGGTGCCGCCACCAGCAGTGGGGCCGGTGTCGCCGGGGGACGTGCCCCCGGGGCGCGGCGTGCCATCGGCACGGAGCTGCGCGGACCGGTCGGGCCCGTCCTTCGTCTGGCTCACGCCGCCTCGTCCTGTCTGTCGCGGTCGGGGAGCGACGCACCGGCCGCGTTCGACCCACCGACTATAGTCGGTGCCGTGCCCCCCTCCCCCGTGTCCGTCGATGCGAAGCCCCACCGGCTCTCGGTCGTCATACCGGTCTACCAGGGCGAGCACTCGCTGCCCGACGTGGTGGCGGAGCTCCAGCCGCTGACGGAGACGTTCCGGACGCCGGAAGGCCACGACGCCGTCGTCACCGAGGTCCTGCTGGTCCACGACCAGGGTCCCGACGACTCCCCCGCCACCATGCGCGCCCTCGCCGAGAAGTTCCCGTGGGTCCGGCTGCTGTGGCTCAGCCGCAACTACGGTCAGCACCCGGCGACTCTCGCGGGGATGGCCTCGAGCGGCGGCGACTGGATCGTCACGATGGACGAGGACGGGCAGCACGACCCCGCGGCCATGGGCGACCTGCTCGACACCGCGATGCGCACCGGGCGTGCCGTGGTCTACGCCGAGCCGACGAACGAGGCGCCGCACGGCGTGCTGCGCAACGTGGCCTCCCGCGGCGCGAAGCGCGTGATCGAGATCGGCCTCGGCGGCACGGACACGTCCAAGTACCAGAGCTTCCGGCTCGTGCTCGGCGAGATCGGCCGGAGCACCGCCGCCTTCGCGGGCTCCGGCGTCTACCTCGACGTCGCGCTCGGGTGGATCGCAGGGACGCCGGCGACGACGCCCGTCGCCCTGCGGGGCGAGGCCGGACGCGCGTCGGGCTACTCGACGCGCCGCCTCCTGTCGCACTTCTGGCGCATGGTGCTCTCCTCCGGCACGCGCGGGCTGCGCGCCGTCAGCTTCATGGGAGTGGCCTTCGCCCTGCTGGGGTTCGTCATGGCGGCGTGGCTGGTCGTGCTGCGCATCACCGGTGACGCCGTGCCGGAGGGATGGACGTCCACGATCGTCGTCGTGCTCGTGACGTCCGGCGCCGTCCTCTTCGCGCTCGGCATCATCGCGGAGTACATCGGCGTGGCCGTGAACATGGCCATGGGCAAGCCGACGTACCTGCTCGTGAGCGACCCGGCGTCTGGTCCGCAGGGCCGCGTCCCCCGCACCCGGTGACCCGCGCCGCCCTCGTCGTCGGGGCGCGAGGGTTGCTCGGCAAGGCCGTCGTACGCGCTCTCGCGGCACAGGGCCGGCCGGCGGTCACTGCCCGCGTCCCGTGGAGCGAGCCCCCCGACGCCGTGGCGGCGCTGCTGGACGCCGTGGCCGGGACCGCGCACGAGCACGGGACGGACTGGGACCTCCTGTGGTGCGCGGGGTCGGCCGTCACCGGTGCCACGGCAGAGCAGACCGACGTCGAGGTCGCGACCTTCACCTCGTTCGTCGACGGGCTCGTGGTCGAGGGAGCCGCACGACCCGCACGGATGTTCCTCGCCTCGTCGGCGGGCGCCGTGTACGCGGGGGTCGACGACGCCCCCTTCACCGAGCACACGCCACCGCGCCCGCTCGCCCCCTACGGCCACGCGAAGCTCCGGCTCGAGGCCCAGTCCGAGCGGCTCGCCGAGGCCGGCACCGACGTCCTCGTCGGTCGGATCTCCAACCTCTACGGGCCGGGGCAGAACCTGCACAAGGAGCAGGGCCTCATCTCCCGGCTGTGCCGCGCGCACCTGATGCGCGACCCCGCGAGCATCTACGTGTCGCTCGACACGATCCGCGACTACCTGTTCGTCGACGACTGCGCGGCGCTGCTCCTCGACGGCATGGACGTGCTGCGCGCACATCCGCCCGGCACCGGCGGGGCGCCCGTGGTCAAGATCCTGGCCGCGCAGCAGTCCGCGACGATCGGCGCGCTGCTCGGCGCGTGCCGGCAGGTCTTCGGCCCGCGCATCCCGGTCACCCTCGGCACGTCGGCCCTGGCGGGCCGCCAGGCGCGTGACCTGCGTTTCCGCTCCCTCGTCTGGCCTGAGCTCGATCGGCGGTCGCTTACGACGCTGCCCCACGGGATCCATGCGACGGCCGAGGACCTGCGTCGACTGCTCGTGGAGGCCGCACCCTGACGGTCGGGTATCGTCCTGCGACGGAGACGGCGACGCCGGTGCCCGCGACCGTCGCCTGACGCGCCGCCGGCACCGCAGAGGACGGCGCACCACAGCGCGACGACGGACGCCCGTCGGGCGGGACGAGGACGACGACAGGACCAGCGTGAGCGCGACCACCGTGGCCACCGACCGGGGCGGACACCGCACCGTCGAGGCCCGCCGTCACCCACCCGCACTGCGCGGCACCGTGCTGCGGGCACTTCCCTACGTGGTGTCCGCCCTGCTCGCGACCGTCGGGGCGACCTGGGCCCTGCGGGTGTGGCAGGGCCGGCTCGACGTGCCGTTCACCTACTGGGGCGACGCGGTCGCGGTGGCCGCGCACGTGCGGACGACGCTCCTGACGGGCTGGTACGAACGCCAGCCTCTGCTCGGCGTGCCGCACGGCCAGACGTTCCACGACTTCCCGACCTCGGACGACCTGCACCTCGTCGTCATGCGGCTGCTCGGGGTGCTGTCGGACGACTGGGGAACCGTCCTGAACCTGTACTTCCTCCTCGGCTTCCCGCTCGCCGCCGTCACCGCCACCTACTTCCTGCGCCGCGTGGGGGCCGGAACCGTGACGACCGTGGTCACGGCGAGCTTGTTCGCGCTCGCGCCGTACCACTTCGTCCGGGGTGAGGCGCACCTGTACCTGGCCTCGTACTGGGTGCTGCCCCCCGTCGTGCTGCTCGTCGTGCGGGCGTTCCGCGGCGAGCCGCTGTGGCGCAGACCGCGCGTCGCGGCGGCGGACGGTGCGCCCGCGGACGCCGACCCCGACGTGGTCTCGGATGCAGACCCGGATCCGGCCGCGGACGGCCGTCGACGTCCGGCCCGCCGCTCGCGACTCGACCCGCGCGCGTTCGCGGACGTCCGCACGGTGGCGACGCTGCTCGCGTGCGTCCTAGTCGGTACGGCGAGCGCCTACTACGCCGTCTTCACCGTGCTGCTGCTCGCCGTCGCCGGCGCCGCTGCCTGGGCGCAGGGGCGGGACTGGCGACGGTTGCTCGGGGCCGCAGCCGCGGCGGTGCTCATCCTTCTCTCCGCCGTCGCCGTCATGCTCCCCGACATGCTGCATGCGCGGCTCCACGGCGAGAACGTCGCCGCGCTCGCCCGGGACGCCGAGCAGGCGGAGGTGTACGCGCTCAAGCTGACGTCTCTGCTCCTGCCGATCCCGGGCCACGTCGTGCCCCAGCTGGCGGCGCTGCGCGACATGTACGACACCACGTACCCGCTGCCCTCCGAGCGACCGGCCCTCGGCGCGGTGGGCGCCGTCGGGCTGGTGGCGCTCCTCGTGGTCGTGGTCGTGCACCTGGCCCGGCGCGGCGAGCGCCCGTGGTCCGACGACTCCCGCTGGTCGATGCTGCTGACGCTCGGGGGTACGACGCTCGTCGCACTGCTGCTCAGCACGGTCGGGGGTGTCGGCAGCCTCATCTCGTTGGTCACGCCGAACATCCGCGGCTGGAGCCGGATGTCGATCATCATCGCGCTGCTCGCACTCGCGGCGGTCGCCCTGCTGCTGGACGACGTGCTGGAACGCCTGCGCCGCCGGACCTCCGCACGGAGCGCCCTCGCCGCCGCCGTCGTCGGCGGCGCCGTGCTCGTCGCGGGCGGCACGATCGACCAGGTCAGCCCGTCTCTGCGACCGGACCGGACCGCGGTCGCCGCCGAGTACGACGCCGATGCCGCCTGGGTGACCGACGTCGAACGCACCCTGGGTGCGGACGCGGCGCTCTTCCAGCTGCCGTACATGCCGTTCCCCGAGTCCCCCGCGCGCAACGGCGTGTTCGACGCCGATCAGCTCAAGGGCTTCTTGCACTCGAACACGCTGCGCTGGTCGGGGGGCGGCATCAAGGGCCGCGCGACCTCGGACTGGCCGGCGCTCGTCGCGACGCTCCCGACCGACCAGGCAGCCCGCCAGCTCGCGGTCGCGGGATTCGACGGGGTCGTGCTCGACCTGCGCGCGTTCGACGCGACCGAGGGCCCGCGGGCGGCGGACGAGTGGCGCGCGGTCACGGGCGACCCGGTGGTCGTCGGCGCCGGTGGGCGGTACGTCGTGCACGACCTGCGCGGCCTCCGCGACGACCTCGAGGCGCAAGCACCGTCTGACGTCACGGAGGAAGCCGGCGAGGCCGTGACCCGGCCTGCGACCGCCTACGCCGGCGCGGGCGTCGAGTGGTCCGTCGACGCCGAGGGGCGGGCGGTGTGGACGGGGATCGACGGGGTGGACGTCCTCGTCGACAACGCGGCCGACACGCCGCGACGCCTGACCGTGCGCTTCACGGCCCTCAACAGTGACGTCCGCGTCACCGGCCCCGCCGGCGAGCGCATGGTCCCCGCCGGCGAGGAGGTGGCGCTGACCTATGATGCGGAGCCCGGGCGCCACGCGATCTCCGTCCGCGGTGCCGAGGGGTCCCCGGTGGCGATCACCGCGGCGACCGTCGAGCTCGACAGCACGCCCCTCGACATGCTCACGGTGCCCTGACCTGGAGGGAAGTACAGATGCGGCTGCTCGTCACGGGAGGCGCGGGCTTCATCGGCTCGAACTTCGTCCACCAGACGGTCCGTGAGCGACCGGACGTGCACGTCACGGTCCTCGACGCACTGACCTACGCGGGTGACGAGCGGAGCCTGGATCCCGTCGACGGCAAGGTCGTCCTCGCCAAGGGCGACATCGCGGACCCGGACCTGGTGGACACGCTGGTCAAGGACGTCGACCTCGTCGTCCACTTCGCCGCGGAGTCGCACAACGACAACTCGCTGCACGACCCGTGGCCGTTCGTGCGGACGAACGTCATCGGCACGTACCAGCTGCTCGAGGCGGTCCGCCGCCACGACGTGCGGTTCCACCACATCTCGACCGACGAGGTCTACGGGGACCTCGAGCTGGACGACCCGGCGAGGTTCACGCCGGACACGCCCTACAACCCGTCGAGCCCGTACTCCTCGACCAAGGCGTCGTCGGACCTGCTCGTGCGCGCGTGGGCACGGAGCTTCGGTGTGCGCGCGACGATCTCGAACTGCTCGAACAACTACGGGCCGTTCCAGCACGTCGAGAAGTTCATCCCGCGGCAGATCACGAACGTCATCGACGGCGTGCGACCCAAGCTCTACGGCACGGGCGAGAACGTGCGGGACTGGATCCACGTCGAGGACCACAACAGCGCGGTCTGGTCGATCATCGAGAAGGGCCGCCTGGGCGAGACGTACCTCATCGGCGCCGACGGGGAGGTCGACAACACGACGGTCGTCGAGACGATCCTCGAGCTCATGGGGCAGGGTGCCGACGCGTACGACCGCGTGAACGACCGGCCCGGCCACGACCTGCGCTACGCGATCGACGCGACCAAGCTGCGCACGGAGCTCGGCTGGGAGCCGCGGTACCGCGACTTCCGGGACGGCCTCGCGGCGACCATCGAGTGGTACCGCACGCACGAGTCGTGGTGGCGGCCGCAGAAGGACGCCACCGAGGCCCGCTACGCCGTCCTCGGACGCTGACCGTGCCGGCCCGGCAGACCGCGGGCGCGCCGGGCATCTGCACACATCATTCACGGCCCGGCTGCGCCGGCTCCCCCGCGGGGCGCGGGCACGCTCCTACCATCTGACTCGTGACCTCCCGCCACGCCGCAGCCCGGCGCCGTCGAGCGCCCCGGCACGCCCGCGACCTGCGCTCGCACGGGGTCATGCGCGGCGTCGCGCTGGCGGCCACGACGGTGCTCGTGTTCGGTGCGGCGGGCGGCGTGGCGATGGCAGCGCGCCTGACCGGGAACGTCGACCAGATCGATGTCGCCGACCTGGTCGCCGCGGCGCCGAGCCCGACGGAGCCGGCCGACCCGGCCGACGCCCGCGCCGGGGAGCCCGTCAACGTCCTCGTCCTCGGCTCCGACCAGCGCGACGGCGAGAACGGCGTGATCGGCGGTGACGAGGGCGGCATGCGGTCCGACACGACGATCCTCCTGCACGTGTCCGCCGACCGCACCCGCGTCGAGATGGTGTCCATCCCGCGGGACTCCCTCGTCGAGATCCCGTCCTGCACGATGACCGACGGCTCGACGACGAAGCCGTTCGACGGCATGTTCAACGAGGCGTTCGCGACCGGCTGGAAGACGGGTCAGGACGTCGACTCGGCCGCCGCCTGCGCCATGAGCACGGTCGTCCACAACACCGGCGTGCCGCTCACGCACGTCGTGGTCGTGGACTTCGCCGGGTTCCAGAGCATGATCAACGCCGTCGGCGGCGTCGAGATGTGCATCGAGAACGACATCAAGGACCGCTACACCGGCCTCGACATCACCGCCGGGGTGCACCGGCTCGACGGCGTCACCGCCCTGCAGTACGCGCGCGCCCGGCACGGCACGGGCCTCGACGGGTCGGACATCAAGCGAGCCGGCCGCCAGCAGCGGCTCATCGCGAACCTCGCCAACGAGGTGCTCTCGAAGAACCTGCTCACCGACGCGCCGCAGCTCCTCCAGTTCCTCAGCGCGGCCACGCAGTCGCTGACGACGAACATCTCCGTCAGCGACCTCACGGGTCTCGCGTTCAGCCTGCGCGGCATCGACCGCGAGAACATCGCGCTGACCACGGTGCCGTGGGCGCCCGCACGCAGCGACGCGAACCGCGTCGAGTGGACGCCCGAGGCGGACGAGCTGTGGGCGAACATCGCGGCGGACCGCCCGATGCTCGGCGCGCCGACCCCGGACCCCACCGCGGCGCCGCAGGCCGGGGCGGCGGACGAGCCCGCGGCCACCGCGCCGGCCGGCGGCGGGGGCGTCCCCCCGGCCGTCGACCCCCCGGTGCCCGCGCCGACGAAGACGCCGGGCCAGGAGCCGTTCACCGCGGCCGACGTCTCCTCGACCTGCTGACGCGCCATGGCCCACCAGAACCGGCCGGAGGACGCGCCGCCGAGCTTCAGCCCCACCGGGGGGCGCGCCCGGCCGGACGCGCCGGACGCGCGCCCCGTCGGCGCCGACGGCGCACCACCGCCCGCCCCGCGGCGCGCACCCCGGTCGTCCGCACGCCCGCCGGCGGCACGTCCGGCCCCGCCCGGGGGCGCGACGACGCCGCGGCCGGCACCTGCGCCCGTCCGCAGGCCGGCCGACCGGGCGACCACACCGCCGGAGGGATCGCCCGCCTCGTTCCGGCCCGCCGGCCGGGTCCGCCCCGACGGATCCGCCGAGCCGGTCGCCGTGCCGGGCAAGGGCGCCGCCGGGTCCGCCGCGGTCGAGGGCACCGGCGCCCGCCGCACCCCGCCGACGGCGGCCCGTCCCGGGCGACCCGCCCCGCCGCGCGCCGCCGGGGCCGCGGCCCCGGCCCGCCGCACTCCGTCGCCGACCGCCCCCGCTGCCGTACGGCCCGCTCCGTCGCGTCCCCCGGCGCGGCCTGCCGGCCCGCCCGTGGCCGCCCCACCCGCGGGTGCGGCGACGCGGCGCGGCCTGCGCCCCCGGCGCCTGGCGGGCGTCGTGGCGGTCCTGGCGCTCGTGGCGCTCGTGGCCTGGCCCGTCGGTCTCCTGCTCTGGGCCGGCGGCAAGCTCCAGCACACGCCCGCGCTGTCGGGCGCGGCGGACACCGCGGGCACGACGTACCTGCTCGCCGGCTCGGACGCGCGCGGCGACGAGGGCGGCATCGCCGAGGACGGCACCGAGGGCCGGCGGACCGACACCATCCTGCTGCTGCACGTGCCCGAGAGCGGGCCCACCGCGCTGATCTCGCTGCCGCGGGACACGTACGTCGAGGTGCCCGGGCACGGGGGCGCGAAGCTCAACTCCGCGTTCGCCCTGGGCGGGGCGCCCCTGCTCGTGCAGACCGTCGAGGGCCTGACCGGCCTCACGGTCGACCACTACGCCGAGATCGGGATGGGCGGGGTCGCGCACGTCGTCGACGCCGTCGGTGGCGTCAACCTCTGCTACGACGCCGCCGTGGACGACCCGGACTCCGGGATGGTGTGGACCCCCGGCTGCCACGACGTCGGCGGCACGCAGGCCCTCGCGTTCGCCCGCATGCGCAAGGCGGACCCGCTCGGTGACGTGGGGCGCGCGCTGCGCCAGCGCCAGCTCATCGCCGCCGTCGTCGGGAAGGTGGACCCG
Organism: Cellulomonas shaoxiangyii; assembly: GCF_004798685.1. Lineage (NCBI taxonomy): Bacteria > Bacillati > Actinomycetota > Actinomycetes > Micrococcales > Cellulomonadaceae > Cellulomonas > Cellulomonas shaoxiangyii. The sequence continues at coordinate 1,254,753 of NZ_CP039291.1, read as the reverse complement.
AAGGCGCTCGTGACGCGTCCGGGTGCGCAGGTCGCGCTGGTCGACGCCGGCACGGGTGCCCTGACGTTCGACGAGCGGAGCGGCGTGCTCGACGTCGCGCGCCTCGCGCTCGCCTTCCGCGCCGCGAACGGCCCGGGCGGCGTCACCGGCACCCCGCCCATCGCCGACCTGGACTACCGGCCGGGCGGCATCGGGTCCGCGGTCCTGCTCGACGAGGCCGCCGCGCCCCCGTTCTTCGTCGCCGTGCGCGACGGCACGCTCCCCGCCGGCGCCGTCGGCGGCGCGCCCGGCACCTGACCCCGGACGATCCCCAGCCGGTCCGCCTCGTCGAGCGCGCGGGGCCCGTGGTTCACCCGCGTGAGCACCGCGTCGCGCACGTGGACGAGTCCCTGCTCGGCACGCCGGCGCAGGGCGGGCGCGTACGGCGCCTCCACCAGCCGGTGCACGGCCCACGCCAGCGCGAGCGAGACCCCCACGGCCGCCCCCACCGCCGCCCACGCCGGCACGTGGTCGACCACCAGCCCGATCGTCCACAGCCCCCAGTACTGGTGCACGAGGTACAGCGGGTACGTGAGGGCGCCCGCCGCGACGACCCAGGGCCGGTCCAGGCGCGCGACCGGGGTGAGGGCGACCAGCGCGACGAGCGCCACGCACAGGGCCACGGCGAGCGCCAGGCCGGTCGTCGACGGCGCGATGCCGGTGACCCGCTCGAGCACCGCCGCGCGGGACGGTGGCACGAGGTGGACCGCCAGGGCGGTGTTCGTCGCGACCGCCACCCACGGGAGCAGCCGGTGCCCCTCGCGGTGCACGACGAACAGCGCCATGCCGGCCGCGAAGAGCGGGGCGTAGTCGGCGACGAGCAGCGTCGCGAGGTCGTCGAGACCGAGGCGTGCCGCGCCGAGCGCGACGGGCGGCCACAGCAGCGCGACCGCGAGCACGCGGCGCCGGGTGACGCCGACGAGCACGAGGACCCCCACGAGCAGGTAGAACCGCAGCTCGGTCCAGAGGGTCCAGTAGACGCCGTCGACGTGCGGCACCCCCGCCACCGCCTGGAGCATCGTGAGGTTCACGGCGACCTGACCGGGCGTGACGTGCTTGCCCTCGGGCCAGACGACGAGCAGCAGGAGGCCCGTCAGCAGCACCGCCACCCAGTACGAGGGGTACAGCCGCCCGATCCGCGAGGCCACGACCGCGACCGTGGTGCGCCCCCAGGCGCTCATGAGGATGACGAACCCCGAGATCACGAAGAAGAGCTCGGGCCCGAGCGAGCCGTACGACGTCCAGGCGGCCACCGGCCCGACGAGCCGGTCCTGGTCCGGGCCCCACACGGACGCCTCGCGCGCCGTGAAGTGGTACCCCACGACGGCGAGGGCGGCGAGCAGGCGCAGGCCGTCGAGCGCGACGAGACGCGGGGCGCGGGGCGGCGTCGCCGCCGCACGGGAGGGCGCGGCGGGTGCCACCTCCGTCGAGCGGGGCGGGGCGGGGCTCACCGCACGACGGTAGGCATGCCGCCTCGGTGCCGCAGCGCGAGGCGTGCCCCCACCCCCGGTCCGCGGCCCCGTCCGCGCCGCCCGGGGGCGCGGCCGGGGGTCAGGCGCTGAACCCCGTCGGCGGGCGCTGCGCGAGGCCGCGCAGACGCTCCCCCTTGGCGTCCGCCTGCGCCCGCAGGCCCTCCTGGAAGGTCGTCATCGCGTTCCGCAGGCGCTGCGCCTCGGCGTCGGTGCCGGACGCCAGGACCCGCACCGCCAGCAGCCCCGCGTTGCGCGCGCCGCCCACCGAGACCGTCGCGACCGGTACCCCTGCGGGCATCTGGACGATCGACAGCAACGAGTCCATGCCGTCGAGGTGCGCCAACGGCACCGGCACGCCGATCACCGGCAGCGGCGTCACGGCGGCCAGCATCCCGGGCAGGTGGGCGGCGCCCCCCGCGCCGGCGACCACGACCCGCAGGCCCCGCTCGGCGGCGGACCGGCCGTACGCGACCATCTTGTCGGGCTGGCGGTGCGCCGAGACGACGTCGACCTCGACCGGCACGCCGAACTCGCCCAGCGCGTCGGCGGCCGCCTGCATCACCGGCCAGTCGGAGTCCGACCCCATCACGATGCCGACCAGGGGCGAGCCGCTCATGCCGTTCCTCCGTCGCGCCGGGCGGACGTCTCGCCGCGCAGGAGCGCGACGGCGGCCCGCGCACGGGCGCGGACGTCCTCGAGGTCGTGGCCGCTGATGTTGACGTGGCCGAGCTTGCGCCCGGGCCGCACCGCCTTGCCGTAGAGGTGGACCTTCGCGTCCGGGTCCGCGGCCAGCACGGCGGGCAGCGCGTCGGTCGGGTCGTCGAGGGCGCTGCCGAGGAGGTTGACCATCACGGTCCAGGGGGCGCGGGTGCCGGTCGCACCGAGCGGCAGGTCCAGCACGGCACGCAGGTGCTGCTCGAACTGGCTGGTCACGGCGCCGTCGATCGTCCAGTGCCCCGAGTTGTGCGGTCGCATCGCGAGCTCGTTCACCAGCACCCGCGGCGCGCCGCCGTCCGGGTCCGCCACCTCGAACAGCTCGACGGCCAGCACGCCGGTGACGCCGAGCCCCTCCGCCACGCGTCGCGCGACGTCCTCGGCGGCCGCCGCGGTGACCGGGTCGAGGTCGGGCGCGGGCGCCACGACCTCGGCGCACACACCGTCGCGCTGCACGGACTCGACGACCGGCCACGTGGCCGACGCGCCCGACGGGGTACGTGCGACGAGCGCCGCCAGCTCCCGCCGGAACGGCACCAGCTCCTCGACGAGCAGACGTGGGCCGCTGCCGTCGGCCGCCGCGGCGAGCCAGTCCGCGACGTCGTCGGCGTGGCGCACGACGCGCACGCCCTTGCCGTCGTAGCCGCCCCGCGCTGTCTTGACGACCGCGCGCCCGCCCACGGCGGCCAGGAAGCCCGCCAGGTCCTCGGCCGACACGACCGGCGCCCAGCGCGGGCACGGCACCCCGAGCGCCGTGAGGCGCTCACGCATGACCACCTTGTCCTGCGCGTGCAGGAGCGCGTCCGGGCCGGGCTGCACGGGCACGCCGGCGGCGGCGACGGCGGCGAGCACCTCGGCCGGCACGTGCTCGTGCTCGAAGGTGAGGACGTCGGCGCCCGCGACGAGCGCGGTCACGGCCGCCGCGTCGGCGGCCGCCCCCACGGGTGCGTCCGCGACGGCCTGCGCGGCGGACGACGCGGGCTCCTCGACGAGGACGCGCAGGTGCAGCCCCAGCGCGGTGGCGGGTCCGGCCATCATGCGGGCGAGCTGGCCGCCGCCCACCACGGCCACGGTCGGTGGTGTCACGGGCGACGAGCCTAGGGCACGGGGTCCCGCACCAGCGGCTGCGTCCCGCGCGCGCCTACCTGCGCCGGTCGCGGCGCACGGAGACCATCGCGCCGCGCGGCAGCACGACCTCGGGGCGCAGCGACGCGGGGACGCCCGACAAGAACAGGGCGAACACGGCGGGCCGCCGCTGCGCGAGCTCCAGGCGCCCGCCGTCGGCGTTCGCGAGGTCGCGCGCGAGCGACAGGCCGAGGCCGGTGCCGGCACCCGAGGTGACCTCGCGCTCGAAGATCCGGGGCGCGATGTCGTCCGGCACGCCGGCACCCTCGTCCCCCACCTCGACGACGACCGTCCGGGCCGGACCGCCGGGGCGGGAACGCACCGTGGTGGTCCCCGCGCCGTGCTTCAGCGAGTTCTCGATGAGGGTCGCGAGCACCTGGGCCAGCGCGCCGGGCGTGGCGAGCACCTGGAGGGCGGGGTCGACGTCGACCACGAGCCGCCGCCCGGCCGCGGCGAACGTCGGCGCCCACTCCTCCTCCTGCTGGTGCACGACCTCGAGCAGGTGGACGGCCTCGGTCGTCCCTCCCTGCGCGCGCCTCGAGCGGGTCAGCAGGTCGTCGACCACCAGCACGAGCCGCTCGACCTGCTCGAGGGAGATCCGTGCCTCCTCGCGGACCTCCGGCTCACCGGAGGCGAGCATGATCTCCTCGAGCCGCATCGACAGCGCCGTCAGCGGGGTCCGCAGCTGGTGCGACGCGTCGGACGCGAACTGCCGCTCGGCCGCGAGGCGCCCCGCCATGCGGTCGGCGCTGCGTGCGAGCTCGGCCGCCACCAGGTCGATCTCCTCGACGCCCGACGGCTCCAGCTGCGGGCGCACCTGCCCCGACCCCAGCTGCTCGGCCGAGGCCGCGAGGTAGACGAGCGGCGCCGCCAGCCGGTTGGCCTGCCAGATCGCCATGGCGATCCCGGCGCCGAACGCGACGAACGCCGCCACGACCACCAGCGCGATGACGCGCACCGACAGCCAGAACACCTCCCACCACGAGACCTGCAGCACGACCGTGGCCACGGTGTCGGACGTGACCGACACGGACACCGCGCGGTCCTCGATGACGGGTCCGGCGCGGTAGGTGTCGCCGTCGGCCGTGCGCACCGACACCGAGGCGGGGATCTCTCCCTCACCGCCGGTGTAGGGCTCGAGCATGCGGTCGCTCAGCGCGATGTCCTGCTCGATGCGGAAGTCGACGGTCCGCGCGACCGACTCGGCGCGCACCTCGAGCCCGCGCACCTCGTTCTCGCGCACCAGGTGCGCGCCGAGGAAGGCCAGGGGGAAGCCCAGGAGGACGACGGCCACCGTGACGGCGGCGATCGTCGCCTGCAGGACGCGGCGGCGCACGGGTCAGGCCCGGTCGAGCCGCTCCGCGCCCGGCGAGGCGGAGGTGTCGGACGCGGCACCCGTCTCGAACCGGAACCCCATGCCCCGCACGGTCGTGACGTAGCGGGGGGCGTTCGCGTCGTCACCGAGCTTGCGGCGCAGCCACGACACGTGCATGTCGAGCGTCTTGGTCGACCCGGTGGGGTCGGAGCCCCACACCTCGCGCATGAGGGCGTCACGGGACACCACCGTGCCGGCGGCGCCGACGAGCACGCGCAGGAGGTCGAACTCCTTGGCGGTCAGGTGCAGCTCGCGCTCGCCCTGGAAGGCGCGGTGCGCCGCGACGTCGACGCGGACGTCCTGGGCGTGCAGCTCGTCCTCGTCCTGCGGGTCGCCGACGGTGCGGCGCAGCAGCGCGCGCACGCGCGCCAGCAGCTCGGCGAGGCGGAACGGCTTGGTGACGTAGTCGTCGGCGCCCGCGTCGAGGCCGACGACGAGGTCCACCTCGTCGGCGCGGGCGGTGAGGACGAGGACGGGCGTCGTCAGGCCCTGGCTCCGGATCGCACGGGCCACGTCCAGACCGTCCATGTCGGGCAGCCCGAGGTCGAGGACGACGAGGTCCGCGGTCGCGGCACCGTCGATCGCTCCTTGACCCGTGCCTTGCACACGCACGTCATAACCTTCACGACCGAGCGCGCGTGCCAAAGGCTCGGCAATCGCGGGGTCGTCCTCCGCCAGCAGCACCTGGGTCATCGGGCCATGCTAGGTCACGGACTCCCCACGTCCGCCAGACCCAGGTCCCCTCGCGCACGTGCCGCGGGTCACGTCGGGACCGCGCGCGCCCGGACCCACGACCGCGGCGTGGGCCCGCGGGAGGACGGTGCGCCGCCGGCCGTCCGCCCCGGGGCGCACGACCGGCCCCGCGCGGCCCGCCTACGCTCGGGGCGTGACGTGGTGGGACCGCCTGCTGCGGTGGGAGGACTCCCACCGCTTCGCCGTCGACGCGACGGGCGCGGCCCTGCTGTGGCTGCTCCTGGGCACCGTGGCGATGGACCTGTCCACCGCCGCCGCGAGCATCGACGCCGGGACCCGCCTCGCGGCGGCCGCGATGATCGCCCCGCTGGCGTGGCGCCGCGTGCGACCCGTGATGAGCGCGGCCGCCGTCTACGCCGCGGCCCTCGTCCACATGCTGCTGGGACTGCCGCTGCTCCTCCCGTCCGACCTCGTCGTGCTGGTGGCGCTGTACTCGCTGACGGTGCACGGTCCGCGGTGGTCGTACCGCGTGGGCGTGGCCGGCGCCGCGGTGGGCACCCTGCTGCTCGCGGTGCTGCTCGCCGTCGACGGCGCGTTCTACTGGCCCGCCGCGTTGGTCGTCTGCGTCGTCGTCGGCTCGATGTTCCTCGCCGTGTTCGCGTTCGGGCTCGTGCGCCGCAGCCGCCGGGAGCACCTCGAGGCGCTCGTCGACCGGGCGCACCGGCTGGAGGTCGAGCGCGACCAGCAGGCGGTGATCGGTGCGGCCGCGGAACGTGCGCGCATCGCGCGCGAGATGCACGACATCGTCGCGCACAGCCTCTCGGTGATGATCGCCCAGGCCGACGGCGGCCGGTACGCGGCCGCCGCGGACCCCGCGGCGGCGACCCGGGCGCTCGGCACGATCGCCGAGACGGGGCGCGCGGCGCTCACCGACATGCGCCGGCTGCTCGGCGTGCTGCGCACGGACGCGGGGACGGTGCGCCCGGGCTCGGCCGTGCCGGACGCGTCCGGGACCGGGGCGCGCGAGCCGGACCCGGGCGGCGCGGCCGCGCTCGTGACCACGCCGCAGCCCGCGGTGGACGACCTGGAGACGCTCGTCGCGCAGATGCGCGCCAGCGGCATGCGCGCCTCCCTCGTCCGCCTCGGCGCCGCTCGGCACCTGCCGCCCGGCGCGGGGCTCACCGTGTACCGGATCGCGCAGGAGTCCCTCACGAACGTGCTCAAGCACGCCGGGCCCGACCCGTCCGTGACCGTGATGCTGCAGTGGCTGCCGGACGCGGTCACGCTCGAGGTCAGCGACGACGGGCGCGGGGCCGCCGCCGACAGCGACGGGCTCGGCCAGGGGCTCGTCGGCATGCGCGAGCGCGCCGCGATGTTCGGCGGCACCGTCAGCGCCGGGCCCCGGCCCGGCGGCGGCTACCGTGTGCGCGCGCAGCTGCCCACGCCCTCGTCCGGACGCGCGGTGCCCGCGACGCCCGGGCGCGACGTGCCCCGGCGCGCCGCGCCGCGCCGGCCCGCCCCGGCACCGCCCGCGGCGCCCGCCCCCCGGGCCACCAGCGCCCCGGTCCCCACGGAAGGAACCCCCGCGTGAGCACCACGGACCTCGACGGAACCGACCTCGACGGCCCCGATCTCGACGGCCCCGTGCGCGTCGCCCTCGTCGACGACCAGCAGCTCGTGCGCGCCGGGTTCCGCATGGTGATCGACTCCCAGCCGGACCTCGAGGTGGTCCTCGAGGCAGGTGACGGCGTGCAGGCCGTGCGCGCGCTCGACCCCGCGGCCCGCACTGCCACCGGCCCGGTCGACGTCGTCCTCATGGACGTGCGCATGCCGACGATGGACGGGCTGCAGGCGACCGAGCAGATCGTCGCGCGCGGCACCGCGGACCGACCGGCACCGCGGGTGATCGTGCTCACCACGTTCGACCTCGACGAGTACGTGCTCAGCGCCATCCGCGCGGGAGCGAGCGGCTTCCTGCTCAAGGACGCCCCGCCCGAGGAGATGCTCGCGGCGATCCGCACCGTGCACCGCGGGGACGCCGTCATCGCGCCCTCCAGCACCCGCCGACTGCTCGAGCACCTCGTGACCGCGCTGCCGTCCGACGCGCCCGCCGCCGACGACCCCGCGCACCGCGCCGTCGCGCTGCTCACCGAGCGCGAGCGCGAGGTGCTCCTGCTCATGGCTCGCGGGCGCTCCAACACGGAGATCGGCCAGGACCTGTTCGTCGCCGAGGCGACGGTCAAGACGCACGTCGGCCGCATCCTCGCCAAGCTCGGCGCGCGCGACCGCGTGCAGGCGGTCGTCGTCGCGTACGAGACCGGGCTGGTGCGGCCGGGCGCCTGACGCGCGCGGGCGCGCCGCTCCCCCGCGCGTCGCGCGTGACGTGCGGCCCAGGTATGACGGCCGGGGCCGGACGACCCACCGCCGGCCGGACGCGGCGCCGGACCGCCGCGGGCGAGGCTGGGGGCATCCTCACCGGAACAGGAGCGCCCCCTCGTGGACACCACCGTGCACGGCCCCGCCCAGCCCCCGACCGACGCCCCACCCCACCGCCCGGCCGCGTCCTGCGCGCGCGGCCTGACGAAGGTGTACGGGTCGGGAGCGGCGGCCGTCCGCGCCCTCGACGGGGTCGACGTCGACTTCGCCGCCGGCGCGTTCACCGCGATCATGGGCCCGTCGGGGTCCGGCAAGTCGACCCTCATGCACCTGCTGGCGGGTCTCGACCAGGCGTCGTCCGGCACGGTCCACCTGGGGACGACCGACATCACCCGGCTCGGCGACGACGACCTGACGCGGCTGCGCCGCGACCGCGTCGGCTTCGTGTTCCAGTCGTTCAACCTGCTGCCGATGCTCACGGCCGAGCAGAACGTCCTCCTGCCGCTCGACCTCGCCGGTACGAGCGTCGACCGGGCGTGGTTCGACACGCTCGTCGGCACGCTCGGCCTGGGCGCCCGCCTCGGCCACCGGCCGAGCGAGCTGTCCGGCGGGCAGCAGCAGCGTGTCGCGATCGCCCGGGCACTGATCGCCCAGCCGGAGGTCGTCTTCGCGGACGAGCCGACCGGCAACCTCGACTCCCGCGCCGGCGCCGAGGTGCTGAGCTTCCTGCGCCGCTCGGTGCGCGAGCTGGGACGGACCGTCGTCATGGTGACGCACGATCCGACTGCCGCCGCGTACGCCGACCGCGTCGTCCTGCTGGCCGACGGGCGCATCGCCGGCGACGTCGCCGACCCGTCGCCCGAGTCCGTGCTCGCCGCGCTCGACGGCCTGCGCATGCTCGAGGCACCCCTCGGGACGGACGGGCAGGCCTGATGCTGCGACTCACGCTGTCCCAGATGCGCCGCAGCCTCGGCCGCCTCGCCGCGGCCGGCGTCGCCATCGCGCTCGGCGCCGCGTTCGTCGCGGCGACGCTCATCGCGGGCGACGTCATCACGCGCACCGGCTACGACGCCGTGACGGCCGGCTACGGCCGGGCCGACCTCGTCGTCGGCGTGCCCGACGGCACGACCGACGACCAGCTGGCCGACCTGCGCGCCGTGCCGGGCGTCGCCGGCGCCGACCCCGTGATCCTCGGCTGGACCCAGGTGGGGGTCGGTCCGCGGGAGACGAGCGAGCGGCTGCTCGGCACGCCGTCCGACCCGCGGCTCGGCACCCTCGAGGTCGTCGACGGCGCCGCGCCCTCCGCCGACGACGAGATCGCGCTGTCGGCCACGACCGCCGAGCGGCTCGGCGCCCGGGTCGGGGACCTGGTCGAGGTCTCCTGGTACCCGCTGCAGGAGGGCGGCAGCACCGCGGCACCCGCGGAGGAGACGGCCGAGGTGCGCCTCGTGGGCATCGTCGAGGACCCCGCCGGCGCGTGGAGCGAGTACGGCGGTGCCGGTCTCGCGACGCCCGCGTCGGCGCTGCGCTGGAGCGGCCTGCCCTCGGTCGAGGAGGCCGACCCCGTGCGCGTGCTCGTCGCGGCCGACCCCGGCCGTGCCGACGAGGTCCGCGCCGGCCTGCCCGACGTGCTGCCCGCCGGCGCCACCGTGCAGACCCGCGACGAGGCGGCCGCGGAGGCGGTCGGGCGGATCACCGGCGCCGGGAACGTCCTCGTCACGGTGGCCCTCGGCTTCGCCGCGATCGCGCTGCTCGTCGCCGCGCTCGTCATCGCCAACACGTTCCAGGTGCTCGTCGCGCAACGGGCCCGGACGCTCGCCCTGCTGCGCTGCGTCGGTGCGCGGCGCGGGCAGCTGCGCGCCTCGGTGCTGACCGAGGCGGCCCTGCTCGGGGTCGGTTCGTCGGTCGTCGGCCTGCTCCTGGGCGTCGGCCTGGCGCAGGCCGCGCTCAGCGTCCTGGCCCGCATGGACCTGGGCGTGCCGCTGCCCGCCACGGTCGCCGTCACCCCCGCGGTGCTCCTGCTCCCCGTCGTCGTCGGGACCGTCGTGACCGTGCTCGCGGCGCTCGTGCCCGCGCGCGTCGCGACACGGGTGTCCCCGGTCGCCGCCCTGCGTCCCGTCGACGCCCCCTCGCTCGGAGCAGGGGCCGGCCGCCTCCGCCTCGCGCTGTCCCTGCTCCTGACGACGGGCGGCGTCGCCGCGCTGCTGGGCGCCGTGGCGCTCGCCGTCGCCGGGACCGGCGTGGACGAGATGCTGCCCCTGCTCGTCGGGGTGCTCGGTGGGGCGACGTCCTTCGTCGGCATCCTGCTCGGTGCGGTGCTGTGGCTGCCCCGCGTCGTGTCGGCCGTCGGGGCGCTCCTGCGCCGCGCCGGGCCGAGCGCACGGCTCGCCGCCGCGAACACCCTGCGCAACCCGCGCCGGACGGCCGCCACCAGCACGGCGCTGCTCATCGGGGTGACCCTGGTCGCGATGATGAGCACGGGGGCCGCGTCGGCCCGCACGTCGCTCGCGCGCGTGATGGACGAGCGGTACCCCGTGGACCTGCTCGTCGTCCCCGCCGACGGCGCCTCGGCCGTCCCGGCGGACGTGGTGGACCTGGTCGCCGGCACGCCGGGCGTCGAGCAGGTCCTCGAGGTGGCGACGGCTCGCGTCGCCCTCGACGGGCACCTCGTGGGGGCCTACGTCCTCGACCCGGACGACGCACCGGCCGTGCTCGAGGACGACACCGTGGTCGCGTCGCTCGCCGACGGCGTCGCGGTCGTGCCCTCGTGGACCGGGCTCGACGGGACGGTGACGGCGCACCCCGCCGACGACACCGGCGCCACGAGCGGGCCGGGCGCACAGCTGCGGGTCCGCTCCGGCGGGGCGGACGAGGCCTACCTGCCCGCCGCCGCGGGCGACCGGCTGGCGATCGACGGCGAGCGGACCCTGCTGTTCGCGCGCATCGCCGCCGGTGCCCCCGCGGGGCAGGTCCTCACGTCGGTCCAGAACGGGATCAGCGACGCGGAGGTGCACGTCACGAGCCCGGCCGCGTCGCGCGAGTCCGACGAGCGGATGATCGACACGCTGCTCGCGGTCGTCGTCGGCCTGCTCGCCGTCGCGGTGGTCATCGCCCTCGTGGGCGTGGCGAACACCCTGTCGCTGTCCGTCATCGAGCGGCGCCGGGAGTCGGCGACCCTGCGGGCGATCGGCCTGTCCCGGCGCGGGCTGCGCCTCATGCTCGCGGTCGAGGGGATGCTCATCGCGGGCGTCGGCGCCGCGCTCGGCGTCGGTCTGGGGCTCCTGTACGGCTGGGCCGGCGCCGCCACCGTGTTCGGCACCGCGGGCGACCTCCGCCTCGCCGTGCCGTGGACGGAGCTGGCGATCGTGCTGGCCGTCGCGCTCCTCGCGGGTCTGGCCGCGTCGGTGCTGCCGGCCCGGTCGGCGGCCCGCACGCCGCCCGTGGCGGCGCTCGCGGTCGACTGACGCCGTGCACGCCGCGGCCGGTCCGCACGGGGCGCTCACGGCCGGCCGCGGGCGCCCCGCGGGGCGGTCCGCGGCCCGGGCGGGACCGGCGGGTCCGGACGCCGGCCGACCACACCCCGCGGGGCGTGCCGTGTCCGGCCGACCACAGCCCGCGGGGCGTGCCGCCCGCTCCCCGCCGCCGGCGGCCGGGCCGCCGGCGCGGTGGCGCGTGCGGCACGGTGCCGACGTGCGCATCTCCGTCCACGGCACCACCTCTCCCCACGGCCGAGCCGACGGCCTCGACGCCGAGGTCGACCCCGGCCTGCCGGCGGGCGTCCTGCGCCGGCACCTCGCGCTGCTCACCGGCGACGCCGCGTGGGCCGCCGGCGCCGCGCGGCTGGCCGTGGACGACGTCGAGCTCGACGACGGCCACCCCGCGGGCGTGCCACCCCTCGTGCCCGGCGCCCGCGCGACCCTGCACGGCACGGGGTCCGCCGGGCGCGACGTGCTCGCCGCCGCGCTCGCCGACACCCACGTCGCGGTGGTCGCGGGGCCGGACGCGGGGCACGTGCGGGCACTCCCCGTCGGCGGCCGGCTGACCGTCACGGCCACGGCGCCCGGCAGGGGTGCGCGGCCCGGCACGGGTGAGCGGCACGGCGCGGGTGAGGGGTACGGCGGGGGCGAGCCGGCGCACGCACTGCTCGTGGACGACCCCGCGCTCCACCGGGTGCGCGTCGAGCTGCGCCGCTCGGGCCGCCACGTGCGGGTGCGCGTGCGCGGTGCGGTCGCGGTGCTCGAGCGCCCCCGGCGCCGCGGGCGGGCCGGCCCCGAGGGTGCACCCGCCGCCGCGCCCCGGGCGGACGTGCGCAGGGCCCGCGTGGGCCGACGCCCCCGCCGGTGGCAGCCGGGGGACGCCCTCCACGTCGGCGGGAGCGTCCTGCGCCTGCGCGCGACCTGGTCGGGCCCCGCCCGGCGGTGGCCGGCCGCGCCGTCGCCGTGGGTCTGGTCGGCCCTCGCCTCGACCGCCGGCGGCGTCGCTCTCGCCGTCGCGCTGCGCCAGCCGCTCCTGCTCGTCGGCGCGGCCGTCGGGGTGGTCGGTCTGCTCGCGGGCGGCCGCCAGGCACCGGGCCCCACGCGGAGCACGGCCGACGACCCGGCCGACGACGACCAGGGAGCGCCGCCCCCGGACGTCGCGGCCGTGCGCGCCGACACGGCGCGGTGGTGCCGCACGGGTGTGCGCGTCCCGCCGTGCGCCCCGGGGGCCGCGTGGCCGGCCGACAGGGCGCTCGCGCTCGTGGGCGAACGCGCGCAGACGCTGGCCGTGGCGCGCGGGATCGTGCTGCGCGCCCTGGCGGGGGCACCGGGCGCGTCGCTCGTCGTCCGGTCCGGCGCGCCTGCCGACTGGGCGTGGGCGCGCTGGCTCGCGCCCGCCACCGCGCTCCCCGCCGCGGTCGCACCCGGGGGCGGTCCTCCGGCCGTGGTGGTCGCGGACGGCGCCGACGCGGTGCCGGGCACGTGGCGCGGCACCGCGTCCGAGCCGCCGCCCCTGCTCGTCGTGGTGGTCCCGTCGGCCGCCCGCCCGCCCGCGTGGGTGCGGACCGTCGTGCACGTAGGGGCCGGGCGCGCGATCCGCACCGAGGCGGACGGATCGCGCACCACCGCCCCCGCGGAGATGGTCTGCGTGGCCGTCGCGGAGGACGCGGCACGCCGGCTGGCGGCGGTCGCCTGGAGGACTCCGAGCCCCGCGAGCGCTCGCGGTGGCGCGTCGACGGGGCCGTCCCGGCCGGCCGCGGCCGTGGCCTGGGCGGCGCCCGCGGTCCTCGGCACGCTGCCGGGGGTGCCGTCCGCCGACCCGGCCGCCGTCGCCCGTCGCTGGGCGGGCGCCGGGCACGCGCCGCTGCGCGCGCCCCTCGGCGCGGCGGCGGACGGGACCCACGTGGTCCTCGACCTCGACGCCGACGGCCCGCACGTGCTCGTGGGCGGCACGACCGGGGCCGGCAAGTCCGAGCTCCTGACGACCCTCGTGCTGGGCCTCGCGCTGCAGCACCCGCCGCACCGGCTCGCGCTCCTGCTGGCGGACTTCAAGGGGGGCGCCGGGCTGGGTCCGCTCGCCGGCCTGCCCCACGTCGTCGACCACGTCGACGACCTCGACGCCGGCGCCGCCCGGCGGACGCTCACGGGCCTGCGCGCCGAGCTGCGCCGCCGGGAGCAGGTGCTCGCCGCGGCCGGCGTGGCCGACCTGCGGCGGCTCGACCCCGACGCGGCCGCGACGCCGCCGCGCCTCGTCCTCGTCGTCGACGAGCTGCGCGCGCTCGTCGACGACGTGCCGGAGGCGGTCGAGGTGCTCACCCGCGTCGCGGCCCAGGGACGCGCTCTCGGCGTGCACCTCCTGCTGGCGACGCAGCGGCCCGCCGGTGTCGTCACGGCCGACCTCCGGGCGAACGTGACGCAGCGCGTGGCGCTGCGCGTGACCGACGACGCCGACTCGCGCGACGTCGTCGACGTGCCCGACGCGGCCCGGCTGGACCCCGCCCACCCGGGCCGCGCCGTCGTGCGGGTCGGGTCGCGCGAGCCGCGCACGGTCCAGGTGGCGCGCGCGCGGCACGGTGGTGCGCGCCCCGGCGTCCGGCTCGTCGCCGGCGGGGCGGGTTCGGGGGCGCACTGGCGGCCGCCCGCCGCGGGCCGCGCCGAGGACCACGTCGCGGCCTGGGTGTCCGCGGCCCGTGGTGCGGCGGACGGGCGGCCCGGCCCCGCGGTCCCCTGGTGCCCCGCGCTGCCCGACCGCGTCGCCGTCGCCGACGTCCCCGCGGGCGAGGGGCTGGCGCTCGCGCTCGCCGACGTCCCGGAGGAGCAGCGCCGCGCCCCCGTGCGCTGGCGCCCCGCCACGGGGCCCCTCCTCGTGCTCGGCGGGCCGGGGTCCGGGCGGTCGACGGCCCTGCTCACCGTCGCGGCGGAGGCGACCCGCGGCGGCAGCCACGTCCACGCCCTGGGCCTGCCCGAGGCGGCGCTGCGCCAGGTGACCTACCCCTCCCACCTGGGCACCGTGCTGTCCCTCGACGACGCCCACCGCACCGGGCTCCTGCTGCACCGGCTGCTCACCCGTGCCGAGGGGCGCCGACCCGACGTGCTCGTCGTGGACCGGCTCGACGTGCTGCTCGAGACCCTCGGCCGTCACGCCCGCGGCGTCGCCGCCGACATGCTCGCGACCACGTGGCGCGACCCGGTGCCGGGGCTGGCGCTCGCCGCCTCCGCCGCGGTCGTCCCCGCGGTCACGCGGCTGCTCGGGGACGTGCCGACGCGCCTCGTGCTGCCGGTCGTGGACCCGTCCGCCGACGCGCTGGCGGGCGTCCCGCCCGGTCTCGCCGCGGCGCGCTCGACGCCGGGCCGCGGCGTCGTCTGCGGTGCCGGCCCGGCCCGGCTGTGCCAGGTCGCGCTCCCGCCCGCGCCCGGCGGTGACGCCGAGGACCGGCGGCTCGCCGGCGCACCGGACGCGGCGGGCCCGGCGCCGCTGCGGATCGTCGCGCTGCCCCCACGGGTGCCGCTCCCGGCGCCGAGGGACGGCGCCGCGGCCGCCGCCCCCGGCGCGGCCGCGGTCGTGCTGGGCGTCGGCGGGGACGACGGCGCGCCGGTACGGACGGACGCGAGCCGCCCGCTGGTCGTGGCCGGTCCGCCGGGCACGGGCCGGACGACCGCCCTGCGCGTCGCCGCGCGCTGCTGGTCCGCCGCCGGGTACCGGGTGCTGCGCGTCGCGCCGACCGGCTCGGGCGGCCAGGACCTCCCGGAGGCACCGTGGACGTCCGTCGGTGCCGCCGACCTGCTCGCGGACGACCGACACGTCACCGCTCCCGCGTCCCCGACCGTGATCGTGGTCGACGACGCGGACGAGCTCGAGCGCACGTCCCCGGGCGCCGCGGAGGCGGTCGGCCGGCTGCTCGGTCCCGACGGCCCGCGTGTGGTCGCCCTCGCGACGACGACGGCCCACGCGGCCGGGGCGTTCCGAGGACCGGTCGCCGCCGCGCTGCGGTCGCGGCACGTGCTCGTCCTCGACCCGCACGACCCCGACGCGACGGCGCTGCTCGGACCCGAGGCGGCGCTGCACGCCGACCCCGCGCGACGCGTGCCGGGACGCGGCGTGCTCCGCCTCGATCGCGCGCTGCGGCGCGTCCAGGTGCACGCGGACGTCGCCGCGCCCTGACGCCCCGCGTCCCGGAGGGTCCTCGCCTGCCGGCCTCGCCGACGCGCGCGGGGTCGGCAGGGCGGGTCAGGCCGGGCGGTCGGGCTCGTCGCGCCCTGTGCGCGACGTCACGGCGACGACCGGCGGCGCGAGGACGGTCGCGGCCACGACGAGGCCCAGCACGAGCCCGACGGCACCCGGGACGCGAGCCCCGCTCGACCACGCCGTGGCGGAGACGACCACGAGCAGGACCTGCGCCGTGAGCACCGGTCCGCGCCCCCAGCGGCGGCCGGACCACAGCCCGCGCGCCGCGGAGGCCAGGAGCAGCGCCGCGCCCAGCGCGAGGGCCACCAGGAACGCGGCCACGGCGGGCGCCTGCGCGCCGCGCACCAGCGTGACCACGCCCGCGACGGCGGCCGCCGCGAGGGCGAGCGCCTCGAGCACCACCAGGCCGCAGGCGGCGACGAGCAGGGCGGGACGGGGCGTCGGCATGCCCCGACCCTAGGACGGGCCGCGCGCCGCGCGGGCGGCCGGGACGCACTGGACGCCCACGGCGCCCGCCCCCTCCCCCGGCCCGCTCAGCCGGCGGCGGACCGCGACACGCCGCCTGCGTGGGCCCATACCAGATCCCGCACCGGTCGCGTACCACGCCGGACACGACGTGACGTCCGGCACGCCGCCGCCCCTCGTCGTGACGGTGGTCACGCCGACGACGCGTCGGCCGGTCGGGACGCGCGACCCCGGACCGGCACCTCGCGGGCACGGCGGTGACACCGCAGGTCAGCCGCCCGTCCCGAGGGCCGCCGCGCTGACCTGGACATTCGCCCCACTGGACGCGCGCCGCCCGGACGGCCGCGACCGCCGCTGTGCGCCGGGCGCCGGGCGATGTGATCAACGCCTCAGCGTCACCGCGACGAAACCCTGTCGTAACTCTTGTCTCGGCGGGTGGGCGGTGTGAGTCTTGAGGACAGCACGTCACCCCACCACTGACTCCACGACGTACGGCCGCGCCCTCGACCAGGGGCGCCGGGCCGACGCGTGCCAAGGAGATATCCCATGGACTGGCGCCACCGGGCAGCCTGCCTCGACGAGGACCCCGAGCTGTTCTTCCCCATCGGCAACACGGGCCCGGCCCTGCAGCAGATCGAGGAGGCCAAGGCGGTCTGCCGTCGCTGCGAGGTCGTCGACACCTGCCTCAAGTGGGCCATCGAGACCGGTCAGGACGCCGGCGTCTGGGGCGGCCTCTCCGAGGACGAGCGCCGCGCGCTCAAGCGCCGCACCGCCCGGCAGCGCCGCGCGGGCTGAGGCCCGCACCTCTCCCTCCCGCCGCACCCGGCGGGAACCGCACGGCCGGGAGCACCCGACCGTGCCCGCAGGGCCGTCCGCGACGCGCGGGCGGCCCTGCGGCGCGTCCCGGGCGTCATGCCACGGTGGCGGTGTCCCGTCCCAGCCGGAGCCGGGCGTGGATGACGACCGACGTCCCGCCGCCCTCGCGCGGCTGCCACACGATCGACCCGCCGAGCTCGTTGCGCACGAGCGTGGAGACGATCTGCGTGCCCAGGCCGGTGCCGGCGCCGCGCTCCGCGGGCAGCCCCGCACCGTCGTCGGCGACCTCGACCTGCAGGTCCTCGCCCTCACGGGCCACGACGATCTCGACGGAGCCGCTCTCGCGCCCGGCGAGCCCGTGCTCGACCGCGTTCGTCACGAGCTCGGTGAGCACGAGGGCCAGGGCCGTCGCGTCGTCCGCCGGCACGGCGCCGAACGACCCCCGCACCGTCGTGCGCACGTGCGCGCCGGCCGTCGCGACGTCCGCGGCCAGGCGCAGGCTGCGGCCCACGAGATCGTCGAACGGCACGCTCTCGTCGAGCGTCTGCGAGAGGGTCTCGTGGACGAGCGCGATGGTCGCCACCCGCCGCATCGCCTCGCCCAGCGCGTCGCGGGCCTCCGGCGAGCTCATCCGCCGTGACTGCAGGCGCAGCAGCGCCGCCACGGTCTGCAGGTTGTTCTTCACCCGGTGGTGGATCTCGCGGATCGTCGCGTCCTTGGTGATGAGCTCACGCTCGCGCCGGCGCAGCTCGGACACGTCGCGGCACAGGATCACGGCGCCCACCCGCTCGCCGTACTCGGTGAGCGGCACCGCGCGCAGCGACAGCGCCACGCCGCGCGCCTCCACGTCCGCACGCCACGGCGCCCTCCCCATGAGCACGAGCGGCATCGACTCGTCGACGGTCGCGTTCTGCTCGATGAGGTCGGACGTCACCTCGACGAGCGACCGCCCGACCAGGTCGCCCAGGACCCCGAGCCGGTGGAAGCACGAGAGCGCGTTGGGGCTCGCGTACAGCACCTCGCCCTCGCCGTTCATGCGCACCAGGCCGTCCCCGACGCGCGGCGCACCCCGGCGGGGGCCCGTCGGGGCGTCCGGCGCGGGGAACTCGCCGCGCGAGACCATGCCCATGAGGTCGTCGGCCGCCTCGACGTAGTTGAGCTCGAGCCGGCTGGGGGTGCGGGCGCCACCGAGGTTCGTCTGCCGGGCGAGGACGGCGATCGCGCGCCCGTCCCGCACCACGGGCACGGCCTCCTCCCGGACGGCGTAGGAGCCGAACCACCGCGGCTCGCGCGAGCGCTGGGCCGCCTGCTCGACGAGGGCGCGCCGCAGCTGCGGGCGCTGCCCGTCGGGCGGGTGCGAGCCGACGACGTCGTCGTAGTGGACGGTCGCTCCCGTCGAGGGCCGGCACTGGGCCACGGCGACGAAGTCGCCGTCCGTGGTCGGCAGCCACAGGACGAGGTCGGCGAAGGCCAGGTCGGACACCACCTGCCAGTCGCCGACGAGCAGGTGGAGCCACTCCAGGTCGGCGGCGACGAGCGGCCCGTGACGTGCGACGAGGTCGCTCAGCGTGGACACGGCCCCAGGGTACGCACGGCCCGTTACGCTCGGGTCCGGGTCCTGCGCCCGCGGGGCGACGCACGTGGGTCCGCGGCACGCCCCGGTGCCCGCTCCGCGGGACACTCCGCGGGACAGCCCCGGGGACAGGGAGAGCCCGCGACGACGACAGCAGGGGGTGCTCGGAGTGCGGCTGCACGTGACGCACGAGCTGCCGGCGGATGCCGCCGACGTCGGGCGGATGCTGGCGGACCCGGCCTACGTCGACGCCAAGATGCGCGCGTCTGGCGCGGAGGAGCGCCAGGTCCACGTCACCGGGACGCCCCCGGGCGCCTTCACCGTCACGACACGCCGCGCGCTGCCGACGCAGCAGATCCCCGCGAACCTGGCCGGCGTCGTGGGCGCCCGCATCGAGGTGCGCCAGGTCGAGGCCTGGGAGGCCGCCGACGCGGACGGGGGGCGCACCGGGACCGTCGTGGTCGAGATCGTCGGTGCGCCCGTCCGCGTCACGGGCCGCACGGCGCTGACGGTCGCGGGCGCCGGGGCCAGCACCCTCACGTACGAGGGCGACGTCCGTGCCGCGCTCCCCCTCTTCGCCGCGCCGGTCGAGGAGGCGACGGCCCAGGCGGTGCGTGCGGCGCTCGACGCGGAGGCCGCCGCCGCACGGTCGTGGCTCTCCCCCGGCCGCGTCGAGCAGGCCGAGCCGCTCGGTGACGGGCCGGCCGCAGGAGCCCCGCCCGCCTGAGCACGCGACGCCGCGAGGCCCGGCTGCGGCAAGTCCGGCATGTCCGGCGGCCCGCACTACACCACGACTCGCCGTCCCGCACGCCCACGGCCTGCGCCAGGTCACGCAACGGACCACATGCCGTAACGATTGGGTAACGTGGGAGGCGTGGGAAATCGCTGTGACCTGCGGCGATGCTCCGGTGGAACCGCTACCACCCAGTTGGCCCACACGCCACTCCTTGACACTCGACCATGATGCCGACGAAGGTGTCACCCAGCGCGTGGGAACGCTCCCGCGAACACAGGTGGGCGTCCCACGTCGGGGCCCGACGGCCCCACGCGCGACGCCCGTCGCGGCCCCTGCGGCGTACGGGTGACGGGTGGACACCAGAGGTACGGCGACGTCGCCGTCCGACTGACAAGGGAGTCACAGTGCGCAAGACCACACGCAAGGGGTGGGCGCTCGCGGCCGGTGTGACGGGCATCGCCCTCATCGCCTCCGCCTGCTCCGGCAGCAACGACGCGGGCGAGGGCGAGGACTCGGGCGACGGCGGCAACGTCACGCTCACGGTCGCCACGTTCAACGAGTTCGGCTACACCGACGAGATGTTCGACCGCTACGAGGCGGAGAACCCCGGCGTCACGATCGAGCAGAAGCGCGCCGCCACGGCGGACGAGGCCCGCGAGAACCTCAACAGCCGTCTGGCAGCCGGTTCCGGCACGTCCGACGTCGAGGCCGTCGAGGTCGACTGGCTCCCGGAGCTCATGCAGTTCCCCGACAAGTTCGAGGACCTCACCTCCCCGGACGTCGAGGGCCGTTGGCTCGAGTGGAAGACCGAGGCCGCGACGACCGCGGACGGCAAGCTCATCGGCTACGGCACGGACGTCGGCCCGCAGGGCATCGCCTACCGCAGCGACCTGTTCCAGGCCGCCGGCCTCCCCGCGGACCGCGAGGCCGTCGCCGAGCTCCTCGGTGGCGACGCCGCCACGTGGGAGCAGTTCTTCGAGGTCGGCAAGACCTACACCGCTGCCACGGGCAAGCCGTTCTTCGACTCCGCGACCGCCATCTACCAGGGCATGGTCAACCAGGAGGAGGCGGCGTACGAGGACCCGGAGTCGGGCGAGATCATCGCGGGGGACAACCCCCGCGTGAAGGAGATGTTCGACCAGGTCGTGCAGGCCTCGGTGACCGACAACCTGTCGGCCCACTTCGAGCAGTGGAGCGACGACTGGACGAACTCGTTCCAGAACGACGGCTTCGCCGTCATGCTCGCCCCGGGCTGGATGCTCGGCGTCATCGAGGGCAACGCCGCCGGCGTCACCGGCTGGGACTTCGCGGACGTCTACCCCGGCGGTGCCGGGAACTGGGGCGGCTCGTACCTGACCGTCCCGTCCCAGGGTGAGAACGTCGACGAGGCCAAGAAGCTGGCCGCGTGGCTGACCGCGCCGGAGCAGCAGATCGAGGCGTTCCAGAGCAAGGGCACGTTCCCGAGCCAGATCGAGGCGCAGGAGTCCGAGGCGGTCCTGACCGCCACGAACGAGTTCTTCAACAACGCGCCGGTCGGCCAGATCCTGGTCAACCGCTCGCAGGGCATCGAGGCCCCCTTCAAGGGCCCGAACTACTTCACGGTCCAGACGGCCATGAGCAACGCGCTCGTCCAGGTGGACGTGAACGGCGAGGACCCGCAGGCCGGCTGGGAGTCCTTCCAGCAGGTCGTCAACGGCCTCGGCTGACGTCGACCTGAGCTCGGGGCCGGGTCGGTGGCGACCGCCACCGGCCCGGCCCCGCACGCGTCTGCCCCATCTCCTGGAGGACCCCGCCATGGCCACCACCACGCAGCCGCGCACCCAGCGCCGACTGCCCGACGCCCCGCGCGAACCGCGCCGCCTCGGCTTCAGCCAGAAGCTCAGCCGCTGGGACGTCAAGGTCTCGCCCTACCTGTACATCTCGCCGTTCTTCCTGCTGTTCGCCCTGACGGGTCTGTTCCCGCTGCTGTACACGGCGTACGTG
This sequence comes from Cellulomonas shaoxiangyii, assembly GCF_004798685.1. Classification (NCBI taxonomy): domain Bacteria; kingdom Bacillati; phylum Actinomycetota; class Actinomycetes; order Micrococcales; family Cellulomonadaceae; genus Cellulomonas; species Cellulomonas shaoxiangyii. Next base: position 1,233,724 of record NZ_CP039291.1, on the reverse strand, counting down.
TCGGTCTACGACTGGCACCTGCTCGGCGGCCAGGGCGAGTTCGTCGGCTTCGAGAACTTCGCGTTCGTCTTCCAGGAGCCCAACTTCTGGAAGGGCCTGCGCAACACCTTCAGCATCTTCGTGCTGTCGACCGTGCCCCAGCTGCTCGTCGCAGTGGTGCTCGCGGCCCTGCTCGACGCGAACCTGCGGGCGCGCACGTTCTGGCGCATGGGGGTCCTGGTGCCCTACGTGGTGGCTCCCGTGGCCGTCTCGCTCCTCTTCGGCAAGATCTTCGCGGACCAGTCGGGCCTGGCGAACGCCGTCCTCGGCATGGTCGGCATCGAGCCGATCCGGTGGCACGGTGACGTCCTCCCGAGCCACCTCGCCATCGCGTCGATGGTCAACTTCCGCTGGATCGGCTACAACACGCTGATCCTCCTCGCGGCGATGCAGGCCGTCCCGCGCGACCTCTACGAGGCGGCCGTCATCGACGGTGCCACGCGCGCCCGCCAGTTCTTCTCGATCACGATCCCCTCGATCCGGCCGACCATCATCTTCGTCGTCATCACGTCGACGATCGGCGGCCTGCAGATCTTCGACGAGGCGCGGATGTTCGACCAGCTGGGTCAGGGCGGCGCGGGCCGGCAGTGGATGACCGTGACGATGTACATCTACGAGCTCGCCTTCGGCAACCAGAAGAGCTTCGGCCGTGCGGCCGCGGTGGCGTGGGTGCTGTTCCTCATCATCCTGGTGTTCGGCCTCCTGAACTTCTGGCTGACCCGCCGCATCGCGTCCGACTCGGCCCCCCGCGCACGAAAGAAGGTCACGCGATGAGCGCGCCCAGCGCCCCCTACGTCCGGCAGACCGCCGGCGCGAGCGCCGCCCGGTTCGCCAAGCGGACCCGCGGGCACGGCTCGGACCGCCGGCCGGGGTGGGTCACCTACACCCTGCTGACGCTCGCGATCGTGGTCTCGGTGCTGCCGCTGTACTACGCGTTCCTCCTGGCGAGCTCCGACGCGCAGACCATCGCGCAGAACCCGATCCCCTCGCTGGTCCCGCAGGGCCTGTTCTTCGAGAACGTCAACCGCGTCCTGAACTCGGACATCGACTTCTGGAAGGCGCTGTCGAACTCGGTCATCGTGGCCGTGGTGACCTCGGTGTCGGTCGTGCTGTTCTCGACGCTGGCCGGGTTCGCGTTCTCGAAGCTGCGCTTCAAGGGCCGCAACGGCCTGCTGCTGTTCGTCGTCGCGACGACCGCCGTGCCGACGCAGCTGGGCGTGATCCCGCTGTTCATCGTCATGTCGGAGCTCGGCTGGATCGGCAAGCTCGTCGCCGTCATCGTGCCGGGCCTCGTCACGGCGTTCGGCGTGTTCTGGATGACGCAGTACCTCGAGGGCGCACTGCCCTACGAGCTCGTCGAGGCGGCGCGCGTCGACGGCGCGAGCATGATCCGCACCTTCTGGAGCATCGCGCTCCCGGCGGCGCGTCCCGCGGCCGTGATGCTGGCGCTGTTCACGTTCGTCGCGTCGTGGACGAACTTCTTCTGGCCGTTCATCGTCCTCGGCTCGCCGAACCCGACGCTGCCGGTCGCGCTGCAGCTGCTGCAGTCGTCGTACTTCAAGGACATGTCGCTGATCATGGCGGGCGTCGTGCTCTCCACGATCCCTCTGCTCCTGCTGTTCTTCGTCGCCGGCCGCCAGCTGGTGGCGGGCATCATGGCGGGCGCGGTCAAGGGCTGAGTCGCACCCCACACCGGGTCGGGCCCCGCCACGCGGGCGCCCGACCCGGTGCCTGCCCCGGCCGACGGTAACCTCGCGAGTGCGGGGGCGACGCCCCGGGGTGACAGCACGTCCACGCTGCACCAGCAGCCACAGGAGGGGATGACCAACGGTGGTCGAGAACGTCCCGACGCGCGTGGAGCACGCGCGCCCCGCCGCGCCGACGCTGGAGCAGGTGGCCGAGCGGGCCGGAGTGTCGCGATCCACCGCGTCCCGCGCGATCAACGGCGGCCTGCGGGTGTCCCCCGAGGCGCTCTCCGCCGTCGAGGCCGCCGTCGCGGACCTCGGCTACACCCCGAACCGCGCGGCCCGCTCCCTCGTGACCCGGCGCACGGACTCCATTGCCCTGGTGGTCCCCGAGCCCGACGAGCGCGTCCTGTCGGACCCGTTCTTCGCCGGCACGCTGAACGGCTTGAGCACCTCGCTCGCCGACTCCGACATCCAGGTCGTGCTCGTCATCGCCCGGCCCGGCGAGAGCGAGCGCACGATCCGCTACCTGCGCAACGGGCACGTCGACGGCGCCATCGTCGTCTCGCACCACCGGGACGACGAGCTCGACCGCGCGCTGCTCAACTCCCGGGTGCCGAACGTCTTCGTCGGCCGCCCGCTCTCGGCGCCGGACGAGGACGTCCAGTACGTCGACACCGACAACACCGAGGGTGGCCGCATCGCGACCCAGCACCTCATCGACCGCGGCTGCGTGCGCATCGGCACGATCGCGGGCCCGCAGGACATGTCGGCGGGCATCGACCGGCTCGCCGGCTGGCGCATCGCCATGGAGGCGTCGGGCCTCGACCAGTCGGCCGTGGTGCACGGGGACTTCACGATCACCTCCGGCGCCCGCGCCGCGCGGGAGCTGCTGGAGGAGCACCCCGACGTGGACGGCATCTTCATCGCGTCCGACCTCATGGCCGCCGGCGCGATGGGCGTCCTCGCCGAGTACGGCCGGGAGGTGCCCGGCGACGTCGCGGTCGTCGGGTACGACAACCTCGGCGTGGCCGCCTCGACCAACCCCCCGCTCACGAGCGTGATCCAGCCGGTCGTCGCGATGGCGCGTGCCGCGGGTGCCCGGCTCCTCGACCAGCTGCACGGTGCGCCGCACGGCGAGCCGCTGATCTTCGACCCCGAGCTGGTGATCCGCGCGTCCGCATGACGGCCCGGTGGACGGGGGTGCCGGCGCGCACGGTGGGTGGATGCCATGACCGCGGTCGGGGCCTGTCTTGACAGCGACGTGCCCGATTTGCGAAGGTCGTGCCGGCGCCGCCCGATGACGTGCGGCGCCGCTCCACGCCCGGCGCACGCGTGTGCTGACCCGCCGCGTCGGCGGGCGCGTGCCAGGGTAGGTGACATGGATCACTCCTCCCGCACCGGCACACCCCTGCCCCGGGACACCGCGACGCGACCCGCCGCGGACCGACCCGACCCGGTCCCCACGCCGGCCGCGCGCCGCACGACGGACCGCGAGCCCGCACCGACCGCCGCCCCGGACACCAGCCCGCTCGCCACCGCCCAGAGCCAGCTCGCGCGCGCGGTCGACATCCTCGGGTACGACACGGGCCTGCACGCGATGCTCGCCACGCCGCGCCGCGAGATGCGCGTCGCCGTCCCGCTGCGCCGCGACGACGGGCGCACCGAGGTCTTCACGGGCTACCGCGTGCAGCACAACATCTCCCGCGGCCCCGGCAAGGGCGGGCTGCGGTACGCGCCGGGCGTCGACCTCGACGAGGTCCGCGCCCTCGCGATGTGGATGACGTGGAAGTGCGCCCTCGTGGACGTGCCCTACGGCGGCGCGAAGGGCGGCGTCACGATCGACCCGGACGAGCACTCCCGCGCCGAGCTCGAGCGCGTCACGCGCCGCTACACCAGCGAGATCATGCCGATCATCGGCCCCGAGCGGGACATCATGGCGCCCGACATCGGCACCGACGAGCAGACCATGGCATGGGTCATGGACACCTACTCCGTGAACCGGGGCTTCACCATCCCCGCCGTGACCACGGGCAAGCCGCTGGCGGTCGGCGGGTCGCTGGGGCGCGCCACCGCGACGTCCCAGGGCGTCGTCCACACCGCGCGCGCCGCGCTCGCGCGCGACGGCGTGGGCCTGTCGGAGGTGACCGCGGCCGTCCAGGGGTTCGGCAAGGTGGGCTCGCACACCGCGCGGCTGCTGCACGAGGAGGGCACCCGGGTGCTCGCCGTCAGCGACGCCCACGGGGGCGTCCACCGCGGCGACGGTCTCGACGTGCCGGCACTCCTGGCGCACGTCGCACGCACCGGCACGGTGGCCGGCTTCGCGGACGCGGACCCGATCGACAACCGCGGGCTGCTGACGCTGGACGTCGACCTGCTCGTGCCCGCCGCCGTGGAGGGCGTGCTCGACGGCGAGACGGCCCAGCAGGTCAAGGCCCGGTGGGTCGTCGAGGGCGCCAACGGCCCCACGACGGACGCGGGTGACCGGGTGCTGACCGAGCGGGGCGTCGTCGTCGTGCCGGACATCCTCGCCAACGCCGGGGGCGTCGTCGTGAGCTACTTCGAGTGGGTGCAGGCGAACCAGGCGTACTGGTGGACCGAGCAGGAGATCGCGCAGCGGCTCGAGCACCGGATGCTCGCGAGCCACGACGCCGTCGCGACGCTCGCGCAGGCCGAGGGCGTCACCCTCCGGGACGCGGCGCTGACGATCGGCGTGCGGCGCGTGGCCGAGGCGCACCAGATCCGCGGCCTGTACCCCTGAGCGGTGCCCGACCCCGTCCCGGCGGCCGGTCCCCGACGCCGGGGGCCGGGGCGCCGCCCCGTCAGGCGAGCACGTGCGGGCCGGCGTCCGGCTCCGGCCGCACGGTGGACGGGGCAGTCCGCACGAGCCGGGCGAGGCGCCCCGCCGGCGTACGGAGCCGGACCTCGTCGCCGGCCGCCTCGAGCGTGCCGCCGTCGCCGAGCACGGCGGTCACCGCCTGCTCCGTCGCCGTCGGTGCGGGCGGGCCCGCCATCATCGTCTGGACCACCGGGCCCACCTCCAGCCGGTCGCCCCGCACGCGCCAGGTCGCCCGCACGTGGTTCACCCCGGCGTAGCCGTAGACCTGCCCGTCCCCCTCGAACGTCAGCCACGCAGGGCCCTCGAGGCCGTCTGCCAGTGCCGCGCCATCGACCTCGGCGACGTGCCACGTCCCGTGCAGCCACGGGGCGTCGCCGTCGGCGACGGCGTCCGGGGGCGCGTCGCCCGCCGTCGGGTCCGGTGCGCCCGCGGGCACGGTGGTGGGGACGTCGTCGGTCGGCTGGTCGTCGCGCATGCGTCGATGATCGCACCGGGCCGACGGCGCCGCCCGTGCCCGGCGGTGCGGCCGGGCGGCCGTCGCAAGGGCGGTCAGGCGCGCGGCGTGCGCTCCGCCCAGTCCTCCAGCGCGACGCGGGGGCCGGTGTAGAACGGCACCTCCTCGCGCACGTGCAGGCGCGCCTCGGTGGCCCGCAGCTCGCGCATGAGGTCGACGATGCGGTGCAGCTCCCCCGCCTCGAACGCCAGGAGCCACTCGTAGTCCCCGAGCGCGAAGGACGAGACCGTGTTGGCGCGCACGTCCGGGTAGTCGCGTGCCGCCTGCCCGTGCTCGACGAGCATGCGCCGGCGGTCCGTCTCGGGCAGCACGTACCAGTCGTACGACCGCACGAACGGGTAGATGCACAGGTAGCTGCCCGCGGGCTCGCCGGCGAGGAACGCCGGCACGTGCGCGCGGTTGAACTCGGCGGGCCGGTGCAGGCCGACGACCGACCACACCGGGCGCAGGTGCGCCCCGAGGCCGCTCGCGCGCAGCCGCTGGTAGGCCCCCTGGACCTGCTCGACCGTCTCGGCGTGCCACCACACCATGAGGTCCGCGTCGGCCCGCAGGCCGCCCACGTCGTACCAGCCGCGGACGACCAGCCCGGCGTCCTGCCCCACCGCCGCCTGCGCGTCGGCGACGAGCGCGGCACGCTGCGCGCCGTCCGCGGGCAGGGGGCGGTCCAGCGCGAAGACGGACCACATGGTGTAGCGGATGGTGGAGTTGAGCGCGTCGTGGTCGGTGGGGGCCTGCGTGGTCACGGGGTCGTCCTCGTCCGTCGGTGCGGGGTGGTCGGTGCGGTCGTCAGGACCAGCGGTCGTCAGGACCAGGGGTCGGTGGAGCAGGCCGCCGGGATGCCCGAGTCGACGCCGGCGCGCTGCCGGCAGCAGCCGGGCACGCAGACGGACCGGAACGGCGGCAGCGCGCCGACCGTGGCCTCGGCCGGCGGCTCGGCGCCCGCGTCGAGCGCACGCTGCACGGCCGCGCGCTCGAGCAGCAGGTCGACCAGGCCCCGGACGAACGGCTCCCGCGTGCCGACGGAGGCGGCGCGCACGGCGACCATGCCGAGCTCCTGCGCGGTCTCCAGCGCCTCGGTGTCGAGGTCGAACGCGACCTCCATGTGGTCGGAGACGAACCCGATCGGCGACAGCACCACGGAGGTCGTCCCGGCGGCGTGCAGCGCCCGGAGGTGGTCGTTGACGTCGGGCTCGAGCCACGGCTGGCTGGGCGGGCCCGAGCGCGAGCAGTAGACGAGGTCCCACTCGAGGGGGCGACCGAGCCGCTCCGCGGCGGCGGCGGCGACGCTGCGGCCGACGTCCAGGTGCTGCTCGCGGTACGACGCGCCCGCGACCACGGACGCCTCCTCCATCGTGTCCGGGATCGAGTGGGTCACGAACAGCAGGCGGGGCCACGCGGCGTCGGGGTGCTCGGCCTGCAGGCGCCCGTACGCCTCGACGACCGCGTCGACGTTGGCGGCCACGAAGCCGGGGTGGTTGAAGTAGGAGCGCACCTTGTCGACGACGAGCGGCGCCCCGCCGTCGGTCGCCGCGTCCTGCGACCCGAGCTCCTCGAGCGACGCCCAGAGGTTCTCGCGGTACTGGCGGCAGCCCGAGTAGGACGAGTACGCGGACGTGACCACCGCGAGCACCCGCTCGGCGCCCAGGGCGCGCGCCTCGGCCAGCGCCTGCGTCGTGTACGGCTCCCAGTTGCGGTTCCCCCACACGACGGGCGTGGTGAGGCCGCGGCGGTCCAGCTCCGCGCGCAGCGCCGCCTGCAGCGCGAGGTTCTGGTCGTTGATCGGGCTGCGGCCGCCGAAGTGGTGGTAGTGCTCGGCGACCTCCGCCAGGCGCTCGTCCGGGATGTTCTTGCCGGCGGTGACGTTGCGCAGGAACGGCAGCACGTCCTCGGGCGCGTTCGGGCCGCCGAAGGAGTAGAGGAGCACCGCGTCGTACGGGGCCAGCGCGTCGACGGCGGGCAGCGCGGTCGGGTCGGTCACGGGAGGCGTCACGGGGTCCACCTCTCGATCATCGCACCGCCGCCGGGGGCTCTCCTGCCCAGCCCGACCGGGCCGGCGTGACGTTGTCGCGACGTCACGTCACCTCCCGGGCACCCGACGCGGTGACCTCGGCACACGGGGCCGGGACGGGCCGCCGGACCGCCGGGAGACACCCGTCCGGGTGGCTCGACATGCGCCGGGGCCTCCGGGCGCCTAGCGTCGGCTCGCGGGGCGGCGGCACTCCGCGCCGCCGGACCGACGAACCGACGGACCGGAGCGCATCGATGACGGTCGACCAGCCGTGAGCAGGACAGGACGGCACGCGGTGCCCGAGCTCGCGCACCGCTACGTTCTCGGCGACCCCCTGGGGCAGGGCGGGTCGGCGCAGGTGTTCCGCGCGACGGACAGCCGGCTGGACCGGTCGGTGGCCGTGAAGATCTTCCGGCTCGACGGCGCCAGCCCGACCCAGGTGCGCCGGTACGCGCACGAGGCACGCGTGCTCGCGGAGCTCTCCCACCCCTCGCTGGTCGCGCTGCTCGACGTGGGCGCCGACGTGCTGCCCGGCGTCGGGCCCGTCGCGTTCCTGGTCATGGAGCTCGTCGAGGGACGCACGCTGCGCCAGCTGCTGGAGGCCGACGGCCCGCTCGACCCCGCCACCACCGCGGACGTGGGCCGCCAGCTCGCGCACGCGCTCACGCACGCGCACGCGGCCGGCGTCGTGCACCGGGACGTGAAGCCGTCCAACGTGCTGGTCTCGGCCGAGCGCGCCTCGAGCGGCCGCCGGGACGCGCCGACGCTGCCGGTCGTCCTCGCGGACTTCGGCATCGCGGCCACGGACGCGGACCCGGGCAGCACCGAGGCCGGCCGCATCGGCACGGACGCCCGGGCGACGGCGGGCTACCAGAGCCCCGAGCAGGCCCTCGGCGAGCGGGTGGGCCCGACGAGTGACGTGTACTCGCTCGGTCTCCTGCTGCTCGAGTGCCTCACCGGCGAGCGCGCCTACCCCGGCGACCCGCTGACGGCGGGACTGGCCCGGCTGCTGCGGGTCCCGGAGGTCCCGGAGGGGCTGGACGGCGACTGGCGCCGGCTGCTGCAGGCCATGACGCGGTCCGCGCCGCACCAGCGCCCGCCGATGGCCGCGGTCGCGGCCGAGCTGCGCGCCATGCGCAGCGGCGTGCTCCGCGCGTCCTGACCGCCCGCGCCGGCCCGCTCAGCTCGCGATGCTCGCCGGTGCCGCGCCGCCCGCGGGCCGGGCGAGCGCATCGGCCACCTCGCCCGCCCATGCCGCGACGGCCGCCATGTCCCGGTGGTCGCCCTCGCGGGCCCGGCCGCCCGCGATGATGGCCCGCTCGGCGAACGAGAGCGCGGCACGGTCCAGCCGTCCGCGGAAGCTGCGGTGCCCGCGCGCGCCGATCCGCTCGCACAGCGCCCGGATCTCGAGCGGGGAGTTCGCCGCGTTGGCGGGCTGCGTGGCGAGGCCGGACGAGAACAGCCACACCGGGCGTGCCAGGAGCTCCTCGCCGCACCGATGGGTGAGCTCCCGCGCGGCGGGCAGCCAGTGCGCGGTGTACACGGCGGAGCCGAGGAGCACGGCGTCGTAGCCGTCGAGGTCCTCGACGTCCTCGGGCGCGCGCTGGACGACCTCGTGACCGCGCGTGCGCAGCACGTCGGCGGCCACCTCGCCCATCTCCCAGGTCCCGTGGTGCCGGGAGGCCACCGCCAGCAGGATCCGCATCGCCCCTCCTCCGCCGTCGTCCCGCCGGACGTCCGTCCGGCGCGTCCATCGTGGGGTGCCGGGCGGCGCCATCCCTGGGTCGGAGGTCCCCGCGCGGTCAGCCGGCCGACGTCGCGTCGGGGTGCGGTCCGGGGTCGGGCAGCCCCGGCTGCGCCAGGCGGAGCTTGTCGCACAGGCGCTGCAGCGTGCCGAGCTCGTCCGGGTCCAGCGCGCCGCCGACGAGGTCGTGGATGGAGCGCACGTGCCGGCGGCCGATCTCGCGCTGCCGGGCCGCGCCGGCGTCCGTCAGGTGGACGGCGGTGCCGCGGCGGTCCCCCGGGACGGGACCGCGCCGCACCAGCCCGTCCTCCTCGAGCCGCTCGACGAGCCGTGACAGGCTCGGCTGCGACAGCAGGCTGCCGCTGGCGAGGTCCCGCAGGCGCAGCGCCCGGCCGGGCGCGCGCGCGAGGGTGAACAGGACGTCGTACTCGCGCATGCTCAGCCCGCCCCACACGTCGTCGCGCGCGAACCGTCGCAGCAGCGTCACCTGGGCGCGGAAGAGTGCCTCCCAGGCCTCGGCGGACGCCCGCACCGCAGCGGCGTCGGGGACGTCGTCGTCGACCATGATCGGCTCACCTCTCGCGGCCGCCGTGCGGCCTCGCCCGTCCTCGTCGGCGTCGCACCTCGACGAGGAGGAATCATGTCACCCGCCCGCGCCGGGCACGGACGCACCGTGGTGTCGTCGCGGCCCACGGGCGTCGATAGCCTGGGGCGATGAGCGACGCGGCCCCCACGGGCACGACCTACCTGCTGGTGGACGGCGAGAACATCGACGCCACCCTCGGCTCCTCGATCCTCGGCGGACGCCCGACCCCGGAGCAGCGCCCCCGCTGGGAGCGCGTGCTCACGTTCGCGCAGCAGACGTGGGGTCAGCCGGTCAAGGCGCTGTTCTTCCTCAACGCCTCCAACGGCTCGCTGCCCATGTCCTTCATCCAGGCCCTGACCGCGATCGGGTACGTGCCGATCCCGCTGGCCGGCGAGTCGTACGAGAAGGTCGTCGACATCGGCATCAAGCGCACGCTGCTGGCGCTGGCCGAGCGCGAGGGCGACGTGCTGCTGGCGAGCCACGACGGGGACTTCGCGCCCGAGGTCGAGCATCTCGTCGACGCCGGACGCAACGTGGGTCTGCTCGCGTTCCGCGAGTTCACGAGCCAGCAGCTGGCGACCCTGACCTCGCGCGGCCTGCGGACCTTCGACCTCGAGTCCGACGTGGCCGCCTTCAACGTGCAGCTGCCGCGCCTGCGCATCATCCCGCTCGAGGAGTTCGACCCGCTGCGCTACCTCTGACGCGCGCCGAGCGCCCGGCACCCGTGGGTGCCGGGCGCTCGTGCGTCCGCCGGAGGCCTCACCGGGACGGCGCGGCGGTGGCGCCCGGCGTCAGCCGCCGAAACCCTGGGTGAGCGCATCGTCGACGACGCCGCGCACGTGCTCGGCGTGGGCGCCCGCGAGGAACTCGATGCCGTGCGCGGTGCCGGGGATCTCGGTCGCCACCGACGTCTTGTCGTTGCGCACGACCTGGGCGCTGTCGGCGGCCGGCACCTGCGGGTCCTCGGTCGAGGAGAACACCTGCAGCGGACCGGTGAAGGTGCTCGCCGCCGCGCGCGCGTCCACCGCGCCGTACTCCGCGGGCGGGCTGAGCGCGACCACTGCGGTGGCGCCGAGGTCGTCGGCGAGGCCGGCCGACAGCGCGCCGCCCGCCGACGCGCCGACGAAGGCGAGCCGCGTCGCACCCGTGGCCCGGAGCAGGTCGACCGCGGACGTGAAGCCCGCCTCGCCGCTCGCGCCCCACGCGTAGGTGGCGACGAGGTAGCCCTGCCCGGCGAGCCGGACGAGCTCGTCGGCCCACTGGCAGACGTCGCCGTCGACCTGCGGGGCGAGCAGGACGCCGCGGTCGCCGGCACCCGCCCAGGCGACCGTCGTGGCCGCGGGCCCCTCGCCCACCTGGGCGGCGGCGACGCCCTCGGGCAGGCAGTCGGGCACGTCGGCGGACGTCATGGTGACGGGGGCGCTGGGGAGCATCGTGGGGGTCTGCTCGCCGGCTGCGGCGGTGGCCGCTGCGTCGGGCTGCTCGTCCGGGGTGCCGGTCGAGCACGCGGCCGTGAGGGCGAGGCCGGCGGCACCGAGGAGGGCGACGGCGACGCGAGAGCCGGAGCGAGGACGGGGGCGGGGGCGGGAGGGGGTGAGGGCAGGCACACCCGATTCCTAGGGGTTCGTCCGGGTGCGCCACAACGCCCCGGCGCGTCACTAAACGTTTCGAGGTCCGCGGTCGCGCACGCCGCGGCACGAGACCGCAGCCACCCCCGGGGCCGCGGCGGGCCGCTAGCGTGAGGCCATGAGCACGCTGTTCACGCGCATCATCGACGGCGAGATCCCCGGCCGCTTCGTGTGGGCCGACGACCGTGCGGTCGCCCTCACGACCATCGCCCCCATCACCGACGGGCACGCGCTCGTCGTGCCGCGCGCCGAGGTCGACCAGCTCACCGAGGCCGACGACGATCTGCTCGCGCACCTCGTGGTCGTCGCGAAGGCGGTCGGGCGCGCGCAGCGGGCGGCGTGGCAGGCACCCCGAGCGGCGCTCCTCGTCGCCGGGTTCGAGGTGCCCCACCTGCACCTGCACGTGCTGCCCGCCTGGGACGAGTCGAGCCTCGCGTTCGCGAACGCGCGCCAGGACGTGCCGTCCGCGCAGCTCGACGCCGCAGCCGAGCGCCTGCGCGACGCGCTGCGCGCGCAGGGCGACGGCGCCCGGGTCCCCGCCGCGTTGGGCTCACCCGCGCTGTGACGGCCCCCACCGCCGCCGCCGCCCGGCCGGCGCTGCGGGCGCGGATGGGCACGCTCGCGCCCGGGGTGCGCGCGTTCCTCGCCACGGAGTCGGGCAGCGCGATGGTGCTGCTCGCCGCCACCGTCCTCGCGCTGGCGTGGGCGAACTCACCGTGGCGCGAGGCGTACACCGCGCTGTGGCACACGCCCGCGGGCGTCTTCCTCGGCGACGCGGGCCTCGAGCTCGACCTGCAGCACTGGGTGAACGACGCGGCGATGGCGCTGTTCTTCGCGGTCGTCGGGCTCGAGATCAACCGCGAGGTGACGCGCGGCGAGCTGCGGGACCCGCGCACCGTCGCCGTGCCGGCGCTCGGGGCGCTCGGCGGCCTGCTCGTGCCCGTCGCGGTGTTCCTGCTCGTCGAGGGCGGCGGCGAGGGGGCGCACGGCTGGGGCGTCGTCATGTCGACGGACACCGCGTTCCTCGTCGGGGTGCTCGCGCTGTTCGGGCCGCGCTGCCCGGACCGCCTGCGGCTGTTCCTGCTGACGCTCGCGATCGTCGACGACATCGGCGCCATCGTCGCGATGGCCGTCTTCTACACCGACGAGGTCGACCTGCTGGCCCTGGCGGTCGCCGGACTGCTCGTCGTGGCGCTCCTCGTGCTCCGGGCGCGCGGCGTGTGGCAGCTGACGCCGTACGTCGTCGTCGGCCTCGCGCTCTGGGGCTCGGTGCTGGCGTCCGGCGTGCACGCGACCATCGCGGGCGTGCTCGTCGGCCTGCTCGTGCCGACCTCGCTGCCGCGGGACGGCCGCCGCGACGACGTCGCCGTGCACGCCTTCCGGTTCCTGGACGAGGGGGGCGCGGTCCGGGAGCACGCGGCCGAGCGGGCGGGCCGCGCAGCGGTGCCCACGGGCGACCGCCTGCAGCGCGTCCTGCACCCGTGGAGCGCGTACGTCGTCGTGCCGCTCTTCGGGCTGGCCAACGCCGGTGTGCGCCTCGACCCGGAGACGCTCGCCGACGCCTTCCGCTCACGGCTCACGATCGGCATCGCGGTCGCGCTCGTCGTCGGCAACGCGGTGGGCATCACGGGCGCGGCGACGCTGGCGCTGCGGCTCGGGCTCGGCGAGCTGCCCGGGCGCGTGCGCTGGGGCCACCTGGTGGGCGGCGCGGTGCTCGCGGGGATCGGCTTCACGATCTCGTTGTTCATCGCCGGCCTGGCGTTCGACGACCCCGTGCAGCTCGAGCGCGCCAAGATCGGCGTGCTGGCCGGCTCGCTCGTGGCCGCCGTCGCCGGCTCGCTGCTGCTGCGGTGGCTCGGTGAGCAGCTGCCCCTGTGCTCGCCGCCGAACCTGCCGGCGGAGCTGCCGCCGCTGCCGTGGCGGGCGCCGGCCGGCGCGGACTGAGCCCCGCGGGGTCAGGCGGCCGGGTCGTCGGGGCCCCACACGGCCAGGCGCAGCCGCCGGGCGTCGGTGTCGAGGATCGCCGGGGTGGCCGCCCGCAGGGACTCCACCGTGTCGGCGCCCGCGCGCACGAAGCGGCCCGCGAGGGCGTCGAGCTCCCCGTCCGCGAAGCCGACGGCCAGCTCCAGCACCTGCGCGGGCGACGTCCAGTCGGTGCGCGTCGCGTGCACCGGCATCGCGGCGGTCATGTCGGTCGCGACGACGCCCGGCGCGAGGTCGAGCACCCGCAGGCCGCGGTCGCGGTACTGGTGGTCCAGCTGCGTGCTGAACCGCGCGAGGGCGCCCTTGCTGACGGCGTAGCCCGTGTAGGTCGGCAGCCCGCGGTGCCCCGCGCCCGAGTTGATCTGGAGCACGCGACCGCCGCGGCGCGCGAGCATGCCCGGGAGCACCGCGTGCGTGACGAGCAGCGGGCCGCGCACGTTGGTCTCGACGACGCGCCACACGTCCTCGACGTCGTCCTCGGCGAACGGCAGCTCGTTCTCCTCGATCACGCCCGCGTTGTTCACGAGCAGGCCGATGCCGCCGGGCAGCGCCCCCTCGACGCGCAGGACCGCGTCCGTGACGGCCGCGGCGTCGACCAGGTCGGCCGCCGCGACCGTCACGGCGGCACCCGTGGCGCGGACCTCGTCCGCCACCTCGTCGAGGCGCGCGCGCGTCCGGCCGACGAGGCCGACGGCGTACCCCGCGCGGGCGAGGCCGAGCGCGAGCTCGCGGCCGATGCCGCGGCCGGCGCCCGTGACGAGCGCGGTGCGCGGCACGGGCGGGCCGTCGGGCGTGGTGGGGGCGGTGGTGCGGGGCAGGGCGGCGTCGTCGGCGGTCGTCACCCCACCATCGTGACGCACGCCGGCGCCCCGGGCGGACGGAGCGCCGGGTACGTCGGACGGAGCGCCGCGCGTCGGACGGGCACCCTCGTCAGACCGCGTCGACGGCCGCCCGCAGCGCCTCGAGCGTGATCCGGCCACGGAGGCGGACGCCGTCCACGAACACCGTCGGCGTGCCGGTGACCTCGAGCGCCAGGCCGTCGGCGTAGTCCGCGCGCACGGCGTCGGCGTACCGCTCGGCGCGCTCCCCCACGAGGTCCTCGGGGTCCAGCCCCAGGGCCGACGCGTGGGCCCGCAGGTCGTCGTCGGTGAGGTGGTCCTGGTCCGCCAGCAGGCGGTCGTGCAGCTCCCAGAACCGGCCGCGCGCGCCCGCGGCCTCGGCCGCGAGCGCGGCCGCCAGGGCGTGCGGGTGCACCTCGAACAGCGGGAAGTGCCGCCACACCAGCCGCACGCGCCCGTCGGACTCCTCGACGAACCGCCGCAGCACGGGCGCCGCCGCGCGGCAGTACGGGCACTCGAGGTCGCCGAACTCGACGACCGTCACGGGGGCCGCGGGGTCCCCGAGGACGAACCGCTCGGCGTCGCCCGCGGACGGTGCGGAGGTGGTCATGCGCCCAGCATGCCGCTCACGCGCGCAGGTGCCGCGCGAGGAGCGGCGGGCTGACCGTGCCGGCGCCCGACGCGATGCCGTCGACGAGCTCGCGCAGGGCCTCCGCCGCGGTGTACCGGGGCCGCCAGCCCAGCACGCGCTCGGCCCGCGAGGTGTCGAGGACCGGCACCGACGCGGCGAGGTCCAGCCAGCCCGGGCCGACGGGCGCGACGCGCGCGTGCCAGGCCACGAGCAGACCGGCGCGCAGGAGCTGCGGCGGGACCTCGCGCAGCTTCGACTGCGACACCACGGCCGCGACGTCGGGGCCGCGCAGGATGCCCGGGCCCGCGAGGTTGAAGGCCCCGCGCACCTGCCGCACGATCGCCTCCCGGAACGCCTCCGCCAGGTCGTCCGCGTGCACGGCCTGCACCCGGACGCCCCGGGGCCACGGCAGCAGCGGGACGCGCCCGTCCAGCAGCCTGCCCGGCACGAACGGGCCGAGGAAGATGCCGTGGATCTCGTGGCCGGCGTCGTGCTGGAACACCAGCGCGGGCCGCATGCGGGCGATCGCGAGCCCCGGCTCCTCCTCCTCGGCGCGGTCGAGCACGCGCTCCTGCTCGACCTTGTCCACGCTGTAGTCGGACGTCGGGACGCCGGTGGTCGGGAAGCGCTCGTCCTTGGGCTCGTCGTCGTGGGCGGGCCCGTACACCCCGACGGACGACGACACGACGAGGTGCGGGACACCGGCGCGGCGAGCGGCGTCCACGACCCGACGCGTGCCGAGGACGTTGACCGCCCGCTGGTAGCGGCGGTGGTGGCTCGGCTGGATCGCCCACGCGAGGTGCACGACGGCGTTCGCGCCGGCGAACGCGGCCGCGAGCGCGGCGACCACGGGCTCGTCGTCGCCGTCGGCGCCGATGTGGCACTGCACCCACTCGACGTCGTACGGGGGCGGGGGCGTCTGCCGGGGCGCGCGGCGCGCCACGCCGACGAGCGACGTGATCGTCGCGTCCTGCCGCAGCCGGCGCAGGACCGCCGTCCCCAGGTTCCCGCTGGCCCCCACGACCACGACCCGCATCGTGCCTCCGTCCGCCCTCGTCCGCGCGTGCCTGTCCCAGTCCGTCCGCTCAGGCCGCGGGGTCCAGCACGACCTTGATGCAGCCGTCCGTCTTGCGCTGGAACGTGTCGTAGAGCTCCGGCCCGCGCTCGAGCGGGACCCGGTGGGTGCGCAGGTCGAGCACGCCGAGCGGGTCCGCGTCGTCGGTGACCAGCGGCAGGATCTCGTCGGTCCAGCGGCGCACGTTGGCCTGGCCGAACCGGACCGTGAGCTGCCGGTCGAACACGTCCATCATCGGGAACGGGTCGATCGCGCCGCCGTACACGCCGACGACCGACACGGTCGCGCCACGCCGGGCGGCGCCGAGGGCCGTCTGCAGCGCGGCCATGCGGTCGACACCCGCCTTCTCGATGAACGGCTTCGCGAGCGCGTCGGGCAGGAGCCCGGCGGACCGCTGGGCCAGCTGGAAGACGGGTGAGCCGTGCGCCTCCATGCCGACGGCCTCGATGACCGCGTCCGCACCACGGCCCTGCGTGCGGTCGCGGACCACGGCCGGCACGTCGCCCGTGGCGGAGGAGTCGAGGACGTCGACGCCGTGCCGGGCCGCCATGGCCAGGCGCTCGGGCACCATGTCGATGCCGATGACCCGCCCCGCACCGCGGTGCAGCGCGATGCGCGCGGCCATCTGGCCGATCGGGCCGAGGCCGACGACGGCGACCGTGCCGCCCGGCGGGACGTCGGCGTACGCGACGGCCTGCCACGCGGTGGGCAGCACGTCGGAGAGGTAGAGGTACGTCTCGTCGGGGCGGCCGTCGTCCGGCACGACGACGGGTCCGTACTGCGCCTGGGGCACGCGCAGGTACTCCGCCTGGCCGCCGGGCACGCTGCCGTACAGCTCGGTGTATCCGAACAGCGCCGCGCCCTTGCCCTGCGCACGCACCTGCGTCGTCTCGCACTGGGACTGCAGGCCGCGGGTGCAGAAGAAGCACGTGCCGCACGCGATGCCGAACGGCACGACGACGCGGTCGCCGACCTTGAGCCGTCCCGCCGCCTCGGGCCCGACCTCCTCGACGACGCCCATCGCCTCGTGGCCCAGGACGTCCCCCGGGCGCAGGTACGGGCCGAGGACGCCGTACAGGTGCAGGTCGGAGCCGCAGATCGCGGTCGACGTCACCCGGATCACGGCGTCGGTCGGCTCCTGGACCCGCGGGTCCGGGACGGTCTCGACGGTGACCTTCTCGCGGCCCTGCCAGGTCAGTGCGCGCACGCTGCGCCTCCTCGTGGGTGGTCCCCTGCTCGGGCGTCCACCGTCGCACCCGCGCGTGTGACCTGCATCCGGAACCTCGCAGTCCGCGACGCGCCCCGGGTGTGCCGCACCTGCGCCGTACGGTCGTGCCGACCCGGCCGCTCCTCGAGGGGACCGCCATGACCGCGTGCGGTCGCGCGGTGGAGCGCGGCGGGTGCCGCCGGCGCGGGACTGACCGCGAGCGTCAGACCACGGCGTCCGCCATCGCGGCCAGCGTCGTCACCGTGCGCCAGTTGCGCGCCGTGCCGCGCGGGCCCTTCAGGGCCGCCAGCCGGGCAGCCAGCGCCGACCGCCCCATGCCGTGCGGCAGGTAGAGGTACACCTCGCGCTCCCCCGCCGCCAGGTCCTCGGGGTGGAACGACGCGATGTCGAGGTCCGGCAGCGCGGCGCGGTCCCGGCCCGGCAGGAAGACGACGTGGTGGTGCGTCGGGTCCTCGTCGCGGTCGAGGAACGGGTTCGCGGCGACCACGGCGTGCAGCTCGTCCCGCGTGCGGACGACGACGTCGGGGCGCACGGGGAACGCACCGGCGCACGCGTCCCGCAAGCGGGCCGCGACGGCGTCCTGGTCCGGGTCGTCGGACGTCAGCACCACGTTGCCGCTGTTCACGTAGGTGCGGACCTCGCCGTAGCCGCACGCTGCCACGACGCGGCGCAGCTCGGCCATCGGGACCCTGGTGGACGGGCCCACGTTGACGCCGCGCAGCAGCGCGACCATGACCGTCATCGCGCGCCTCAGAAGAGCAGCGCCGGGCCGCCGGTCGCCCGCCGCTCGAGCTCCAGCAGCGTGCGCTTGCGGTCCAGGCCCGCGGCGAAGCCGACGAGCTTGCCGCCGGCGCCGATCACCCGGTGGCACGGCACCACGATCGCCATCCGGTTGGCGCCGTTCGCGGCGCCGACCGCGCGCGCCGTGGTCCGCGGGTCCAGGCCGACCGCGGCCGCGAGCGCGCCGTAGGACGTCGTCGTGCCGTACGGGACCTGCCGCAGCCCGTCCCACACCCGCCGCTGGAACGCGGTGCCGGCGTAGCGCAGCGGCAGGTCGAACTCGCGCAGGTCCCCGGCGAAGTACGCGGTGAGCTGGCGGACGGCCTCGGCGAGCACCGGGTCGTCCTCGGGCACGACCCGCTCCCCCACGGCGTCGGCCGCGGGTCCGCCGTCCGTGCGCGGCAGGCGCAGGTGCGTCACGGCGCCGTCCTCGACGGCCACGACCACCGGCCCGACCGGTGAGTCGACGACCGCGTGGACGACCGCGTCGACAACGACCGCGTGGGCCGCCCCGGCCGTGCCGATCCGCTGCATCGCGTCCATGTGCACCATCCTGCCCCTCGCCCCCGACACGGCGGCGCCCGAGTGCGCCGCCGTCTCGTGCAGACGTCGCCGCCCGGCACCGCGTGAGGTGCGTCAGTCGGTCGACCGCAGGAGCGTCCGCACCCCCACGAGCAGGCCGAGCACCGCCGTCGCGGCCGCCGCCACCAGCCCCCACAGCACCACGGACGCCGTCAGGTCGCCGGCGAACAGCGCACGCTCGGCCTCCACCACCCACCGCAGCGGGTTCACCTGCGCGGCCACCTGCATCCACCGCGGCCCGCTCTCGAGCGGCAGCAGCAGGCCGGAGAGGATCAGGACGGGGAACAGCACCGTCTGCTGCACGGCCCAGAACATCCACTCCTGCCGGCGGACGGCGATCGCCAGCGCGTAGCTGAGCGAGCCGAGCCCGACGCCGAGCACGGCCAGCAGCGCGAGCCCGAGCACCGTGCCCACGGGGTCCGGCCGGAACCCGAACGGCAGCATCACCACGACGACCAGCAGCGCCTGCGCGACCAGCGGCGCCATCTCCTTCAGCGACCGGCCGACGAGCTGCGAGGACCGCGACAGCGGCGTGACCAGCAGCCGCTCGTGGGCGCCCGACTGCATCTCGTACTGCAGGTTGGAGCCGGTCGTCGACGTGCCGAACAGCGTCGTCATCACGATGATCCCCGGCACGAACCACTGCCACACGCTCCCGGCCGGCAGGTCCGTGCCCACCGACCCGGCGAGCAGCGGCCCGAACAGCGCGAGGAAGACGAGCGGCTGCACCAGCCCGAACACCACCGAGAACGGCTCGCGCACCACCGGGCGCAGCTCGCGGGCCATGACCAGCCCGACGTCGCCCCACCACGAGCGGCGGGCGTCCTCGGGCCGCGCCGGCGCGCGCACGGCCGGCTCCTGGGTCGTCGTCGTGGTCATGCCGCGTCCTTCCCGGCGGCCGCGGCCGCCCGCTCCTGCGTGGGGTCCTCGTGGGGTGCCGCGCCGGCGGGGCCGCCGTCGCGGAGGCTGCGCCCGGTCAGGGCGAGGAAGACGTCGTCGAGCGTGGGGCGCACGGCCTGCACCGCGACGATGGCGAGGCCGGCGTCGCCGGCGGCGCGCACCACGACCGGCACGGACGCCGGACCGTCGGCCACCCGTCCGGTGACGTGCGTCCCGGTGAGCACGACCTCGCGCCCACCCGGCAGGCGCTCGACGAGCGCGGCGAGGCGCGTGGCGTCGTCCGGCGTGGCTGCCGTCACCTCGACCCTGTCCCCCGCCAGGTCGCGCTTGAGGCCGTCGGCGGTGTCGTCGGCGATCACGCGGCCGTGGTCCACGACCACCACGCGCTCGGCCATCGTGTCGGCCTCGTCGAGGTAGTGGGTCGTCAGGACGATCGTCATGTCGTGCTCGCGGCGCAGCCGGAGCACGTGCTCCCACAGGTTCGCTCGGGTGTGCGGGTCGAGGCCCGTGCTCGGCTCGTCGAGGAACAGCAGGCGCGGCGCGTGCACGAGCCCGAGCGCGACGTCGAGGCGCCGCCGCTGGCCGCCGGACAGGTCGGCGACCTTGCGCCGGGCGAGGTCGGCGAGGTCGAGCGCGTCCAGGAGCTCACCCGCGCGCCGGCGGGCGGCGGGCCGGTCGAGGCCGTAGACGCGGCCCTGCACGACGAGCTCGTCGCCGACACGCTGCGCGTGTCCGGCGCCGTTGCCCTGCCCGACGTAGCCGATGCGCCGGCGCACGAGCGCCGGCTCGGCGACGACGTCCGCACCGGCGACCGTGGCGGTGCCGGCCGTGGGGCGGACGAGCGTCGTCAGCATGCGCATCGTCGTGGACTTGCCGGCCCCGTTGGGGCCGAGCATCGCGACGAGCTCGCCGGGTGCGATCTCGAGGTCGACGCCGCGCACGGCGTGCACGGTCTCGGTGCGGCTGACGACGAAGTCCTTCGTCAGCCCACGGGTGCGGATCATGGGGTCTCCCTGCGTGCAAGGGGCGGTCGGTCGAGACCCAGGCTTGCCGCCGTAGCGGTCAGGCGGTGTCCGCCACCGCCGCGACCGCCGCGACCGCCGCGCGGGCTCGTCCGCGCGGACCGCGGTCCCTCCCCGACGCCCGGTGACGCGTCTCGGTCCGCGGCCTACAGTCGGGCTGGAGGCACCGGCGCACCCGAGCCCGGCGCCCGGCACACCGAGGAGACGACATGGGGTCCCACGACGCGACGAGCGGCAGGAGAGGGGGCCTCGGGCGGCTGCTCCGGGTGGTCTCCCTCGGGCTGGCGGTGGCGGCCGTCGTCAAGGAGCTGCGGACGCCCGCGGACCGGCGCCAGTGGCACGGCACGGTCGCGGGCGTCGTGCCGTACGACTTCCGCATCCCCACGCCGGCCCGCGTCCGGGCCCGCCTCTGGGACCCGGACGCGGCACACGTGATCGGCCCGCACGTGTTCGGCGTGGGGTGGTCGGTCAACGCCGGCCGCGTCGTCGCCCTCGTCCGGCAGCGCCTCGCAGGCTAGGTAGCGGTCAGGTTCTGTCCGCCACGGCTGGCACGCTGGTGCCATGTCCGGACCGTCCGCACGCCTGCTCTCGCTGCTCTCGCTGCTCCAGGCGCGGCGCGACTGGCCGGGCGTGGCGCTGGCCGAGCGGCTGCAGGTCAGCCCGCGCACCGTCCGGCGGGACGTCGACCGGCTGCGGGAGCTCGGCTACCCCGTGCACGCCACCAAGGGCCCGGACGGCGGGTACCGGCTCGAGGCGGGCAGCCAGATGCCACCGCTGCTGCTCGACGACGAGCAGGTCCTCGCCCTGACGCTCGCGCTGCAGACGGCGTCGACCGGCGTCGACGGCGTCGACGAGGCCGCCGGGCGCGCCCTCGCGACGCTGCGCCAGGTCATGCCCGCGCGGCTGCGCGCGGCCGCCGACGCGCTCGCCGTCACGGTCGTGCCGCGTGCGGAACGGCGCGAGCGGTCGGCGGTGCCGCCCGCGGTGCTGCTCGCCGTCGGGGCCGCCGTACGGGTGCGCGAGGTGCTGCGCTTCGACTACGACGGAGGCAGCGGACCCGTGCTCGGCACCGGCGACGCCGCCTTCCGCCCGCCGCGGCGCGCCGAGCCGCACCACCTCGTCACGTGGGGCGGGCGCTGGTACCTCGTGGCCTACGACCTCGACCGTGCCGACTGGCGCACGTTCCGGGTCGACCGAATGACCCCGCGCACGCCGACCGGGCCCCGCGTGGCGGAGCGCGCGGTGCCGGGCGGCGACGTGTCGGCGTTCGTGGCCGACCGGCTCGGCGCGCGCCCCGCGTGGCCCTGCCGCGGCGAGGCGGTGCTCGACCTGCCGGCCGACCAGGTCGCCCGCTGGTCCGGGCGCGACGCCCTGGTCGAGCCCGTCGGCGAGCACCGGGCCCGGCTCGTCACCGGCGCGTGGTCGTGGGACGGGCTCGCGTCCGTGCTCGGCATGTACGGCGTGCCGTTCGAGGTCGTGGGCCCGGACGAGCTGCGCGCGGCCGTGCGGACCCTGGCGGACCGGTTCGTGCGGGCGGCGGGCTGACGGTCCCACCGGGTCGCCGACCGGAGTCGCGCACCCGCCCGCGCAGCACGGACCGGCCGGTCACTCGCCGCCCGGGTCGCTCTCGCCGCGGGTGCGCGTCGAGCGGCGCGTCGGCAGGGTGGGGCGGGCGTCCGGGTCGACACGCGGCTGCGGGCGCGTGCGCACGTCGGTCGTCCCGGTGTCGCCGACGGTCCCCGGGTCGGCGACGGTCCCCGCCCCGGGGTCCACCACGGGCGCCGACGCGGGTCCTCCCCGCCCTTCGCGCACCGGCGGGCCGACGACCCCGTCCCCCGCGCCGTCCCCCGGCGGCGTCGCGTGCGCGGCCGGACGGGCGCGACCCTGCTCGTCCACGCGCGGCACGCTGCCGCTCGCCGCGTGCTCCCGCTCGTCGATCGCCTCCTGCCCGGGTCCGGCGAACGCCTGCGAGCGCGCGATCGCGTCGATGCTGCCGGTGAACAGGCGCGCGTCGCGGCCGGTGGGGACCAGGAGCTGCGTGTCGTCGGACGCCCACGTGCCGGGGCCCGGCAGCACGACGGTCGAGTCGTGGGCCGGGCGGGACGGCGTCCCGCCGCGGTCCTCGGCCGGCGGGCGCACCGACGGCGCGGACGGCGCTCCCGGCCCGCCCGCGGAGCCGCGGCCGGCGGGCGCCGGGGCATCCGTACCGGCCGTGCCCTGCGGCACCGCCGGGCGGACCGGCGCGCCGGCGCCGTCCTCCCAGCGCGTGCGCGGCAGACCCTGCGGCGCCTCGCGCTGCAGCCACGCGACGAGGCCCTCGCGCACGTAGCAGCGCAGGTCGAACAGCGTCGGGGCGTCGACCGCGCTCGCGAGCGCCCGCAGCCGCACGACGCCGCCGACCGCGTCCGTGACCTGCAGGATGCCGACACGCCCGTCCCACAGGTCCGTGACCGAGAGCAGGCGCGTGAGCTCCGCACGCATCGCCTCGACGGGCACCGCCCAGTCGACGTCGAGCTCGACCGTGCCGAGCAGCTCGGCGGCGCGGCGCGTCCAGTTCTCGAAGGGCGTCGTCGTGAAGTACGTGGACGGCAGGATGAGGCGCCGGTCGTCCCACACGTGCACGACGACGTAGGTGAGCGTGATCTCCTCGATCCGACCCCACTCGTCGGCGACCACGACCACGTCGTCGACGCGGATCGCGTCGGTGAACGCGAGCTGCATGCCCGCGAACACGTTGGCGAGGGAGCTCTGCGCGGCCAGACCGGCGACGATGGAGATGAGGCCCGCGGACGCGAACAGACTGGCGCCCACCGTGCGCGCGCCGGGGAACGTCAGCAGCACCGCGGCGACGCCGATGACGACCAGGATCGCGACCGTGAGGCGGCGCAGCACCTGCACCTGCGTGCGGACGCGGCGGGCGTGCCGGTTGTCCTTCACGTCGACGCGGTACCGCTGCAGCGCGACGTCCTCGAAGACGAACGCGAGCGACCCGATCAACCAGGTCAGCGCGACGATGAGCGCGATGAGCAGGGCGTGCTCGACGCCGGGCCGCCACGCGTCGGACCGGTCGGTGCTCAGCCGCAGGGCGACCCAGACGGAGACGACGAGCAGCGCGACGCGCAGCGGCCGGCGCGCGCGGCGGGACAGCTCGGCGGCGATCGCGCTGCGCGGGGCGACCCGGCGCACCAGCAGTCCGACGAGCGTCGCGAGCAGGTAGCCGACGACGGCACCGGCGGCGACCGCCAGGAGCGGCACCACGACGTCTCCGACGTCGCGCACGACCTCCTGCACGACCTCCGGTGCGGGGCTCGGCGTGGCGGCCGCGACGGGGTCGGGCGGCAGGGCAGCGGGGTCGGGGAGGTGGTCGCGCACGCTTCCAGGTTAGGAAGCGCGACCCGGTCCCGCCCCCGGCAGTGGGGGCGGGACCCGGTGGGGAGCCGTCTCGCCGGCACGAGGCGTGGCAGGCTCCTTGACCCTCGCGGGCGGTCCGGCTCTCGCCGGGCCTTCTGCGCGTGCGGACGGACACGAGGTCGTGACCCGCAGGTGAGCGGTCGGTGCGCCGACCGTTCGACCCCCAGCAGGATGGCACCGTCGGCCGGCCCGCGCATCTCGTACAGGTGACCAGGTTGCGGTGTCCCCTCGACCCGTGGCGCACCGGCCCTTGACCTGGAACGTGGCGAGCCGCACAGCCACACGTGTCCGCATGTCGGGACGGGCCCGTACCGTGGCGGCGTGCACGTCCCCGCCGAGCTCGCCGCCACCCCCGCGCTCGCCTCCCTCGCGGCCCGGGCGGTGCCGGGGGTCGAGGAGGTCGACGTGCTCGCCGGCACGGTGCGTCGCCTCGTGGACCTCGGTGCGGGACCGACGCCCGTGACGGTCACCCTGACGGGCGCCGGGGTGTCCGCGGCCGACGACGACGCGTCCCCGGCCGCGCAGCCCGCGCTCCGGCGCCTGCTGGCCCGGTGGTTCGGCGTCGACGACGACCTCGACGAGGTGCACGCGGCACTCGGCGACGACCCCGTGCTGGCCCCCCTCCTGCGCGCGCGCCCGCACCTGCGCGTGCTCGGCCACCCCGACGGGTTCGAGGCGGCCGTGCAGGCCGTGCTCACGCAGCAGGTCTCGCTGCGCGCGGGCCGCACGCTCGGCGGGCGCCTCGCGGAGGCCTACGGGCGCCCCCACCCGAGCGGCCTGCGCGCCTACCCCACGCCCGAGGCGGTCGCGGCCGCGGACCCGGTGGCGCTGCAGGCGGTCCTGCGGGTGCCCCACGCGCGCGCCGGGGCGGTGCACGCGATCGCCGCTGCGTGCGCCGACGGGCTCCGGCTGGCCCCGGGGGTGCCCGCCGCCGAGGTCCGCCGGTCGCTGCTGGCGCTGCGCGGCGTCGGCCCGTGGACGGCCGACGTCGTGGCGCTGCGCGCGCTGGGCGACCGGGACGCCTACCCCTCGGGCGACCTCGTGCTGCGCCGCGCCCTGCGGGTCCCGCACGCGCGGGACGTCGCCGCGGCGGGTCTCGCGTGGGAGGGCCGGCGGGCGTGGGCGGCCACCCACCTGTGGGCCTCGGTCGGCTACGCCGACTGAGGGGCGGGGGCGCGAGTCCGTGGACGGACCCGTCCACGTCAAGACCCGTCGGCACCACCGCGCCGGACGGTTGACACCACTCCGAGAAATTTGGCATTGCTTTGACACCACCCGTGGTGTCAGTATGACGTCATGGATCTGACCCGCTACGTCGACGACCTCCAGCACCGGCTCGCCACGGCGGCCGGCGCCGGAGGCGACGACGCCCGCGAGCTCGCGCTGCGCCTAACCGCGCCGCTCGACGCCGCGGTGCGACTGGTCCTGCTCGACGCCCTCTCGGCGGCCGCCGCCGAGATCTCCGCCGAGCTCGCGCCCGGCGCCGTGGACGTCCGGCTGCGTGCCGGCGAGCCGGAGTTCGTCGTCGCCGTCCCCGCCCCGGTCGCCGCGCCGGTCCCCACGGGCACGTCCCCCGTGGGCACGTCCCCCGCGGCCGCGCCGGACGCCGACGCGGCCGCCACCACCCGGACCACGCTCCGCCTGCCCGACCACCTCAAGTCGCAGGTCGAGGTGGCCGCCGCCCACGACGGGGTCTCCGTCAACACGTGGCTCGTCCGCACCGTCGCCGCCGCGCTCGACCTGCCCCCCGGCCGGTCCGCGCCCCAGGCGGCACCCGGCCAGCGCAGCGGCGACCGCGTCACCGGCTGGGTGCGCTGACCGCGCGCCCCACGCCCTCCACCCCGACCACGCCCTGGAGCCGTCATGCCCACCTTCCCCGCGCCCGGCCCCGTCCCGGTCCTCGTCGACGTCCCGTTCGGCAACCTGCACGTCGTCGCCGGCGACCGTGACGACGTGGTCGTCACGGTCCTGCCGGCCGAGCCCGCCAAGTCCGGCTCCGTACGCGCCGCCGAGGAGACCCGGGTCGCGCGCGACGGCGACGCCGTGACGATCGTGTACCCCGCCGCGTGGAAGCAGTACGTCCACCCGTTCTCGGCGGGCGGCGCGCGCGTCACCATCGAGCTGCCCGCCGGGTCGGACCTGCGCGGCAAGGCCGGCTCGCTGTACGCGGAGGGCCGGCTCGGCACGGTCGACCTCACCCTGAACGGCGGCGACGCCCGCATCGACGAGGCCGCCCGCCTGAGGCTCAAGGTGTCCGCGGGCGCGGTGGTCGTGCGGCGGGTCACCGGCGCCACGGAGGTCAAGGCCAGCGCCGGCGGCGTGCGCCTCGACGAGATGGCCGGCGAGGGGACCGTCCGGGCGAGCAACGGGCCCACGCAGGTCGGGTCCGTCACGGGGGTCCTCGAGATCGTCGGTGCGCACGCCGAGATCGTGGTCGGCCGCGTGCGCGGCACCCTCACCGCCAAGGCGGCCCACGCCGGCATCCGGGTCGGGCCCGTCGAGTCGGGCAACGTGCGGCTCACCTCGTCCTACGGCTCGATCGAGGTCGGCGTGCCCGAGGGCACGGCCGCCTGGCTCGACGTCGCCTCGGAGCACGGGTCGGTGCGCAACCAGCTGACTCCCACGCACGGTCCGGTCGAGGAGCAGTCCACGGCACAGGTCTTCGCGAGCACCGGGTGGGGCGACGTGATCCTGCGCCGCCCCTGAACCGCACCACCTTCCGCACGGCCCCGCACGACCCCGCACCCACCGAACGCAAGGAGAACCGCCATGACCAGCGACCTCGCCGTGGACGTGCGCGGACTGCGCAAGTCGTTCGGTGACCAGACCGTGCTCGACGGCATCGACCTCGCCGTCCGCGCGGGCACCGTCACCGCCCTGCTGGGCCCCAACGGCGCCGGCAAGACCACCACCGTGGGCATCCTGTCGACACTCCTGACGGCCGACGGCGGGACGGCGCGCGTCGCCGGCCACGACGTCGCGGCCGAGCCGCAGGCCGTGCGCGCCGCCATCGGCGTCACGGGCCAGGTCTCCGCCGTCGACGACCTGCTCACGGGCGCCGAGAACCTGCGCCTGATGACGTCGCTGCACCACCTGGGCCGGCGGGCCGGACGCGAGCGCGTCGACGCGCTGCTCGAGCAGTTCGGCCTGGTCGACGCGGCGCGCAAGCCGGTCTCGACGTGGTCCGGCGGCATGCGCCGCAAGCTCGACCTCGCGATGACGCTGGTCGGCTCGCCGGCCGTCGTCTTCCTCGACGAGCCGACCACGGGCCTGGACCCGCGCAGCCGCCGCACGCTGTGGGACGAGGTGCGCGCCCTCGTGGCGGCCGGCACCACGATCCTGCTGACGACCCAGTACCTCGAGGAGGCGGACCGGCTGGCGGACCGCGTCGCCGTGCTCGACGGCGGCCGCGTCGTCGCCGAGGGCACGCCCGCCGAGCTCAAGTCGGCGCACGACGCCGGGTCGCTCGACGACGTCTTCCTGCGCCTCACCGAGCCGTCGACGGAGCCCGCGACAGGGCCCTCGACGCGGTCCTCGACGCAGCCCGCGACCGACCCGACCTCGAAGGAGGTGGCCTGATGACCACCGCGACGATCGCCCCGGCGCCCGCCGCCCGCCCGCTGGCGGACACCCTCACCATGCTGCGCCGCAGCCTGCTGCGCGCCGTCCGCTACCCCGGCCTCACGGTCTTCCTGGTCGCCGGCCCGCTCGTGGTGCTGCTGCTGTTCGTCTACGTCTTCGGCGGTGCGTTCGGGGCCGGGGTGGCACCGGGCGTGACCCCGGGTGCGGAGGGCCGCGCGGCCTACCTCGACTACATCGCCCCGACGCTGCTCGTCATGACCGTCGTCGGCGGCGCGACGTCGGTCGCCGTGAGCGCCGCGATGGACGCCACCGGCGGCATCATGGCGCGCTTCCGGACCATGCCCATCGCGTCGGGGTCGGTGCTGGCCGGCCACGTGCTCGGCTTCGCGGTGCAGGCCCTCGCCGCCGTCGCGCTCGTGCTCGCGGCGGCGGTGGCGATGGGCTACCGACCCGGTGCCGGCCCGCTCGAGTGGCTCGGGCTGCTCGGCCTGTGCGTCCTGCTCGCGTGCGCGCTCAACTGGGTGTGCGTCGCCATGGGCCTCAACGCCGGCAGTGTCGAGACGGCCAGCAACACCCCGATGATCCTGCTGCTCCTGCCGTTCCTCGGCAGCGGCTTCGTGCCCGTCGAGACCATGCCCACCGCCGTGCGCTGGTTCGCCGAGTACCAGCCCTTCACGCCGATCATCGAGACCGCCCGCGGCCTGCTGGACGGCGCGCCCCTCGACGGGACGACGACGGCCCTCGCGCTCGGCTGGTGCGTGCTCCTCGGCGCGCTCGGGTACGCGTGGGCGCGGGCGCTGTACCGGCGCGAGCGCCACTGAGGCGCACGGGCCGCCCGGGCCGCGCCGGGCGCCCGGGGCCGGGCGCTACCCCGCGCGGTCCACGCGGCCGGTCCCCGCTCCCCCCGCGCCGGCCCCCCGCCCGCGCTCGGGCGGCACGAACCAGCTGACGGACCGCGCCACGTCGCCCGCGCGCAGCCAGGTGTGCCGCTCGGAGCGCGGGTCGCCCGGGTCGTCCCGCCAGGCGACCATGACGTGCCCACGGGTCCACCGCACCGCCCGCGCCGGCCGCCACTCCTCCGTGCCGTCCGTCCACACGACCCGCACGATGACGGGCACGTCACCCTGCGGACGGGTCGGGATCCCCTCCGGCACCTCGCTGTTGGCCACCTCCCGGCGGCCGGGCGGAGGTGGTGCGAGCGGGGCGGGACGGTCGGGCATGGCACCCATCGTATCGAACATGTGTTCGACCCGATCACTCGGCGGCGCACCTCACCCGCTCGTACGGGGACGCGCCGACCCCGGCGCGTCCCCGTGGCCCGCACCGGCGGCGGCCCCCGCCCCTCCCCGCGCGGGCCGCCGCCGGCAGTCGTCAGCCGACCGTCGCCACCGCGACGTCCGGGTGGTCGGCGAAGACCGCGTCGACCCCGGCGTCGACGAACGTGCGGATCTCGGCGGGCAGGTCGCCGTGCGCGGCGGGGTCGGCACCGCTGCGCAGCTCCGCGGGCAGGAACTGGTTCTCGGCGCGGAACGTCCAGGCGTGGACCTCGAGGCCGGCGCGGTGCGCGTCCCGCACGACGCGGGTGGGCGACCCCAGTGTCGCGTCCGCCTCGCGCGGGATCACGACGTCCTTGCACAGCCCCACGGCGTCGGCGTAGCGCGCGACGTCCCGGAGACCGGGCCGCGTCACCAGGTCGGCGTACGTGCGCGGGTCACCCGCCGCGACGAGGTCCCAGGGCGCCCCCGTGCAGTTGACGAGCTGCGCGAGCGGGACGCGCGTGAGCCGGTCGAGCTCGCGCAGGTTGCCGGTCTCGAAGCTCTGGATCACGACGGGCGCCCGGCGGTCGTCCAGGCCGGCCGCACGCAGCGCCGCGACGAGCGGCTCCTCGAGCGAGAGCCCGACCGAGTCGAAGTACGAGGGGTGCTTCGTCTCCGGGTACACGCCGACGGGCGCGCCGTCGCACGTCACGGAGTGCCGCGCGAGGTCGAGCACCTCGGCGAGCGTCGGCACCTCGTAGAGGCCGTCGAAGGCGACGTTCCCCGGCCGCAGCGCCGGGATGCGCTCCCTCGCGCGCAGGGTGCGCAGCTCGGCGAGCGTGAGGTCCTCGGTGAACCAGCCCGTGACCTCCTGGCCGTCCACCGTCTTCGTCGTGCGCCGGTCCGCGAGCTCGGGGCGGGTCGCGACGTCCGTCGTCCCGCTGATCTCGTTCTCGTGCCGCGCGACCAGCACGCCGTCCTTGGTCGACACGACGTCGGGCTCGATCCAGTCGGCGCACTGCCGGATGGCGAGCGCGTAGGCGGCGAGCGTGTGCTCCGGCCGGTACCCGCTCGCGCCGCGGTGCGCGATCACGTCGACGTCGCCGGGCGTCACCCGCTCGCGCCGCAGCTCGACCACGGCCAGCTCGGTGTCGTCCGGCGTCCCCGGCACACGCGCCGCGTTGCCCGGGTAGTTGTTGTCGTTGCCGATGAGCAGGCGGCCGTCCGCGAGCCGCACGACCGTCTCGAACGACTGCACGGGCAGGGCGAACGGGTCGCCGGTGCCGTAGCCGTCGCCCGCGCCGATGCCGTGCGGGTTCGCGATCGCGAGCGCGTCGAGCACGAGCTCCTTCTCCAGGAACCCCTCCCGGTCGGTGCGGCGCAGGTCGACGCGGTAGACGCGCTTGACGACCGCCGCGGCGCCGTCCCAGTTGTCCCGCTCGACCAGCAGCATCTCGTGCCTGCCGACCCAGAACGCGTCACCCACGAGGTCGCCGTCGCGGTCGGCGCGGTAGTCCCACGTGCGGCCCGTGTAGGCGTTCCGGCGGGTGTCGAACTCGTGCACGACGCGGCGGCGCTGGTCCGGGTCGGCCGTGTAGGCGTTCTCGAGGACCGGGTAGAGGTAGCGGCCGTCGCGCAGGCCGCCGAGCGCCTCGAAGCCCGCGGACGGGCGGACCGTCGGCTGCTCCCCCGGCGCGAGGTAGGGGTTCTGCGGCGACGTGGCACCGGGCAGCGGGACCGGGGGCGCCAGCAGCCTGCCCGTCGCGTCGACGTGCAGGAGGAACGGCCCGAACTCCTCACCGATCCAGAAGGAGCCGTCGGGGGCGCGCACGACCGACTCGACGTCGAAGTCCGCGCCGGTCAGGAGCCGCTCGGGGGTGCCCTCGTGGGTGATCGGGAAGCCCACGTGCCCGTCGGGGTCCCGCAGCGCCAGGTGCTCGCCCACGCGGAGCTCGCCGCTGCCGCCGGCGGCCGTCTGCCAGTCCGCCGTCACGCGGTAGAGGCGCAGGAGGAAGTCGGCGGAGTTGGCCTTGGTGCCGAAGCCGTTGTCCGGCAGCGCCCAGAAGGTGCCGTCGCCGGCGTCGACGACGCCCGAGAAGCCCGGGACCACCTGCCCGGCGAACGGGCCCTGGCGGCCGTTCGCCGGGGTGGCGAGGGCACCGGAGGGCGGGCCGTCGGCGAGGAAGTCGGCCGGCAGGGTGGCGCGGGCGACCAGCGTCGGGACGACCGCCGTGCGCCGGTCACGGCCGGGGCCGTGACCCGGGGTGCGCGCCCCCGGGCCCGCGTCCGTGCCGACGTCCGTGCCGACGTCCGCTGGTGCGGGGGCCCGGACGGCCGCCACGGACGCGGCCACGGGGGATGACGCCGCGGCGGACGTCGCGGTGCCCGCGCCGAGCGCGAGGGCGAGGGCGAGGGCGAGGGCGAGGGCGAGGGGAGGCACGACGCTGCGTCTCATTCCTCCAGTGAAACGGACGAACCCGGCGGAACGCCGTCCGACCGGCGGGTGCGCGGTGACGGCCGGGTGAACTCGCGACGGTCGCCCGGCGGGTCGGCCGTGCGGAGGGGGGCGGTCACGGGTGAGGGTGGACGCGTGGTCCACCCCTACCTCGACGACCCGTCCGGCGTCGTCGCCCTCGCGCACCGCGGCTTCTCCCTCGACGGCCGGGAGAACTCGCTCGCCGCGTTCGCCGCCGCCGTCGACCTCGGGTTCCGCTACGTCGAGACGGACGCGCACGCGACCGGCGACGGCGTGGCCGTCGCGCTGCACGACGCCACGCTCGACCGCACCACGGACGGCCGGGGGCGCGTGGCCGACCTGCCGTGGTCCGCGGTGGCGCGGGCGCGGATCGGGGGCACCGAGCCCGTCCCGCGGCTCGACGAGCTCCTCGGCACGTGGCCGGACCTGCGCGTGAACGTCGACGTCAAGGACGCGCGCGCGGTCGGCCCGGTCGCGGCGGCCGTCGAGCGCACCCGAGCGCACGACCGCGTGTGCGTCACCTCGTTCTCGCGGGCGCGCCGGCTGGCGACCCTCGCGCGGCTGACCCGGCCCGTCGCGACGTCGGCGGGGACGCGCGAGGTCGCGCTCTTCCTCGCGGCGCACCGCGCCCACGCGTCGCGCGCCGCCGCACGCGCGCTGCGCGACGTCGACTGCCTGCAGGTGCCGGCCGCGCACGGGCGCCTGCGCGTCGTGGACGCCGGCACGGTGGCCGCCGCGCACGCGGCCGGGCGCGCGGTGCACGTGTGGACCGTGAACGAGCCCGCGACCATGCACCACCTGCTCGACCTGGGCGTGGACGGGATCGTCACCGACCGCGCCGACCTGCTGCGCGACGTGCTGCGGGCGCGCGGCGCCTGGCTCTGACCCGACCCCAGCCCTCGGTGGCCCACCCCTCGTCCCCCGGTCGTGGAGGCGCCCCGGAGGTGTCGTGGCGGTCGGCTAGCGTGCGTCGCGTGACGGGTCCCGGAGGTGACGGCGGACGCCTGCGCGTGCACACCGCCGCGCGGGCGGACGTGCTCGTCGACGCGCTCGCGGACCTGCTCGCGCAGCAGCCGCCGGACGCCGACCCCTTCGCGCCCGAGGTCGTCGCGGTGCCGACCCGCGGCGTCGAGCGGTGGGTCGCGCAGCGCCTCTCGCACCGGCTCGGGGCGGGCCCCGACGGCGAGGGAGGCGTGTGCGCGCGCATCGACTTCGACCCGCCCGCCCGGCTCGTGCGCCGCGTCGTGGCGGTCGCCGGCGGCGTCGACCCCGATGCCGACCCCTGGGAGCCGGAGCGGCTCGCGTGGGCGGTGCTGCGCGTGCTCGACGACGCCACGGCCGGCGCGGAGCCCTGGGCCGGGCCGCTCGCGCGGCACGTCGGCGCACCGGCCGACGTCGCGCAGGGCCCCGGCCCCGGCTCCGGCTCCGGCCCCGGCAGCAGCGACGCGCGGAACGGGCGGCGGCTGCGCCTCGCGCAGCGGCTCGCCGCCACGTTCACCGCCTACGCCGCACAGCGCCCCGGGCTCGTCACCGCGTGGGCGGCGGGCCGCGACGACGACGGGCGCGGCGACGTGCTGCCCCGCGACCTGGCCTGGCAGCCACCGCTGTGGCGGGCGGTCCGCGCGGCCGTCGGCACGCCCAGCCCCGCCGAGCGGCTGGACGCGGCCGTGCGGTCCCTGCGCGCCGACCCCGGGGTCGTGGACCTGCCCGCCCGGCTGTCCGTGCTCGGCGCCACCCGGCTGCCCGAGGCGCACCTCGACGTGCTCGACGCGCTCGCCGCCCACCGCGACGTCCACCTGTGGCTCCCCCACCCGTCGCCCGTGCTGTGGGATCGCGCCGCCGCGGTGACGCGGCCCGGTCCGGCGCCCCGCCGCCGGGACGCCGTGGCCGTCGCGCGGCACCCGCTGCTCGCGTCCACCGCGCGCGACGCCACGGAGCTCGGCGTGCGCCTCGCCTCCCGCGACGCCGCCGTGACGCACCACCCCGTCGCCGCACCGCCCTCCACCGTCCTCGGCGCGCTCCAGGCGGCCCTGCGCGCCGACGCCCGGCCCGAGCGACGGGTGCGCGTCGCCGCCGAGGACCGCACGGTCCAGGTGCACGCGTGCCACGGGCGGGCCCGGCAGGTCGAGGTGCTGCGCGAGGCGCTCCTCGGGCTGCTCGCCGACGACGCCACGCTGCAGCCCCGCGACGTCGTCGTCCTCTGCCCCGACGTCGAGGCGTTCGCCCCCCTGGTGGTGGCCGCGTTCGGCGCGGCCGCGGAGGACGGCCGGACGGGCGCGCCGGACGACGCACCACCCCACCCCGGCCGCACGTTGCGCGTCCGCGTGGCCGACCGCGCGCCCGCGCGCACCAACCCCGTGCTGCGCGTGGTCGCCGACCTGCTCGTCCTCGCGGGGTCCCGCGTCACGGCCTCGGCGGTGCTGGACCTCGCGGACGTCGCGGCGGTGCGGCGCCGGTTCGGGTTCGACGACGCCGCACTCGAGCGCATGCGCGCCTGGACCCTCGCATCGGGCGTGCGCTGGGGCGAGGACGTCGGCCGGCGCGCACGCTACGGGCTGGGCGCCGTCGCGCAGGGCACCTGGCGCACCGGTACCGACCGGCTCCTGCTCGGCGTCGCCATGGCCGAGGAGGACCACCGGTTCGTCGGGTCCGCGCTGCCGCTCGACGACGTCGACAGCACCGAGGTCGACCTGGCCGGCCGGTTCGCCGAGCTCGTCGACCGGCTCACCGGCCTGCTCGCCGACCTGGACGGCGCACGGCCCGCCGACGCGTGGTTCGCCACCCTCGAGCGTGCGCTCGTGCTGCTCACCGACGCGGCGCCCGCCGACGCCTGGCAGCTGGTCGAGGCGCGCACCGTCCTCGCCGACGCCCGCGCGTCGGCGGACGGCCACGGTGACGTGCCGCTGCGCCTGGCGGACGTCGTCGCCCTGCTCGAGCCGCGCCTCGCGGGGCGTCCCACCCGCGCGGGGTTCCGCACGGGTGCCCTCACGGTGTGCTCGCTCGAGCCCATGCGGGCGGTGCCGCACCGCGTCGTCGCGCTCCTCGGCATGGACGACGGCGTCTTCCCGCGCCCCTCGCACGGCGCCGGGGACGACGTGCTCGCGCGCGACCCGCTCGTCGGCGAGCGGGACCGCCGGTCGGAGGACCGGCAGCTCTTCCTCGACGCGGTGCTCGCCGCGGGCGACCACCTCGTCGTCGTGCACACGGGGGCGGACGAGCGCACGGGTGCGCCGCGCCCGCCCGCGGTGCCCGTCGGCGAGCTCCTCGACGCCCTGGAGGAGACGGTCGAGCGCGCGGACGGGCGGCCGGTGCGCGATGCGCTGGTCGTGCACCACCCGCTGCAGACGGTCGACGAGCGCAACTTCGTGGCCGGCGCCCTGGGGCGGCCCGGCCCGTTCAGCTTCGACGACGTGGACCGGCGGGCGGCGACGGCCGCGCGGGGGCCCCGCTCGCCGCGCCCCCCGCTGCTCGTCGGCGCGCTCCCGCCGCCGGCGCCGGACGTGGTCGGCGGCGGGCAGGGCGACCTGGCGGGGACGGCGGGCGTCGTCGAGCTCGACGACCTGGTCCGCGTGCTGGAGCACCCGGTCCGCGCGTTCGTGCGCCAGCGTCTGCGCGCGGTCCTCCCGCACGACGTCGACGACCTCGACGACCGGCTGCCGCTGCGGCTCGACCCGCTCGACGCGTACGCCGCCGGCGACCGGCTGCTCACGGCGGTGCTCGACGGCGTGGACCTCGCGCGCGCCGCGGCGGCCGAGCGGCGCCGCGGCGACGTGCCGCCCGGGGCGCTGGGCTCGGCGGAGCTCGGCGACGTCGGCACGCGCGTCGAGGCCGTCGCCGCGGCCGCCCGCCCGCTGCTCGCCGCCGCACCGACGACGGTCGACGTCACCGTGCCGCTGCCGGACGGGCGCGTCCTGACGGGGACCGTCGCCGGCGTGCGGGGCGACGTGCTGGTGCGAGCTGTCTACGCCCGGCTGGGGCCACGGCACCGGCTGCGGGCATGGGTGCAGCTCCTCGCGCTCGCCGCCGCGGGCGAGCCCGGTGGCACGCCGGTGGGCACGCCGGTGCGCGCCGCCGCCACCGTGGGGCGCGGGCCGGGCACGCGTCCCACGGCGGCGACGTCGTGGCTGCGGGCGCCGGAGCCCGCGAGCGCGCGCGAGGTCCTCGGCCGGCTGGTCGCCCTGCGCGACCGCGCGCTGTGCGCACCGCTGCCCCTGCCGACGGCCGCGGCCGCCACGTACGCCCAGCGCCGGCACGGGCACGACGACCCGGCGGGTGCCCTCGCCGACGCCGAGCAGACGCTGCGCGCCCGGCACGAGGACGAGGACGACCACCTGCGGCTCGCGTGGGGCGACGGCTTCCGGCTGGCGTCGGTCGCCGGCGACCCGGAGCCCGCCGACCGCGCCGCGTGGCCGGACGACCCGACGCTGCTGGGCGCCCTCGCGCGGACGCTGTGGGAGGACCTGCTGCGGCACGAGACGGGGGGCCCGCCGTGACCACCGCCGCACCGGCCACGACGCCGGTCTTCGACGTGTGCGGGCCGCTGCCCACCGGCACCACGGTGCTGGAGGCGAGCGCCGGCACGGGCAAGACGTTCACCATCGCCGCCCTCGCCACGCGGTGGGTGGCCGAGGGCCACGCCGAGCTGCCCGAGCTGCTCGTCGTGACGTTCGGGCGGGCCGCGACCAGCGAGCTGCGCGACCGCGTCCGCGAGCGGCTCGTGCGCACCGAGCGCGCGCTGCGCGACACCACCGCCCGCACGAGCGACGACGCGCTCGTGCGCCACCTCGCCGACGTCGACGACGCCGAGCTGGCGCGCCGCCGCGGGCGCCTGACCGTGGCGCTGTCCCAGGTCGACGCGGCGACGATCACGACGACGCACGGCTTCTGCCGCCAGGTGCTGCGCTCGCTCGGCACCGCCACCACGACCGGGGACGTGGACGCCGACGCCACCCTGCTGCCGGACGTCGCCGACCTCGAGGCGGAGGTGGTCGACGACCTGTACCTCGCGGCCTACGCGGGCAGGCCGGCGCCCCCGCTGTCGGTCGAGGAGGCACGCCAGGTGGCCCGCGCCGCGGTCAGCGACCACTCGGCGACCCTCGCCCCCGCGGACGCGGACCCCGGCAGCCCGCCGGACCACCGGTTCCGGCTCGCGCACGCCGTCCGCCGCGAGCTCGGGCGCCGCAAGCGCGCGGGCCGCCTCGTCGACTACGACGACCTCCTCGTCCTGCTCCGCGACGCCCTGACCGACCCGGAGACGGGCGACGACGCGGCGGCACGCGTCCGCGCGCCGTACCGGGTCGTGCTGGTCGACGAGTTCCAGGACACCGACCCCGTGCAGTGGGACGTGCTGCGGACCGCGTTCCACGGGCACCGCACGCTCGTCCTCATCGGTGACCCCAAGCAGGCGATCTACGCGTTCCGCGGCGCCGACGTGCACACCTACCTCGCGGCCCGCGCGGTCGCGACGACCGCCACCCTGGGCCGCAGCTGGCGCGCCGACCCGGCGGTGCTCACCGGTCTCGGGCACCTGCTCGGCGGTGCGGCGCTCGGCGACCCGCGGATCGTGGTGCACCCCGTCGAGCCCGGCCGGTCCGGACGCCGGCTCGACGGCGGCCCGCCGGTCGTGGTGCGCCGCGTCACCCGGCGCGCCGTCGGGTCCGGCAGCGCGGCGCCGCGCGTGGACGCGGTGCGCGCGGTCGTCCAGCGCGACGTCGCCGCGCAGGTCGTCCGCGCGCTCGACGGCACACGGCTGCGCGACGGCGAGAGGTGGCGTCCGCTGCGTCCGGGGGACGTCGCGGTGCTGGCCCGCCGCAACGCCGACGCGCTCGCGGTCCGGGACGCCCTCGTCGCCGCCGGCGTCCCCGCGGTCGTGTCCGGGCTGTCCAGCGTGTTCGCGACGCCGGCGGCACGCGACTGGCTGGTCCTGCTCAGCGCCCTGGCGGGGACGGGTGACGCCGGGCGGGTCGCAGCGGCGGCGCTCACGCCGTTCGTCGGGTGGGACGCACGACGCCTCGCGGGCGCCGGCGACGCCGAGCGCGAGGACCTGGCCGACCGGCTGCGCGCCTGGTCGCACGTGCTCACCGGCCAGGGGGTCGCCGCACTCGTGGAGGCGACGGCCGCAGCCGGCCTGCACGAGCGCCTGCTGCGTCGCGCCGACGGCGAGCGCGCGCTGACGGACGTCCGGCACGTCGGCGAGGTCCTGCACGCCGCCGCCCGCGAGCGGGGCCTCGGCCCCGCGGCCCTGACCGAGTGGCTGCGCGCCCGCATCGACGAGGCCGCGGTCGACTACGCCGAGGAGCGCAGCCGGCGCCTCGAGACCGACGCGGCGGCGGTGCAGGTCGTCACGGTGCACGCGGCGAAGGGGCTCGAGTTCCCGGTCGTGCTCGTGCCGTTCGCGTGGGACCGGTTCGTGCCCCGCGACCCCGCGGTGCTGCGGTACCACGACGCCGACGGCACCCGCCGGCTCCACGTGGGCGGCCGCGGCAGCCCGGGCTACGACGAGGCCCGCGCGCTGCACCAGGCCGAGGAGGCGGGCGAGGACCTGCGGCTCGCGTACGTCGCCCTCACCCGTGCCAGCAGCCAGGTCGTCGTGTGGTGGGCGCCGAGCACGGTGTCCGCGGCGGGTGCGGTCGGCCGGCTCGTGCTCGGCGCGCGCGACCCCGACGGCAGCCCGCCGGCCACCGTGCCGGTGCCGCGGGACGACGAGGCGGCCGCCGGGTTCGACGCGCTCGCCGCCCGCAGCGGCGGCACGGTCGTCCACGAGGTCGTCGACGGTCCGCCGCCGTCGGCGCACTGGCACCCGCCGGCGGGCGGACGGACCGTCCTCGACGTCGCCCGCCTGCGGCGGGACGTCGACACGTCGTGGCGTCGCACGTCCTACTCCGGGCTCACCGCGGGCGCCCACGCGGGCCCTCCCGGCACCGCCGCGGCGCCGCTGCCCGAGGACGCGCCCGGCGTCGCCGACGAGCCGGAGGCACCCGGCATCCGGGACGAGCCCGTGGAGGCCCCGGCGCCCGCCCTCGCCCTGGCACCCGCCGCGCCGCGGGACGACGCGGAGGCCCTCCTGCGCTCCGTGGCCTCCCCGCTGGCGGACCTGCCCGGTGGCACCGCGTTCGGCACGCTGGTGCACGGCGTGCTCGAGCAGGTCGACACGGCCGCCGCCGACCTGGCGGCCGAGGTCGCGGGCCGCTGCCGCCGCGCGGCACCGGGGTCGGGCGTGGACCCCGACCGCCTCGCCGCGGCGCTCCTCCCCGTGCTGCACACCCCCGGCGGCCCGCTGCTCGGCGGGCGCACGCTCGCCGAGATCGACCCGCGGGACCGGCTGGCGGAGCTCGACTTCGAGCTCCCGCTCGCCGGCGGGGACGACGCCGGCGTGCGTGCGGGCGGGCACACCGGCACGGGTGGGCCGTCGCAGGCCGCGCCGCGGGGTGGCCGCCGGACCGGCCGGCCGGCGCGGCTGCGGGACGTCGCCGCGCTCGTCGACGCGCACCTGCCCGCGGGCGACCCCTTCCACCCGTGGGCCGGGCGGCTCGCCGACCTCGACCGCCGACCCACCGGGCGTGGACCTGCCGCGCCGGGCACGGGCGGGCCGGGTACGGGTACGGGCACAGGCACGGGTACGACAGGCACCGCACGGCCCGGTCCGCACGGTCCCGGGGCCCTGCGCGGCTACCTGACCGGCAGCATCGACGCGGTCCTGCGGGTGCCCGGCCCCGACGGCCCACGGTTCGTCGTCGTGGACTACAAGACCAA
Organism: Cellulomonas shaoxiangyii; assembly: GCF_004798685.1. NCBI lineage: Bacteria > Bacillati > Actinomycetota > Actinomycetes > Micrococcales > Cellulomonadaceae > Cellulomonas > Cellulomonas shaoxiangyii. The sequence continues at coordinate 1,195,164 of NZ_CP039291.1, read as the reverse complement.
CCGCCTTGCACCGCCCGACGAGCCGCTCACCGCCTGGCACTACCGCCCCGAGGCGCTCGTGGCGGCGATGACGGACGCCCACTACCCGCTGCAGCTGCTGCTGTACACGGTCGCGCTGCACCGCTACCTCCGCTGGCGGTTGCCCGGCTACGACCCCGACCGGCACCTGGGCGGCGGCGCGTACCTGTTCGTCCGGGGCATGTGCGGCCCGGGCACGCCCGTCGTCGGGGACGACCCCTGCGGAGTGCTGTCGTGGCGTCCCCCGACCGCGCTCGTGGTGGCGCTCTCTGCACTGCTCGACGGCGCGCCGGACGGGGGCGGCGCATGAGCGAGCCCGGTGGGACGACGTCCGACGTGGGCCGCGACGTGGGCGGCGGCGTGCTCGGCGGCGGCGTGCTCGGCGGCGGCGAGCTCGGCGACGGCGTGCTCGGCGACGGCGCGGCGCGCACGCCCTGGCGCGCCGGGCCGCTGCTCGGCGCGTTCGCGGCCGCCGGCGTGCTGACGGCCGCGGACGTGCGCGTGGCCGAGCGGCTGGGCGCGCTGACGGGCGAGGCGGACGAGCGCGTCCGGCTCGCGGCCGCGCTCGCGGTGCGCGCGGTCCGCGGCGGGTCGGTGTGCGTGTCGCTCGCCGACGCGGTCGCCCTCGTGGACGTCGGTGACCCCGGACCCGGCCGGATCGAGGCGGGCGGGCGCGAGGCCGCAGGTCCCGGACCCGGTACGCCGGACGCCGGGCCCGCCGTCCTGCCGTGGCCGGAACCGGACGCCTGGGCCGCGGCCGTCCGTGCCAGCGCCATGGTCGCGGACGGCCCGGCGGGTCCGGCGGACCGGCCGGTCCGCTGGGTCGACGGGCGCGTGTACCTCGACCGCTACTGGCGGGACGAGCAGCTGGTCCGGCACGAGGTCGACGCCCGACTCGCCGCCGCGCTCCCCGCCGACGACGCGGCGGTCCGGCGGGCGGTCGCCGCCCGCTTCCCCCGGCCCGCGGACACGCGCCAGCGCCTGGCCGCGGCGACCGCCGCGGTCTCGCGGCTCACGGTGCTCACGGGGGGTCCGGGCACCGGCAAGACCACCACGGTCGCGCGACTCGTCGCGGTGCTGCGCGACGTGCACGGCACGGACCTGCGGGTCGCGCTCGCCGCACCGACCGGCAAGGCCGCCGCCCGCCTGCAGGAGGCCGTCGACGCGGAGCTCGCGGAGCTCGCCGCGGCCTCCGGCGCCCCGCGCCCGGCCGTCCTGCACGCGTCGACCCTGCACCGCCTGCTCGGCGCGCGTCCGGGCGGTGGCACCCGGTTCCGGCACGACCGCGCGCACCGGCTCCCGCACGACGTCGTCGTGGTCGACGAGGCGTCGATGGTGTCGCTGCCCCTGCTCGCGCGCCTGCTCGAGGCGCTGCGCCCCGACGCCCGGCTCGTGCTCGTCGGGGACCCCGACCAGCTGGCGTCGGTGGAGGTGGGAGCCGTGCTCGGCGACCTCGTCGCACGGGTCCCACCGGCGGGGTCCCTGCCCGCCCGCCTCGCCGCGCTCGTCCCGGACGACGCCCCGCCGCCGCTCACGGCCGCCGGCGGCACCGGCACCGGCCCCACCACCACCGGCACCGGCACCGGGCCCCCCGTGGTCACCGACGCCGACCGCTCCGACGACGCCCGGGACCGCCGCGCGCTGCGTGGGGGCGTCGTCCGGCTCACCGTGCCGCACCGCTTCGGCGCCGACCTCGGTGCGCTCGCCGAGGCGGTCCGGCGCGGCCGCGCGGACGAGGCGCTGGGGCTGCTGCGTGCGGGCGGCCCGCACGTGCAGCTGGTCGAGACCGCGGACGCGGCGCCGACGGCCGCGGAGGTCGGCGGCGTCCGGGCCGACGTGGCCGCCGCCGGTGCGGCGGTCGTCGCGGCCGCGCGCGCCGGGGACGCCGCGGGCGCGCTGGACGCACTGGGCCGGCACCGGCTCCTGCTCGCCCACCGCCGGGGCCCCGCGGGCGTGGCGCTGTGGTCGGCCGTGGCGCAGCGGTGGGTGACCGAGGCGGCGGGGGCCGACGACGGCGGCGGACCCTGGGCGGTGGGCGCGCCGCTGCTCGTGACGACCAACGACCGCACGACGGGCCTCGCCAACGGCGACACGGGCGTGGTCGTCGACGACGGGAGCGGAGGCGTCGTGGTCGCGTTCGGGACGGCCGGCGCACCCCGCCTGGTGCGCCCCCACCGGCTGCCGGCCGTCGAGCTCGTGCACGCCATGACGGTGCACCGGGCGCAGGGCAGCCAGTTCGCGCGGGTGTCGGTCCTGCTGCCGCCCGCCACGTCCCCCCTGCTCACGCGCGAGCTGCTCTACACGGCGGTCACCCGCGCGCGGGACGTCGTGCGGGTCGTCGGCACGGCGGAGGCCGTGCAGGCCGCGGTGCAGCGCCCGGTGCGACGGGCGAGCGGGCTGCTCTTCCCGCGCTGAGCGTCCGCGCCGACCGGACGCCGGGACCCGGCGCCCCTGCGCGTCCGGCGGACCGGCACCCTCAGGTCGTCGCGCGCACCACCAGGTCGATCGGGGGCTCGTCGTCCGGCTCCGAGAGACCGAGCTCCGGCTGCAGGAGTCGCAGCACGTGCCGCGCGAGGTCCGTGCCGACGTCCTCGGTGCGGATCGCGACGGTCGTGATCGGGGGCAGTGCGAGGCGCGCCAGGGGCAGATCGTCCACGCCGACCACCGCGAGGTCGTCGGGCACACGCAGTCCCAGCGACGCCACGCCGGACAGCACGGCCAGCGCCACCTCGTCGTCGAACGCGCAGACCGCGGTCACGGGCTCGTCCCGGTCTCGGAGCCGTCGCACCGCGCGGGCCGCCGCGTCGGGGTAGAGCGGCACGTCGACGACCACGGGCGCCGGCAGGCCGTGCTCGGCGCACTCGTCCCGCAGGCCCGCGAGCCGCCCCGGAAGGAAGAACTCCGCGATCGGCTCCGGTGACGCCGCGAAGGCGAGCCGGGTGTGGCCGCGCTCGACGAGGTGGGCCGCCTGCACACGACCGACGCGCCGCTGCGGGATCCGCATCGCGGACCCGGCGGCACCGTCGAGGGACAGTCCCACGAGCGGGATCCCGCGGTCGGCGACGGCCGCCGCGTCCCCCGGGGTGAGGGCGGCCAGGTCGGCGACCGCCACCGGCGAGAAGCCCTGCATGAGCTGCGCGAGCGTCCGCTGCCGTCGCCGCTGCGAGACCACGGTGTAGCCGTGCTGCTCGAGCGTCGCCGCGAACGACTCGAGGACGAGGACCGCCACCGTGCCGAGCGGCCCGTCGGGGATCACGACGAGGACCACCTGGAGCCGGCTGCGGCGCGGCGGCCGCGCCCCGGCCGGGGGCGCGTACCCGAGCTCCCCCGCGGCCGCCAGGACCCGCTCGCGCGTCGCCGCGCTGATCGTCTGCCCGGGCGCGTCGTTGATGACGTAGCTGACGGTGCTCTGCGAGACGCCGGCACGCGTGGCGACGTCCCGGGACGTGACGCGTCGTTCGGACATCCTCGTCCTCCTCTGCGTGGTGCGCGCCGGCGCGCCCGCGTCGCCGGCGGGCCGGTGGCGCCCGCCGGCCGGTCGGTCAGGTGGTCGCGCGCACCACCAGGTCGATCGGTGGCTCGTCGTCGGGCACCGGGAGCTCCAGCTCGGGCTTGAGCCGCCGCAGGACGTGCTTGCCCAGGGTCGTGCCGATGTCGTCGGGCCGGATGTCGACCGTGGTGAGCGGCGGTGCCGCGAGGCGGCCCGCCGTCAGGTTGTCCACACCGACGACCGCCAGGTCGCCGGGCGCGGCGAGACCCGCGGTGCGCAGGCCGGCGAGGACCGCGAGCGCGACGTCGTCGTTGCACGCGCACACGGCCGTCACCGGGCCCGCGCGGTCGCGCAACCGCTGCACGGCACGCGCGGCCGCGTCCGCGTAGAGCGGCACGTCCACGACGACGGGCGCGGGCAGACCGCGCTCGGCGCAGACCTCCTCGACGCCGGCGAGGCGGCCACGGGCGATCTCGGCCAGGTGCGGGTCCGTCGAGGCCGCGAACCCGAGGTGCGTGTGGCCGCGCTGCACGAGGTGCTCGGCCTGCAGGCGCCCGATCGCGGTCTGCGGCACGCGCATGGCCCGGCCGGGCTCGCCGCCGAGCGCGACCCCGACGACCGGGATGCCCGCCGCCTCGATGGCGGCCTCCTCCGACGCGGGGAAGGCGGCGAGGTTGGCGATCGCCGCGGGCGCGAGCTCGTGCCACAGGGCGCGCAGCCCCACCGTGTCCCGCTGGCGACGGTGCACGACCGGGTGCCCGTGCGGTTCGAGGACCGCGCTGACGCCCTCGATCATCGCCGCGATGGCCGCTCCGATCGGCGCGTCGGGCAGGACGACCAGCACGGCCTCGCTGGAGCCGCGCCGCAGCGCACGGGCCGCCGCGGACGGGGTGTAGCCGAGGGTGGCCGCGGCCGCGCGGACGCGGTCGCGCGTCGCCGGGCTGATCGACTGGTTCGGCGTGTCGTTGAGCACGTAGCTGACCGTGCTCTGCGACACGCCGGCGTGCTGCGCGACGTCCTTGGACGTCACTCGTCGTCCCGGCATCGCTCTCCCCTGCTCGACGTGTGCTGCCCGCCAGTCTGCACCCGTGTGCGCTGTTTCGTGCAGGTTTCGGGCGTCGGGAGGCGGCGCCGCCGGGGCGCGGTCGGCACACACGTATGAGCCCGGAGCGGGGCGGGGCGGCCCACCGAGCCGCCGGGCGGTCCGGTCAGCGAGCGGCGAGCCAGGCCACGGTGCGCCGCACGAGGTCGCGCCGGGACGGGCTCGCCCACGACCGCACGTCGTGCCCGAGCCCGTCGTAGACGACGCGCGCGGGGCCCGGCGCAACCCACACGACGGGGTGGTCGCGGCCCTCGTGCCGCGTCGTCAGCAGCACGTGGCTGCCGGGGTCGACCGCGAGGTCGCAGTACTGCTCGTCGAACGCCTCGACGGGGCCGAGACCGGCGGTCACGGGGTGCGCGGGGTCGGCGACGTCGAACGTCGCCGTGCCGATGGGCGGGTGCCACGACGTGCCGTCGGTCCAGCGCCCGCCGACGAGGCCCGACCAGGCCGGCGCGTCGTGGAACGTGTTCGCCGCGGCGTGCAGCGCGAGCAGCGGGACGCCGCCCGTCACGAACCCCGCGAGCGCCGTGTGGAACGCGGCCCAGGCGGCGTCGTCCCCGTCGAAGTCGGGGTCCGAGCGCCCCGTCCCGGCCGCCACGACCACGAGGTCGGGGCGGCCCACGGTCGCCGCGACGAGCCCGTCGTCGGCGAGCAGGGCCGGGGACGTGCCGTGCACGTGCACGTCCCAGCCCTCGGCCGCCAGGAGCGGCTGCAGGGCACCGGCCGTCGCGGCGTCGTCGTGCCACGGGTCCTCGTACCGCCCGCGTCCCACCAGGACGAGGGCGCGCGGCCGGCGGTCGTCGCGGCGGCGGCCGCGCGCGCGAGCGGCGGCGCGGGCGGTCGGGGTCCCGGCCTCGGCGGGGCGGTCGTGGGCGGGGAGGTCGTGGGCGGGGAGGTCGTCGGCGGGGCGGTCGTCGGCGGGGCGGTCGTCGGCGGGGCGGTCGTCGGCGGTCGGGTTGTTCACGTCACTCGGCACCGCGCCAGTGTGCCGGGCGCCTCCGACAGTCGCCGGCACGGACAGGGCGACCGGGCCGCGGGTCCGCCGCCCTCGACAGCCCGCCGGCCCGGTGGGACGATGCTGGAAGCGTTTGCAGTCGTTCCACTCCGTTCCACCGGACTCTCCCCGCCTCTCCCCGCCCTCTCCCGTGCAGGACACCCGTCCCCGACCCGACGGAGCCCCGTGAGCACCACCCCCGCCGACCGCCCCACCGCCCCCGGCCCGGGCCACCCGGCGCAGCCGACCGCACCCGTCCCGCTCGCCGCCGTCGCCCTCCTGCTCGCGCCCGACGACGACGTCGCCGTGACCACGCGCGACGTGCCGGCGGGGACGTCGCTCGCGCTGCCGGGCGGGCCGGGCGGCAGCACGGCCGTCGTGACGCTCACCGCCGGCGTGCCGCGCGGCCACAAGCTCGCGGTACGGGCCCTGCCCGCGGCGGCGCGGGTGCACAAGTACGGCCAGGTCATCGGCCGCACGACGGCGCCGGTGGCACCCGGCGAGCACGTGCACACGCAGAACCTCGGCATGGGCGCCATCGCGCACGCGTACGAGTTCGGCACGGCGCGCGTCCGGGTGGCGCCCGCGACCACCACCCGCACGTTCGAGGGGTTCCGCCGCGCGGACGGCCGGGTCGGCACGCGCAGCTACGTCGGCATCGTCACGTCGGTGAACTGCTCGGCGTCCACCGCCCGCATGATCGCCGACCAGTTCCGCGGCCCGGTGCTGGACGCGTGGCCGCACGTCGACGGCGTCGTCGCCCTCACGCACGACTCGGGCTGCGGGCTCGTCCCGGCGTCCGAGGGTGGGCAGGTGCTGCGACGCACGCTGCGCGGGTACGCCGCGCACCCCAACGTCACGGGGCTGCTCGTCCTGGGGCTGGGCTGCGAGATGCTCGCGGTGCAGGGGCTGCTCGCGGACCTGCCCGCGTCCCCCGACACGCTCGTCGAGCACCTGACGATCCAGGACGAGGGCGGCGTCCGGGCCACCGTCCGCGCCGGCGTCGCGGTCGTGCGCCGCATGCTCGACGAGCTCGAGGGCAGGCGCCGCGAGACCGTCCCCGCGTCCGCGCTGGTGCTCGGCCTGAACTGCGGCGGGTCCGACGGGTACTCCGGCATCACGGCCAACCCCGCGCTCGGCCGTGCGTCGGACCTGCTCGTCGCGCAGGGCGGCACGAGCGTGCTGGCCGAGACGCCCGAGGTCTTCGGCGCGGAGCACCTGCTCACCCGGCGCGCGGTGAGCGAGGCGGTCGGCCGCCGGCTCCTCGACCGCATCGACTGGTGGCAGGAGTACATGACGCGCGGCGGCGGCACGCTCGACAACAACCCCTCGCCCGGCAACAAGGCGGGCGGGCTGACGACGATCCTGGAGAAGTCGCTCGGCGCCGTGGCCAAGGCAGGCAGCGCCGAGCTGAGCGCGGTCTACGAGTACGCCGAGCCGGTCACCGACGCGGGCCTCACCTTCATGGACACCCCGGGCTACGACCCCGTCTCCGTGACCGGCCTGGTCGCCGGCGGCGCGACGGTGGTCGTGTTCACCACCGGCCGCGGCTCGGTCCTCGGCACGAAGCCGGCGCCGTGCATCAAGGTCGCCACGAACAGCGAGATGTACGAGCGCATGCGCGAGGACATGGACCTCGACGCGGGCCGCATCGTCACGGGCACGGCGACGATCGAGGGCGTCGGCGAGGAGATCCTGGACCTCGTGCTCGCGGTGGCGTCCGGCCGCCCGACCGTCAGCGAGGAGCTCGACCTCGGACGCGACGAGTTCGTGCCGTGGCAGCTCGGCGCCGTGACCTGACGGGGAGCCCGGTGCCCACGACCCTGCAGGACGTCGCCCGCGAGGCCGGCGTCTCCGCCGCGACGGCCTCGCGCGCGCTGACGGGCGGCACGGTCAGCCCCTCGACGCGGGACGCCGTCCGGGCCGTCGCCGAGCGGCTCGGCTACCGGCCGAACCGCGCCGCGCGCGGCCTCATCACCGGCCGGGCCGGCGCGCTCGGGCTGGTCGTCCCCGACCTGACCAACCCGTTCTTCGCGGACGTCGCCAAGGGCGTCGCGGCGCGCGCCCGCGCCGCGGACCTGCCCGTGTTCGTCACCGACACCGACGAGGAGGCCGGGCTCGAGGTCGAGGCCGTCGCGTCGCTGCGGCGCGGCACCGACGGCCTCCTCCTGTGCTCGCCCCGCGCGTCGGACGCCGCGCTGCTCGACGTGGCCGACCGCGCCACGACCGTCCTGCTGCACCGCCGGGTCGACGGGCTGCCGTCGGTCGTGGCGGACCTCGCCGACGGCACCCGGCAGGCGGTCGAGCACCTGCGCGCCCTCGGGCACCGGCGGATCGTCTACGTGCCCGGGCGCCCGTCGTCGTGGGCCGGTGCGCAGCGCGACCTGGGGCTCGCCGCCGCCACCGCCGACGGCGGGGTCGAGGTGGTGCGCTGCCCCGCGGTCGCACCGACGTTCGCGGGGGGCGTGCAGGCGGCGGACCTCGTCCTCGCCGACGGCGCCACGGCGGTCCTCGCGTACAACGACCTCGTCGCGGTCGGCCTGCTCACCCGCGCGGCCGCCCGCGGCGTGCGCGTGCCGGACGACCTGAGCGTGGTCGGCCACGACGACACCGTCGCGACGATGGGGCACCCCGCCCTGACCACGGTGGCCGTGCCGCAGCGCCGCGCCGGCGCGACCGCCGTCGACCTGCTGCTGCGGCTCGTCGCGGCGGCGCGCGCGTCGGCCGCCGAGCCGCCGTGCGACACCGAGCTGACCCTGCCGACCCACCTCGTGGTGCGCGCCTCCACGGCCGAGCCCGCCCGGCGCCGGCGCCCCTGACCCCGGCCCGGGATGCCGGGGACGGGGACCGCCCGTAGCGTCGTGGGCAGTCGACCTGCGGAGGATCCCCAGCATGGAGAACGACCTGACCGACCTGACCGTCCGTCCCCTCGCGCTCGTCACCGGCGCGTCGAGCGGGATCGGCCTGGAGCTGGCGCGCGAGCTCGCCGAGCGCGGCTTCGACCTGCTCGTGACGGCCGAGAACCCGGAGCTGACGCTCGCCGCGGACGGGCTCGCGCAGCTCGGCACCGCGGTCCGGGCCGTGCAGGCCGACCTGACCACGGCCGACGGCGTGCAGACGCTGCTCGACGAGGTGGCCGCGGTGGCACGTCCGATCGACGTCGCCGCACTCAACGCCGGCCGGGGCGACGGGGGCGCATTCCTCGAGATCCCGCTGGAGAACGACCTCGCGACCGTGCAGCTCAACATCGTGGCGAACGTGCGGCTCGCCAAGGGGATCCTGCCCGCGATGGTGCAGCGCGGCGCGGGCCGCGTGCTCATCACGTCGTCCACCGGCGGCCTCATGCCGGGGCCCGGCTACGCGACGTACGCCGCGTCCAAGGCGTTCCTCACGTCGTTCGCGGAGGCGCTCCGGCACGAGCTCAAGGACACCGGCGTCACCGTCACGGCGCTCCTGCCGGGGCCGACCGACACCGACTTCTTCGAGCAGGCCGACATGGTCGACACCGTCGTCGGGCAGGGCAGCAAGGACGACCCGGCCGACGTCGCGCGGCGGGGTGTCGAGGCGCTGCTCGACGGCAAGGACAAGGTCGAGGCGAACACGGTCAAGGCCCGGATGCAGTCGGCCATGGCCGCCGTGCTCCCCGACACCGCCAAGGCGGCGATGCACGCGGGCATGACGAAGCCGACGGGGGAGAAGGCGGAGCGCTCCGACGCCGGCTGACGGCGGCGGGGGGCGTCAGGGCGCGACGCGCCCGTGCTCGACGAACGCCGCGTGCGTCAGCGGCATGAGCTGCGCCCACGCCGCCTCCATCCGCTCGGCGACCATCTCGATCTCGCGCTGCGGGAACGACGGGACGGCCGCGGCCTCGTGCTTGGTGCGCAGCGACAGGAAGTGCATGAGCGAGCGCGCGTTGCACGTCGCGTACATCGACGAGAACAGGCCCACGGGCAGGACCGCGCGGGCGACCTCGCGCGCGACGCCGGCGGCGAGCATCTCCTGGTAGGCGGCGTACGCCTGCTCGTACGCGCCGCGCATCGCGGTGTCGACCACGGCGTGCTGCTCGGGCGTGCCGTCGAAGAACTCGTACCGTCCCGGCTTGCCGCGCTGCACGAGCTTGCGGTCCTCGCCCGGCACGTAGAACACCGGCAGCAGCTCGCGGTAGCGCCCGCTCTCCTCGTTGTAGGAGAACCCCACGCGGTGCCGGTGGAACTCGCGGAAGACGAAGATCGGCGCGCTGACGAAGAACGTCATGGAGTTGTGCTCGAACGGCGTGCCGTGCCGGTCGCGCATGAGGTAGTTGATGAGGCCCTTCGAGCGCGTCGCGTCCTTCTCGAGCTCGTCCAGGGACGCCTCCCCCGCGGTGGACACCCGCGCGGCGAACAGCACGTCGGCGTCGCGCGCCGCGTGCCGGACGAGCTCGACGGTGACGTCGCTGCGGTACGTCGGCTGCTCCTGCGGGGCCTCGTCGGCGACCGTCATGCGTGCGTCCTCCCGGGGGCTCGCGCGCGTGGGGCGCGCGCTCGACGGCCCGCGGTCCGGCCGGCGGGCACCGCGTGCGAGCGTACCGCCGCGCGCGCGGCCCGGCCGACACCGTCGGCGGCGCGGGCGCGCGTCGCCGGCAGGGGCGCGCCGCTCAGTGCACCACGGTCACCGGGCACCGCGCCCGGGCGACGACCTGACGGCTGACCGAGCCGAGGAGGATCCGGTCGACGCCCGACAGCCCCCGCCGTCCCACGACGAGCCGGTCGGCCCGCGGGGCCGCCTCCAGCAGGGCGTTGGTCGCGGTCCCGTGCACGACCGAGCGGACGAGCCGCGCGTCCGGCAGGTGCACGTCGGCGGCCTCGAGGGCGCCGTCGAGCAGCGTGCGCGCGTGCCGGGCGTAGTCGTCCAGCGGGGGCGTGTAGCCCCACTCCTTGCCGGGCAGGGGTGCGAGCGTCCGCATCTGCCACGCGAGCACGACCTCGAGCGGGAGGTCCGCGCGCGCGGCCACCCCGGCGGCGTAGCGCAGGGCCGCGACGGCCGGCGCGGAGCCGTCGACGCCGACCACCACGGGCCGCGGACCGTCCGCCGGCGCCGGCCGGTCGTGCGGCACGACGGTCACGGGCGCGGCCGCCCCCTCGACCACGGCGGTGGTGACCCGCCCGAGCGTGCGCGGGCCGCGGACGGTCCGCCGGCCGATCACCACGGCGCTCGCGTCGGCGGCGACGCCGACGAGGACGTCGGCGACGGACCGCCCGGGCAGGACCTCGACCGTCGTGGGCACCTCGGCACCCGCCCGGGCGACCGCGGCGGCCACCCGCTCGCGCAGGGCCGCGACGGGGCCGTCCGGCCCCTGCGGCGCGGACGCGGGCGGGACGTGGACCACGGTCAGGGGCGCCCCGCAGGCGCCGGCCTCCGCCGCCGCCCAGTCGAGCACGGCGTCGTCCGTGGTGCGGCCGACGCCGACGACGATGGCGTTCATGGGCATGCGCCTCCTCGCGGGCCCGCGCGACGGGCGGAGGCCGCCCGGCGGGGAGGGCCACGACGGGGTCGGCTGCCGCACGGGCGAGGACGGGACACGACACGTTCCGTGCCGTTGCTGGCACTTTATGCCGGTACGGGGGTGGTCGCACGGCGCCCCGGGCGGGCCCGAGCGCGGCGCGCCCGCCCGGTGGGCTCGTCCGGTGGGCTCGTCGGACGCCGCCGTCGGCCGGGTCGGAATTCTCATCTACGGTGGTCCGTTGAGAACAGGGCACCGGGACCGGCCCGGCGGCGGCGGAGGGCAGGGACATGATCGGTCAGCGCGTCACCCGGCAGCGGACGGCCGTCGCCGCGCTGCTGGACGACCTGGGCGAGTTCCGCAGCGCGCGGCAGATCCACCGGGCGCTGCACGAGCGCGGGGACGACATCGCGCTCGCCACCGTCTACCGCACGCTCAACGCCATGGCCGAGTCCGGCGACGTCGAGGTGCTCCTCAACCCGTCGGGCGAGCACACGTACCTGCGGTGCGCACCGACCGCGAGCCACCACCACCACCTCGTGTGCCGGCACTGCGGCCGGACGGTCGACGTCGACGCGCCGCAGCTCGAGGAGCTCGTGAGCGCTCTGGCCACCGAGCACGGGTTCACCGAGCTCGAGCACTCCGTCGACTTCGTCGGCGTGTGCACCGCGTGCGCCCGGACGGACGCCCGGGCGCGCTGACGGCATCGGCACGACGCCGGTCCGGGCAGCGGGCGGGCGTCAGTGCGCGTGCCCGCGGCCGGCCGCGACGTCCGCGTGCGCGGTCCCGCTCGCGACGACGGCGGCGATCGCCGTCGTCAGCGGGATCGCGAGCACGAGGCCGATCGCACCGGCGAGCGTGCGGACGATCTCCTCGGCGAACGCGCCGCTCGTGAGGGTGCGCGCCAGCGGCTGGCTGTAGACCTCGAGCAGCAGCAGCACGGGCAGCGACGCCCCCGCGTACGCGAACGCGATCGTGTAGACGGTCGACGCGATGTGGTCGCGGCCGATGCGCATGCCGCGCGTGAACAGCTGGCGCACGCCCGCCCGCGGGTCGGCCGCGCGCAGCTCCCAGACCGCCGACGCCTGCGTGATCGTCACGTCGTTGAGGACGCCGAGCCCGGCCAGCACGACGCCGCACAGGTACACCGCGCGCAGCACGTCGACGCCGTCGTCCCCGAGCAGGCGCGACAGCTGGAACGTGTCCTCGCTCGTCACCGGCTGCAGGTGCGCGAGGGCGGCGCCCGCGACCCCGAGGCCCGTGACGAGCACCAGCCCGGCGAGCGTGCCGACGAGCGCGGTGGTCGTCCGCGAGGAGACCCCGTGCGCGAGGTAGAGCACGGTGACGACGATCGCGGTGGACGCGCACAGCGCCACGACGAGCGCGTCCTCCCCCGCGACCACCGCGGGCAGCAGGTATCCCCCGAGCACGCCGAACGCGAGCACCAGCCCGAGCAGGGCCCGCAGCCCGCGGACGCCGGCGACCGCCACGGTGAGCAGCGCGAACACGGCGGCGAACGCGGCGAGCGGCACCCCCCGGGCGAAGTCGCCCCACGCCCAGACCTCGGCCTGCCCGTCCGCGGCGGGGTAGCGCTCGAGCACGACGCGCGTGCCCGCGGGGACGTCCCCGGGACCCAGGCCCGCGGTCGCGTACACGTCGACGGTCCGCGCCTCGTCGCCGTCCTGCCCCACCTCGGCCGTGACGCGCAGGCAGCGCACCTCGGTCGGCACGGTCCCGTCCGGGGCGACGTCCTCGACGGTGCCCTCGCACGTCTGCCACCCGGACGTGACGACGCGCGCGGTCACGAACTCGACGGCGCCGGCCTCGGTCGGGTCCTGCGCGGAGCGCGGGCCGCTGGGCCAGGTCAGCGCGATGCCGGCGGCGGCCGCGACCGCCGCCGTGAGCACGACCAGCACGAGCCAGGCCACCGCGCGCGGCGGCGCCCCGGGCCGCCCGGCACCGCCGGGGCGCCGGGGCACGCCGGTGCGCGCGGGGCGCCGCGGGGCGGGCGCGGCGGGGTCGGCGTGGCGGGCGCGGACGGGCTCCGGCGGGGCCTCCTCGGGGTGCACGGGTCAGATCCTGGCAGGCGCGCGGCGACCGGGCCGCTCGGGTGACACGCGCGCGCCCACGTCGCCGCCGCGCGCGGACGGCGTGAGACTCGAGGTGTGCCACCGCTGCCCGACCTGGTCCGACCGATGCTCGCCGTCCCCGGCGAGCTGCCCGCCGGCGACGACGCGGGGTGGGCGTACGAGATGAAGTGGGACGGCGTGCGGGCCGTCGCGTACGTGCAGGGGGGCGGCGTGCGCCTGCTGTCGCGCAACGACCGGGACGTCTCGCGCTCCTACCCGGAGATCGCCGGCCTCGGCGACGCGCTCGGGTCGACGCCGGCGATCCTCGACGGCGAGCTCGTGACGTTCGACGGGCGCGGCGCACCGGACTTCGGCCGCCTGCAGCAGCGGATGCACGTCGCCGACCCCGCGCTCGCGCGCCGGCTCGCACGCACCGTGCCGGTCGTCTACCTCGTGTTCGACGTGCTGCAGGTGGACGACCGCCCGACGCTCACCCTCCCGTACGACGCACGCCGCGAGCTCCTCGAGGGCCTCGGGCTCGGCGGGCCGTCGTGGCAGGTGCCGCCGTCGTTCCCCGGCCCGGGCGCGGACGTGCTCGCGGCCAGCCTCGAGCTCGGCCTCGAGGGCGTCCTCGCCAAGCGGCGCAGCGCGACCTACCGGCCGGGTGCGCGCTCCCCCGACTGGCGCAAGGTGAAGCACGTCCACACGCAGGAGGTCGTGCTCGTCGGCTGGCGCCCGGGCCAGGGGCGCCGCGCCGGCACGGTGGGCTCGGTCGTCCTCGGCGTGCACGACGAGGACGGCGTGCTGCGTCCCGCGGGCGGCGTCGGCACGGGCTTCACCGGGCGCGCGCTCGACCAGCTCGGCGCGGTGCTGCGCCCCCTGGAGCGGCCGACCCCGCCCCTGGCGGGGCAGCTGCCGCCCGCCGACGTGCGCGACGTGCACTGGGTCGAGCCGCGGCTCGTCGGTGAGGTCGTGCACGCGGGCTGGACGTCCGACGGCCGGCTGCGTCACCCGTCCTGGCGAGGCCTGCGACCCGACAAGGACCCGGATGGCGTGATCCGCGAGAACTGAGCCCTATCCTTGGCAGCCGCAGCGTGTCACGGCCCAGCAGCGGCCGTCCCCGCGGATCCCGGTGGAGGGTGGAGGGCGGTCCTGTGTCCGGTCGTGGTGTGCCCGATGCGGCGGCCCTGACCCCTGCGTCCGTCGCGGACGCGGCGCTCGGTCGGATCACCGACCTCGCGGCCCGGCTGCTCGACGCGCCCGCGGCGCACCTCTCGCTGGTCGAGGGCGCGACGGCGCTGGCCGGCCTCGCGACGCCGCTCACGGCGGACGACCTCTGCGTGGCGACGGCCGACGCCACCGGCCCGCTCGTCGTGCCGGACGCCGCCGCCGACAGCCGCGTCGCGACGGTCGCGGCCGTGGTCGAGGGCGCGGTCGGCGCGTACCTCGGGGTCCCGCTCCTCGGGCGCGAGGGACGGGTGCTCGGTGCGCTGTGCGTCACCCACCCCGCGCCGCGCGACTGGTCCGGCACGGAGGTCGCCCTGCTCACCGACCTCGCCGCCGCCGCCGTCACCGAGCTCGAGCTGGCCGCGCTGTCGGCGGACTACGAGGCGGACCGCGTCCGCTGGCAGCTCGCGGTGGGCGCGGGCGGGGTCGGCTCCTTCGACTGGGACCTCGTCACCGGGCGCATCGACTGGGACGACCAGCTGCACCTGCTGTTCGGCATGGAGCCCGGGCAGTTCGGCGGCACCATCGAGGAGTTCAACGCCGTCCTGCACCCCGACGACGTGCCCCGCGTCGCGCAGGCGATCGACCGCGCGGTGGCGACGTGCTCGGAGTACGACGCCGAGTACCGCGTCCTGCTGCCCGGCGGCTCGACCCGGTGGGTGCAGGCACGGGGCACGGTCCTCGCGGGCGAGGACGGGACCGCGGTGCGGCTGCTGGGCGCGGCGTACGACACGACGGCCAAGCGCGACGCGGAGGGCCGCATCGCCCGCGTCCTGGAGACCATGTCGGCCGCCTTCTTCCTGCTCGACGACGCGTGGCGGTTCACCTACGTCAACGCGGAGGCCGAGCGCCTGCTGGGGCGCACCCGCGAGCAGCTCGTCGGCGGCGACATCTGGGAGCTGTACCCCGCGGCGGTCGGCTCCGACTTCGAGGTGAACTACCGGGGCGCCGTGCAGTCGGGGCAGCCCCGCGCCTTCGAGGCGTACTACCCGCCGCCCCTCGACGCCTGGTACGAGGTCCGGGCCTGGCCGGGGCAGGACGGCCTCTCCGTGTACTTCCTCGACATCACCACGCGCCGCACGTCGCAGCAGGAGGCCGGCCGGGCGCAGGAGCGCCTGCGTGCGGCGTCGGCGCGGCTGCACCTGCTGGCGGCGGTGAGCGACGACCTCAGCTCGACCCTCGACACCGAGGACGCCGTCCGCCGGCTGGCCCGGCACCTCGTGCCCGGCCTGGCGACGTGGTGCCTCATCACGATGGCCGACGAGCACCGCCACCTCCGCGACATCGCGAGCTGGCACGCCGAGCCGGGTCTGCGCCGGACCGTGGAGCACTACGCCGACCTGCGGCTGACCGCCCTCTCGCCGCGCTCCTACCTGTTCCAGGCGCTGCGGACGGGTCAGCTCGTCGCGGTGCCCGACGCGACCGAGACGATCGCGGCCGCGCTGTCCGGTGAGGCGCGCGAGGTGCTGCGGGGCCTCGCCCCGCACATGGCGTACGCGATCCCGATGCGCGCCCGCGGGCGGACGGTCGGCGCGATCACGCTCTTCCTCGACGCGGAGCGCGGCACGCTCCCGCCGGAGGACCTGACGATGCTCGTGCAGCTCGCCGACCGCGCGGGCCTCGCGCTCGACAACGCCCGCCTGTACGAGGAGCAGCGGCACATCTCCGAGACGCTGCAGCGGGCGCTGCTGTCCGCGCCGGTCGAGCCGGACCACGTGCACGTCGTGGTGCGGTACCTGCCGGCCGACCAGGCCGCCGAGGTCGGTGGCGACTGGTACGACGCGTTCCTGCAGCGCGACGGCGCGACGGTGCTGGCCATCGGCGACGTCATGGGCCACGACACGCAGGCCGCCGCGGCGATGAGCCAGGTGCGCACGCTGCTGCGCGGCATCGCGTACACGTCGGGCGGCTCGCCCGCCGAGGTGCTCGAGAGCCTGGACGACGCCATGCGGGCGCTCAAGGTCGACACCATGGCCACCGCCGTCGTCGCGCGCCTGGAGCAGACCGACGAGCAGCGGGCGCGGGGCCAGCGGCGCCTGCGCTGGTCCAACGCGGGGCACCTCGCACCCCTGCTGGTGCGCCCGGACGCCACCGTCCACCCCCTGCACGGGGCCGGCCCGGAGATGCTGCTGGGCGTCGCGCCCGGGCGCCGGCGCACGGACTCGGACGTGGTGCTGGACAGCGGCTCGACCGTGCTGATGTTCACGGACGGCCTCGTCGAGCGCCGCGGCGAGCACGTGCGCGACGGCCTCGACCGCCTGCACGCCGTGCTCACCGAGCTCGCGCCGGATGCCGTCGCCGCGGCACGCTCCCCCGACGGCCTGGACCTCGAGGCGCTCGTCGACGAGGTCGTGCGCCGGATGCTCGACGGGCGCGCCGACGACGACGTCGCGGTGGTCGCCGTGCACCTGTACCCGCAGGACGCGCCGCGTCCGCCGGAGGCGGGGCCGGCGCACCTGTAGGGACGTCCGTCCGCGGCGGCGTCCTCCCGGACCGCCGCCGCGGACGGCTGCTCAGCGGACCCGCCGCACCAGCGCGCGCACCCCGAGCACGGCGGCGGCACCGGCGAGCAGCCACGGCCCGGCGACGACCACGGGGTCGAACGCCTGGTGCACGAGGTCGACGCGCTTGCCGTCACGGCGCGAGGCCAGCCCGTGCCGGCGCGCCTCCGACAGCACCCCGGTCTCGGTGACCGGGTTGTCGGGCCGGGCGGTGGCGAACGACGCGAGGTGGCTCTCCACCGCGTCGACGCGGTCGGCGGCGATGAGCAGGAGCCAGTGCGCGGCGCGCGCCTCGCTGTACCGCGCGTAGGCGAACCGGCGGATCGCACCGGACGCGCCGTGCAGCGGCTGGGCGGTGCCGAACGCCGGCGTCAGGCGCGCGTGCTCGATCGAGCGCTCGCGGCCCTCGCCGCCGGGCTGCTGCTCGGGCTCGTGCCAGTGCGCGCCGCTGTCGAGGTCGCGCCGTTCGCGCGGCACCGAGGGCCGGTCGGCCGGGTCGAGGTCGGCACCCCAGCCGGGGATGCGCGCGCGGAGCTGCTCGGGGGTCTCGGGCAGCGGGGGCTTCTCGGGCGTGTAGGGCACTGTCCGCTCCTCTCAGGCGTCGCCGGGGACGACGAGGGTCTTGATGCAGCCGTCGAGCTTGGCGGAGAACATGTGGTAGCCCTCCGCGATGTGCTCGAGCGGGATGCGGTGCGTGACGATGTCGCTCGGCTTGAGGTAGCCGGCGCGGATGTGCTCGAACAGGCGCGGCCACTGCCGCTTCACCGGTGCCTGGTTCATGCGCAGCGTGAGGCCCTTGTTGACCGCGTCGCCGAACTTCACGGCGCTGAAGATCGGCCCGTACGCACCCAGGACCGAGACGACGCCGCCCTTGCGCACCGCGTCGATCGCCCAGTTGAGCGCGACCGGTGAGCCGCCCTGCAGCTTGAACGTCGCGGACGTCATGTGCTGCGTGAGGTTGCCGTCCGCCTCCGCACCGACCGCGTCGATGACGACGTCGGCCCCGAGGTGGTCCGTCGCCTTCTTGAGCGTCACGACGACGTCGTCGTGCTCCGCGAAGTTGATGGTCTCCGCGTACGCGAACGTGCGGGCCTTCTCGAGGCGGTAGTCCAGGTGGTCGACGACGATGACGCGGCCGGCACCCATGAGCCAGGCCGACCGGGCCGCGTACAGGCCGACGGGGCCGGCCCCGAGCACGACGACGACGTCGCCCTCCGAGATGTCCCCGAGCTGGGCGCCGAAGTAGCCGGTCGACAGCGCGTCCGTGAGGAGCACCGCGTCGTCGTCGTCCATCCAGTCCGGGATCTTCGCGGGTCCCACGTCGGCGAACGGCACGCGCACGTACTCGGCCTGCCCGCCGTCGTAGCCGCCGGTGGTGTGCGAGTAGCCGTAGATGCCGCCGACCGCCGTCGCGTTCGGGTTCACGTTGTGGCAGTTGGAGTACAGGCCCCGCGCGCAGAAGAAGCACGAGCCGCAGAAGATGTTGAACGGCACCATGACGCGGTCGCCGACCTGCAGGTTCTGCACGGACGGCCCGACCTGGTCGACCACGCCGACGAACTCGTGGCCGAACGTGTGCCCGATCCGGGTGTCCGGCATGAGGCCGTGGTAGAGGTGCAGGTCCGATCCGCAGATCGCGGCCCTCGTCACTCGGACGATCGCGTCGTTCGGGTGCTCGATCCGCGGGACGTCCTTCTCCTCGACGCGGATCTTGTACGGACCTCGGTAGACCATCGCGCGCACGTGCGGCACCACCCCTCGAGCCGGCGGGACGCGCCCGTTCCTGGACGCCGCGTCCAGACTTGCACGGGCCCCGGGGGCCCGCCTCCGGGCGCCGGGGACGGGTGCCCGGCTAGCGTGAGGCGCCCGGCAGCCGCGCCGGGCGGGGCTCGAGGAGGGTCGGTGCGGGAGCTCGTCGTGCTCGGCACGTCCTCGCAGGTGCCCACGCGCACGCGCAACCACAACGGCTACCTGCTCCGCTGGGACGGCCAGGGGCTGCTCGTGGACCCGGGCGAGGGCACCCAGCGGCAGATGATCCACGCCGGGGTGCCCGCCTCGGCCGTCACGCGCGTGTGCCTGACCCACGTGCACGGCGACCACTGCTACGGACTGCCGGGCGTCCTGTCGCGCATGGTGCTCGACGGCGTGCAGCACCCCGTGCACGTGCACTACCCCGCGTCGGGCGAGGCGGTGGTGCGCGCGCTCGTCGGCCTCGCCACGCCCGGCCTCGACCTGCGCCTGCACCCGCACGGCGCGGCCGGCCCGGTCGCCGACGGGCTCGACGTCGTCCCGCTGCGGCACCGCGTCGAGGCGTACGGCTACCGGCTGACCGAGCCCGACGGCCGCACGTTCCTGCCCGAGCGGCTCGCCGCGGCGGGCGTCGCGGGGCCCGACGTGGGCCGGCTCGCGCGCGACGGCCGGCTGGGCGCCGTGCGCGTCGCGGACGTGAGCGTGCCCCGGCCCGGGCAGCGCGTCGCGGTGGTCATGGACACCGCGGTGTGCGACGGCGCCGCCGAGCTCGCCGACGGCGCCGACCTGCTCCTCGCCGAGTCGACGTTCGCGGACGCGGACGCCGGGCTGGCCGAGACGTACCTGCACCTGACCGCCGGCCAGGCGGGTGCGCTCGCGGCGGCCGGCGGTGCGCGCACGCTCGTGCTCAGCCACTTCTCGTCGCGCTACCCGGACGTCGGGCCGCTGCGCGCCGAGGCCGAGGCGGCCGTGCGCGCCGCGGGAGCGACGACGACCGTCGTGGCCGCGCACGACGGCGACCGCGTCCCCGTCCCGCCGCGCCGCACGACGGCGGGGTGAACGCTCGGCGACGCGACGCCCCACGGGTCGCGGCGTCGCCCCCGCGGGGGTAGCCATGTCCCATGTCCCAGGCCGAGCCCCTGCTGCCGCACCCGACCCGGACCGAGCCGGAGGTCGCCGCCGCCGACCCCGGCACCGGCTCCCCCGCGACCGCCCCCGGCACGGGGGTCGGCGGCGAGGACCCCGACGCGCGCACCGACGACCACGACGGCCCCACGACCCGGGCGGCCGACACCGCGCCGGCGCGCCTGCGCGAGCAGGACGACCCGCCGTTCCGTACGCCGCACCCCGACGACGTCCGGCGCCCTGCGGCCGACGACGCCCCGCCGCCCACCGGCTGACCGGGCTCCGCCGTGTGGTTCGACGCGTGGGGCGACCTCGGGCGCGTGGTGCTCGTCGGGTCCGCCGCGTACGCGGCGCTGGTCGTCGTGCTGCGTACGACCGGCAAGCGGACGCTCGTCAAGCTCAACGCGTTCGACCTGGTCGTCACCGTCGCCCTCGGCTCGACGCTCGCGACCATCCTGCTGAGCTCCGACGTGTCGTGGGCCGAAGGGGTCACCGCGCTCGTGCTGCTGGCCGTGCTGCAGCTCGTCGTGTCGTGGGTGACCACGCACACCGGGCGGGGCCGGTCGGTCGTCACCGCACACCCGACGACGTTGGTGCGGGACGGTGTCGTCGACCACGTCGCCCTGCGCGGGCAGCGCCTGACGGAGACGGAGCTGCGGCAGGCCGTCCGCGCCTCCGGGACCGGTGGCCTCGACCAGGTCGCCCGCGTCGTCCTCGAGACGGACGGCACGCTCAGCGTCATCACGCAGCAGCAGCTCGGCGACGGGAGCGCGCTCGAGCCGGGCGACCGCTGACCGCAGCGACGGGGACGGCCGCCTGCTCGCGCCCTCCGCGCCACCGGGACCGCCCGGCCCGACGTGCCCGTCCGTCAGCCGCGCGGCTGGGACGGGTTCGTCGGGTCGCCGTGCGACGGCGGGCTCTGCGGCGGGCCGGTCGTCACCGGGGACACCGCGCTGCCGCCCCGCGGCGGCGGCGCGAGCGCGTCCCCGGCGGGGTCTGCCGTCGACGGCTCGGCGCCGTCGGCGAGCTCGCCCAGCCGCTGCTCGAGCACCTGCAGCACCGGCAGCCGGTTGCCGTGCGCCTGCTCGTAGCGGCGCAGCTGGTCGAGGTCGTCCGCCTCCAGCGAGCGGATCCGGTGCCCGAGACTCCCCACGGGCAGGTCGACGTGGTCCGGGACGGGCAGCGCGTCACGCGGGACGTCGTCGGTCATCGCTCTCCTCCGGTCTCGGTGGTCCTCCCAGCATGGGCCGGGCGTCACGGTGGCGCACCCGGGGTCGGGCGCCCGGCCCGTGCGCGTGCGCACCGGGGCGGACCGGGACACGCTGGGCCCATGGCGCCGCCCGCCGAGCGGGTCGGCGCCGGACCGGCCGGCGCACGCCGGCACGTACACACGCAGGGGGCGACCATGAGGGGACCGGCACGACGCATGACGGTGACCGCGCTGGCGGCACTGGCACTCGCGGGCTGCACGGCCGGCGGCGCGGATCCGCAGGGCACGGGGGACGCCGGTGCCACCGCGTCCACGCCGCTCGCGACGGAGTCGGCGGCCACGACGGAGTCGGCGGTCGCGACGGCCGTCCTGGCGGACGTCGACGGGCAGGAGCTCGGTGACGTGCAGATCGTCCCGGCGGACGAGGCGCTGCGCGTCGTCGTCGACGTCGAGGGCATGGACCCGGGCTTCTACGCGATGCACGTGCACACGGTGGGGCTGTGCGAGCCCGAGAGCTCACCGCCGGGCGACCCGACCCGGACGGGCGCGTTCCTCTCGGCCGGCGGGCACCTGGGCGCGGACGAGAGCACGCACGCCGCGCACGCCGGCGACCTGCCCAGCCTGTACGTGCTGGCGGACGGCACCGGGCACCTCGAGACCGTCACCGACGGGCTCACCGCCGCCGACCTGCTCGACGACGACGGCAGCGCGGTGATGGTGCACGCGGGCCGCGACAACTTCGCGAACATCCCCGAGCGGTACTCCGCCACGGGCCCGGACCAGCAGACGCTCGACACGGGCGACGCCGGCGACCGGCTCGCCTGCGGCGTCGTCGAGTGAGGGCCCGCGCCGTGCTCAGCGCAGGCGCGGGAGGGTCTGGTCGTGCGTCAGCACCGTGCGGAACGGGTCGCCCCGCTCGGCGATGCGGTCCAGCACGGTGCGGACCGTGAACGCGTCGGGGCGCAGCCACGGCTCGTCGAGCTCCTCCCACGTGATCGGCGCGGACACCGGCGCCCCGGCCGCGGCCCGCGGGCTGTACGGGGCGACGAGCGTCTTGTTGATCGCGTTCTGCGTGTAGTCCAGGCGCGCCTGGCCGCCGCGCTCGCGCACCTCCCAGCGCCAGCTCACGAGCTCGGGCACCACTGCGCCGACGGTGCGTGACAGGGTCTCCACCCAGGCCCGCGTCTCGTCGAAGTCGGGGCCGACGGCGATCGGCACCCAGATCTGGATGCCGCGCCGGCCCGTGAGCTTGGGCTGCGCCGTCACGCCCAGGTGCGCGAACGCGTCCCGGTGCAGGCGCGCGAGCAGCAGCACGTCCTCCCAGGGCGTCGACGTGCCGGGGTCCAGGTCCACGAGCGCGTACGTCGGGCGGCGGGGCTCCGCCGCGAGCGACGTCCACGCGTGCCACTCGAGCGCGCCGAAGTTCGCTGCCCACACGAGCGCCGCGGGCTCGTCCACCACGAGGTACGTCGTCGTCTCCCCCGCGTCGGCCTCGGGGTTGTCCCAGCGCGGCACCCAGTCCGGGGCGTGGCCGGGCAGCTGCTTGTGCCAGAACCCCTTCGTGGCCGCACCCTCCGGGTAGCGGTGCATGTTGAGCGGGCGGCCGCGCAGGTACGGCAGGGCGACGGGGGCGATGCGCGCCGCGTACCGGACCAGCTCGCGCTTGGTCACCGGCTCCTCGCCGTCCCGGCTCGGGAACAGCACCTTGTCGAGGTTCGTCAGGCGCACGCTGCGGCCGAAGACGTCCCACGTGCCGGCGCGGCCCAGGTCGTCGAGGGCGGCGAGCTCGTCGTCGGTCGGACCGGGCGGCACGGGAGGGTGCAGCTCGACCGACGCCTGGGCGGCCGGCAGGTCCGAGCGCCACAGCCGGTCCGGGTCGGCCTTCACCTCGTCGTTGGTCCGGCCCGAGACGACGGACGTCGGGTGGTCCTCGGCGTCCCAGCCGGCCACCGCGTGCTCGTCGTGCTTGTGCAGCAGCAGCCACTGCTCCTTGCCGCCGGCGTCCGCCGCCCCGCGCCGGACCAGCACGAACCTGCCCTTCAGCCGCGTGCCGTGCAGCTCCGCGTGCAGCTCACCGCGCGCCACGTCGGCCGCCGGGTCGTCGCCCTTGTACGGCTCCCACGTGCCGCGGTCCCACACGATGACGTCGCCGCCGCCGTACTCGCCCGCCGGGATGACGCCCTCGAAGTCCTCGTACTCGAGCGGGTGGTCCTCGACGTGCACCGCCATGCGCTTCACGTCGGGGTCGAGCGTCGGCCCGCGTGGCACGGCCCAGCTGACGAGGACGCCGTCGATCTCGAACCGCACGTCGTAGTGCAGGCGGCGCGCGCGGTGCCGCTGCACCACGAACCGGCGCACGCCCTCCGGGGCCGGCTCGGGGGACGCGCCCGACGGCTCGGGCGTGCGGTCGAACCGCCGCATCGACCGGTACGTCTCCAGCTCACCGGGACGCTCCCCGCCACCTCGCGCCACGCACCTCACCGCCCGTCGTCGTCCTGCCGTCGTGGTCCTGGCATCGTCGTCCTGCCGTCCCGCCCCGCTCGGCAGACCGGCCGGCCGGGTCCCAGCGTGGCGGAGCACGGCGCACGGCGCGCCCGGAGCCGGCGTCGCACCGACCGGTCCCACCGCTGCGGTCGCGGTACGCGGCCACTCCCGGGCGACAGCGCCTCGACCGCGATGCGCTGCCGCCTGCCCGGACGTAGCGTCGTGGCGTTCCCCACCCGCACCCGGAGGTCCCCGTGCCCGCGCTCTACACCGCCGTCGCCACCGCCACCGGAGGGGGCCGCGACGGTCACGCCCGGACGTCCGACGGCCTCCTCGACGTCGACCTCGCCGTCCCGCGCGAGATGGGCGGCGCCGGCGGGGCGACCAACCCCGAGCAGCTCTTCGCCGCCGGCTACGCGGCGTGCTTCCACAGCGCCCTCACGGGCGCCGCGCGCCGGCAGAAGGTGACGGTCCGGGACACGGCCGTCACCGCCGAGGTCGGCATCGGCCCGGGCGACGCCGGGGGGTACGGGCTCGAGGTGACGCTGCGCATCGAGGTCGGCGGCGTGGACGACGCCACCGCGCACGCGCTCGTCGAGGCCGCGCACCGCACGTGCCCGTACTCCAACGCGACCCGCGGCAACGTGCCCGTCACCCTCGAGGTCGAGACCGGCTGACGCCCCGCCCGAACGGCCCGCCGCGCGCAGGGTCTGTCGCGCGGCGCCCCCGGCGTGTTCGATGTCCTCATGGCGCCCGACTCCCCCGACGGACGCGCCGCGGGCCTCACGCCCGGCTTCCGCGGCCGCCCCCGCCCCGCCGGCGTCGCGCTGCCGCCCGGGCAGTACGTGGAGCGCGGCTTCCCGGTCCTGACCGCCGGGACCACCCCGCACGTCCCCACGGACCGCTGGGAGCTCACGGTCCGCAACGAGGACCTGGACACGTGGCGCTGGTCCTGGCCCGACCTCATGGCGCTGCCGCAGGACGAGCCGACCGTCGACCTGCACTGCGTGACCCGGTGGTCGAAGTTCGGCACGCGGTGGCGCGGCGTCAGCCTCGACGTGCTGCTCGCGGACGTGCGGTCGTCCGCGCAGTACGCCCTCGTCGCCTGCTACGGCGGGTACACGACGAACCTGCCGGTCGCCGACCTGCTGGGCGGCCGGGCGTGGGTGGCGCACACCTACGACGGCCGTCCGCTGCACCCCGAGCACGGCGGCCCGGCGCGCCTGCTCGTCCCGCACCTGTACCTGTGGAAGTCCGCGAAGTGGGTGAAGGAGATCCACCTCGTGCGCGACGACCAGCGCGGGTTCTGGGAGCGGTACGGGTACCACGACTACGGCGACCCGTGGCGCGAGCAGCGCTACCAGGGCGACTGAGGAGGCGCGCGTGACGGAGGTCGGCGCGGCCCCGCCCGGCGCCGCGCGCTTGGGCGACCGGTTCGCGGTCGCCTCCGGGTGGCGCGTCGCGACGGCCGTCGACGCCCGGGACGCGAGCGCGTCGGCGCGCACGCTCGTCCTCGACGTGCCCGGGTGGGGCGGGCACCGGGCCGGTCAGCACGTCGACCTGCGCCTCACGGCGGCCGACGGGTACACCGCGGTGCGCGCGTACTCGATCGGTGGCGCGTGGGACCCGGGCCGTCCGACGCACGTGGAGGTGAGCGTGCAGCGGGTCGCCGGCGGGGAGGTCTCGCCGTACCTCGTGGACGACTTCGCCGTCGGGCAGCGCATCGAGGTGCGCGGGCCGGTCGGCGGGTGGTTCGTGTGGGAGCCCGGTGCCGGCGGCGGCGCCCCGGTGCTGCTCCTCGGGGGCGGCTCGGGCGTGGTGCCGCTCGTCGCGATGGTCCGCGAGCGCCGGCGTGCCGGGGACCGGACGCCGTTCCGGCTCGTCTACTCGGTGCGCATGCCGGGCGACGCGCTGTTCCTCGACGAGCTGACGGGCGCCGGGCGCCGCGACGACGGCGTCGACGCCCACGTCGTCTGGACGCGCGGCGCGCCTCCCGGGGCGTCCGACGGCCGGCCGCCGGGCCGCCTGCAGCTGCGCGATCTCGCGCGGCACGGCTGGCCGCCCGACCTGCGGCCGCTGGTGTACGTGTGCGGGCCCACGGGCTTCGTCGAGGCGGTCTCGCGCATGCTGCTCGTCCTGGGCCACGACGCCGCGGCGATCCGCGCCGAGCGGTTCGGCCCGTCGACCTAGCCCCCCTCGCCGAGCGGCGGACGGCCGGCGCCGCCGCGCGCCCGCAGGGGCGGCGACGTAGTGTCCGCCGGGTGACGGACGCGCGGACCAGCACCCCGGCCGGCGCGGCCGCCGAGCCGGACCCGAACCGCTGGAAGGCGCTGAGCGTCTGCCTCACGGCAGGCTTCATGACGCTGCTCGACGTCAGCATCGTCAACGTCGCGCTGCCGTCGATCGCCGAGGAGCTCGACGCGTCCGCGTCCGCGCTGCAGTGGGTCGTGTCCGGGTACGCGCTGACGTTCGGGCTCGTGCTGGTCGGCGCGGGCCGGCTGGGCGACGCGCGGGGCCGCCGGACGCTCTTCGTGGCGGGCGTCGTCGTGTTCACGCTGGCCTCGCTCGCCGCCGGACTCGCGCCGTCCGCCGCGTGGCTGGTCGTGGCGCGGCTCGTGCAGGGCATCGGCGGCGGCATCATCAACCCGCAGGTCTCGGGCCTGATCCAGCAGCTGTTCCGGGGCGCCGAGCGGGGGCGGGCGTTCGGCCGGCTCGGCACGACCATCGGGGTCTCGACCGCGATCGGGCCGGTGCTGGGCGGCGTGATCCTCGCGGTCGCCGGGGCGGACCACGGCTGGCGGTGGGTGTTCCTCGTCAACCTGCCCGTGGGCGTGCTCGCGATCCTGCTGTCGCTGCGGTACATCGCCCCGCGCCACGACAAGGAGCCGGCCCGCGACCTCGACCCGGTCGGCGCGGTGCTGCTGGGGGCCGGCGTGGTCGGCGTGCTGTGGCCGCTGGTCAGCGAGCGGCGCGATCCCGTCCACGCCGTGCTGGGCCTGGCGGGCCTCCTGCTGCTGGCGGTGTTCGTGCTGTGGGAGCGGCGGCTGGACGCGCGCGGTGGGACGCCGATGGTGCCGCTGTCGCTGTTCCGGGTGCCCGGGTACGCGACCGCGGTGCTGCTCGGGCTCGCCTACTTCTGCGGGTTCACCGGCATCTTCTTCGTCCTGACGCTCTACCTGCAGGACGGCGTCGGGTACTCGCCGCTGCAGGCGGGCCTCGCGCTCACGCCGTTCGCGCTCGGGTCGACCGTGACCGCGACGATCGGCGGCCGCGCCGTCAGCACGCGCGGGCGGGCGGTCGTCGTGCTCGGTCTCGTGCTCGTGATCGCCGGGATGCTGCTCGCCCAGCTCCTGCTCGGCGCCGCGGGCGCCCGCTCGACGACGGGCTGGTGGATCGCCGCACCCCTGCTGCTCGCAGGGCTCGGGAGCGGGCTCGTCATCTCCCCCAACCAGACGCTCGCCCTCGAGCACGTGCCGGTGCACCAGGCCGGCGCCGCGGGCGGGGTGCTGCAGACCGGGCAGCGGCTCGGGTCCGCGGTGGGGATCGCCGTCGTCGGGGCGCTGTACTTCGCCGGTTCCGGCCGGGGGGCCGGGACGGTGGGCGTCACGCACGGCCTGCTCGCCACGGTGGCCCTGCTGGCGGTGGCGCTCGCCATCGGCGTCGCCGACCTGGTGCGAGGCCGGCGGCCGGCGCCGGCCGGCTAGCCCTGCGACGCGCCGTCGGACGCGCGCGTCGCGGCCCGGGTGCGCCCGTCGTCCGCGTCGGCCTCCCGCATGACGTCGCGCAGGCCGGGCGCGACGTCGGCGGCGATCTCCCGCAGGAACGGACGCGCGCGCAGCAGCTCGAGCTGCCCGCCGAGGTCCGTGGCGGCGCGGTGGACCCGCGCCAGCATGCGCACGCCCTCGATGTCGACGAACCACAGGTCCCCGAGGTCGACGCGCAGCACGGCCGGGGCCTCGGCGGGGAGCGCCGAGCGCAGGGCCGCCTCCACCGCGGGGGAACCGTCGCGGTCGAGCTCGCCCGCCAGCCGGAGGGTGGCGACGGGTCCGGGCACGGCCACGACCGTGCACGACGGGGGGAGGGCGTGCTGACGCCCGGTGCCGCGGGACGGGGAGATCGTCACGACAAGCTCCTGGACCAGGGGCCGGACCGGTGCAGGTCCGCGCGAGGAGGCCGCCGGCGGACGCCGGCGAGAAGGCTGCGATCCCAACCGCGGCCCAGCGTAGCGCGGGGGCGGCGGGTCCTGGCAACGCGCCGTCCCGGACCGCCGGGCGGCCGCCCGGGCACCGCGGACGCACGGCCCACCGCGCCCTCCGGCGGCCCCCGGCGTAGACTGGAGGCAACCGGGGATCCCCCGAGCGCGGGTCATGCCGTCGCCGTCTGCGGTCGCACGTCCATCTGTGACGAGACCATCTGCACGCGACGACGCGTGTCTGCGGCGCCGCCCCCGAAAGCAGCTCTCATGGCGATCGACAACACCTCCACGACCTCCCGTGCACGCGCGCCGGCCCTCCACCGCACGCCGCACGGCGGCGCCGTCAGCCGCCGCGCAGACGCCGACAGGGCGGTCTCCGACGCCGCGGACGCGACGGCCGCCATGCTGGACCTCGTCCTGCGCGTCGACTCCGTCGAGGAGCACCTCGCCGAGGTCGCGCGCATGGCTGCCGACGTCAGCCCGGACATCGGCGCGACCGGGGTCACGGTCCTGCGCGGCGGCGAGCTGTTCAGCGTCGCGACGAGCGACCCGCTGGGCGCCGCCGGTGACCAGCTCCAGTACGACGCGCGCGAAGGTCCCAGCCTGGACAGCCTCACCACGGGCGAGCTCCTCGTGGTGCGCGACTACCGCGCCGAGGACCGGTGGCCCACCTACACCCCGCGCGCGGTGGCGCGGGGCGTGCGCAGCAGCCTCACCGTCCCGCTGCGCGCGGCCGGCTCGACCGTCGGGGCCCTGAGCGCCTACGGCACCGAGCCCGACGTCTTCGTCGGCGCCCTGCGCGACGCGGTCGTGGACTTCGGCCGCCGTGCCGGCAACGTGGTCGGGATCGCGCTGCGTCAGGCCGAGCAGGTGTCGCTCGTGGACGACCTGCACGCGGCGATGGAGTCGCGCAGCGTCATCGACCAGGCGCTGGGCATCGTCATGGCGCAGCAGCGCTGCACGGCCGACGAGGCGTTCGCGATCCTGCGGCGGGCGAGCCAGGGTCGCAACCGGCGGCTCGCCGACATCGCCCGGGACGTGGTGACCACCGTCAGCGGCGGACCGCCCCGCACGGGCCGGTTCACGCGCTGAGCACCCCACCCCGCCGGTGGGTCGGGGCGGGCACGCCCACGTGACGGCCCCCTGCCCGAGCGGCGGAGACTGGTCGGCGTGAGCGCCCCCTACCGGTACGACGTGGAGGTCCTGCACCTGCTCGTCTCCCCCGAGCACGCGTACTTCGGCCGGCCGCGCGACGGTGCCGCCGACGTCCCGACGACCGACGCGGACCGCGTCGAGGTGGTCGCCGGCAAGGGCCTCGTCGGCGACCGCTTCTACGGCAAGGCCGCCCACATGGACGCCGCGGTCACCCTGTTCGCCGTCGAGGCGCTCGAGGCGATCGCCGCCGAGCTCGGCACGGACCCGCTCGACCCCCTGCTGACGCGGCGCAACGTCGTGCTCCGCGGCGCCGAGCTCGCGCCCCTGCTGGGCACGGAGGTCGTCCTGGAGTCGGGCGGCGACGCCGTGCGGCTGCGCGTCGGCCGGCCCGCACACCCCTGCGCGTGGATGGACCGCGTGCTCGCGCCCGGTGCGCACGCGGCGATGCAAGGACGCGGCGGCGTCCGCTGCATGCCGCTCACCGACGGCCTGCTGCACCGGGGGCCCGCCGTGCTCGTGAGCCCCGTCCCGCTCGACCCGGCGCGCGCCGGGGATGCCGTACGGCGGCTGCCCGCGCGGCTGCCGTAGCGGCGGGGCCGGTCGCAGGCCGGGGCTGGGCACGCCCGCAGAGGGGTGGTAGACCGGACTCCCGGCGCACTTCTCGGCTCAGGGGGCTGCCATGCGCACACCGTCGTCCGCCCGTCCGCTCGGCGTCCTCGCGGCCGCCGTCCTCGCCCTCGCCGCCGGCGTCACGCCCGTCGCCGCGGCGCCGCCCGGCGGGCCCGGGCCCGCCGCCGGCACCGCCGACGTGGGGGCCGGCGACGTGACGCCGTCGGACGTCGAGGCGCTCATCGCCCAGGCGCCCGGGGGCGCGGCACCCGAGGGCGCCGGGCCGGAGGGCGCCGGGCCGGAGGGCGCGGTGCCGGAGGGTGCGGTGCCGGAGGGTGCGGTGCCAGAGGGCGAGACCCTCGACGGCGGCCGCGGCGGGTGGCACGGCGGCGGCCACGGGTGGCGGCCCCCCGCGAAGGTGCCCGTCGCGGTCGGCACGGGCGGGGCCGTCGCGACCGTCGACCCCGACGCCACGCGGGTCGGCCTCGACGTGCTGCGCGGCGGAGGCAACGCCGTCGACGCGGCGGTCGCCGCGGCCGCGACGCTCGGCGTCACCGAGCCGTACTCCGCCGGCATCGGCGGCGGCGGCTTCTTCGTGTTCTACGAGGCGCGCACGGGCCGGGTGCACACGATCGACGGGCGCGAGACCGCGCCCGCGGCGATGGGTCCCGACGCGTTCGTCGAGGGCGGCGCCCCCATCCCGTTCGCCGAGGCCGTCACGTCCGGCCTGTCGGTGGGCGTGCCCGGCACCCCGGCGACGTGGGAGGCCGCGCTCGACGCGTGGGGCACGATCGGCCTGCGCCGCGCGCTCGCCGGCGCGACCCGGGTCGCGCAGCACGGCTTCGTGGTGGACCGGACGTTCGCGGACCAGACGGCGGCGAACGCCGACCGGTTCGACGACTTCTCGTCCACCGCCGAGCTGTTCCTCCCGGGCGGCGCGCCGCCGCGGGTCGGCTCGGTCTTCCGGAACCGCGACCTCGCGCGGACCTACACGCTGCTGGCCCTGCGCGGCGTCGACGCCCTGTACACCGGACGCCTCGCGCAGGAGATCGTCGACACCGCGCAGCGGCCGCCGGTCGTGCCCGGCAGCGACCGCGTCGTGCGGCCCGGCCTGCTCGAGCTCGGCGACCTCGCCGCCTACGAGGCGCTCCGCCGCGACCCGACGCGCGTGACCTACCGCGGGCTCGACGTGTACGGCATGGCGCCGCCGTCGTCCGGCGGCTCCACGGTGGGCGAGGCGCTGAACATCCTCGAGACGGTCGACGTGGCGACGCTGGGCAGCACGCAGACCCTGCACCACTACCTGGAGGCGAGCGCGCTCGCGTTCGCGGACCGCAACCGGTACGTCGGCGACCCCGGGTTCGTCGACGTCCCGCTGGCCGAGCTGCTGTCCGACGGCTTCGCCGCCGAGCGTGCGTGCCTGATCGACCCGGACGCCGCCCTGCCCAAGCCGGTCGCGCCCGGGTCGCCGGACGGCCGGTACGGGGACTGCGCGGGCACCGGCTCGGCGGGCCCGGAGGGCACCGAGGGCACGTCGACGACGCACCTGACGACCGCCGACCGCTGGGGCAACGTCGTCGCGTACACGCTCACCATCGAGTCCACCGGCGGCAACGGCGTCGTCGTTCCCGACCGCGGCTTCCTGCTGAACAACGAGCTGACGGACTTCAGCTTCACCGACACGCAGGGAGGCGCGGACCCGAACCTGCCCGGCCCGGGCAAGCGGCCGCGCAGCTCCATGGCGCCGACCGTCGTGCTGCAGGACGGTCGCCCGCTGCTCGCGCTCGGCTCCCCCGGCGGCTCGACGATCATCACCACGGTCCTGCAGGTGCTCGTCAACCGCCTCGATCTCGGCATGCGGCTGGACGAGGCCGTCGCCGCGCCCCGGGCGACGCCGCGGAACACGGCGGCCGTCCAGGCGGAGCCCGGCTTCCCGCGCCCCGAGCTCGAGGCGCTCGGGCACACGTTCGCCGACACGCCGGAGATCGGCGCCGCGACCGCGATCGAGTTCCTCGACCACCGCACGCTGCTGTCGGTCGCGGAACCCGAGCGCCGCGGCGGCGGCAGCGCGGGGGTGGTGCGCCCGCGGCGCTGACGCGCGTCAGCCGTCGGCGTGCGCCGTGACGATGCCGTGCGCGGACGCCCACTGCCCGAGGTCGCGACGCTCGATGGCCGCGGCCATGAGGTCCGGGAACAGGTCCGGCGTGCACGCGAACGCCGGCACGCCGACCTCCGCGAGCGCGGCCGCGTGCCGGCGGTCGTACGACGGCGCGCCGGAGTCGCTGAGCGCGAGCAGCGCGACGACCGTCACCCCCGAGCGCACGAGCGCGGCCGCGCGCGCGACCATCTCCTCCGCGATGCCGCCCTCGTACAGGTCGCTGATCAGCACGAGGACCGTCTCGGTGGGCCGCTCCACGAGGCCCTGCGCGTACGCGAGCGCCCGCCGGATGTCGGTGCCACCGCCCAGCTGCACGCCGAACAGCACGTCCACCGGGTCGTCCATGGCGTCCGTGAGGTCGACGACCTCGGTGTCGAAGACGACGAGCCGCGTCGCGACCGACCGGAGCGAGGCGAGGACCGCGCCGAACACGCTCGCGTACACGACGGACTCCGCCATGGACCCCGACTGGTCGATGCACAGCACGATGTCGCGCTGGACCTGCGACGTGCGGCGCGCGTGCCCCACGAGCCGCTCGGGCACGACCGTGCGGTGCTCGGGCAGGTAGTGCCGGAGGTTGGCGGCGATGGTCGCGCCCCAGTCGATGTCCGCGGGTCGCGGCCGGTGCGTGCGCGCCGAGCGGTCGAGCGCCCCGGTGACCGCCTGCACGGTGCGGCGCCGCAGCCGCTCCTCCAGCTCGTCGGTGACCGTGCGGACGACCCGGCGCGCGGTCTCCCGCGAGTGCTCCGGCACGACACGCCCGAGCCCGACCAGCGTCGTGACCAGCGCGAGGTCCGGCTGGACGGCGGCCATCATCTCGGGCTCGAGCAGCAGCTCGCGCAGCCCGAGCCGCGACATCGCGTCCTCCTGCATGACCTGGACGACGGACGACGGGAAGTACGACCGGATGTCACCGAGCCAGCGCGCCACGCGCGGCGACGAGCCGCCGAGCCCACCGCGGCGGCCCGCGCCGGCACCGTCGCCGTAGAGCTCGCGCAGGACCTCGTCCCGGCGCACGTCGTCGCCGCTCAGCGCCACCCCGCCGAGCGCGTCGTCCGCGGGGTCGCCGAGCACGAGCCGCCACCGGGTCGCGCGGTCGCGCGACGGGCCACCACCCCGGACGTCGCCCATGGGAGCCAGCTCGGGCGCCACGTCGTCGGCCGGCGCCGCGCGCACGGCCTCGTCGCCGCTCACGCGACCGGCTCCAGCCCGAGCAGGCGCGCGGTCGCGTGCACCGCGGGCAGCGCGCGGTCCACGTCGAGGCGGGTCACCTGCGCGCGGAGCACGCCGGGGGCCCGCAGGCGGTGCCCGACCTCGCGCCGCTCGGCGTCGGAGAACCGCGCGAACGCGCGGCGCAGCAGCGGCAGGAGGTCCTCGAACGTGGCGTCGTCCACGCCCGCGACCCACTCGTCGACGAGCGACAGCAGCGTCGGGTCGTGCACCAGCAGGAGCGCGTCGCCCTCGAGGAACCCGTCGAGCCAGGCCGCACCGGCCGGCGCGGGCGCCCCCACGGACAGCCGCCGCGACATGCGCTCCGCCACGGTGACGACCTCCAGCGTGCCGTCGTCGAGCAGCAGCCGGTGCACCCGGCCCGACACGGCGGCGTGCACGCGCTCGTCCCGGGCCAGATCGGTGAGGCCGCGTCGCCACGGCCCGTCGAGCGCGGGCTCGTCCAGCAGCCGGACGCCACGGTGGGCCGACTCGACCGCCTCGCGCACCAGCGCGCCGGCGTCGTCGTCCAGCGCCGTGCACGCCGCCCGCAGCCCCACCGCGACGCGCGTCACGACCGTCCGCAGGACCCGCGCCACCCCCGCGGTGTCGGCCGCGCGCACGTCGCCGTACCGGCACGTGCGCGCGAGCGGCTCGACGGTCCGCAGCAGCGTCAGCGGGTCGTGCTGCTGCGCCGTCTGCCGCTCGAGGGCGGCGAGGACTACGGTCAGCGCGTCGGGAAGGTCGCAGAGCAGGCACTGCTCGACGAGGTCCGCGAGCGCGGACAGGTCCGCCGCGGCGGCGGCACGCTCGCGCACCACGCCCTCCGTGGCCGCCGGCACGGTCGTGCCCCGCAGCCCCGCCTCGACGAGGCGCACCGACAGCTCCGGCACCCACTCGAGCTGCCACGCCTCGCGGAACGTCCCCGTCGTGCGCGCCGTGACCGCCGCCGGCCGGCCCCACGGCACGTCCAGCAGCAGCAGCCGGTGCAGCAGCAACGAGCGCTCGCGGTGCTGCTCCTTGCGCAGGTCGAGCTGCAGCACGGTCACGGACGCCGACGGCGCCATGCGCAGCGCGCGCTGCCGCCGCGCGAGGTCGGCCGCGAGCGGCACCATCGGCACGCTCTCGGGGACGGCACCCATCGCCTCGCCGACCACGAGCGTGCGGTGCACGAGCTCGAGCGGGACGGTCGACCCGCCGCACAGCACGGTCTGCGCGGCGTCCGTGACCTCGGTCAGACCGACCGACGGCCGCCCGCGCACCACGGCGAGCGTCTGCGCGAGCCGCGTCGCCTCCACGATCGACGCCGGCGGCGCATCCAGCTGCTCGTCGCGCAGGGCACGGCCGACGCGCACGAGCCACGACGCCGTCACGTCCTCGGGCGTGGCACCGGCACGCGCACCCTCCACGAACAGGTGCTGGTACCACCCCGGGGCCGTGACGCCCGCGCCGTACCCGCTCGCGACGGCCAGCCGGCCCGCCGTCCAGGGCGCCCACGTCGCGGTGACCTTGACCTTGGGCAGGCCCGCCAGCAGCGCGGTGTCCTCCTTGACCGGCACCCGGGCGTCCGGGTGCACGGCGGGCGCGTGGTACGCGCCGCAGACGAACGCGACCCGCGCGGCGCCGGCGCGCAGCGCCGCGCGCACCGACCGGCGCATCGCCGCCTCGCGCCGACGCGTCTCGAGGTCGTCGCCGGGTCCGGCCGCGCGCACGGCCGCCATGGCCTCGCGCAGCGCGTCGAACCGGGCGACGGCGGTGCCCGAGCGGTGCTCGACGGCGTCCTCCCACCACCGCTCCGGGTCGTCGTACCCGGCGGCGCGCGCGAGGTCGCCCACCGGGTCGCGCAGCACCGGCACCCCCGCCTCCGCGTCCTCCGCGGCCCGCGTGGCCAGCAGGTGCGCCGCCGGCAGGTCGGCGAGCTCCACGCGCCGCCCGCGCGCGACCGCCCACCGCAACGCGACCCACTCCGGCGAGAACTCGGCCATCGGGTAGAACGACGCCCGCCCGGGCTCGTCGACGGCGTACACGAGCCCCGCGACGGGCGGCACGAGGCCGGGGTCGGCGACGAACGGCACCAGCGGCGCGAGCTCCGGCGCCCCCTCGACGAGCACCACGTCCGGGTCGAGCTCCTCGAGCGCCTCGAGGACGGACCGCGCGCTGCCCGGGCCATGGTGCCGCACGCCCAGCACGTGCACCGCGCCGGCCGGCGCACCCCCGCCAGTGCCCGTCACACCAGCTCCCGGCACGCCCGGTACAGGTCCTCCCAGCCGGCACGGTCGCGCAGCACGGTCTCCAGGTACTCCTGCCACACCAGCCGGTCCTGCACGGGGTCCTGCACGACCGCACCGGTGAGCGAGGCCGCGACGTCCTCGGCGCGCAGCACACCGTCGCCGAAGTGCGCCGCCAGCGCGGTGCCGTTCGTGACGACGGAGATGGCCTCGGCCGTGGACAGCGTCGCGGACGGCGACTTGACCGTCGTGCGGCGGTCGAGCGTGACGCCGCCCCGCAGCTCGCGGAACACCGTCACGACCCGCTCGATCTGGGCGAGCCCCGCCAGCTCCGGCGGCAGCTCGAGCGAGCGCCCGACGGCCGCCACGCGCGTGCGCACGATCTCGACCTCCTGCTCGAGCGTGTCGGGCAGCGGCAGGACGACCGTGTTGAACCGCCGTCGCAGCGCCGACGACAGGTCGTTGACGCCCTTGTCGCGGTCGTTCGCCGTGGCGATGACGTTGAACCCGGGCCGCGCCTGCACCTCGGTGCGCAGCTCGGGCACGGGCAGGGTCTTCTCCGACAGGATCGAGATGAGGGCGTCCTGGACGTCCGCCGGGATGCGCGTCAGCTCCTCGATCCGCACGAGCGTGCCGTCCCGCATCGCGCGCATCACGGGGCTCGGCACGACCGCCTCGGCCGTCGGGCCGTCCGCGAGCAGACGTGCGTAGTTCCACCCGTAGCGCAGCTGCTCCTCCGGCGTCCCCGCCGTGCCCTGCACGACGAGCGTCGAGTCGCCGCTCACCGCGGCGGCGAGGTGCTCCCCCACCCAGGTCTTGGCCGTGCCCGGCACGCCGAGCAGCAGCAGCGCCCGGTCGGTGGCGAGCGACGCGACGGCGATCTCCATGAGCCGGCGCGAGCCGAGGTACTTCACGCTCACCTCGGTGCCGTCGGCGAGCGTGCCGCCGACGAGGTACGTCGTGACGGCCCACGGGGACAGCCGCCACCCCGGCGGACGAGGCCGGTCGTCGGCGGCCGCCAGCGCGGCCAGCTCGCCGGCGTAGGCGTCCTCGGCGTGCGGGCGCAGGACGGGCCCGTCGGGGGCCGCACCGGCGCCGGCCGCGCCCGTCCCGGCAGGGCCGGTGCCGGCGGTGTGGGTGCCGGTGCTGCCCGGCTCGGGGTGCTGCGACGTCATGCGAGGGCCTCGTCGATCGTGGCGAGCAGGGACAGGTGCTGGGTCAGGTCCTGGAGGGCGTGGGCCCGGCCCCGGAACACGGAGCCGGCGAGCGCGAGGCGCCCGGACTCCTGGGGGTCACGCGCGCGCTCGACGGCGCGCTCCGCGTCCGCGGCGGCACGGTCGGCCGCCGCACGGGCGCGCGCGAGCGGCTCGCGGGCGGCCGGGTGCAGCGACCGCGCGAACGGCTCAGCCGGCAGGACGGGCGCGCGCGTGGTCGCGGGGTCCGCGACGGTGCGCACGAGCGCCTCGGCGACCGCCACGCTCAGCGGCTCGTCCCACGGCCCGGGCAGGGCGTGCGCCACCGAACCGAGCGCGTCGGCGGGGGTCGACGCGAGCCAGCGCCGCGCCGCCGCCTGCGCCTCGTCGGGCGGGAGGACCGCCGCCGCGGCGGCGTCCCACTCGTCGGCGAGCAGCGCCCGCGCCCAGCCCACGTCCCGCTGCGCGACGGTCGCGCGCCGGATCGCGGCGCGCAGCACGCGCTCGCCGTCGAGCCGCAGCAGAGCCGCGGGGGTCGTGCCCGTGGCGCGGCGCAGGACGTCCAGCGGCGCGCCGGTCACGAGCGCCGAGAGCACCGCGGCGTCGCGCGCGGCGCCCGGCCCGACCCCGATCCCGTCCCGGCGGGCCGCGTCGTCGAGCGGGCCCGGCGCGGCCACCTCGAGGCGTCTGCGCAGCAGACCGTGCACCGACACCAACGGCGTGAGGCGGGCGGCGAGGCGGGCCGCCCGCGCCGACGTCGGCAGGCCGTCGAGGGCGGCCGCCGCGGCGGCGCGCACGGCCGCGGCGCGATCGTCGAGGGCGGCCTCGAGCAGCGGCTCGTCCGCCGGACCCAGGCCGGTGGCCAGCGTGCGCAGCAGCGCCGCGCGGGTCTCCGCGCCGGTCGTCGCCAGGGCCGCCGCGACCAGGCGTCGCGCACGGTCGGGGTCCGTGCCGCGCAGCTCCGCGAGCCGGGTGACGAGGGCGCCCGACGGGAGCCGCAGGACCGCGGGGTCGTCGTCGGGCTGCGGCTCCTCCCCGCCCCCGACGGCCCACGCCCACTCCGGCCGGCGAGCGGCCAGCCAGCGGCCGCGGGCGTGGACGACGGGCAGGACGCGGGCACGCACCGCGGGCCGTCGTGTGCCCTCCGCGAGCAGCGCGGGCAGCAGCTCGTGCGGGACGCGCCGCCCGCCCGCGGCCACGGCCGCGCAGCACCGCTCCAGCAGCGCATCGCGCAGCTCACGTCCCACCGGTGGCTGCGTGAGCACGAGAGCGAGCACCTGCGCGGCGCGCGGTGGCGCCTCGGGTACGCCGTCCGGCGGGCACGGCTCGGGCACCGCGCGGCCGGCCGCGGGCTCCGCACCGGCAGCGCGCAGCGCCGCACCGAGGGCGGCGGCGTCGAGCAGCGCGGTGGGCGCGTCGGCGTCGGTGCGCGCCGGCACGCCGAGCGCCGCCGGCACGGCGGGGACGCGTCCGCGGGCGGTCCCGACGAGCGCGGCCCCGGTCAGCGCGCCCCACCACCGGTCGACGTCGGGCTCCCCCCTCATGCGCCCACCACCCCGGGCGCGTCGGCCAGACCGGACGCCGCCAGCACCCGGAACGTGCCGTCCTCGAGCTCCCCGAACAGGTCGACGGGTGCACCGCCGGACCGCGCGACCAGGCCCCAGGGTTCCACGTCGCCGCGCACCGGCACGCCGCGTCCGTCGCGGTCGACGACCACCACGTCGGCGCCGCCCGCTCCGTGCCCCGCACCGCCCGCTCCGGGGCCCGCTCCCGGGACGACCACCGCCCCGTGGTCCGCCGCCGTGCGCACCACGTCGAGGCGTGCACCGGCGAGGACGACCGGGACGCGCCGCGTCCACGGGTTCGCCGCGAGCGCACGCGCGAGGGTGGCGTGCGCCGCCGCGACGTCACCGCCTGCGGGCAGGCGACCGGCCGTGCCCGCGACCTCGGGCGGCGTCACGAACGTCGCACGCCGCGCGGACGCGCCGGGGTAGCGGGCGACGTCCCCGCGCAGCAGCGCGCCGACCGACTGCGCCACCGGGAGCGGGTCGCCGCCGACCGCGAAGTCGAGGACCTGCACGACCTCACCGCTCGCCTCGCCGCGCAGCCACGTCCGCTGCTGCTGGACGCGCCCGTCCTGCGTGCGGAACGCGCCCAGCACGAGCCACGTGTCGCTCAGCCGGTCGCGCGCGCGCACCTCGTCGGCGGGCTGCGCCCAGCCGAGCAGCGTCCGCAGGTCGCCGAGCACCGCCTCGTCGAGCTCGTCGCGCCGGCGCCAGGCCTGCACCACCGTCCACCACCGCCCGAGCGCCGCGAGCAGGACCGACGCCCAGTCGTCGTCGTGCTGCACACGCCCGCCGACGGAGCGCACCTCCTCCGCCAGGCCGGGCACCTGCGCGTCGACGAGCCGCGCCGCGGTGGCGTCCCACCACGACAGCGGCTGCCGGCGCGCCGCCGCGAGCCCGGCGCGCACGAGGTCGGCGAGCCACAGGGCGAGGTCGTCGAGCCCGGCCGACATGGTCGCCACCCGCTGCGCGCGCCGTCGCTCCGCCGCCTCGGGGTCGACCGGCGCCTCGGGGCGCGCGGCCCGCTCGGCGCGCCCGGCCGCCCGGGACGCGCGCTCGTCGGCCCACTCCTGGGCGAACGGCGCGGCGTCGGCTCCGTCACCCACCGCGCCGGACGACCACAGCAGCAGGAGCGCGAGGGCGTGCTTGCACGGGAACTTGCGGCTCGGGCACGAGCAGCGGTACGCCCGGGCCTGCAGGTCGACGCTCACCTGGTACGGCGTCCGACCCGAGCCCTGGCAGCGGCCCCACAGCAGCGCGTCGCTCGCGCCGGTCTGCGACCACGGACCCGGCTGCGCCAGCCGCCGGGCCGCCGCCAGCGACGACGCGTCCGGCGCAGCGGCCTGCACGTCCTCGACGGTCCAGCGCTCCATGGTGGCGCCATCCTGCCGGACGCCGCCGACACCCGACGTCCTGTCAGGGCCCGTGTCGCCCGCACGGGCGCGACGACGGCCCGGACCTCGTGGTCCGGGCCGTCGAGGCGCGGCCTGCCGTACCTGCGGTCAGCGACCCAGGCCGGCGCGGTCGACCTTGCGGTGGAACCGCATGCCGGCGATGCCGCCGAGGATCGCGCCCGCGAGGGTCACGAGCGCGACGGCCACGAGCGTGATGATGCCCGCGGTGGTGAGGTCGCCCTCGTCGATCGGGATGCGCGGGAAGGCGTTCAGCTGGCCGAGCACGTTGAACTGGTCGCCGGCGACGGCGGCGAGGATCGCGACGACGATCGCGATGATCACGGCCCACAGCCACACCGCGAGGCCCTGCTTGGCGCCGTTGAAGCGCGCCATCCGGCCCGCGACGTAGCCGCCGCAGTAGTAGGCGACGAAGAGGACGACCGCGAGCGCGATGCCGCCGATCAGGCCGACCGACCCGGGGTCGGACGCGGCCTCGTCGGCCACCTCCGCGACGTCGGTGTCGTTCGCGATGCCGATGGCGGCGCCCGCCGCGGCGACGAGCGCGGTGAGCAGGACCCCGGTCCCGGTGGCGGTGAGCCAGCCGAAGAACGCGGAACCGAACTTGATGCCGCCGTACTCGTCCTTCTCGCGCGCGACCACGCTCTCGCGGTCGCGTCCGAACGCCTTGGCGGAGACCGCACCGCCGGACGGCTCGTCCGGGTCGGCGGCGCTCGCGCCCTCAGGGGTGCTGGCTGTGCTCATGGCGATGTGCTCCAGTCTCGGCGCCGGGCCGGGCGCCGGTCGACGGGTCCCCCGGTCACGCCGGGGTCCGGGGACGGCCGCCGCGACGGCCGTGGTGGTCCCGGGGCGCCGGACCGTCCGTACGGTCCGGGCCCCGGGGCGTGGGTTCAGAGCCCGCCGGTGCCCCGCGTCGTGCCGGTGTCACCGTCGAGCTCGATCTCCTCCTTGCGCACCGTCTCGTCCACCGTCTCGGTGTCGGAGACGACCTCGGTGTCCAGCCGGACGCGCTCGACCGGGACGGTCTCCTTCTCGACCACGGCGCGCTCCTCGGTGAGGACCACCTCGTGCTCCTCCTCGGTCAGGTCCGGGCCGGACAGCGCGTCGTCCACGTTGCCGTCGGTGATCGGCTCGCGCTCGAGCCGCACCTCCTCGCGGGTGACCGGCACGGTGACGGTCTCCTCCTCGGTGACGATGTACTTGCGCAGGCGCGCACGTCCCGTCGTGACGCGCTCGGTGCCGACGT
The DNA here is from genome assembly GCF_004798685.1 of Cellulomonas shaoxiangyii. NCBI lineage: Bacteria > Bacillati > Actinomycetota > Actinomycetes > Micrococcales > Cellulomonadaceae > Cellulomonas > Cellulomonas shaoxiangyii. Next base: position 1,154,743 of record NZ_CP039291.1, on the reverse strand, counting down.
GCAGCCGCTCCTCGGAGCGCGTCATGGCGTCGTCCGTGGACGGGCCGGACGTGTCGTGGCCGACGGTGCCCTGCACGTCGTCGTCGCGGCTGCCGGCGGTGTCGACGTCCCCCGTCGCGTCGTCGTCGGACCCGTAGTCGAGGCCGTAGTAGCGGTAGAGCTCGGCCTCCTCCGACGCCGACAGGTGCCCGTCGGAGTCGTCGACGCGCGGTGCGTCCTTGATCTTCGCCTTGTCGTAGGGCACCACGATCTCGTCGCCGCGCACCGTCGCGCGGTCGAGCGGCACGAAGGACTCCGCCTTCCCGAACAGCCCCGTGCTGACCGTGACCCACTCGGCGTCACCGGTCCGGTCGTCCAGGAAGATCTGGCCCACCTTGCCGATCTTCTCGCCGTCGGTCCCGACGACCGTGCCGCCGCCTGCCAGGATGCCCTGGATGTCGCTGGTGCCGATCATGGTGATGCCCCCGCCGTTCGGTGCAAGCTCTGACATTTCGACCATAGGACGGGCCCCGGCGGGCCGCGACCCTAGGCCGACTACCCGTGAGCCGTCAGAACAGCGGCCACGGGACCGACGGCATGTCGCCGTCCGGCCCGGGGAACCGGCCGTCGGCCAGCAGCCGGTCGCACCGCGCGGCGACCGCCGCGACCTCGGCGTCGGTCAGCAGCTCCGCCAGGCGGTCTCCCAGCTCGCCGTCGAGGCCCGCGCGCACCCGCTCGACGCCCTCCCGCTCGTCCGGCCGCAGCGGGTCCCCCACCCAGCCCCAGAGCACCGTCCGCAGCCTCGGCTCGACGTGGAACGTCACGCCGTGGTCCACGCCGTACCGGTGGCCGTCGGCCTGCGGGAGGACGTGACCGCCCTTGCGGTCGGCGTTGTTCACGACCACGTCGAGCACGGCCATGCGGCGCAGGGCGGCGGAGTCCTCGTGGACGAGCGCCACGGCGCGGCCGTTCTCGTCGCTGCCCTCCAGGACGGCGCACCAGCCGGGCGTCGGCACCCGCGACGCCGGCACCAGGTCGACGGGGTCCTGCCCGGGGTCGGGCTCCTGCCAGAGCTGCACCATGCCGGGCCCGAGCGGTCCGTCGCGCAGCCACGTCCGCGGGACCACCCGCCACCCGAGCGTCTCGGAGACCAGGTAGGCCGCGACCTCCCGGCGCGCGAGGGTCCCGTCGGGGAAGTCCCACAGCGGCCGCTCCCCGGCGACGGGCTTGTACACGACCGGCACGTCCCCGATCCGGCCGACGAAGGTCGCGTTCGACGCGACCGTGACCCGCCCGACGAGCGCGAGCTCCCCGCCGTCGAGGTCGACCTCGGACGCCGTCACACGCCGTCGGGCAGCGCGCAGACGTGGCCGTCCTCGTCGACCGGCCGGCCGCAGAGCGGGCAGGCGGGTCGCCCGGCGCGCACCACCTGGCGGGTGCGCTGCACGAAGGCGCGCGCGGTGCCCACGGGGATCCGGAGCAGGAGCATCTCGTCGGGCTCGTCGTCGTCCGGCGCCCCCGCCAGGTCGTCGTCGTCGGGCCGGAGCGGGTAGGCCTCGATGACGACCTGCGCGGTGCGGGGGTCCCAGCCCAGCCGCACGGCCCCGGCCCGGAACTGCTCCTCGACGGGCTGGTCCAGCGGGTCGTCGTCGATCAGCTCGGCGGGGGTCTCGGCGGGGACGGTCACGCCCGTGCTCGGGTCGGCCACCAGCTCGCCCAGGAGCTCGTCGATCATCTCCGCGAGCACCGCGGACTGCTCCTTCTCCAGCGCGACGCTGGTCGAGCGGGCCCCGGCGCGCACCTGGAGGTAGAAGGTGCGGGCCCCGGGCCGGCCGACGGTGCCGACGACGACACGGTCCGGCCAGTCGAACTCGTGCACGACCTGCGGCATGCCCCCAGTCTACGAGCGGGCCGGCTCGTGCGCCCCCGTGGTGCCCTCGTGGCCGGCGCCGCCCCCGACCGCGGCGTCCGCGGCGGGCGCGGCGGACGCGAGCCACGACAGGTCCCCGCTGTCCGTGTTCGTCGTGATCACGTCCGGCCGGCGCGGCCCGTACCGCACGACGGACACCGACGCGGGGCCGACGTGCAGGCGCTGGAAGAGGTCGAGGTGCATGCCGAGGGCGTCGGCGAGCACGGCCTTGATGACGTCGCCGTGGCTCACCGCGGCCCACACCGCGCCGGGGCCGTGCTCGGCCTCGACAGCCGCGTCGTGGCGCCGGACGGCGGCGACCGCGCGAGCTTGCACCGCCGCCAGCGACTCCCCGCCCGGGAAGACGGCCGCCGAGGGCTGCGTCTGCACGACGGACCACAGCGGCTCTCCGGCCAGGTCCGCGAGGGTGCGCCCCTGCCACTGCCCGTAGTCGCACTCGGTGAGGCCGGTGTCGACCGCGAGGACGGGTGCGGCGGCCTGGCGGTCGAGGAGGGCGCGCGCGGTCTGCCGGCAGCGCTCCAGCGGGCTGGTCACCACCGCGACCAGGGGGACCCCGGCGAGCCGCTCGCCGGCACGCTCGGCCTGGGTGCGCCCGACGGCGTCGAGCCGCACACCGGCGGCGCGGCCCGCCAGGACGCCGGCCGTGTTGGCGGTCGTGCGCCCGTGCCGGACGAGGAGGAGGGTGGCCATCCCCGCAGCCTAGGCACCGGGGCGCGGCGCGACCGAGACGGTCGGGGTGGCGAGCACCCGCACGCGCACCGAGGCCTCCGCTAGCGTGGCCGGGTGGGGACGCGACGGCCGGGCCGGGCGACCGCCGCGCTGCCGGCGGCCGCCGCGCTCCTGCTCGCCGGCTGCGCCGCGCCCGCTCTGAGCCCCGGCCAGGAGCAGGCGCGGGAGCACCTCCTCGAGCTGCTGAGCACCACCCGCATGGCGTCGTACTCCCCCGACATCGAGACCTTCGCCCGCGCCGCCGGCGGCGCGCTGCCCGTGCTCGTCGGCATCGACCCCGCCGCCGCCGGGGGCGACGTGCTCGGCACGCTGACCTTCGCCGTCACGCTCCCGCCGCCGCCCGAGGACGTCGGGGGGTTCCCGGTCGTGCCGCGACCGCCGGACCCCGACCCGGGCCCGCACTGCTTCGAGGTGCTCGTCGACCGGCACGGCAAGGTCGGCGAGTGGGGCAGCACCGAGGGCGTCAGCCTCGTCGACTGCCCCGCCGACCTCGACCCCGTCGTGCCTCCGCCGTCGGACGACCCGGTCGCGGCCCCCGACGTCCGGGAGGCGGCATGGCGGGTGCTCGGCGAGCTGCCCGTCGCGGGCGAGCCGGATCCCGCCGACGTCGACGACCGCATCACCGCGCTGCTCGCGCCGCCCGCGGCCGACGGACCCCCGCTCGCCGACGTGCTCGTCCACGTCGACGGCACGGACGTCGGCGTCGCCAGCGGTGACGAGGACGACTGCGTCCTGGTCGCCCGCATCGACGGGACGGTCCAGGACGTGCACGTCACACCCGTCCAGCTCCAACCGGGCGAGGCGGGGTGCACGTCGGGCACCGCCCTCGCGGGCCTCCGCCCGCCGCACTGACCTCGTCGTGGCACGGGCCGCGATCGCGCCGACCCCGAGAACGCCGCGACCCCGAGAACGCTGAAGGCCCCGGGGCGATTGCTGGGGCCTTTCGGCAAGAACTGCGCCGTAACGGGGGGATAGTCGACGACTACGACCGTCGCCGGTGGTTGATAGCAAGTCCGCGTCAGGGGTAGGGCGTAAACCCGGGAGTACATGATCATGAGCTCGTCTTGATGGCGGTGCGCGACGATGGTCGTCTTGATGGCGGTGCGCGACGATGGTCGTTTGATGACCCAGGACGGCGCGGGGACGGCTCCCGCGCTCGTTGACCGCGCACGGCAAGCTCGAGTACCTAGGCGCCTACGACGCGGCCTGAAGCAGGTGCGAGGGTGACCGCCTGCGGCGCAACGGGTCGTACTCCTCGCTGATCGGCGAGGAGCGGCGGCGGGCGCGCGAGGTCGGGGGACGAGGGGACGGGCCCCACTACAAGATCGGCACGTTCTCGTCCGAGGAGGTCGAGATCGCTCGGCCGCGCCGCCGGCGACGGCACCACGCGGGCGCCGGCGAACAAAGTTGACCGCGCTGAATGAGGCGCCTGACGGCATGCTGAGCGTTCAGGTGTGGCTCATCGAGCAGCCGATCCCGGCGCGATGCGTTTCGCGTTCAATCCGACCGCGATGACCGACGGTTCTATCCGGTTGGGTGGTGCCGAGCGATGAACTTGACGACGTCAGGTCCGGTGGCGATGACGCAGGACCCGGTGCGATCCGATGCGAGGCCATAGCCCCAGCGTTCAGCCGCGGCGGCATCCCCATCGACGATCGCACGCTGTCGCTCCCGATCCCATCGGGCGGCGACTCCGAGTGTTCCCAGGACGCCGACATCGCCGGGCTCGACCGGCATCTCGTAGTCAGACAGTGCCCACGGCGCGCATGCCTCGACGTCTTCGGAGATCGTGCCTGGGTGGATAGAGGGAACAAAGTCGGCACCACGCCGTTCGCGGTCCGCCTCGATGATCTCGGCGCCGATGCGCACGAGCTCCTGCAAGGTGCCGGGCATGACGGATCCGAAGGCGTCGGCCTCGGCGGCCGCGATGCCCAGACGCCGTGCGAGGTCCTCGCGCGCCTGCGCAAGGCGCCCGTGCGTCGTGAACGCGGGGTCACGGCGGCCGGGAGCCCGGCCCGCCGGCATGAGAGCGACCTGCTCCCTGCGGAATCTGGCGGAGGAGGCACCCGCGATCTGGCGAGCTCGCAAGTCGCGGCGCGCATCCGGGTCAGCAGCGGCCGACAGCGCCTCGTGGAGCTTTGCCTGCCCCTCCCTCGTGGAGTCGTAGTCGATCTGCGCCATGAGCGCGGCGCGGTACTCCGGCGAGTTGACTGCTTCGAGGTCGGATTCGTTCGTCACATCGTGCTCCAGGAAGGTGAGGGGCCGTTCGTGCGGCGGCACGTCTACCGTCGGTTCCGGGATGAGTCTCGGTCGAGCACCCAGTCGACGATCAGGCCCGCGAGGCACCCCACGACGACGAGGCCGACTGTGACGCGGACCGCGTCGGGAACCGCAGCGAAGAGCCCCTGATCGGCTGCCGGGTCGGGCAGCGAGGCGAGGGTGGCGTATAGGCCGACAACCGCTGTGACGGCGGCGCCTGGTGAGAGTCGCCGGATCCAACGGTCGACCGAGCGACGTCGTCGGAGCTGGTGACGGTCGAGACTGTCTCGCACTGCTTCTGCGATGCGCTCGCCGGCCTCGTCACGCTCCCGGGCCTCTGTGGTGGCCGTCGTTGCGTCCCACAGCGCGGTGGCGAGCTGCGTCGGGGTTGTCCAAGCGGCGAACCGCTCGCCACCGACGAGCCCGGACGTGAGGCGCCGGGCGAGCATCCCGGCGCGAACGGCCTCGACTGCGTCGACCTTCTCGTCGACCGGGCGGCGCGCACGGAACGCCAGAACGAGGTTCCGGTGGTCGCGTGCGGCGGCCGCTCGATGGGCGATCACAGGGATTGCCGCCGCGATCCACCCACCACCGGCGAGCTCACCCTTGTAGCAGTGGTTGACCGACAGCGACTCGAGGTTGACGAGCGCGGCCCGGCGATCGTCGCGCATTGACGAGGACGGATCGTCCGACGTCCCGACGCCGGATGTCACGTTCCACCGGGTCCAGCCTCGCGGGGCACCGGATTCCTGGTCGATCTGATGGTCGGCGAACCGGCCCGACCGCTCCGGGGGCGGCTCGGACCACAGCGCGGCGGCCGTGCTGCTGGCGTCCGGGGCAGTGATGGCGAGGAACGCCTCGCTAAGGGACGTCCCGCGGATCGTCTCGATGCCTCGGATGCACAGCTGCTCGACGGGGGCGCGCCATAAGCTTCGCCTAAACCGACGACCCCACATGCCGCTCCGGACCCGAAGTGGTGACTCCCCGAGCAGGTCCGCCAGGCTCGCGTTCCGGGGAAGGCCCGTGCCCGCGAGCAGGAGCGGGACGGCGTTGGCGACGTCCCTTGCAACCTCCGGGCTCGTCAGGAGAGCCCGCTGCTCCTCCGGCGTGCATTTCCCGAGACGCTCGATCGTGAGCGTCAACGCGTCGCGAGTCCACCACAAGGTCACCGCGACCGCCGGCGCGACGAGCCAAGTGCGCGCCTCGACCTGGGCCTGGGTACTGCACTCGCCGAGCGTCAGGTCGGAGGCGCCGAACCGGACGGCGGCCCCGCCGAGCGAGAACACGCGGTGGGCGACCTCGTACGGGAGGCCCAGCCCGAGGTCGTCCTCCCCTTCGAGGTCGTTCCACGGCGCGCCCGCGCGGTCGTTCCAGGGCAACGGTGCCGAGACCCGGCTGATCCACCGCGGACGCACTCGACGCCGAGCTGGGCGCTGACCACGCGCAAAGATCTCGTCGTGCACGCTCGTCGCGGCCCTGCGCGTCGAAGGCGGGTCGGATGGCACCTCCAGCAGCAGCGGGAGAACCAGGGTCGTCAGCACCCCGTCGAGCTCGACGGCAGTGACGTCGAACGGCGCGCGGTGTGGTGTCCCATGGACAGACGGCGAGGGAAGCACGTGCCCTCCGGGGGCGTCGATGCGGGAACGTAGGTCAGCCATGTGTGTCGACGGAAACAACGCGTGCCTGAATTCGCGTGTCATGTGAGGTCATTCACAGCCGGGTTCGTGCGGCCGTGAAACCAGGACGACGGCCCCGATTAGAACGGGATGTAGCCGATCTCGTCCATGACGAGCAACGGGTAGCGGCCCAGGGTTACCTGAACCGGCCCCCGGACATCCGGGGTGTACAACGCTACGGGCGAGCGAACCCGGACACGCAGCGGTGCCAGCTCTCAGTACACGCGGGCCGCTGCCGTGGTGTCAGGCATCTGCGTCGACGATCAGAGCGAGGTCGATCGCGTGCAGGGCCCCGCGCCGTCGCCGAATGGCGACCCTGGATGAGGCAAGCTCGGCCATCCGCGGCCGTGGTTCGTCGCACTCGCGGAGCCGCCGCGGGGAGGCGGACGGGCACCCGGGTACGACGACGTCGACGCGCTGGAACCCGGGGAATCACCCGGGGATGCCGCACACGTGCAGCTCCTTAAGCCAATGACGAAGGCCCGGACCGTCAGGTCCGGGCCTTCGTCATCTTGTAGCGGGGGCAGGATTTGAACCTGCGACCTCTGGGTTATGAGCCCAGCGAGCTACCGAGCTGCTCCACCCCGCGTCGGTGTCTTTACTCTACGTCAGGTGCGCCGGGACGTCCAAATCGGTGCCGCGTGCCCCCCGTCACACCCCTGCCGGCGGGCGGGGCGGGCGGCGGCGGGCCGCACCGGCGACGACGTCACGGACGCGGCGCACCCGGCGCCTGCACGCCGACGCCGGCGGCCGGGGGCACCGCCGCACCGGCCTGCTCCCCCACCGCTGCGGACGTGCGCGCGCGTGCCCGCTGCGCCACGAGGATGCCCAGCACCACGAGCACCCCGCCCACCGGCTCGTACCAGTGCAGCCGCTCGTCGAGCACGAGGATGCCGAGCAGCACGCCGACGACGGGCGTCAGGTACGTGACCGTCGACGCACGCTGCGCGCCCCACGCGTCGACGACGCGCGTGTTCCACACGTACGCCATGCCCGTGCCGAGCGCGCCCAGGCCCACCATCGAGAGCACCACGGGCCACGTGAGCGTCACGGGTCCCCGCGCCACGGCCGGCGCGAGCGCGAGCACGATGAGCGCCGCGACGGCGATCTGCCCGGCGGCCACCGTCTCGGGCGGCAGCCGCAGCGGCGTGACGAACCGGCGCATGTACGTCATGCCCAGGCCGTAGCAGGCGGTCGCGCCGAGGCAGGCGAGCACCGCGGGCAGGGGCGCCGCGATGCTGCCCTGGCCGAGGTACGTCCACGGCCCGACGATGGCGACCACGCCCAGCGCGCCGACGGCGAGCCCCAGCCCCTGCCGGCGCGTCAGCCGCTCGGCCGGCAGCACCAGCACCACCGCGAGCGACGTCATGAGCGGCGTCGTCGCGTTGAGGATGCTCGACAGCCCGGACGCCAGGTACTGCCCCGCCCACGCGAACAGCTGGAACGGCACGACGCACAGGAGCACCCCGAGGACGGCGAGGTGACCCCACGTCCGCCGGTCCCGTGGCCACCGGCGGCGCAGCACCGTCATCACCGCGGCCAGCGTGAGGGCGCCCAGCAGCAGCCGCCCGAGGGCGACCTGCGCGGGGGCGAGCCCCTCGAGCGCGACCTTCATGAACAGGAAGCTCGACCCCCACACGAGGGCGGCGCAGAGGTAGAGCAGCACCGTGCGACGGTCCGCGGGCGAGGTCATGCGCCCAGGGTGCACCCGAGCACCGACACGTGACGAACGGGATCCGGGAGCGCCCCTCCCCGGCCCGCCGGACGCGACGAGGCCGGCACCCGTGCGGGTGCCGGCCTCGTCGTGCGGGATCTCGCCGGGTGTCAGCCGCCCAGCTGCCCCTCGGCATCGATCGCGCGCTGCAGGGCCTCGTCGAGCCGCTGCTGTGCCTCGCCGTACGCCGCGAAGTTGCCCTCCGCGAGCGCCGCCTCGCCCTCCTCGATCGCCTGCTGCGCGTCGCGCAGCGCGGTGTCGAGGGCGGTGCGGGCGTCGCCGGCCGGCGCCTGCGCGCCGTCGGTCGGCGTCGGGGTCGGCTCCGGCGTGGCGCCCGTGCCGGGATCCTCCGTCGCCGGTTCCTCACCGGCGTCGGGCGGTTCGACCGGCGACGCACCCGCATCACCGGCGTCGGCACCGGAGTCGCCGCCGAACACCTGGTCGAGCGCGCCGTCGAGCGTCTGCGCGAACCCGATCTGGTCGCCGAACGACACGAGCACGCGCTGCAGCAGCGGGAACGTCGTGCCGCTGGACGCCTGCACGTAGACGGGCTGGACGTAGAGCAGCCCGCCGCCGACGGGGAGCGTCAGCAGGTTGCCGCGCCGCACGGTCGAGTCGCCGCGCGCCAGGATGTTGAGCTCGTTCGACACCGTCGGGTCGGCGGTGAAGTTCGCGCTCGCCTGGCCCGGTCCGGGCACCGTCGAGTCGCGTGGCAGCTCCAGCAGCCGCAGCGTGCCGTAGCCCTCCGCCACCTCGCCGGGCGTCGACCCGGCGTCCGCGTCGACCGCGAGGTACCCGGTCAGCACGTTGCGGGCGTTGCCACCGCCGGGGATGAACGTCGACATCAGGGAGAACGTCGCCTCGTCCTCGCCCGGCATCTGCAGGGTGAGGTAGTACGGCGGCTGCGCGACCTCCGCGGCGTTGGACGTCGTCGGGTCGGCCGGGTTCTGCCAGAAGTCGTTGCCGGAGAAGAACTGGCCGGCGTCGGTCACGTGGTACTGGTTCAGCAGCGCCCGCTGGACCTTGAACAGGTCCTCCGGGTAGCGCAGGTGGCTCATCAGGTCGCCGCTGATCTCCTCCAGCGGCTTGAGCGACGTCGGGAAGACGTCCGACCACGCCTGCAGCACCGGGTCCTCGGTGTCCCACGCGTACAGCTCGACCGAGCCGTCGTACGCGTCGACCGTCGCCTTCACGGAGTTGCGGATGTAGTTGACCTGCTTGGGCAGGAGGGCCTCGACCGTCGTGCTGCGCTCCGTCAGGGAGTCCGTCGTGGCCTCCTCGAGGGAGCGGGTCGCCGCGTACGGGTACTGGTCCGACGTGGTGTACCCGTCGACGATCCACTTCACGCGCCCGTCGACCACGGCCGGGTACACGCGCCCGTCGAGGTCCAGGTACGGCGCGACCTTGGCCACGCGGTCACGCGGGCTGCGGTCGTAGATGATCTGCGAGTCCTCGTTCACGCGCTCCGAGAACAGGATCTGCTCGTCGCCGAACTTCAGCGCGTAGAGCAGCTTCTGCCACATGCCGCCGACGGACGGGCCGGCGGACTCCTCCTGCGTCGGGAAGCGGAACGGCACGGAGCCGGTGCCCGTGGTGTCGTCCGGGTAGTCGAACTCCCAGCCGTCGGTGCCCTCGGGGCCGCCGACGATCGAGTACTCGGGCGAGAGCTGGCCGAAGTAGATGCGCGGCTCGTACTCGCCGAGCTGCCCGACCGGTCCCGACGACGGGATGCCGCTCTCCCAGAACTCCGGCGCGCCACGCGCGCCGCGCGTGTTGCCGTAGGCCGCCACGACGCCGTAGCCGTGCGTGTACACGGTGGTGTCGTTGGTCCAGTTGCGCTGCTGGTCGCTCAGGCCGGCCTGGTTGAGCTCCCGGACCGCGATCACGGTGTCGCGGCTCTCGCCCTCGACGGTGTACCGGTCGACGGCCAGCGACTCCGGGAAGTCGTAGAAGCCGCGGATCTGCTGCAGCTGCTTGAACGACGGGGAGACGATGTTCGGGTCGAGCAGGCGGATGGACGCCGTCGTCTCGGCGTTCTCGCGCAGGGCGCCCGGCTCGGCCGTGACCTTCGCGTCGTACTCGCTCGTCTGCACGTCCTGCAGCCCGTACGCCGACAGCGTCGCGTCGATGTTGCGCTGGATGTACTCGCTCTCCGCGTCCTGCTGGTTCGGCTGCACCTGGAAGCGCTGCACGACCGCGGGGTACACGCCGCCGACCACGACGGCCGCGACGACCATGAGCCCCACGCCGATCGCGGGCAGACGCCAGTTGCCGGAGAACGCGGTCGCGATGAACGCGCCTGCCACCACCACGGCGGCGACCGCCAGGATCGCCTTGGAGGGGATGACCGCGTTGACGTCGGTGAACCCGGCGCCCTGCCAGCGCTGGCTGCCGGTCTGCTGCTTGGTGAGGATCGAGTACCGGTCGAGCCAGTAGTTGGCCGCGATCAGCAGCAGGACGAGCGCACCGAGCACGGACAGGTGCACGCGCGCCGCGCGCGTGGTGCGCGAGCCGCCCTGCCCGCCGATGCGCAGGCCGCCGTAGAGGTAGTGCGTCGCGAGGGCCGCGATGATCGAGAGCACGACCACGGCCATGAGGAACGACACGACGAACCGCAGGCCGGGCAGCGTGAACAGGTAGAACCCGATGTCCATGCCCCACTGCGGGTCGGTCTCCCCGACCGTGCGGCCGTTCAGCCACAGCTGCACCGTCGTCCACTGCTGGGACGCGGCGCCGCCGGCGAAGAGGCCCAGCACGACGGGCCCCACGATCAGGACGAGCCGGCGCAGCGGCTCGATGGCCTCGCGGTACTGGTCGAGGCTCGCCTGCTCCGGCGTCGACGGCGCGTACACGGGCCGCGAGCGGTAGGCGTACCTGAGGGAGAAGCCGACGGCCGCGGCCATCACCGCGAAGCCGAGCACGAACAGCAGGGCGCGCGTCACCCACTCGGTGCGGATGACCTCCGTGAAGCCGAGCTGGCGGAACCACAGCACCTCGGTCCACACCTGGGCGAGCACGAGCACGAGCACGACCAGGGCGGCCAGGACGATGAGCGTGGGGACCAGGGGGCCGCGGCGGCGCGGCGCGTCCGGTCGTGGGCGGGGCGGGGAGGCGAAAGTCACGGCGTGGCGTTCCTCGTCGATTCTCGGGAGTTCCTCGGGCCGGCGCGCGGCCCGTCGTGCGGGGACGGGTCGGTAGGTCCCGTCGCCTGGCGAACGTGCCGCGGCGACCACAGGTTCCCACACGGTTCGGCCCGCGGGGCGTCCCGGGCGTCGCGGGTGCGACGATGGCCCGCGTGAGCACCGTCCCCGCCCCGGAGCCGACCCCCGACCCGTCGTCGGAGCCGGCCCCCGACACCGGTCCCGACGCCCGCGCGGCACGCGCCCTCGCCGACGCGGTCCGCGAGATCGAGCACCACGTGGCCGCCGCCGGCTGGGACGCGCCCGTCCGCGTCTTCGCGCTCGTCCGCACGCAGGCGGCGCTCGCGTCGGAGCCCGGCCTGGCCGCCCAGCTCGACCCGGCCGTCCTGGCCGCGGCGCAGGCCGACGACTGGCACCTGACGTCGGTCGAGCAGGAGGGCCTGCCCGCCGCCGGCGACCTCGAGGGGCTGCTCGCCGGCCTGTCGTGGCCTCCCGCGGTCGACGGCGCGGCCGTCACGGTCGAGCGCGTCGTCCTGCCCCCGGGCGCGGAGGCGGACCTGCCCGAGGACCCCGAGGCCGCCGTCGCGGCGCTCCTCGCCCACCCGGCGCGCGAGGACGTCCGGCTCGCCGTCGGCGTGCTGCGCGGCGGGCCGGCGTGGTGCGCGCTGCGCACGCGGGCCAACGACAGCGACGACGCGGTCGGGCAGGGCCCCGACCTCGTGCCCGGACTCGTGGAGGCGGTCCGCGCGACGCTCGAGTGAGGCGCCACCGGGCGCCGAGCACGGGACCCGGCGGCGGCGACGTCAGCCGGCGGTGCAGGTCGGCAGGTCGTCGCCGGTGCCCGCGCCGATCGCCGTCATCGCCTCCCGCGCCTCGTGCAGCGTCTCGACGCGCACCACGCGCAGCCCGTCGGGCACGTGCCCGACGACCTCGTCGCAGTTGCCGGCCGGCGCGAGGAACCACGAGGCACCGTCCCGCTCGGCGCCGGCCATCTTCTGCCGGATCCCGCCGATCGGCCCCACCGCGCCCGTCACGTCGATCGTGCCGGTGCCCGCGATGACCTCGCCGTCCGCCTCGTCCTCGGGCGTCAGCAGGTCCACGATGCCGAGCGCGAACATCGTCCCGGCGCTCGGCCCGCCGATGCCGTCGATGCTGATCTCCACCTCGACGGGCAGGTCGAACGACGGGTTGACGAAGACGCCGATCTGCGCGCCGCCGTCCTCCCGCTCCCCCGTCGTGACGTCGACCTCGACCGGCTGCGAGTGCCGCGTCACCGTGAGCGTGACGACGTCGCCCGGCTCGATCTCCGCGAGCCGGGCGATGAGCGTCTGGTAGTCGGGGAGCTCCTCACCGTCCATCGCCGTGAGGATGTCGCCCTCCTCCAGCTTGCCCTCGGCGTCCGTGCCCTCGACCGTGCCGGCCACCACGAGCGTCGCCGGCACGTCGTAGCCCAGCTCCGTCAGTGCCGCGACGGTCGCCGTCTCCTGGGAGGTCACCATGAGCTCGGTGTTCGACTCGTCGATCTGCTCCTGCGACACGTCCTGCGGGAAGACCTCCTCGACGGGACGGACGACGGACGTCGGCGAGGCCCACCCGCCCAGCACCGTCGACACGTACGACGGGTAGCCCGGGCCGCCCGTGCCGGAGATGGTCGTCAGCCGCAGCTCACCGCTCGACGGGTGGGTCTCGGCCCCGTCGACCTGGATGAGCGGGGTGCCGTCCGCCTCGCCGAGCACGTCGCGCGTCGGGCCGGGGCTCGTCACCGCGTACGGCGCGGGCAGCACGACGAGGACCCCCGCGAGCGCGGACGTCAGGAGCATGCCGAGGGCGAGCACGAGCGACCGCGGCGTCGCCCGCGGCCGCTCGTCCGGGGCGGGCGGCGCATCCGCGTCGGGGTCGGCGGGTCCGTACGGGTCCGGCTGGTCGTCGAGCACGAACCGATCATCCCGCACGCCGCGGGGTGCGGCCGCGTGCGGGCCGGTCCGCCCTCAGCGAACCGGCGGGCGCGGCCTGCCGGCCGGGGGCGCGGCGTGGTTACGGTGGTCCCCCCGAGCCAGGAGGCCCGCATGAGCCCCGACGTCACCCCGGGTGGCCCGCAGCAGCCGGACCCCGAGCAGTGGGAGCAGGTGCTGCGCGCGATGCTCGGCCCCGCCGCCGACGACGCCATCGCGCAGATGCGCGCCATGGGCGTCGACCCGTCCGCCATGGCGGCCGCCTCCGGCCTGCCCGCCGACCCCGCCGCGCTCCAGGCCGCGATCGCGCAGGTGCAGCGCATGCTCGCCACCTCGGGCGACGAGCCCGTCAACTGGGGCATGGCCCACGACCTGGCGCGGCAGCAGGCCGCCCAGGGCGGTGACCCGTCCCTGTCCCCCGGTCGTGCCCGCGAGGTGATCGACGCCCTCGCCGTCGCCGAGCTCTGGCTCGACGCCGCGACCGACCTCCCGCCGTCGTCCGGCCGGCCCCGCGCGTGGAGCCGGGCCGAGTGGGTCGAGGCGACGCTCCCCACCTGGCGCACCCTCACGGAGCCGGTCGCCGTCTCGTTGTCCGCAGCGCTCGCGGACGCGCTGCGGCCCGCGCTCGGGGACGGTCCCGACGGCGTGCTCGACCTGCCCGGCCTGCCCGCCGGCATGCCGTTCGGCGACCCGGTGCAGCTGCTGCGCGGGCTCGGGTCAGCCGTCTTCGGCCTCCAGGTCGGCCAGGCCGCCGGCACGCTCGCCCGCGAGGTCTTCGGCACCACCGACATCGGCCTGCCGCTGCTCGACCGGCCCGCCCCGGCGCTCGTCCCGACCAACGTCGACGCGTTCGCCGAGGGCCTGGACGCGCCGCTCGAGGAGGTGCGCCTCTACCTCGCGCTGCGCGAGGCGGCGGCCAACCGCCTGTTCGCGCACGTCCCGTGGCTGCGCGCGCACCTGCTCGACGCGGTCGCGGCGTACGCGCGCGGCATCGAGATCGACGTCGACCAGCTCGAGGAGGCCGTGCGGTCCATCGACCCGACCGACCAGACCGCCCTGCAGGAGGCGCTGTCGGGCGGCGTCTTCGCGCCGCGCACGACACCCACGCAGCAGGCCGCGCTCGCACGCCTCGAGCTCGCGCTCGCGCTCGTCGAGGGGTGGGTCGACGAGGTCGCGACCGCCGCCGCCGCGCCCCACCTGCCGCACGCGGTGGCCCTGCGGGAGATGGTCCGCCGGCGCCGTGCGGCCGGCGGCCCGGCCGAGCAGACGTTCGCGAGCCTCGTGGGCCTCGAGCTGCGACCCCGCCGGCTGCGCGACGCGGCGGCCGTGTGGGCGCACCTCGCCACGACGCGCGGCATCGACGGCCGCGACGCCGTCTGGGCGCACCCCGACCTCGTGCCGACGTCGCAGGACCTGGACGACCCGGCCGGCTACGACGCCCGGCGGCAGGCCGAGGTGGAGGGCAGCGCCGACCTCGACCGCGCGCTCGCGGAGATCCTCGGCGACGCGGACGGGACCGTGGACGGCGGCGCTCGCGCCGGGACGGGCAGCGGCCCGGGCGCCGCGGACGCGTCCGACGACGAGGCGCGCGACGGGTCGGACGGCCCGTCCGACGACGAGCGGCCGGGGGGCCCGGTCACCATCTGACGCGCGGGGCGGCCGGCGGACGCGTCGCGCGGCGCCGTGCCGCCTGCGCTCCGGCAGTCATGGCGCGACTGGTGCCGTCCGGTCCGCGCAGGGCGCCCCGTGCACGGCGGGTCAGCGCAGGGCGCGCCGCGTGCCGGGCCGGGCCGCGGGGACGTCGGGTCGCGGCGCGGCCACGTCGTCCGGGGCGGCGTCGTCCGCCGCGTCCGTCCCGGGGACCGCGGCGCCGGCTGCGGCGTGCACCGGCACGTCGAGCGCGTCGGCGGCGACCGCGTCGTCCCCCAGGTCGAGGTCGACGGCGACGTCCTCCACGCCCTCGTCGCCCACCGCGTCGTCGGCGTCGTCGCCCGCCGCGTCGTCCCCGACCGCGTCGTCCCCCACCCCGTCGTCGGCAGGCTCGTCGGCCGGGGGGCCGTCGCCCGGGGTGCCGTCGCGCAGGAAGGCGTAGCCCTCGAGGAAGCCCCGGGCGCGCTGGGTGTGCGGGTAGGGGGTCAGCTCGGCCCAGAAGGTCGGCCCGTGGCCCGGCTGCAGGAGGTGCGCCAGCTCGTGCAGCAGGACGTAGTCCAGCACCCACCGCGGCATGCCCCGCACGCGGTCGCTGATGCGGATCGTCCCGTCGGACGGCGTGCACGACCCCCAGCGGCGCCCCTGGTTGGACGACCACCGGACCGTCGACGGCACGGCGCGGCCACCGAGGTAGCGCCGGGAGAGGTCCTGCGCCCGCGCCAGCAGCTGCGCGTCCGACGGCCGCCGGCGCCGCTCCTGCGCGACCAGGCGCTCGACCATCCGGCCGACCCACTCGCGCTCCTGCGCACGCGTGAACCGCGCGGGGATCGCGACGACCGTCCGCTCCCCCTCGCGCCACGCGCTGACCGTGCGCACGCGCCGGCGCGACCGGCGTACCTCGACCGCGGGCGCGGCGACCACGCGCGGGTCCGGCTCGCGCGGCGTCGGCATGCACGCACGCTAGCGCCCCGGTGCGCACACGCGGGCGCGACTGGCCGGGGCCGTTCACCCGTCCGGCACGGCGTGGCACCCGCGTTCGCCACGATCCGGGTGCGGAGTGCGCACTACTGTGAGAACGCACGGTGGCCGGCGACGGTGCGGTGCCCGGGCGGCCTCCCGCCGTCCCGTGTCGGGAGCACGAGGAGGGACCACATGGCCGAGACCTGGGCAGGCGAGTTCTACTGCGTCAAGTGCAAGGAGAAGCGGGAGACCGAGGGCGAGGTCGTCGTCTCGGAGTCCGGCCGCCGCATGGCGAAGGGCACGTGCCCCGTCTGCGGTACGAAGCTGAACCGCATCCTCGGCAAGGCCTGACGCATCGCGGGCACCTGCCCGCGTCACACGCTCACGAGGGCACCGTCGGCCGCGACGGTGCCCTCGGCGCGTCCGGGCCCGTGGCGCCGGGGTCACCGGCCGGCCGGCACACCGCTGCGCAGGCTGTGGACGACGCCCGGCGCTCGTGCGAGCCCCCTGCCAGGGTGGCGCCGTGACCGGCACCCCCCTCCGCCTGCGCCCCGGCCTGCGCGTGCTGCCCCGGGGCGGGGACGCCCTCCAGGTGGGGCTCGACCCGCGCTGGGCCGTGGTCCTCGACGGGCTCGACCAGGCCGAGGTGGCCCTCTGGTCGCGGGTCGACGACACGACCGACCTGGCCGCCCTGGCCGCCGCCGC
Organism: Cellulomonas shaoxiangyii; assembly: GCF_004798685.1. Taxonomy (NCBI): domain Bacteria; kingdom Bacillati; phylum Actinomycetota; class Actinomycetes; order Micrococcales; family Cellulomonadaceae; genus Cellulomonas; species Cellulomonas shaoxiangyii. Next base: position 1,138,049 of record NZ_CP039291.1, on the reverse strand, counting down.
CCCGCGGGCGGGGGTCGACGCCGTGCGTACCCGCGCGGCCGTGGCCGCGCTGCACGCGGCCGGGCTCGTGCGCGCCGACCCGCCCCGGTCCCGGCTCGTCCGCGGCCCCACCGCCGCCGACGCGGCCGCGTGGTCCGTGCTGCGCGGCGACGGGGAGGGCGAGGACGTCGTGGCGGCACGGGCGCGGGCCGTCGTCGGGGTCGTCGGCCTCGGCCCCACCGGCGCCGGCCTGTCGCGGTTGCTGGCCGCGGCGGGCGTCGGCACCCTGCTCCTCGACGACGACGCACCCGTCCGGTCGGTCGACGTCGCGGCGGGAGCGCACCGGTGGAGCGACGTCGGCACGCCGCGCGCGACGGCCCTGCGCAGGGCGCTGCGGGACGCGGCGCCCGGCGTGCGGGTGGACGGCGACGCCGACCCGGACGTCGTGGTCGTCGTGGAGCGCGACGCGGCCGACCCCGCCCGGGCGGCGCTCCTGACGTCGAGCGGCGTGCCGCACCTGTCCGTGGTCGTGCGCGCGACCGACGCGCTCGTCGGTCCGTGCGTGCGCCCCGGCGCCGACCCGTGCCTGCGGTGCCTCGACCTGCACCGCACCGACGCGGACCCGGCCTGGCCGCGCCTGCTCGCGGCGGCCACCGCGCGCCCGGACTCCACGGCGGGCGGTCCGGCCGCACCGCCCGGGGAGGTCGGCGTGCTCGCCGCCGCGTGCGCCGCCCTCGCCGCCGCCCAGGTCCTGGCGCTCCTCGCCGGCACGGTGCCCCTGCTGTGCGGCGCGACCGCCGAGCTCACCGTCCCCGACGTCGTGCCGCGGCTGCGCCCGTGGGCGCCGCACCCCGACTGCGGGTGCACGCAGCCGCCCGACGTCCCGGGACGTCCGACGACGCCGGGACCCGCGGGCACACGGCACGCGGGACCCGGCGTCGAGGCGTGACGCCCCGGGGCCGATCAGGCGGCGGCGTCCTTGCGGGGCCGGCCGCGACCACGCTTGGTGGGCACGACCACACCACCGACGAAGACCTGCCCGCCCCACACGCCCCACGGCTCCGCCCGCTCGACGGCGCCGGCGAGGCAGCCGTCGATCAGGGGGCACGTGCCGCAGAGCGCCTTGGCGCGCTCCACGTCGGCCTGCCGCTCCGCGAACCACAGCTCGGGGTCGTTCGACCGGCACGGGATGAGATCGGCGACCATGCGGTCGAACTGTCGGGTGTCGTCCGTGGTCGCGGTGCTGCCGGCGGGCCACGGGCCGGATCCGCCGTGGTCCACGGTGTCGAGCAGCGTCGTGAGCCGCACGATGTCCTCCTGGTGTCCTCATGGTTGAGCTGTGGTGCGTCGAGGTCGGATCGACGGGCCGCTCAACCCGGCAGGAGCCGGAGAAAGGAGAAGGCCGCGGGATCCGAGTTCGGACTCCGCGGCCATCGCGCCGTGCGCGTGGGCTTACAGAGTCCTGTGTCGCAGATCGATGCCGGACGTCACGATGCGCCGACGGCGGGCAGGCGTCCCGGCGGTGGGCAGGCTGCCGCCGCTGAAGGTGTCAGCGGTGGGCGCGAGAGTCCGCACGTACGCGTGCTGCACATCGGCGACGCCGATCATCGTCATGCTCTTCATCTCTGCACCCACCTCCTTCAGGGCTCGGGTCCCGCCTCCTCGGCGGCACCTCGCGAACAAGGACGTGACCACCCTAGGGGCGCCGCGACGGACGTCACAAGGAATTACCGCAGTTCGCCGGAAGAAGTTCCGAGGACCCTGCGTCGCGCGCCGGGAATGCCCGTCCTCGGCCGTGTCGTCCCCCCCGGGCGCGGTGTCGCAGCCGCCGGGCGGCACCCCGTCGGGCGCTCAGCGACGCGGCGGACGACCGCGCCCGGCGAGGACGTCCGCGCCCGCGACCACGCGCAGCAGCTCGGGGCCGTACTCGCGCAGGCGCGTCTGACCGAGGCCGTGCACGTGCTGCAGCTCCGCGGGGCCCGTCGGCATGGCGGACGCCACGGCCTCGAGGGCCACGTCGGGCAGCACCCGGAACGCCGGCACGCCGCGGTCGGCGGCCACCCCCGCGCGCCAGGCGCGCAGCCGGTCGAGCACGGCGGGGTCCGGGGCACCGGGCGCCCCGGCGTCGGCGCCGGTCCCCGTGGCGGGACGACCCGTCGCCCCCGCGGCCCACGAGCGCACGCCGGCGACCGTGGCGCGGGCACCGCGTCCGCCCTCGCCCGACCACAGGCCGTCGAGGAACCGCGAGCGCCGGCGGTTCGCGCGCGACCCCGGCGTGCGCGCCCCGGCGTACGACAGCTCCAGGTGCCGGCGCGCACGCGTCACGCCGACGTACAGCAGGCGGCGCTCCTCCGCGACGGCGGCGTCCGACTGGGCGAGCGAGATGGGCATGAGGCCCTCGCTGAGGCCCACGAGGAACACGGCGTCCCACTCCAGGCCCTTCGCGGCGTGCAGCGACGCCAGCGTGACGCCGTCGACCGTCGGGGCGTGCTGCGCCGCCGCGCGCTCGTCGAGCTCCGCGACGAGGTCCACCAGCCTCGCCCCGGGGTGCGTGGTGGCCAGGTCGTCGGCGAGGCCGACGAGCGCCTGCATCGCGTCCCACCGCTCGCGCGCCGCACCACGAGCCGCCGGCGGCGTCGGGGCCCAGCCGGCCGACGTCAGCACGTCCCGCGTCGTCTCGCCGAGCGGGACCCCGGGGTCGGCGGAGCGCGCACCGCCGCGGAGCAGGACGAGCGCGTCCCGCACGTCCCGGCGGGAGAAGAAGCGCTGGCCGCCGCGCACCTGGTACCCGACCCCCGCCGCGGCCAGCGCCTGCTCGAACGCCTCGGCCTGAACGTTGGTGCGGTACAGCACGGCGATCTCGCTGGCGGGCACGCCCGACGCCACCAGCCGCGCCGCGCGCGCCGCGACGCCCGCGGCCTCCGCGTCGTCGTCGTCGTACGCCGTGAAGCGGACGGGCGGGCCGTCGGGCTGCTGCGCGACCAGGTGCAGCGGCTGCGGGTCGCCGGGACGGCGGGTCGCCGTCAGCACGCGGTTCGCGAGGCCCACCACCTGCGGCGTCGAGCGGTAGTCCCGCACCAGCCGCACCACGGTCGCGCGCGGGTGCTGCCGCGTGAACGTCAGCAGGTGGTGCGGCGAGGCGCCCGCGAACGAGTAGATGGTCTGGCTGGGGTCGCCCACGACGCACAGGTCGTGCCGACCGCCGAGCCACTGGTCGAGCAGGTGCTGCTGCAGCGGGCTGACGTCCTGGTACTCGTCGACGACGAGGTGGCGGTACTGCGTGCGGACCTCGTCGGCGACCTCGCCGCGCTGGGCGAGCATCGCCGCGAGCAGCAGCAGCACGTCCTCGAAGTCGATGACACCGCGCTCCGCCTTGACGTCCTCGTAGGCCGTCAGCAGGCGCGCGACCGCCTGCGGCTCCTGACCGGCCGGAGTCGGCCGGCGCACGGCCTCGGCGGCACGCTGGTAGTCGTCCGCGGTGACGAGCGAGACTTTGGCCCACTCGATCTCGCTCGACAGGTCGCGCACCGACACGCGGTCCACCGCGACGCCGACCCGGCGCCCCGCCTCGGCGACGATCGGCGCCTTCTGCTCCAGCAGCCGTGGCGGCGCACCGCCGACGACCCGCGGCCAGAAGTGCCCCAGCTGCCGCAGCGCGGCCGCGTGGAACGTGCGGGCCTGCACGCCATCGGCTCCCAGATCGCGCAGACGCACCCGCATCTCCCCCGCCGCGCGCGCCGTGAACGTCACGGCGAGCACGGAGGCGGGCCGGTACACGCCGGTGCGCACGCCGTAGGCGATGCGGTGCGTGATGGCCCGCGTCTTGCCGGTGCCCGCGCCGGCGAGCACGCAGACGGGCCCCGTGAGGGCGGTGGCGACCGCCCGCTGCTCGGGGTCCAGCGCGTCGAGGAGGGAGTCGGCGGACATCGGCCCCAGTCTCGCAGCCCCCACCGACAGCGACGGACGCCCCCAGGGTGACGAGAACCGCCGAACGTCGGCGCCGCCCGGGCCGGCCGCCGCGCGCGAGGACGAGCGCGGCGGCCGGCCCGGCGCACGTCGGCGGCACGTGGCACGCTGCCGTCATGAGCGAGACGACGCCGGCCCCGGGCACCGTGACGATGTACTCCACGACGTGGTGCGGCTACTGCCACCGGCTCAAGAAGCAGATGGACGCCGCGGGCATCGCCTACGACGTCGTCGACATCGAGCAGCAGCCGGACGCGGCCGCGTTCGTCGAGTCCGTGAACGGCGGCAACCAGACCGTGCCGACCGTCGTGTTCCCCGACGGCTCCGCCGCCACGAACCCGTCGCTCGCGGAGGTCAAGGCGCGGCTCGCCGCCTGACGTCTCCCGGACGCGGCCGGAGCACGCGCTGCGGCGAGCCGCGCCGGCCTCAGGCCTCGATGCGCCCGCCGAACCACTCCTCGACGAGCGCACGCGCGATGGACGCACGCCCCGGCAGCAGGAGCGTCCCCGCGCGGACCGCCGCGGTGAGCTCGGCGCGGGTGTACCAGCGCGCCGCGGTCACCTCCTGCCCGTCGACGGTGACGTTCGTGCGGACCGCGTGCGCGCGGTACCCGAGCATCAGCGAACCCGGGAACGGCCACGGCTGGCTGCCCCGGTACTCGACCCGGTCCACGACGACGTCGGTCTCCTCGCGCACCTCGCGACGCACCGCCTGCTCGGCGGACTCGCCCGCCTCCACGAACCCCGCGAGGGTCGAGTAGCGGCCCTCCGGCCACGTGGCGGCGTGCCCGAGCAGGAGCCGGTCCGCGTCGTCCACGACCGCCATGATCACGGCGGGGTCGGTGCGCGGGTAGTGCTCGGAGCCGTCGACGTCGCAGACCCGGGACCAGCCGGCCTGCGCGACGCGGGTCGGCGCCCCGCAGCGCGGGCACCGCGGGTGGCGGTCGTGCCACGCGTCGAGAGCCACCGCGGTCGTGGCCAGGCCCGCGTCCCGGGCGTCGAGCGCGGCGCCGACGACGCGCAACGAGGCCCACCCGTCGCCGGTGCCCGCCGCGCCGCCGGCGCGTGTCGCGCCCGCCGGGGCGTGCACCGCTGCGTCCGCCGGCCCCGTACCCGCCGGCACCGGAGCGTGGTCCGGCAGGCGCAGCGCGAGGACGCGTGCGCCGTCGTCCTCCGCCCCCAGCAGCAGCCAGGCGTCGAGGGGCACGGCGTCGACCCCCAGCACCGCCTCGGCCTCGGCGCGCACGTCGGCGACCGTGTACCAGCGCACGCCCGCGGGCCCGTCGGTGCGGATGCCGCCGTCCCGCACCACGAGCACGCGCGTGCGCGGGTCGGCGAGCGCGGCCGGCACCGCCTCGGGCTCCGCACGCAGGAGTGCCGCACGGTCGGTGCGGCTGCGCGCGAGCGGGAGGTCGACGAGGAGCTCGGGGTTCACGCGGTCACGCTACGCGGCGGCCCCGACGGCCGCCCGGCCGCCCCGGGGCGGCTCCCACGACCCTCGCGGTGCCCGAGCGGCGCCGGCCGCCGCGCACCCGGCGTCCACCCGGCGTCCACGGCGAGGCCCGCGTCGGACGAATCGGACGCCCAACACGCCCGGGCACCGCCACGGCCGACGGGCCCCGCCGACCTACGCTGGCAGACGTGAGCCGTTCGCCCCTCGCCCTCGCCGCCCTCGCGACCGTCGCGATCCCCGGCCTCGACGCGTACGACGTCCGCCGCCCCGCCACCACGGGCAGCGACTTCGACGTCGCGGTCGTCGTGGACTCCGTCCGTCGGCGGTGGGTCGTGCGTGCGCCGCAGCACGCGGGGGCCGGGGCGGCGCTCGAGGCCGAGGTCGCGCTGCTCGAGGCGCTCGCACCGCACGTCGACGAGGGTCGCCTGCCGTTCGTCGTGCCCCGGCCGGTCGGCTTCGCGCACCTGCCCGAGGGTGGTCGCGCCTGCGTCCACCGCGAGGTCGTCGGCCGGCCGCTGCGGCTCGAGACGTTGCGCTCGGGTCCCGGCCTGGCCGCGTCGGTCGGCCGCGCCGTGGCGGCCGTGCACGAGCTGCCCACGGCCGTGGTCGAGGACGCGGGCCTGCCCGTCTACGACGCCGCGGGGTACCGCGACCGGCGGCAGGCGGAGGTCGACGATGCGGCACGCACCGGGCTGGTGCCGCCCACGCTCCTGCGCCGGTGGGAGGAGATGCTCGAGGACGTCGCGCTGTGGCGCTTCCGGCCCACCGTCGTGCACGGCGACCTCACGAGCGCGCGTGTGCTGGTCGCGGACGGCGCCGTCGCGGGCATCCTGGACTGGGGCGGTGCGATGGTCGCCGACCCGGCGGACGACCTGTCGGCGCTGCTGGTGGCGGCGCCGGAGGATGCCGTCGACGCGATCCTCGAGTCGTACCTGCTGCGGCGCACCGAGCTGACGGACCCGCACCTGGCGGACCGGGCGATGCTCGCGGGCGAGCTGGCGCTCGCCCGCTGGCTGCTGCACGGCGTGCGCAGCGGTCGCCGCGACGTCGTCGACGACGCCGTGGAGATGCTCCGCGACCTCGACGAGCACACGCGCGTCGACGACGAGGCGACCGCGGCCCTCTGACGCGCACCGCACCACCCGGCGCTCACGCGCCCGGCACCGGCGCGGCCGCCGCCAGCAGGGCGGCGATCTCGTCCTCGTCGGGCAGCCGGTCGGGCGCCACCGTCACGCCCGCGCCGACGTAGCAGAAGGCGGCACGCACGAGAGCCGGGTCGGTGCGCGTCCAGCGGGCCCACGCGAGCCGGTACACGGCGAGCTGCAGCGCACGCGACTCGCGTTCCGCACGGTCCGGCGGCGGCGCGCCGGTCTTCCAGTCGACGACGACGACGGCGCCCGGCTCGTCCGGGCGGTCGGGGTCGGCGAACACGGCGTCGATGCGCGACCGCAGCACGTAGCCGCCCACCGTCGTCTCGACGTCCACCTCGACCGCGACCGGCGTCCGGTGCGCCCAGGGCGTGCGCAGGAAGGCCGCCCGCAGCTCGGCCTGGTCGGCGTCCACGGGGGCGGAGTCGTCGTCGGCGCCCGGCAGGTCGTCGAGGTCGACCAGGGTGGCGCTGCCGTACCAGGCCTCGACCCAGGCGTGGAACGCGGTGCCGCGCCGCGCCTGGCGGGACGGCTCGCGCGGGACCGGACGACGCAGGCCGAGCGCGAAGTCCGCGGGGTCCGCGTCGAGGCGGACGAGCGAGGAGGCCGAGAGGTGCGCCGGGAGCGGGACGCGGGCCTCCCCTCCGCGCCGTTCCGCCTGCTCGGCGAGGAGGCGGTCCGCGAGCGCGTCCCAGTCGTCGTCGGCCGGCCGGTCCGCGCCGGGGTCCCCGTCGTGCGCCACCGCCGGGGACGGTGCGGCGGCCCCGGACGGTGCGGCCCGCGTGCCCGGCCCGTCCCCCGCGTCGTGCGGCGGCTGCTGCTGCAGGGCGGCGAGCACCGAGGCGGCCGCGGCCTCGACCGCCGGCCGGCGCGGTGCGGCGCCGTCCCGCGCGAACGGGTCCGCCGGCCACACGGCCGTCTCGACGAGCGCGGCCCGCGGGTTCGTCTCGTCGGGCGCGGGCTCGTCGGCCCACTCCTGCACGAGCGCGAGACCCGCGTCGACGAGGTCGGACAGGAACGGGGAGACGCGGCGCGGCGACTTGGCGTCGGCCCACCGCGCGGCGGTGAGCAGCAGGCGGTCGCGCGCCCGCGTGACCGCGACGTACGCGAGCCGCCGCTCCTCCGCGACCTCGTGCTCGCCCGCGTCGTGGGTGAACCGCACGATCCGCTCGTGCAGGTCCTTGGCGTCGGCCGCGCCGGCGCACTCGAGGCGCGGCAGGTCCTCGGCGTCGCCGCGCAGCGGGTACGGCAGGACGCCCAGCCCGGTGAGCCAGCCCGAGTCCTTGGGCCCGTCGGCGCCGAGCATCGGCGTGGCCGGCAGCCCGCCGTCGACCATCCCCGCGACCGCGACGACGTCCCACTCCAGGCCCTTCGAGGCGTGCACCGTCATGAGCTGCACGGCGTCCGGGTCGGGCTCCGTCACGGGCAGCTCCAGCCCGTCCTCGCGGGCGTCGGCGGCCTCGAGCCACGCGAGCAGCGCGCCCAGGCTCGGCCGGTCCGCGCCGCGGGCGAAGTCCGCGACGACGTCCGCGAAGGCGTCGAGGTTCGCGCGGGCCCGGCCGGCGTCCGCATCCGGACGCGCCTGCACCTCGATGTCGAGGCCGATCAGCCGCTCCGCCTCGTTCACGAGCTCGGGCAGCGACAGGCCCTGGTGCGTGCGCACCGCCCGCAGCACGCCGGCCAGGTCGCGCAGGCGGCGCCGCCCCACCGGGGTGAGGGACCGGCCCGCGGGGCTCCGCCAGCCCTCCCGCGGCAGGTCGTCGAGCGCGTCGACGAGGCTGCGCTCGTCGACGACGTCCGCCTGGACGCCCCCGCCGCGGGGGTCGCGGACGCCGTGCGTGCGGGCACCCTGCCGCGCCCAGTCGCCGAGCGCGTGCAGGTCGGCGGCACCCAGGCGCGTGCGTGCACCGGTGAGCAGCCGCACGAGCGCGTCACCGCGCGTCGGGTCGTGGGCCGCCTGCAGCACCGCGACGAGGTCGACCACCTCCGGTGCGGCGAGCAGTCCGCCCAGTCCGACGACCTCGACCGGCAGCCCCTCGGCGCGCAGCGCTCGGCGCAACGGCTCGAACTGCGAGCGCTTGCGGCAGAGCACCGCGGCCGTGCGACGCCCCCCGGGGTGGCCGGCGGGGCGCCACTGCCCGGCCACGAAGGCCGCCACGGCGGCCGCCTCCTCCTCCACCGTGGCCGTCACCGCCGCGAGCACCGTGCCCGCGCCCGCGCCGGGGCGCGCGCGCAGCTCCGGCACGTCGACGCGTGCGCCGGCGGCGCGCAGGGGCGCGGCGACGTGGTTCGCCGCGGCGAGCACCGCGACGTCGTTGCGCCAGGACGTCGACAGCTGCACGACGTCGGCCGGACGCCGGCGCTCGCGCGCCGCACCACCACGGCGTCCCGGCTCGCGCTCGACGACGGGGAACATCTCCGGGAAGCGGGCCAGACCGGCCGGGCTGGCGCCGCGCCAGCCGTAGATCGACTGGTTCGGGTCGCCGACGGCCGTGACGGGGTGGCCGCCGGCGAAGAGCGCCGACAGCAGCACGAGCTGCGCGTACGACGTGTCCTGGTACTCGTCGAGCAGCACGACGCGGTACCGGGCGCGCTCGGCGGCGCCCACCTCGGGCGCGTCGCGCGCGATCCGTGCCGCGAGCGCGACCTGGTCCCCGAAGTCGAGGGCGTCGGAGGCGCGCTTGCGGGCCCGGTAGTCGGCGACGAGGTCGAGCACGCGGGCGCGCTCGCCGAGGGAGGCGACGAGTGCGCGGGCCCGCGCCTGCGGAGCCCGGCGGTCCTCGCCCACGGGCGTGGCGGCGAGGTCGGCGGCGAGTGCCTCGATGCGAGCGCGCGCCTCGGCCGGCTCGAGGAGGTGCTCGTCCAGCGCCCCCGCGAGCGAGAGCACCGCGTCGACGACCGTCGACGTCGCCGCCGCCGTCTCGAGGTCCCCGGTCCACGACTCGACGACCTGCGCCGCGAGCTGCCACTGCGCGGCCTCCCCCAGCAGCCGGGCGCCCGGCTCGACGCCGAGCCGCAGGGCGTGGTCCGAGACGAGGCTCGCCGCGTACGCGTGGTAGGTCGACACGTGCGGGCGCGCGAGCTCGTCGAGCACGTCCGCCCCGGTCGGCAGGGCGACCCCCTCGCGGGCGGCGGCGCGTGCGAGGGCCCGCAGCCGACGGCGCACCCGCTCGGCGAGCTCGCCGGCGGCCTTGCGCGTGAACGTCAGCCCGAGCACCTGCTCGGGCGCCACGAGCCCGTTCGCGACCAGCCACACCACGCGGCCGGCCATCGTCTCGGTCTTGCCGGAGCCCGCGCCGGCGACGACGAGCGACGGGCGCAGCGGCGCCTCGATGACGCGCCTCTGCTCCTCGGTCGGCGGGTGCTGGCCCACGAGCAGCGCGATCCGCTCCGCCGAGAGCGCGGGCGGGGCGGCGCCGGGCGCCGCCGGGGCCTCGGTCGGGACGGCACTCACGCGACCACCTGCCCACCCTCGCCGCGCAGCGGGCACGCCCGCCGGACGGGGCAGCGGTCGCACAGCTCGTTGGTGCGCGCCTCGAACGCCGAGGCGGCCATGCGGTCGGCGACCTCGTCGACGAGCGCGCGCGCCCAGCTCGGGCCGTCCGTCTCGGGACCGAGCGACGCCTGGCGGCGCTCCGTCGGCTTCTGCGAGCCCTGGGAGAGGTAGACCAGGTGCGCGCCGGTGCTGACCGTGCCCGCCGGCAGCCCCGGCACCGCACCGGCGTCCACCGCGAGCTGGTAGGCGCCGAGCTGCGGGTGGTCGGCGGCCTGCGCGGTCGTCGGCACGCGCGACCCCGTCTTGAGGTCGACGACCCGCACCACCGGGCGCTCACGCGCCGCCGCGTCCCCGCCCGCCGCGCCCCCGCCCGCCGCGTCCGACACGGCACCGTCCGCGACCGCCCCGTCCGCGACCGTTCCGTCCGGCACTGCACCGTCCGGCGCGAGCCGGCCGACGAGCTCCACCCGGTCGACCGACCCGCGCACGACGGCCCGGTCCGTCTCGAGCGTGAACGGCGCCTCGACGAGCAGCGGCTCGCCGGACGTGCCCAGGTAGGTCGCGAGCCGGTCGACCATCGCGTCGGCCCGCCGCCGGGCGGCCACGGAGGGCCACCCCTCGCCGAGGCCCAGCTCGGGCCAGCGCCGGTCGAGCTCGGCCGCGAGGGTCGCACGGTCCGCCGTCGGGTGCTCCTGGGCGATCGCGTGCACCAGCGTGCCGAGCGACTGCAGCGCGGAGGACGCCGGCGTGCCGCCCGCCGACTCGAGCGCCCACCGCAGGGTGCAGCGCTGCGCCGTCTCCAACCGCGACGGCGACACGGGTACGCGGTCCTCCGGCGCCCACAGCGGTGCCGTGCTGGACGGGGCGGCGAGGCCGAACCACGCGTCCGGGTGCGCGCCCGGTACACCGGCGCGCGCGAGCCGGGCCAGCGTCCGCGCGGCGGCGGCATCGGGCGTGCCGGTCTCCCGGGCCGTGCGCTCGAGCGTCGCGCGGAGCCGGGCCACCAGGCCGCGCAGGTCGAGGGGCGCGGGTGCGGACGCGCGACGCGGGTCGGGGCCGTCGCCCGTGGGCGGCTGCACCAGGTCGAGGAACGGCGAGGGGCTCGCGTCCTGATCGTCGACCGCGGTGACCAGCAGGTGCGTGCGGGCGCGCGACACCGCGACGGTGAACGAGCGCAGCTCGTCGGCGAGCACCGCGGCCCGCGCCGCTCCCGTGTCGCCGCCCGCCGCCGTCGCCGGTCCCGCGCCGGCGGGCACCGCGCTGGCCCGGCCCGTGACGACGTCGACGAGCGCCTGCGCACCGAGCAGCGAGTCGCGCAGCCGCAGGTCGGGCCACGCGCCGTCCTGCACGCCGACGACCGCGACGACGTCCCACGAGCGACCCGCCGCGCCGGCGGGCGTGAGCACGCTGACGCCCGCCGCGCGGGAGCTGGCCGCGAGCGAGTCGGCCGGGAGGTCCTGCGCGAGGACCCACTCGACGAACGTCCCGGGCGTCGCCTGCGGGTTGCGGTCGACGAACACCTCGGCGGCCTTGAACAGCGCGAGGACCGCGTCGAGGTCCCGGTCGACGCGCTCCCCCGCCGCCCCTCCCGCGAGCGCCACGCGCCGCCACGGGTCGGCCAGCCCGGCCCGGTGCCAGACGGCCCACAGCACCGCCTCGACGTCCGCGCCGGGCGCGGCGACGGCCTGCCGGCCCGCGTCGAGCACGGCGGCCAGGCGCTCCACGGGCCGCGCGACGTGCGGCGGCAGGGTCGCGGCCCGCCCCGGGGCCTCGAGCACCTCGACGAGCAGGGCGTCGCTCGACCGGCCGCCGCCGCCCGCGAGCTCCTCGGCGCGCAGCGCCCGCCGCACGCGGCGCAGGCCGACGCTGTCGAGCCCGCCGAGCGGCGAGCACGCGAGGCGCGCGGCGGTCTCGGCGTCGAGCGGCTCGCCCACGGCGACCCGCACGGCGTCGAGCAGCGGGCGGACCGCGGGCTCCTCGCGCAACGGCACGTCGGACCCGACGACCCGCACCGGCACACCGGCCTGCGCGAGCGCACGGCGCAGCACGGTCACCCGAGCGCCCGACCGCGCGACGACGGCCATCTCGTCCCAGGGCACGCCGCGACGCAGGTGCGCCGTGCGCAGCTCGTGCGCCACCCACGCCGCCTCCTGCGCACCGCTCGGCAGCACGGCGACGCGCGGAGCGGGCCCGTCGGGCCGGCCCGCGGGGGTCGTCGCGCGGCGGTGCGCCGCCGTGCCCACCGCGCCGATGCGCTCGGTGAGCCGCGCCGTCACCGCGCGCAGCGCGGGCGTCTGCCGCCACACCGTCGGCAGCACGACCTGCCGGGCGCCGAGCTCACCCGTGCCCGTGCCGTCGGCCGTCGCCCGCGCCACGAGCGACGGGTCCGCACCGCGGAACGTCTGCACGGCGACGTCCGGGTCGCCGAGCAGCAGCAGGCGGGCGCCCCGGTCGAGGAACGCGCGCAGCAGCCGGGCGGTCGCCGCGGTGCTCTCCTGGTGGTCGTCGACCACGACGAGCCGGCGCTGCGGGCACGGCACGCCCGGCACCTCGTCGTCCCACCCGCGCAGCGCCGCGACGGCCGCGTCGACGACGACCGCCGGGTCCAGGCGCTCGCCCGCGTCGGGCGTCCCGGCGGCGAGCGCCATGACGTCGAGGTACTCCGCGTACAGCGCCGCGGCGGCGACCCACGCGGGCCGTCCGTGCCGCCGGCCCAGCGCGGCCAGGTCGGGCGGTGCGAGGCCGCGCTCGGCGGCGCGCATCAGCAGGTCCCGCAGCTCGTCGCGGAAGGCGCGCGCCGTCCGCGCCTCCGCCGGCACGCCGGCCGGCCAGACCGGTCCCGGCACCTCTCCCGCGGCGTGCCCGGCGAGCAGCTCGGCCAGGGCCCGGTCCTGCTCGGGCCCGGAGACCAGCACGGGCGGCGGCTCGCCGAGCGCACCGGCGCGGGCGCGCAGCACCGCGAAGGCCACGGCGGCCGCGGTCTGCACCAGGGGGCGTCCCGACGTGCGGCCGAGGCGCACCGCCAGCCGGTCGCGCAGGTCGCCTGCGGCACGCCGGGAGGCCGCCAGCACCAGGACGTCGTCGGGGGCGAGCCCGGCCTCGACGGCAGCCGCGGCGGCCTCGAGCGCCACCGTCGTGCGACCCGTCCCGGGTGCGCCCGTGACCAGGAGCACCGGGTCGGTCCCGGCCGCGACGCGCGCGACGACGTCCCGCTGCACCGGGTCCAGGAGGGGCGCGGCAGGCCCCGCCGCGTGCGCGCGGACGGTCGGCGGCGGCACGAGGCGCGTGGTCGCTGCGGTCGTCACGGCCCGATCCCACCACGGACCACCGACACGACCGGCACCGCACCGCCGCGCGCCCCCGGCGCAGCGCGGCCGGCACCGTCCGCGGGGCGCACGCGGGCGTGGACGGCCCTGAAACCGGGACGTACGCCTCAGTACGATCGCGGCATGACGGACCCGCGGGACCCCTCGGACGGCGTCGGCGCACCCTCCGGTGCCCCCGGAGCCGCCGCGGCGCGCGCACCGCGCGGCCCCCGGATGACGCGGGTCGAGCGCCGCGAGCAGCTGCTCGCGATCGCGCTCGACCTGTTCGCGACCGAGGGGTTCCACCACGTGTCGATGGACGACATCGCGGAGCGCGCGGAGGTCAGCAAGCCGGTCCTCTACCGGCACTTCCCGTCCAAGCTCGACCTCTACCTCGCCGTCGTGGACGCGCAGGGCGCCGACCTGCTGGCCGCCGTCGAGCGGGCCGTCGCCCCCGTCGAGGCCGGACCGGTCGAGCGCGGCGCGGGCCGCGACGTCGTCGCCGCGATCGTCCAGGCGTACCTCGCGTTCGTGCAGGTGGCCGGCGAGTCGTCGACGTTGCTCTTCGAGTCGGACGTCACGCACGACGCGCAGGTCCGCGGCCGCGTCGAGCACGCGACCGCGGAGGCGACCCGGCGCATCGCCGAGGTCCTCGTGCAGGTCACCGGCCGCAGCCGCGCGGACGGCGACGTGCTGGCGGCGGCGCTCGTCGCGACGGCGCAGGGCGCGGCGACGTACTGGCTGCGCCACGGCGACGGGCAGGGCACGGACCGCGTGGTCGACCTGGTGTCCGACCTCTCGTGGCGCGGGGTGGCCGGGCTCGTCCGGCCGGACTTCACGTACGAGGGCGCCTAGGATCGACCGCGACACCCCGCCGCCACCTGCGGCGGGACCCCGGCGTTCGGAGGAGTACCCGTGGAGATCACGATCGGCGTGCAGAACCTGCCGCGCGAGATCACGCTCGAGTCGGACCAGAGCGCGGACGAGATCGCGGCGCTCGTGAAGGACGCGCTCTCCGGCACGACGTCGACGCTCGAGCTGACCGACACGCGCGGCCGCCGCGTCATCGTGCCGGCGGCCTCGCTCGGCTTCGTGGACATCGGCGCGGAGACGAAGGGTCGCGTGGGCTTCGGCACCATCTGACGACCGGCACGCCCGACGCCCCGGCGGCACGTCCGCCGGGGCGTCCGTGCGTCCGGAGCCGCGGGCGCGGCGCCTCAGGCCGTCAGCCGCAGGCGCGACATGCGGCGCGTGTGCTGCGCCGTCAGCTCGTTGAACACCGTGGCCGGGGTCTCCTGCGCGGGGGCGCTCCCGACGTCCGCGCGGTCCAGGACGCGCGCGACCCCGGGGCGCTGCGCGAGCCGCAGCACGACGCCCAGGGCCTCCCCCACCAGCCGGCGGCCCCAGAGGGCGAGCCGCGCGGAGACCACCGAGTCCTGCGCGCACACCGCGTCGAGCTCGCGCACCGCGAGCTCGGCGTGCGAGGCGTCGTCGAGCAGCTCCGCGACGAGCACGCGCGACTGCGCGTCGAGCCCGCGCGCGACGAGCCGGCAGAAGTCGTCGGCGACGCCGTAGCCGACGTACGCCTTCAGGAGCCGCTCCGACCACGAGCTCGGCGTCGTGCGGGCGTCGAAGTCGTCGAGCACCGTGCCGAACCGCGCGAGCGCCGCCACGGGGTCGCCACCGAGCTCGGCGATGCGCGCGAGCACCCGGTCCCGCCGCTCGGTGCACCGTGCGGCGAACCGGCTGAGCGCGAGGGCCTGCTCGAGGCCGGGCGCCTGCGCGCTGTCCCCCGCCAGGCGGGCGAAGGCCTGGTGCTCGAGGGCCGCGACGAGCCCGAGCACCTCCACGGCGTCGGCCGTGCCGACCGCCTCCGCCGCGTCGACCCCGGCGTCCCCGGGCCGGTCGGCGCCCTTGCCGGCGGCGCCGTTCGACGCCCGCTCGGCGGACGGCGTGTCGGACGGCTCGGGGGCGGCGTTGCCGGCGTCGGAGGTCATCCGGGGAT
Source organism: Cellulomonas shaoxiangyii (assembly GCF_004798685.1). Classification (NCBI taxonomy): domain Bacteria; kingdom Bacillati; phylum Actinomycetota; class Actinomycetes; order Micrococcales; family Cellulomonadaceae; genus Cellulomonas; species Cellulomonas shaoxiangyii. The sequence goes on along the minus strand of NZ_CP039291.1, from coordinate 1,122,698 downwards.
CCTAGTGCCGCCCGCGGCGGCACCACCGGCGGCGGCCGCACGCCCGTCGGATAGAGTGGCGGGGTACAACCCGTACATCGGTTGCCCGGTCGTCCTGTTACCCGGTCCTGACGGACCACCTCGCACGACGCGCCCGCAGCGGCTCCTGCCGCATCCGGCGCGCGCGAGGCGAATTCTGCGATCGGCTGCCGGCCAACCCGCGTGGCGTGCCCGCCGCCGGGCCGTCGGGCGCCCCGCGCCCGGCCGGCCCCGTCCGGTACGTGAGCCGTCACCCCGCCCAGTGAAGAGCACCGCGTGACCACCGACACCCCCGTGAACGACGACGCGGCCGAGCAGACCCCGGCCGCCAGCACCGACCACGCCGTCGACGAGACGCTCGACGAGCACCGCACCGTCGCCGACGCCGTCCCCACGCCCGTCCCGACCGGCACCCGGCGGGCCGCCTCCGTCCAGGCCGTGGACGCCTCCTTCGCCGAGTTCGACGTCCGGCCCGAGATCGTGGAGGCGCTCGCCGCCGCGGGCATCAGCCAGCCGTTCCCGATCCAGGCGATGACGCTGCCCGTGGCCCTGTCGGGCCACGACATCATCGGCCAGGCGAAGACCGGCACCGGCAAGACCCTCGGCTTCGGCGTCCCGCTCCTGCACCGCGTGATCGCCCCGAACGAGGAGGGCTACGACCGTCTGCCCGCCCCGGGCGACCCGCAGGCGCTCGTCGTCGTGCCGACGCGCGAGCTCGCCGTGCAGGTCGCGGGCGACCTCGCGATGGCGTCGAGCCGGCGCAAGGTCCGGATCGTGCAGGTGTACGGCGGCCGCGCGTACGAGCCGCAGATCGAGGCGCTGCAGCGCGGCGCCGACGTCGTCGTCGGCACCCCGGGCCGCATGATCGACCTGCTGAACCAGCGGCACCTGCGCCTCAACCACGCCACCGAGGTGGTGCTCGACGAGGCCGACGAGATGCTCGACCTCGGCTTCCTGCCCGACGTGGAGAAGCTGCTCGGCGCGACGCCCCCGAACCGCCACACGATGCTGTTCTCGGCCACGATGCCGGGTGCGGTCGTCGCGATGGCGCGCCGGTACATGTCGCAGCCCACGCACATCCGCGCGCAGGACCCCGACGACGACGGCCGCCAGACCGTCAAGAACATCAAGCAGGTCGCCTACCGGGCGCACGCCATGGACAAGGTCGAGCTGCTGGCCCGCATCCTGCAGGCGCGCGACCGCGGTCTGACGATCGTCTTCGCCCGCACGAAGCGCACGGCCGCCAAGGTCGCCGACGAGCTCGTCGAGCGCGGCTTCGCCGCGGGCGCGCTGCACGGCGACCTCGGGCAGGGCGCGCGCGAGCAGGCGCTGCGCGCGTTCCGCAACGGCAAGGTCGACGTCCTGGTCGCCACCGACGTCGCCGCGCGCGGCATCGACGTCGAGGACGTCACGCACGTCGTCAACTACCAGTGCCCCGAGGACGAGAAGACGTACCTGCACCGCACGGGCCGCACCGGCCGCGCGGGGAACACCGGCACGGCCGTGACGTTCGTCGACTGGGACGACCTGCCGCGCTGGGGCCTGATCGACAAGGCGCTGGGGCTCGGCATCCCCGCGCCGGTGGAGACCTACTCCTCCTCCGACCACGTCTACACCGACCTGGACATCCCCACCGGTGTCACCGGGCGCCTGCCGCGGGGCCAGCGCACGCGCGCCGGCCTCGAGGCGGAGACGCTCGAGGACCTCGGCGAGACCGGCAAGCGTGGCGGCGGTGCGCGCCCGGCGCGCGACGACCGGCCCGCTCGTGACGGTGCCGGTCGTGGCGGTGCCGGTCGGGACGGTGCCGGTCGGGACGGTGCTGGTCGGGACGGTGCCGGTCGGGACGGTGCCGGTCGGGACGGTGGCCGCGGGCGGGGCGGCGAGCGCCGCGAGGACGCTCCGGACGCACCGCGCGACGGCGAGGCCGGCGACGGCGGCGAGGGCCGGTCGCGCCGGCGCCGCGGCGGTCGCGGCCGCGCGGGCGGCGCCGAGGGCGCAGCGACCGAGGGCGCACCGAGCGAGGGCGTGACCCAGGGCGACGTGACCCAGGGCACCCCGACCCAGGACGCCCCGGCGGCCGGCACGTCGGGCGAGGCGGCCACGGGCGAGGCGGGCGAGGCCGGTCAGCGCCGGCGCCGTCGTCGTCGCTCGCGCGGCGGCTCGGGCGAGGGCTCGGCGCCCGCGACGGCCCCCGCCGAGGCCTGACGGCCCCGCAGGACACGCACGCAGCACGGCCCCGCCCACGAGGGCGGGGCCGTGCTCGCGTCCGGGCGCCGGGCGGGGTCCGGTCAGAGCTCGCGGGCGAACGCGAGCACGGCGTCGGCGAGCAGCTGCACCGCGATGGCGGCGAGCAGCAGGCCGGCGATCCGGCTGACCAGCATCGTCCCGGAGTCCTTCAGGACCCGGTGGATCGCGTTCGCGAACCGCATCGACAGGTACAGGCACAGGTGCACGAGCACGACCGCGAGCGCGATGGCGCCCCACTGCGGCGGGTCCTCGGCCTGCTGCACCAGGACCATGGTCGCGACGATGGCGCCGGGCCCGGCGAGCAGCGGCGTGCCCAGCGGCACGAGCGCGACGTTCCCCTGCGTGGCGACCTGGGTGTCCGAGCCGTCCATCTTGCCGGTGAGCAGCTCCATCGCGACCAGCAGCAGGAGCAGCCCGCCCGCCGCCTGCAGGGCGGGCAGCGACACGTGCAGGTAGTCGAGCAGCGACTGCCCGACGAGGGCGAACCCGACGATGACGCCGAACGCCACGAGGATCGCCTGCCGGGCGGCGCGGGTCCGCTGCTGGCGCGTCATGGACCCGGTGAGCCCGAGGAAGATCGGCACGGTCCCGGGCGGGTCCATGATCACGAACAGCGTCACGAAGGCCGAGATGAACAGCTGCACGTCGACCACGCCGCTCACGCGCCCACCACCGGGGTCGTGCCCTGCGCCGTGATCGCGGCCAGCACCTGCGGCTCGGTCAGGTTCTCCCCCAGGCGGTTGGCCTTCCCCGCGCCGTGGTAGTCGCTCGAGCCGGTGACCAGCAGGTCGAGGCGGGCGGCGATCCCCGCCAGCCGCTCCCGCTGCGCCGGCGTGTGGTCGCGGTGCCCCACCTCGACACCCGCCAGGCCGGCCTCGGCGAGCTCGTCGAAGACCCGGTCGGGCACGACGCGTCCGCGTGCGTCCGCGCCCGGGTGCGCGAACACCGGCACGCCGCCCGCGGCCCGGATCGCCGCGACGGCGTCGGGCGCCTCCGGGGCGTAGTGGTCGACGTGGTAGGGCCCGCCCGACGCGAGCAGGTGCGCGAAGGCGGCGTCGCGGTCGGGCACCACACCCCGTGCGACGAGGGCGTCGGCGATGTGCGGGCGGCCGACGGCGACCGCGTCGCGCGCCTGGTCGAGCACGTCGGCCCACGTGATCGGGACGTCCCGCGCGAGCAGCTCGACCATCCGCTCGGCCCGGTGCACGCGCGAGTCCCGGGCGCGCGCGAGCTCGTCGGCCAGCGCGGGGTGGGCGGGGTCCTGCAGGTAGCTGAGCAGGTGCACGGAGATGCCCCGGGACCGGGCGGACACCTCCGTGCCCCGCACGAGGCCGATCCCGAGCTCGCGGGCCGCGGCGGCCGCCTCGTCCCAGCCGGCCGTCGTGTCGTGGTCGGTCAGGGCGACGACGTCGAGGCCCGCGGCACGGGCGGACGCGACGAGGTCGGCGGGGCGCTCGGTCCCGTCGGACGCGGACGAGTGCGTGTGGAGGTCGATGCGCACCCGGGCACCGTAGCGCTGCGGACGGGCACTGCCGGACGCTCCCGGTCGGCACCGCCCACGGTGCAGACTGGTCGGGTGAGTGCCGACGACGTGATCCCCGAGACCCTGACCCCCGAGACGGCCGTGCCCGCGTCGGACGTCCCCGCGCCCGAGGAGGACCAGGACCTGGCCGAGCGCAACGCGAACCGGTCCCACCGCCCCCAGTCGGAGCGGTTCCTCGAGTTCATCAGCTCGGGGTGGGGCGACCGTGCACCCAGCACCGCCGGGCGCGCGCCGGCTGCGGACTTCACGGCCGCGCGCCGCTCGCGGCTGTCGGCGCTGTTCCCCGGCGCCCGGCTCGTCGTGCCGGCCGGCACGTTCCGCGTCCGCTCCAACGACACCGACTTCCGGTTCCGCCCGCACGCGGCGTTCACGCACCTGACGGGTCTGGGCCAGGAGCAGGAGCCGGACGCGGTCCTCGTGCTGCACCCCGTGGACGACGGCACGGGCGACGACGGGTCGGCGCACCGCGCGGTCCTGTACATGAACCCGCTCGCGGGCCGCGACACCCCCGAGTTCTTCTCCGACTCCCGGTACGGCGAGTTCTGGGTGGGCGCGCGCCCGACGCTCGACGAGGTCGCGACGACGACGGGCATCGCCACCGCGCACCTGGACGACCTGCGCGACGCCCTGGCCAAGGACGTCGGCGCGGGCGGCGTCGAGCTGCTCGTGGTGCCGGAGGCCGACGCCACCGTGGAGGCCGTGGTGGCCGAGATCCGCGCCCAGGAGGAGTCGGGCGAGCGGGACGCGCGCCTGGCCGAGGCGCTCTCGGAGCTGCGCCTGGTCAAGGACGCCCACGAGGTCGAGCAGATGCGCACGGCGGTCGACGCGACGATCGACGGCTTCGCCCACATGGTCCGCGCACTGCCGGCGGCCGTCGCGCACCGCCGCGGCGAGCGGGTGCTGGAGGGCGTCTTCATCGGGCACGCCCGCCAGGAGGGCAACGACGTCGGCTACACGACGATCGCCGCCGCGGGCGAGCACGCGACGACCCTGCACTGGACCGACAACGACGGCCGCGTCGAGCCCGGACAGCTCGTCCTCATCGACGCCGGCGTGGAGGCGGACTCCCTGTACACGGCGGACGTCACGCGCACGCTGCCCGTCGACGGCACGTTCACGGACGTGCAGCGGCGTGTGTACCAGGCGGTCCTCGACGCCGCCGACGCCGGTTTCGCGGCGGCCGTGCCGGGTGCCCGCTTCCGGGACGTGCACGACGCCGCCATGCGCGTGCTCGCGGCCCGCCTCGCCGACTGGGGCCTGCTGCCCGTCACCGCCGAGGAGTCGCTGCTGCCGGAGAACCAGCACCACCGCCGGTGGATGGTGCACGGCACGAGCCACCACCTGGGTCTGGACGTGCACGACTGCGCGCAGGCGCGCGCGGAGCTCTACCTCGACGGCGTGCTCGAGCCGGGCATGGTGTTCACGATCGAGCCGGGCCTGTACTTCAAGTCCGACGACCTGCTCGTCCCGCAGGAGCTGCGGGGCATCGGCGTGCGCATCGAGGACGACGTCCTGATCACCGCGGACGGCAACGAGAACCTCAGCGCCGCGCTGCCGCGGGACCCCGACGCCGTGGAGGCGTGGATGGCCTCCGTGCGGCGGGGCTGACGCCGCAGCCCGGCACGCGTCAGGCCTGGGGCGGCGGCTGCGGGCCCGTCGGCGGCGCCGTGCCGGGATGCGGGGGCGCCGGGGGCTGCGTGGGGTACGACGCCGCGGGGTCCGACGGCCGCGGGCCGACGGGCTGGGGCGGCGCGGCGGGCCAGCCGGAGACGACGCCGCCGACCTCCTGCAGGATCGCGCGGGCCTGGTGCGCGTGCTCGGCGTGGCACAGCACCGAGTACGACGTCGCGACGATCTGGCTGGCCGAGGCGAAGTCGCGCCGGTTGCGCGTCATCGCGTACGTGATGACGGAGAACAGCAGCCCGAACGCCCCGCCGAAGAGGATCGCGGGCAGCAGGACGCTCGCGCTGTTCGGCGGCGAGAACAGCGTGAGCAGCAGGCCGACGAACAGGCCGAACCACGCGCCGGACGCGAACCCGCCGAGCGCGGCGCTCGGGTACGACAGACGCCGGATCACGCGCTCGACCATGCGCAGGTCGGTGCCGACGATCGTCACGTGCTGCACCGGGAACGCCTTGTCGGCGAGGACGTCGACGGCCTTCTGGGCCTCGAGGTACGTCTGGTACGACGCCACCGGCTCACCCGTGGGCAGCGTCGGCGTGCTCGGGATGCGACCGGACTGCGAGAAGGCCATGGGCCGATACTCCCGCAGGTGCGCAGCCCCCGCCAGGGGGTGGGGCACGGGCCGGCCGTTGACGCTCAGGTGAGGCTCACCTCACACTTGCCGGGCCGGCACCGCGTCGGGACCGACCGCAGGACCCGCACCAGGACGCCCGCGCACCAGGACGCCCGTGCACCCGACCCCGCCGGCGTCGGCCGACGACGAGGACCTCCGTGACCCGCTCCAGCACGATGCTCACGCCCGAGACCCACCGCCTCCTGCGCGGCGAGGTGCTCGCCCGGTGGCGGGTCAGCCCGCACATGCTGCGGGTGACCGTCGGCGGCGGGGACCTCGCCGACGGCTTCGCGGCCCGCGGGTTCGACCAGTGGTTCCGCCTGTTCGTGCCCCGGCCCGGCCAGGACGAGCTGCACCTGCCGCCCGGTGTGGACCTCAGGGGCTACGCGCGCTACGTGACGATGCCGGAGTCGCGGCGCCCGCTGCTGCGCAACTACACGGTGCGCGGGACCCGGCCGGGCGAGATCGACATCGACCTCGTGGCGCACGGCGCGCTCGACGCCGCGACCGTGAGCGCGGCCGGGTGGGCGGCACGCTGCGAGGTCGGGAGCCCGATGGCGCTGCTGGACGAGGGCGTGACGTTCGCGGCGGACGGCACGCAGGACTGGACGCTCGTCGTCGCCGAGGAGTCGGGGCTGCCCGCCGCGCTGGGCGTGCTCGCGTCGCTGCCGCGCGACGCACGTGGCCTGGCGTTCCTCGAGGTGCCGACGGTCGAGGACGTCCAGCCCGTCGACGCGCCGGAGCGGGTGGAGGTGCGCTGGCTGGTGCGTGCCGACGCCCGGGCGGTGCCGGGCGCCCTCGCGCTGCGCACGGTGGCCGCCGCGGCCCTGCCGCCCGGGCGCCCGTACGTCTTCGTCGTCGGCGAGCAGGCGCTGCCCCAGGGTGTGCGCCGCCACCTCGTCGCCGCGGGCGTCGCCAAGCCGGACATCGCGTTCTGCGGCTACTGGAAGCACGGCGGCCGACCGGCCCGGTGAGACGCCGCGGGTCACCCGCGGGGGCGCGCGCACGCGGGTGACCCGGGCCCGCCCCGCCGCGCCGGGTCGGGGCCCGCCGCGCCGACTAGGCTGACCGGTGTGAGCAGCGTCGGGACCAGGGTGTTCGTCGCGCGCCTCGCCGGTACGAGAGTCTTCGACCCGCTCGGGGACGAGGTCGGGCGGGTGCGCGACGTCGTCGTGCTCGCGCGCCTCACGGGCGGGCCGCGCGCCGTCGGCCTCGTGGTCGAGGTGCCCGGCCGCCGCCGCGTCTTCCTGCCGCTCACGCGCGTCACCAGCATCGACGCCGGGCAGGTCATCTCGACCGGCCTGGTGAACATGCGCCGGTTCGAGCAGCGCGCGTCCGAGACGCTGGTGATGGGCGAGCTCCTCGACCGCACGGTCGAGCTGCTCGACGGCTCGGGGTCCGCGACCGTCGAGGACGTCGCGATGGAGCAGCAGCGCAGCGGTGACTGGCACGTGACCAAGGTGTTCGTGCGCCGGGCGGACCACCGCCCCGGCCTGCTGCGCCGGCGCGGGGAGACGCTGCTGGTCCCCGTCGAGCAGGTGCAGGGCCTGGGCCGGCCGACGGGCGCGCAGGGCGCCGAGCTGCTCCTCGCCCAGTACGACGACATGAAGGCCGCCGACCTGGCCGACGTGCTGCACGAGCTGGGCATCACGCGCCGGCTCGAGGTCGCGAGCGCGCTGGACGACGAGCGCCTCGCCGACGTCCTCGAGGAGCTCCCGGAGGACGACCAGGTCGCGATCCTGCGTGCCCTCGAGCTGCCGCGCGCCGCCGACGTCCTCGAGGCCATGCAGCCCGACGACGCCGCCGACCTGCTCGGTGAGCTCCCGCAGGAGCAGGTCGCCCAGCTCCTCGAGCTCATGGAGCCCGACGAGGCGAAGGACGTGCGCCGCCTGCTCGCGTACGAGGACAACACCGCGGGCGGCCTCATGACGACCGAGCCGGTCATCCTCGGTCCCGAGACGTCGATCGCGGCCGCCCTCGCGCACGTCCGCCGCCAGGACCTCAACCCCGCGCTCGCGTCGCTCGTCTTCGTCGCGCGCCCGCCGCTCGAGACGCCCACCGGCCGGTTCATCGGGGTGGTGCACCTGCAGCGGATGCTGCGCGAGGCGCCGCACGAGTCCATCGGGCAGATCGTCGACACGGACATCGAGCCGGTGTCCGCCGACGCGCCGCTGCTGACGGTGACGCGCCGGCTCGCGACGTACAACCTGCTCGCCCTGCCGGTCGTCGACGAGCAGCGCCGCCTGCTCGGCGCGGTCTCCGTGGACGACGTGCTGGACCACCTGCTGCCGGCCGACTGGCGCGAGACGGACGACGTCAACGCCGGCCCGCTGACGACGCGGCCGGCGGCCCGGCGAGGTGGCCTCCGTGGCTGACCGTCTGGACCAGCCGCGCGAGAGCCGACGCACGCTCCTGCCGCGCGTCCGGGTCGGCGAGGACGCGTCCGGGCGGGTGTCGGAGTCGGTCGCGCGCTTCCTCGGCACGCCGCGCTTCATCCTCTACCTGACGCTGTTCTGCGCGCTCTGGCTCGCGTGGAACGCGGACTGGGGTCCCGAGCGGCTCCGCTTCGACGACCCGGCGAACGGGTTCACCGCCCTCACGCTCATGCTGTCGCTGCAGGCGTCGTACGCCGCGCCCCTGATCCTGCTCGCGCAGAACCGGCAGACGGACCGCGACCGTGTGCAGGCGGAGCAGGACCGGCAGCGCGCCGAGCGCAACCTCGCCGACACCGAGTTCCTGGCGCGCGAGATGGCGTCGCTGCGCATCGCGCTGTCCGAGGTGGCGACGCGCGACTTCGTGCGCTCGGAGCTGCGCAACCTGCTCGAGGACCTGGCGACGGAGCAGGCGGGCGCGGGCGACGAGCCCGGGCCGGACAGCCCGCGCGGGGACGCGCGGCACCGCTCGACCGACCGCTGACCGCGGGCCCCGGGGACGCACCCGGCGGCCGCCGGCGGCGACCTACGATGGCCGCATGCCCACACCCTCCACGCCCGCGCCCGGCACGCCCGGCGACCCGCTGCTCGACGCGGTCCGCGGCGCCCTGGCCGGCGTGCAGGACCCCGAGATCCGGCGCCCGATCACCGAGCTCGGCATGGTGCGCTCGGTGCACGCCGAGCCGGCGGGCGGCGGCGTCCTCGTCGTGGTGGGCCTGGACCTGACCACGCCGGGCTGCCCGCTCAAGGAGACGCTGACGCGCGACATCACGGCGGCCGTCGCGCCGCTCGACGGCGTCGCGGGCGTGCGCGTCGACCTGGGCGTCATGAGCGCCGAGCAGCGCCAGGCGCTCCGCGTCCAGCTGCGCGGCACGGACGCCGAGCCGCAGATCCCGTTCGCGCAGCCGGGCTCGCTGACCAAGGTCATCGCGGTCGCGTCGGGCAAGGGCGGCGTCGGCAAGTCGTCGGTGACGGCGAACCTCGCCGTCGCGATGGCGGCGGACGGCCTGCGCGTGGGCGTCGTCGACGCCGACATCTACGGGTTCTCGATCCCCCGCATGCTGGGCGTCGACCGGGCGCCGACCAAGGTCGACGACATGCTGCTGCCGCCCGTGGCGCACGGTGTGAAGGTCGTCTCGATCGGCATGTTCGTGCCCGCCGGCCAGCCGGTCGTGTGGCGGGGCCCGATGCTGCACCGCGCGCTGCAGCAGTTCCTCGCGGACGTGTTCTGGGGCGACCTGGACGTCCTGCTGCTCGACCTGCCGCCCGGCACGGGCGACATCGCCATCTCGGTCGCACAGCTGCTGCCCGGGTCGGAGATCGTCGTCGTCACCACGCCGCAGGTGGCCGCCGCGGAGGTCGCCGAGCGCGCCGGGTCGGTCGCGGTCCAGACCCGCCAGCGGGTGGTCGGCGTCGTGGAGAACATGGCGTGGCTGACGCAGCCGGACGGCTCGCGGCTCGAGCTGTTCGGGTCGGGCGGCGGCGCGCGCGTCGCGGCCAACCTCAGCCGTGTCACGGGCACGGACGTCCCGCTGCTCGGGCAGGTGCCGCTGGACGTGCGGCTGCGCGAGGCGGGCGACACGGGCACGCCCGTGGTCCTGACCGACCCGGAGTCGCCGGGTGCGCAGGCGCTGCGCACGGTGGCCCGGGCCCTCTCGGCACGGCCGCGGAACCTCGCGGGGCGTCCGCTGGGGCTCTCCCCCGTCGGGCGCTGACCGTCCGGCGCGGCCACGCGCCGGACGGCCCCCCGGGTCCGTGCGCCCGCGCGGTTACGGTGCGCGGCATGACCGCACTCCCCACCACCCCGCAGGCCACCACCCCGCAGGGCCTCGTCGACTCGGTCCTCGCGATCGCCACCGAGGCCCAGAAGGCCTTCGCCGCCACTTACGAGGACTTCGACTGGCGCGCCGACCTCGGCGACGACCCGTGCTTCTGGTTCGAGCGCGAACCCCCGGCGGAGTTCCGCCCCCACGTCGTGGGCTCGACCTCCGAGCGGCTCGGCACGTGGCTGTGGGCCTGGCAGAACGTCAACGGCTTCCCCGCGGACCTCGTCGCGACGGCGGGTGCCGTGCGCGGGTGGGCGCAGCAGCACGACGTCCCCGAGCTCCTCGTGCCCGAGGTCCCGACCCACGGTGCGGACGGCACGCCCGTCGCGACGCGGCACGTCCTGCTCGCCGAGGCCGTGAGCGGCATCTACACCCACTACCGCGCGCCGTACGGCGCCGGCACCCACGTGTGGTTCCTGCTGGACGCTCCGCAGGAGTTCGCCCTGCCGCCGGCGACGGCGCTGAGCACGGCGACGGCGCTCACGGCGGCCGCCGCGACGGGGCTGGTCGAGGACGGCGTCACGGCCGTCGCGGGCTACGCCGCGCGCCGCGACGGCGTCGAGCTGCTCGAGCAGGAGGCGCACCGGCTCCTGCTCGGGACGACGACGGACCGGGTGGAGGTGCAGATCGACGAGCTCGGGCGCATCGCGCACATCGCGACCGACCCCGGCGCCGGCGGGGCGCCGCACGCCGGCGTCCGCGAGGACGTGCCGCCGGGCGCACCCGTGGGCCTGCTGGGGCGGCTGCTCCCGGGGCTGCGTCGGCGCGGCGGCGCCTGAGGACGCCGGGCACGGCCGGGCGCGGCTGCGCCCGGCCGGCCCTCCGGCCTGTTGGTTTCTGTTCGTTCGTGATGGATACTGTTGAGCATGCTCGCGTCGCAGCGTCAGGAACGGATCCTCGCCCAGGTCCGCGCGCACGGCGCCGTCCGCGTCGCCGACCTGGTCGTCGCCCTCGACGTCTCCGACATGACCGTCCGCCGCGACATCGCCGAGCTCGCACGCGCGGGCCTCGTCCGCCGCGTCCACGGCGGTGCCGTCGCCCCGGACACCCCCGCGCGCTCGACCGACGAGCCCGGCTTCGAGGCCAAGCGCACGTGGGCGGGTGCCGAGAAGGCCGCCGTCGCCCGGGCGGCGCTCGCGGACGTCGAGCCCGGCCAGGCCATCGCCCTGTCCGCCGGCAGCACGACGTGGCTGCTCGCCGAGCTCGTCGCGGCCGACCCGGCGCTGCGCCCGCTGACGGTCGTCACGAACGGGCTGCGCGTCGCCGACGTCCTGCACGCCGCGGGCGACGACGCGCTCGAGGTCGTGCTCACCGGCGGCACCCGGACGCCGTCCGACGCGCTCGTCGGCCCGGTCGCGGACGCGACGCTCGCCCGGCTGCGCGTCGACCGCACGTTCCTCGGCGTGCACGGTCTGGACGCCGACGGCGCGACCACCCCGAACCTGGCCGAGGCGGCCACCGACCGCGCGCTGCTGCGCTGCGCGGCCGCCACCACCGTCGTCGCCGACCACACCAAGTGGGGCACCGTCGGCCTCGCGCGCATCTGCGGCTACGACGAGGTCGACACGCTCGTCGTCGACGCGGGCCTGCCGCCGCAGGCCCGCGCGCACCTGGCCGCCGCGGTCGACCGCCTGGTGCTCGCGCCCGCGGGCGAGCCGGCCCCCGCGCCCACCGACCCGACGGCGTCCCCCGCGTCGCCCACGGCACCGCCCGCCGCACCCTCCCCCGCCGGCACCGACCACCGGAGCACCCCGTGACCAGCACCACCCCGGCCCAGCCGACCCCCGACGCCGACGTCGCGGCGCACGTGCGCCGCACGTCCACCCGTCTCGCCGACGGGCGCGAGCTCATCTACTTCGACGACTCCGAGCCGTACGTCTCCGGTGCCGCGACCCGGCGCCTCGACGACCCGCGCCCGCTCCCCGACCGCTACGCCCCCGTGCCCGGCCCGGACGGCACGCCGCTGCCGGTCACGGCGCCCGAGCTGCGCCTCGACCCCCTGACGGGCGAGTGGATCCCGATGGCCGCGCACCGCATGAACCGCACGTTCCTGCCGCCGGCAGACGCGAACCCCCTCGCGCCGGCGAAGCCGGGCGCCGCGTACCAGGACGGCGAGATCCCCGACACCGACTACGACGTCGTGGTGTTCGAGAACCGCTTCCCCTCGCTCATGGCCGTGCCCGGCCTCGACGACGCCACGGAGGACGTCGACGGCGAGCCGCTGTGGCGCCGCCGCCCCGCGGCGGGCCGCTGCGAGGTCATCTGCTTCTCGTCCGACCCGACGGCATCGCTGGCGTCCGTCACGCCGCGCCGCATGCGCACGATCGTCGAGGCGTGGGTCGACCGCACGCGCGCACTGTCCGCGCTGCCGGGCATCGAGCAGGTCTTCTGCTTCGAGAACCGCGGCAAGGAGATCGGGGTCACCCTGCACCACCCGCACGGCCAGATCTACGCGTTCCCGTACGTGACCCCGCGGACCCGGGCCATTCTGACGCAGGCGCAGGAGCACGCCGACGCGACCGGCCGCCTGCTCGGGCGGGACGTCCTCGACGCGGAGCTGCGCCACGGCACGCGCGTCGTCCTGGAGTCGGAGCACTGGGTCGCGTACGTGCCGTTCGCGGCGCGCTGGCCCGTCGAGGTGCACCTCGCGCCGCGCCGCGACGTGCCGGACCTCCCGGCGCTCACGGACGCCGAGCGCGCGGACCTCGCCGTCACCTACCTGGCGCTGCTGCGGCGCCTCGACCAGTTCTTCGTCGACGGCGACGGCGCCGCGATCCCGCTGCCGTACATCGCGGGGTGGCACCAGGCACCCGTGCGCGAGGGCCGTGCGGTCTCGCGCCTGCACCTGCAGCTGTTCTCGGTCCTGCGCGCGCCCGGCAAGCTCAAGTACCTCGCCGGCGTCGAGTCCGGCATGGGCGCCTGGATCTCCGACACCACCCCCGAGCGCATCGCGCGCCGCCTCCAGGAGCTCGCGTGAGCACCGACCCGACCCCCGCACCGGAGCGCCCCATGACGCACGACCAGCCGACCGCCGAGCTCGCGTGGACCCCGGCGTGGGACCGCGCCGACGGCGACGAGCGCGCCCGGACGCTGTTCGCCGCGACGTTCGGCGACGCGCCGGACGGCGTGTGGTCGGCGCCCGGCCGCGTCAACCTCATCGGTGAGCACACGGACTACAACGGCGGGCTGGCGCTGCCGATCGCGCTGCCGCACCGCACGTACGCGGCCGTGCGCCGGCGCGGCGACGACGTCGTGCGGCTCGTCTCGGCCCAGGAGCCGTCGGGCGTGCGCGAGGTCCGCCTGGCCGACGCGGTGCCCGGCGCCGTCGAGGGCTGGGCGGCGTACGTGGTCGGCGTCGCGTGGGCCCTGCGCGAGGCGGGGCACGACGTCGGCGGCTTCGACGTCGCGATCGACTCGTGCGTGCCCTTCGGCGCGGGGCTGTCGTCGTCCGCCGCGCTCGAGGCGTCGGTCGCCGTCGCGCTCGACGCCCTGTTCGCCGCGGGCCTCGCGGGGGACGTCGTCGACGGCGCGGCCACCGACGACGCGGGACGCAGCACCCTCGCCGGGCTGTGCGTGCGGGCCGAGAACGAGATGGCCGGCGCCCCCACGGGCGGCATGGACCAGGCCGCCTCGTTGCGTGCCCGCGCGGACCACGCGCTGCTCCTCGACTGCCGCGACGGCCGCGTGCGGCACGTGCCGTTCGACCTCGCGGCGCACGGCCTCGCCCTGCTCGTCGTCGACACGCGCGCCCCGCACTCGCACGTCGACGGCGAGTACGCGCAGCGCCGTGCGGCCTGCGAGCGTGCGGCCGGGCTGCTCGGGGTCGGCACGCTGCGCGAGGTCGCGGACGACCCGCGGGGCAGCGCGGACGCGCTCGAGCGGCTCGCCGCGGCGGACGACGGCGCGGTGCTCGTGCGCCGCGTGCGCCACGTCGTCGACGAGATCGCCCGCGTCTCCGCGTTCGTGGAGCGCCTGGACGCCGGCGACGTCACGGGCGTCGGCCCCGTCATGGACGCGTCCCACGCCTCCCTGCGGGACGACTACGAGGTGTCGTGCCGCGAGCTCGACGTCGCGGTCGACGCGGCTCGGGCGGCCGGTGCGCTGGGCGCCCGGATGACGGGCGGCGGCTTCGGCGGGTCCGCGATCGCGCTCGTCCCGGCCGGCGCCGTCGAGGACGTCGCGAGCGCCGTGGCGGCGGCCTTCGCCGCGGCGGACCTGCGGGCACCCGCCTTCGCGGTCGCGGTCGCGGCCCCGCCGGCCGGCTGACGCGACCCCGCAGGAACACGGGGGGAGCCCGGGAGGAATGCGGGAGCCGGGCGTTGTGCGTCGCGGGGACCATCTGCGTCCCGGCAACTCATCCCGCAGGCGGACCCATGCGTGCCGGGCGCGGCACTAGGGTCGACTTGACCCGAGTCGTCCGGCTTCGTGACGATTCGTCCCGCCGCCGTGCCGCCGAAAGGGCTCCGCCATGCGCTCCCACCTCCCCGCGTCCGTCGGAGCCCTCGCCGGCGCCGTCGCCCTGCTCCTCACCGGCTGCACCGGCGGGGGCGGCGACGGCGCGGCCCCGTCGGACGACGAGACCGGGCCGATCAGCGCGTTCTTCGAGCAGGTCGGCGGCAGCATGGACTCCGAGGACGGGGAGGCGCAGCAGCGCCGCGTCGAGGAGCTCGTGGCCGCGTGCATGGCCGAGGAGGGCTTCGAGTACACGCCCGTGGAGCCGATGTCCGCGGGCGCGATGGGCTCGGACGACGCCCCCGAGTGGGACACCCTCGAGTTCGCCGAGCAGTACGGGTACGGCGCCACGACGGGCGAGGAGCTCTTCGGCGGGACGTCGGAGGAGTACGTCGACCCCAACCAGGAGTACGTCTCGGCGATGTCCCAGACCGAGCAGGAGGCGTACTACGCCGCCCTGTACGGCGTCGTGGAGGAGGTGGAGGACCCCGAGGCGCAGGCCGAGGTCGAGTACGACTGGACGACGGCCGGCTGCCAGGGCGCCGCGTCGCACGAGGTGTACGAGGAGGGCCAGGTCTGGGACGACCCGGCGATGCAGGAGCTCCTCGACGAGATGAACACCGAGTACGAGCGCCTCGCCGAGGACGACGCCGTGCGCGAGGCCCAGTCGGCGTGGGCCGAGTGCGTCGCCGACGCGGGCTACGACTTCGCGACGCCCGACGAGGCGTCGCAGAGCATCTACGACGAGCACAGCGCGCTCATGGGCTACGACCAGGAGGTCGACCCCGAGGCCGACCCGGCCACCGCGGCGCCGCCGGAGCCCGACGAGGCGAAGCTGGCCGAGCTCCGTGAGAAGGAGATCGCGCTCGCGACGGCGGACCGCCGCTGCCAGGAGGAGACCGGCTACGCGAAGGCCCAGAAGGACGCCCAGCTGGCCATGGAGACGCGGCTCTGGGACAAGTACGGCGAGCAGCTGCAGGCCTACGCGGACGACCGCACCGCCGGCGCCGACGGCAAGTGAGCCGGGCGATGACCGCGCACGTGAGCGGCGGTCGCCGCACCATCGTGGCCATGGCGGTCGTGGCCGTCCTGTGCCTGGTCGCGGGCGTGCTCCTCTCGCGCCTGATCGACTCGCCCGGCGCCGCCGCGGCGGACGCCGCACCCCCGACCGCCGGTCCCATCACCGTGCCGGTCGAGCGCCGGGTCATCGGCAACGAGGTCGTCCTGCGGGGCGACGTCGGCTACGACGACCCGATCGACCTGCGGGTCGAGGCCGGCGCGGACGGCGCTCCGGCCGTCGTCACGGGGCAGGTCAAGGAGGTCGGCGCGACCCTCGACCCCGGCGCCGTCGCGCTCGAGGTGGTGGGCCGTCCGGTCGTCGTGCTGCCGGGCGAGCTGCCGACGTACCGCACGCTGCGGGCCGGTGTGTCCGGCCCCGACGTCCAGCAGCTGCGCTGGGCGCTGCAGGTCCTCGGCATCGACGGCGGCGACCCCGCCGACGCGACGTACGACGCCTCGGCCGCCGCCGGCGTGCGGGCGCTCTACCAGCGCGTGGGGTACGAGCCGCCGTCCGCGGGCGAGGAGGCGACCGAGGCCGCGAAGGCCGCCCGCGAGGCGGTGACCGCCGCGCAGGAGGGCGTGCGCAGCGCGCAGGCCCTCCTCGCGGGCGCGGCCTCGCCGGCCGCGGGCGCGTCGGTCACGGAGCTCGACGGCGCCGTCCGCGTCGCCGAGGCGCGCATGCAGTTCCTCGGCGCGCAGTGCGCCCTGCCCGCCGAGCAGCGCGACCAGTCCGCGGCGGACTGCTCGCCGCCGGCCCTCGTGCAGGCCGACGCGGACCTCCAGACCGCGCGGGCCGGACGGGCGGCGGCCGGCGTGGCGCCGGACACGAGCGCCGAGCGCGCCGCCGTCCGTGCCGCGCAGGACCAGCTCAACGCCGCCCGGACCGCGCTGCAGCAGGCAGAGGCCGACACGCTGACGCCGCTGCCGTCGGCGGAGGTCGTCTACCTGCCGTCGCTGCCCCGACGGGTCGACGCGGTGGAGGTGCGCCGCGGCAGCACGATCTCCGGCCCGTTCATGACCGTGTCGGGGGCGACGGTGCAGGTCACGGCGTCGGTCAGCCGGGCCGACGCGGAGCTGCTCGCCCCCGGTGCCGCCGGCACCATCCCCCTCGACGACACCGAGGTCGCGGTCACCGTGGCCGAGGTGACCGCGGCGAAGGCGGGGGACGCGGCCGACGACGGGCAGGGCGACGAGGGCGCGGAGGGCGGCGGCGGGGAGTCGTCCGCGCCGACCGGCGACCGGCGGACGGTCGTCTTCACCGTGGGCGCCCTGACCCCCGAGCAGCTGACCGCGCTGCAGGGCACCAACGTGCGCGTGCGCGTGCCGGTGAGCTCGACCGACGGCGAGGTCCTCGCCGTCCCGCTCGCGGCGCTCACCGCCGGACCGGGCGGCGAGAGCCGCGTCGAGGTCTCCGACGGGGCGGGCGGGACGCGTCTCGTGGTCGTCACGACCGGCCTGGCCGCCGAGGGGTACGTCGAGATCACGGGTGCGAAGGAGCCGCTCGAGGAGGGCGACCTCGTGGTCGTCGGCGCGAGCGGCACCCAGGACGAGGACGAGGACGAGCCCAGCGCCGACGCGACGGAGGACGCGTGACCGTCCTCGACCTGCTCGGGACGGACGGGCGGGCCGAGGAGCGCGCCGCGGTCGTCGAGCTGCGGGGCGTGGCCCGCGAGTTCCCCGGCGAGCCGCCCGTGCACGCCCTGCACCCGACCGACCTGCGGGTCGACGCCGGCGAGTACTTCTCCGTCGTCGGCCCCTCCGGCTCGGGCAAGTCGACGCTGCTGCACCTGCTCGGGCTGCTCGACAGCCCCACGAGCGGCGAGTACCTGCTCGACGGCCGGCCCACGGCCGACGCGGGCGAGCGGGAGCGCGCCTCGCTGCGCGCCACGCGGATCGGCTTCGTGTTCCAGGCGTTCCACCTGCTCCCCCACCGCACCGTGCTGGAGAACGTGCTGCTGGCGACCGTCTACAGCGGCGTCCCGCGGGCGGAGCGTCGCGACCGCGCCGTCGCGGCGCTCGAGCGGGTCGGCCTCGGGCACCGGCTCGACTTCCTGCCCACCGTGCTGTCCGGCGGCGAGCGGCAGCGGACCGCCGTCGCGCGCGCCGTCGTGTCGCGCCCGCGCGTGCTGCTGGCGGACGAGCCGACCGGCAACCTCGACTCGGACAGCTCGGCGAGCGTGCTCGAGCTGTTCGACGAGCTGCACGCCGAGGGCCTCACGCTCCTGGTCATCACGCACGACGACGACGTGTCCGCGCGTGCGCAGCGCCGGGTGCGGATCTCCGACGGCCGGCTGCGGGAGATCGCGTGACCGCCGTCGCGGACCAGGTCGCGCGCCCCGACCGGTACGGCCTGCGGGACCTGCTCGCCGAGGCGGCGCAGGGCGTCGGCGCGCGGCCCGGCCGGCTCGTCCTGACGATCCTCGGCACCGTCCTCGGCATCGCGTCGGTCGTGGTCACGGTCGGCCTCGCGCAGACCGCGGCGGTGCAGATCAACCAGCAGTTCGACGCCGTCGCGGCGACCCAGGCCGTCGCCGGCCCCGCGACGAGCGAGGGCTTCGGCGGGCAGGAGCGCGCGCTCGGGCAGCTCCCGTGGGACGCCGCCGAGCGCGCCGAACGTCTCGCCGGGGTGGAGGCGGCCGCGCTCGTGTCGGAGGTCGACGTCGGCGACGCGGACGTCACGGCCGTGCCCGTGCAGGACCCGTCGGCGGCGCGCACGACGCGCCCGACGGTGCTCGCCGCCGGTCCGCACACGCTCGACGCGCTGCAGGGCCGGCTCGTGCAGGGCCGCTGGTTCGACGCGGGGCACGACGTGCGCGGCGACCGCGTCGTGGTCCTCGGCGCGGACGCCGCCCGCCGGCTCGGCGTGCAGCGCGTCGACCGGCAGCCGTCCATCTTCATCGGCGACCGCGCCTACCAGGTGATCGGCGTGGTCGACGACGTCGCTCGGCGGACGGACGTCGTCGGCGCCGTCGTCCTGCCGACGGGCACGGCCCGCGCGGACCTGGGGCTGACCGCCGCGGAGGAGCTGCACCTGCACATCGCCGTCGGGGCGGGGCCGGTCGTCGGGCAGCAGCTGCCCGTGGCGCTCGACCCCGACGCGCCGGAGTCGATGGAGGTGCTGGTGCCGCCGTCTGCCTCCCGCGTGCAGCAGAGCGTGCAGGCGGACGTCAGCACGATCTTCCTCGCGCTCGGCGGGGTCGCCCTGCTCGTCGGCGGGGTCGGCATCGCGAACGTGACGCTGCTGTCGGTGCTCGAGCGGGTCGGCGAGATCGGCCTGCGTCGGGCGCTCGGGGCGACGCGCCGCCAGATCGCCGGCCAGTTCGTCGTCGAGTCGGTGGTCATCGGCCTGCTCGGCGGGCTCGTCGGGGCGGCGCTCGGCGTCGCGGCCGTCGTGGTCGTGTCCGCCGTGCAGTCCTGGACGCCCATCCTCGCCCTGCCCGTGGTCGGGCTCTCGGTGCTGGCCGGCGGGGTCATCGGGCTGCTCGCGGGCCTGTACCCGGCGCTCAAGGCGGCCACCGTGGAGCCGATCGCCGCGCTGCGCGGCGGCGTCTGAACCGTCCGCGCCCCGCCGCCCGGGTCGGGCCACCGAATCGCCCCCGGCTGCATGGCGGCAGCGGTAGCGTCCGGCTCGTCCGCCGTGACCGTCCCGCGCGGCCGCACCGTCCCGAGGAGGCCTCCGTGGTCCGCCGTCACGTCTTCCCCGCCCTCCGGCTGCTCGTCTGGGCGGTGATCGCCGTGGCGCTGGTGAAGATCGCCTTCACGGGCGCCGACGTCAGCACGCAGGCCACCGGCGCCAGTCCCACGGGCGCCGTCGTCGACCGGATTGTGGAGGCGACCACGGGCACCGTGACGAACGCCGTCACCGTGCGCGGCTCGGTCGTCGCGGACCCGTCCGTGCCGGCACGCGCGACGCTCGCCGGCACCGTGTCGAAGGTGCTCGCCGCCGACGGGCAGCGCGTCGACGCCGGGACGCCGTTGCTGGAGGTGCGGCAGGAGACGCCGCAGGAGCCGCTGACGCGGACCGACCCGACGACGGGCGCGACGACCGTCACCGAGCGCAAGCCGAAGGTCGTCGTCCAGCAGGTCACCGCGCCCGTCGCCGGCACGCTGAGCCTGCCGACGCTCAAGGACCAGGTCGTCGCGGTCGGCGACACGGTCGGCCAGGTCGCGCCGGGCACCCTCTCGGTGACCGGCACGCTGACGCCGGACCAGCAGTACCGGCTCGTCGGCGCGCCCGCGGAGGCGCAGGTGACGCTGAAGGGCGGCCCGGCACCGTTCACGTGCACGGGCGTGCGGATCGGCACGGCGACCCCCGCCGGCGCCGGCGCCGACCCGGCCGCCGAGCCCGCCGACCCCGCCGCGACGCCGTCCGGCACGGTCACGTGCGCCGTGCCCGCGGACGTCACGGCGTTCCCGGGACTGGGCGCCGACCTGGAGATCGTCAACGGCACGGCGGCGGACGCCGTCGTGGTGCCCGTCACCGCCGTGCAGGGCACCGTCCAGCGCGGCAACGTGTGGGTCGTCGCGGACGAGGGCGCGGAGCCGGAGGAGCGCGCGATCGGCCTCGGCCTCACCGACGGCGAGGTCGTCCAGGTGACGGAGGGGCTGGCCGTGGGCGACCGCGTTCTCGAGTTCATCCCCGTGCCGGGCGGCGCGGGCGACGTGGACTGCACCGACCCGGCGCAGTACGACCCGGCGGTGTGCGGCGGATGAGCATGCTCGACCTGCGCGACGTCACGCGCGACGTCCTGCTCCCGGACGACCGCGTGCTGCACATCCTGCGCGGCGTGACGCTCAGCGTGGCCGCGGGCGAGCACGTGGCCGTCGTCGGCCGGTCCGGCACGGGCAAGTCCACGCTGCTCAACATCCTGGGCCTGCTCGACGCGCCGACCGCCGGCGAGTACCTGCTCGAGGGCACGCCCGTGACGGCGTTGTCGAACCGCCGGCGCACCCGCCGGCGGGGGCAGGACTTCGGGTTCGTGTTCCAGCAGTTCCACCTGCTGCCGGGCCGCACGGCGCTGGAGAACGTCGCCGCGCCGCTGCTGTACGCCGCCGGGCGCCAGTTCTGGCACCGCCGCGACCTCGCGGCGTCGATGCTCGACCGGGTCGGCCTCGGCGACCGGCTGGACACCATGCCCGAGAAGCTCTCGGGCGGTGAGCAGCAGCGCGTCGCGGTGGCCCGCGCCCTGGTACGGGGCCCGCGCGTGATCCTCGCGGACGAGCCGACCGGCGCGCTCGACGTCGAGACGGGACAGCAGATCATGGACCTGCTGGACGACGTCGCGTCCGAGACGGGCGCCGCGCTCGTGACGATCACGCACGACCTGGCCGTCGCGGCGCGCGCGCGGCGGCACTACCGCCTCGTGGACGGCGTGCTCGTGCCGGTCGACGTCGGGGGTGCCGGCCGCGTCGCCGACTGGGTCGGCGACGTCCCGACGCACCTGCCGGTCGGGCGCACGCACCTGCCCGAGCTCGGCCCGTCGGTGCCCGCGCAGGTGCAGCCGTGACCGGGGTCGTCGGCGCGCTCGTCGAGGCCTGGGACGAGCTGCGGATCCACCGGCTGCGCGTGCTGCTCGCCCTGATCGGCGTCGCGGCGGCCGTCGCGGCGATCACGGGCGTGACGGCCGCGGTGCATATGCTCTCGCAGGCCTTCGAGGAGCAGGGCGACCGTGGGTCCGGCCGGCAGGTCACCGTGCGCGTGGACGCCTGGCCCCGGGACGGGCAGGCCGCCGCCCCCACGGCGCTCGACGCGGAGTACGCACGCACCCTCGACCGGTACGGCATCACGTGGGCCAGCCGTGACTGGTCGAGCACGGTGCCGTTCCGGTTCCCCGACGGGACGGCGCAGGTCTCCACCCGTGCGGTGGACCCCGCCATGGCGACGATCCAGCGGATCCAGGTCGACACCGGCAGGTGGTTCACGGAGGCGGACCGGGACGCTTTCGCGCCGGTCGCCGTCGTCAACGAGGCCTTCCTCGCGCGGCTCGGTGTCACCGACCTGTCGTCCCACCCGACCGTGCTGCTCGGGGACGACGCGCCGGTGCGGACCACGGTCGTCGGGGTCGTGCCGAACGCCTGGGAGGGCGCGGAGCCCGAGGCCGTGGTGCTGTACGACCAGCTCATGCGCTGGTACGCACCCGAGGCGGGGCCGACCGCGGACTACTGGCAGCCCGCGCCGACGCTGGTGCTGTGGGTGCCGACCGGGATCGCGGACGAGCTCGTGCCGCGCCTGGAGCGGGACGTGGCGGCGGCCGTGCCCGGCTGGGACGTGGCGGTGGGCGACAACCGAGACCTGGGAGGGGCGGTGCTGCAGGGCGCCGCGCGGTGGGTCGCCTTCGGCGTCGGCGCGTTCGCGCTGCTGCTGGGCGGGCTGGGCCTGGTGAACATCGCGCTGGTGACGGTGCGCCACCGGATCCGGGAGATCGGCATCCGCCGGTCGTTCGGTGCCACGTCGGGGCGGATCTTCGTCGGCGTGCTGCTGGAGTCGGTCGTCGCGACGGTGGTGGCCGGGCTCGTCGGCGTCGTGATCGCCGTGGCCGTCGTGAAGAACATCCCCGCCGACGTGCTGTTCGGCGGTCTGCAGGACCGGCCGCCTTTCCCGGTCTCCGCCGCGCTCGTCGGCATGGCGTGCGCGACGGGTGTCGGCGCGCTGGCCGGCATCCTGCCCGCCACGGTGGCCGTGCGCGTCAAGGTCATCGACGCGATCCGATACTGACGCGGGGGGCGGTGCGCCCGCCGCACCCGCGCCGTCGTCAGAGGTCGTACTCGACCACCAGCGGCGCGTGGTCGGAGAAGCGCGTGTCGTAGGTGGCGGCACGGTCCACCGTGGCGGTCCGCGCGAGCTCGGCGAGGGCGGGCGTGGCGATCTGGTAGTCGATCCGCCAGCCGGCGTCGTTGTCGAACGCCTTCCCGCGCCACGACCACCAGGTGTACGGGCCGGGGCCCGGGCCGCCCAGGTCGCGGCCGAGGTCGCGCCACCCGAGCTCGCCGAACCAGCGGTCGAGGTAGGCGCGCTCCTCCGGCAGGAACCCGGCCTTCCCCCGGTTGCCCTTCCAGTTCTTGATGTCGACCTCGCGGTGCGCGATGTTGACGTCGCCGGCGACGACGGCGAGCCGCCCGTCCGCCTGCAGCTCGCGCATGCGGGCCGTGACACGCTCGAGGAAGGCGTACTTCTCGTCGATCGACGGCGTGCCGACCGTGGCGGAGTGGATGTACGCCGAGACGACCGTGAGCGACCGCGCGGGGCGGCCGTCCTCGGCGGGCAGCTCCAGGTCGGCCTCGACCCAGCGCCCGGAGTCGCCCGTCACGCCCGTGCCCAGGCCGATCCGCACCGCGCTCATGGGCACGCGCGAGGCGATGGCGACCCCGGCGCGGCCCTTGGCCTCGGCGGCCTCGTGCGCGAGGTCCCACCCGCCCGAGGACAGGTGGTCGGCGAGGATCTCGTCCGAGCCGCGGACCTCCTGCAGCAGCAGGACGTCGGGCTTGCGGACGTCGAGCCACTCCTGCATGCCGCGGCGGAAGGCGGCCCGGATCCCGTTGACGTTGACGGAGGCGACGGTCAGCACCGGGACATTCTCCCCCACGCCACCGACACCCCGGCGCCGTGCGAGCTCCCCCGGCGCCCGGTTCAGGCGTTGGCGTACGCCGCCTCGAGCGGGGCGATCTCGATCTTCGTCATCCCGAGCATCAGCTGCATGGCGCGCTGGACCCCGGCAGCGTCGGGGCGACCCCACAGCTCGTCCAGCATGCGCGGCACCACCTGCCAGGAGACGCCGAACCGGTCCTTCAGCCAGCCGCACCGGCCGGGCTCGCCGCCGTCGGCGGTGAGCGTCTCCCAGTAGTGGTCGACCTCCTCCTGCGTCTCCGCGACGAGGTAGAGCGAGAACGCCTCGTCCAGCCGGAACGCCGGCCCGGCGGTGAGGATCGTCACCGCGTGCCCGTCGAGCTCCAGCTCGACCACGAACGGATCGCCCTCGTGCACGTCGGGAACCCCGGGCGGTGCCGCCACGACCGCCGTGATGCGCGAGCTCGGGACGACCGAGACGTAGAACTCGGCGGCCTGGTACCCGTGCTCGGGGAACCAGAGGTGCGTGCGGACGGCGCCCATCGTCGTGCTCCTTCACCTGCGCGGAGGGGGACACGGGGGCAGACCGGCACCGGGTGCCCGACTCATCGGCCCGCGGCCCGCCCGGGCACGACCCGCACGGGACGACGCAGGGCCCGGGCGCGGACGCACCCGGGCCCTGCGTGTCGCGACGACGTCAGCCGGCGAGCCGCTCCGCCGTGCCGACCACGTTCTGCAGCAGCATCGCCCGCGTCATCGGGCCGACACCGCCGGGGTTCGGCGACACCCACGACGCCACGTCCCACACGCCGGGGTCCACGTCGCCGACCACGCGGCTCTTGCCCGTCGTCTGGTCGACGGCGCGGGAGACGCCGACGTCGACGACGACCGCGCCGGGCTTCACGATGTCGGCGGTGATGATGCCGGGCACGCCGGCCGCGGCGATGACGACGTCCGCGTGCCGCGTGTGCTCGGCCAGGTCGACCGTGCCCGTGTGCGTGAGCGTGACGGTCGCGTTGATCTCCTTGCGCGTCAGCAGCAGGCCGATCGAGCGGCCGACGGTGACCCCGCGGCCGACCACCACCACGTCCGCACCCTTGAGCTCGACGCCGTGCCGCCGCAGCAGCTCCACGATGCCCGCGGGCGTGCACGGCAGCGGCGACTCGACCGGCCCGTTCACCCGCAGCACGAGCCGCCCGAGGTTCGTCGGGTGCAGCCCGTCGGCGTCCTTGGCCGGGTCGATCAGCTCGAGCACCCGGTGGGTGTCGACGCCGTCGGGGAGCGGCAGCTGCACGATGAACCCGGTGCACGCCGGGTCGTCGTTGAGACGCCGGACCGCCGCCTCGATCTCCTCCTGCGAGGCGTCGGCGGGCAGGTCCTCGCGGATCGACGCGATGCCGACCTCGGCGCAGTCCTTGTGCTTGCCGGCGACGTACCAGCGCGAGCCGGGGTCCTCGCCGACGAGGAGCGTGCCGAGCCCGGGCACGACGCCCCGCTCGGCGAGCGCGGCCACGCGCTGCGTCAGCTCCCCCTTGATCTCCGCGGCGGCGGCGGTGCCGTCGAGCTTCTGGGCGGTCATGGTCGCTCCTCCGCTCAGTACTGCTGCAGGTCGGCGTACAGCGGGAACGCCTCGGTCAGCTTGCGCACGCGCGCCCGCAGCGCGTCGACGTCCGCACCGGTGCCCTCGACGAGCGCGGTGGCGATGATGTCGGCGACCTCGGTGAACTCGGCGTCGCCGAGGCCCCGGGTCGCGAGCGCGGGCGTGCCGATGCGCAGACCGGACGTGACGCGCGGCGGGCGCGGGTCGAACGGCACGGCGTTGCGGTTGACCGTGACGCCGACCGAGTGCAGGAGGTCCTCGGCCTGCTGGCCGTCGAGGGTCGAGTGGCGCAGGTCGACGAGCACGAGGTGCACGTCGGTGCCGCCCGTGAGGACGGAGACGCCCGCTGCGGCGACGTCCGGCGCGGTCAGGCGCTCGGCGATGATGCGCGCGCCGTCGATCGTCCGCTGCTGGCGGTCGCGGAACTCCTCGGTGCCGGCCACCTTGAACGCGACGGCCTTCGCGGCGATCACGTGCATGAGCGGGCCGCCCTGCTGGCCCGGGAACACGGCGGAGTCGATCTTCTTGGCGTACTCGCCGCGCGAGAGGATGAAGCCGGAGCGCGGGCCGCCGATGGTCTTGTGCACGGTCGAGGAGACGACGTCGGCGTGCGGGACGGGCGACGGGTGCAGGTCCGCGGCGACGAGGCCGGCGAAGTGCGCCATGTCGACCCAGAGCTTCGCGCCGACCTCGTCGGCGATCTCGCGGAAGGCGGCGAAGTCGAGGTGGCGCGGGTAGGCCGACCAGCCGCCGATGATGACGTCGGGGCGGTGCTCGAGCGCGGCCTTGCGCACGGCCTCCGGCTCGACGCGGAACGTCTGCGGGTCGACGCCGTACGCGGCGACGTCGTAGAGCTTGCCCGAGAAGTTGATGCGCATGCCGTGCGTCAGGTGGCCGCCGTGCGCGAGGTCGAGGCCGAGGATCCGGTCGCCGGCGTTGATGAGCGCGTGCAGCACGGCAGCGTTGGCGGTCGCGCCCGAGTGCGGCTGGACGTTGGCGTGCTCGGCGCCGAAGAGGGCCTTGGCACGGTCGATCGCGATGGTCTCGGCGATGTCGACCTGCTCGCAGCCGCCGTAGTACCGGCGGCCGGGGTAGCCCTCGGCGTACTTGTTGGTGAGCACGGATCCCTGCGCCTGCAGGACGGCGCGGGGGACGAAGTTCTCGCTCGCGATCATCTCGAGCGTGTCCTGCTGGCGGGCGAGCTCCCCGTCGAGGACGGCGGCGATCTCGGGGTCGAGCTCGGAGATGTTCTGGTCGAGCAGGCTGTCGCTCATGCTGGGCTCCTGTCGCAGTCAACCGTGCGGGCGCACCGGGCACCCGCACACACGGAGTGCCGGTGTGGGGCGACCGAGGGGCCCAGGCGTCCGACCCGTTGGTCCAGCTGCTGCGTCGCTCCCCGGTGGTGACCCACCTGTTGCGCCAGTCACGACCCGCACAGCCTACCAACCGCGCACGCGGCCGCCGGGCGCGTCCCACGGCACCGCGGCCGCCGTCGAGACCGTCCCCCCGGGGCCCACAGCTCCCGGGATGCACGGTCTCGGCGGTGGGTGCGCGGCGGTCAGCGGGGGGACGGCAGGTCCTCCAGGCGGGCGAGCCAGCGCCGCAGGACGTCCTCGAGCAGGTCCGCGTCGCCCGGGTCCAGCAGCGCCAGGAGCCGGTGCTGGTTGGCGATGTGGTCGGTGAACGCGGCGTCGATCACCTCGCGCCCCCGGTCGGTGAGCTCGACGACGCGTCCGCGGCCGTCCGTCTCGCTGACCCGCCGCCGCACCAGCCCGGCCGCCTCGAGCCGGTCGACGCGCTTGGTCATGCCGCCGCTGGTGACCAGCGTGTGCTCGGCGAGCTCGCCCGCGGAGTACGCGTACGGCTCCCCCGCGCGCCGCAGCGTCGCGAGGACGTCGAAGTCGCCCTCGGCGAGGCCGTGCTGCCGGTACACCGCGACGAGCTCGTCCGTGACCCGGAGCGCGACGCGGCTCAGCCGGCCGAAGACGCCCTGCGTGGTCACGTCGAGGTCGGGCCGCTCGCGCGTCCACGCGGCGCGGACGTCGTCGACGAAGTCCGGCGGGAGGTCCGTGTCGCTCACGGGTGGATCATATCTTCCACGTCAGATAGATTCCCTTCCGTGGAAGACAACGCGGCCGCGGCCGGCTCCGTGCGCTGGTCCCTGGTCGCGGCGCTCGCCCCGGTCTCCTGGGGAGCCGCGTACTACGTCACCCGGCACACCCTCCCCGCCGACGCCCCGCTGTGGGGCTCGGTGCTGCGGGCGCTGCCCGCGGGCCTCGTCCTGCTCGCCCTCGCCCGGCAGGCGCCCCGCGGTCGCTGGTGGTGGCGGTCGCTCGTGCTCGGCGCGCTCAACATGAGCGGGTTCTTCGTGCTCGTCTACGTCGCGGCGCAGCTGCTGCCGACGTCGGTCGCGTCGACCGTCATGGCCGTCGCGCCGTTCGTCCTCATGCTCGTCGCGTGGCCGCTGCTCGGGCAGCGACCCCGCGCCGCCGCCGTGGTGGGCGCGATGGTCGGGCTCGCGGGCGTCGTCGCGATGCTCGTCACCGGCGCGGTCGCCGTGAACCCCGTCGGCGTGCTCGCCGGCGGCACGGCGATGGTCATGTCGTCCGTCGGGTTCGTGCTCGCGACCCGGTGGAAGGACGACGTCGACGTGCTCGCGTCGACGGCGTGGCAGCTCGTCGCGGGCGGCCTGCTGCTCGTCCCGGTCGCCGCCGTCGCCGAGGGCGCTCCCCCGGCGCTCGACGCGCGCGGGTGGCTCGGCATCGCGTACGTCTCGCTCGTCGCGACGGCGCTCGCGTACGTCGCCTGGTTCTCCGCGCTGCGCCGGCTGCCCGCGGGGGCCGTCGGCCTCGTGGGCCTGCTGAACCCGCTCACCGGCGTGGCCGTGGGCCTCGCGATCGGCGGCGAGCACCTGACGCCGCTGCAAGGGCTCGGCGTCGTGGCGGTGCTCGTCGGGGTCGTCCTCGGTCAGCCCGCTGCGGGGAGGCTGTTCCGCGGGCGCCGGCGCACACCCGGCGCGCCCCCGGCCCCGGCGGCCGGAGTCCCCGCGCCGCCAGCCGGCCGACCGTCGACGACGCGCACCTCCTGACCGCGACGGCGGTGGACGCCGCGCCCGGCGTCAGGCCTGCGCCGGCTCGCCCTCGCCGAGCAGCTTGCGCAGGTACGCGTACGTCAGGTCGCCCGCCGTCTGGTCGTGCTGGTGCTCGTAGCCGGCCTTGGCGTAGAGGGCGATGTTCTGCACCGAGTCGCGGCCGGTGAACACCCAGACCTCCTCGATGCCGTCGGGCAGGTACGGGAGGATCGCCGTGAGCAGCTCGGTGCCGACGCCACGCCCCTGCAGGTCGGGCGCGACGGCGAACCGGCCGAGCGTCGCCCGGGTGCCCTCGACCAGCACCCGGATGGACCCGATGAGGCGGTGCCCGTGCCACGCGCCGAGCGTCATGACGCCGTCCGCGTGCAGGTCGGCGAGCAGCTCGTCGAGGGTCTGCGTCAGCGGCGGGATGTGCGGGTCGCCGTACTGCTGCGCCTCCGTCACGAACGCCGCACGGCGCAGCGTGAGCAGCTCACCCGCGTCGTCGGCGGTGACCGGGCGGATGTCGAGGTCGTCCTGCGTCATGCGGCTCATCGTGTCAGCCGCGCGGCGAGGCGCACTACTCTCGGACCCCGTGTCCCACACCTCGGATGACCCGACCACGCACTGGGTGCTGACGCTCTCCTGCCCCGACCGACCCGGCATCGTCGCCGCCGTCGCGGGGGTCCTCGCCGAGCACGGCGGCAACATCACGGAGTCCCAGCAGTTCGGCGACGCGCTGTCCGGGCTGTTCTTCATGCGCGTGCAGGTGACGTCGGCCGCCACGCACGACGAGCTGACCGCCGCGCTGAGCGAGCTGGCCGGCCGATTCGCGATGCAGTGGCACCTCGACGTCGCCGGCCGCAAGGTCCGCACGCTGGTCATGGTGTCGACGGCGGCGCACTGCCTCAACGACCTCGCGTTCCGCCAGCGCTCCGAGGACCTGCCGGTCGACCTCGTCGCCGTCGTGTCCAACCACGAGGTGCTCGCGCCGATGGCGGGGTTCTACGACATCCCGTTCCACCACGTGCCCGTCACCGCGGCGACGAAGGCGCAGGCCGAGGCGCGCCTGCTCGAGCTGGTCGAGGAGCTCGACGTCGAGCTCGTCGTCCTCGCGCGGTACATGCAGATCCTCTCGGACGACCTGTGCCGGGCGCTCGCCGGCCGGGTCATCAACATCCACCACTCGTTCCTGCCGTCGTTCAAGGGCGCCCGGCCCTACGCCCAGGCGCACGACCGCGGCGTGAAGCTCATCGGCGCGACCGCCCACTACGTGACCGGCGACCTCGACGAGGGCCCGATCATCGAGCAGGACGTCGAGCGCGTCGACCACACGCGTACCGCCGACGACATGGTGCGCCTGGGCCAGGACGTCGAGCGGCGGGCCCTCGCCCGCGCGGTGCGCTGGCACACGGAGCACCGCGTCCTGCTCGACGGGCACCGCACCATCGTCTTCCGCTGACCGGCCGCCTCCCGGGCGGACGAAGCGTTTCGGCCTCCTGCGCCACGGGCGCGGCGTCGGCATGCTGACCGCGGGCCCCGATATCGATATCGGGGCCCGCGTCGCGGCCCGCCGCGACGCCACCCGGCGTCGAGGAGGAACACCGATGCACCCGTTGCGCGCCCTGCGCACCGTGCGGCGCCGGATCACGGCCGTGGTCGCCGCCCTCACGGTGGCCGCCGCCGGCGGCGTCGCCCTCACCGCGACCGCGCCACCGGCCCAGGCGGCCTCGCTGGTCGAGGTCAGCGGCTTCGGCACCAACCCGGGCGGGCTGCGGATGCACCTGTTCGTGCCCGACCGGCTCGCCGCCAACCCCGGCGTCCTCGTCGTCGTGCACTACTGCACCGGCAGCGCGCAGGCGATGTACAGCGGGGCGCAGTTCGACGAGCTGGCGTCGCAGCACGGGTTCATCGCGATCTACCCGAGCACGAACCGGCCGGGCAGCTGCTTCGACGTGTCGTCGGCGAACGCGCTCGTGCGCGACGGCGGCAGCGACCCGCAGAGCATCGTGCAGATGGTGCGGCACGTGCAGCAGCGGTACGCGACGGACACGCGCCGCGTGTTCGTGACCGGGGTGTCGTCCGGCGCCATGACCACCCAGCTGCTGCTCGCGGAGTACCCCGACGTCTTCGCGGCCGGCTCCGCGTTCGCCGGCGTGCCGGCGACGTGCTTCGCGACCAACGGCGCGAAGCCCGGGACGACGGCGCAGGCGGGCTGGAACAGCGAGTGCGCGCAGGGCCGGCGCGTGCAGTCCGCAGAGCAGTGGGGCGACGCCGCACGTGCGACGTACCCGGGCTACACCGGAGCCCGGCCCCGCGTGCAGCTGTGGCACGGCGTGAACGACGAGACCCTCAGCTACGTGAACCACGGCGAGGCGATCGAGCAGTGGACGAACGTGCTGGGCCTGCCGAGCACGCCGAGCTCCACCGAGACCCTCGGCAACCGGACGCGCCAGCGCTTCGGTGGGACGGGCGACCAGGCACCGCTCGAGGCCAACAGCCTGGCCGGCACGTCGCACAACCTCCCGGTCGACGCGGCCGCGGCGATCCGGTTCTTCGGCCTCGACGGACCCGCGCCGACCACCTCCCCCACGCCCACCGTGTCGCCCACGCCCACCGTCTCCCCCACGCCCACGGCGTCGCCCACACCCACGGTCTCCCCCACGCCGACCGTGTCGCCGACGACGTCCCCCACCCCGACGACCCCGGCGGGAGCGTGCAGCGTCGGGTGGAGCGTCAACCAGTGGAACACCGGCTTCACGGCCAACGTCACGGTCCGCAACACGTCCACCGCGCCCGTGAGCGGCTGGACGCTCACGTGGACGTTCCCGTCCGGGCAGCAGGTGACGCAGGCGTGGAGCTCGGTCGTCACGCAGTCCGGGGCGCAGGTCACCGCCCGCAACGCCGCGTGGAACGGCACGATCCCGGCCGGCGGCTCCGTCCAGATCGGCTTCAACGGGACCCACGGCGGGACCAACGCAGCACCGACCGGGTTCGCGTTGAACGGATCGGCCTGTTCTCTCGTCTGACGGATGGACGTCCGATCCGTGCACGTCCGTCCGATTCGCCATCCGCTTCGCGATGGTGCGGGTCCGCCCGGCGCACGCCGAGGGGCCCCACCGCCGCCGACCGCAGGGGGTACACCGATGTCCACACCCGCCAGCACGTCCACGTCCGCCGGCACCGGCGGCGCACCGTTCGCCGACCGTCCCGCAGCACCCGCGTCGGGCCGCGCCCGGCTCGTCGCCACCCTGCTCCTCGTCCTCGGCACGCTGTTCGTGCTCGGCGGCGCCGGCACCTGGGCCGTGACGGCCGCGGGGCTGTCGAGCGAGGGCGTGACCGTCGCCGAGAGCGCTCCCGCGTTCGTCGGTGCGTCGCTCGACACGCCCTGGGAGGCGTGGGCGCAGACCGAGGCCATCCGCAGCGACGTCCTCGCCGCGACCGACGGGCGCACCTACGCCGAGATCGACCGGGAGGACCCGCTGCGCGACATGGCGACGACCGGCACGTTCCTGCGCGCGTCGCTGCTCACGTCGGTCGTGGCGTTCGGCGTCGCGACCGCCCTCGTCGGGATCGGCGTCGGGTTCCTGCTCGGCGGGCTGGGCCTCCGCTCGGTCGCCGGGCGCGCCGCCTGACGACGCTCCGCTCGCGCGCCCGCCCGTCGCGGCACCGGTCGTCCCGGTGCCGCGGCGGGCGGTCGCGCGTCCACGGCACGGGCGGCCGGGACGGCGGCCGGTCTCAGCTCGCGGCGGTCACGGGGCGCAGCGGGCGGCCGACGCGCGAGGCACCCGTGATCGCTCCGATGATCTCCCCGTAGCTCGCGGTCTGGGCGTCGAACGACCCGTTGTTGCGGCCGTGCCGCAGCACCTCGATGCGGTCGGAGACCGCGCGCACGTCGTTCATGTTGTGGCTGATCAGGATGACGCCGAGGCCGAGGTCGCGCAGCCGCTCGATGTACGTGAGCACCTCCGCGGTGTGCGCGACGGACAGTGCCGCCGTGGGCTCGTCGAGCACCACGATCCGGGGCGAGCCGAGCAGCGTGCGCGCGATGGCGACGGACTGGCGCTGGCCCGCCGACAGGTGCGACAGCGGCGTGCGCACCGACGGCACCCGGCTGGTGAGGTCCCGCAGCACCGACCGGGCCATCGCCTCCATGCGGCTGTCCTGCATCACGCCGGCGCTGCGCATCTCACGCCCGAGGAACAGGTTGGCCGTGACGTCCAGGTTGTCGCACAGCGCGAGGTCCTGGAAGACGGTCGCGACGCCGAGGCGCTGCGCGGCCTTGGGGTTCGGGATCGTCACCGGCGCCCCGTCGACCTCCACGAGCCCGGAGTCGGGCACCACCACGCCCGCGACGACCTTGGCGAGCGTCGACTTGCCCGCGCCGTTGTCGCCGACGAGCGCGACGACCTCGTGGGCGTGCACCTCGAGGTCCACGTCGACCAGCGACTCCACGGCGCCGTACCGCTTGGTGATGCCGCGCATCGACAGCAGCGGCGTGCGCGTCCTCTCGACCATCTCCGGTCCACCTGCTCCCCGTCGGGCACGTGACACGTGCAGTGAATCCCCCCGCTCCGGCGTCGTCAACCGACGGCCGCCCGTCTCTCGTCCTCGTCCTGGCCCTGGTCCCGGTCCTCGTCGCGCTCGCCGTCCGGCGTCCCCCCGGCCCCGGCGTCGCCCGGCGGTGCCGCCACCGACAGGTCCGCGGTGTCGTCGACGCGCGCCGGCACGTCGGCCGACTGCAGCGCCAGCACGAGCGCGCCGACCACCTCGGCGCGCGCCCCGAGCTCGGCCGGCACGACCTCGAGCGGGGCGATCTGGTTGAGCAGCACGCGGCGGCGGATCGCCTCCCGCATGGGCTGCAGGAGCACCTCCCCCGTCTCGGCGAGCTCCCCGCCGACGACGACGCACTGCGGGTTCACGGCCATGCCGAGGCCGGCGACGACGGCGCCGATGGTGGCGCCCGCGTCGGCGACGACCTGCGCGGTGCCCGGGTCGCCGGCGCGGGCGCGCGCGATGACGTCGCGCAGCGTCAGCGGCCCCTGGCTCGCGCGCAGGGGCTCCACGAGCGCGGCGGCGCCGACCACCGTGTCGAGGCACCCGCGCGACCCGCACCGGCAGATGAGCCCCTGCGGGTCCACCTGCACGTGGCCGATCTCGCCGGCCGTGCCGGCGAAGCCGCGGTGCACGCGGCCGTTGATGACCAGGCCGGCGCCCGTGCCGTAGGAGGCCCGGACGTACACCGCGTCGCGGTACCCGCGCGCCGCGCCGAGCGTGTACTCCGCGAGCGCGCCGAGGTTGGCGTCGTTGTCGACGTGCACGGGCCGGCCGAGCCGCTTGCCGACGACCTGCGCGAGGTGCTCGCCCTCCCACCCGCGCAGGACGCCCGGCACGGACACCATGCCGGTGCTGGCGTCGACGGGCGCGGGCACGCCGATCCCGATGCCGACCACCTCGTCGAGCTCGCTGCCGATGCGCTCGAGGAGGTCCACCACGAGCAGCGCCGCACGGTCGAGGCTCGTGTCCGAGCGGTGCTCGTGCGGCAGGGGCAGCGTCTGCTCGGCGACCACCTCGTGCGCGAAGTCGCCCAGGACGACGCGCAGGTGGCGGTGCCCGATCTGGATGCCGACGGCCAGGCCCACGCGGCGGGCCAGGGTGACCATCTGCGCCCGTCGCCCGCTGCGGGTCGTGACGGCGGTGTCGACGACCCCCGCGGCCAGGAGGTCGCGGACGATCGTCGACACCGTCGCCGCCGACAGGCCGGTCGCGGCGGCGAGCTCGACCTGGGTGAGGCCGCCGTAACGCTGGACCGTCGAGACCACGAGCGCCTTGTTGGCCTCCCGCAGGGACGACTGCGAGCCCGCTGCCGCCGCTCGCCTGCTCACGCGGGCAACCTACCCGTCCCCCCGCTCGGCCGACGCGCTACTGCGTGCCCGCGCGCCGCTTGTTGAGCAGGTCGAACGCCACCGCGAGCAGGAGCACGAGGCCCTTGATGACCATCTGCCACGACGGGTCGACCGCCATGATCGACAGGCCCATGTTGAGCACGCCCATGATGAGCGCACCCACGATGGCACCGGAGATGCGGCCGATGCCGCCGGTGACGGCGGCCCCGCCGATGAAGCAGGCGGCGATGGCGTCGAGCTCGAAGTTCGCGCCCGCCTGCGCGGTGGCCGCCCCCGAGCGGGCCGTCGTCACGATCGCGGCCGCACCGGCGAGCAGGCCCATGTTGACGAAGATCCAGAAGTCGACCCGCCGCGTGTTCACGCCCGACAGGCCCGCCGCGAGCCGGTTGCCGCCGATCGCGTAGATGTGCCGCCCGAAGACCGTGCGCCCCATGAGGAACGAGTACGCGACGACCAGGACGCCGACCAGCACGAGGACGACGGGCGTGCCGCCCGCCGAGAACGACAGGATGACGGTGAGGACGCCGATGCCGGCCGCGATCGCCACGACCTTCGCCACGAACAGGCCCGTGGCCTCGACGTGCAGGTCGTGCTTGCGCAGGGACTGGCGGGCACGCAGCTGCGACACGACGATCGCCGCGACCGCGAGCGCGCCGATGACGAGGGTGACGACGTCCATGTTGCCGGCGAACCCGAGCACGTTGGGCAGCGAGCCCTTCGAGATGCTGATGAAGGACGACGGCAGGCCGGCGACCGTCTCGCCGACGACCGCGAGCGCGAGGCCGCGGAAGACCAGCATGCCGGCCAGCGTCACGATGAACGCCGGGATGCCGACGTAGGCGACCCAGAAGCCCTGCCACGCGCCGACGACGCAGCCGATGGCGAGGCCGAGCAGCACCGCGAGGCCCCACGGCACGTCGTGGTCGCGCATGCTCACCGCGACGACGCCGCCGACGAACGCGACGACCGACCCGACCGACAGGTCGATGTGGCCGGCCACGATGACCATGACCATGCCGATCGCGAGGATCATGACGTACGCGTTCTGCTGGAACAGCGCCGCGACGTTGTTGGCGAGCAGGAGCTTGCCGTCGGTCAGCACCTGGAACAGCAGGACGATGACGATGAGCGCGCCGAAGATCCCGTACTGGCGCGCGTTCCCGCCCAGTCCCTGCAGGCGCTGCCCGATCGACAGCCGCGGCAGGTCCGGCGGCGTCGGAGAGGAGATGTTGACCTCGGTCCTGGTGCTCATCGGGCGATCCCGTCCTTGTCCATCGTCATGTACTGCATGAGTCGCTCCTGGGTGGCCTCGGCGCGCGGGACCTCGCCGGTCACGCGGCCCTGGCTGAGCGCGTAGATGCGGTCGCAGATGCCGAGCAGCTCGGGCAGCTCCGAGGAGATGACGAGCACGCCCTTCCCGGCGTCCGCCAGCCGGTTGATGATCGTGTAGATCTCGTACTTCGCGCCGACGTCGATGCCGCGCGTCGGCTCGTCGAGGATGAGCACGTCGGGATCCGCGTAGATCCACTTGCTCAGCACGACCTTCTGCTGGTTGCCGCCCGACAGCTTGCCGACCAGCGACGCCACGCTGGGCGCCTTGATGTTCATCTCGCGCCGGTACTGCTCGGCCACCCGGCCCTCGCCGCGGCGGTCGACGACGCCGAGCCGGGAGAGCTTGCCGAGCGCGGAGGCGGAGACGTTCCGCTCGATGGTGTCGATGAGGTTGAGGCCGTAGCGCTTGCGGTCCTCGGTGGCGTAGGCGATGCCGTGGGCGATCGCCTGCTGCACGTTCGAGGCGTGGATCTCCTTGCCGTCCTTGTACAGGCGGCCGGAGATGTTCGCGCCGTACGAGCGGCCGAACACGCTCATCGCGAGCTCCGTGCGGCCGGCGCCCATGAGGCCCGCGAGGCCGACGATCTCGCCGCGGTGGACCGTGAGGCTCGCGCCGTCGACGACCTTGCGCGCGTGGTCGACGGGGTGGTGCACGGTCCAGTCCTCGATGCGCAGGACCTCGTCGCCGATGGTCCCCACGTGGTCGGGGAACCGGTTGTCGAGCGGGCGCCCGACCATGCCGCGGATGATCCGCTCCTCGGTGACCGGCTCGTCCCCGTTCATCGCCATGGACTCGATCGTGCGGCCGTCGCGGATGATCGTCGTGGTGTCGGCGATCGCCTCGATCTCGTTCAGCTTGTGGCTGATGATGATCGAGGTGATGCCCTCGGCCTTGAGGTCGCGGATGAGGGTCAGCAGGTGCGCGCTGTCCTCGTCGTTCAGCGCGGCCGTCGGCTCGTCGAGGATCAGCAGGCTCACGTCCTTCGACAGGGCCTTGGCGATCTCGACGAGCTGCTGCTTGCCGACGCCGATGTCGATGACCTTGGTGTCGGGGCGCTCGTCGAGGCCGACGCGTGCGAGCAGCCGGGCCGCCTCGGCGTTGGTGCGGTTCCAGTCGATCACGCCGCGGTGGGTGCGCTCGTTGCCGAGGAAGATGTTCTCGGCGATCGACAGGAACGGCGAGAGCGCCAGCTCCTGGTGGATGATCACGACGCCGCGCCGCTCCGAGTCGCGCACGCCGCGGAACTCCTGCACGTCGCCGTCGAGGACGATGTCGCCCTCGTAGCTGCCGTGCGGGTAGATGCCCGAGAGCACCTTCATGAGCGTCGACTTGCCGGCGCCGTTCTCGCCGCAGATCGCGTGGATCTCGCCGCGGCGCACGGCCAGGGTGACGTCGGCGAGCGCCACGACGCCCGGGAACTTCTTGGTGATGCCGCGCATCTCGAGGATGTGCTCGGTGTCCATGTGTCCTCGCTGGGGTCCGGGCGGGCCGGCGGGTCCCGGCCCTCGCCCGAGGGCGGGGCCGGGACCGGCCGGCCGTGCCGGTTCCGATGGGTGCGGGTGGTGCGGACCCGTCAGAGGCCGAGGTCGTCCGCGGTGTAGAACTCCGACTCCACGAGCGCGGACTCCACCGTGTCGGGCGTGACGACCTCCGGCGGCAGGAGGTACGTCGGGACGACCTTCACGCCGTTGTCGTAGGTCTCCTCGTCGTTGACCTCGACCTCCTCGCCCGCGACGATCTGCTGCACCATCGTCGCGACCTGGTCGCCCAGCGTGCGGGTGTCCTTCCAGACCGTCATGGACTGCTTGCCGGCCATCATGTTCTGCACGTTCGCGAGGTCCGCGTCCTGCCCGGTCAGGACCGGGTACTCGTCGCCGGGCGCGTAGCCGTTGCCCGCGAGCGCCTGCGCGATGCCGAGCGCGAGCGAGTCGTTCGGCGACAGGATGACGTCGACCTGCTGGCCCCCGCCGTAGAACGAGTTGAGGCGGTTCTCCATCTCGGACTGCGCGGCGTCGGAGCCCCAGCCCTGGATGCCGATGCTCTGCCAGTCGTCGTTGGACGCCGGCGCCTTGTTCGAGGGCACGACGAGCTGGCCGCCGTCGACGTAGGGCTTGAGGACGTCCCACGCGCCGGAGAAGAAGAACTTGGCGTTGTTGTCGTCCGGGGACCCGGCGAACGGCTCGAGGTTGAACGGGCCGGCGCCGCCCTCGAGGTCGAGCTGCTCGGCGATGAACTCGCCCTGCATCTTGCCGACCTCGTAGTTGTCGAACGTCGCGTAGTAGTCGACGTGCTCGCTGTCGTTGATGAGGCGGTCGTACGCGATGACGGTGATGTCCTGCTCCGCGGCCTGGTCGAGGACCGGGCCGAGGGTGGTGCCGTCGATCGGGGCGATGACGAGGACGTCGGCGCCCTGGTTGATCATGTTCTCGATCTGCGTGAGCTGCTGGTCGACCTTGTTGTCGGCGTACTGCAGCGTCGTCTCGTACTCGGCGCCCTGGAGGAGCTCCTCCAGGTGCGTGCCGTCGCGGTTCCACCGCTCGAGGCTCTTGGTGGGCATGGCGATCCCGACCAGCGTGTCCTCGGCGGCCGCCGTCTCGCCGCCGCCCGCGTCGCCGCCGCCGGAGTCCCGCTCCTGGCTGCACGCGGCGAGCGACCCGACGAGCAGACCCGCGGTGACCAGACCGGTCGCAGTCTTCTTCCAACCCAGTGACATCGTTGTCCGCTCCTTCTCGTGCCGCAGTCGGCCCGGGCACCCGTTGCCCGGTCCGGTCGTCGTGGCGGCTGCGGTGCCGCCGACGCGACGCGGCGTCGGTTGGATTCAAGACCTGAAGCCTATGTCGGTGCAACACCCGTTACCACATCGTGTCCTCCCCGCCGCGGCGCGCACCGGGTCCTGCGAGCACGCACACACCGGGACAGACAGGTGCGCCGGGTTCACGCCGCGAAGGCATGAACCCGGCGCACCGTCGGGAGAGGTCAGCCGAACAGGCCGCGCCACCAGTCCAGGACATGGTCGACCAGGCTGCCCGGGAACGACCCGCCGAGACCCGGCGGCAGCTGCGGCGCCGCCTCGACGAGCACCGCGACCGTGCGCGGCGGCACCGTCACCGTCCCGCTCCCCCGCTGCCAGGTGGTCGTCCGGACCACCGCGTCGGACCCGTGCTGCTGCACGGGCGACAGCGCGTACCGCCGGCCCGCGAGCGCGCCGAACGTCTGCGTCGTCGGCTCGTCGGAGGCGTTCACGACCACGAGCACCCCGTCCAGCCGGCGGTCCACGTCCGTGCGCCAGCGGCGGGCGTCGCGGTCGTAGCCCGTGCGGTCGTCGACGTGCATGACGACCACGCCCGGGTCGGCGTCCGGCCCCGAGCCCGGGAACGTGACCTTCTGCTCGATCAGGTCCGCCGAGCCCAGGCGGAACAAGCGGGTCGAGGAGCGCAGCTCCAGCAGGTCCGCGGCCGCGTCGCTCGCCGTCGCGATGTCCTGCGGGGTCGGCACGAGCGCCGGGTCGGCCAGCAGCGGCTGCTGGTACGGCCACTTCGCCTCGTTGTCCGCGGCCGGCGGCAGGCCGCGGGCGAAGCCGTTGGTCTGCCCGGACCAGTCGAGGACGTTGAACCAGTCGCCCGAGTCGTAGCTGTTGCGGTCCAGCGACTTGCTCCGCAGCAGGTCCGCCCCCGCGTGCCAGAACGACGGCGTCTGCGCGAGCGCGGTCGTCGCGAGCGACACCGTGTTCATCCGCACCCGGTCCGCCATCGGGGTGTCCCGCGGCAGCTTCAGGTACAGGTTGTCGAACAGCGTCTCGTTGTCGTGCGCGTCGACGTAGGTGACGACCTCCTCCGGGGAGTCGGCGTAGCCGGCCGGCTGGCCGTTGTAGTCGAGCTGGTCGCCGCGCCGCACCGTGCCGTCGCTCGCGAGCAGCTCGTAGTCGCGCAGGTTGCCCGCCATGCCGAGCCGGACCAGGTCGGCCTGGTGGCGCACGCGGGCCAGCTCCTCGTCCTGCGTGCCGTTGACCGGGGCGCCGTTCGGGTCGGTGTACGCGCCCGAGCCGAAGCCCTGCAGGCGGGGGTCCTCGTCGAACGGGCCCCCGCCGCGCACGGCGTCGCGCAGCCGGTCGGAGAACGTGCCGATCCCCGTGCCGCCCAGCTGACCCTGCGTGGCCTGCTCGAACAGCCGGTTGTCGGCGACCTCCCCGAAGTTCCAGCCCTCGCCGTACAGGTAGACGTCCCGGCCGTCGACGCCGTCGCGGCGCGGGGTCAGCTCGTCGAGCGCCGCCCGGACCCGCTCCATGGTCTGGCGCGAGTGGTGGCCCATGAGGTCGAACCGGAAGCCGTCGACCTTGTGGTCCCGGGCCCACGTGACGACCGAGTCGACCATCATCTTCTCCGCCATCGCGTGCTCGGTGGCGACGTTCTGGCAGCACGTGGACGTCTCGACCTGGCCGGTCGCGTTCAGCCGGTGGTAGTACCCCGGGACGACGCGGTCGAGGACGCTCTTCGCGTCCTGCCCGCTCGCCGCCGTGTGGTTGAACACCTGGTCGAGCACGACCTGCAGGCCGTCGGCGTGCAGCGCCCCGACCATGGAGCGGAACTCCGCGACGCGCGCCCCGCCCGTGGCGTCGACCGCGTACGAGCCCTCCGGCACGGTCCAGTGCCACGGGTCGTAGCCCCAGTTGAACGCGTCCTGCCCCGCGACCGCGGTGACGCACGCCTGCTGCTCGGGCGAGTCCGGCGGCAGCGCCGCCAGGTCGCACTGCGGGGTGGCCTGCGCGGACCGGTCCTCCTCGATCGACGCGATGTCGAACGTCGGCAGCAGGTGCACGGTCGTCAGCCCCGCGTCGGCGAGCCGGCGCAGGTGGTCGCGCCCGTCGCTGCTGCGCACCGCGAACGCGCCGTACGTGCCGCGCAGCCGCTCGGGCACGGTGGCGTCGGAGATCGAGAAGTCGCGCACGTGCAGCTCGTAGATGGTCTGGTCGACCGGCCGGACGACGGGTTGCTCCGCCTTCTCCCACTCCTTCGGCCGGTAGCGCGGGTCGTCGAGGTCGACGAGGACGCCGTGCGTGCTGTTGAGCGTGAGCGCGACCGCGTACGGGTCGGTGACCCGGTTGACCTCGACGGCGCCCGTGGTGGGCGCGTACACCGTGACCTCCCACAGGTAGGCCGCACCGGCCCACGCCTTCGGGCCGGACGCCGTCCAGGCGCCGTCGCCCTGCCGCTCGGCCGCGACGCGCGTCGGCTCGGCGCTCGTGTCGATCGCGCCCCGGCGGTCCGCCGGCCACACGAGCAGGTCGACGTCCTGGGCGGTGGGTGCCCACAGCGCCAGCGCCGGGGCGCCCTTTCGCCACGTCGTGCCGTACGCGCGGTCGGCCGCCGCGTCGGCGTAGAGGTCGTCGAGGACACCGGGCACCTGCACCCCGGTGACCGCCTGCGCGGTGCCGTCTGCCGCCGCCTGGCGCACGAGCAGCTCGCCCGTGAGCAGCCGCTCGACCGTCGCGCGGTCCGCGTCCTCGAGCCGCAGGGCCAGGTGGCCCTCGAGGGCCGGGAAGCGTGCGAGCACGTCCGCGCCCAGCCCGTCGGGGTCGACCGCGAGCGCGTGCGCCTCGCCGCCGGTCACCTCGCCGTCGACCACCTCGAGCGAGCCGTCGGCGGAGCCGTGCAGCGTGAACGCGAGGTCGGCGGGGTCCGTGCCCGCCGCGACGAACGACGCGGGCCACGCGAGCAGGTCCTGCTCCACCCAGTGGGCGGCGGACTGGCCGGTCCCCGGCAGCGCCGGGTCCTGCGTGCCGATCTCGAGCACGTGCGTCGCCAGGTCGTACGTGAACGTCACGGGCTCGCCGCCGGGCGCGGAGAAGGCGATGTTCGCGCCGCCGGGGGCGCCGCCCGCTCCGTAGTTCTCGGCCCACGACAGCCCGTGCGCGACCTTCACCTCGTAGGTGCCGGCCGGCAGGTCCTGCGCCGTGAACGTCGCCGTGCCGTCGCCGTCGCCGTCGATGAGCACGGCGGCCAGGCACGCGGGGTCCCAGTCGGCGGCGCAGCCGAGCTCGCTCTGCGCGCTGCCCGGCAGCGTGAGCAGCGGGCCCTGCGCCGACGACGTCACCTGGTGCGTGGCGTGGTCGTAGACGAACGTGACCTGCTGCGGCGCGTCGCCCGCCACGGTGTACGTGATGTTGCCGCCGTCGGGGGTGCCGTAGCTCTCGTCCCACGTGCCGCCGATCGCGACCTTGTACTCGTAGGAGCCCGGCGGCAGCGTGAACGTGCCGGCGTAGACCGTGCCGGCCACCTGCTCGAGGCGCGCCGCCTCGCAGTCCGGCTGCCAGTCGCCCGCGCAGCCCATCGCGGCGTTGTGGCTGCCGGGGACCGTGACGACGAGGTCGGTCGGCCCCGTCGGCGGCACGACGCCGTCGACGGCCACGCCGACGCTCGCGTACGTGGACGCGGCGCTGCGGTCGCCCGCGGCGTCCTCGCGCACGGCGCGGTACTCGACGAGGGTGCCGGGCGCCAGGTCGTCGACGTCGTGGAACACGCGCGGCGTGGTGGTCTCGGCGGTGCCGAGGGGCGTCCAGTCGTCGGAGCCGACGACGCGGTAGGCGAAGGACGTCGTCGCCAGCACGTCGTCCGCGACGTCCGCGGAGACCGGGGCGGAGCCGGCGACCGCGGCGCCGGCGCCGGGCGCGGTCACGGTGATCGCGCCGTCACCGGCGGCGACCGGGCCGTCGGCGCGCAGGACCACCGCGCCGAGTGCCGGGACGGTGAGCTGCACCGTGCCGTCGCCGCCCGCCGTCACCGGCGGTGCGTCGGCCGTGGCGGTGCCGGTCGTGGCGAGCAGCGGCGTGAACGTCGCGCCCGGCGTCAGCGTGTCGACCGTGACCGTCGCCGGGGCGGTGGCGTTGTTGGTCGCCACGAGGTGCTCGACGTCGTCGTCACCCACGCGGGAGAACGCGTACACCGCACCCTCGGCGTACCGCTCCAGCTGCGCGCCCTCGGTGAGCGCGGGCGTCTCGGCGCGCAGCCGCGCGAGGCGTGCGATGTGCCCGTAGAGCGCGGTGTCCGTGCCGAACCGGTCGACCGACCCGGCGGTCGTCCCGTCGAGCAGCGCCTGGTCCGCGTACTCGCCGACCTGCGTGGCGAACAGCGACTGGCGGGCGTCCTTGTCCTTGCCGCCGAGCGTGCCCGCGCCGACGAAGCCCTGCTCGTCGCCGTAGTAGACGACCGGCTGCCCGCGGGTCAGGTACATGAGGCTGTGCGCCAGGCCCGAGCGGTCCTGCGCGCTGCCCGCGTCCTTGACGGCGTACCCGATGCGGCCCATGTCGTGGTTGCCGAGGAACGTCGGCAGCGCCTGCGCGTTGCTCGTGGGCGTCGTGTAGCGGTCGTCGCTCGCGTACAGCGCCTGCAGCCCGGCGGCGGACAGGCCCTTGGCGTAGTTGGCGGCGGCGGCCTGGAACGAGAAGTCGAGGACGGCGTTCATGTCCGTGTCGCGCACGTACGGCGCCGTCTTGGCGGAGTCCGCGTCGTAGACCTCGCCGAACATGAAGAACTCGGGGTTGCCGACCGACGCCGCGTGCTCCGCGATCCCGGCGGTGAAGGTCTCCCAGAACTCCCCGTCCACGTGCTTGACCGTGTCGATGCGGAACCCGTCGATGCCGAGGTCGACCCACGCCTCGTAGACGTCGACGAAGCCCTCGACGACGTCGGGGTGCTCGGTCATGAGGTCGTCGAGGCCGTCGAAGTCGCCGTACGTGACGGACTCACCCGTCCACGTCGAGTTCCCCCGGTTGTGGTAGAGCGTCGGGTCGTTGAGCCAGCCGGGGACCTTGAGGTCCGCGTCGGCCGGGTCGACCACCGGCGTGTACGGGAACGACGTCGCCGGGTCGAGCGCCGGGAAGTCGCCGGTGCCCGCGAATTCCGCGGGGTCGAACGCCTCGCCCGCCGCGTCGCGGTACGGCTCCGCGGACTGCTCGACGTAGGAGTACTCCTGCTCCGCGTAGTCGATGACGTCGGCGGTGTGGTTGGTGATGATGTCGAAGTAGACGTCGATGCCGCGCGCGTGCGCGTCGTCGATCAGCGCCTTCAGCTCCGCGTTCGTGCCCAGGTGCGGGTCGATCTGCGTGAAGTCGGTGACCCAGTAGCCGTGGTAGCCGGCCGACGCGTTCGCGCCCTCGCCCTGCACCGGGCGGTTGAGGAACGACGGGGTCAGCCAGATCGCGGTCGTGCCCAGACCCTCGACGTAGTCGAGCCGCTCGCGCAGGCCGGCCAGGTCGCCGCCGTGGAAGAAGCCCTTGTCGGTCGGGTCGAGCCCGGTCGTGAGCCGGTCGCCCGTCAGGCCGCCGGTGTCGTTCGACGGGTCCGCGTTCGCGAACCGGTCGGTCATGACGAAGTAGAACTGCTCGCCCGCGCCCGCGTCGCGTGCGGGCTCGGCCACCAGGTCGGCGTCCGCGTCGGTGTAGCCGGCGCGCAGGCCGGCCACGGTCACGGCCGTGCGGTGGCTCGCGTCGTCGTAGGTGAACGTCAGCTCGGCCGGGCCGGCGACGACGAGCGGGGTGTTCGCCGCGCCGCCGTCCGCGCCGTAGGCGGCGTCCCAGGCGTCGTCGAGCGCGACCTTCCACTCCCAGCTGCCCGCCGGGACCGTGAAGGTGGCGGCGTACCGGCCCGGCACGTCCGTGGCCGCGAGCTCGGTCGCGGCGCAGGCCGGGTCCCAGTCCGCGGCGCAGCCGAGCTCGCTCTGCAGGCTGCCGACGAGCGCGGCGCCGCCGGGGGCCGCCGTCGCGGCGGTCGGCGCGAGCGCCGCGACGGCGCCGACCGTGCCGACCGCGAGTGCCGTCACGGCAGCCGACAGCCGGCGGCCGGGGCGGGGAGGAGGCCAGGACGCCGGTCGGGACCGGCGGGAGGGCAGGGACGAGCCAGGACGCGCGGGGACGCCGACCATCGGGGACTCCTTCGTCACGGCACGACGTCGTGCCGGAAGGTGGGCAGTCCCGCGACGGTAACCGCTTGCATCAACTTTCAGCAAGCACACCCGGCAACTCGGCCGATCCGGACGACGCGAGCGGCCGGACGGGCCCGCCCGGGGCCTTGCGGGCCGGCCCGGGTCCGGCCGAGCATGGGGGGCAGCGGACCCCGCGGGGCCCGGCCGACGTCACGGTGAACGACGGAGTTCGACGACGGGGGCGGCAGATGCACGTGCGCGACGTACGACGAGGAAGGATCGCGGCCGGCGGGGCGCTCGCGCTCACGCTCGGCCTCGGGGCGGCGGGGCTGACCGACACCGGGCGGCCCGGCGGGAGCGAGCCGGAGCACGGGCGCGGCGGCGCCGGGCCGGCCGCGCGCAACGTCGT
This sequence comes from Cellulomonas shaoxiangyii, assembly GCF_004798685.1. Taxonomy (NCBI): domain Bacteria; kingdom Bacillati; phylum Actinomycetota; class Actinomycetes; order Micrococcales; family Cellulomonadaceae; genus Cellulomonas; species Cellulomonas shaoxiangyii. The sequence continues at coordinate 1,078,027 of NZ_CP039291.1, read as the reverse complement.
CCTGCTGGTCGGGGACGGGCTCAGCATCGCGGCGCGCGACGCGATCCGGCTCGCGACCGTGGGGCAGGACGGCGAGCTGGCGATGGACGGCCTGCGGTACGCGGGCTGGACCCGGACCGACTCGGCGGACCCCGACGAGGCCGTCACGGACTCCGCTGCCGGCGCCACCGCGTTCGCCACCGGCGTGCGCACGTACAACGGCGCGGTGTCCGTCGACGTCGACGGCAGGCCCGTGCCGACGCTCCTCGAGCTCGCGCAGCGGCAGCGCAAGGCGACGGGGCTCGTCACGACCGCGCAGGTCACCGACGCCACGCCGGCAGCCTTCGGGGCGCACGTGCCGGACCGCGCCGACCAGAGCGAGATCGCCCGCCAGTACCTGGACGACACCCGACCGGACGTCGTCCTCGGCGGCGGCGAGGACTGGTGGTACCCGGCGGGCGACGAGGGCGCGTACCCGGACGACCCGGACGACCCCCGGCCGGAGGTCAGCCAGGGCAGGCACGGGAACCTCGTCGAGCGCGCGGAGGCCATCGGGTACGACTACGTCACGACGGCCGACGAGCTCGCCGCCACGCGGTCGGACCGGATCCTCGGGCTGTTCGCGAACGAGGAGATGTTCGAGCAGGCGCCCGAGGGGCAGGGCGACGAGTACGCGCCCGTCGTCCCGCTCGCGACCATGACGCGCAAGGCGCTCGACGTGCTCTCCGACGACCGCCACGGCTTCTTCCTCCTCGTCGAGGAGGAGGCGATCGACGAGTTCGCGCACAACAACAACGCCCCGCGCACGCTCCAGGCGGGGCAGGCGTTCGACGAGACCGTCGCCGTCGTGCGCGACTTCGCGGCCCGCCACCGCGGCACGCTGGTCGTCGTCGTGGGCGACCACGAGACCGGGGGCCTCGCGGTCGAGAACGTCGACCCGGAGGACGAGTCCGGCGACCCCGCGAGCACCGACCCCGCGGTGGCGCGCAGCCTCGAGGACGGGCCGTTCCCGGTCGCCGGCAGCGACCTGCAGTTCACGGTGGACTGGACCACCGGCGGGCACACGGGCGCGTCGACACCGCTCACCGCCGAGGGACCGGGTGCGGACCGGCTGGCCCGGTCGCAGGACAACACCGACGTGTTCGGGGTCCTGCGCGACGCGATGCGGGGGCGCCGCTGAGGCCGCGCCCGTTCCCGCCTCAGCCCGCGCGCACCGCCTCGAGCCGCGCCAGCACGTCGGGCGTCACCGCGGTGTCCTCGACCTCGAGCACCTTGTCCCGGCTGGTCGCGCCCGCCACGAGCGCGACGTGCCGCGCCCGGACGCCGAGCGCGTCCGCGACGGCCCGCAGCGTCGCCGCGGTCGCCGCACCGTCGACGGCGCGCGCAGTCACCGCGACGACGAGCCGGTCGCCGTACGTGCCGCCGACGCGCGTGCGCGACGCACCGGGCCGCACCCGCACCGCCACCCGCACGTCCGCCTCCCTCCCGCCCGTCAGACCTCCACGAGCACCCGCACGTCCCACGCCCCGAGCTCGACCGGCTCGCCCGCGCCGACGGCAGCCCCCGACAACGCGTCGGTCACCGCGACGGGGGCCGCGAGAGCCGTCGGCTCCCACGACCAGTTGTGCACGAACCGCACGCGCCGGCCCGCGGCCGACTTCCCCGACAGGACGGTCACCGGCTGGCGCACGGCGCGCCGCCAGTCGTCGTCCGCCGGGGCCAGCCACGTCAGCAGCGCGCGGGCGAGCACGGCGTCCGGCACGGTACCCACCGTGGTGACCCGGCCGCGACCGTGCCCGGCGGTGGTCACCGCGGGCCAGCGGGCCAGGTGGGGGTGCTCGTACTCGACGAGCACGCGCGCCCGCCCACCGGCCTGCAGCCCGTCGACCCAGCCGGTCGCGCACGCGCCGGGCGGGAGCACCAGGCCGTCCGCCGGACGGTCCCCCCGGCCGTCCCGGCCGGTGTCCCCCGTCGCCCGCACGGGCACCGGTGCCGACAGGTTCGTGAGCTCCTGGTAGCCGACGCCCGCGGCGTCGGCCAGGCGCGCGGGCTTGCGCTCGAGCCGGGCCCGGGCCTCGTGGTCGGCGTACGCGGTGCGGGGCCCGAGCACGAGGTGCCCGCCCGCCGCGGCGTACGCCCCGAGCCAGTCCAGCAGCGCGTCGGTCGCCACGTAGAGCGCCGGCACGAGCAGCACGGGCAGCTCACGCGCGACCTGCGCGGGGTCCAGGCCCCCGGCCGCGTCCGACGCACCGCGCACCCGGCCGTCGCCGCCGGGCGGCACCTCGCCGGTCACCTGCACGTCGTGCAGGATCCGCACCCCCACGCCCGCGTCGAAGGCACCGCGCGCGAACGCCTCGACCACGTGCTCGTACGTGCGCGGGTCGGGCTCCGCACCGTCGGCGAGCGACGGCTGGAAGGTCAGCGCCCACTTCGACGCGTTGGACCACAGCAGGCCGACGCCGGCGTCGGGCACGAGCCCCGCGACCGCGTCGCCGGCCGCGCGCAGCTCGGCGCCGAGCGCCGCGAGCTGGTCGTAGACGCGGCCCGGCTGCTGGTCGTGCGGGAGGACCCCGACCCAGTACGTCTCCGCCCCGTGGTGCAGCGTGTGCCAGTGCCAGTACTCGATCATCCGGGCACCGCGCGCCACCATGGCCCACGCGACCTGCCGCCACTGCCCGTCGTAGGCGGGGAAGTTCGCCGCCGGGCCGCCGATCGCCCCGGCGTTGGTCTCCGTGACGAGGAACGGCGCCTGCTTGGAGGAGTACATGCGGTCCGCGCTGTGCACGACGCTCCACGTGCCGGACGTCGTCCACCCCTGCGGCGACCCGGGCGTCCACGGCAGCGCGAGCGCGTCCTGCATCGCGTAGTACGGGTTGCCCGCGGTGACGTCGAGCGACGCCGTGAGGTCGGGGTCGTCGACGGCGGGACGGGAGTACGCCAGGCACGTGGTGACGAACTGGTCGTCCCGCGCGTACTCGCGCACGACCTGCGCCTGCCACGCGATGAACTCGCTCACGAGCCGGGCCTGGAACCGGCGCCACGCGAGGTCGTACTGCGGGGCGCTGTTGCCGTCGGGCGTCCACAGGTCGCCCCACGTCGACAGGCGGTGCGACCAGTAGGTGAGCCCCCACTCGCGGTTCAGCGTGGCGACGTCGCCGTACGTGTGGCGCAGGTGGTCGACGAACGACTGGAACACCCCCCGGTTGTGCAGCAGGTGCAGGCCGGGCTCGTTGTCGACCTGGAACCCGACGACCCCGGGGTGGTCGGCGTACCGCCCGACGACGGCCCGGATCACGCGCTCGGCGTGGAAGCGGAACGCCGGGTGCGTGAGGTCGACCTCCTGCCGCGCGCCCCACGGGATGCGGCGCCCCGTGGCGCTCTCCCCCGCGATCTCCGGGTGCTTGCGCGCGAGCCACGGCGGCACGGCGTACGTCGGCGTGCCGAGGACCGTCGCGATCCCGCGCGCGTGGGCGCCGTCCACGACCGGCTGCAGCCAGTCGAGGTCGAGGACCCCGTCCTCGGGCTCCCACGTCGACCACACGGACTCCCCGACGCGGATGACGGAGAAGCCCGCCTCGGCCATCAGGTCGAGGTCCTGCTCGAGCCGGGGGGACGGCTGGTACTCGTGGTAGTACGCCGCCCCGAAGAGCACGGGCCGGGGAAGGGTGGGCACGTCGCGGGTCCTCTCGTCGGTGCTGCGGGTCGTCCGTGCGTCACTGCTTCACCCCGCCGGTCGCGAGGCCCGACTGCCAGTACCGCTGGAGGAACAGGAACGCGACCACGAGCGGGATGATCGACACGAGCGACCCGGTGATCACGGTCGAGAAGAGCGCCTGCGAACCCGACCCCGCCGCCGACGTGGCCTGCCACTGCGCGAGGCCCACCGTGAGGGGGTACAGGTCGGCGCTGTTGAGCATGATCAGCGGCAGGAAGTAGTTGTTCCAGGTCGCGACGAGCTGGAACAGCAGGACCGTGACGACGCCGGGTGCGAGCAGGCGCAGCACGACGCGCACGAGGATGCGCGTCTCCCCGGCGCCGTCGACGCGGGCCGCCTCGAGCAGCGAGTCCGGCACCGCCCCCTCGGCGTAGACCCGCATGAGGTACACCCCGAACGGGCTGACCAGCGACGGGACGATCACCGCCCACGCGGTGTTCGTCATGCCGGCCTCGGCGAACAGCAGGTAGGTCGGGATCGCCAGGGCGGTCGTCGGGATCATCACGGCGCCGAGGACGACCGAGAACAGCACGTTCCCGCCGGGGAAGCGCAGCTTGGCGAACGCGTACCCCGCGAGCGTCGCGAGCACCGCGGCGCCCGCGGCGCTCACGACGGCGTAGACGACGCTGTTGCGCAGCCACAGGACGAACACACCGTCCTGTGCGGTGAACACGTCGCGCAGGTTCGCCACGAGCTGGAGGTCGTCGGCGAACCACAGCCCGAACGTGGAGAACAGGTCCGCGTTCGACTTGGTCGACGCGACGACGACCCACACGAGCGGCAGCAGGAAGTACGCGACGCACACGAGCATCCCGACGGTCAGCACCGTGCTGGGTCCGCCGGACGCGCCGCGGCGCCGGCGGCCGGGACGGGGTGCGTCGACGGGCGGGTCCGTGACGTCGGTGCCCGCCGCGGGGCGCGCGGCCAGGGGCTGGGTGGTCATGAGCGGCGCTCCCGTCGCTGCGAGCCCAGCTGCACCACGTACGACACGATCATGATGACGAGGCCGAGCAGGAACGCGATCGCCGCGGAGTAGTTGATCTCCTGGTTCACGAACGCGAGGTTGTACGCGTAGAGGTTCGGCGTGTAGGCCGCCCCGATGACGTTCGGTGCGAGGTTGCGCAGCAGGTTCGGCTCGTTGAACAGCTGCAGCGACCCGATCACCGAGAAGATCAGGGTGAGCAGCAGCGCCGGGCGGATCGTCGGCAGCTTGACCGACCACGCGATGCGGGCCTCGTTCGCGCCGTCGATGCGCGCGGCCTCGTAGAGCTCGGTCGGCACCGACCGCAGCGCCGCGTACAGGATGATCATGTTGTAGCCGACGAAGCCCCAGGTGACGATGTTGGCGATCGACGCGAGCGCCCACCGGTCGGACAGGAACTGCGGCGCCGACGCCCCCACCGCCTCCGCGAGCTGGGCGAACGGGCCGAAGTCGGGCCCGTAGAGGTACCCCCACATGAGCGCGGCGATGACGCTGGGCACCGCGTAGGGCACGAAGATCGACAGCCGGACGAAGCGCTGCAGGCGCAGCCGCCCGCTGTCGAGCACCAGCGCGAAGAGCACGGCCAGGCCGAGCATCACGGGCACCTGGATCGCGAAGAACCGCAGCACCCGCAGCACGCCGCCGAGGAACTCGGGATCGGCGAGCGCGTCGGCGTAGTTGCCGAGCCCCACCCAGACGGTCCGGCCGACCAGCTGCTCGCGGAACAGGGAGAGGTAGCCGGAGTACACCAGGGGCGCGACGACCATCGCGAGGAAGACGACGAAGAAGGGTGCGACGAACAGGTACGCCGCGATCATCTCGGGCCGGCGCAGCGTGCGCCGCCGCGGCCGGACCGGGTCCGGCCGGTGGACGCCCGGGGGCGCCGCTGTGGTGCTCGTGGACATCGTCGTCCGCCTCCTGTCGGGTCGGGGCGGTGCGTCCGCGCGGGCGCGGTCACCGGCCGCCGCGCTCACTCCACGGTGAAGCCCTGCTCCTGCGCGTAGGCGACGAGGTCAGCGGCCCACGCCTCGACGGCCGGCGCCAGCGGGTCGCGGTCGGCGATGGCCGCGCCGACGGTCTCGTTGTAGGACGCGTACACGTAGTCCGTGAACGGCAGCCAGCCGAAGTCGCTGCTCACCGTCCCGGTGATCTCGGCGAACACCTGGTTGACCCGCTGCCCGCCGTAGAACTCGGCCTCCTGCCCGACGAAGTCCGGGTGGGTGAGGACCGGGTCGTAGGCGGGGAACAGGAACTGCTCGGTCGCGAGCCGCACGGCGGGCTCCTCCTCGGTGTTGATCCACCGGGCCAGCTCGGCCGCCGCGACCGGGTTCTGCGTCGTCGTCAGGACGGCGTCGGTCGAGCCGCCCCAGTTGCTCGACACGTTCTCCCCCGGCGCCCACTGCGGGATGGGCGCCGCGCGCCACAGGCCGGACGTCGTGCCGGCGGTGCCCTGCAGGTACACCGGGCCCCACGCCGCGGCCTGCCACGAGGCGTACCTGCCGTTGCTCAGGCCCTGGTACCACTGGTCGGTGAAGTCCGGGTCGACGGCGACGAGGTCCTCCCGGATCAGCGTGTCCCACAGCTCGACGACGCGCTGCACCTGCGGCGTGTCGAGGTCGATCGTCACGGTCTCCTCGCCGTCGTAGCCGAACGGGCGGGCGCCGGACTGCCACAGCAGCCCCACGAGCTGGCCCGCGTCGTTGCCCGGCAGGTTCGTCAGGTACGAGTCCGGCATCGCCGCGCGGTAGGTGCGCGCGGCGGCGGCGAACTCCTCCCACGTGGCCGGCGGCGTGACCCCGGCCTGCGCGAGCAGGTCCTCGCGGTACAGGTTGCCCATGGGGCCCACGTCCTGCGGGATGCCGTACACCGCGTCCCCCTCGGAGACCTGGTCCCAGATCCAGTCGGCGTAGTCGTCCTCGAGCTCGGCCGCGCCGTAGGGCGCCAGGTCCATGAGGTGCTCGCCGAGCGTGAACGACGACAGGTACTGGAACTCCACCTGGGCGACGTCGGGGACGCCGCGGCCCGACCGCAGCGCCGTGCGCAGCTTCTGGTAGTGCGGCGACCCCTGCCCGACGTTGACCAGCTCCACGTCGATGGCGGGGTACTCGGCCATGAAGAGGTCCACCTGGTTCTGGATGTCGGGGACCCACGTCCAGAACAGCAGCTCGGTGGGCGTCGACAGCGCCTCCTCGCGCTCCGTCTGCGAGACCGGCTCGCTGCGCGGGGTCGCGCCGGGCGCCGGGCCGCCGGCGCACGCCGCCAGCAGCAGCGCGGCGCCGGACGCGGCCACCGCCAGACGCACGGTCGGTCGCCTCGCGGCTCGGGTCACGGGTCGGTGCATCATCGGACCACCCCTCGGACCTGCGCGACGCCGGCCACCCGGGCCACGTCCGCTGCCACGGGTCTGCCCGGCGCGCCGACGACCATCGCCATCTCCCTTGATAGCGCTTGCCTCGTCCGACAACGTAGCCACGCGACACACCCGCGTGTCAACCGCGGCACGCCGCCCGTCGCCGGGACGAGCGGCGGCGCGGGTCAGACGAGGCCGAGCGCGCGCACCGCCTCGCGCTCCTCGACGAGCTCGGCGACCGACGCGTCGATCCGCGCGCGGGAGAACTCGTCGAGCTCGAGGTCGGGCACGACCGTGAACGCACCACCGGAGGCCGTCACCGGGAACGACGACACGAGGCCCTCCGGCACGCCGTACTCGCCGCGCGACACCACGCCGGCGGACGTCCAGTCCCCCTCGGGCGTGCCGTGCACCCACGTGTGCACGTGGTCCACCGCCGCGTTCGCCGCGGACGCCGCCGAGGACGCGCCGCGCGCCTCGATGATCGCCGCGCCGCGCTTGGCGACCGTCGGGATGAACGTGTCCCGGACCCACGCCTGGTCGTCCACGACCCCGAGCGCCGACCGTCCGCCGATCGTCGCCTGCGTGAGGTCCGGGTACTGCGTGGCCGAGTGGTTGCCCCAGATGGTGACGCGGCGGATGTCGTCGATCGCCGCACCGGTGCGCTGCCGCAGCTGGGCCAGCGCGCGGTTGTGGTCCAGGCGCGTCATCGCGGTGAACCGGTCCGCCGGCACGTCGGGGGCGTGCGCCGCAGCGATGAACGCGTTCGTGTTGGCGGGGTTGCCGACGACGAGCACCCGCACGTCGTCCGCGGCGCCCGCATTGATCGCCGCGCCCTGCGGCCCGAAGATGCCGCCGTTGGCGCTGAGGAGGTCCCCGCGCTCCATGCCGGCCGTGCGCGGGCGCGCCCCGACGAGCAGCGCGACGTTGACGCCGTCGAACGCCGCCGTGGCGTCGTCGGTGATGTCGATGCCGTCGAGCAGCGGGAACGCGCAGTCGTCCAGCTCCATCGCGACGCCCTCGGCCGCCTTCACCGCGGGCGGGATCTCGAGCATGCGCAGGCGCACGGGCGTGTCCGGGCCGAGCAGCTGGCCGGAGGCGATGCGGAAGAGCAGCGCGTAGCCGATCTGGCCGGCGGCGCCGGTCACGGTGACGACGGCGGGGCTGACGGGCACGGTGGTCTCCTTCGGTTCGGCGCGCTCGCTCGTCGGCGGGCGGACGCGCGGGTGCTCGGAGGCCGCCGCGCGGGAGGCCACCGGCATGAACCTACCCCGCCGGCCGCGCCGGGTCCCGGTACGCCGACGGCGCCCTCCCCGGGTGGGGACGGCGCCGTCGGTGCGGTGCGTGGGGCGAGGTCAGGCCAGGCGCGCGGCGAGGTTCTCGTCGAGCGCGCCGAGGAACTCCTCGGTCGTCATCCAGGGCTGGTCCGGCCCGACCAGCGAGGCGAGGTCCTTGGTCATCTTGCCGCTCTCGACGGTCTCGATGACGACCTGCTCGAGGGTCTGCGCGAACTGCGTGACCTCCGGCGTGCCGTCCAGCTTGCCGCGGTGCTTGAGGCCACCGGTCCAGGCGAAGATCGACGCGATCGGGTTCGTCGACGTCGGCTTGCCCTGCTGGTGCTGGCGGTAGTGGCGCGTCACCGTGCCGTGCGCCGCCTCGGCCTCGACGGTCGTGCCGTCGGGGGTCATGAGGACGCTCGTCATGAGGCCGAGCGAGCCGAAGCCCTGCGCGACGGTGTCGGACTGGACGTCGCCGTCGTAGTTCTTGCACGCCCAGACGTAGCCGCCCTCCCACTTCATCGCGGCGGCGACCATGTCGTCGATGAGGCGGTGCTCGTACGTGAGCCCCGCGGCGTCGAACTGCTCCTTGAACTCGGCCTCGAAGACCTCGGCGAAGATGTCCTTGAAGGCACCGTCGTACGCCTTGAGGATCGTGTTCTTCGTCGACAGGTACACCGGGTACCCGCGCTGCAGGCCGTACGCGAACGAGGCCCGCGCGAAGTCGCGGATCGACTCGTTGAAGTTGTACATGCCCATCGCGACGCCGCCCGCCTCGGGCATCGTCACGACCTCGAACCGCTGCGGCTCGGAGCCGTCGGCCGGCTCGAACGTCATCGTGATCTTCCCGGCGCCGGGCACCTTGAAGTTCGTCGACTTGTACTGGTCGCCGTGGGCGTGGCGGCCGATGATGATCGGCTTGTTCCACCCGGGCACCAGCCGCGGGATGTTGCTGATGATGATCGGCTCGCGGAAGACGACGCCGCCGAGGATGTTGCGGATCGTCCCGTTGGGCGAGACCCACATCTTCTTCAGGCCGAACTCCTCGACGCGCGCCTCGTCGGGCGTGATCGTCGCGCACTTCACGCCGACGCCGTGCTCCTTGATGGCGTGCGCCGCGTCGATCGTGACCTGGTCGTCGGTCGCGTCGCGGTTCTGGATCGACAGGTCGTAGTAGCGCAGGTCGATGTCGAGGTACGGGTGGATCAGGCGGTCCTTGATGAACTGCCAGATGATGCGCGTCATCTCGTCGCCGTCGAGCTCGACGACCGGGCCGACGACCTTGATCTTCGCCATGCGAGTCCTGCCTCTTCAGAGCCGGGGATGTCGGGCCCAGGTTACTCGACGTCGAGAGACCTGGGTCCGACGACGGGACACTCGGGGCGAACCCGGACGTACCCCGGCGGACCAGGACGAGCGCGGGCAGGTGCCGGGCACCGCCGGGACTGGCATGCTGGCGCGCGCACACGATCCGCGTGCCACCGTGCCCGCGCGCCCGCCCGTCCCGGTGCGGACGTCCCAGCGGCCCGGCAGCACCGCCACCCCGAGCCGACAGGACCGACATGTCCCAGCAGAATCCCGACGTGCCCGAGGGCACCCCGAAGCACGAGGGGACCACCCCCGCCGCCGAGACCACGGTGCCGGCCGCGGCCGCCGGTACGCCCGTCCCCGCCGCCCCCGGCGCGGGTACCCCGGCATCGACCGAGGGCACGACGGCGGCGGACGCCGGCGCCACGGCGGCCGACGCCCCGCGCGCGACCCCCGCGGCGACGGAGGTCGTCGAGGAGGACGTGTACGTCGTCCCGGCGGGCACGGTCGTCACGGCCGCGCCCGGGCTGCTCGCGCGGCTCGGCGCCGAGGCGGTCGGCTCGTTCTTCATCGTGCTGGCCGGCGTGGGCATCGCCCTGTACGCGACGTTCAGCAACGTGGGCGGCGGCCTCGCCGTCGCGCTCGGCTTCGGCATCGCGCTGCTCGCCAGCATCGTCGCGTTCGGTGCCGTCTCCGGCGGCCACTTCAACCCGGCCGTCACGCTCGGCGCGTGCCTCGCCGGTCGCACCCCGTTCCGCGACCTGCTCCCCTACTGGCTCGCCCAGGTCGTCGGCGCGGCGCTCGCCGCCGCGGTGCTCTACCTGACCATTCCCCCCGGCCTGCCGGCGCTCGTCAGCCAGAGCGGCGACACGTCCCGGCGCGGCCTGTTCAGCGGTGCCGCGAACGGCTTCGACGAGCACTCCCCGCTCGCCCGCCTGTCCGGCGACCAGGCCGAGTTCACGCTCGTCACGGCGCTGCTCGTGGAGGTCGTCGCGACGGCCGTCCTCGTGGGCGTCATCCTCGGCGCGACCGACCGCCGCGCGCACAAGGCGCACGTGCCGTTCGCCGTCGGCCTGTCCTACGCCGCGCTCCTGCTCGTCGCGTTCCCCGTGACGAACGGCTCGCTCAACCCGGCCCGCTCGCTGGCCGCCGCGATCTTCTCCGAGAGCTGGGCGCTGGAGCAGGTCTGGCTCTTCTGGGTCGCCCCGCTGCTGGGCGCGGCCGTCGCGGCGCTGATCTACCGGGCGTTCGCGACCGAGCCGACCGAGGACTCGCTGTTCGGCGAGGACGAGACGTACGTCGTCGAGGACGACGTGGTCGTCGTCGACGAGCGCCGCGCCTGACGCGCCCGCACCACCGCACCACCGCACCCCACGAGCGTGCGGCCCGGCCACCGTGCCGGGCCGCACGCTCTGTGCTCTCCGGGCGGCCGCACCGGCTCTCCGGGCGGCCTCAGGCCGTCGGCGCCACCCAGGCCAGCGTGGCGAGCGCGGCGGCCGCGACCAGCAGCATCGTGACGTCGAGGCTCTTGGCGCGCACGCCGAACGCCGCCGGCCCCGGCGAGGGCAGGACGGCCCGCGCCACGCCGAGGACCACGAGCAGGAGCGCCAGCACGGACGCGCCGATCGCCGCGTTCCCCACGAACGCGGCGACGACGGACGCGGCGACGCCGCCCACCGTCCAGAACAGGGAGGCGTTGCGACCGGCGGCCAGGGACGCGCGGGCGATGGCCCGCGGGTCGAGCGGGCGCTCCTCGGGGGGCACCTCCGCACCGCCGGGCGGCTCCGCCGTCAGCCGCTGGGGCGGCTGCGGTCCCGGGGCCCCGGGTCCGGCGGGCGTGCCACCGGGTCCGGCGGGCGCCGTGCCGTCGCGTGGCGGCGGCTCGGGGGTTGCGCCGCGCGCCGGCCAGACGGGGCCGTGCGGGGGTGCGGCGACGGACGGGCCCGCATGCCGCGACGTGGCCATGGCGGCGCTCCTTCCGAACGGCCGACTGACTGCCCGCCAAGGCTAGCGTGGGCGGGTGAGCACGCCCACGCCCTCCGCGACCTCTCCGCACGCACCGCCGGTCGACGTCCTCGTCGTGGGCGCCGGCCTCGCCGCGGCGCAGACCGTCGCCGCCCTGCGCAGCCACGGGTTCGCCGGTGACGTGCGCGTGCTCGGCGCCGAGGACGTGCCGCCGTACGACCGCCCGCCGCTCTCGAAGCACCTGCTCGACCGCACCGAGCCGGCGTGGCTCACCGACGAGCTCGGCCTCGACCTGCACGGGCTCGCGGACGACGTGCGGCTGGGCGTCGCGGCGCGCGGCCTGCGCGTCGAGCCCGGGCGCCCCGGGGCCGCGGTGCTCACCGACGAGGGCGAGCACCGGGCGTCCTGCGTCGTCCTCGCCACGGGGTCGCACGCGGTGGGCGTGCCGGCGTGGCCCTCCGCGCTGACGCTGCACACCGCGGCGGACGCGGACCGGCTGCGGACCGCGCTGGACGGCGGACCGCGCCGGCTGGTCGTGGTCGGTGCGGGCTGGATCGGCGCGGAGGTGGCCGGCGTCGCTGCGGCGGCGGGCCACCACGTGACGGTCGTCGAGGCCCGCGACGCACCCCTCGCCACCGGGCTCGGCGGCCGCATCGGCGCCCTCACCGTGCCCTGGTACGCGGCCGCGGGTGTCGACCTGCGCACGCGTGCGCAGGTCACGGACGTGGGCGACGCCGGTGTGCGCCTGCTCGACGGGACGGTGCTGCCGGCCGACGTCGTCCTCGTGGCGGTGGGGGCGCGTCCGGCCACGGCGTGGCTGGCCGACGCGCTCCCGCTCCACGGCGGCGCGGTGCCGGTCGACGAGTCCTACCGCGTGCTCGCGCCCGCCGGGCCGCTGGACGGCCTGCTGGCCGTCGGCGACGTCGCGCTGCGCCGGTCCGCGCGGTACGGCTGGGTGCCGGGTGGGCACTGGGACGAGGCGCTGCGCGGGCCCGACCTGCTGGTGCGGCGCCTCCTGGCGACGGACGACGACGGCAGCGAGCTGACGCCGTACGTGTTCTCCACCCAGCTCGGGCACGACCTCACGCTGTTCGGGCTGCCCGCCGCCGACGACGCCCCGGTCGTGCTCGGCGACCCGGCCGACGGCGGCTGGTCCGTGCTGTGGAGCCGCGGCACGGACGGTCCGGTCACCGCGGCGCTCACGGTCGACCGTCCGCGCGACGTCGGCGCCGCACGGCGCCTGCTCGCCGGCCCGGACCTGCCGCACGTGCGCCTCGACGGGGAGACGACGCTCGCCGCGCTGCCCCGGCGCTGAGGGCCGCGGGGCCGCCCCCGTGCCACGCCGAGGGGGCCCGCCGTGCGCGGCGGGCCCCCTCGGCGCGTCGTCCGGCGGCGGCCGGTGCGCGGCGGTGCCGGGAGCCTCAGTGCGCGAAGTGCCGCGTGCCCGTCAGGTACAGCGTCACGCCGGCGGCCGCCGCGGCCGCGACGACCTCCTCGTCGCGGACGGAGCCGCCGGGCTGGACGACCGCGCGGACGCCGGCGTCGAGCAGCACCTGCAGACCGTCGGCGAAGGGGAAGAACGCGTCGGACGCCGCGACGGCGCCGCGCGCCCGCTCGACGTCACCCGTGTTGGCGCGCTCGACGGCGAGCCGGCACGAGTCGACGCGGTTGACCTGACCCATGCCCACGCCGACGGAGGCGCCGTCGTGCGCGAGCAGGATCGCGTTCGACTTCACGGCGCGCACCGCGCGCCACGCGAAGCGCAGGTCGGCGAGCGTCGCCTCGTCGGCGGGCTCCCCCGCGGCGAGCGTCCAGCCGGCGGGGTCGTCGCCGGGTGCGTCGAGACGGTCGACCGACTGCAGCAGCAGCCCGCCGGACACGGCGCGCATCTCCACCCCACCCGCGGGCGGGGCGTCGACCACCAGCAAGCGCACGTTCTTCTTCTGCCGCAGCACCTCGAGCGCGTCGGCGTCGAACCCCGGTGCCACGACGACCTCGGTGAACACGGGCGCGATCTGCTCCGCCGCCGCGCGCGTCACGACCCGGTTCGTCGCGATCACGCCGCCGAACGCCGAGACGGGGTCGCACGCGTGCGCCTTGGCGTGCGCGTCGGCGACGTCGGCCCCGACCGCGATGCCGCACGGGTTGGCGTGCTTGACGATCGCGACCGTCGGGGCGTCGTGGTCGTGCGCCGCCCGCCACGCCGCGTCGGCGTCGACGTAGTTGTTGTAGCTCATCGCCTTGCCGTGCAGCTGCGTCGCCTGCGCGAGCCCGGCCGGTCCGTGCCCGGCCGTGTACAGGGCGGCGCGCTGGTGGGGGTTCTCCCCGTAGCGCAGGACGTCCGACCGGTCCCACGTCGCACCGACCCACGCGGGGAAGCCCGTGCTGACGCCGTCGACCTCGTCGGTCGTCGTGGCGACGCTGCCCATCCAGGACGCGACCGCGACGTCGTAGGTGGCCGTGTGCACGAACGCCTGCGCGGCGAGCCGCGTGCGCTCGGCGAGCGTGAACCCGCCGGCCGCCACGGCGGCGACGACCTCGTCGTACCGCGCCGGGTCGACGACGACCGCCACGCTCGGGTGGTTCTTCGCGGCCGCGCGGACCATGGACGGCCCGCCGATGTCGATCTGCTCGACGCACGCGTCGACGTCGGCGCCCGACGCGACCGTCCGGGTGAACGGGTACAGGTTGACCACGACCAGCTCGAACGGCGCGACGCCCAGCTCCTGGAGCTGGGCCAGGTGCTCGGGGCGGCGCGTGTCGGCGAGGATGCCCGCGTGCACGCGGGGGTGCAGCGTCTTCACGCGCCCGTCGAGGCACTCCGGGAACCCCGTCAGGTCCTCGACGCGCGTGACCGGGACGCCGGCCGCGGCGACCGTCGCGGCGGTCGAACCCGTGCTGACGAGCTCCACGCCGGCGCGGTGCAGCGCGGTCGCGAGCTCGACGAGCCCGGTCTTGTCGTAGACCGACAGCAGGGCGCGGCGCACGGGGCGGCGCGTGGCGTCGGCGGTGAGGGGCGTGGGCGCGTCGGACATGGCGTCTCCCGGGGGCAGCGTCGAGCGTGGACCCCGGCACCCAGGCGGGCGGTGCACGGTCGAGGCGGCTGCGGCCGCTCCCCGGTGGTTGTCTCCACCTGCGCCAGTCACGACCGCGCGCCACTCTACCGGGCCGCTGCACCCACCCCCGGCGCCGGGGGCACGGCGGTCGACCGACGTCCCGACGTCACCCAGGTGAACTCCGGCACCGCCCGTTGTGCCCCGGTTCGCGGGGCGCGCAGGATCGGTAGCGGCCACCCGGGCGCGGGCGGCCGGACAACCGGGGGTCGCCATGTCCGCACTCGTCTCGGCCGTGCTCGCGACCGCGCTCGCCGTCGCCGTCCCGCTCGGGGAGGAGGCGCACCGGCCGGCCGACGGTGCCGCCGCGGTGGTCGACCTCGGCGTCGAGGAGTGCGCGTGGGACGTCAACGACCGCGGCGTCGTCGTCACCACGACGCACGTCGTGCGGGACGGGCACGTGCTCGGCCTGCCGGGCGGGTTGACGAGCGCGCGGTTCGTCAACGACCGCGGCCAGGTGGCGGGCGAGGTGGACGGGCGCGCCGCGT
This sequence comes from Cellulomonas shaoxiangyii, assembly GCF_004798685.1. Lineage (NCBI taxonomy): Bacteria > Bacillati > Actinomycetota > Actinomycetes > Micrococcales > Cellulomonadaceae > Cellulomonas > Cellulomonas shaoxiangyii. The sequence goes on along the minus strand of NZ_CP039291.1, from coordinate 1,062,850 downwards.
TCTGGGACGGGCGTCGGCTGTGGCTGGTCGGGACGCTGAGCCCGGACCACGTCCTGTCGTACGTCACCGGGCTGAGCGAGCGCGGCGAGCTGGTCGGCACGTCGAGCGCACCGGGCGGTGAGCCCGCCGCGTTCCGGTGGCGGCGCGGGGTCATGACGCCGCTCGTGGGCCTCGGCGGACGCACCGACGCGAACGACGTCAACGACCGCGGCCAGGTCGTCGGCGCCGCCTGGCTCGACGGCACGCAGCACGCCGTGCGGTGGGAGGCGGACGGCCGGCTGGTGCGGCTGCCGGGTCTCGGCGACGGGAGCGGCTCGAGCCTCGCCACGGCGGTCGACAGCGACGGGCGTGCCGCCGGCTACAGCTACGTCGCGGCGGGCACGGCCGACATGCGCCCCGTGCGCTGGTCGCGGTCCGGCGCCGTCACCGACGTCGGCCCCGGGGGCGGCGCGCTCGGGCTCGTCGCCGACCTGAACGACCGGGGGCGCGCGATCGGGTCGATCAGCATGCCGGGCGCCGGCCAGCAGGCGTTCGTGCAGGACCGGGGCGCGACGATGCGGCTCGTCCCCACCGGCGCGGGGACCACGATCCTCACGGCCGTCAACGGCGGCGGGCTGGCGGCGGGCTGCGTGCTCACCGACGACGGTGAGCGCGCCGTGCTCTGGCGCTGACGGGGCGCACGGCCTGCCTCGCGGGCGGACGTCAGCCGACGACGACCCGACGGCCCTCGACGCGCAGGCCACCGCGGGCGACCTCGCCCACCGTGCGCACGAGCAGCTCGCGCTCGACGGCCTTGATCCGCTCGTGCAGCGACGCCTCGTCGTCGTCCGGCTCCACCCCGACGACGCCCTGCGCCACGATCGGACCCGTGTCGACGCCCGCGTCCAGCAGGTGCACGGTGCACCCCGTGACCCGCACGCCGTACGCGAGGGCGTCCCGGACGCCGTGCGCGCCGGGGAACGACGGCAGCAGCGCCGGGTGGGTGTTGAGGATGCGGGGTGCGAACCGCTCGAGCGTCGGCGACCCGATGATGCGCATGAACCCGGCGCACACGACCAGGTCCGGGTGGAAGACGCCGATCGACTCCGCGAGCGCGACGTCCCACGCCGGCCGGTCCGCGAAGTCCTGGGGTGCGACGACCGCCGTCGGGACGCCCGCCGTCCGCGCGAGCGTCAGGCCGCCGGCCGCCGGCTTGTCGCTCACGACGCCGACGACGCGCGCGCCGTACGCCGGGTCGCCGTGCGCCGCCAGCAGCGCCGCGAGGTTCGACCCCGCACCGGAGACGAGCACGACGACGCGGCAGGTGCCGTCCGCACCGCGCACGGGCGGGGTCGGCGGCGGCGGTGCGGGGCGCGCGGTGGTCACGGCCCCGCACGCTACCGGGCACCGGGCGTGCGGGACGGCGCGTCCCACCCGTGCGGGATGATGGGCGCCATGGGCAACCCCTGGGCACCGCCGGAGCACCCCCGACCGCAGGGGGGACCCCCGCAGGGCCCGGCCGCACCGCCGCAGGTGCAGCAGCCGCAGGGCCCCGCCCGACCGGCGGGCCCTCCCCCGCAGGGCCACCCGCAGGGCCACCCGCAGGGACAGCCGCAGGGCGCGCCGCCGCGCGTCCCGCAGCAGGGCGTCCCGCCGTCGGGCGACCCGCGCTCGGGCGCGTCCGCACGTCCCCCGCACGGCGCGCCGGCACCCGGTGCACACCGCGGCGGACCGCACCCGCACCCCGTGCAGCAGGAGCCGGACCCCGCCGGCGTGGCGCGCAGCACCCGCACCGCCGCGTGGGGCGCGGTCGCGCTCCTCGTCGCCGTGCTGCTCGTCTCGGCGCCGTACCCGTGGGCCTACGCGACGCCCGTGGCGTCGCTCGCCGCGCTCGTGCTCGGCGTCCTGGCCGTCGTGCGGGGCGTGCGCGCCCACGCGCGCGGTGCCGTGGTGACGCTCACGTCCGTCCTGGTGGTCGCGTCGGTGCTCTGGACGCTGATGAGCATCCAGGTCTTCGTCTACGCGTCGGCGCGCGAGGCGCACCAGCAGTGCCGCGCCCACGCGCTGACCGTGCAGGCCGAGCGCGCGTGCGACACGCAGCTCGTCGAGGACGTCGAGCGCACCACCCGGTCCTTCCTGCCCGCGGCACCGACGGACGGCTAGGCCGCCGCGGCGCGGGGCCGACGCCGCACTGACGCGACGAGGGACGCGCTAGGTCGCGAGCGCGTCCGTGCCGCCGGCGCCGTCGCCGGCCGCGCCGGTCCGGCCGGGGCCCGTGCCGGCCCCCGTGCGGCGCGCCTCCCGCCGCGCGCGCAGGGACGCGCGCACGGCCGCGTCCGACGGCACGGCGACGAGCAGGGCGCCGAGCGCCACCCCGCCCGCGACAGCGAGCCCGACGAGCCAGGCCGCGGCACCGACCTGCGTCATGCGCCCGGGTCCGGCCGCGCCGGCCGCCGCGAGCTGCAGGGCCGCCACCAGCAGCCCCGCGGTGGCGGCGGCCGTGCCCACCGCGACGAGGACGTCCCGCCCCCGGGTCGGCACGAGCCGCCGGTGGACCGCCAGGCCCGTGAGCAGTCCGACGGCGACGAGCAGCGCCGGCGCGGCGAGCAGCGCCCCGCCCGCGAGGTCCGGGGCGGGGAGCGCGCCGAGCAGCGGCAGCGCCGGCAGCGGCCCGTCGACGACCTCGGCCGGCGCGAACCGCGTGCCGGCGCCGACGGCGAACCCCGGCCCGGCGACCCACGCGAGCGCCCACACCACCAGGTTCGGCGCGTAGGCGAGCTGCGCGAGCGCGAGCACGACACCGCCGACGGCGTCGAGCTCGAGCATCCGCACGACGTCGGCGACGGTCGCCCGGCCGGCCAGCGCCCAGACGGCGGTCACCACGGCTGCCACGGCGACCAGGGCCGCCGCCGCGAGCGTGCCGGCCCGCAGGCCGACGACCACCGGACCCGGGAGCCGGTCGGCGAGCGGCGCGACGAGCACCGGCCACGACGGTGCCTCGGGACGGCGCAGCAGGCCTGCGCCGAGGCCCAGCCCACCGACGACCACCCCGCCCAGCAGGGCGCGCACCACCCCGCCCGCGCCGACGCCGCACACGAGCGCGACCAGCACGGTCAGCGCGGCGTACGTGGCGACGGACGCCAGCGCCCCGGAGCGTGTGGCCACGCCCGAGCGGCGGGCGGAGGCGTAGCAGGTGAACCCGGCGAGCAGGGTCAGCCCGAGCGGGAGCAGGGAGACGGCCGCCCCGCCGGCGCTCACGGGCACGCCGTGCGCCAGCAGCCACAGGTTCGCCGCCACGACCACGGCGCGGGTCCACGCCACGTCCACGTTCGACGGGTCCGCGGACGTGGTGACGAACACCGCGACGGCCGGCACCGCGAGCACGAGCAGCGACAGGGCCGCCCCCTGCAACGCGGCGAGCGCCCCGACGGCCCAGCGCGGCGCCCCGTCGATCGCGCTGGTGAAGAACGACGGCCGTGCGTCGTCCTGCAGCACGCGGCGGACGCGTCCCGTGACGGGGACCGGACCGGTGGAGGGGGGCACGGGACCATGGTCGCCGCTCCGGCGCGCGGGCCCGCGCAGCCCGGGCGGCGCGTCGCCGTACCGGACGTCACAGGCGGAACCGGGCGCGACGACCCACCGGACGGCGACGCACCGCACGCGCGGCTCGGCCGCCGGGACGCGCACGGCCCCGGTCCGCGAGGTCCGCGGGCCGGGGCCGTGGTGCCGCCCGGGGGCGGCGGCGCTCAGGACGCGTGCGCGCCCCGGGCGAGGGTGCTCAGGAGAGCAGCGCGCGGGCGAGCGCGGCGGTCTCGGACGGCGTCTTGCCGACCCTGACGCCGGCGGCCTCGAGGGCCTCCTTCTTGGCCTGCGCGGTGCCGGACGAGCCGGAGACGATGGCGCCGGCGTGGCCCATCGTCTTGCCCTCGGGGGCGGTGAAGCCCGCGACGTAGCCGACGACCGGCTTGGTCACGTTGGCCTGGATGAACGCGGCGGCACGCTCCTCGGCGTCGCCGCCGATCTCACCGATCATGACGATGAGCTCGGTCTCGGGGTCCGCCTCGAACGCGGCCAGCGCGTCGATGTGCGTCGTGCCGATGATCGGGTCGCCGCCGATGCCGATGGCCGTCGAGAACCCGAAGTCCCGCAGCTCGTACATCATCTGGTAGGTCAGCGTGCCGGACTTCGAGACCAGGCCGATCCTGCCGGGGCCCGTGATGTCGGCGGGGATGATGCCGACGTTGGACTTCCCGGGGCTGATCAGGCCGGGGCAGTTGGGGCCGACGAGGCGCACGCCCTTGTCCTGCGCGTACGCGAAGAACTCGGCGGTGTCGGCCACCGGGACGCCCTCGGTGATGATGACGACGAGCGGGACGCCCGCGTCGACGGCCTCGATGACGGCGGCCTTGGTGAAGGCCGGCGGGACGAAGATGACGGACACGTCCGCGCCCGTCTTCTCCAGCGCCTCCGCCACGGTGCCGAACACCGGCACGTCGACGGTGCCGTCACCGGCGGGGAACGTCACGGACGTGCCGGCCTTGCGGGGGTTCACGCCGCCGACCACGTTCGTGCCGGACGCGAGCATGCGGGTCGTGTGCTTCTGCCCCTCGGACCCGGTCATGCCCTGGACGATGACCTTGGACTCCTCGGTCAGGAAGATCGCCATGGTGGTGTCTGCTTCTCTCGGTTCGTGGGTCGGCGGGCGTCAGGCGGCGGCGTGGGCGAGCTCGGCCGCCTTGTCGGCGCCGCCGTCCATCGTCTCGGCCAGGGTGACGAGCGGGTGCGCGGCCTCCGCGAGGATCGCGCGGCCCTCGGCCACGTTGTTGCCGTCCAGGCGGACGACCAGCGGCTTGGACGCCTCGTCACCGAGGATCTCCAGCGCCTCGACGATGCCGCGGGCGACCTCGTCGCACGCCGTGATGCCGCCGAAGACGTTGACGAACACCGACTTGACCTGCGGGTCCGTGAGGATGATGTCGAGGCCCGCCGCCATCACCGACGCGGACGCGCCGCCGCCGATGTCGAGGAAGTTCGCGGGCTTGACGCCGCCGTGCGCCTCGCCGGCGTACGCGACGACGTCGAGCGTGCTCATCACGAGGCCCGCGCCGTTGCCGATGATGCCGACCTCGCCGTCGAGCTTGACGTAGTTGAGGTCCTTCTCCTTGGCGCGCGCCTCGAGCGGGTCGGCCGCGGCCTTGTCCTCGAGCGCCGCGTGGTCCTCGTGACGGAAGTCCGCGTTCGCGTCGAGCGTCACCTTGCCATCGAGCGCGACGACCTCGCCGGCCTCCGTGAGGACCAGCGGGTTGACCTCGACGAGGGTGGCGTCCTCCTCGCGGTACACCGTCCACAGCGTCTGCAGCACGGCCGCGACCTTCGGCGCGACGTCGGCGTCGAACCCGGCCGCGGCGACGATCTCCTGCGCCTTGGCGGCGTCGATGCCCGTGCGGGGGTCGACGGCGACGCGCGCGAGCGCCTCGGGCCGCTCGACCGCGAGCTGCTCGATCTCCATGCCGCCCTCGACGGACGCCATCGCCAGGTACCGGCGCTCGGCACGGTCCAGCAGGAGCGAGAAGTAGTACTCGGTGGCGATCTTCGCGCCCTCCGCGATCATCACGCGGTGCACGGTGTGGCCCTTGATGTCCATGCCGAGGATCTCGCCGGCCATCTCGGCCGCCTCGTCGGCGGAGCGGGCCAGCTTGACGCCGCCCGCCTTGCCGCGGCCACCGGTCTTCACCTGGGCCTTGACGACCACGACGCCGCCGTCGGGCGGCAGCAGCCGCTCCGCCGCTGCGCGCGCCTCCTGCGGGGTCGTGGCGACGATGCCGCCGAGCACGGGCACGCCGTGCTTCTCGAAGATGTCACGTGCCTGGTACTCGAACAGGTCCACCTGGTCCGGTTTCCTCTCGTCGACCGCGCGGGCGGCCCTGTGCGGCCGCGTCGCCCGGTCGATCGTATCGTCGGGACCGAGATCGCTCGACATCGAGAGATGTGGGCGCTGTCACCGTGGCACGTCCGGTGGGTAGCGTCGCCCCGTGACCACCGCGCGGGCAGACGTCGTCGGGCGCGTGGCCGCGCTGGTACCGGACCCGGTCGCGGCCGGTGCGCCCGTGCGGGTCGCGGTCGACGGGACGGACGGCGCGGGCAAGACGTGGTTCGCCGACGAGCTCGCCGACGCGCTGCGCGCCGCCGGTCGCCCGGTGGTCCGGGCGTCCGTCGACGGCTTCCACCACCCCGCCGCCGCGCGCTACCGCCGGGGGCGGGCCAGCCCCGAGGGGTTCTTCCTCGACTCCTACGACCTCGACGCGTTCCGCCGCGTGCTTCTCGACGCGTTCGCGCCGGGCGGGTCGCGCCGGTACCGCACCGCCGTGCACGACGTGGTGACGGACCGGCCGGTCGACGCGCCGTGGCGGACGGCCCCGGCCGAGGCCGTGCTCGTGGTCGACGGCGTCTTCCTGCAGCGGGACGAGCTCGCGGACGCGTGGGACCTGCGCATCTGGCTGGACGCCCCGGTCACCGAGACGTACGCCCGGATGGCGGTCCGCGACGGCTGCCCCGCGGACCCGGGCGACCCCGCGAACGCGCGCTACCTCGGCGGGCAGCGCCTCTACCTCGCCGCGTGCGACCCCGTGGGGCGTGCCGACGTGGTCGTGGACAACGCGGACGTCGCCCGCCCGGTCCTGCGGGCGGTCAGAGCTTCGTGACCGGCGAGTACCGCAGCAGCAGCCGCTTCGTGCCGTGCGAGCCGAAGTCGATCTTCGCGACCGCGTTCGGCCCGGCGCCCTCGACGGCGACGACCGTGCCGAGCCCGTAGGCGTCGTGCGTCACCTTGTCGCCGACGCCCAGGTCCGGCACGTCGCCGGTCGTGCGCGGCGTCGCCGACCCGAAGGACGCCCCCGTGCGCGGCAGCGTCGGGCGCTGCTCCGTGCGCACCGGGCCGTTGCCCGACCCCGAGCGCTGCTCGCCCCAGCCGGACCCCCGGCCGCCGCCCGTGCCGAAGCCCGACCCCCACCCGCCGCGCAGGCGCGACGTCGAGGACTCGCGCCGCCGCCAGTCCACGAGCTCCTCGGGGATGTCGTCGAGGAACCGGCTGGGCGGGAACTCGTTCGGCACGCCCCACGCGGTGCGGACCGCCGCGCGTGAGACGTACAGGCGCTCGCGCGCACGGGTCAGCCCGACGTAGGCCAGGCGCCGCTCCTCGGCGAGCTGGTCCGGGTCCGCGAGCGAGCGCATGTGGGGGAAGGTGCCGTCCTCCATGCCCGTGAGGAACACGACCGGGAACTCCAGGCCCTTGGCGGTGTGCAGCGTCATGAGCGTGACGACGCCCTGGTCGGCGCGCGCGTCGCCGGCCCCGTCGCCGTCGTCCGCGCCGTCCGGGACGGGGATCTGGTCGGAGTCCGCCACGAGCGACACGCGCTCGAGGAAGTCGGTGAGGTCCCCGTCCGGCTCGCTCTGCTCGAACTCGGAGGCGACCGCGTGCAGCTCGGCGAGGTTCTCGACGCGGCCCGCGTCCTGCGGGTCCTCGCTCGCGCGCAGCTCCGCGAGGTAGCCGCTGCGGTCGAGCGCCGCGCCGAGCACCTGGGCGGGGCCGGCGGTGGACGCGAGGTCGCGCAGCTCCTCGACCATCGTCGCGAACGCCGTCAGACCGGTGAGCGCGCGCGTGCCGAGGCCGGGCACCTCGTCGAGCCGCGTGAGTGCCGCGCCGAACGAGATCCGCTCGCGCTCGGCGAAGGCCGCGACCATCGCCTCCGACCGCTCCCCCAGCCCGCGCTTGGGCACGTTGAGGATGCGTCGGGTGCTCACGTCGTCGTCGGGGTTCGCGATGGCGCGCAGGTAGGCGACGGCGTCGCGGATCTCGCGGCGCTCGTAGAAGCGGGTGCCGCCGACGACCTTGTAGGGCAGGCCGACGCGGACCAGCACCTCCTCGAGCGCACGGGACTGCGCGTTCGCCCGGTAGAAGATCGCCACGTCGCCGGGCCGCACGCCGTGCGTGTCGCCGAGGCGGTCGATCTCCTCCGCGACGAACCGCGCCTCCTCGTGCTCGGAGTCCGCGACGTACGCCACGATCTGCGGGCCGGACCCGGAGTCGGTCCACAGCCGCTTCGGGCGCCGGTCCGGGTTCTTCGCGATGACGGCGTTCGCCGCCGAGAGGATCGTCTGCGTCGAGCGGTAGTTCTGCTCGAGGAGGATCGTGCGCGCGTCGGGGTAGTCGGCCTCGAACTCGAGGATGTTGCGGATGTTCGCGCCGCGGAAGGCGTACACCGACTGGTCGGCGTCGCCGACGACCGTGAGCTCGCCGCGCCCCACGCCGTGGCCGTCGGCACCGCCGTCGACGCCGACGAGCTCGCGCACCAGCACGTACTGGGCGTGGTTGGTGTCCTGGTACTCGTCGACGAGCACGTGGCGGAAGCGTCGGCGGTAGTGCTCGGCGACCTGGGGGAACCCCTGCAGCAGCTCGACCGTGCGCACGATGATGTCGTCGAAGTCGAGCGCGTGCGCCTGGCGCAGCCGCTCCTGGTAGCGCGTGTAGACCTGCGCCAGCGCGGTGTCGAAGTCGTTGGCGCTGCCGCCGCCGGACGTCGCGGCGAACGCCTCGGGCGTGACGAGCTCGTCCTTGAGGTTCGAGATCTTCGCCGCCAGCGCCTTCGGCGGGTAGCGCTTGGGGTCGAGGTCGAGCTCGCGCGCGACCAGCGTGAGCAGCCGCTGGGAGTCCGCCGAGTCGTAGATGGAGAAGCTCGACCGCAGGCCCAGCGTCGCGGCCTCGCGGCGCAGGATCCGGACGCACGCGGAGTGGAACGTCGACACCCACATGCGCTGCGCCGACGGCCCGACGAGCGCCTCGACGCGCTCGCGCATCTCGGCCGCGGCCTTGTTGGTGAACGTGATCGCCAGCACCTCGCCGGGCCGCGCCCGGTGCGTGGCCAGCAGGTACGCGATGCGGTGCGTGAGCACGCGCGTCTTGCCCGACCCGGCGCCCGCGACGATCAGGAGCGGACCCCCGGCATGCAGCACGGCCTCGCGCTGCTGCGGGTTCAGCCCCTCGAGCAGCGCCTCCGCGCGGGCGGCGTCGCGTGCGGCACGCCCGTCGGCGGGCGGCGGGTCGTCGGCGTCGGGGGTGTCGCCACGCGGCGGCACGACGAGCGGCAGGCCCGACGACTCGCCCGCGCGGGAGCGCGCGACGGCGGCCCGCGCGTCCGGACGGGACCGCGGCGTGGCGCCGGCGGGGACGGGCAGGGAGAGGCTCTCGAACAAGGACGTCATGACCCCACCAGCGTAGGTCGCCCCACCGACACGAGGGACCACGCGACCGCCGTCGCGGGACCGCGCACCGCCCCGGGCCCGCCGGTCACCGCAGCAGGAGCCCGACGACCCACGCACCGACCACGAGCAGCGCCCCGGCGAGCTCGACGAGGATGGTGAGACCGGTGGCCTGGAGCGCGCGCACGGTCGAGCGCCACGCGGCGTCGTGCTCGCCGAGGCGCAGGCGCTCGGCGAGGTAGATCGCGGCCACGAAGAACAGCGGCAGCCCGACCACGGGCACGACGAAGAACCCGATGACGCCCGCGACCCCGCCCCACACGAGCGTGCGGTTCGGCACGCCACCGCGCTGCAGGTGGCGCCCCGCGAGCAGGTACTTCGCGACCTGGGTGACGACCGTGATCAGCACGGCCGCGGCCACGACGCCCCAGCCGACGCCCGTGCCCTGCAGCGCGCCCCACAGCACCACCGCACCGCCGACGAGCAGCGCGCCGGGCAGGACCTGCACCACCACGCCGACGAGGCCGACGAGCACGAGCAGTCCGGTGAGCAGGTCGAGCTCGGTACCCCAGTCGATCATCACGGCGCCGACCGTAGCGGTGCGCGCCGACGCGTGCCCGACCGGCCCGGCCGGGCAGGCGTACGGGTCAGCGCCAGAGGACGGCGATCGCGACGTTGAGGGCCGTCAGCCCGACGATCGCGCCGAGCCAGCCCGTCGTCACCTTCTCGCCGCGGCGGCGCCCGACGACGACGAGGGCGGTCACGGCGAGGGCGACGACGAGCTTGACGCCGATCTTCACGTTGTCGGGCCCGTCGCCGGCCACGCCGGCCGACGCGAGGCCGGTGAGCACGATGCCCGTGAGCAGCGCGGTGACGATGCCGTGGAACACCCCCGGGTTGAGGGTCGCCGAGCGCAGGCCGGCGAGCGCACCGCCGAAGACCATGGCCCAGCCGAGGAGGTGGAGCACGACGAGGATCCCGTAGACGACGTCCATGGGGTCATCCTACCGAGCGCCGGCGCCTGATCTGACATCCCGTCAGTTCGTCTGCGCCACAGCTCTCAGAGCAGCCGGCGCGCCGCCGCCCACCGCGTGAGCTCGTTCCGGTTCGACAGCTGCAGCTTGCGCAGGACGGCGGACACGTGCGTCTCCACGGTCTTGATCGAGATGAACAGCTCGGCGGCGACCTCGCGGTACGTGTAGCCGCGCGCGATCAGCCGCATGACCTCGCGCTCGCGCGCCGAGAGCCGGTCGAGCTCGTCGTCCCCCGTGGCGACGTCCCCCGCGGCCGCGCCGAACGCGTCGAGCACGAACCCGGCGAGCCGCGGGGAGAACACCGCGTCACCGCCCGCGACGCGCAGCACCGCGTCGGACAGGGCCGCCGGGTCGATCGCCTTCGTCACGTAGCCGCGCGCACCCACCCGGATCACGGCCACGACGTCCTCCGCCGCGTCGGACACCGACAGCGCGAGGAACCGGGTGCCGGGCACGTCGGCGCACCGCCGCACGACCTCGGCCCCGCCGCCGCCGTCGCCGCCGGGCAGGTGCACGTCGAGCAGCACGACCGGCGGGGCGAGGTCGTGCACGACGCGCACGGCCTCGTCGACCGTGGACGCCTCCCCCACCACCCGCACGCGGTCGTCGAGGGACGCCTTCACCCCGGCACGGAACATGTGGTGGTCGTCCACCAGCACGACGTCGACGGCGCTCACGCGTCCTCCTGCAGGTCGGTGCGGCGCGCGGCCGCGGGGTCGTCCGGGTCGCCGGCGGGGACGTCGCCCGGCGGGGGCGCGCCGCCGACCGGCATGCACAGGTGCACCTCGGTGCCGCGCGCCGGGCTGCTGGTCACGCGGGCCGTGCCGCCGCGTCGGCGCACCCGGCCCATGATCGACTCCCGCACGCCGAAGCGGTCGGGACCCACGGCGTCGAGGTCGAAGCCGTCACCGCGGTCGCGCACGAACACCTCCGTCACCGCCGGGCCCGCCTCGAGGTAGAGCGAGACGGGCGGGCGGCCGTGCACGACCGCGTTGACCAGCGCCTCCCGCGTGGCCTGCAGCAGCGCCTGGCCGTCGGCGTCGGGCACGCGGTCGCCCACGACGACGACGTCGACCGCCACCGGCTCGCCGGTCGGCCCGGTGCGCGAGTCCTCGACCTCGGCGACGACGGCCCGCAGCGCCGCCGCGAGCGACGTGCCCGGCTCGCTGCGGTCGTCGTACAGCCACTCGCGCAGCTCGCGCTCCTGGGCGCGGGCCATGCGGGCGACCTCCACGGGCTCGTCGGCGCGCGTGCGGATGAGCGCGAGCGTCTGCAGCACCGAGTCGTGCAGGTGCGCGGCGATGTCGGCCCGCTCGGCCTCGCGCGCACGGGCGGCCCGCTCGTCGCCGAGCTCGCGGACGAGCCGCACCCACCACGGCGCCAGCACGAGCCCGACACCGAGCAGGACCGCGAGCGCCCCGATCGCCGCCTGCACCATGAGCGCGGGCTCGATGCCGCGACCCACGCTCTCGCCCACGAGCAGCAGCACGCCCGCCGCCGCGAGCAGCACGCCGCCGATGAGGCGCAGGACGCTGATGCGCCGGCCGTCGCCCTGTCGCCGCTGCACCGCGTCCAGCTGGCTCCACGCGAGCCCGAGGCCGACCAGGACGAGCAGCGCGGGCAGCACCCAGGTGGAGTCGACCTGGGCGCCGAGCCGCACCGCGACGAGCACGCCCGCGGCGAGCACGAGCAGCGCGCCGAGCGCGAGGTCCGCGAGCGCGACGCGCCGGCCGTCGGCACGCAGGGTCTGCCGCCGCGCGAGCCGCTGCAGCGCGCTGGGGCGTGAGACCGCCGCGACCGCCGCCGGGTCGCCGACGGGGACGGTCAGCCACCAGAAGACGTAGAGCACGATCCCCGCGCCGGCGACCGGCACGAGCGCGACGAGCGCGAGCCGCACCGCGGCCACCGGCACGTCGAGGTGCGCCGCGATCCCCACCGCGACCCCGGCGAACCACCGCCCCGCGTCGGGGCGACGCAGCGGCAGCCGCGGGCGCGGCGGCACGCCGGCGGCGGACGCCGGGACGGGCGGGGGTCCGGTGGTCACGCACCGATCGTCACACGTCCGCAGCCCGGTGCCGACCCCCGTCCGGGCAGGTCGGGGCACGGATCAGGGACGGCGGCGCCCGCGACCCGGGTCGGGCCAGGGTCGGGTCAGGGGTCGTCCCCGATGCCCCGGGGCGGGCCGCGGCGACAGGATCGAGCCATGGACACGCAGACCCCTGCCGGCCCCGGCGCCGGCACTCCCGGGCAGGGTCCCGGCGACGGCACCGGGCCCGGGCACGGCCCCGGCCCCCGGCCCGGCTACGCCCCCGGCGACGGCACCGGCCCGGCCGGCGCCCCCTACCCGGCCGCACCCGGCCCCCGGCCCTCCGGCGCGCAGGGCTTCTGGTCCGGCGTGCGCCGCACCGGCCTCTACCGCTCGGACGACCGCTGGATCGGCGGCGTCGCCGGCGGGCTCGCCGCCCGGATGAACGTCGACCCGCTCCTCGTGCGCGGCCTGCTGGCCGTGTCCGTCCTGCTCGGCGGCCTGGGGCTCGTCCTGTACGGCGTGGCGTGGGCGCTGCTGCCCGAGCAGCGCGACGGGCGCATCCACCTCGAGCGCCTCGTGGACGGGGACGGCGACATCGCCCTGCTCGGTGCGCTCGCCTTCGTCCTCGTCGGCCTGGGCCGCGGCGACGGCTGGTGGTGGTTCTGGGACGGCACCGGCTGGTTCTCGGCGCTGCTGTGGCTGGCGTTCGTCGCCGGGCTCGTCGCGCTCGTCGTGCTGGCCGTGCGCCGCCGGCCGGGGACCGGCACGCCGCCGCCCGGGACGCCCTGGCCGGGACCGGGCGCGTACGTGCCGCCCGGCGGCGGCCCGGCCTACCCGACGGCGCCCACCGGCATGCCCGGCGGAGCCGGCCCGGCGGGTGCCCCGCCTGCGGCCACGTCGGCGGCGCCGTACCCGCCCGCCGCGGCCGCGTGGGGTGCCGGCGCCGACGCGCGGTCCACGACCCCCCTTCCCCCGGCGCCGCCCGCCGGGGGGTGGACGCCCCCGCCGGCGCCACCCACGGGCGGCTGGACGCCTCCGCCGCCGTCCGGCCCGCCGCGTCCCGCCAGGCCCCCGCGCCCGCCGCGCCGCGGCGCGGACCCCGCGACCCTCGGCGCCGTCATCGGCCTCGCGGTCCTGGGGCTCGCGGTGCTGCTGATCGGTGAGCGCACGGGGACGTTCGACGGGCCGGTCGGCCTGACGGCCGGCGGCATCGCGCTGGTGCTCGCCGGCATCGGCATCGTCACGCTCGGCGCCCGGGGCCGCTCGAGCGGCCTGCTCGGCTTCCTCGCGGTCGTCGCGGCCCTCGGGCTGCTGCCGTGGGCGGTGTACACGCAGGGCGAGCGCGAGGACTGGTGGGCCGGCCCGGAGGAGTGGGAGGAGAACCGGGTCGAGGTGGTCATGATGGCTCGGGACGAGGCCGCCCGCGGCTTCGACGGCGGCGTCGGCCACGCGAGAGTCGACCTGACGTCGGTCCCGCTGGCGGGCGAGCAGCTCGTGGTGCCCCTCACGCTCAGCGTCGGCGAGCTGACCGTGGTCGTGCCGGTCGACGCGGCCGTCGAGGCCCGCTTCTCCGCGGGCGTCGGCACCGTGCGGTGGGAGCTGGACGGCGAGACCCGGATGCAGGACGCCATCGGTGCCAGCGGCATGACGTTCCGGGACGACGCGACCGTCGAGGCAGGCGAGGCCGACCTGGTGCTGGACGTCAGCGCGGGCGTCGGCGAGGTCCGGATCATCGAGGAGAGCACACCATGAGCACCGACGACACCCGACCCCTGCCGGCGGACGAGACCCGGCCCCTGCCCGTGGACGAGACCCGGCCCCTGCCGGTGGACGAGCCGGTGAGCGGCACGGCGGACGACCCGCAGCGCGCGCCCGCGGCCGACCGGGCGCACGACGGCACGGCCGACGGCGCGACGGCGACCGGCACCACGGGCCGGCCGGCGCGCGACCGTGCCCGGGTCGGCACCATCGTCTGGGGCGTCGTGATCGCCCTGCTGGGCGCGGGCGTCCTGGCGATCGCCGCCGGCTACACGATCGACCTCGAGCTCGCGGCGATCGCCCTGCTGATCCTGGCCGGGCTCGGGCTCATCATCGGCCCGCTCGTCGCGAACGCCCGGCGTGGCCGGGGCGACGAGCCGGGCGGCGTCCGGGGCTGACCGCCCCGCGCCGCGGCGCGCGCCGGGTCCCCACGGGGCACCCGGCGCGGGAGGACGCCGCGGCGCACGCACCGAGGGCCGGTACCCGCATCGGGTACCGGCCCTCGTGGTGCACCGGCACGAGGCCGGGCGGGTGGTGGTGCGTCAGACGGTGACGGGCTCCGCGGTGACGGCCGTCGGGACGTCGACGCGGGCGGCGATCCGGCGCAGCGCCTCACCGGTGACGATGAAGACGACACCGAGGCCGAAGACCAGGAGCGCGACACCGAACGCGACGACCGACGTGAACAGCGAGGCCCGCAGGAACGAGCCGTTCATCATCGTCTCGCGGACCGGGTCCTCCTTGTCCAGCTGCGAGTAGGTCTTGCCGCCGGACGCGTCGAGCGCGTGGTGGTTGATGATGTCGGCCTGCGCCCACGCCTCCCACGGCGTGTCGACGAGCTCGCCGCCGAACATGGCGGCGTCCTCGGACACCGTGATCTGCTCGCTGCGCAGGTTGCCGGACACGAGCGCCCACGTGGCCGTGCCGGCGACGGCGAAGATCATGCCGAACGCCATCACCACGATGGCGAGGGCCTTGAGGTGGGCGGGCTTGCGGACTGCTGCGGACATCGGACTCCCCGATCCTTCTGTTTCTCCCCGAATTCGGTGCCGCGCCCCCTGCGCGGTCCCGGTGAGCTGTCGTGCTCACATGACTAGAGTGCGCCTGCGCGCGGCCGTCCCCGTAGGACCCTGGTCCCCTGTCCGGGTGCACTCCGGACGGCGCTGTCCACGGTACCGCGGAAACATGGGACCTTTGGCCTGACCTGCGACGACGCGCGCAGGACCTACGGCCCGACCGCGCCGCGGGCACGGGTCGCGGCACGCACGTACTCGGCCTCCGCGGCCGCCAGGACGTGGTCCCAGGCGAACGCCGGCCGCACGCTGCGGGTGTGCCGGCGCAGGCTCGCGAGGAGCGGTCGGTCCTCGGCCAGGAGCGCCACCGCCCGCGCCATCTCGGCGTCGTCGGCGACGAGGAACCCGTCCCGGCCGTCGGCGACGAACTCGGCCACGCCCGTCCCACGGTGCGCGAGGACGACGAGTCCGGCGGTGCGGGCCTCGAGGGCCGCGATCCCGAAGGCCTCGAGCCGGGCCGGTGCGAGGAACACGTCGGCGTCGGCGTAGGCGGCGCGGACCTCCTCGCGCGGCAGCCGGCCGCGCAGCTCGACGACGTCGTCGAGGCCCAGCGCGGCCACGCGGGCGCGGACGGCCTCACGCGCGGGACCGTCGCCGATCAGCGTCAGGTGCAGGGCGCCGGCCGGGAGCCTGCGCGCGGCGGCGGCGACGACCTCGACGAGGGGGACGGCGCGCTTGCGCGGCGCCAGCCGCATGGTGGCGACGAGGCGCACCGGACCGCGCAGCGCGTCGTCGCGGACGGGGTTCGTCGCACCGGGCGCCCACAGGTCGACGTCGATGCCGTTGGGCACGACCGCCACCTCGGCACCGTCGAACAGCGTCCGCACGCGCTCGGCCGCGGCGGTGCTCACGGCGCTCAGGGCGGCACGCGGCTGCGCCCAGCGCGTGCGGCGGACCACCGCGGCGCCGGGGCCCGTGACGCCGTCGAGCATGCAGTGCCACGTGATCGCCGTCGGCAGGCCCGCCGCGGTCGCGACCCGGGCGCCGTCGAACGCGAAGGGTGAGAGCACGCCCGCGTGCACGTGCACGGCGTCGGGCCGGACCGCCGCGAGCGCCGCACGGATCAGCCGGGGGCCGGCGACGGGGTTCACCGGCAGGTCGAACGGCAGGCGCGCACCCAGCCGGTGCACGTGCACGCCGTCCTCGACGTCCACGACGCCGCCGCGCTCCCCGCCCGCGCCGAGGGTCGCGGTCAGGACGTGCACCTTGTGCCCGGCGGCCACCTGGTGCCGCGCCAGGTCGCCGACCTGCGTCTCGATCCCGCCGGTGCGCGGCGCGAAGCAGTCGGAGACGTGGACGACCCGCACGCGTCAGGCCGCCCGGGTCACGCGGCGGACGGACGCGTCGCCGCGGCCGCGTCGATCCGTGCCTGCGCCTGCGCGTGCACGCGGCGCTCGAGCACGAACGACATCAGGGGGACGACGCCCGCGAGCGCCATCGTCACCAGGCGCCCGAGCCGCCAGCGCAGCGTCGACCACAGGTCGAACACCGTCACGAGGTACACGACGTAGATCCACCCGTGCGCGAAGGGGACCCACCCGATCGCACCCATGACGGACTCGGGGGCGTGGACGACGTACTTGAGGACCATCTCCACGCACAGCACGAGGAGCATCACGCCGGTCACCCACGCCATCACCCGGTAGCGCGTCAACGACCCGCCGGCCTTACGGACCCAGGCGGCGGTGGTGCCCGCACGGGGGTCGGTGGTGGCGGGTGCGGGGTCGGGCTGCGTGGTCACGTCGTCCTCTCGTCGGTGCGTCTGCTCGTCGTGGGGGCTCACTCCCACTCGATGGTGCCCGGCGGCTTGCTCGTGACGTCGAGGACGACCCGGTTGACCTCGGGCACCTCGTTGGTGATGCGGGTCGAGATGACCTGCAGGACGTCGTACGGCAGGCGGGTCCAGTCGGCGGTCATCGCGTCCTCCGACGACACCGGCCGCAGCACGATCGGGTGCCCGTACGTGCGGCCGTCGCCCTGCACGCCGACCGAGCGCACGTCCGCGAGCAGCACGACCGGGCACTGCCAGATCTCCCGGTCGAGGCCGGCGCGCGTGAGCTCCTCGCGGGCGATCGCGTCCGCGGCGCGCAGCGTCTCGAGGCGCTCGGCGGTCACCGCGCCGACGATGCGGATGCCGAGGCCGGGGCCCGGGAACGGCTGGCGCCACACGATGCCCTCGGGCACACCGAGCTCGAGGCCGACCGCCCGTACCTCGTCCTTGAACAGGGTGCGCAGCGGCTCGACGAGCTCGAACTGCAGGTCGTCGGGCAGGCCGCCGACGTTGTGGTGCGACTTGATGTTCGCCGCGCCCTCGCCGCCGCCGGACTCGACGACGTCCGGGTAGAGGGTGCCCTGGACGAGGAACCGCACGGTCTCGCCGTGCGCGCCGGCGTCCTCGACGACCTCGCGGGCGGCGTCCTCGAACACGCGGATGAACTCGCGGCCGATGATCTTGCGCTTCGTCTCCGGGTCGCTCACGCCGTGCAGCGCGTGCAGGAAGCGCTCGCGCGCGTCGACGACCTTGAGCTGCACGCCGGTGGCGGCGACGAAGTCCTGCTCGACCTGCTCGGCCTCGCCGGCGCGCAGCAGCCCGTGGTCCACGAAGACGCACGTGAGCTGGTCCCCCACCGCGCGCTGCACGAGCGCCGCCGCGACGGACGAGTCCACGCCGCCCGACAGGCCGCAGATGACGCGCGCGTCGCCGACCTGCGCGCGGATGCGCTCGACCTGCTCGGCGACGACGTTGCCCGCGTTCCAGTCGGGCGTCAGGCCCGCGCCGCGGTACAGGAAGTTCTCGAGCGCCTTCTGGCCGAGCGGCGAGTGCTTGACCTCCGGGTGCCACTGCACGCCGTACAGGCGCCGCTCCGGGTCCTCGAACGCCGCGACGGGGCTGCCTGCGGAGGTCGCGAGGACCTCGAACCCGGGCGGGGCCGCGTGGACCGCGTCGCCGTGGCTCATCCAGACCGTCTGCTGCTCCGGGCTGCCGTCCAGCACCGTGCCCGCCTCGGTCACCTCGACGGCGGTGCCGCCGTACTCCCGCTGACCGGTCTGCGCGACCGTCCCGCCGAGCGCCTGGGCCATCGCCTGGAAGCCGTAGCAGATGCCGAGCACCGGCACGCCGGCCTCGAACAGCTCGGGACCCACGAAGGGCGCACCGGTGGCGTACACGGACGACGGGCCGCCGGACAGGATGATCGCCGCCGGGTCCTTGGCGAGGAGGTCCTCGACGGACGCCGTGTGCGGCACGATCTCGGAGTACACGTTGGCCTCGCGGACCCGCCGGGCGATCAGCTGCGCGTACTGCGCGCCGAAGTCGACGACCAGGACGGGGCGGTGGGCGGTGGCGGGCTCGGGTGGCTGCGACACGCAGGACAGCCTAGTTGCGGTGCGCGACCGTTCCCGCACCGGCCCGGACGGGTGACCCGCACCCGGCCCACCTTGCCGACGTGGCGTGCGCCACGGAAAAGGGCTTCCGCGTGTGTCGGTCCGCACACGTAACGTGAGGCCGGTGCGCTCCCTGCCCCTCGCCGACCCCGGCACCCCGCCCCTGCGCGGCCCCGTCACGTACCTGTGGTGGGTGGCCCGCCGACAGGGCGGCATCCTGCTCGCCGCCGTGCTGTGCGGCGTCGTGCTGTTCGCCTGCCAGGCGTTCCTGCCCTACCTGACGGGCCAGGCGATCGACGACGGCCTGGCCAACGGCTTCGGCCCCGGGCTGCTGCGCGCGACCGGCCTGGTGCTCGTCCTCGGCCTGGTCAGCGCGGCGGCGGGCGCCCTCGGGCACCGGTACGACGTGCAGAACTGGCTGCGGGCCGCGTTCACGACGTCGCAGCTCGTCGGCCGCACGGCCGCGCGCTCGGGTGCCGCCATCACGGCCGAGCTGCCGACCGGTGAGGTCGTCTCCGCCGTCGCGAACGACGCGCTGCGCGTCGGCGAGGTGTACGCCACGCTCGCGCGGTTCGTCGGCTCGCTCGTGGCCTACGGGGCGGTCGCCGTGCTGATGCTGCGGGTGTCCGTGCCGCTCGGCGTCATCGTGCTCGTCGGGCTCCCGACCGTCGCCGCCGTGCTGGGCCTGCTCGTCAAGCCCCTGCAGCGGCGCCAGGCGGCGCAGCGCGAGGCGTCGGGGCGGCTGACGACGCTGGGCGCGGACACGGTCTCCGGACTGCGGATCCTGCGCGGGATCGGCGGCGAGCAGGTGTTCACCGGGCGCTACCGCGAGCAGTCGCAGCGGGTGCGCCGCCGCGGTGAGGAGGTCGCGGTCACGCAGTCGTGGCTGGACGCCCTGCAGGTGCTGCTGCCGGGGCTCTTCGTCGTGGCGCTGCTCTGGGTCGGCGCCCACATGGCGCTCGAGGGCACGATCACGCCCGGTCAGCTCGTCACGACGTACGGCTACGCCGCGTTCCTGGCGTGGCCCGTCCAGAACGCCACGATGATGCTCCAGGCGACCACGCGCGCGGTCGTCGCGTCCCGCAAGGTGCTCGCGGTATTGCAGGTCGTGCCGGCGACGGGTGCACGCGCGGGGACGGCGACGCCGCCGCCGCCGGGCTCGACCCTCGTCGACGAGGTCAGCGGCGTGACGCTCGAGACGGGGCGCGTCGTGGCGCTCGTCAGCGCGGAGCCCGACGAGTCGGCGGCCATCGCCACGCGCCTGGGCCGGTTCGACGACGAGGCGGAGGCGGCCACGCCGGTGCGCCTCGGGGGCGTCCTCCTCGCCGACCTGCCGAAGGAGGCCGTGCGGGACCGGGTCGTGGTCGCTGAGGCCATGCCGCACCTGTTCTCCGGCCCGCTCGCGCACGAGCTCGACGTGCGCGGCGCCGCCACCCGGGACGACCTGCTGCACGCGGTCGCGCTCGCCGACGCGCAGGACGTGCTCGACTCGGTGCCCGACGGGATCGACGGCGAGCTGCCCGAGAAGGGGCGGTCGCTGTCCGGCGGCCAGCGCCAGCGGGTCGCGCTCGCGCGCGCCCTGCTCACCGAGGCCGAGGTGCTCGTGCTCGTGGAGCCGACCAGCGCGGTGGACGCGCACACCGAGGCGCGGATCGCGGCCCGGCTCGCCGACGCGCGGCGCGGCCGCACGACCCTCGTCGTCACCGCGAGCCCGCTCGTGCTCGACCACGTCGACGAGGTGCAGCTCGTGCGCGACGGCGTCCTCGTCGCGCGCGGCACGCACGCCGGGCTGCTCGACGGCGCCGCCGGCCCGGGCGTCGCGGCGGAGTACCGCCGCGTCGTGGGACGGCGGATGGACGAGGACACGAGCGTCGAGCAGGCGTTCGACGAGGCTGACCCGGGTGCGGGCACGTTGCCGGCGCCCGTGCTCGCGACGCCCGGCGCCCACGGCGACCAGAACGGTAGGGGTGAGGCATGACCACGGCCACGACGCTGCCCGTCGCCGACTCCGGCAGGGTGCGGCGGTACGCGGGCGCCCTCCTGCGCCGCAACCGCCGCCCGCTGGGACGCATCGCGGTGCTGCACACGCTCGCGGCGATCGCCGGCCTCGCCGGCCCGTTGCTCCTCGGCCGCCTGGTCGACGCCGTCACCACCGGCACGACCGCGCGGTACGTGGACACGCTCGTCGCGATCGGCGTCGTCGCGGTGCTGCTGCAGACCGGGCTCATCCGGTACGCGCAGCGCGCGTCGATGCTGTTCGGCGAGGAGGTCTTCGCGCAGCTGCGCGAGGAGTTCGTCGAGACCGTGACGGCCCTGCCGCTGTCCACCGTCGAGCGCGCGGGCACGGGCGACCTCGTCGCGCGCACGACCAACGACGTCAACAAGCTGCAGCACGCCGTGCGGTTCGGCGTGCCGCGGGTGATCGTCGCGGTCGTCACGATCGCGCTGACCGTGACGGCGTCCGTGCTCCTGTCGCCGCTGGTCTCGGTCGCGCTGTTCGTCGGCGTGCCGACGATGGTGGTGACCGTGCGGTGGTACCTGCGGCGGGCGACACCCGCGTACGTGCGCGAGGCCGCGACGTACGCGGTACTCAACGGCACGATCACGGAGACGGTCGAGGGCGCCCGCACGGTCGACGCCCTGGGCCTGGCCGGCCGGCGGATGGGGCGCATCGACGCCGACCTGGCCGACGCGTTCGCGGCCGAGAAGGTGACGCTCCGGCTGCGCACCGTCCTGTTCCCGTCGATCGACCTGGCGTTCGTGCTCGCCCCCGTCGCGGTGCTGCTGTGGGGCGGCTGGCTCGCCGCGGACGGGCGCGTCACCCTCGGGGTGGTCACCACGATCGTGCTGTACGCGTACCAGATGTCGGGGCCGGTGTGGGAGCTCATCTTCTGGGTCGACGAGATCCAGGTGGCCGCCACCGCGCTCGCGCGCATCGTCGGCGTGCAGCTCGTCGCACCCGACCGCGAGGCGACCGGCGCCGCACCGACCGACGAGCGGATCGCGACGCGTGGGCTGCGCTACGCCTACCGCGAGGGCCACGACGTCCTGCACGGCATCGACCTCGACCTCGCGCCCGGCGAGCGGCTCGCGATCGTCGGGCCGTCCGGCGCCGGCAAGTCGACGCTCGGCCGCATGATCGCCGGCATCCACCCGCCCACGGGCGGCACCGCGACGGTCGGCGGCGTGCCGCTGGTCGACCTGCCGCTCGACGACCTGCGCGGGCACGTCGCGCTCGTCACGCAGGAGCACCACGTCTTCGTCGGGACGCTCGCGGACAACCTGCGGCTCGCGCGGGTCGGCGCGGACGACGCCGAGCTCGAGCACGCGCTGCGCGCCGTCGACGCGTGGGGCTGGGTGCAGGCGCTGCCCGCGGGGCTCGCGACCGAGGTCGGCTCCGGCGGCACGCCGCTCACGCCGGCGCAGGCGCAGCAGGTCGCGCTCGCGCGGCTGGTGCTGCTCGACCCGCACACGCTGGTGCTGGACGAGGCGACGTCGCTGATGGACCCGCGTGCGGCACGGCACCTGGAGCGGTCGCTGTCCGCCGTGCTCGCGGGCCGGACGGTCGTCGCGATCGCCCACCGGCTGCACACCGCGCACGACGCCGACCGGGTCGCCGTCGTCGACAGCGGGCGCATCAGCGAGATCGGCCCGCACGACGAGCTCGTGGCCGCGGGCGGCGAGTACGCCGCGCTGTGGCACTCGTGGCAGCACGAGTCCGCCGAGCCGGCATGACGGGCGGGCGCCCGCCGGCGTGACGGGGCGCCCGCTCAGCGCGTGGTAGTCGTGACCGGGGCGGCGTCGCCCGCCACGTCGCGCTGCGCGGCCGTGCCGGGGTCCGGTCCGGCGGGGTGCGGCCCGCCCTCGTCCGACGGCGGCGGGCCGTCGCCGTCGCCCTCCCCCGGGATCGGCGGCCGGCCCGCGGCCTCGTCCCGGACGAGGCGCCACCACAGCCCGACGGCGAACAGGCCGAAGATCCACCACTGCGCGGCGTAGGCGAGGTTCTGCACGTTGAGCCCGGTCCCCGAGCGCGTCGGCGGGTCCAGCAGCTCGAGGTCGGCGGGGTCGCCGGGCTCCACCGACTGCACGACGAGGTACCCGGTGTAGACCGGGGAGCCCCAGACGGACGCGAGCTGGGCGGGGCTGATGGCGTCGGTGCGCCCGTCGACGACCGGGGCGCCGGCCTCCTCGCCGCCCTGCAGCCACCCGACGACCGTCACGGTCCCGGTGGGCGGGTCCGGCACCGTCGTGGTCGTGCCGGGCGTCCAGCCGCGCACGACCGGCAGGAGAGCGCCGGCGTCCGCCGCGCCCTCCGCCGCTGCGCCCGCCCCGTCCACGCGCAGCGGCGTGAGGACCAGGGCGCCCTCCGTGACGCCGTCGTGGGCGCGGCCGTCGACGAGGAGCGTGCCGGCGGCCTCCCACGTCCCCGTGACGACGACCTTGCGGGCCACCATCTCGCCCGTCACGGAGGCACCCGGGACGAGCACGTCCTCGAGCGGCACCGGCCGGGACTCGGCGATCTCGACGGCGCGCCGCTCCTCGGCCGCACCGCCGCGGACCTCGGCGCGCTCCAGCTGCCACGCACCGAGGCGGCCGCACACGGCGGCGGCCGCGAGCAGCAGCACGAGCAGGCCGAGCATGCGCGGGCGCACGGCGGCGCGCCACACGGAGGTCGGTGCATCGGGCACACCTCACGGTAACCCGCCGCGTGCCCCCGTCCGCCCCCGCGAGCCGCCCCCAGGCCCGCCCCCGCCGCGGGCGCCACCGGCCCGGGACCGACCGCGCTGCGGGCCCGCCTGACCTGAGGTTGTATGGCATGTGGCGTGGAGCACAGCAGCTCTGGGCCGGACGTCCCACCCCTCACCCGGTGCTCACGGAAGGCTGGGTGACCAGGGTCGACGTCTCGATCCGCCAGATCGGAGGGGACATGACCACGAGCATCGCCAGGGACCCGCGGCAGACCGCGGGGAGCCCCGCGCCCATAGCGGCCGGCGACTTCGCCGCCGCCGAGGCGCGCACCGCGTGGCGCGCGGGCACCGGCCGCCTCGACGACGCGACCCTGCAGCGCATCGACAAGTGGTGGCGCGCCGCCAACTACATGTCGGTGGGTCAGATCTACCTGCTCGACAACCCGCTGCTGCGGCGACCGCTCGACCGCGACGACGTCAAGCCCCGGCTCCTCGGCCACTGGGGCACGACCCCGGGCCTGAACTTCCTCTACGCGCACCTCAACCGCGCGGTGGCGGAGCGCGAGCAGTCGACGATCTACGTCACCGGCCCCGGCCACGGCGGCCCCGGCCTCGTGGCGAGCGCGTACCTCGACGGCACGTACTCGGAGGTCTACTCCGACATCACCGAGGACGAGGAGGGCATGCGCCGGCTGTTCCGGCAGTTCTCGTTCCCGGGCGGCATCCCCAGCCACGTCGCCCCGGAGACCCCGGGGTCGATCCACGAGGGCGGCGAGCTCGGCTACGCCCTCAGCCACGCGTACGGCGCGGCGTTCGACAACCCGCACCTGCTGGTCGCGGCGGTCGTCGGCGACGGTGAGGCGGAGACCGGGCCGCTCGCCACGAGCTGGCACTCGAACAAGTTCGTCAACCCCCGCCAGGACGGCGTCGTCCTGCCGATCCTGCACCTGAACGGCTACAAGATCGCCAACCCGACGATCCTCGCGCGCATCGGCGACGAGGAGCTGCACGCCCTCATGGTCGGCTACGGCCACGAGCCGTTCGTGTTCGTCGCGGGGTTCGACGACGAGGACGCCCTGAGCATCCACGGGCGCTTCGCCGCGCTGCTCGACGAGGTGCTCGACCGGATCGCGGCGATCAAGCAGCGGGCCGCCGAGGGCGACGAGTCGCGCCCGATGTGGCCGATGATCGTGTTCCGGACGCCGAAGGGGTGGACCGGACCCGCCTGGATCGACGGCAAGAAGACGACCGGCTCGTGGCGCGCGCACCAGGTGCCGCTCGCGAGCGCGCGGGACACCCCGGAGCACCTCGCGGTGCTCGAGGAGTGGCTGCAGTCCTACCGCCCGGCCGAGCTGTTCGACGCCACCGGCCGGATCGAGGACGACATCCGCGCCCTCGCGCCGTCGGGCGACCTGCGCATGAGCGCGAACCCGCACACCAACGGCGGTCTGCTGCTGCGCGACCTGCGGCTGCCGGACTTCCGCGACTTCGCGCAGGACGTGCCGAGCCCGGGCGCGACGTTCGCCGAGGCGCCGCGCGTGCTCGGCCAGTTCCTCACCGAGGTCGTCCGCCGCAACCCCGACAACTTCCGGATCTTCGGCCCGGACGAGACGGCGTCGAACCGCCTGCAGGCCGTGTACGACGCCACCGACAAGCAGTGGAACGCGCGGTTCGAGGGACCCGAGGTCGACGAGCACCTGGCGCGCGTCGGCCGGGTCATGGAGATGCTCTCGGAGCACCAGTGCCAGGGCTGGCTCGAGGGCTACCTGCTCACGGGGCGCCACGGGCTGTTCACGAGCTACGAGGCGTTCATCCACATCGTCGACTCGATGGTGAACCAGCACGCGAAGTGGCTGAAGGTCACCAACGACATCCCGTGGCGCCGGCCGGTGGCGAGCCTGAACTACCTGCTGTCGAGCCACGTGTGGCGCCAGGACCACAACGGCTTCAGCCACCAGGACCCCGGCTTCATCGACCACGTGGTCAACAAGAAGGCCGAGGTCGTGCGGGTGTACCTGCCGCCGGACGCGAACACGCTGCTGTCGACGTACGACCACTGCCTGCGCAGCCGGCAGTACGTCAACGTCGTCGTCGCCGGCAAGCAGCCCGCGCCGAACTTCCTGACGATGGACGAGGCCGTCGCGCACTGCACGCGCGGGCTCGGCATCTGGGAGTGGGCCGGCTCGGAGGTGCCCGGCGAGGAGCCGGACGTCGTGCTCGCCGCCGCCGGTGACGTGCCGACGCTCGAGGTGCTCGCCGCGGCGGACATCCTCAAGCGGGAGCTCCCGCAGCTCAAGGTGCGCGTGGTCAACGTCGTGGACCTCATGCGGCTGCAGGACGAGACCGAGCACCCGCACGGGCTCGCGCACCGCGAGTTCGACACGATCTTCACCGCCGACCGCCCGATCGTGTTCGCGTACCACGGCTACCCGTGGCTGATCCACCGCCTGACGTACCGCCGCAACGGGCACAAGAACCTGCACGTGCGCGGCTACAAGGAGGAGGGCACCACCACCACGCCGTTCGACATGGTCATGCTCAACGACCTCGACCGGTACCACCTCGTCATCGACGTGATCGACCACGTGCACTGGCTGCGCGCCTCCTACGCCGGCCTGCGCCAGCGCATGGTGGACGCGCGCATCGCGGCCCGTGAGTACACGCGTGAGCACGGCGAGGACGTGCCGGAGGTCCGCGACTGGGTGTGGCCGGACGCCGGCGAGACCGGCACGGAGGTCGGCGGTCCGCAGGCCGACCGGCTGTCGACGACGGACACCGGCGGGGACAACGAGTAGCAGCCGGTCGATGGTCGGTGCGGCGGCGGACCGCCGCCGCACCCACCGCCCGCCCGTCGCCGGGGAGCGACGGGCGACCTCGGGGAGGAAGAGCACGCAGTGGCCCGCACCGTGTACGTCATGTCCGCAGAGGGCGACACCGGCAAGTCCGTCGTCGCACTCGGTCTCGTCGACCTGCTCACGCGGTCGGTGCAGCGGGTCGGGGTGTTCCGCCCCGTCGCCCGCTCGACGGACGAGCGGGACTACGTCCTCGACCTCCTGCTCGCGCACGACGGGGTCGACATCGCCTACGACGAGGCCGTGGGGGCCACGTACGACGAGGTGATCGCCGACCCGGAGGCCGCGCTGTCGCGGATCGTCGCGCGCTTCCACGACGTGGAGCGCCGCTGCGACGCGGTCGTCGTCGTCGGCACCGACTACACCGACGTGGCCGGCCCGACCGAGCTCGCGTACAACGCCCGCATCGCGGCGAACCTGGGCGCGCCCGTCGTGCTCGTGGTGAACAGCGCGAACCGCACGCCGGAGGACGTCCGGCACGCCGTCGAGGTCGCCGGCACGGAGATCGCCGCGAACCACGCGCAGGTCGTGGGGGTCGTGGCGAACCGCTGCGCGCCCGGTGCGCTGGACGACGTGGTGGAGGCCCTCGCCGGCACCGCGCCGGTGTGGGCGCTGCCCGAGTCGCCCGTGCTCTACGCGCCGACGCTGCGCCAGCTCATGGAGGCGGTCGAGGGCGAGCTCACCGGCGGCGACGAGGAGCTGCTGGGCCGCGAGGTGCTGGACGTGCTCGTCGGCGCCATGTCGGTCGAGCACCTGCTCGACCGGCTGCAGGACGGTGCCGTGGTGATCACGCCCGGCGACCGCGCCGACGTGCTGCTGGGGCTGCTCATGGCCCACCAGGCCGACGGCTTCCCGTCGCTCGCCGGCATCATCCTCAACGGCGGGCTCGCACCGGCGCCGACGATCCAGCGGCTCGTCGAGGGGCTGGGCTCGCGGCTCCCCCTCATCCGCACGCAGCTGGGCACCTTCCGGTCCGCGAGCGCCGCCTCGCGCGCCCGCGGCCGGGTCACGCGGGACTCCCAGCGCAAGGTCGACACCGCGCTGGCGCTCTTCGAGCGGCACGTGGACGGCGGGGCGCTGCTGGCCGGCCTCGACGTGCCGCGGCCGGAGGTCGTGACGCCCCTGATGTTCGAGTACCAGCTGCTCGACCGGGCGCGCGGCGACCGCAAGCACATCGTCCTGCCGGAGGGCGGCGACGACCGCATCCTGCGCGCGGCGTCCACCCTGCTCCAGCGCCAGGTCGCCGACCTGACGATCCTCGGGGACGAGGCGTCCATCCGGGCGCGCGCCACGGAGCTCGGGCTGGACCTCGACGAGGCGCAGGTGATCGACCCCAAGAGCGGCGAGATGCTCGAGTCGTTCGCCGCGACCTACACCGAGCTGCGCAAGCACAAGGGCATGACGATCGAGCGGGCGCGCGAGATCGTCTCGTCGGTGTCGTACTTCGGCACCCTCATGGTCCAGCTCGGGCACGCCGACGGGATGGTCTCCGGTGCGATCCACACGACGGCGCACACCATCAAGCCGTCCTTCGAGATCATCAAGACCGCGCCCGGCACGAACAGCGTCTCCAGCGCCTTCCTCATGTGCCTCGAGGACCGCGTGCTGGTCTACGCCGACTGCGCCGTGATCCCGGACCCGACGGCCGAGCAGCTGGCGGACATCGCGATCTCGTCGGCCGGCACGGCCGCGCAGTTCGGCATCGAGCCGCGGATCGCGATGCTGTCGTACTCGACCGGTGAGTCCGGGACGGGTGCGGACGTCGAGAAGGTCCGCACCGCCACGGCGCTCGTCCGCGAGCGCCGGCCCGACCTGTCCGTCGAGGGCCCGATCCAGTACGACGCCGCGGTCGACGCCTCCGTGGCGAAGACGAAGATGCCGGACTCCGCGGTCGCGGGCCGCGCGACCGTGTTCGTCTTCCCCGACCTCAACACGGGCAACAACACGTACAAGGCCGTGCAGCGCTCGGCGGGCGCCGTCGCGATCGGCCCCGTGCTGCAGGGCCTGCGCAAGCCGGTCAACGACCTCTCACGGGGCGCGCTCGTGCAGGACATCGTCAACACCGTCGCCATCACGGCGATCCAGGCGCAGGCGCTGTCGGCACCCGCCGCCGGCGCGGGAGAGCGGGAGGTCGCGCAGCCCGAGCCGCGCGAGACACCCGAGCCCGAGACGGCCGCGCCGTCCGTCGACCCCAGCACGACCCACGCCCCGGAGGCTCCCGCACGATGACCGCCACCCACGGGGACGCGCCCCGCGCCACCGTCCTCGTCCTCAACTGCGGCTCGTCGTCGCTGAAGTACCAGCTCGTCGACCCGGTCGGCGGCGAGGCGATCGCCTCGGGCATCGTCGAGCGGATCGGTGAGGAGCAGGCCTCGGCCAAGCACATGGCCCACGGCGAGACGACCCGCCGCGAGCGTCAGGTGCACGACCACGGCGAGGCGCTGCGCCTCGTGCTCAACCTCTTCGACGGCGTCGGCCCCGACCTCGCGGCGGCGCACGTCGTCGCGGTGGGGCACCGCGTCGTGCAGGGCGGCTCGCGGTTCGACGGGCCCGTGCTGGTCACCGAGGACGTGCAGCGCACGATCGAGGAGCTGTCGCCGCTCGCGCCGCTGCACAACCCGCCGAACCTCACCGGCATCCGGGTCGCGCAGGCGCTGCTGCCGGACGTCCCGCACGTCGCCGTGTTCGACACGGCGTTCTTCCGGACGCTGCCGGAGGCCGCCGCGACGTACGCCATCGACTCCGAGGTGGCGCAGCGCTACCGCGTGCGCCGGTACGGCGCGCACGGCACATCGCACCAGTACGTGTCGCGGCAGGTGGCGGACGTCCTCGGGCGGCCCCTGGAGGACCTCAACCAGATCGTGCTGCACCTCGGCAACGGCGCCTCGGCGTCGGCCGTGCGCGGCGGCGTGGCCGTCGAGACGTCGATGGGCATGACACCGCTCGAGGGCCTGGTCATGGGCACCCGCTCCGGCGACATCGACCCGGCCGTGGTGTTCCACCTGCACCGCAACGCGGGCATGAGCATCGACGAGATCGACACGCTGCTGAACCGGCGCTCGGGCGTGAAGGGCCTGTCCGGCGAGAACGACTTCCGCGCGCTGCACGACCTCGTCGAGTCCGGCGACGCGCAGGCGCGGCTCGCGCTCGACGTGTACCTGCACCGGCTGCGCAAGTACATCGGCGCCTACCACGCCGTGCTCGGCCGCCTCGACGTGCTCACGTTCACGGCGGGCGTCGGCGAGAACGACGACGTCGTGCGCGCGCGCGTCGTCGAGGGCCTGGAGGCCTTCGGCATCGAGGTCGACTCGGAGCGCAACGCCGGCCGCAAGAGCGAGCCCACGGTCGTCTCCCCCGACGGCGCGAAGGTCACCGTGCTCGTCGTGCCGACGAACGAGGAGCTGGCGATCGCACGGCAGGCGATGGAGGTCATCGGCGGCTGAGCGGGGAGCGAGCGGTGCGGCGGGGCTACGTCGACCGCGTCGGGCGCGGCGCGTCCGGCGACCCGGCGCCGGCGAGCGTGGGCCCGGTCCGCACGCTCGCCCGCCGGACGCCTCCGGGGCACACGGCGGCGGCCCGCGTCACGGCAGGCGCAGCGCCCGCTGCAGCTCGAGCGCGCGGGTGAGCACGCGCGGCCACACCTCGGTGCCGAGCCCGTGCAGCTCCGCCATCCCCAGGCCGCGCCCGGCGTGCACGCCCCGCTGCACCACGACCGCCTGCTCCCACGTCGTCGCCCACAGCCCCTCGCGCCCGTGCCGGCGCCCGTACCCGGACGCGCCGACGCCGCCGATGGGCGCACCGACGCTCCCCCACAGCGTGTGGTGGGTCTCGTTGACCACGACGGCACCCGCCCGCACACGCGCCGCGAGCGAGCGCGCACGGCGCAGGTCGGCGGACCACACGGCGGCGACGAGGCCGTACGCGGAGTCGTTCACGGCGGCCACGGCCTCGTCGTCCGACGCCACCGGGTGCACCGCCACGACCGGCCCGAACGTCTCCTCGCCGAAGGCGCGCGCGTCCCGCGGCACCTCGACGAGCACGGTGGGCTCGTAGAAGTACGGGCCCAGGTCGGGCCGCTGGGCGCCGCCCGTCAGCACGAGCGCGCCGTGGCCGACCGCGTCCTCGACGTGCTCGACGACGCGCGCGAGCTGCTCGGCCGACGCCAGCGAGCCCATGTCGGACCGGTAGTCCAGCCCGGCGCCGAGCCGCAGCGCGGCGGTGCGCCGCACGAACGCGGCGACGAACGCCTCCCGGACGTCCTCGTGCACGTACAGCCGCTCGATGCCCGCGCACACCTGGCCGGCGGACCCGAAGCACGCGCGCACGGCGGCCGCCGCGGCGGCCTCCACGTCGACGTCGTCCGCGACGTACATCGCGTTCTTGCCGCCGAGCTCGAGGGTCACCGGCACGCCCAGCTCGCCGGCACGGGCGGCGAACACGCGCCCCGAGGCCGTCGACCCCGTGAACGCCGCGTGGTCGACGTGCTCGAGCAGGGCCATGCCGACGTCGGGACCGCCGACGAGCACCTGCACGAGGTCCTCGGGCGCACCCGCGTCGGCGAGCAGCTCGGCCGCCCACAGCAGCGTGAGCGCGGTCTGCGGGTCGGCGCGCAGCAGCACCGCGTTGCCGGCGACGACCGCGGTGAGCGCGTCGCCGAGCCCGAGGGACAGCGGGTAGTTCCACGGCGTGACGACGCCGACGACGCCGTGCGGGTGCCGGTGCACGCGCACCGACGTGAACCCCGGCACGAGCCCGCGCACACGGCGCGGCGCGAGCAGACGGGGCGCCCGCAGCGCGTGCCACCGGGCGGCGTTCGCGACGTCGCCGACCTCCTCCCACGCGTGCGTGCGGGCCTTGCCGGTCTCGACCTGCAGCAGGTCCAGGACGTCACTCTGCCGCTCCAGCAGCAGGTCGTGCACGCGCAGCAGCAGCGCGGTGCGCTCGCGCAGCGGCCGGGCGGCCCACAGTCGCTGCGCGGCGCGCGCCCGCCGGGCCGCCGCGGGCACGTCGGCCGGCGTCGCGAGCGGCACGGCGGCGATCGGGGCGCCCGTGAACGGCGCCCGTGCGGCGTGGGTCGCGTGCCCCGGCCCGGCGACGGCCCGCGCGAGGAGCGGCCGGACGTCGTCAGGTTCGAGGACGTAGGTGGCGAGCGGGTCGGTCTCCGGGTCGTGCAGGTCGGCATGCTCGTGCGCCATCGCGTCAGGCTACGCGCAGGCCGGCGCGGGACGGGAAGGGACACGGTGGGGGTCGGGCGCGCGGCGGCGGCGCACGTCCGCCGCCGCTGGCGCCGACGTCAGTGGTGATGGCCGTGCCGCCCCAGGCTCGTCACCGGGGTCGCACCGGGCCGCGTCCACTGGGGCACGGGACGGCCGGTCTCGCCCCAGGTGGCGTTGCCGTCGGCGTCGGTGCGCCAGTACCAGCACGCGTCGCGTCCCTGCGGCCAGCCGTCCGGGACGTCCTCCCACGCCTCGCCGCGGCCGTACGGCGTCAGGTCGAGCAGGGCGAAGCTCGGGCTCCCGGGTTCCACCCCGCGGCCCGTCGTGGAGTAGGTGAGGAAGACGCGGTCGCCGTCGCGCAGGAAGCAGGTGAACGCGCCCATGGCGCCGCCGACCGGCGGCGGGACGTCGCGCACCGAGTACCACGGCTGGGTGTAGCCCATGAACGCGACGTAGGGCTCGACCTCGTCCCACGGCCCCTCGGTGAGGACCGCGAACGCGACCCCGCGCGCGTGCAGGTACGACGTGTCCCGCAGGTGCCACGCGGAGACGGTGCAGCCCTCGCACTGCCCCTGGTGGGGCGCGCCGTCGTGCCACATGTGCTGGTAGACGAGCAGCTCGTCCCGACCGCCGAACAGGTCCGCGAACGGGACGGGGCCGGCCGGGCCGACGACCTCGACCGTGCCGTCGATCTCGACCATCGGCAGGCGACGGCGTGCCGCGGCGAGCGCGTCACCGGCGCGCGTGTGCGCCTTCTCGCGGACCAGCAGCTCGTCGCGCGCCGCCTGCCACGTGGCGTGGTCGACGACGGGCGGGCGGCCCGGCCGCACGGTCGTGGGGTCGTCGGACGTGGTGGTCATGGTGCCCTCCGGGGGGTGTCGGGGCGCACGGCGGCGTGCGCCACCCGTACCGACCCCGCGCGCGCCCGCCACTCATCGGGCGACCGGCCCGCGGGACGGTGCGCGGTGCGCGGTTCAGGCGGGGCCGGCGGCCCGCGCCCGCGCGTCCGTCAGCGACCAGCTCGCCAGCACGTCCAGCGCGCGCTGCGACGACGACCCCGCCTCCGTGGAGTACACGAACACCGTGGTGTGCGGGTCCCCGGGCAGCGTGAGCGTCTCGTACTCCACGGTGAGGTCCCCGACGACGGGGTGCCGCAGCCGCTTCGAGCCGTGCGTGCGCTGGTACACGCGGTGCTCGTCCCACCACCGCGCGACGTCCTGGCTCTGCGCGCGCAGGTCCGCGACGAGTTCGGCGGTCGCCCGGTCGGCGGGGTCGTTCCCGGCCTCGAGCCGCAGGTTCTCGACCGCGGCGCGGGCCTGGACGTCCCAGTCGACGAAGAGGGCCCGCGCCTCGTCCTCCAGCAGCAACCACCGGGGGACGCGTCCGCGCCCTGGCCGCCGACGTCGAGGCCGCGCGCGCCCTCGCGGTGACGACCGACATCGCCGCCGCCTGACCTCGCGGCACCTCCCGCGGCGGTGCCGGTCCGGGCGTCAGAGGGCCAGGGTGTCGCGCACCTCCGGCTCCGCGAGCGCGAGCACCGCGGCGCGCGCGTCCGTCGCCGACCGCGCGGCCCGGGCCGCGGCGGCCATCGCGACGCACTGCTCCCGGGTGTGCCGCCGCAGGGAGTACCGCACGGCCGGCAGCGCACCGGCGGCCATCGACAGGCTCGTGACCCCCATCCCGACGAGCACGAGCGCCATGAGCGGGTCGGACGCGGACTCCCCGCACACGCCCACGGGCTTGCCGGCCTCGACCCCGGCGGACGCCGTGGCGGCCACGAGGTCGAGCACGGCGGGCTGCCACGCGTCGAGCAGGTCGGCCAGCTCGCCGCGCAGCCGGTCGGTCGCCATCGTGTACTGCGCGAGGTCGTTGGTGCCGAGCGAGACGAAGTCGACCTCGGCGAGCACGTCGCGTGCCCGCAGCGCCACGGCGGGCACCTCGACCATGACTCCCACGGTCGCCACCCCCGCCGCGCGCGCGGCCGCGGCGAAGTCCCGTGCCTCGTCGGGGGTCGAGATCATGGGCGCCATGACCCACGGGGTCGTGCCGGTCGCCTCCTGCGCGCGGGCGAGCGCCGCGAGCTGTGTGGCCAGCAGCTCGGGCAGCGGGCGCACGAGCCGGTAGCCGCGCACGCCGAGGGCGGGGTTCTCCTCGTCGGGCTGCGTCGCGAAGGCCATCGGCTTGTCGGCGCCCGCGTCGAGCGTGCGCACGACGACCTTGCGGCCGCCCATGGCGCGCAGCGCGGCCGCGTACGCCTCGGCCTGCTCCTCGACGGTCGGGGGCTGCGTCCGCTCCAGGAACAGCACCTCGGTGCGGAACAGGCCCACGCCCTCGGCGCCGGCACCGGACGCGGCGACGCGCTCGGCGTCCGCGGCGGTGCCGATGTTGGCGAGCAGCGCGACGGCGTGCCCGTCCGCGGTCGCACCGGGTGCGGTGTCGCCGGAGAGCAGGTCCTCGGCGGCGTGCCGCCGCTCCAGCGCGGCGCGCAGCTCGGCGTCGGGGTGCGGGGTGACCGTGCCGGCGGCGCCGTCGACGGCCACCTCGACCCCGTCCTCGAGGTCCGTGGCGCCGCCGACGCGCACCACGCACGGCAGCCCCAGCTGCCCGGCGATGATCGCCGTGTGCCCGGTGGGGCCGCCGAGCTCCGTGACGATCGCGAGCACCTTCGTGAGGTCGAGCGCCGCCGTGTCCGCCGGGGCGAGGTCCCGCGCCACGACGACCGACGGCTGCTCGAGCCGCGGCACGCCGGGGTCCGGCAGCCCGAGGACGCGCGCGACCACGCGGTCGCGCACCGAGCGCAGGTCCGTCACCCGCTCGGCGAGGTACCCCCCGGCCTGCTCGAACATGGTCGCGAACATCTGCACCACGCCGTCGAGGGCGGCGACCGGCGGCTCGCCGGCGTCGACCCGGGCGAGGGTCTGCGCGCGCAGCGCGTTGTCCGCCGCCATCTGCGCGGTCGCCGCGAGCACGTCGGCGACGGTGCCGGTGGCGGCGTCGGCCTGGGCCTGCAGGCCGTCGGCGACCTCGGCGAACGCCCGCTCGACGGCGGCGTGCGTCTCCTCGACCGTCGCCGGCCGGCCCTCGACCACCAGCGCCGCGTCACCGGGCACGGCCGGCGCCGGCCGCACCTGCGCCACCGGGCCGACCGCCGCGCGCCGGCCGACGCCCACGCCGTGCAGCACGCCGCCCGCCGGCGCACCGACCGTCGCGGCCGTCACGACGACGCCCCCGCCGCGGTCGCGTCCGCGCCGGCCTCGGGCGCGTCGAGGTCCGTCGCCAGCAGCGCGGCGAGCTCGTCGAGGACGCGGTCGGCGTCCTCACCCTCGGCGCTGAGCACGACCTCCTCGCCGTGCGGCACGCCCAGCGACATGACGAACAGGATGCTCGAGGCGTCGACGGGGGCGCCGCCCTGCTTGGCGATGGTGACCGGTACGCCGCTCGCGGCGACGGCCTGCGTGAACAGCATCGCGGGGCGGGCGTGCAGCCCGACGCGGGACGCGACGGCGACGGTGCGCTCGGCCATGGGTGCTCCTGGTGGGTTCGGTCCGGGTGGGGTGGCGACGGGTGGGGTGGCGACGGCGGGGTGCTGACGGCCGGGGCCGGTCAGGCGGCGACGAGGTCGCGCTCGTCCGCGGCGCGGTCGGCCTCGACGAGCGGGTCGTGCTTGGCCGTCTTGAGGACGATGACGAGCAGCGCCGTGACGACCATCCCGGCGGCGACGGCGACGAGGAAGCCGAGCGGGTTGCCGATGAGGGGCAGGACCCACACGCCGCCGTGCGGGGCGACGACGGACGAGCCGAAGGCCATGACGAGCGCCCCCGTCACGCTGGACCCGACGAGCGAGGAGACGATGATCCGCCACGGGTCGGCGGCGGCGAACGGGATGGCCCCCTCGGAGATGAACGACAGCCCGAGCAGCCAGGCCGCCTTGCCGTTCTCCTGCTCCGCGTGCGTGAAGAGCCGCTTGCGGACCGTGGTCGCGAGCGCGAGGGCGAGCGGCGCGACCATGCCGGCGCCCATGACGGCCGCCATGATCTGGTACTGCACGGCGCCCGTGGTCAGCCCCTCGGTCGCGAGCCCGGTGACGGCGAACGTGTACGCCACCTTGTTGACCGGTCCCCCGAGGTCGAAGCCCATCATCGCGCCGAGCAGCGCGCCCATGAGCACGAGGTTGGCGCCCGAGAGCCCGTTCAGCCAGCTCGTCAGGCCGTCCATCGCGGCGGCGATCGGCCGTCCGACGAGCACGAGCATGACGATGCCGACGACCAGCGACGACAGCAGCGGCACGACGACGACCGGCATGATGCCGCGCACGCCCCGCGGGACGTTCCAGCGGCTGATCCACAGGGCCAGGAAGCCGGCGAGGAAGCCGGTCACGAGCCCGCCGAGGAACCCGGCACCGACCAGCACGGCGGTCGCGCCGCCGACGAACCCGGGCACGAGACCGGGACGGTCGGCGATGCCGTACGCGATGAAGCCCGACAGGACGGGGACGAGGAACCCGAACGCCGCGCTGCCGGTGGCGTTCAGGACGACCGCCCAGTCCTGCAGCGACGCCACGTCGAACGCGCCGACGACGTCCTCCACCGGGACACCCGTGACCTCGATGGCGCCCTCGGCACCGCCCCACGCGATCTGCGCGAGCATGAAGCTCACCGCGATGAGGATGCCGCCCGCGGCGACGAACGGGATCAGGTAGGACACGCCGGTCATGAGCCACTGGCGCACCTTCGTGCCGGCGCCCGCGCCGCGGTCCCCGGCGGGGGCCTGCCCGCCGGCGGACGTGCTCACCGGCGCCGCGGCGGGTGCCGGCGCGTCGTGGGCGGGTGCCTGCTCGACCGCGGCGACGGCCGCGGCGATGACGCCCGGCGCGTCGTGCACGGCCTTCTTCACGCCCACGTCGACGAACGGCTTGCCGGCGAAGCGCTGCTTGTCCTTGACCTCGAGGTCGGCGGCGTAGATGACGCCGTCCGCGGAGGCGACGAGCGCGGGGTCGAGCGGCGTGGAGCCCGCGGACCCCTGCGTCTCGACGTGGACCTCGACGCCGGCCGCCTTGCCGGCCTGCTCGAGGGCCTCCGCGGCCATGTAGGTGTGGGCGATGCCCGTGGGGCACGAGGTGACGGCGACGAGCTTCATGACGGGACGACCTCCCGGGTGACGATGTCGGCCACGGTCTGCGCGTCCGGCGCCTCGAGCAGCGAGGTGCGGAACGACTCGTGGACGAGCCGGCGGGCCAGCGCCGCCAGGATCTGCAGGTGGTCCGCGTCGCCGCTGGCGGGCGCCGCGATGAGGAAGACGAGCCGTGCGGGCCCGTCCGGGGCGCCCCACTCGACGCCCTGCGCGAGCTTGCCGACGGCGAGGCTGGGCACCGTGACGTGCTCGGAGCGCGCGTGCGGAAGGCCGACGCCGCCCGGCATGCCGGTGGCCATCTGCGCCTCGCGGGCGGCGACGTCGGCCGCGAACCCGTCGGCGTCCGTGACGCGGCCGGCGGCGGCGAGCAGGTCGACGAGCGCGCGCGTGACGCCGACGCGGTCGGCCGCGTCGAGGTCCACGGCGACGAGCTCGGGGGTGATGAGGGGTGTGGTGGCCGAGGTGGTCATGTCACAGCTCCTTGAGCGCCAGGTGGGGGTCGGGGTCGGCGACGACGCGGACCGCGTCGAGGTCGAGGTCGTGGGGTCCGGGCACCTCGGTGCCGGGCCGCAGGACGGCGGCGCGTCCCCACGCGACGGCGGTGCGCAGCCGCTCGGGGGCGGGGCCGTCCGCAGCGAGGAAGCCGGCGAGCGTCGAGTCGCCCGCGCCGACGGTGGACAGCGGGACGAGCGCCGGTCCGCCCGCCCACCAGGGGTGCGGGGCGTCGCGGCAGACGAGCAGCGCACCGTGGGCGCCCAGGCTCACGAGCACGCCGCGCGTCCCCTGGTCGAGGACCTCACGGGCCGCGTCGACGACGTCGCCGACGGTCCCCAGCTCGCGCCCGACGAGCTCGCCGAGCTCCTGCTCGTTCGGCTTGACCAGCGTGAGGCCGCCGGCCCGGACGGCCCGCGCGAACGGGGTGCCGGACGTGTCGAGCACGAGCGGCACCCGGTGCCGGTCGGCGAGCGCGGCGAGCCGCACGAAGAAGGCGTCGCCGGCACCGGCGGGCAGCGACCCGGCGGCCACGACGGCGCGCGGGCCGGCGACCAGCTGGGCCTCGACGGCCGCGAGCAGGGCACCGACCTCCTCGTCCGCGAGGCGGGGGCCGGGCGCGTTGACCTTCGTCGTCGTGCCGTCGGCCTCGACGAGGGTGACGTTGGTGCGCGTGTCGCCGGCGACGGGCACCGGCACGGCGGCGACGCCGTGCTCCGCGAGCAGCTCGGTGAGGCGGGCGCCGTCCGGCCCGCCGGTGGGGACCACGGCGAGCGCCGCGACCCCGTGCCGCACGAGCGCGCGCGCGACGTTGATGCCCTTGCCGCCGGGGTGCACGTGCGTGGCGCGGGCGCGGTTGACCTCGCCGACCTCGAGGCGGTCGACGTCGAGCGCCCGGTCGACGCTCGGGTTCGGGGTGACGGTGACGATCATGCGCGCACCACCCGTGTCCCGGCCTGCTCGATCTCCTCGGCCAGCTCGGGCTCGACCGAGCTGTCGGTGACCAGCGTGTCGACGGCGTCGAGGTCGACGACGCGGGCGAGGTCGACGCGGCCGACCTTCGTGTGGTCGGCGAGCACCACGGTCCGCCGGGCGGCGGCGACGAGCGCGCGCTTGACCGCGGCCTCCGCGAGGTCGGGCGTCGTGACGCCGCGCTCGGCGGTGATGCCGTTGGCGCCGAGGAAGGCGACGTCGACGTGGATCTCGGCGAGGTCGCGCAGCGCCCACGACCCCACGGCGGCGAGCGTGCGGCCCCGGACCGTGCCGCCGACGAGGTGCAGCGTGGTGCCGGGGCGGGTGGCGAGGACCGTCGCGACGGGCAGCGCGTGCGTCACGACGGTGAGCTCGCGGTCCGTCGGCAGCAGCTCGGCGAGGCGGACGGTGGTGGTGCCGGCGTCGAGGAGGACGGACCCGCCGTCGGGCAGCTCGTCGAGCGCGGCCTTCGCGATGCGCTCCTTCTCCCCGGCCAGCAGGCCCTCGCGGTCGGCGAGGCCGGGCTCGAAGCCGAGCCGCTCGACGGGGATCGCGCCGCCGTGCACGCGCCGCACGAGCCCGTGCCGCTCGAGCGCGGTGAGGTCGCGCCGGATGGTCTCGGGCGTGACGTCGAGATACGTGGCGAGGCGCGTGACGTCCACGCGGCCGTCGGCGCGTGCCCTGCTGAGGATCTGCTGGTGCCGCTCGGGTGCGTACACATCGGCTCCGTCGTCCGTGGCACCCCCCCGGGCGCCGCTGCTCCTTCAGGATGCGCCCGGCCCCGGACGGTGTCAAGCGCATCCGGGCCTGTTCGGACATGGTCGGATGTCCGACTCGCTCCGGCCGGACATGCGCGCCCGCCCGGGCTGGACGGGCCGCCCCGAGCGGGGCGGCGCCTGCGGGAGCGGCAGCACGACGGCCCGTCGATCGCGCCCGGACCCGGCCATCCGGGCGCGATCGGGCATCCAGGTGGCGATCCGCGGACGGGTGTGCACACTGCCGGACGGTGTGCTCTAAGGTATGCCTTACCTATCAAGGCCGTCCGCCGGCCCCGCGACCGACCTCCCCCCCGAAGGACACCATGCGCACTGCGCCCCGCCGCCGCGCCCTGCGACCTCTCGTCGCCGGCGCCGCCGTGACCCTCCTGCTCGCCGCCTGCGCCACGGGCGCACCCGAGGGCGGCTCGGACACCGCGTCCGCACCCGCCGCGGGCGACGGCGCCTTCCCCGTCACGCTCGAGAACACCTTCGGCGAGACGACGATCGAGCAGCAGCCCGAGGCCGTCGCCAGCGTCGCGTGGGGCAACCACGACGTGCCGCTCGCGCTCGGCATCGTGCCCGTCGGCATGGCGGCCCAGACCTTCGGCGACGACGACGCCGACGGCATCCACCCGTGGACGTACGCGGCGCTCGAGGAGCTCGACGCCACCGGCGACGCGCTGCCCGATCTCTTCGACGAGACCGCCGGCATCGACTTCGAGGCCGTCGCGAACACCGCGCCGGACGTCGTGCTCGCCGCGTACTCCGGCCTCTCGGAGGACGACTGGACCACCCTGTCGGAGATCGCGCCGACGGTGTCCTTCCCCGAGATCGCCTGGGGCACCAACTGGCGCGACATGGCGCTGACGAACGGCCGCGCGCTCGGGCTCGAGGACGAGGCGCAGGCGAAGGTCGACGAGGTCGAGGCCGCCATCGCGGAGGCCGTCGAGTCGCGCCCCGACATCGCCGGCAAGTCGGTCGCGTACACCTGGTTCGACCCGACGGACCTGTCAACGTTCGCCGTCTACACCTCGGTCGACGCCCGCGTGCAGCTCCTGTCGGACCTCGGCATGACGGTCCCCGAGAGCATCGCGAGCCTCGAGGACGACGGGCAGTTCTACCTCGACATCTCGGCCGAGCAGGCCGACACGATCGCGGACGCCGACATCGTCATCAGCTACGGCGACGAGAACCTGCTCGCGACGCTGCAGGCCGACCCGCTGCTGTCGAAGATCCCGGCGGTCGCCAACGGCTCCGTCGTGATCCTGCCCGACAACACCCCGCTCGCGTCCGCGACCTCGGGCCCGACGGTCCTGTCGATCCCGTGGGCGCTGGACGACTACCTCGACCTGTTCCAGGCCGCCGCGCAGAACGTGAAGTGACGGGACACCCCAGGCGGTGACCAGCACCTCGCCCGCGCCGACGCCGGCCCCGCCCACCGGGCGGCGGCCGGCGTCGGCGCGGCGACGCGCGCTCGGGCTCGTCGTGTGCGTCGTGGCGCTCGTCGTCGCGTGCCTCCTGTCGGTGTCCTTCGGCTCGCGCGTCGTCGGCTGGTCCGACGTCGTCGCGGGCCTCCTGCACCCCGACCCGGACGACATCGCGCAGGCCGCCGTGGCGTCCCGGGTCCCGCGCACGGTCCTCGGGCTCCTCGTCGGCGCCGCGCTCGGCCTGGCCGGCGCGGTGATGCAGGGCCTCACGCGCAACCCGCTCGCCGACCCCGGCATCCTCGGCGTCAGCTTCGGGGCCTCGCTGTTCGTCGTCGTCGGCATCGCGTGGTTCGGCCTGTCCACGCTCACGGGCTACGTCTGGGTGGCGTTCGCGGGCGCGGGCGCCACCATGGCGCTCGTCTACGCCGTCGGCTCCGCCGGGCGCGGCGGTGCGACCCCGCTCAAGCTCGCGCTGGCGGGCGCGGCCGTGACGGCCGCGGTGTCGTCGATGATCAGCATGGTGCTGCTGACCCGCACCGACGTGCTCAACACCTTCCGGTTCTGGCAGGTCGGGTCGCTCGGCCGCGCCGACACGAGCGCCATCCTCACGATCCTGCCGTTCCTCCTGGTCGGCGGCGTGCTGGCCGTCGCGGTCGCGCGCGGCCTCGACGCGCTCGCGCTCGGCGACGACCTCGCCACGGGGCTCGGCCAGCACACCGGCACGGTGCGCGCGCTCGGCGCCCTCGCGGCCGTCCTGCTCAGCGGCGCCGCCGTCGCCGTCGCCGGCCCCATCGCCTTCATCGGCCTGGTGATGCCGCACCTCGCGCGCGGGTTCACCGGCCCGTCGCACCGCTGGGTGCTCCCCTACGCGGCCCTGTTCGGGGGCGTGCTGCTCGTGGGCGCCGACGTGCTCGGCCGCGTCGTCGCCCGCCCGCAGGAGCTGGAGGTCGGGATCATGACGGCCCTGCTCGGTGCGCCCGTCCTCATCGCCATCGTGCGCCGCAGCAAGGTGCGGGAGCTGTGACCGCGGCCGCCCTGCGCCCCGGCACCCCGTCCGCGCCCGCAGCCGCCCGTGGCGTCGTCACGCCGGGCCGCCGCCGCCGCGCGCGCCGCTGGTGGACCGTCGTCGGCGTGCTCGCCGCGGCCGCCCTCGCCGTGGCCGTCGTCTCGCTCGTCGTGGGCGATCGCGTCTACCCGCTCGGGGACGTGCTGCGCGTGCTCGCCGGTCAGGACGTGCCCGGCGCGTCGTTCACCGTCGGCCGGCTGCGCCTGCCCCGCGTGCTCACCGGAGCGCTGGTCGGCGTCGCGTTCGGCACGGGGGGCGTCATCTTCCAGACCATGCTGCGCAACCCCCTCGCGAGCCCCGACATCATCGGCATCACCGCGGGTGCGAGCGCCGCCGCGGTCCTGTCCATCACGTCGCTCGGCATCGCCGGCGTCGCGGTCTCCGGCATCGCGGTGGTCGCGGGCGTCGCCGTGGCCGCGGCCATCTACCTGCTCGCGTGGCGGCGGGGCGTGCACGGCGCCCGCTTCGTGCTCGTCGGCATCGGCGTCGGCGCGATGCTGCAGTCCGTCGTGTCGTACGCCCTGACGCGCGCCAACGTCTACGACGTCGCCGACGCGCTGCGCTGGCTCAGCGGCAGCCTGAACAGCGCGTTCTGGGACGGCGTGCCCCGCCTCGCCGTCGCGGTGGGCGTCCTCCTCCCGCTGGCGCTCGTCCTGTCGCGGCGCCTGGCGGCGCTGCAGCTCGGCGACGAGCTGGCCGCGGGCCTCGGCGTGCGCCCCGACCGCGCGCGGCTCGCCCTCGTCGTCGTCGCCGTGGGCCTCATCTCCGTGGCCACGGCCACGACGGGGCCGATCGCGTTCGTCGCGTTCCTCGCCGGCCCGCTCGCGCACCGGCTCGTGCGCGGCACGGGCTCCCTGCTCGTGCCCGCCGGCCTCGTCGGCGTGCTCCTCGTGCTGCTCGCCGACCTGGTGGGGCAGCACCTCGTCGGCACGCGCTTCCCGGTCGGCGTCATCACCGGCGTCGTCGGCGCGCCCTACCTGCTCTGGCTCCTGGCCAGGTCCAACCGCTCGGGAGGCACCCTGTGAGCGCGCACCCCTCCGGACCGCACGAGCGGCCCGGGCACACCCTCGCCGTCGAGGGCGCGACCATCGGGTACGACGACCGGGTCGTCGTGCACGACCTGTCCCTCGCCGTCCCGCCGGGCAAGGTGACGATCGTCGTCGGCGCGAACGCCTGCGGGAAGTCCACGCTGCTGCGCGCGATGGCCCGCCTGCTGCGCACCCGCTCGGGACGCGTCCTGCTGGACGGCGTGCCGATCACCGACGTGCCGTCGCGCCAGGTCGCCACGGTCCTCGGGCTGCTGCCGCAGGCGCCGGTCGCCCCCGAGGGCATCGCCGTCGCCGACCTCGTCGGCC
Source organism: Cellulomonas shaoxiangyii (assembly GCF_004798685.1). Taxonomy (NCBI): domain Bacteria; kingdom Bacillati; phylum Actinomycetota; class Actinomycetes; order Micrococcales; family Cellulomonadaceae; genus Cellulomonas; species Cellulomonas shaoxiangyii. The sequence continues at coordinate 1,020,382 of NZ_CP039291.1, read as the reverse complement.
GCGGCCGCTACCCGCACCAGGGCTGGCTGCGCCGCTGGACGGCCGAGGACGACGCGATCGTCGAGGAGGCGCTCGCCGCCACCGACACGCTCGAGCTCGCGGACCGCCCGGTCGACGAGCTGTCCGGCGGGCAGCGCCAGCGCGTGTGGATCGCCATGGCGCTCGCGCAGCGCACGGACGTGCTGCTGCTCGACGAGCCGACCACGTTCCTCGACGTCGCCCACCAGGTCGAGGTCCTCGACCTGCTCACCGACCTCAACCGGCAGCGCGGCACGACCGTCGTCATGGTGCTGCACGACCTCAACCTCGCCGCCCGCTACGCCGACCACCTCGTCGCCGTGCGCGCGGGCCGCCTGTACGCGCAGGGCGACCCCGCCGAGGTCGTGACCGAGCAGATGGTGCGGGACGTGTTCGGCATGGAGTCGCGCGTCGTGCCGGACCCGGTGGCCGGCTCGCCGCTCGTGCTCCCGCTCGGGCGCCACCACGGCGGCCCGCGCCGCCCCGGGGACGACCGGCCCGTCGCGCTGCCCGCCGACGGCGGGGCGGTGGCCCACGGCGTGCCCTGACCCGCCCGGGCACGCGACGAGGGCGGCCACCCTGCCGGGTGGCCGCCCTCGTGCACGTCGGGGGCCGCGCGGCCCCGCCGGTGCTCCGCGTCAGCGCGGCTGGTACGGCGAGACGACGACCTCGATGCGCTGCAGCTCCTTGAGGTCCGAGTAGCCGGTCGTCGCCATGGCGCGGCGCAGCGCGCCGATGAGGTTGAGCGTGCCGTCGGCGGTGTGGCCCGGGCCGAACAGGATCTGCTCGAGCGACCCGGAGGTGCCGACGTGCACCCGCTCACCCCGCGGCAGCTGCGGGTGGTGCGCCTCGGGGCCCCAGTGGTAGCCGCGCCCGGGGGCCTCCTCGGCGCGGGCCAGCGCGGCACCCAGCATGACCGCGTCGGCGCCGCACGCGATGGCCTTCACGAGGTCGCCCGAGCGCCCCACGCCGCCGTCGGCGATGACGTGCACGTACCGGCCGCCGGACTCGTCCAGGTAGTCCCGGCGCGCGGCCGCGACGTCCGCGACGGCCGTCGCCATGGGCGCGTGGATGCCGAGCGACAGGCGCGTGGTGTGCGCCGCTCCCCCGCCGAACCCGACCAGGACGCCGGCGGCGCCCGTGCGCATGAGGTGCAGCGCCGCGGTGTACGTCGAGGCACCGCCGACGATGACGGGCACGTCGAGCTCGTAGATGAAGCGCTTGAGGTTGAGCGGCTCGGCCCGGCCGGACACGTGCTCGGCCGACACCGTGGTGCCGCGGATGACGAAGAGGTCGACCCCGGCGTCGACGACCGTCCGCCAGTGCTCCTGCGTGCGCTGCGGGCTGAGCGCCCCCGCCACGGTCACGCCGGCGTCGCGCACCTCCTGGATGCGCGCGCGGATGAGCTCGGGCTTGATCGGCTCGCCGTAGATCTCCTGCATCCGCACGGTCGCGCGGGGCGCGTCGAGGGACGCGATCTCCTCGAGCAGCGGCGTGGGGTCCTCGTACCGCGTCCACAGCCCCTCGAGGTCGAGGACGCCGACGCCCCCGGCCCTGCCCAGGGCGACGGCCGTGGCGGGGCTCACGACGGAGTCCATCGGCGCCGCGAGGACCGGCAGGTCGAAGTGGTAGGCGTCGATCTGCCAGCCGAGCGAGACCTCCTCGGGGTCACGCGTGCGGCGCGAGGGCACCACCGCGATGTCGTCGAAGGAGTACGCCCGCCGGCCGCGCTTTCCGCGCCCGATCTCGATGTCGCTGCTCACCGGACGAGCCTACCGGCGCGCGCGCACCCGCCCGCGCACGCGCCGAGCGGGTCAGCGACCCGTGTAGTTCGGGGCCTCGACGGTCATCTGGATGTCGTGCGGGTGGGACTCCTTGAGCCCCGCCGGCGTGATGCGGATGAACTTCCCGCGCTCCTGCAGCTGCGGCACCGTGTGCGCGCCGACGTAGAACATCGACTGGTGCAGACCGCCGACGAGCTGGTGCGCGACCGCGGACAGCGGGCCGCGGTACGGCACCTGGCCCTCGATGCCCTCGGGCACGATCTTCTCGTCGGTGGTGACGTCGGCCTGGAAGTAGCGGTCCTTGGAGTACGAGACGCGCCCGCGCGAGGCCATGGCGCCCAGCGAGCCCATGCCGCGGTAGTGCTTGTACTGCTTGCCGTTGACGAAGACGAGGTCGCCGGGCGACTCGTCGCAGCCCGCGAGCAGCGAGCCGAGCATGACCGTGTCCGCGCCGGCCACGAGCGCCTTGGCGATGTCGCCCGAGTACTGCAGGCCCCCGTCGCCGATGACCGGCACCCCCGCGGGCCGGCACTCCTGCGCCGCGTCGTAGATCGCGGTGACCTGCGGGACGCCGACGCCCGCCACGACGCGCGTCGTGCAGATGGACCCGGGGCCGACGCCGACCTTGACCGCGTCCGCGCCCGCCTCGACGAGCGCGCGGGCGCCCTCGCGGGTCGCCACGTTGCCGCCGATCACCTGCACGTGCGCCGTGCCCGGGTCGGACTTGAGCCGGCGCACCATGTCGAGCATGAGCCGCGCGTGCCCGTTCGCCGTGTCCACGACGAGCACGTCGACGCCCGCCTCGACGAGCGCGGTGGCCCGCTCCCAGGCGTCACCGAAGAAGCCGATCGCGGCGCCCACCACGAGGCGCCCGTCGGCGTCCTTGGTCGCGTACGGGTACTGCTCCGACTTGACGAAGTCCTTGACCGTGATGAGGCCGACGAGCTTGCCCGCGGGGTCCACCAGCGGCAGCTTCTCGACCTTGTGCTTGGCGAGCAGCGCCGCGGCGTCGTCCCGGGCGATGCCCACGGGCGCCGTGACCAGCGGCATGGACGTCATCACGTCCCGCACGCGCCGCGTCTCGAACTCGCCGGCCGGCACGAACCGCAGGTCGCGGTTGGTGATGATGCCGAGCAGGCGGTTCTCGTCGTCGACGACCGGCAGGCCCGACACGCGGTACATGCCGCACAGCCGGTCGAGCTCCGCGAGCGTCGCGTCCGGCGACACGGTGACCGGGTCGCTGACCATGCCGGACTCGCTGCGCTTGACGCGGTCGACGTGGTGGGCCTGATCCGCGATGGACAGGTTGCGGTGCACGATGCCGACGCCGCCCTGGCGGGCCATGGCGATCGCCATGCGCGCCTCGGTCACGGTGTCCATCGCCGCGGAGACCAGCGGCACGCGGACCGAGATCTCGCGCGTGAGCCGCGAGGTCGTGTCGACCTCGCTGGGGATCACGTCCGTCTCTCCGGGAAGGAGGAGGACGTCGTCGTAGGTGAGCCCGATCCGTGAGAACGGGTCGGCCGGGGCGCCGTGTACCTGCTCCGTCATCCGTCCAGGATAGGGCCCCGTGCGCGCGTACCGGGCCGGGCCGCGACGACGACGGACCGGCACGGACGAGGTCCGTACCGGTCCGTGGGACGCGCCGTGCTCAGTCGATGATGCCGCGCCGCAGGCCGATCGCGACGGCCTGCGCACGGTCGGACGCGCCCAGCTTGCGGAACAGGCGCCGCGCGTGCGTCTTCACGGTGTCCTCGGACAGGAACAGCTCCTGGCCGATCTGCGCGTTGGACCGCCCGTTGCTCATGCCGACGAGGACCTCGATCTCGCGCTTGGTCAGCGCCGGTGCACCCTCGACCGGGCGCGACCCGACCGGTGCCTCGACGCGTGCGGGGTGCGACTCCTGCAGCGGGGGCACGGGGTGCGGCACGGCGCCCGCGCCGGCGTGCGCCGCGGGCCCACCGGTCGGGGACGGGCTCGCCTGCACGTGCGCGGCCACCGCGGCCAGCTCGGCGCGTCCCACGTCGGGCGCGAGGAAGCCGCGCGCCCCGAGCGCCAGCGCACGGTCGAGCGCCTCGCCGTCCTCCGGCCCGGCGAGCAGCACGACCGCCGCGGCGGGCGCGACGGCGCGCAGCCGGCGGATCGCCTCGGCCGGGCCGGCGCCGGGCAGGTGCGCGTCGAGCAGGACCACCGTGGGGGCGATCCGCCGGGCGAGCGCGACGAGCTCGTCGGCCGTGGCGGCGGCTCGCACCGGTGCGAGTGACGGCACCCCGATCGACGTCACGACGAGCCGTTCCCTGACGGTCGCCGAGCCGTGGCACACCACGACTCCTGCCATGTGATCCTCCTCGCGCGGGCCGGTCAGCCTCACGGCGTATCGGCGTCAACGGTGCGTCACGTTAGCCCCGCAGAAGGACCAGTGAACCGCGCCCGCACCGTTTCCTCCCGCTTGGGAATCCCCACGTGGTATGCGATCACGCGTTCGGGTGCGTCGCCGTTACTGGACGGTCACTTCGGTCACACCGGCGACGACTCGCCGACCGCCGCGAGCGCCTCGTGCAGCAGGCCCACGAACGTCCGGGCGCGGTGCACCGAGCGGTCGAGCGGGACCCGCTCGGCGGCCGTGTCGGCGACCATCACGTACTGCGGCAGGTCCGGGCGCTCCTGCGCCAGGCGTGCCACCACCGACAGGTCGGGCGCCGGCCCCTCGGCCACCGTCACCACGGCGCGCGCCCGTGTCATGACGGCGAGCTCGCCCGCGTGCCGCGTCGAGACGGGACCGCCCACGAGGCGGGCGTCGACGCCACCGCCGACGAGCGCCGCCGCGAGCGCGTGGACCACCAGGGGCCGCGGCTCCCCGGGCACCGGCAGGACCAGGACGACGGGTGCGCCCGGCGCGGGCTCCTGCGCGGTGTGCGCGCGGAGCGCACCCAGGGCGGCGGCCGCCAGCGTGGCGTAGGCGTCGACGCCGGGCCGCTCGACGACCGTGCGCCGGGCGAGCGCGCGCATCGCCGGCTCGACGAGCCCGGTCCACCAGCCGGCGACGCCGTCCGGGGCCGTCACGGCGAGCAGCCCGGCGCACCGGTCCGCGCGGCCGGCCAGGGCGGCGTCGACCACGGCGACGACGGCGGCCGCGGTGCTCGGGGTCACGCCGGTGCGCGCCTCGACGGCGGCGCGGGAGCCGGCGCCGTCGGAGGCGCCGTCGCCCGCCGTCCCCCGGCCGGCGCCGTCGGCGTGGTCCGCTGTGCCCGACCCGCCGCCGGGGAGCCGTCCAGTGACGTCGGTGCTCGTGGGGAACGCGGGAGCCGCGGCGTCGGGGTCGGACGAGAGCGCCAGGCGCGCCGCCTCGCCGGGCGCGACGCCCTCGATGGTGAGGCGGCGCATGACGAGCAGCCGGTCGAGGTCGCGCGGGCTGTACCGGCGGTGCGCACCGGCCGAGTGCTCGGACGGCCCCAGCCCGTAGCGCCGGTCCCACGTGCGGAGCGTCGCGGGGGCGACGCCGAGCCGGCGCGCCACGGCGGCGACGGTGAGCGGCGCCGCTCCCGGTGCGGCCGCCTCGCGGTCGGGGGCCTCCTCGGCCTGGTCCCCCGCTGCCGCGTCCTCGACCGCCGTGCCCCGCGCGACCGACGACGCCGGGTCGCCCGTCGTCGCGTCGTACGGCTCGGTCATGGCGCGATTCTGCCAGCCGCGGGCTCGGTGCGGCGCGGTAGGACGCGTTGCTGCGGCACGCCCGCGGAGCTGGAGCGGTTGACGCGGAACCGCGCCAGGCGTCACCTCCCGACGACGTCCGCACGGATAGGCGCCACCTGGGCCGACACCGACGGCGAACTACCACACGATTGCGGGTCCGCCGTCCAGATCGTTGCAGCAGATCGATTCATCACAAGGGCCTTGAACAACTTCTGGCGCGGTTGTACGGTTACGGCACATCGCGGGAACGCGCCACCGGAACAGGGACCCGGTCCCGACCAGGCGCGCGACGCAGCAGCTTCCGTCCAGGTGGTCACCACCGGGGACGTCGTTCGAGGAGGAGCACCATGGCCGAGATCTCGCGTCTGCCCGGACCGGTGATGGACCTGTGGGAGTGGCAGTTCGACGGCGCGTGCCGCGACGCCGACCAGGACCTCTTCTTCCACCCCGAGGGTGAGCGCGGGTCGGCCCGCCGTCGCCGGGCCGAGGCGGCCAAGGCCATCTGCGCGTCCTGCCCCGTGCTCAACGAGTGCCGCGAGCAGTCCCTCGCCGTGCGCGAGCCGTACGGCGTGTGGGGCGGCCTGTCGGAGGACGAGCGCGCCGCCGTCCTCGCCGAGCGCGCCGGGCGCCGCGTCATGGCCTGACCGTCCGACCAGGACCGTCCGACCCGACCGCCCCGGAACGGTCGTCGCTCGAGGATGAGCGACGGCGGTTCCGGGGCGGTCGTGCGTCCGGACCCGGCGCGCCGGCAGGCGGTCGGGCGCATCCGCCGGACGCACGAGAGCCCCCTCCCGTCGGGAGGGGGCTCTCGTGGTCACCGGGCGTCGCCCGGCATGGTCGTCGCTGGGTCAGCCGACGATCGCGAGCACGTCGCGCGCGGAGAGGATCAGGTAGTCCTCGCCGGCGTACTTGACCTCGGTGCCGCCGTACTTGGAGTAGATGACCTTGTCACCCACGGCCACGTCGAGCGGGACGCGGTTGCCCTTGTCGTCGATGCGACCCGGGCCCACCGCCAGGACCTCGCCCTCCTGGGGCTTCTCCTTGGCGCTGTCCGGGATCACGAGGCCGGACGCGGTCGTCGTCTCGGCCTCGAGGGTCTTGACGACGATGCGGTCCTCGAGGGGCTTGATGGAGACCGACACAGGCGGACCTCCCCTTCGCATGAGTTGTTCTGCAGCGGAATGTCTGGGCCCGTGCCGTCGCGGCCGCCGTCGTCGCGGGAGCCGGGACCGCTGGCACGGTTGGCACCCTCACCAGGAGAGTGCCAGTTCCTCACTCTAGGAACCGGTTAGCACTCGGTCAACCGGAGTGCCAGCGTGGCGGCGCACCCGGGGGACGCCCGCGGGCCGTCGGCGTGGCAGGCTGGGCGCGTGGACGACGCCGCGCTGGCCAAGCTCCTGCACCCCGAGGGGTGGGCCCTGCTGCAGGCCCTGCCCCCCTACGACGAGCGCCTGGCCCTCCCCCTGGCCGAGCGGCTGCAGCGCGAGGGCCTCGACGCCGGCCTCGTCGCCGCCGCGCTCACGCAGTCGCGCCTGCGCGCGAAGGCCCGCGGCAAGCTCGGCGACTTCGCCGACGGCATGCTCTTCACCCCCGACGGCCTCGAGCAGGCGACGCGGCTCGAGGTGGCCGCGCACCACGCCCGCCGCTTCCGTGACGCCGGGTGCGTGTACGTCGCCGATCTGACGTGCGGGCTCGGCGCCGACGCGCTGGCCCTGGCCGGGGTCGGCCTGCGCGTCGTCGCGACCGACGTGGACGAGACGACGGCGGCCCTCGCGACCGTCAACCTGCGTGCCTTCCCCGAGGTCGAGGTCCGGCACGGCGACGGCCTGGCGCTCGACCTGGTCGCCGAGGGTGTCGACGGCGTGTGGGCCGACCCGGCCCGGCGCACCGGCACCGGCCGGCGCGTCTTCGACCCCCGCGCGTACGCACCGCCGCTCGACGAGGTCCTCGCCGCGCGCGCCACGGTGCCGGCGCTGGGCCTCAAGCTCGGCCCCGGCATCGCGCACCGCGACCTGCCGGTCGACGCCGAGGCCCAGTGGGTGTCGGTCGACGGCGACGTCGTCGAGGTCGGGCTGTGGTTCGGCCCGCTGGCCCCCGACGGCCCGGGGCGCACGGCGCTGGTGCTGCGCGGCGGCGTGCCGCACACGCTGCGCGGCGACCCCGACGGCGAGCACCACGCGCCCCCCGTCGGCCCCGTCGGCGCCTACCTGTACGAGCCCGACGGCGCCGTGATCCGCGCGGGGCTCGTCGGCACCGTCGCCCAGCGGGTGCGCGGACGGCTCGTCGACCCCACGATCGCCTACGTGACCGCCGACGCCCTCACCCCCGACCCGCTGGCCACCGCGTACCGGGTCCTCGACGAGATGCCGTTCGGGCTCAAGCGCCTGCGCACCTACCTCCGCGAGCGCGGGGTCGGGCGGCTGACCATCAAGAAGCGCGGCACCGCGGTCGTGCCCGAGACGCTGCGGCGCCAGCTGGACCTGCGCGGGTCCGCCGAGGGCACGGTGGTGCTCACGCGCGTCGCCGGGCACCAGCGCGTGCTGGTCGTGGAGCCGGTCTGATGGCCGCCCCCGTCCCCCTGCCCTTCGCCCGCTCCGAGCGCTCGACCGTCGGGATCGAGTGGGAGGTCGCGCTCGTCGACGTCGACTCGGGCGACCTGCGGCAGGCCGCGCAGGCGATCTTCGAGGCCGTGCGGCCGGCCGACGGCACCGACCACCCGCACATCACGTCCGAGCTGCTGATGAACACGGTGGAGGTCTCGTCCGGCAAGTGCCGCACCGTCGGCGAGGCCGGTGCGGACCTGCGGCGCGCTCTCGACGAGGTGAGCGCGGCCGCCGAGCCGCTGCGCATCGAGGTCATGGGCGGCGGGACGCACCCGTTCGCCAACTGGGCCACGCAGCGCGTCACCGACAAGGAGCGGTACGCGACGCTCATCGACCGCACGCAGTGGTGGGGCCGGCAGATGCTCATCTACGGCGTGCACGTGCACGTGGGCATCGAGGACCGCGCCAAGGTCCTGCCGCTGCAGCGGGCGATGCTCACGGTCCTCCCGCACATCCAGTCGCTGTCCGCGTCGTCGCCGTTCTGGGCCGGCAAGGACACCGGGTACGCGTCGAACCGCGCCCTGCTCTTCCAGCAGCTGCCGACGGCGGGCCTGCCGCCGCAGCTGGGTGCGTGGTCCGAGCTCGAGCAGTACGTCGGCGACATGATGCACGTGGGCGTGATCGACCAGGTCGACGAGGTGCGCTGGGACGTGCGGCCGTCGCCGCGGTTCGGGACGCTCGAGATGCGCATCGCGGACGGCGCCACGAACCTCCTCGAGGTCACGGCGATCTCGGCGCTGACGCACTGCTTCGTCGAGCACTTCTCGTCCCTGCTCGACGCGGGCCACGAGCTGCCGGCGATGCCGCCCTGGTTCGTGCAGGAGAACAAGTGGCGCTCGGCGCGCTACGGCATGGACGCGATCGTCATCACCGACGGCGCCGGCGAGGAGGAGCTGGTCACGGACTCGGTCGGCTCCTGGCTCACGACGCTCGCCCCCGTCGCCGAGCGCCTCGGCTGCGCCGAGGAGCTCGAGCAGGTCCGGGTGATCCTGCGCCGCGGCGCCTCCTACCAGCGCCAGCGCGCGGTCGCCCGCCGGCACGCGGGCGAGCTCGAGCCGGTGGTGCGCTCGCTGCTGGCGGAGATGCGCGCCGGCCGCCCGGTCTGACCCGAGTACCCCGCGCGCACCGCTGCCCCGCCGGACCGATCGCCACCGCTGCGGTGGATGGGCACTCGCCGGTGCGGTGCGTGCGGAGGCGGCGGGCTGGGCGGACGGTCGCGTGGCGCGGGGGCGCGGGTCAGACGAGGACCTGCGTGAGGGGCATCGTGGAGTCGACCGGCAGGTCCAGCGGCGACGGCGGCAGGCCGCGGCGGACGACGGCCGCCCCGAGCGCCGCGATCATCGCACCGTTGTCGGTGCAGTAGCGGATCGGCGGGATGCGCAGCGTGATGCCGGCCTCCGCGCAGCGCTGCGCGGCCATGTCCCGCAGCTGGGAGTTGGCGGAGAACCCGCCCCCGACCACGAGCGTGTCGACGCCCTCGCGCCGGCAGGCGGCGATCGTCTTGGCGGTCAGCACGTCGGCGACGGCGGCGGCGAACGACGCGGCGACGTCGGGCAGCGGCACGGGCTCGCCGGCGTCCTGCCGGGCCTCGACCCAGCGTGCGACGGCGGTCTTGAGGCCGGAGAACGAGAAGTCGGTCGCGTGCTTCGCCTGGTCCTTGGGCGCGGTCAGGCCGCGCGGGAAGCGGATCGCCTCCGGGTCCCCCTCGCGCGCGAGGCGGTCGATGTGCGGGCCACCCGGGTACGGCAGCCCGAGCAAGCGGCCCACCTTGTCGAACGCCTCCCCCGCCGCGTCGTCGAGCGTCGAGCCGAGCTCGGTGACCTGCACCGTGTCGTCGATGCGCAGCAGCGACGAGTGGCCGCCGGACACGACGAGGGCGAGGACGCGCTCGGGGAACGGCCCGTCGACGAGCTCGTCGACGACCGCGTGCCCGATGACGTGGTTGACGCCGTACAGGGGCGTGCCGAGGCCCACGGCGAGCGCCTTGGCCGCGGCCGCGCCGATGGTCAGCGGGCCGACCAGCCCGGGGCCGGCGGTGACGGCGACCGCGTCCACGTCGGCGAGCGTCACGCCCGCGGTGGACAGCGCGCGCTCGATGGTCGGGACCATGGCCTCGAGGTGGGCGCGCGAGGCGATCTCGGGGATGATCCCGCCGAACCGCGCGTGCTCGTCGACCGAGCTGGCGACGGCGTCGACCAGCAGGTCGTAGCCACGGACCAGGGCGACGCCGGTCTCGTCGCAGGACGTCTCGATCCCGAGGACGAGGGGCTCGCTCACGGTGACCAGGATAGGCGCCCGCGGGCCGCGGCCCGGACGCCGCCGCCCGGGAGGGCCGGGCACGCGGGCCCGCCTGTGACGACAGCCACCCCGCCACGCGAGATCGATGCGTGTGCATCGACCGTTGGGACGGGCATGACCAGCACCGACCTCGCCGACGACCTCGCCGCGCTCGCACCCGACCTCCGGGGAATCGACGCGCAGGTGGCCGACCGCCTGTTCCGCGACGCCCGCACCGTGGGACGGTTCCTCGACCGCGACGTCCCCGACGCGCTCGTGCGCGAGGTCCACGACGTCGTCCGCTGGGGGCCGACCGCCCTCAACACCGTCCCGCTGCGCCTCCTGCTCGTCCGCAGCCCGCAGGGGCGAGCCCGCCTGGCCACGCACATGTCCGAGGGCAACCGCGAGCGCGTGCTCGCCGCCCCGCTGACGGTCGTCGTCGCCGCGGACGCCGACTTCCACCAGCACATGAGCCGGCTCACGCCGCACGCCGCCCACCTGGCCGACGTCTTCGCGGCCGACCCGCAGGGCCGTGAGCGCGCAGCGCGCGACAACACGTGGCTGCAGGCCGGCTACCTCGTCGTGGGCCTGCGGGCGGCCGGGCTCGGCGTCGGTCCGATGGGCGGCTTCGACCCGGCCGGCATCGACGACGACCTGCTCGCCGGGACCGGCTGGCGCAGCCTCCTGGTGCTCAACGTGGGCTGGCCCGACGGCCCGGGCACGCACCACGCCCGCGCCCCGCGGCTCGAGTGGGACGAGGTCGCGCGCACCGTCTGACGCGCGCGCCGCGGCACCCCGACCGGCTGCGCTCGCCGCGGCACCCCGACCGGCCGGTGGCCGTCCCGCGCTCAGCGCCCGACGGCCACCGGCCGGTCCGCGTCGTGGGACCACTGCGACCAGGAGCCGGGGTACAGCGCCGCGTCGACGCCCAGCGTCGCGAGCGCGGCGACCTCGTGCGCGGCCGTGACGCCCGAGCCGCAGTAGACGCCGACCCGCCGGCCCGCGTCCGCGGGCGGGACGCCGAGCGCCGCGAACCGCGCCGCGAGGGCGTCGGCCGGCAGGAAGCGCCCGTCGGCACCGAGGTTGCCGGTCGTCGGCGCGCTCACCGCGCCGGGCACGTGCCCGGCCCGCGGGTCGACGGGCTCGCTCTCCCCGGCGTACCGCTCGACCGCGCGCGCGTCGAGCAGCACGCCGTCGGCGGCGAGCGCGGCGGCACCGTCGGCGTCGACGGTCGGCAGCCGGTCCGCCACGAGCACGACGTCGCCGCGCTGCGGCACGACCTCCCCCGCCTCGAGGGCGTGCCCGGCGCCCGCCCACGCGGCGAGGCCGCCGTCGAGCAGCCGCACGTCGCGCACCCCGGCCCAGCGCAGCAGCCACCAGGCGCGCGCCGCGGACGTCCCGCCGCCCGCGTCGTACACGACCACGGCCTGCCCCTGGCGCAGCCCCCACCGCCGGGCGGCCCGCTCCAGGTCCGCGAGCGCGGGCAGCGGGTGCCGCCCCGCGGCCGCGCTCGCCGGCGCCGCCAGCTCGGTGTCGAGGTCGACGTAGACCGCGCCCGGCACGTGTCCCGCGTGGTGCTGCTCGCGCCCGTCGGTGCGGCCCAGCGCCCAGCGGACGTCGAGCAGGGCGGGTGGGGCGTCGCCGGCGAGCAGGGCAGCGAGCTCGTCGGCGTCGACGAGCACGCCGCGGCGCAGCTCGGCGCGGTCGGCGGGCACACGCCCGGGCGCGGGGGTCGGGGCCTCGGTCATCGCGTCCTCCTCGTCGGGTGCGGGCGGCCGGGGTGGCCGGAGCGCGAGCGCTCAGCGCGCGCGCAGGTCCCGCCGCATGGTCCAGGCGTCGGCGTTCTCCGGCTGGTAGTAGCCGCGCCGGCGGCCGAGCCGCGTGAAGCCCAGGCTCTCGTACAGGTGGATCGCCGGGTCGTTGTCGACGCGGACCTCCAGCAGGGCCGCCGCGGCGCCCGCGGTGCGCGCGGCGTCGAGCAGGTGGACGAGCATCCGGCGGGCGATGCCGCGGCCCTGGTGGGCGGCGTCCGTGCCGACCGTCATCACCTGCACGTCGTACCCGTCGAACCAGGTGCCCGCGTACCCCACGAGCCGGCCGTCGGGCAGCACCGCGCCGACGTAGGTGCGCCCGGGCCCCGTGATCTCCTCCCGCAGCGACTGCGGCGACCACGCGGCCGCGCCGAACAGCTCGACCTCCATGCGGGCGAGGTCGGGGAGGTCGTCGGCCGTGAGCGGCCGCACCGTGACGCCGCCGTCCGCGGGCGTGCCCGCGGTCGTGCCCGGTGCGGCCTCGCTCACGCCAGCACCCGCTTGCGCGCCGTCGGCGGCTGCGCGTCGGGACGGCGCAGGTACAGGGGCTCGCTCGGCAGGTCCTGCCCGGCGGCGGACCGCTGCTGCGCCAGGCGCACGAGGTGGATCGGGCTCGGCGAGCGGAGGCCGGGCGCCGACGCCAGCCGCGGGTCGGCCGCGCCGAGCACGTCGGGGTACAGGTCGCGGCCCGCGCCGAGCACGACGTCGGCGGGCGCGCGCGGCACGTCGGCCGGGGCCGCCACGTCCGGACCGGCGACGGGCACGGCGACACCGTCGCGCACCTCGTAGCGCGCCCAGTACACCTCGCGACGGCGGGCGTCGGTGACGACGAGCAGCGTCTCCCCCTCCTCGACGTGGTCGGCCGCGGCGGCGGCGAGGGCGTCGAGGCTCGGCACGCCGAGCACGGGCACCCCCAGCGCCAGCCCGAGGACGCGCGCCGTCACCAGCCCGACGCGCAGGCCCGTGAAGGGGGCCGGGCCGGTCCCCACGACGACGGCCTCGAGGTCGCCCGTGGCCACGCCCTCGCGCGTCAGCAGCTCGTGCACGAGCGGCGCGAGCTGCTCCACGTGCCGGCGCGGGGTGTCGTCGGCGAGCTCGGCGCCCGCCCCGTTCGCGCGGACGAGGCCGACGGCGACGTCGTCCGACGTGTCGATGCCCAACCAGGTCACGCGTCCTCCTCCGTCGTCGCCGGTGCGCCGGGCAGCGCGACGCCCCGCCACCGCTCCCCCACGGCGTGCACCGTGAGCACCCGCTCACCCGCCGCCGCGTCCTGCACGTCGTCGTCCGCGCCGAGCCCGCCGTGCGGCCGCTCCAGGCGCACCTCGAGCCGGTCCTCGGCGAGCGGCTCGACCCAGCCCTCGCCCCACTCGACCACGGTCACGGCCTCCTCGAGGCTCGCGTCCAGGTCGAGCGCCTCGACCTCGTCGAACGACCCCAGCCGGTACGCGTCCACGTGCACCAGCGCGGGCCCGCGCGTGCCGTCGGGCCGCGCCAGCGGCGGGTGCTCGCGCGCGATGACGAACGTGGGCGACGCGACCTGGCCGCGCACGTGCAGCCCGGCACCGAGGCCCTGGGTCAGCGTGGTCTTGCCCGCGCCGAGGTCGCCGGACAGCACGACGAGGTCGCCCGCGCGCAGCAGGCCCGCGAGCGCGCGCCCCCAGGCGCGGGTGGCGTCGGCGTCGGGCAGGCGGACGACGTGGTCGGGTGCGCTCACGCGCCGGCCCCCGTGGTGTGCGCGTGCGTCGTCGCGGTCGCCGGCGGCTCGCCGTCCCGCTCCCCGTCCCGCTCGCCGTCGACGTACGAGCGCGGCACCCGCCCGCCGACGCGCGTGACGATCTCGTACGAGATGGTCCCGGCAGCGTCGGCCCAGTCCTGGGCCGTCGGCTCGCCGTGGGTGCCCGGGCCGAACAGCACGACACGGTCGCCCGGGACCTCGCGGGCACCGGGCCCGAGGTCGACGACGACCTGGTCCATGCACACCCGCCCGGCGACGCCGAGCCGGCGGCCCCCGACCTGGAGCGGCCCGCCGGGCCGGTCCTGCGTGCCGGACGCGTGCCGGGGCACCCCGTCGGCGTAGCCGACGGGCACGACGCCGAGCACGGTGTCGTGCGGCACGACGTACTGGTGCCCGTACGACACGCCCGACCCCGCGGGCACGGGCTTGACCGTCGCCAGCTCCGCCTCGAACGTCATGGCCGGCACGAGCCCGAAGGACTCGGGGCCGGCGACCTGCGGCACGGGCGAGAGCCCGTACACGCTGATCCCGGGCCGCACGAGGTCCCAGTGCAGCGCCGGCGCCGTGAGCGTCGCGGCCGCGTTCGCGAGGTGCCGCACCTCGAGGCACACGCCGGCGCGCTCGACGGCCGCGACGGCCTGCGCGAAGGCGGCGGCCTGCGCGCGCACCGTCGGGTGCCCCGGGTCGTCCGCGAAGGCCAGGTGCGACCACACGCCGACGACGTCGACGACGCCCTCGGCCTCGAGCGCACGCGCCGCGGCGAGCACCCCGGACAGCTGCCCCGGGACCAGCCCGTTGCGGCTCAGGCCCGTGTCGACCTTCAGGTGCACGCGGGCGGTGCGGCCCGCGGCCCGCGCGCCGGCGGCGACCTCGTCGAGCGCCCACGGCGCCGCGACCGACAGGTCGACGTCCGCCTCCACGGCCTCGCGCAGCGGCGCCCCCGGGGCGTACAGCCACGCGAGGACGCGCACGCCCGTGACGCCGGCGCGGCGCAGGTGCAGGGCCTCGCCCACCTGTGCCGTGCCGAGCCACGTGGCCCCGCCCTGCACGGCCGCGAGCGCGCTGGGCACGAGGCCGTGCCCGTACGCGTCGGCCTTGACGACGGCCATGACCTGCGCCGTCGGTGCGTGGGCTGCGAGGGAGCGGATGTTGCGCCGTACCGCGCCGAGGTCGACGACCGCGCGCGCCGGGAAGTCGTTCACGGGCGCCAGTCTCTCACCGTGCCGGGGCGGTGCCGGTGCGCCGCGACCCGCGTCGTGCGGAGGTGCGGGACCGCGCGACCCGGGCGCGCGCGTGGTGCGCGGCGCCGCCTCACCCCAGCAGGTCCGGCGCGACCACGAGGTCGGCCCGCGCGGCACCGGCGGCGACGAGCCGCGCGTTGGCCTCGTCGGGGCCGGTGGACCACGCCCGGGCGGCGTCGGGCGACTTGCCGAACCGCTCGTGCCGCGCGGCGAGGCGGGCGAGGCGCACGGCGTCGTCCGGCGCGAGGAACCACGACTCGTCCAGCAGCGCGGCGACGGGGCCGAAGCCGTGCGCGTCGAGCAGGAGGTAGTTGCCCTCGACCACGACCAGCGGGACCTCGGCCGGCACCTCGATCGCGCCCGTGACGCCGTGCCGCAGCTCGCGCCGGTACTCGGGCGCCCAGACCGTGCGCCCCGCCTCGGGCGTGCGCAGGCGCCGCAGCAGCGCTACCCAGCCGTCCGCGTCGAACGTGTCGGGCGCCCCCTTGCGGTCGGCGCGGCCGAGTCGTTCGAGCGTGCTCTGCGCGAGGTGGAAGCCGTCCATCGGCACGACGACGCACCGGCCGGCGTACGCGGCCGCGACCTGCGCCGCGAGCGTCGACTTGCCCGCTCCCGGTGGGCCGGCGAGCCCGAGCAGGCGCCGGCCGCCGCGGGCCAGCAGCGCGTCGACGCGCGCGGCGAGCGCCGGGTGCAGCGCGGCCGGACGGCCCGTGGCGGACGCCCCCGCGCCGCCCCTGACCGATCCCGCGGCCTCTCCCGTGCCCTGCCCCGCGCCGGTCCCCGCGGCGTCCCCCGCGGTCACGCGCCCACCAGCGCCCGCACGACGCCCGGCACGGCGGCCGCGACCGCAGACGCGGCGACGGGGCCGCCGGGGTTGGCGGCGTGCGCGGCCCGCCCGTGCACGAGCGCGGCCAGCGCGGCGAGCGCCGCGGGCAGCGTCGGGTCCGCCACCGCGTCGGCGGAACGGCCGGCGAGCACGGCGCCCAGGACGCCGCCGAGCACGTCACCGGCACCGGCGGTCGCGAGCCACGCGGGGGCGTCCCCCTGCGCGTAGACGGCGCCGTGCGGGCCCACGACGACCGTCACGGCGCCCTTGAGCAGCACGGTCGCGCCCGTCAGGTCGTGCGCGCGGCGCGCGTGCGCGAGCGGCGCCGCCTCGACGTCGGCCCGCGCGACGTCGTCGCCGCGCGCGCGGAGCAGGGTCGCGAGCTCGCCCGCGTGCGGCGTGAGCACCACGTGCGCCGGCACGCGCTCCGGCAGCAGGTCGAGTGCGCCGGCGTCCGCGACCGCCGGCTCGCCGTGGTCGACGGCGTGGGCCAGGGCGGCGCGCACGCGGTCCCGCTGCGTCTCGTCGTCCGGTGCGACCCCCGACCCGAGCACCCACGCCTGCACGCGCCCCTCGCCGACGACGACCTCCGGGTGGGCGGCCAGCACCTGCGGTCCGGCGCCGCCGACGTACCGCACCATGCCGACGCCGGCACCCAGCGCGCCGGAGACCGACAGCACGGCCGCGCCCGGGTACGCCCCGGAGCCGGCCACGACGCCGAGCACGCCGCGGGAGTACTTCTGGGCGCTGCCGCCGGGCACGGGCCACAGGTCCGCGGCGTCGCCGGTCTCCAGCCGGGCCACCGCCGGGCGCGCGGGCAGCGTGAGGCCGATGTCCACCGTCTCGACCGCACCGGCCGCCTCCGCCGCGGGCGGCAGGAGGAGCCCCGGCTTGGCCGCACCGAAGGTCACCGTGAGGTCGGCGCGCACCACGGCCCCGGCGGCGGTCCCGTCCGCGACCCCGATCCCCGACGGGACGTCCACGGCGACCACCACGGGTCCCCCGCCCGCGGCGCGCACCCGCGCCAGCGCGTCGACGAGCTCACCGCCCGCCCCGCGCACGCCCCCGCCGCGCGCCCCGATGCCGAGCAGCCCGTCGAGGACCACGTCGGCCGAGGCGAGCAGGTCCGCCACCGCGCCGCCGCGCCCACCACCCGACGCGTCCGCCGCCCGCCCGTCGCCCGCCGGTGCGTCCCCGTCCGGCCCGTCCGCACCGACCCGGAGGGTGCGCCCGTGCGCGGCCGTGAGCGCGGCGAGCCCGCCCGCGTGCACCTGCGGCGCGGCGAGCAGCGCCGTCACGCGCGCGCCGCGCCGCGCCAGGCGCGCGCCCGCGTGCAGGGCGTCGCCCCCGTTGTTGCCGGCACCCACGAGCAGCACGACGTGCGCCCCGCCGACCCGGCCGCGCACGGCGCGCAGCACGTGGCCGGCGTGCACCGCCAGGGCGAACGCCGCGCGGTCCATGAGCGGCACCCCGGCCGCGAGCAGCGGCCGCTCAGCGGCGCGGACGTCGTCGGGGTCGAAGGAGAGCAGCACCCGACCATCCTGGCGCGCCCGCACGGGCGGTGCGACCGACGACCGCGCCCCCCGGTTCGCGCGTCTGACCCCGACCCCGGCACCGGCCCGGGATAGCGTGCGCCACATGCGCTTCGGACTCTTCATCCCCCAGGGCTGGCGGCAGGACCTCACCGGCATCGACCCCCAGCAGCACTGGCCCGTCATGCGTGGGCTCGCGCAGTGGGCCGACGCCGGCGACGCCTACGAGTCGATCTGGGTCTACGACCACTTCCACGCGGTGCCCGAGCCGAACGGCGAGGCGACGCACGAGGCGTGGACGCTCGTCACCGCGTTCGGCGCCGTGACCGACCGCGTGCGGCTCGGCCAGATGTGCACGTGCATGGGCTACCGCAACCCCGCCTACCTGGCCAAGGTGGCCGCGACGGCGGACCACGTGTCCGGCGGCCGCGTCGAGATGGGCATCGGGGCCGGCTGGTACGAGCACGAGTGGCGGGCCTACGGGTACGGCTTCCCGACCGCCGGCGAGCGCATCGGCATGCTCGACGAGGGCGTGCAGATCTTCCGCCAGCTGTGGACCGACGGTGTCGCCACGCTCGACGGCACGCACTACCAGGTCGACGGCGCCCAGCTCGCGCCGCTGCCCCTGCAGGCGGGCGGCCCGCCGCTGTGGATCGCCGGCGGCGGCGAGAAGAAGACGCTGCGCATCGCGGCCCAGCACGCGCAGTACACGAACTTCGACGGCTCGCCCGAGGGCTTCGCGCACAAGTCGCAGGTGCTGCGCGGGCACTGCGAGGCGATCGGCCGCCCGTTCGAGGAGATCACGCGCTCGGCCAACTACAACGTCGTGATCGGCCGCACGCAGGCCGAGGTCGACGACCGCCTCGCGTGGATCGCGGAGCACTACGCCGCGACGGTGCCGGCCAAGGTGGACGGCGTCGCCGAGGAGTTCCGCAACGGGCCGCTCGTCGGCACGCCGGAGCAGATCGTCGAGAAGCTGCGCGAGCTCGAGAAGCTCGGCATGACGTACGCCATCACGTACTTCGCCGAGGCGGCGTACGACCGCTCCGGCATCGAGCTGTTCGTCGACGAGGTCGTGCCGCAGCTGCGCTGACGCGCCCGCCCCGACGCCCCGGTGCCCGTCCCGCGCGGACGGCGCCGGGGCGTCGTGCGTCCCGGGCGTCGTGCGTCCCGCCGCGGGTGCCGGCGGGGCGTCAGGCGTCGCGCTCGGCGACGACGACGGCCGACGCGATGCCGGCGTCGTGGGAGATCGACAGGTGGAAGCGGTCGACGCCGAGCTCGTCCGCGCGGGCGCGGACCGTGCCGCTGATCTCCACCACCGGCTGCGCGCCGGCGACCCGCCGCACGGTCGCGTCCTGCCAGCGCATGCCGGGCGGGGCGCCGAGCGCCTTCGCGAGCGCCTCCTTGGCCGCGAACCGCGCGGCCAGCGAGGCGGGCGGCAGGTCCCGCTCGTCGGGCGTGAACAGGCGCGTGCGGAGCCCGGGCACACGCTCGATCGTCGCGACGAACCGCGCGACGTCGACGACGTCGATGCCGACGCCGACGATCACGCGCGGCCGCCCGCCCGCCGGCGCCCGCTCACTCGACGGTGACGGACTTGGCCAGGTTGCGCGGCTGGTCCACGTCGAGGCCCTTGGCGGTCGCGAGCTCGCACGCGAAGATCTGCAGCGGCACGACCGTGAGCAGCGGCGCGAGGAGCGTCGACGTCTGCGGCACCGTGAAGACCTCGTCGGCGAAGGGGCGGACCGCCTCGTCGCCCTCCTCGGCGATCACGAGGGTCCGTGCACCGCGCGCCCGGATCTCCTGGATGTTCGACACGATCTTCGAGTGCAGCGAGTCGCGTCCGCGCGGCGACGGCACGACCACGAAGACGGGCTGGCCCGGCTCGATGAGCGCGATCGGGCCGTGCTTGAGCTCGCCCGCGGCGAAGCCCTCGGCGTGGATGTACGCGAGCTCCTTGAGCTTGAGCGCGCCCTCCATCGCGACCGGGTACCCGACGTGCCGGCCGAGGAACAGCACGGACTGCGTGTCGACCATCCAGCGCGCGATCTCCCGCACCCGCCCGGCGCGGTCGAGGACCTGCTGGATCTTGTCGGGGATCTCGCGCAGCTCGTCGAGCACCAGCGCGATCTCGTCCGCGAACTTGTTGCCGCGCAGCTGCGCCAGGTAGAGGCCGAGCAGGTACGCCGCCGTGATCTGCGCGAGGAAGGCCTTGGTGGAGGCGACCGCGATCTCCGGGCCGGCGTGGGTGTACAGGGCGGCGTCGGACTCGCGGGGGATCGTCGAGCCGTGCGTGTTGACGATCGCGAGCGTCGTCGCACCCTGCTCCTTGGCGTGGCGGACCGCCATGAGCGTGTCCATCGTCTCGCCGGACTGCGACACCGCCACGACGAGGGTGCGCTCGTTCACCACCGGGTCGCGGTAGCGGAACTCGTGGGCGAGCTCGACCTCGACCGGGATGCGGCACCAGTGCTCGATGGCGTACTTGGCGACGTGGCCCGCGTAGGCGGCGGTGCCGCACGCGACCACGACGATCTTGTCGACGGCCCGCAGCACCGACTCGTCGATGCGCATCTCGTCGAGCACGAGCCGCCCGGTGGCGTCCGTGCGGCCCAGCAGGGTGTCCGCGACCGCGTGCGGCTGGTCGTGGATCTCCTTGTCCATGAACGAGCGGAAGCCGCCCTTCTCCGCGGCCTTGGCGTCCCAGTCGACCGTGAACCGGCGCGCCTCGACGGGCGTGCCCGCGAGGTCCGTGACCGTGACGGTGGTGGGCGTGATCGTCACGACCTGGTCCTGGCCCAGCTCGAGGGCGTCGCGGGTGAAGGCGATGAACGCGCTGACGTCGGAGCCGAGGAAGTTCTCGCCGTCGCCCAGGCCGACGACCAGCGGCGAGTCGTGGCGCGCGCCGACGACCGTCGTGGGGTCGTCCCGGTGCACCGCCAGCAGCGTGAACGTGCCCTGCAGCCGCTGCGCGACCGTGCGCAGCGCGACCGTCAGGTCCGACGAGTCCGCGTACGCGCGCGCCACGAGGTGCGCGACGACCTCCGTGTCGGTCTCCGAGGTGAAGACGACGCCGGCGGCGTGCAGCTCGGCCTTGAGGAGCGCGAAGTTCTCGACGATGCCGTTGTGGATGACCGCCACGCCGTCCGACACGTGCGGGTGCGCGTTCATGTCGTTCGGCGCCCCATGGGTCGCCCACCGCGTGTGGCCGATGGCCGCGGTGGCCGCCGGCAGGGGGTGCATGTCGATCTCCTCGACGAGGTTGGCCAGCTTGCCGGCCTTCTTGGCGACCGCCAGCGGTGCCCCGGGGGACACCAGCGCCACACCGGCGGAGTCGTACCCCCGGTACTCCAGCCGTCGCAGACCTTCGAGGACGACCTCCAGGGGTCGACCGCTCGGCTGCTGGCTCCCGACGTACCCCACGATGCCGCACATGGCGACGATCCTAACGACAGGCGGGGGTGCGACCGGCCGCGCGGCCGGCCGTGCCGCCGGCCACGTCGACGTGCTCGCGCCCCCGCCGGGCGCGGGCGCCCGGGTGCGCCACAATCGTCGGGTGCCGACGTCGCCCCCCACCGTGGTGCCCGCCACCCCGTACGTCGACCTGGACCGCGAGGCCTGGGCCCGCCTGTCCGCGTCGACGCCCCTGCCGCTCACCGACGCCGACGTGGCGCGCCTGCGCGGCCTGGGCGACCCCATCGACCTCGCGGAGGTCGACGCGATCTACCGCCCGCTGTCGCGGCTGCTCGACCTGTACATCCAGGGCACGCGCGGACTGCACCGCGCGACGAGCACGTTCCTGCGCGAGGACGTCGGGCGCACCCCGTACGTCATCGGTGTGGCGGGGTCGGTCGCGGTCGGCAAGTCGACCACCGCGCGCCTGCTGCGCGAGCTCATCGCCCGCTGGCCGGCGACGCCCCGCGTGGAGCTCGTGACGACCGACGGCTTCCTGTACCCGAACGCCGAGCTCGAGCGGCGCGGCCTGCTGCAGCGCAAGGGCTTCCCGGAGTCGTACGACCGCCGCGCGCTGCTGCGGTTCGTGTCGAAGGTCAAGGCCGGCCGCCCCGAGGTCACGGTGCCGGTGTACGACCACCTGACGTACGACATCGTCCCCGGCGCGGAGGTGGTCGTGCGCCAGCCGGACGTGCTGATCATCGAGGGCCTCAACGTCCTGCAGCCCGCGCGCCCCACCGCCGCCGGGGCGTCGAACCTCGCACTGAGCGACTTCTTCGACTTCTCGATCTACGTCGACGCGCGCACGGCCGACGCCAAGCAGTGGTACGTCGACCGCTTCCTGTCCCTGCGCCGGACCGCGTTCGCACGGCCGGAGTCGTACTTCCACCGGTACGCGTCGCTCACGGACGCCGAGGCGGTCGCCCGGGCCGAGGCCATCTGGGACTCGATCAACGCACCCAACCTGGAGCAGAACATCCTGCCGACGCGGTCACGCGCGACGCTCGTGCTCACCAAGGGCCCCGACCACGCCGTGCAGCGCGTGCGCCTGCGCAAGCTCTGAGCCGGCGGGCGGACGCCCCTCGGGGCGGCCCCGCGCCGCGAGTCAGGGTCGGGCCGCCCGGGCACCGGGGGCGCCCGGGCCGAGCGCGTCCGCGTCGGCTCGCACCGCGAGGCTGACGGGCTCCTCGGTGCGGCGGACGACGTCGAGGGCGTCGAGCGCGGCCACGACCGCGTCGCCGGTGCCGGTGCACGCCGCCTCGGCGGGCAGCAGGACGGCGTCGTCCAGGGCGTCGACGAGCCACACCTGGGGCGGCGGCCCGTCGGTGCACGCCCCGGGCGTGGACCCCGGGGCGACCAGACGCAGGAGCTCGGTGAGGTCGCCCTCCAGACGCGTCGCGGTGACGGAGTGCCACGTGCCGGCGCTGTCACGCATCGGCTCCCCGCGCCGGCAGACGAGGACGGTGTCGGCGACGAAGCCGTCGGGCGGGGCGCCCCGCTCCACGGCGCCCGCCGATGCCGTCGCGGCCGGGTCCGGCTGGAGCACGAGCGCCTCGAGCACCTCGGGGACGAGGCAGCTCGCGTCGCTGCGCACCCCCGTGGTCACCGGGGCGGCCGCCGGGGCTCCGGTCGCGGCGCCGTCGGAGCACGCCGCCGCGGGCAGCACGAGGGCAGCCGCGAGCAGGGCTCGTGCCACCGTTCGCCCCCTGCGCATCCGTCCACCTCGTGCCCGCCCGTCCCACGGCGCGCGACGAGGGGCCCCCGTGGTCCGAGGGCCTCGCGCGAGCGGGGAGGGACGACTCCGCCGTCGTCCCACGGCGAGCCTAGGACGGCGCCCGCGTCACCCGGTCGGCCGATACCGGATCGTTGTCCCGGCGCACCCGATCGTGAGGTCGTCGTGACCTCGGCACGCGAGGGGTCAGGCGGCGGTGCTGCCACGGGCGACGCGGACCACCGCGACGCCCTCCTCGTCGTCGCCACCGGCCGCGACGCCCTCGACGGGCGCCACCGACCGGCTCCCCCGGCGGGCGGCGCGGTGCGCCGACATGCCGGTCAGGCGCCGCAGCACCCAGTCCACGAGCAGGCCGATGACGAGCCCGCCGACCACGCCGACCACCACGCCCAGCACCGGGTTGTCGTGGCCGAGCACGTGTCCGGAGCCGATGCCGATCGCCGTCGAGTACAGCGCCCACGTGACCGCGGCGATCCCCGTCAGGAGCACGAAGCGGCGGCGGCTGAAGCCCAGGGCGCCCGCGGTCATGTTGACCGCCACGCGCCCGATCGGGATGTACCGCGCGGCGATGACGAAGGCGGCGCCCCGGGTGGCGAGCGCCCGCTCGGCCCAGTCGAGCACGCTCTGGCCGCGCCGCCCCCGGAACCACCGCAGGTCCCGGATCCGCACGTGGCGCCCGATCTGGTACGCGATCTGGTCCCCCGTGAACGCGCCCAGCGCGGCGACGAGCACCACGAGCCAGAGCAGCGGCCGACCCGTGGAGACCGACAGGGACGTCAGGGCGATGACCACCGACTCGCTCGGGATCGGCGGGAAGAACCCGTCGATCGTCGCGAACGCGTACAGCACCGGGAAGATCCACGGTGAGCCCGCCATCTCGAGCGTCCACTGCTCCACGTCCTGCTCCCCTCGTCCCCACCCCCCGGTGAGGTCGGCACGTCCCACGCTAGGGCCCGCGCGACGACGTCGACATGGGGTTTCCCCCCGATTCAGCCCTGAGCAGCCCCGATCTCCCCCCGCGGGTGCGGCGCCGACGTGCCCGACTGGTCCCCTGGGTGGAGCCCCGCGTCCGCATAGCGGTCCACGAACGCGCGCAGCACGCCGGGGACCTGCACGCCGCTCTCCCGCGCCGCCGCGACGACCTCCGCCGCCTCCGCGGGGTCGAAGTACCCGTCGTACCGGTAGGCCTCGACGCGCGTGGTCAGGCCGGCGACGTCGAGCTCGGGGTGGAACTGCGTCGCGTACACGTTGCGCCCCACGCGGAAGGCCTGCACCGGCGCCCCGGCGGACGTCGCGAGCACCACGGCGTGCGGCGGCGGCACGGCCAGCGACTCCTTGTGCCCCACGAACGCGCCGAACGACGCCGGCGCGGAGCCCAGCACCGGGTCGGCGCGGCCGGCCGGCGTGAGCTCGACCGTCACGGCGCCCACCGGCTCGGGGTACGTGCGGTCGACCACCCCGCCCTGGTGGCGGCCGAGCGTGCCGATGCCGTAGCACGCACCGAAGAAGGGGACGTCCGCGGGGACGACCGCGTCGAGCAGGCGTGCGAGGTCCGCCTCGACCCGACGCTGCACGGGCGACTTGGCGTCCTCGGGGTCGCTGACGCAGAACGGCCCGCCGCCGAGCACGATGCCCGACCAGGCGTCGAGGTCGACGTCGCCCAGCGGCGCCGCCTCGAGCCGCACGCGCCGCAACGTGCTCTCCGACAGCCCGGTGCACCGCAGCATCGCGGCGTACTCGTCGTCGGCGGGAGCGTCCTCCGGACGGACTCCGAGGAACAGGAACGGTCGCACCCACGCACCTCCGCAGTAACGAGCCCGGACGGGCGTCCGGGATCAGCCGGCCGACGGGGGCAGCGCGAACCCGAGGGTGCGCGCCGCCTCGTGCGGGACCGGCTCCGACGCCCAGTGTGCGCCGAGGTCGTCCGACGCCGCCAACGATCGCGTCTCGGCGCGGTCCAGGTAGAGGGTCCCCTGCAGGTGGTCCGTCTCGTGCTGCACGATGCGCGCGGGCCACCCGGTGAGCACCTCGTCGACGGCGGCCCCGCGCTCGTCGAGGCACGTCAGCCGCACCCGTCGGGGGCGCGTGACGACGGCCACGTAGCCCTCCACCGAGAGGCAGCCCTCGTAGAACGCGACGCGCTCGTCGCCGACCGGGGCGTAGGAGGGGTTCACGAGCACGCGGAACGGCAGCGGGACGCGCTCGCGCGCCGCGGCCACGTCGGCGTCGTCCACGCCCGGGTCCTCCACGACCGCGATCGCGAGCGGGAGGCCGATCTGCGGGGCGGCGAGGCCGACGCCCGGTGCCGCGCGCATCGTGCGGTGCATGAGCGCGACCAGCTCGGCGAGCTCGGCGTCGGACAGGTGCCCGTCGTACGCGAGCGCGCGGGCGCGCAGCGCGGGGTGTCCCGCCTGCACGATCGGCGCCACGGCGTCCGGCCCGGCCGCGCGGGCGCGGTCGAGGAGCTGCGTCGCCAGCCCGCGCACCGCGGCGCGGAGGGCGTCAGGGTCGGGGGCGTGCGGGTCCGGGGCGTGCGGGTCCGGGACGCTGCCGGCGGCGTCCGCAGCGACGGCGTCGCTCACAGCGCGAGGCGCTCGCGCACGACGCCGGCGAGCTCCTGCGCCACCCGGTCGGCCTGCTCCTGCGTGCCGGCCTCGACCATCACGCGCACGAGCGCCTCGGTCCCGGACGGGCGCAGCAGCACGCGGCCCGACCCGTCGAGCTCCTTCTGCGCGCCCGCGACCGCCTCCCGCAGGACGTCGTCGTCGGTGCGCGTGCGGTCGACCCCCGACACGTTGACGAGCGTCTGCGGCAGGCGTCGCACGACGGCGGCGAGCTCGTGCAGCGGGCGCCCGCTCGACGCGACGCGCGCGGCCAGGTGCAGCGCCGTGAGCACGCCGTCGCCGGTGGTCGCGTGCTCCGCGAGGATGATGTGCCCGGACTGCTCGCCGCCGAGGCTGTAGCCGCCCGCGCGCATGGCCTCGAGCACGTAGCGGTCGCCGACCCCCGTCTCGACGGTGGCGATGCCGGCGGCCTGCATGGCCAGCTTGAGGCCGAGGTTGCTCATGACCGTGGTGACGAGCGTGTCGTGCGCCAGCTCGCCCCGCTCGTGCAGCGCGATCGCGAGCAGGCCCATGATCTGGTCGCCGTCGACCACGCGGCCCTGCGCGTCGACCG
Source organism: Cellulomonas shaoxiangyii (assembly GCF_004798685.1). Taxonomy (NCBI): domain Bacteria; kingdom Bacillati; phylum Actinomycetota; class Actinomycetes; order Micrococcales; family Cellulomonadaceae; genus Cellulomonas; species Cellulomonas shaoxiangyii. Next base: position 994,503 of record NZ_CP039291.1, on the reverse strand, counting down.
CGAGGCAGCGGTCGGCGTCGCCGTCGAACGCGACGCCGAGGTCGGCGTGCGCCGCGACGACGGCCGCCTGGAGCGGCTCCGGGTGCGTCGAGCCGGCACCCTCGTTGATGTTGCGGCCGTCGGGCGACGCGTTGATCACGACGACGTCCGCGCCCGCCTCGCGCAGGGCGGCGGGCCCGACCTCGCTCGCGGCGCCGTTGGCGCAGTCGACGACGATCCGCAGCCCCTCGAGGCGCGTGCTCGTCGTGCTGACGAGGTGGTCCACGTACTGCTGCCCCGCGAGGCCCACGTCCACCCGGATGCGGCCGACGTCCGCGCCGACGGGGCGGTCCCAGTCGTCGCCGAGCCGCGCCTCGATGGCCGCCTCGACGTCGTCCTCGAGCTTGTGCCCGCCCCGGGCGAGGAACTTGATGCCGTTGTCGGGCATCGGGTTGTGCGACGCCGACAGCACGACGCCGAGGTCCACCCCGCGCGCGCCGGTCAGGTACGCCACGGCCGGCGTGGGCAGCACGCCCACGAGGTCGACGTCGACGCCCGCCGACGCCAGCCCGGCGGCCACCGCCGCGGAGAGGAACTCCCCGGACGCGCGCGGGTCACGCCCGACCACGGCCCGCGGGCGGTGCCCCTCGAACGCCCCGCGGCTCGCGAGCACGTGCGCCGCGGCGACGGACACGTCCAGCGCCAGCTCCGCCGTCACGTCCCGGTTCGCCAGACCGCGTACGCCGTCCGTGCCGAACAGTCGACCCATCACACGACTCCCTCGTCCCGCCCGACGGCCGTGTCAACGGTACGTCGGGACCTTCGTTCGGTCCTCCTGCCGCGCGGCGCGGTGGGTCCGTGCGGCGCGCGCACGCGACCCGGTCCGTCCGGCGCCGCACACGCCGATGGCCCCGCGGGTCGCAAGACCCGCGGGGCCATCGGTGTGCTGCGCTGTGTCAGCGCTTCGAGTACTGCGGCGCCTTGCGCGCCTTCTTCAGACCGGCCTTCTTGCGCTCCACCACGCGGGCGTCACGCGTGAGGAAGCCGGCCTTCTTGAGCGCCGGGCGGTTGTGCTCCGCGTCGATCGCGTTGAGCGCGCGGGCGATGCCGAGGCGCAGTGCCCCGGCCTGACCCGACGTGCCGCCGCCCGTGATGCGGGCGACGACGTCGAAGCGACCCTCGACGTCCACGGCCTTCAGCGGGCTGTTGACCAGCTGCTGGTGCACCTTGTTGGGGAAGTACTCCTCGAGCTCACGGCCGTTGACGGTCCACCGGCCGGTGCCGGGGATCAGACGGACGCGCGCGACGGCCTCCTTGCGGCGGCCGAGCGCCTGGCCGGGAGCGGTCAGCGACTGACCGCGACCGACCGGAGCGGAGCTCTCGGAGGTGTAGCTGGTGGGCGTCTCGTCGCCCTCGTACTCGTTCTCGACGGTGGTCTGAGCCACGATGTCCTCGCGTTCTGTGTTCATCACTGCCGCAGCAGCCCGGGGCCTACTGCGCCACCTGGGTCAGCTCGAACGGCTTCGGCTGCTGGGCTGCGTGCGGGTGCTCCGGGCCTGCGTAGACCTTGAGCTTGCTCAGCTGCTGACGACCGAGGGTCGTACGGGGCAGCATGCCGCGGACGGCCTTCTCGATGGCACGCTCGGGGTGCTTCTCGAGGAGGTCGGCGTACCGGGTGGCCCGGAGGCCGCCCGGGTAGCCGGAGTGCCGGAAGGCGAGCTTCGTCTCGCGCTTGTTGCCGGTCAGGGCGATCTTCTCGGCGTTGACGACGATGACGAAGTCGCCACCGTCGACGTGCGGCGCGAACGTCGGCTTGTGCTTGCCACGCAGCAGCGTGGCCACGTGGGTGGCCAGGCGGCCGAGGACGACGTCGGACGCGTCGATGACGTACCAGTTCCGCTCGACGTCGCCGGGCTTCGGGGTGTACGTGCGCACGGGTGTGGGCCTCTGTCTCGTGTTGCGTGTCATGGCCGGGCGCACAGGGGCGACCGGCCGAGGATGGCTGTCGGAGCATCCCGCCCCGGCGAGTGGGATCGCACCAGGACGGCCATCGGCACGCAGTGGTGAGAAGCCACCGGTGCGCGACAGGGGACGCACAACGACTAACCAGAGTACCGGCACGCGGGGCGCAGAGCAAAAGCCGTCGTCGGACGCCCGCGCACGCGCCCCACCGCGCCCGTCAGCGGGCCCGTCAGCGCGCCCGTCAGCGGGCCCGGGCGACCCGACCGACGTCCCACACCGGCTCGGGCGTCTCCACCACGTCGCCTTCGGCACCGAACACCAGGAACCGGTCGAACGTCCGCGTGAACCACCGGTCGTGCGTCACGGCGAGGACCGTCCCGTCGAACGCCGCGAGACCGGCCTCCAGCGCCTCGGCGGACTGCAGGTCGAGGTTGTCCGTCGGCTCGTCGAGCAGCAGCAGCGTCGCGCCCGCCAGCTCCAGGAGCAGGATCTGCAGGCGCGCCTGCTGCCCGCCGGACAGCGTGTCGTAGCGCTGCTCGGCGGCCGCCACGAGGCCGTACCGGTCGAGCGCCCGGCTCGCCGCCTCGCGCCCCAGGCCGGCACGGTGGCCGTCGCCCCGGTGCAGCACGTCGAGCAGCGTGCGCCCCGCGAGCTCGGGGTGCACGTGGTTCTGCGCGAACCAGCCGGGCCGCACGCGCGACCCCAGCGTGACCGTGCCTGCGTGCGCGACCGGGGCGGGGTGCAGGTCCCCCGCCGGCTCGTGCTCGGGGGCCGGGTCGCTGCCGCCGGCCGCGAGCAGGCGCAGGAAGTGCGACTTGCCCGACCCGTTCGAGCCCAGCACCGCGACCCGCTCGCCGTACCAGACCTCCAGGTCGAACGGGCGCATGAGCCCCGTGAGCTCGAGCCCGCGCGCGACGACCGCCCGCTTGGCGGTGCGCCCGCCCGTCAGCCGCACGCGGACCCGCTCGTCGCGGGAGACGACCACGGGCGGGCCCTCCTGCTCGAACTTGCGCAGGCGCGTCTGCGCGGCCTGGTAGCGCGAGGCCAGCCCGTCGTTGAAGGCCGCCTTCGTCTTGAGCGTCAGGACGAGGTCGCGCAGCTTCGCGTGCTCCTCGTCCCACCGCCGGGCGAGCTCCTCCAGCCGCTCGCGGCGGTCCCGGCGGGCCTGCGCGTACGTCGCGAAGCCGCCCCCGTGCACCCAGGCGCGGGCACCCACGGCCGTCGGCTCGAGCGTCGCGACGTGCGTGGCGACGCGGGCCAGGGTCTCGCGGTCGTGGCTCACGAGCAGGACCGTCTTCGGCGACGCGACGAGGCGGTCCTCGAGCCAGCGCTTGGTCGGCACGTCCAGCGCGTTGTCGGGCTCGTCGAGGACGAGCACCTCGTCCGGGCCTCGCAGCAGCGCCTCGAGCACGAGCCGCTTCTGCTCCCCGCCCGACAGGGTCCGGACGTCGCGGTGCTGCGCCCGCTCGAAGGGCAGCGACAGGACGGCGTCCGTGACGAGGTCCCACCCGGCCTCCGCGTCGTACCCGCCGACGTCGGCCCAGTCCGCGAGCGCCTGCGCGTAGCGCATCTGCGTCGGCTCGTCGTCCCGCTCCATCATGGCGAGCTCGGCGGCCGTCAGCTCGGCCGCGGCGTCGCGCACCGCGGGCGGCGCGAGGGACGCCAGCAGGTCGCGCACCGTGCGGTCGTCGTCGATGCGCCCGACCTCCTGGCGCATCACGCCCAGGCCGCCGCTGCGCGCCACGCTGCCGGCGTGCGGCTCGACCTCGCCCGTGACGACGCGCAGCAGCGTCGACTTGCCCACGCCGTTGGGGCCGACGAGCGCCGTGCGGTGCCCCTCCCCGACCCGGAACGACACGTCGTCGAGCAGCGGGCGCCCGTCCGGGAGCGTCCAGCCGACACCGGCGACCTCGAGGTGACCCATGCGCACAGTGTCCCCGCCCCGGGCACGTACCCCCACCGGATTCGTGGCGGACGCCGCACGGGTCGCGGGCCGTCTGCTGTGGCGGGCGGCCGCCGGCGGTGCTTGGGTCGTGCCATGAGCGAGGACACCCCTGCCACCCGCACCGACCCCGCCCTCGGGTCCGAGGGGGACACCAACCAGCTGCCCGGCGAGGACATCTTGTCCGACCGCGGCACCGGCGACCTGCTCGACGAGTGGATCGTCCCGCCGGAGCGTGACCGCCCGGCCTCCGCCCGCTGGGGCGAGACCCCCTGGGAGGAGGCGCGCGGCGAGACGCTCGACCAGCGCGTCGCCCAGGAGGAGCCCGAGGTGTGGGAGACCGAGTCGGCACCGCCGCCGGACCGCGACGAGCTGCGCGCGGGCCGCCTGATCGAGGACGGCGACGCCGTCGAGGCCGGCGGCACGAGCGAGTTCGCCGTCGACGCCGGCATCGCCGGCGGTGCCGCGACCGCCGAGGAGGCGGCCGTGCACGTCATCGAGGAGCAGTACGAGGAGGCCTACCCCGACGCCCCCGGGACGGCGGACGACGACGAGGTCACGGGCGACGAGGACACGCCGCCCGCCGAGCGCCTCTGACGTCCCGACCGCCCGGCGCGGTCCGGCCCGCCGGACCCGCCGATCACCCGCAGCAACCGCCCGGCGCGGCGCCCTCGACCTCGTGGGCGCCGCGCCGGGCGCGCGTGCGCCCCGCGCGGTCCGCCAGCTCGGCGTCCGCGGGGTAGGTGACCTCCTCCAGCGTGAGGCCGTGCGGGGCCACGACCGTCGCGCCGCCCTCGCGCCGGCGACCCAGCAGCAGCGCGTGCGGCCAGTCCGCGCCGCGCCGGCCCTCCCCCACGGCCAGGCACGCGCCGACCAGCGCCCGGACCATCGAGTGGCAGAACGCGTCGGCCTGCACGTGGGCGACGACGAGCCCCGCGTCGGGCCCGTCGGCCGGGCGCGTCCACGTGAACTCCTCGAGCGTCCGGATGGTCGTCGCGTCGGGGCGCGGCCTGCAGTACGCCGCGAAGTCGTGCCGCCCGACGAGGCGGCGCGCGGCCGCGTCCATGGCCGCCACGTCGAGCGCCCGGCGGTGCCACAGCACCCACGCGCGGCGCAGCGGGTCGCGCGCGGCCGGGTCGTCGACGACCCGGTACGCGTACCTGCGGCGCAGCGCGCCGAACCGCGCGTCGAACCCGTCCGGCGCCCGCGTCACGCGGTGCACCACGAGGTCGGCGGGCAGGACGCCCGCCAGCCGGCTCGTCAGCACCTCGAGCGCGTCCCGGTCCGAGCGCCCGCGCGCCGCGGCGAGCGCGCCGGGCACGACGTCCACGTGCGCCACCTGCCCGCGCGCGTGCACCCCCGCGTCCGTGCGCCCGGCGACCGTCACGCGGGCCGGCGCGTCGCCACGCGGGCCCGTGCGCAGCACCGTGGCGAGCCCGTCCTCGAGGACGCCCTGCACCGTGCGCAGCCCGGGCTGGCGCGCCCAGCCCGCGAAGCCGGAGCCGTCGTACGCGAGGTCGAGCCGCAGCCGCACCGGGCTCTCGTCGGCCGCGCCGTCCCACGGCACCCCCGGCCGAGGCGTCGCGGGGCCGGCCTGCCGGCCGTCGGGCTGTGTCTGCGGACCGGCGTCGCGCCCGGTCCCGTCCTCGCTGCGCACGGGCCCACGCTAGCCGCGGCGCTACCGTGGACCGCGTGCCGCCCGCGTCCCAGCCGTACACGCTCGCCGTCGACTGCGGCGGCGGCGGCATCAAGGCGTCGGTGCTCGACGGGGCCGGCACGCTGCACGCGCCGGCGGTGCGGGTGCCGACGCCGTACCCCCTGCCCCCCGACCGGCTCGCCGAGACCATCGCCCGGATCGCCGAGGGCCTGCCCGCGGCCGGCCGTGCGACCGTCGGCGTGCCGGGCATGATCCGCCACGGCGTCGTGGTGGCGACGCCGCACTACGTGACCCGCGCGGGCCCGCGCACCGCCGTCCTGCCCGAGCTGGTCCGCGCCTGGCAGGGCTGCGACGTGCGGGCACTGCTCGAGGCGCGGCTGGGCGTGCCGACGCTCGTCCTCAACGACGCGGAGGTGCACGGCGCGGGCGTCGTGTCCGGGACCGGGGTCGAGCTCGTCCTCACGCTCGGCACCGGCCTCGGCTCCGCGCTGTTCGACGGCGGCAGGATCGCGCCGCACCTCGAGCTGTCGCACGCGCCCGTGCGGTGGGGCACGACCTACGACGCCTACGTGGGGCAGCACGAGCGTGCGCGCCTCGGGGACGCGCTGTGGTCGCGGCGCGTGCGGCGCGTCGTCGAGGGCTTCCGGCCGGTCTTCCACTGGGACCGGCTGTACCTCGGCGGCGGCAACGCGCGGGCCGTCACGGCGCCGACGCTCGAGCGGCTCGGGGACGACGTCGTCGTGGTGCCCAACCAGGCGGGGATCGTGGGCGGCGTGCGCGCCTGGGCGCTCGTCGGCTGACCCCGCTCCTCGCGTGCCCCGACCGGGCCCCACCGGCTCCGCGGGCCCGCCCCTTGCCCTCACCGGGACCCGGCGACGCCCCTCAGGTGTCCGCCGGTCCGCCACCCGGGTCCTGCGACACGGCCCGTGCGTCCTCGGCGGCGTCCACGGCGTCGAGCGCCTCCAGCAGCACCCGGGTGAACCGCACCGGCTGGACGAGGCTCACGAGGTGCGTCGCCTGCGGCACGACCACCAGCCGCCCGTCCCGGCACGCGGCGAGGAACCGGGCCTCCTCGCCGCGGAAGTGGTCCCACCGGCCGTTGACCAGCCACACCGGCGCGGTCACGCGGGCCAGGTCCGCGAGCGGGTCGGCGGCGCTCATCTCGCGCAGCGTGTCCTCGACGACGTCCAGCGCGAACCCGCCCGCACCCACGTCGGCCGCCGCCTCGGGCGGCATCGTGCGGTCGACGAGCAGCTGGTTGACGGCCGCGCCCCGGTCGGGCAGGCGCGCGAAGCCCGCCGCAGCCGCTCCCCACGCCCGCAGGACGACCCGGTGGGGACGCGTGCAGCAGCCCGCGGCGACGAGGCCGGCGACCTGCTGAGGGAACCGCGCGGCGTGCGCGATCGCCGTGTAGCCGCCCAGGGACAGGCCCACCACCGCGGCCCTGCCGCCGACCGTCGCCACGCCGTCGCGCACGGCCTCCACCGCGCCGGCCATCGTGAAGCGCTCACCGAGGCGCCGGCCGTGCCCGGGCAGGTCGATCGCGAGCGCGGTGCGTCCGGAGGCCTCGAGGGCCTCGACCTGGGCCCGCCACATCGTGCGGGAGGCACGCAGGCCGTGGACCAGCACCACGGGCGTCTGCCGCTCACTCATGCTCCGACCGTACCCACGGACGCAGGCCGGGTCCCCGCACGCGCGAGGGCCCGGACACCGTGCGGTGTCCGGGCCCTCGGGTGCTGCGGGGCGAGGTCAGGCCTTGTCGGCCTGCGTCTCGTCGGCCGGGGCGTCGGCGGACGCCTCGTCCGTGGCGGTCTCGTCCGTGGCGGCCTCGTCCGTGGCGGTCTCGTCCGTGGCGGTCTCGTCCGTGGTCGGCTCCTCGGCGGGAGCCTCCTCGACCGGGGCTGCCTTCTGGGCGGCCCGCGTGGCCTCCTTGACGACGGCCTGCTTCGGCGAGAGCGGCTCGAGCACGAGCTCGATGACCGCCATCGGCGCGTTGTCGCCCTTGCGGGGGCCGATCTTCGTGATGCGGGTGTAGCCGCCCTGGCGGTCGGCCACGACGGGCGCGATCTCCGTGAACAGCGTGTGCACGACACCCTTGTCACGGACGACGGTCAGCACGCGACGGCGCGCGTGCAGGTCCCCGCGCTTCGCGAACGTGATGAGCCGCTCCGCGAGCGGGCGCAGGCGCTTGGCCTTCGCCTCGGTCGTCGTGATGCGCTTGTGCTCGAACAGCGCCGTCGCGAGGTTCGCGAGGATCAGCCGCTCGTGCGCCGGGCTGCCACCGAGCCGGGCACCCTTGGTGGGCGTGGGCATGGTCTCTACTCCTTGGGATCAGAAAGGGGCGACTCCGGGCCGCCGCCGGCGGCGGCCCGGGCCAACGGTCGTCAGTACTGCTCGTCCTCGACGAAGTCGGTCTCGTCGTCCCCGTAGTACGCGCCCGACGCGGTCGGGTCGAAGTCCAGCGGGCTGTCCTTCAGCGTCAGGCCCAGCTCGGCGAGCTTCTCCTTGACCTCGGTGATGGACTTCGCACCGAAGTTGCGGATGTCGAGCAGGTCCGCCTCGGACCGCGCGACGAGCTCACCCACGGTGTGGATGCCCTCGCGCTTGAGGCAGTTGTACGAGCGGATCGTCAGCTGCAGGTCCTCGATGGGCAGCGCGAGGTCGGCGGCCAGGGCGGCGTCGGTCGGCGACGGGCCGATCTCGATGCCCTCGGCCTCGACGTTCAGCTCACGGGCCAGGCCGAACAGCTCGACCAGCGTCTTGCCGGCGGACGCCAGGGCGTCGCGCGGGTTGATCGCCGGCTTCGTCTCGACGTCGACGATGAGCTTGTCGAAGTCGGTGCGCTGCTCGACACGGGTCGCCTCGACCTTGTACGTCACCTTGAGCACCGGCGAGTAGATCGAGTCGACCGGGATCCGGCCGATCTCGGCGTCCAGCGACTTGTTCTGGTTCGCCGACACGTAGCCACGGCCCCGCTCGACGGTGAGCTCGATCTCGAGCTTGCCCTTGTCGTTGAGCGTGGCGAGGTGCAGGTCGTGGTTGTGCACCTCGACGCCCGCCGGCGGCACGATGTCCGCAGCGGTGACGACACCCGCACCCTGCTTGCGCAGGTACATCACGACGGGCTCGTCGTTCTCCGAGGAGACGACGAGGTTCTTGATGTTGAGGATGATCTCGGTGACGTCCTCCTTGACACCCGGGATCGTCGAGAACTCGTGCAGCACACCGTCGATCCGGATGGACGTGACGGCGGCGCCCGGGATGGACGACAGGAGGGTGCGGCGCAGGGAGTTGCCGAGGGTGTAGCCGAAGCCGGGCTCGAGCGGCTCGATGGAGAACCGCGAGCGGTGCTCCGAGATGACCTCTTCGGTCAGGGTGGGACGCTGTGCGATGAGCACGGTGGGGTTTCCTCTCCGCGGGCGTCCGCCATATGACGCTCCGCAGGTACTGCTGGCCAGGACGTGGCTCGGTCCGCACGTCCTGGGCGACGGTCGTGGGCCGGTCGTGCCGTGCGCCGCCCCGGTCCGTCGTCACGCGAGACGCGGGACGACGGCGGGACGGACGCGCGAGGGCCGGGACGGGCCTCGAGGGCGCCGTCCCGGCCGTCGACGGTCAGACGCGGCGGCGCTTCGGCGGACGGCAGCCGTTGTGGGCCTGCGGCGTCACGTCCTGGATCGAGCCGACCTCGAGGCCGGTGGCCTGCAGCGAGCGGATCGCCGTCTCACGACCAGAGCCGGGGCCCTTGACGAAGACGTCGACCTTGCGCATGCCGTGCTCCTGCGCCTTGCGGGCGGCCGCCTCGGCAGCGAGCTGCGCGGCGAACGGCGTCGACTTGCGCGAGCCCTTGAAGCCGACCTGGCCGGACGAGGCCCAGGCGATCACGGCACCGGACGGGTCCGTGATGGACACGATGGTGTTGTTGAACGTGCTCTTGATGTGCGCCTGGCCGTGGGAGACGTTCTTCTTCTCCTTGCGGCGCGGCTTGCGCACGGCGGTGCGGGACTTGGGAGGCATCTCTTCTTCTCTCGGGGTCTGCGGGTCGGTGGGCCGACGGCGGGGCGGTCAGCGACGGGCGCGACCAGCCCGGCGCCTTACTTGCGCCCGGCCTTCTTCTTGCCGGCGACCGTGCGCTTCGGGCCCTTGCGGGTACGCGCGTTCGTCTTGGTGCGCTGACCACGCACCGGGAGGCCGCGGCGGTGACGCAGGCCCTCGTAGCTACCGATCTCGACCTTGCGGCGGATGTCGGCGGCGACCTCGCGGCGGAGGTCACCCTCGAGCTTGTAGCTGCCCTCGAGGTAGTCGCGCAGCGCGACCAGCTCGGCGTCGCCCAGGTCCTTGACCCGGGCGTCGGGGCTGATGCCCGTGGCGGCGAGGGTCTGCTGCGCACGCGTGCGGCCGACCCCGAAGATGTAGGTGAGGGCGATCTCGACCCGCTTGTCGCGGGGGAGGTCGACACCGATGAGACGTGCCATGCCTGGTGGCTCCTGTACTGCGTCGGAGGTCTTCCGCACCGTCCTCCCGCGTGGTGGTCGCGGGCCCCGGCCTCCGAGCCGGGGGTTCGCCGTGCGCCGGGCCGGTGGCCCTGCTCACGGAGCGGCGGTGCGCTTGCTGGCCCTGACGGGCCGGTGGTTCAGGTGCCTGCTCAGCCCTGGCGCTGCTTGTGGCGCAGGTTCTCGCAGATGACCTGGACGCGACCGTGCCGGCGGATCACCTTGCACTTGTCGCAGATCTTCTTGACGCTCGGCTTGACCTTCATCGCGTGTTCCTCCGCCGCCGTGCGGTGCCCGGGGGCTCGGCCGACGGCGTGTCGATGGGGTGGGTTACTTGTAGCGGTAGACGATGCGCCCGCGGGACAGGTCGTACGGGCTGAGCTCGACGACCACCCGGTCCTCGGGGAGGATCCGGATGTAGTGCTGACGCATCTTGCCCGAGATGTGGGCGAGCACCCTGTGGCCGTTCGCGAGCTCCACGCGGAACATCGCGTTGGGGAGCGCCTCGATCACGCTGCCCTCGATCTCGATGACGCCGTCCTTCTTGGCCATGTCCTCCGCTAACTGTCGTTCTTCTTCTCGTGCTTGTCCCACGCGCCGCCGAGAGGCCCGGCCTGGCCGGGCCTCTCGGCGAGAGTCGTGGAGCGGCGCGCGCAGCCCGTCCGTCCGGACGGCACACACAACCAACCGGCAACTATACGGCATCCGAGACGCTCTCCGGACACGGCGGCCCGTTCTGCTCGGCGCCGTGCGGGCGTCAGGTCAGCGGCGCGACCTGGACGCCGAGGGCCGCGAGGCGGGCGGCGCCGCCGTCACGCGCCGTGAGCACGACCACCCCGTCCTCGAGGACGGCCACGGTGTGCTCCCAGTGGGCGGCGCGCGACCCGTCGTCGGTCACGACGGTCCAGTCGTCCGCGAGCGTGTGGTTGGCCTCGGCGCCCCGCACGAGCATGGGCTCCACGGCCACGCACAGCCCGGGGCGCACCTTCGCCCCGCGGTCGCGCGTGCGGTAGTTCGGTACGTCGGGCGGCTGGTGCATGGCGGTCCCGATGCCGTGGCCGACGTAGTCCTCGACGATGCCGAACGGCACGCCGCCGTTGCGGCCGGCGGCCGCGGCCGCCTCGACGACCTCCTCGACGGCCTCCCCCACGACGCCGAGGCGGTCGCCGCGCGCGAGCGCCGCGATGCCGGCCCACAGCGCGTCCTCGGTCGTCACGACGAGCTCGTGGTCGCGGGGATCCCCCTCGCCGACGACGACGGAGAAGGCGGAGTCGCCGTGCCACCCGTCGACGATCGCGCCGCAGTCGACGGACACGACGTCCCCCGGCTGCAGGACGCGACCTCCCGGGATGCCGTGCACGACCTCCTCGTTGACGGAGGCGCACAGCGACGCCGGGTACCCGTGGTACCCGAGGAACGACGGCGTCGCACCCGCGCGGGCGATCACCTGCTCGGCGACCGCGTCCAGCTCGGCGGTCGTCGTGCCGGGCGCCACCCGGGCGCGCACGGCGTCGAGGGCGTCCGCCACGACGAGCCCGGCCCGCCGCATGACCGCGACCTGCTCGGGCGTCTTGTACTCGATCCGCTCCCGGCCGAACATGGCGCCCCGCTCAGGCGGACTGCGCGGCCTGCAGCGCGTCGATGAGGCGCTGCGTGACCTCGTCGACCTCGCCGAGCCCGTCGACCTGCACGAGCAGCCCCCGGGCGGCGTAGACCTGGGAGATCGGCGCGGTCTGCTCGGCGTAGACGTCGAGGCGGTGGCGGATGACGTCCTCGCTGTCGTCCGCGCGCCCCTCGATGGCGGCCCGCTTCGTCAGCCGGTCGACGACGACCTGGGGGTCGACCGTGAGCTCCACGGCCGCGTCGATCGCGACCCCCGCGGCGGCGAGGATCTCGTCGAGCGCCGCGACCTGCGCGACGTTCCGCGGGTACCCGTCGAGCAGGAAGCCGCCGACGGCGTCGGCCTGCGCGAGGCGGTCCCTGACCAGCTCGTTCGTGAGCTCGTCGGGCACCAGGGCCCCGGAGGCGGTGATGTCCTGCACCTGACGGCCCAGCTCCGTGCCGTTCCTGACGTTCGACCGGAAGATGTCGCCGGTCGAGATGGCCGGCACCCCGAGCTGCTCGGCGAGCCGGACGGCCTGCGTTCCCTTGCCCGCTCCGGGCGGGCCCAGCAGGACGAGACGTGCACTCAACGGAGAAACCCTTCGTAGTGACGCTGCTGCAGCTGCGACTCGATCTGCTTCACCGTCTCGAGGCCGACGCCGACCACGATGAGGATCGAGGCGCCGCCGAACGGGATGTTCGAGCCGACGTCCAGGACGATGAAGGCGATCGTCGGGATGAGCGCGACGAGCGCCAGGTAGATCGAGCCGGGCGCGGTGATGCGCGTGATGACGTAGTCGAGGTACTCGGCCGTCGGACGCCCGGCGCGGATGCCGGGGATGAAGCCGCCGTACTTCTTCATGTTGTCCGCGACCTCGTCCGGGTTGAACGTGATCGCCGTGTAGAAGTAGCAGAAGAAGATGATGAGCACGATGTAGAGCCCGATGTGCAGCGGCGCCTCGGGGTCCGCGACGTACCGGCTGATCCACTGCACCCAGCCCGCCGTCGCGTCGCCGAACTGCGCGAGCAGCGCGGGGATGGCCAGCAGCGACGACGCGAAGATCACCGGGATGATGCCGGCCATGTTGATCTTGATCGGGATGTAGGTGCTGGAGCCGCCGTACATGCGGCGGCCGACCATGCGCTTGGCGTACTGCACCGGGATGCGGCGCTGCGACTGCTCGACGAACACGACCAGCCCGATGACCAGGACGATGATCGCCAGCACGACGATGAACTTGCCGATGCCGCCGGCGCCGCCCGCGATCGACCACATGGCCGACGGGAAGCTCGCCGCGATCGAGACGAAGATCAGCAGCGACATGCCGTTGCCGATGCCGCGCTCGGTGATGAGCTCGCCCAGCCACATGACGAGGCCGGTACCGGCGGTCATGGCGATCACCATGATGAGCAGGACGAGCGGGGAGTCGTCCGGGATGACGTCGACGCTGCAGCCCGGGAACAGGTTCCCGCTGCGGGCGAAGGTGATGATCGTCGTGGACTGCAGGACGGCCAGGCCGATGGTCAGGTACCGCGTGTACTGCGTCAGCTTCGCGGTGCCGGACTGCCCCTCCTTGTGCAGCTCCTCGAACTTCGGGATCACCACGCGGAGCAGCTGGATGATGATGCTCGCGGTGATGTACGGCATGATCCCGAGCGAGAACACCGACAGCTGCAGCAGCGCGCCGCCGCTCAGGAGGTTCACCAGCCCCAGCAGGTCGTTCGCGTCGGCCGTCTGGTCGATGCACGCCTGGACGTTCGGGTAGCTGACGCCCGGCGTCGGCAGGAACGAACCGATGCGGAACACCACGATGATGCCGATGGTGAAGAGCAGCTTGCGCCGCAGGTCGGGCGTCCGGAACGCCCGTGCGAATGCGCTGAGCACCTGTCCTCCTGCTGGGATGAGGCCGGCGAGACCGACCCGTTGCCGCCGCGCCGCGGCGAAGACCGCGCGCCACACTACCCCGAACGTCCATACCCCCCGGCACGTGCCCGGGACGGACGTCCGGCGGCGGCACCCATGACGGCCCCGTACCCGGCCAGACCGCAGCGCGCGACGCTGCGAGCCGTCCGAGGATAGCCGGTCCCGGGCGTGCCGCCGTCCCTGCCCCGGGAGCCGGCCGTCGGAACCCCCGCCCCGGGACGCTGCCCGGGGTCAGCGCGGTGGCGTCACCGCCCCGCGCGTCGTCACCGCCGGCTCACGGCTCCTCGCGGCGTCGACGCACGGCGCCGAGCAGGAGACCGCCGACGCCCACCGCCACCACGGCGGCGAGCGCGGCGCGCAGGGCGTCGGCGCCCGTCGTCGCCAGGGGGCCGCCCACCCCGCCCGTCCGGGCACCCGCACCACCTCCCGGCGCGGTCACCGCCGCCGCGGCGGGCACGGACGTCACTCCGGCGGCGGGGACGGGCGACGCCGAGCCGTCGAGGCGCAGCAGCACGTCGAAGCGGGCCTCGCGCGGGGCGACGTTCGCCCCGTTGCCGGACCGGGCCCCGACGGGCAGCTCGGAGACGAGGGTGATGCGCGTCGTCTCGCCGCGCGCCAGCGGGACGCTCACCACCTCGGTGCGCCCATGCACGGCGAGCTCCCGGAAGGACGCCGTGCCGTCGCCCGACGCGGCGCGCCAGCGCAGGCGGAGGTCCGCGTAGAAGTCGCCCCGCTCCTCCCCCGTCGCGTGGTCGACGTCGGGGGCGGCGGGGTCGAGCAGCGCGACGTCCGTCACCCAGCCCCGCAGCGTCGCGTCGGTGGGACCGTCGTTGCGGACCGTCAGCGTCCTCCCCACGACGTCGCCGGGCACGGCGACCCGGCTCCCGACGAAGCTCGTCGTCACCGTGTCGTGCGCCGTGCCGTCCCACGCCAGCGCGACCGTCGGGCCCTCCCAGGCCAGACCGAGGGCGTCGTCGACCCCAGCGGCGTCCGCAGCCCCGGCACCGGAGGTGACGAATCCGGCCGCGAGGACCGCGGCGGCGACCCACCGGCGCCTCACGGCGTCGCCCCCCGGAACGTCTGCCACGTCACCGCGACGCGGTGCGTCGGCTCCGTCGCGGGGTCGAGCGCCTTCAGCACCTGCGCCGACCAGCTCGCGCTCGAGCTCACGGACCCGACCACGGCACCGGTCGACGTGGTGACGCTCGCGTCCACCGTCGCGGTGTTGGTGTAGGTGTGCCGGATCCGGTCGAACGTCGCCACCAGGCACCACAGCTCGCTGCGCAGCGCCGTCGACGTGCTGTACGCGCCGGACCACGGCGTCGCCGTCGTCGCGGCCTCCCCGGCGACGGCGGGCGTGCAGGCGCCGGCGTCGGCGACCCGCACCAGCCGGACGACCGACTGGCCGAACACGCCGCCGGCGACCTGGGGAGCGAGCTGGTAGCGCAGGCCCCGGTGCCCCTGGGACAGCGTGTCGACCTGGAAGGGCACCGCCACGGCGCCCGTGGTGTAGAGGGTCGCGGCCTGCGCCGGCCCGAACGGCACCTCGACCGGGTCGCCCGGGCCGCTCGCGTAGTCGGCCAGCGTGCCGGTCGGCGCCGGTGCACCCGCACCCACGACCACCACCCCGGCGGGCATCCGCGTGGTGACGGTGGCGGTGTCGCGCCACAGGGCGAGCGTGCCCCCCGCGGTCGTGCCGACGAGCAGCGCGAGCGCGAGCGCCACGAGCACCACCGCCGCGCCGCGGAGGCGGGAGCGCCGTGGCGCCTGCGTCGTCGCCGCGCTCACGGCCGGAACCCGTCGCCGTCGCGGACCTGGCGCAGGTCGATGAGCATCGTCCCCTCGGCGCCGGCGGTCGGCGACGCGCTGACCGCGGACGGCCGGACGACCACGTCGCTCGCCGCCGTCCACGCGACCGTCACCGTCACGGTCCACGTGCCGACGCCCTGGGCGATGCTCGCCGTGCCGCCGGGCACGGTCACCGGGCTGCCGAGCGGGACGGCGGCACTCGGTGCACCGGTCGGCGGCGTCACCCGGTACGTCCCGGTGACCCCGGCGGGGAAGGACGTCGGCCCCTGCCACCCGACGGTCACGCGGGCCCGGATGTTGTCCCCCTCCAGGGTCGTGCGGAACTGCTGGGTCACGGTGAACGTGTCCCCCGGCGTCGCCAGGTGGTCGGCGGTGCGACCGTCGGCGCGCAGCGCGATCGCGTGCGGCGACGCGAGGTCGGGGCTGCCCTCCACCCAGCGCGGCGGGCCGACGAGCTCGAGGTCGAGGTTGCCCGACCGGATGACGGCCACGGACGCCACCGCGTCGGTCGACCACAGCGCGTGGGTGAGGCCGCCGGCCAGGGCGGCGACCAGGACCAGGGCGCTCGCGGCGAGCGCGGTGCGCCGGCGGTGGCGGGGCCGGCTCATCGGCCCGCTCCGGACGCGCCGGCGGGTACGGCAACCGGCACGGCGACCGGGTCGGTCACCGGGTCGGTCACCGGGTCGGTCGGCGTCGCGGCGGCAGCCGCCCCGTCGGTCGGCACCGCGTCGCCGCGGCGCTCCGGCCGCAGCACCATGAACGCGCCGTAGCAGAGCAGGGCGACCGCGACGGCCAGGACGACCGTCCCGCGGTGCTGCCCGAGGAGCAGCGCACCGTGGCCGACGAACGGCACGTGGTACACCACCTGCCCCGTCACCTGCGCGGGGACGATCGGGTCGTCGTCGGCGCCGTTGGCGTCGCCGCGTGTGATGAAGCGGACCCCGTCGACGGTGAGGACCTTGGACACCACGCGGTGCGTGACGAGCGTCGGGTCGGCGGAGACGGGCTGGAACGTGATGACGTCACCCTCCTGCACCTGCGTGGCCGGGTCCTGGACGCCACGGACGACGACCATGTCGCCGGGGTCGTAGGTGGGGGCCATGGAGCCGGTCAGGACGGTCAGGGCCGCGCCGTCGAGCGCCCGCGGCACCACCGCGAGGGCGACCGCCAGCGCGAGCGCGGCCAGGAGGAGAGCGGTCGTCACCACCGAGAGGACGCCGGCGACCCAGCTGTCGCGCGGGGGGCGCGTCGTGGTCATGGGTCCTCCTGGGTGGCCGTGCGCTGGCGGTGGGTGAGGTGTGCGGGTGGTGCGTGGCGCGGTGCGGACGTCGCGGGCCTGGGCCGACGTTCGCGGCCGGGGTGGAGCGGGGCGCCCCACCCCGGCCGGTCGGGACGTCAGGGAGCGGCGACGAAGTCCGCGCCCTGGCGCGTCTGCGTGAGCGTCGCGGTGAGGCCCTGGATGACCGACTGCGCGGTGGCGGAGACCTGACCGGCGGTGGTCGCGTCGAACGCGACGCGGTAGACGACGCGCAGGTCCGCGACCCCGTCGAGCGTGGCACCGACGAGCGTGGTGCCGGTGTTCGTCGGGGCACCGGCGGCCTGGCCGGCACGCGGCGCCGCGAGGCGGACCGTCGAGTCCGTGCCCAGCTCTCTGGTCTCCGCCAGGACCGTGGTCCCCGTGGCGCCCGCGAGCACCTGGTACGTGACAGTGACGCCGGTGGGCAGCGTCGCGGCCGTGGAGTCGACCACGAGGCTCGCGACGAGGTTGTCGCCCTCGAGCGCCACGTCCAGGGCCTGCGTGCCCTCGATCGTGTCGCCCGGCACCATGCGCCACGTGGCGAGATCCGTGATGGCGTGCCCACGGTCGGTCCGGTCGGCCGAGACGTCGGCCCACGTGGCGACGGCTGCCGCGTTCACGTCGAGGCGGCCGTTGGTGATGGTGCCACCGGCGGCCGTGCCCGAGTCGGTCCAGAGCGCGAAGGTGGCGCCGGAGGTCAGCAGCGCGACACCGGCGACGCCGGCGAGGATGCCCTTGGTCTTGTTCTGCATGGTGATGCCTTTCTGGAGAGGTCCGCCCGGAGGCGAGTCGTCGGGCGTCCGGGCGGGCGTCCCGAGGGTGGGTGCGGGTGTCAGGGAGAGGAGGCGGGGGCGGTCACAGCACGCCGGGGGCGGTGCAGGCGATCGAGGCGCCGCTGGCGAGCGACGGGATGGTCACGGTCGTCGCCGGCGTGAGGCCGGGGCACGTGATCGTGGTGGCGCCGGACGTCGTGGGGACGCCGGGGCCCGTGGCGGACCAGGAGTCGCGGAGCACGAGGCCCGTCAGACGCGTCTGGCCGGTGTTGCGCACGGTGTACCGCCAGACGACCGCGGTGCCCGCGACGAGCTGCCTGCCCGCCGGGACGGGGCTCGTGAACGCGGTGTCGGTGGCGAGGAACGCCTCCTTCACCACCTGCACCCCGGGGCGGAGGTTGACGACGGTGCAGGTGTAGCTGCGGCCGCGGCGCACGGTCAGGTCCACCGGGTTGGCGCTCACGGTGACGGAGCTGCCGTCGGTGCCGGTGCACGTGACCAGGTCGACGACGTAGCCGGCCTGCACGGTCTCGGTGACCCGGACCACGCGGGTCGCGGCCGGGACGGCGACCGTCGTCGCGGCCGAGCCCGCCGCGCCCGCCGTGGTCAGCGGGCCCGCCACGGCGTCGACGGTGAACGTCCAGCCGGCCGTGCCCTGCGGTGCCGTCCGCCCGTCGGGCACGGTCTGGCTCACGAGTGTCAGCACCGTCGGCGCCACGTACGTGTTGGTGAACGTGCAGACGATGGGCAGCGCCGCCACAGTGGTCGCGTCGGGCACGGAACCGAGCACCACCGTCCGTCCGGACGTCGCGACCCCCGTCGTCAGGGTGCTGCCGGAGCCGTCGCGGCAGACGATGCCCGTGAGCTCCCACCCCGCGGGGGCGGCGCCCTCGGTGATCGTGACGGGCGCGGCCGTCGGCGTGCGGTTGCCGGCCTGCACCGACGCGGTGTTCGTGGGTGCCGTCGTGCCCGCCGGGGTCAGCGTCGCGGACTGCGTCGCGGTGCCCTCGCTCGCAGTGAACGTGAAGCCGGGGACCGTCGCCGGCGCGTCGCCGGCCGCGAGGGCCTCCTTCACGACGGTGACGGGGCGCACCTGGTCGAGCCGCGCCCAGAGGCACGCCACCGTCGTGGTCTGCTCGACGGTCGAGACCACGTCGGAGAAGCCCGACGTCGGCACCCGGGTGCACTGCGCGTTCCCCGTGCCGGCGGTCGTGAAGCCACGCACCGTGAGCCGGTAGGTCATGCCGTTGACCTGGACCTCGCTCGACCTGACCAGGTCCGTGAACGTGACCGTGTCGTTGTTGGCGACGTTCCCCGCCGGGTTCGCGCTGTTGGGCGTCTCGCGCAGCACGTACGACGAGCTGACGAAGGCCGCCGAGGTCCCCAGCCGCAGGTTCAACGTGCCGCGGAAGTACTCCGCCTGCGCGTTGATCGGGTTGTTGTAGTGCCGGAAGGAGCCCAGCAGGAACGTCGTGCCGGTCTCGGGTGCCGCCTGGTTCGGCGCCAGCCCGATCGCGCTCTGCGACGTGGTGCTCAGGTTCGTGGGGCAGGAGAGCATCCCGAAGAACGACGACTCGCCGCCGTGGGCGGCGAGCGCCTCGGTCGCGCTCCACTGCCCGCTCGCGGGCTGGAACCGGATGCAGTTCTGCGCAGTGGACCCGTCGGCGGCGCCCCCGGCCGTCGTGCCGCGGTGGTTCTGCAGCTGCGCGCTGACGGCGGGGAGGGCGACCGGCGCCGCGGACGCGGGCGCAGCGGTCGCGGTCTGCGCGACCGGGGCCAGCACGACGCCCAGGAGCATGCCGACGGCCACGAGCGCCGAGACGCGGCGCGTCGAGCGCCGTGCACCGGTCGTGTCCTGCTGCATGTCGTGCTCCCTGGCCGTCGGACGCCGCGGGGTGAGGGAGCGATCCCATGGGGGCCCCTCCTGCGGCCCCTCAAGTAAGCCGGGCGCCGGACGGCCGTCCAACAGCGCCGATCCGGACAGGGCGGGCCGTTCCGGGCGTTCGGGACGCTTCGGGGGGTGCTACGACCTAGGCGCCGGGCCCGCCTTCACCCTGGCAGCCCACGCGTCGCGCTCGTCTGTGACTCGCACCGACTCCCGGACATGAACACTCGTCCAACTGAGAGCCGCGGTCGACCGCCGGGCGCCGGGCGCTCCGTCGCGGCCGGCCCACACGGGGGCGGACGTCGCCACGAGCGTGCGGGGCCGACACTACGCCACCGCGATCCGCCGCCGGAGCCGTTTCGCCGGGCGGGTCCGCGCACCCTGTGACCGGGCGCCATGACACCGCGGAGGGCACGGGCACGACGAAGCGGGCGGCCCCGGAATCACTCCCGGGACCGCCCGCTTCAGGGTCGTGCTGCTGCGCGGGGCGTCAGCCCTGCGCGACGCTGCCGCCGGCCGCCTCGATCTTCTCCTTGGCAGACGCGGAGTACGCGTCCACCGCCAGGGAGACCTTGACGGTCAGCTCGCCGGTGCCGAGCACCTTGACGGGCTGGCCCTTGCGGACCGCGCCCTTGGCGACCAGGTCGGCGACGGTGACGTCGCCGCCCTGCGGGTAGAGCGCCGAGATCTTGTCCAGGTTCACGACCTGGTACTCGACGCGGAACGGGTTCTTGAAGCCGCGGAGCTTGGGCAGCCGCATGTGCATCGGCATCTGCCCACCCTCGAAGGCCTCGGGCACCTGGTAGCGGGCCTTCGAGCCCTTGGTGCCACGGCCGGCCGTCTTGCCCTTCGACGCCTCACCACGACCCACGCGGGTCTTGGCGGTCTTGGCGCCGGGGGCCGGACGCAGGTGGTGAACCTTGAGCGTGCCGCCGGCACCCTCGGTGGTCGCACTGCCCTTGGCGGCCGCCTTGGGCTCCTCCGCGTCGGCCTTCTTGGTGGCCGGCTTGCGGGTCGCCTTCGGCTTCTCCTCGGCCGCAGCGGCCTCGGTCGCCGCAGCCTCGGTCGCCGCAGCCTTCGCGGGAGCCTTCTTCGCCGGGGTCTTCTTGGCGGCGGCCTTGGGGGCCTCCTCCGTCGACTCCACGGCCGTGTCGTCGGCCTTCTTCTTGTCGTCGGCCATGGTCACTCGACCTCCTCGACCGCGACCAGGTGCGTCACCGTCTTGACCATGCCGCGGATCTCGGGGCGGTCCTCCTTGACGACGACGTCGCCGATCCGCTTCAGGCCCAGGGTGCGCAGCGTGTCGCGCTGGTTCTGCTTGCCGCCGATGGCGGACCGGGTCTGGGTCACCTTCAGGCGGGCCATCACGCACCCACCTTCGCAGCCGTGGCCGCACGGCCCGCCGCCTGCGCACGCAGGAGCGAGGCAGGAGCGACGTGGTCGAGGGGCAGCCCACGACGAGCGGCGACGGCCTCGGGCTCCTCCAGGGAGCGCAGGGCCTCGACCGTCGCGTGCACGATGTTGATCGCGTTGGACGACCCGAGCGACTTGCTGAGCACGTCGTGGATGCCGGCGCACTCGAGCACCGCACGCACCGGGCCGCCGGCGATCACGCCGGTACCCGGGGACGCGGGGCGCAGGAACACGACGCCGGCCGCCTTCTCGCCCTGGACGGGGTGCGGGATGGTGCCCTGGATGCGGGGGACGCGGAAGAAGTTCTTCTTCGCCTCCTCGACACCCTTGGCGATCGCCGCGGGCACCTCCTTGGCCTTGCCGTAGCCGACGCCGACCGTGCCGTCACCGTCGCCCACCACGACGAGCGCGGTGAAGCTGAAGCGGCGGCCGCCCTTGACGACCTTCGCGACACGGTTGATCGTCACGACGCGCTCGACGAACGCGCTCTTCTCGGCGGCGTCACCGCGCCGCCCGCCGTCACGACGGCCGCCGTCTCGGCGGTCGCCGCCGGTGCCACCGGCACCGGTGTTGCTGCGCTGAGGAGCAGCCATCAGAAAGTCCTCTTCTTCGATGCGGAGTTCGTCGTCACAGGGCCAGACCACCCTCACGGGCGCCGTCGGCGACCGCGGCGACACGGCCGTGGTACTTGTTGCCGCCACGGTCGAACACGACCGACTCGACGCCGGCCGCCTTCGCACGTGCGGCGACGAGCTCGCCGACCTTGCGCGCCTTCGCGGTCTTGTCGCCGTCGGTGGCCCGCAGGTCCGCCTCGAGCGTCGAGGCCGAGGCCACGGTCTGACCGATGCCGTCGTCGACAACCTGGGCCGTGATGTGGCGCGCGGAGCGCGTCACGACCAGGCGCGGACGCCCGGCGCTGCCGACGACCTTCTTGCGCAGCCGCAGGTGGCGGCGGCGGCGGGCGATCGTCTTGCCCTTGCCCTTGATGCTGATCGCCATGGCTTACTTCCCAGCCTTTCCGACCTTGCGGCGCACGTTCTCGCCCGCGTACCGCACGCCCTTGCCCTTGTACGGCTCGGGCTTGCGGATCTTGCGGATGTTCGCGGCGACCTCGCCCACCAGCTGCTTGTCGATGCCCTGGACCGAGAACTTGGTCGGGGTCTCGACGGCGAAGTCGATGCCGGCCGGCGGGTCGACCGTGACCGGGTGGCTGAAGCCGAGCGCGAACTCGAGGGTCTGGCCCTTCGCGGTCACGCGGTAACCGGTGCCGACGATCTCGAGCTTCTTGGTGTAGCCCTCCGTCACGCCGGTGACCAGGTTGGCCAGCAGCGTGCGGGTCAGGCCGTGCAGCGAGCGCGACTGGCGCTCGTCGTCGGGACGCGTCACCACGAGGGCGCCGGCGTCGTCACGGTCCACCGCGAGCGGGGCCGGGATGGTGTGCGTGAGAGTCCCCTTGGGACCCTGCACCGTCACGAGCTGGCCGTCGATCGTCACGTCGACACCGGACGGCACCGGGACGGGGATCCTGCCGATTCGGGACATGGCTGTTCTCCTCTCGTCTCGGGCTTACCAGACGTAGGCGAGGACTTCCCCACCCACGCCCTTCTTGGCGGCCTGCTTGTCGGTCAGGAGGCCGGACGACGTGGACAGGATCGCCACGCCGAGGCCACCGAGCACCTTGGGCATGTTGGTCGACTTGGCGTAGACGCGCAGGCCCGGCTTGGACACGCGCTTGACGCCGGCGAGCGCACGCTCACGGTTGGGGCCGTACTTCAGCGTGATCGTGAGGTTCTTACCCACGCGCGCGTCCTCGACGGTCCAGCCGGAGATGTAGCCCTCGGCCTGCAGGATCTCGGCGATGTGGCTCTTGAGCTTCGAGAACGGGATCGTCACCGTGTCGTGGTGCGCCGAGTTCGCGTTGCGCAGACGCGTCAGGAAGTCTGCGATCGGGTCGGTCATGGTCATCGGGCGTCAGCCCTTTCTCGCCGGGGTATCCGCGCCCCCGAGGCGGGGGCGCGGACCTACCGACGTCCGGTGGTACTTACCAGCTGCTCTTGGTCACGCCGGGGAGCTCGCCGCGGTGGGCCATCTCCCGCACGCAGATCCGGCACAGGCCGAACTTGCGGTACACCGAGTGCGGGCGACCGCACCGCTGGCAGCGCGTGTAGGCACGGACCGCGAACTTCGGCTTCGCGGCCGCCTTGTGGATGAGGGCGGTCTTCGCCATGTCAGTTCTCCTTGAACGGGAAGCCGAGGAGCTTGAGGAACGCGCGCCCCTCGTCGTCCGTGGTGGCGGTCGTGACGATGGTGATGTCCATCCCGCGGACCCGGTCGATCTTGTCCTGGTCGATCTCGTGGAACACGGACTGCTCCACGAGGCCGAACGTGTAGTTCCCGTTCCCGTCGAACTGGGCCGGGGACAGACCGCGGAAGTCACGGATGCGCGGCAGCGCGATCGACAGCAGGCGGTCCAGGAACTCCCAGGCACGGTCGCCGCGCAGCGTGACGTGCGCGCCGATCGGCATGCCCTCGCGCAGCTTGAACTGCGCGATGGACTTGCGGGCCTTCGTGACCTGCGGCTTCTGGCCCGTGATCTGGGTCAGGTCGCGGATCGCGCCCTCGATGAGCTTGGAGTCCTTGGCGGCGTCGCCGACGCCCATGTTGACGACGACCTTGACCAGTCGCGCGACCTGGTTGATGTTCTCGTGCGAGAACTGCTCGAACAGGGCGGTCTTGATCTCGTCGTTGTAGCGCGTCTTGAGGCGCGGCTGGGCCGGGGCCTCGATCGTGGTCTCGGTCATCAGATGTCCTTACCGGAGCGCTTGGCGACGCGGACGCGCACGGTGCGCGTGCGTCCGTCGCGCTCGACCTGCTCGGTGCGGTAGCCGACCCGGGTGCCCTTCTTGGTCTCCGGGTCCACCAGCATCACGTTGCTGATGTGGATGGGGGCCTCGACCGTCTCGATGCCGCCCGTACGGGTGCCGCGCGACGACTGGCCGGCCTTGGTGTGCTTCTGCACGCGCTGGACGCCCTCGACGACGACACGCTGCGTCTCGGGGAGCACCTCGAGGACGCGACCCGTCTTGTTCTTGTCGCGGCCCGAGATGACGAGGACGAGGTCGCCCTTCTTGATCTTCGCCATGGTCAGAGCACCTCCGGCGCCAGCGAGATGATCTTCATGAACTTCTTGTCGCGCAGCTCGCGGCCCACGGGGCCGAAGATGCGGGTACCGCGCGGCTCGCCGTCGTTCTTGAGGATCACCGCGGCGTTCTCGTCGAACTTGATGTACGAGCCGTCGGGGCGCCGGCGCTCCTTGCGGGTGCGCACGACGACCGCCTTGACGACGTCGCCCTTCTTGACGTTGCCGCCCGGGATCGCGTCCTTGACGGTGGCGACGATGACGTCACCGATACCGGCGTAGCGGCGGCCGGAGCCGCCGAGGACACGGATGCAGAGGATCTCCTTGGCACCCGTGTTGTCGGCGACACGCAGTCGCGACTCCTGCTGGATCATCTAGCTCTCTCCTCCTCGTCCTGCGGGTTCTCGCACCGCACCGCCCGCGAGCGGGCGGCCGCCGAGCCTGGCCGAACGGATGGTTGCCGTGGTGCACACGGCGCGGGCGGCCCCGGGGGGCGCGCCCGCGACGCGGGCAACTGTGGTGCGTGCCGGGCCCGAGGGCCCGGGAACGGGACTTACTTGGCCTTCTCGATGACCTCGATGATGCGCCAGCGCTTCGTCGCCGACAGCGGCCGGGTCTCCATGATCTCGACCAGGTCGCCGATGCCGGCGCTGTTCTGCTCGTCGTGCGCCTTGACCTTGCTCGTGCGGCGGATGACCTTGCCGTAGAGCGGGTGCTTGACGCGGTCCTCGACCTCGACGACGACCGTCTTGTCCATCTTGTCGCTGACGACGTAACCACGGCGGGTCTTGCGGTATGCCCGGTGGTCGGTCGTCGCGGTGGTGTGCTCGTGCTTCGTCATGAGGACCTCACTCCGCGCTCGGGGCGGTACGGATGCCGAGCTCACGCTCGCGCAGGATCGTGTAGATGCGCGCGATGTCGCGGCGGACCGCCTTGAGGCGGCCGTGGCTCTCGAGCTGCCCCGTCGCCGACTGGAAGCGGAGGTTGAACAGCTCCTCCTTGGCCTTCTTCAGCTCGGCGAGCAGCTTCTCGTCGTCGAAGGTGTCCAGCTCGCTGGGAGCCAGGTCCTTGGTTCCGATGGCCATCAGTTACCCCCCTCGCGCACGATGAAACGTGTCTTCATCGGGAGCTTGTGCATCGCGCGGCGCATGGCCTCGCGGGCCAGCGGCTCCGGGACACCGGCGAGCTCGAACAGAACTCGGCCGGGCTTGACGTTGGCGATCCACCACTCGGGCGAGCCCTTGCCGGAACCCATGCGGGTCTCGGCGGGCTTCTTCGTGAGGGGACGGTCCGGGTAGATGTTGATCCAGACCTTCCCACCACGCTTGATGTGGCGGGTCATGGCGATACGTGCAGCCTCGATCTGACGGTTCGTGACGTAGGCCGGCTCCAGAGCCTGGATGCCGTACTCGCCGAACGAGATCGTCGTGCCACCCGTGGCGGCGCCGGAGCGCCCGGGGTGGTGCTGCTTGCGGTGCTTCAGCCGGCGCGGGATCAGCACGGCTCAGGCCTCCGTTCCGGACTCGGTGGGCGCGGGCTCCGCCGCGGGCGCCGACTGCTCGGCGGCCGGGGCGGGTGCGTCCTGGCGCTCGGGACGACGACCGCCGGCCCGAGGGCCACGGTCACCGCGGTCGCCGCGGTCACCACGCGGGCCGCCGCGCGCCGGGCGCGGAGCCTGGGTGGCCTGCTGCTGCGCCCACTCGCGCTCGGTGACGTCACCCTTGTAGACCCAGACCTTCACGCCGATGCGGCCGAAGGTCGTGCGGGCCTCGAAGAAGCCGTAGTCGATGTTGGCGCGGAGCGTGTGCAGCGGCACACGACCCTCGCGGTAGAACTCCGTGCGGCTCATCTCCGCACCGCCGAGGCGGCCGGAGACCTGCACACGGATGCCCTTGGCGCCGGCGCGCTGCGCGGACTGGATGCCCTTGCGCATGGCCCGGCGGAACGACACGCGGCTCGCGAGCTGCTCGGCGATGCCCTGGGCGACCAGCTGAGCCTCGATCTCGGCGTTCTTGACCTCGAGGATGTTCAGCTGGACCTGCTTGCCCGTGAGCTTCTCGAGCTCGCCCCGGATGCGGTCGGCCTCGGCCCCGCGACGCCCGATGACGATGCCCGGGCGGGCGGTGTGGATGTCGACGCGCACGCGGTCACGCGTGCGCTCGATCTCCACCTTGGCGATGCCGGCGCGCTCGAGGCCGGTGCTCATGAGCTTGCGGATCTGGACGTCCTCGCGGACGTAGTCGCGGTAGCGCTGACCCGGCTTCGTCGAGTCGGCGAACCAGCGCGAGCGGTGATCCGTCGTGATGCCCAGGCGGTACCCGAGCGGGTTGACCTTCTGTCCCACTAGCGGGCCCGTCCCTTCGTGCTCGTCGTCTCGCGCTCGGCCACCACGACCGTGATGTGGCTCGTGCGCTTGAGAATGCGGCCCGCGCGACCCTGCGCGCGAGGCCGGAACCGCTTGAGCGTCGGACCCTCGTCGACGAAGACCTCGGAGATGTAGAGGTTCGTCTCGTCGAGCCGCTCGCTGTTGCGCTTGGCCCCCTCGACCGCGTTCGCGACCGCGGACTGCACCGTCTTGAGGACCGGCTCAGCCGCGGCCTGCGGCGCGAACTTCAGCACCGCCACGGCCTCGGCCGCCTGCTTGCCACGGATGAGGTCCACGACGCGGCGGGCCTTCTGGGGCGTGACGCGGACGAACCGCGCCTTCGCCTTGGCTTCCATCGCTGTCCTGCTCTCTGTTCTCTGCCGTCAGGGCGTCACCAGGCTGACCGGGGTCAGCGGCGACGGCCCTTCCGGTCGTCCTTCTCGTGGCCGCGGAACGTCCGCGTGGGGGCGAACTCGCCGAGCTTGTGCCCGACCATCGACTCCGTCACGAACACGGGCGTGTGCTTGCGGCCGTCGTGGACCGCGAAGGTGTGGCCGAGGAAGTCGGGCGTGATCATCGAGCGACGCGACCACGTCTTGATGACGTTCTTCGTGCCGGACTCGTTCTGCGCGTCGACCTTCTTCTGCAGGTGGTCGTCGACGAACGGGCCCTTCTTGAGGCTGCGAGGCATCTCGGGCTCCTATCAGCGCTTCTTGCCGGTGCGCCGACGGCGCACGATGAGCTTGTCGCTCGGCTTGTTCGGACGACGGGTACGACCCTCGGGCTGGCCCCAGGGGCTCACCGGGTGGCGGCCGCCGGAGGTCTTGCCCTCACCACCACCGTGCGGGTGGTCGATCGGGTTCATGGCCACACCACGGACGGTCGGGCGCTTGCCCTTCCACCGCATGCGGCCGGCCTTGCCCCAGTTGATGTTCGACTGCTCGGCGTTGCCGACCTCGCCGACCGTGGCGCGGCAGCGCAGGTCGACGTTGCGGATCTCGCCGGACGGCATGCGCAGCTGCGCGTACGGGCCGTCCTTCGCGACGAGCTGCACCGAGGCACCGGCCGAACGCGCGATCTTCGCGCCGCCACCGGGGCGGAGCTCGATGGCGTGGATGACCGTACCCGTGGGGATGTTGCGCAGCGGCAGGTTGTTGCCGGGCTTGATGTCGGCGCCGGGACCGGCCTCGACGACGTCGCCCTGCGACAGCTTGTTCGGCGCGATGATGTAGCGCTTCTCGCCGTCCGCGTAGTGCAGGAGCGCGATGCGCGCCGTGCGGTTGGGGTCGTACTCGATGTGCGCGACCTTGGCCGGCACGCCGTCCTTGTCGTGACGACGGAAGTCGATGACGCGGTACGCACGCTTGTGACCGCCACCCTGGTGGCGGGTCGTCACGCGACCCGTGGCGTTGCGGCCACCGGTCTTGTGCAGCGGGCGGACCAGCGACTTCTCCGGCGTGGAGCGCGTGATCTCGACGAAGTCGGCGACCGACGAGCCACGACGGCCCGGCGTCGTCGGCTTGTACTTACGGATTCCCATGAGTCCTCAGATCCTTCCGGGCCTCAGCCGACCGGTCCACCGAAGATGTCGATCGAGCCCTCGCGGAGGGTGACGATCGCACGCTTCGTGGCCTTGCGGCGGCCGATGCCGAACCGGGTCCGGCGCGACTTGCCCTGGCGGTTCGCGGTGTTGACCGAGTCGACCTTGACGCCGAAGACGTGCTCGACGGCGATCTTGATCTCGGTCTTGTTGGCCCGCGGGTCCACGAGGAACGTGTACTTGCCCTCGTCGAGCAGGCCGTAGCTCTTCTCCGAGACGACCGGCGCGATCAGGATGTCGCGCGGGTCCTTGCCGACGGCGGTCACTTCGTCTCCTCCTGGGCGGCCGCCTCGGACTCGGTCGCCACGGCCTTCGCACCCTTGGCGGGGCCTGCGAGGAACGCGTCGAGCGCGCCCTGCGTGAAGACCACGTCGTCCGAGATGAGGACGTCGTAGGTGTTGAGCTGGTCGGCGACGAGCAGGTGGACCCGCTCGACGTTGCGCAGCGACTTCCAGGTGATCTCGTCCTGGCGCTCGACGACCACGAGGACGTTCTTGCGGCCGGACAGGTTGTCGAGCACCGCGAGAGCGGCCTTGGTCGACGGCACCTGGCCGGGCGCGAAGCCCGTCACGACGTGGACGCGACCGGCACGCGCGCGGTCCGAGAGAGCACCGCGGAGCGCCGCGGCCTTCATCTTCTTCGGGGTCCGCTGCGAGTAGTCGCGGGGCGTCGGGCCGTGGACGACGCCACCGCCGGCGAACTGCGGGGCGCGGGTCGAGCCCTGACGGGCGCGGCCGGTCCCCTTCTGCTTGTACGGCTTCCTGCCACCACCGCGGACCTCGCCGCGGCTCTTGGTGTCGTGGGTGCCCTGCCGCGCGGCGGCGAGCTGGGCGACGACGACCTGGTGGATCAGCGGGACGTTCGTCGGGGCGTCGAAGACGTCACCGGGCAGGTCGGCCGTGCCGGCCTTGGTGCCCTTCTCGTCGAGGACGTCGACGGTCAGCGTGTCGCTCATCGAGGTCACGCACCCTTCGCAGCGGAACGCACGAGGACGACGCCACCCTTGGGGCCCGGGACCGCGCCCTTGACGAGCAGCAGACCCTTCTCGGCGTCGACCGCGTGCACGGTCAGGTTCTGTGTGGTCTGGCGGTCGACGCCCATCCGACCGGCCATGCGCATGCCCTTGAAGACGCGCGACGGCGTGGAGGCGCCACCGATCGAGCCGGGCTTGCGGTGGTTGCGGTGCGCACCGTGGGAGGCGCCGACGCCGGAGAAGCCGTGACGCTTCATCACACCGGCCGTGCCCTTGCCCTTGGTGGTGCCGACGACGTCGACGACCTGGCCGGCCTCGAACACGCCGGCGGTGATCTCCTGGCCGAGCGTGAACTCGGCCGCGTTCGGCGTCCGCACCTCGACCACGTGCCGACGAGGGGTGACCCCCGCCTTCTCGAAGTGGCCCTTGAGCGGCTTGGTGACCTTGCGCGGGTCGATCTGGCCGGAGGCCAGCTGCACCGCGGCGTAGCCGTCGGTCTCAGCGGAGCGCACCTGCGTCACGACGTTCGGCCCGACGGCGACGACCGTGACCGGCACGAGGCGTCCTGCCTCGTCCCAGACCTGGGTCATGCCGAGCTTCGTGCCGAGCACCGCGGTGACGGGGCGCGCGTTCTGCTGGGTAGCCATGAAAGATCAGTCCCTTCCCAGCGTCAGAGCTTGATCTCGATGTTCACGTCCGCAGGCAGGTCGAGACGCATGAGCGAGTCGACGGCCTTCGGCGTGGGATCGATGATGTCGATGAGCCGCTTGTGCGTGCGCATCTCGAAGTGCTCGCGGCTGTCCTTGTACTTGTGAGGCGACCGGATCACGACGAAGACGTTCTTCTCCGTCGGGAGCGGCACCGGGCCCACGACCGACGCACCAGCGCGAGTCACCGTGTCGACGATCTTGCGCGCCGAGCTGTCGATGACCTCGTGGTCGTAGGACTTGAGCCGGATGCGGATCTTCTGTCCCGCCATGGCGTCGTCTACTTCTCTCTCTCGATACCGGTCCGTCCGACCCCCGCACTCGGGCGTGTCGCTCTTCGCGACGCGCCTTCGCGCTGTGTTCCGTTCCCGGGACGGGGTCGTGGCTGCGAACGCCTGCCTCCGGGTCGCCCCGGGGCCCACGCGTCCGCCACGTCTGGTCGCCCTGGCCAAGGCGCGCGCGAACGCACGCCCTTAGCGGGCAACCCCGACAGTCTGCCAGATGTCCGCCCGGATAGCCAACCGCCGTGACGGACACCTCCCCCGCGGCCCCGTGCCGCCGCTCAGGGGCCCCGGGTAGGGCAGCCGTCCCCATGAGAACAGCAGGGCCCGGGAGCCGAAGCTCCCGGGCCCTGCGTCGCGATCAGCCCCGAGGGGCGGTGATCACTTGAGGATCTTCGTGACCCGGCCCGAGCCGACGGTGCGGCCACCCTCGCGGATGGCGAAGCCGAGGCCCTCCTCCATCGCGATGGGCTGGATGAGGTTCACGTGGATCTCGGTGTTGTCGCCGGGCATGACCATCTCGGTGCCCTCGGGCAGCGTGATGACACCGGTGACGTCCGTCGTCCGGAAGTAGAACTGCGGACGGTAGTTGCCGTAGAACGGGTTGTGACGGCCGCCCTCGTCCTTGGCCAGGATGTAGACCTGGCCCTCGAACTCGGTGTGCGGCGTGATCGAACCCGGCTTGACGACGACCTGGCCGCGCTCGACCTCCTCGCGCTTCGTGCCGCGCAGGAGCAGACCGACGTTCTCGCCGGCCTCGGCGTAGTCGAGGAGCTTGCGGAACATCTCGACGCCGGTGACGGTGGTCTTGATCGCCTTCTCCTTGATGCCGACGATCTCCACCTCCTCGTTCACCTTGAGCTGGCCGCGCTCGACGCGACCCGTCACGACGGTGCCGCGGCCCGTGATCGTGAAGACGTCCTCGATGGGCATGAGGAACGGCTTGTCGATCTCGCGGACCGGGTCCGGGACGTTCTCGTCGACCGCGTCGAGCAGGTCCTCGACGGACTTGACCCACGTCGGGTCGCCCTCGAGCGCCTTGAGGCCCGAGACGCGCACGACCGGGGCCTCGTCGCCGTCGAAGCCCTGCGACGACAGCAGCTCGCGGACCTCCATCTCGACGAGCTCGAGGATCTCCTCGTCGTCGACCATGTCGGCCTTGTTGAGCGCCACGAGCAGGTAGGGCACGCCGACCTGACGGGCGAGCAGGACGTGCTCACGCGTCTGGGCCATCGGGCCGTCGGTGGCGGCGACCACCAGGATGGCGCCGTCCATCTGCGCCGCACCCGTGATCATGTTCTTGATGTAGTCGGCGTGACCAGGCGCGTCGACGTGCGCGTAGTGGCGCTTCTCGGTCTGGTACTCGACGTGCGCGATGTTGATCGTGATACCGCGCTGCTTCTCCTCGGGCGCCTTGTCGATCTCGTCGAACGGCGTGAAGGGGTTCAGGTCGGGGTACTTGTCGTGCAGCACCTTCGAGATCGCGGCCGTCAGCGTCGTCTTGCCGTGGTCGACGTGACCGATGGTCCCGATGTTGACGTGCGGCTTGGTCCGCTCGAACTTCGCCTTGCCCACTGGGTGTCCTCCTCAGGACTTGGTAGAGATTGCCCGACGGCAGCCACCTGACGGTACCTGCTCGGCGTGCGGTCCTACGGGTCGGATGTGTTGCTGGGGGTACTGCGGGTCGACCTGTGGGACTACTCGCCCCGGGTCTTCTTGATGATCTCCTCAGCCACGTTCCGAGGAACCTCGGCGTAGCTGTCGAACTGCATCGAGTACACGGCACGGCCCTGGGTCTTCGACCGCAGGTCGCCGACGTAGCCGAACATCTCGGAGAGCGGCACCTGGGCGCGGATGACCTTCACGCCCGTCGCGTCCTCCATGGACTGGATCATGCCGCGACGCGAGTTCAGGTCGCCGATGACGTCGCCCATGTAGTCCTCGGGCGTGCGCACCTCGACGGCCATGATCGGCTCGAGGAGGGCCGGGTCGGCCTTGCGCACGGCCTCCTTGAGGATCATCGAGCCGGCGATCTTGAACGCCATCTCCGAGGAGTCGACGTCGTGCGCCGCGCCGTCGAGCAGCGTCGCCTTGACGCCCACGAGCGGGAAGCCCGCGAGGACGCCGAGCTGCATCGCGCTCTGGATGCCGGCGTCGACCGACGGGATGTACTCGCGCGGGATCCGGCCACCGGTGACCTTGTTCTCGAACTCGTACAGCTCGCCCTCGGCCGGGTCCAGCGGCGCGAAGGTCATCTGC
Source organism: Cellulomonas shaoxiangyii (assembly GCF_004798685.1). Classification (NCBI taxonomy): domain Bacteria; kingdom Bacillati; phylum Actinomycetota; class Actinomycetes; order Micrococcales; family Cellulomonadaceae; genus Cellulomonas; species Cellulomonas shaoxiangyii. The sequence goes on along the minus strand of NZ_CP039291.1, from coordinate 962,446 downwards.
ACCTTGGCGTACTGGCCGGAGCCACCGGTCTGCTTCTTGTGGACGTAGTCGATCTTCTCCACCGTGCGGCGGATCGTCTCGCGGTACGCGACCTGCGGCTTGCCGACGTTCGCCTCGACCTTGAACTCGCGCCGCATGCGGTCCACGAGGATGTCGAGGTGGAGCTCGCCCATGCCGCCGATGACGGTCTGGCCGGTCTCCTCGTCCAGGCGGACGCGGAAGGTCGGGTCCTCCTCGGCGAGCTTCTGGATGGCCGTGGAGAGCTTCTCCTGGTCACCCTTCGTCTTCGGCTCGATCGCCACGTCGATGACGGGCTCGGGGAAGGTCATCGACTCCAGCACGACGGGCGCGCTCGGGTCGCACAGGGTGTCACCGGTGGTGACGTCCTTGAGGCCGATGAAGGCGTAGATGTGTCCGGCCTGCGCCTCGGCGACCGGGTTCTCCTTGTTGGAGTGCATCTGGAAGAGCTTGCCGATGCGCTCCTTCTTGCCCTTCGTGGAGTTGAGCACCGCAGCGCCCTGCTCGACCTTGCCGGAGTACACCCGGACGTAGGTGAGCTTGCCGAAGAAGGGGTGCGAGGCGACCTTGAACGCCAGGGCCGAGAACGGCTCGCTCGCGTCGGGGTGGCGCTCGACGACGATCGTGTCGTCCTTCGCGTCGTGCCCCTGCACGGCGGGGACGTCGAGCGGCGTCGGGAGGTAGTCGATGACCGCGTCGAGCATGGGCTGCACGCCCTTGTTCTTGAACGCGGACCCGCACAGGACGGGGTACGCCTCCGAGTTGACCGTGAGCTTGCGGATGCCGGTCTTGATCTCGGCGACCGTCAGCTCCTCGCCGCCCAGGTACTTCTCGAGCAGCTCCTCGGACGTCTCGGCGACGGCCTCGATGAGCTCGCTGCGGTACTGCTCGGCGCGCTCCTGCAGGTCGGCGGGGATGTCCTCGACCTCGTACTTCTCGCCCAGCGCGGTCTCGCCGCGCCACACGAGGGCACGCATCTCGACCAGGTCGACGACGCCGATGAAGTCGTTCTCGGAGCCGATCGGCAGCTGGATGACCAGCGGCTTGGCCTTGAGGCGGTTCACGATCGTGTCGACCGTGAAGTAGAAGTCCGCGCCGAGCTTGTCCATCTTGTTGACGAAGCAGATGCGGGGGACGTCGTACTTGTCCGCCTGGCGCCACACCGTCTCCGACTGGGGCTCCACGCCCTCCTTGCCGTCGAACACGGCGACGGCGCCGTCGAGGACGCGCAGCGAGCGCTCGACCTCGACGGTGAAGTCGACGTGCCCGGGCGTGTCGATGATGTTGATCTGGTTGTTCTTCCAGTAGCAGGTCGTCGCGGCGGACGTGATCGTGATGCCGCGCTCCTGCTCCTGCTCCATCCAGTCCATCGTCGACGCGCCGTCGTGCGTCTCACCGATCTTGTAGTTGACCCCGGTGTAGAACAGGATCCGCTCGGTGGTGGTGGTCTTGCCGGCATCGATGTGGGCCATGATGCCGATGTTGCGGACCTTCGTGAGGTCGGTCAGCACGTCGAGTGCCACGTGATAGCCCCTTGTCGGTTGGCTGTTGATCGGTGCCGGCCGCGACGCCGCGAGCACCCTGGTCGGGCGGCTCGCGGCGTCGCGCCGCGAGGTCACCAGCGGTAGTGCGCGAAGGCCCGGTTGGACTCGGCCATCTTGTGCATGTCCTCACGGCGCTTGACCGCGGCACCGAGGCCGTTGGACGCGTCGAGGATCTCGTTCATGAGGCGCTCGGTCATCGTCTTCTCGCGACGGGCGCGGGAGAAGTCCGTGAGCCAGCGCAGGGCGAGCGTGGTCGCGCGCACGGGGCGGACCTCGATCGGCACCTGGTAGGTGGCGCCACCGACGCGGCGCGACTTGACCTCGATCGACGGACGCACGTTGTCCAGCGCGCGCTTGAGCACGACGACCGGGTCGGACTGCGTCTTGTCACGGACGCCCTCGAGGGCGCCGTAGACGATGGCCTCGGCGACGGTCTTCTTGCCGTCGAGGAGGACCTTGTTGATGAGCTGCGTGACGACCGGCGACCCGTAGACGGGGTCGACGATCAGCGGCCGCTTCGGAGCGGGACCCTTACGAGGCATCTGACTCAGCCCTTCTTCGCGCCGTAGCGGCTGCGCGCCTGCTTGCGGTTCTTCACGCCCTGCGTGTCGAGCGCGCCACGGACGATCTTGTAGCGGACACCCGGCAGGTCCTTCACGCGACCACCGCGCACGAGCACGATCGAGTGCTCCTGCAGGTTGTGGCCGACGCCCGGGATGTAGGCCGTGACCTCGATGCCCGACGACAGCCGGACGCGCGCGACCTTGCGCAGCGCGGAGTTCGGCTTCTTGGGGGTGGTCGTGTACACGCGGGTGCAGACACCGCGACGCTGGGGGGAGCCCTTGAGGGCAGGCGTCTTCGACTTGTTCGTCTTCGCCTGCCGGCCCTTGCGGACCAGCTGCTGGATCGTAGGCACTACGTCTCCGAACTGTTCGGTGTTCTCTGGTCTGACCGGCACCCGTCACCCTGGACGGCCGGCTTGTCCCGGATCGTCGCCCGTCGCGCGACTACCCCGGTGGGTCTGACGTCCCGCTCCGACCCCCGCGCCCGGGCGTGTCGCCCCGCTCCCCCGCGCGGTGCCCGGCCTCGAGAGGCCGGTCCGAACGGGAGGGGAACCACCCGGTGCTACTGCGACCACGTCCCGGGGACGCTGTGTCGAGTGCACGCACAAGGGCCCGACGGCGCGGGCACGGTCTCCTACGTTACCCGGCGCATCGTGGAGCGTCAAAGAGACCCTGGCCACGTGCGGCTGCCCGGGACGGCCCGGGGGGCCCGTCGGCCGCGGCCGACGAGCCCCCCGGGGGACGTGCTGGTGAGGAGCGACGTCAGCGGTAGTCGCCGAAGTCGATGTCCTCGAGCGGGATCGCCTCGCCCGAGCCGAGGCCCAGGGCGGGGAAGTCGATCTCGTCGTAGCCGAAGGCCGGGTACAGCTCGGCCTTCGCCTCCTCGGTCGCCTCCACCTCGACGTTGCGGTACCGGGCCAGGCCGGTACCCGCCGGGATGAGCTTGCCGAGGATGACGTTCTCCTTCAGACCCAGCAGCGGGTCGGAACGGCTCGACATCGCGGCCTCGGTGAGCACCTTCGTCGTCTCCTGGAAGGAGGCGGCGGAGAGCCACGAGTCGGTCGCGAGCGACGCCTTCGTGATGCCCATGAGCTCCGGACGCCCGGAGGCCGGCTGACCGCCCTCGGAGACCGCCTTGCGGTTGAAGTCCTCGAAGCGACCGCGCTCGGCCAGCTCGCCGGGCAGCAGGCCCGTCTCCCCGGAGTCGAGCACCGTCACGCGGCGCAGCATCTGCCGCACGATGACCTCGATGTGCTTGTCGTGGATGTCCACGCCCTGCGAGCGGTAGACCTCCTGGACCTCGTCCACCAGGTGCTTCTGCGTGGCGCGCGGGCCGAGGATGCGCAGGACCTTCTTCGGGTCCACCGCACCCTGGACGAGCTGGGTGCCGACGGCGACGTGGTCGCCGTCCTGCACGACCAGGCGCGAGCGCTTGGTGATCGGGTAGGCGATCTCCTCCGAGCCGTCGTCCGGCGTGAGGACGATGCGCCGCGAGCGGTCACCCTCCTCGATCGCCACGCGGCCCGAGAACTCCGCGATCGGCGCCTCACCCTTGGGGGTGCGGGCCTCGAAGAGCTCCTGGACACGCGGCAGACCCTGCGTGATGTCGTCCGCCGAGGCCACACCACCGGTGTGGAACGTACGCATCGTCAGCTGGGTGCCGGGCTCACCGATCGACTGGGCCGCGATGATGCCGACGGCCTCGCCGATGTCGACGAGCTTGCCGGTCGCGAGCGAACGGCCGTAGCACTTGGCGCAGGTGCCGACGCGGGACTCGCAGGTGAGCACCGAGCGGATCTTGAGCTCGGTGACCCCCGTCTCGAGGAGCCGGTCGAGCAGCACGTCGCCGACGTCGTCACCGGCGTGGCCGACGACCTCGCCCTCCACCTCGATGTCGGTCGCGAGCGTCCGCGAGTACACGGACGTCTCGACCTTGTCGTGGCGGCGCAGCGTGCCGTCCGCGGTCGCCACGCCGATCGGCATGGTCAGGCCGCGCTCGGTCCCGCAGTCCTCCTCGCGGACGATGACGTCCTGCGAGACGTCCACCAGACGACGCGTGAGGTAGCCCGAGTCGGCGGTCCGCAGAGCGGTGTCCGCCAGGCCCTTGCGGGCGCCGTGCGTCGCGATGAAGTACTCGAGGACGGACAGGCCCTCGCGGTAGTTCGCCTTGATCGGGCGCGGGATGATCTCGCCCTTCGGGTTGGCGACGAGGCCACGCATGCCCGCGATCTGGCGGACCTGCATCCAGTTGCCTCGCGCGCCCGAGCCGACCATGCGGTAGACGGTGTTGCGGGCCGGGAAGTTGGCCTGCATCGCCTTGGCGACCTTGTCGGTGGCGTTGGTCCAGATCTCGATGAGCTCCTGACGACGCTCGTCGTCGGTGATGAGGCCCTTCTCGTACTGGCCCTGGACGCGCGCGGCCTTCGCCTCGTGCTCCTCGAGGATCTCCTTCTTGGCCGCCGGCGTGGCGACGTCCGAGATGGCGATCGTGACGCCCGAGCGGGTGGCCCAGCGGAAGCCGGCCTCCTTCAGGGCGTCGAGCGACGCGGCGACCTCGACCTTCGGGTACCGCTCGGCCAGGTCGTTGACGATGACCGACAGGCGCTTCTTGTCGACGACGCCGTTCTCGTACGGGTAGTCGACCGGCAGCAGCTCGTTGAAGAGCGCACGGCCGAGCGTCGTCTCGAACAGCAGCGTCTGCCCCGGCTCCCAGCCCTCGGGCGCCTGGTCCTCGCCGAGCACCAGGTCGTCGAAGCGGATCTTCACCACGGCGTTGAGGTCCAGGCTGCCCTGGTCGAACGCCATGATCGCCTCGGCCACCGAGCTGAACGCCCGGCCGGCGCCGAGCGCGTCGTCCTTGTCGCTCGTCAGGTGGTACAGGCCGATGATCATGTCCTGCGAGGGCATGGTCACCGGACGGCCGTCCGACGGCTTGAGGATGTTGTTGCTCGAGAGCATGAGGATGCGGGCCTCGGCCTGCGCCTCCGCGCTCAGGGGCAGGTGCACGGCCATCTGGTCGCCGTCGAAGTCCGCGTTGAACGCGGCGCAGACGAGCGGGTGCAGGTGGATCGCCTTGCCCTCGACCAGCTGCGGCTCGAACGCCTGGATGCCCAGACGGTGCAGCGTGGGCGCACGGTTCAGCAGCACCGGGTGCTCGGTGATGACCTCCTCGAGCACGTCCCACACGACCGGGCGCGCGCGCTCGACCATGCGCTTGGCCGACTTGATGTTCTGCGCGTGGTTCAGGTCCACCAGGCGCTTCATCACGAACGGCTTGAACAGCTCGAGCGCCATCTGCTTGGGCAGACCGCACTGGTGCAGCTTGAGCTGCGGGCCGACGACGATGACCGAACGGCCCGAGTAGTCGACGCGCTTGCCGAGCAGGTTCTGGCGGAACCGGCCCTGCTTGCCCTTGAGCATGTCGGAGATCGACTTGAGCGGACGGTTGCCGGGGCCCGTCACCGGGCGGCCGCGGCGGCCGTTGTCGAACAGCGAGTCCACGGCCTCCTGGAGCATCCGCTTCTCGTTGTTGACGATGATCTCCGGCGCGCCCAGGTCCAGGAGCCGCTTGAGGCGGTTGTTCCGGTTGATGACGCGGCGGTACAGGTCGTTCAGGTCGGACGTCGCGAAGCGACCACCGTCGAGCTGGACCATCGGGCGCAGGTCCGGCGGGATGACCGGGACCGCGTCGAGGACCATGCCGGTCGGCGAGTTCGTCGTCGTGAGGAACGCGTTGACGACCTTCAGGCGCTTGAGCGCGCGCGTCTTGCGCTGCCCCTTGCCCGAGCGGATGGTCTCGCGCAGCGACGTCGCCTCGGCGTCCAGGTCGAACGCCTCGAGGCGCTTCTGGATCGCCGACGCGCCCATCGAGCCCTCGAAGTAGTTGCCGTACCGGTCCTGCAGCTGGCGGTACAGCATCTCGTCGCCCTCGAGGTCCGCGACCTTGAGGTTCTTGAACCGGTCCCACACCTGCTCGAGGCGGTCGAGCTCCGCGTCGGCACGCTTGCGCAGCTGCGCCATCTCGCGCTCGGCGGAGTCGCGCACCTTGCGGCGGGCGTCGGCCTTCGCACCCTCGGCCTCGAGCTCGGCCAGGTCGGCCTCGAGCTTCGCGGCGCGGGTGTTGATGTCGTTGTCGCGGCGGTCCGCGATCTCCTTCTTCTCCAGGTCGATCTCGTTCTGGAGGTTCGGGAGGTCCTCGGCACGGCCGTCCACGTCGACCCACGTGATCATGTAGGCCGCGAAGTAGATGACCTTCTCCAGGTCCTTCGGCGCCAGGTCGAGCAGGTAGCCGAGCCGGCTGGGCACACCCTTGAAGAACCAGATGTGCGTGACCGGTGCGGCCAGCTCGATGTGGCCCATGCGCTCACGGCGGACCTTCGAGCGCGTCACCTCGACGCCGCAGCGCTCGCAGATGATGCCCTTGAAGCGGACGCGCTTGTACTTGCCGCAGTAGCACTCCCAGTCCCGGGTGGGACCGAAGATCTTCTCGCAGAACAGGCCATCCTTCTCCGGCTTCAGCGTCCGGTAGTTGATGGTCTCGGGCTTCTTCACCTCGCCGTGCGACCAGGCACGGATGTCGTCGGCCGAGGCCAGGCCGATGCGCAGCTCGTCGAAGACGTTGACGTCGAGCAAGGTTCCTACTTCCTACGCGTTCCGGGGCCGTTCGGCTCACCGGTACATCTGCAACAGGGGTGTCGGCGCCCCGCCCGGACCGCACCGCACCCGTGGGGTGCGGCGCGTACCGGGCGAGGGCTCGACCTCAGATCTCCTCGACGCTGCTGGCGTTCGGTCGCCGCGACAGGTCGATGCCGAGCTCCTCCGCGGCGCGGTAGACCTCGTCGTCGTTCTCCTTCATGTCGATGGAGACGCCGTCCGAGGACAGCACCTCGACGTTCAGGCAGAGCGACTGCATCTCCTTGAGCAGGACCTTGAACGACTCCGGGATGCCGGAGTCCGGGATGTTCTCGCCCTTGACGATCGCCTCGTAGACCTTCACGCGGCCCGGGACGTCGTCCGACTTGATGGTGAGCAGCTCCTGCAGCGTGTAGGCGGCGCCGTACGCCTCGAGGGCCCACACCTCCATCTCGCCGAACCGCTGGCCGCCGAACTGGGCCTTACCACCGAGCGGCTGCTGCGTGATCATCGAGTACGGGCCGGTCGACCGGGCGTGGATCTTGTCGTCCACGAGGTGGTGGAGCTTGAGGATGTACATGTAGCCGACGGCCACCGGCTCCGGGAACGGCTCGCCGGAGCGGCCGTCGAACAGCCGCGCCTTGCCGTCGCCGGCGACCATGCGCTCGCCGTCACGGTTGGGCAGCGTGGCCGAGAGCAGACCCGTGAGGGTCTCCTCCGGAACGCCGTCGAAGACCGGCGTCGCGACCGGGTTGCCCGGCTGCGAGCGGTGCGCGACCTCGGGCACGCCCGCGGTCCACTGCGCCTTGCCCTCGGCCAGCTCGATGTCCCAGCCCTGCTTCGCCACCCAGCCGAGGTGCGTCTCGAGGACCTGGCCGACGTTCATGCGGCCGGGCACACCGAGCGGGTTCAGCACCACGTCGACGGCGGTGCCGTCCTCGAGGAACGGCATGTCCTCGACGGGCAGGATCTTCGAGATGACGCCCTTGTTGCCGTGCCGGCCGGCGAGCTTGTCGCCGTCCGTGATCTTGCGGCGCTGGGCGATGTACACGCGGACCAGCTCGTTCACGCCGGCGGGCAGCTCGTCGCCGTCGTCCCGGCTGAACGTGCGCACCTCGATGACCGTGCCGGACTCGCCGTGCGGCACCTTGAGCGACGTGTCGCGGACCTCGCGCGCCTTCTCGCCGAAGATCGCGCGGAGCAGGCGCTCCTCCGGCGTCAGCTCGGTCTCGCCCTTGGGCGTGACCTTGCCGACGAGGATGTCGCCCGCCGCGACCTCGGCGCCGATGCGGATGATGCCGCGCTCGTCGAGGTCGGCCAGGACCTCCTCGGAGACGTTCGGGATGTCCCGCGTGATCTCCTCGGGGCCCAGCTTCGTGTCGCGCGCGTCGACCTCGTGCTCCTCGATGTGGATCGAGGACAGGACGTCGTCCTGCACGAGGCGCTGCGACAGGATGATCGCGTCCTCGTAGTTGTGGCCCTCCCACGACATGAACGCCACGAGCAGGTTGCGGCCGAGCGCGAGCTCGCCCTCGTCCGTCGCCGGGCCGTCGGCCAGCACGGAGCCGACCTCGACGCGTGCGCCCTCGTCGACCAGCACGCGCTGGTTGTAGCTCGTGCCCTGGTTCGAGCGGCGGAACTTCGCCACCCGGTACGTCGACGTGGTCGCGTCGTCGTTGGCGATCGTGATCAGGTCGGCCGACACCTCGGTGACCACGCCCGGCTTCGACGCGACGATGACGTCGCCCGCGTCGACGGCCGCACGACGCTCCATGCCGGTGCCGACGAGCGGCGCCTCGGAGCGGACCAGCGGCACGGCCTGGCGCTGCATGTTCGCGCCCATGAGGGCACGGTTCGCGTCGTCGTGCTCGAGGAACGGGATGAGGGCGGTCGCGACCGACACCATCTGGCGCGGCGAGACGTCCATGTAGTCCACGGCGTCGGCGGGGATGAACTCCACCTCGCCGCCCTTGGTCCGGACCAGGACGCGGTCCTCGGCGAAGTGGCCGTCGGCCTGGAGCGGCGCGTTGGCCTGCGCGATGACGTAGCGGTCCTCGTCGTCGGCCGTCAGGTACGCGACCTCGTCCGTCACGCGACCCTCGACGACCTTGCGGTACGGGGTCTCGACGAAGCCGAACGGGTTGATGCGCCCGTACGTCGCGAGCGACCCGATGAGGCCGATGTTCGGGCCCTCGGGCGTCTCGATCGGGCACATGCGGCCGTAGTGCGACGGGTGGACGTCACGGACCTCCATGCCGGCGCGGTCGCGGGACAGACCACCCGGGCCCAGGGCGGACAGACGCCGCTTGTGCGTCAGGCCCGCGAGCGGGTTGTTCTGGTCCATGAACTGCGACAGCTGGCTCGTCCCGAAGAACTCCTTGATGGAGGCCACGACGGGGCGGATGTTGATGAGGGTCTGCGGCGTGATCGCCTCGACGTCCTGCGTCGTCATCCGCTCGCGCACGACCCGCTCCATCCGGGACAGGCCCGTGCGGACCTGGTTCTGGATGAGCTCGCCGACCGCACGGATGCGGCGGTTGCCGAAGTGGTCGATGTCGTCCGGCTCGACGCGCAGCTCGATCGCCTCGCCGCCGCGCGTGCCGGGCAGCGACGGGCGGTCGATGTGCAGCGCCGCGAGGTACTTGATCGTCGCGACGACGTCCGACAGCGACAGCACCGAGTCGCTGAGGGGCGCGTCCTGGCCGAGCTTCTTGTTCAGCTTGTAGCGGCCGACCTTGGCGAGGTCGTAGCGCTTGGGGTTGAAGTAGAAGTTCTCGAGCAGGGCGCGGCCGGCCTCGACGGTCGGCGGCTCGCCCGGGCGGATCTTGCGGTAGAGGTCGAGCAGCGCCTCGTCCTGCGTCTGGACGTGGTCCTTGTCCAGCGTGTCGAGCACGGCCGGGTAGTCGGCGAACTCCTCGCGGATCTCGCCCTCGGTCATGCCCAGCGCCTTGAGCAGCACCGTGGCGTTCTGCTTGCGCTTGCGGTCGACGCGCACGCCGACGTTGTCGCGCTTGTCGATCTCGAACTCGAGCCACGCGCCGCGGCTCGGGATCATCTTCGCGGTGAGCACGTCCTTGTCCGACGTCTTGTCGGCGACGCGCTCGAAGTAGACGCCCGGCGACCGGACCAGCTGCGAGACGACCACGCGCTCGGTGCCGTTGATGATGAAGGTGCCGCGCTCGGTCATGAGCGGGAAGTCACCCATGAACACCGTCTGCGACTTGATCTCACCGGTCGTGTAGTTGACGAACTCGGCCGTGACGAACAGCGGCGCGGCGTACGTGAAGTCCTTCTCCTTGCACTCCTCGGCCGTGTACTTCGGCGGCTCGAACCGGTGCTCGCGGAAGGAGAGGGACATCGTCCCGCCGAAGTCCTCGATCGGGGAGATCTCCTCGAAGATCTCCTCCAGGCCGGCGGTCTCCGGCACGTCGGTGCGCCCCGCCTCGAGGGCGGCTGCCACACGGGCCTGCCAGCGCTCGTTGCCCAGGAGCCAGTCGAAGCTCTCGGTCTGCAGACCCAGCAGGTCGGGGACCTCGAGCGGCTCGGAGATCTTGGCGAAGGAGATGCGGCGCGACGCGGTGCGGTTGGCGATCGCGTCGGCGGACGGAGCAGAAGGGGTGCGCGAGGCAGCCAAGGGGGGTCCTTCCCTGCGGATGGAGTGCACGCTGCGCGTAGCCCGGCTGGTCGCGACCCCCCGGCCGAGCGAGCCCACCTTGCGTCGCGCACGAACGACGGGAGGGGGCTCGGGTTATACGGGGTCGCGGCACAGGCCAGCGCAAAGCGATAGCATACCCACCCGGGCGTGCCAAGTAAACCCCCGGGAACCGGAACGCGCGCGGCTCCGTCGCCGCCCGGTCGACCCGAGGTCCTCGTCCGACGTCACCCACCGCGCTCGTGCTGGTGCGGAGTGCGATCCGTCGGTCCGCGACACCGTCGTCGCGGTGGACATGGTGGCACACGCCACGCGATGCGGAAAGCCGACCGGCAGCCGGCGCCGGCGGCTCCCGCCCCGCCGTGCAGGCCGATCGGCACGCCCATACGCTCCGAAAGCAGGACGAATCACCGGCACGGACCCCGTGCCGGCAGGTCGCAACCGGACGTCAGGGGCAGGCGCCCCGGAGAGAGGTCACCATGTCGCAGTCCCCGAACCGCCTCGTCGCCACGATCTTCGGCGTCGTGTACACGCTCATCGGCCTCGCCGGGTTCCTCGTCACGGGCGGCCTGCCGTTCGCGAGCCAGGAGGGCGAGCCGCTCCTCGGGTTCGAGGTGAACCCGCTCCACAACATCGTGCACCTCGTCATCGGGATCGCGCTGCTGGCCTCGTCGCGCACGGTCGCGGCGGCCCGCCGGATGAACATCACGGTCGGTGTCGTCTACCTGCTGGTCGGCATCCTCGGCCTGTTCATCATCGACACCGAGGCCAACATCCTGGCTCTGAACGGCGCCGACAACGTGCTGCACTTCGGCACCGCGATCATCCTGCTCGGCGTCGGCCTCGGCGCGGACCGGGCGGCCACCGACCGCACGCGCACCGCGTGAGCACCGCCGGGGCGAGTCCGCTCCCCCGGCGCACCGCGTCCCGCCGCCGTCCCGCCGCGTCCGCACCCGCGGACGCGGCGGGCGGTGCGGCCGACGCGCACGACCCCTGGCCGCAGGAGGCGACGGGCGTCTTCACCGCACGCACCTGGGGCGGGTACGCGGCGCTCGGGACCGGGCTCGTGCTCGTGGGTCTCGGCGCCGGTCACCTCGACCACCACGTGCCCGCGGCACTCCTGCTGCTCCCGCTGGGCGCCGCCGCCCTGGTGGCCGCCGTGCTCGCGCTGCGCGGGGACGGACGGCACCTGCGGGTCGGCGGCCCGCTCGTGGCGGCGTCGGGTGCCGCGGCGCTGCTCGTGGGCCTCGCGACCGCGCAGGCCGGCACGGCCGAGCTCACCGCGGCCGGGCTGGGCGTGGTCGGCGGGGTGCTGCTCGCGGTCGCGGGTCGCCTCGGCGCGCGGACCGGTGCGAGGTCGGGCGTGTGGGCGAGGCTGGGTCTCCTCGCCGCCGGCGCGCTGCTCGCGTCGGCGGCCACCGTGAACGGGCTCGCGGCGACGGAGGCCGGCGCGCACGCCGTCCCGCACGGGCTGCACGGGCTCGTCGGCGGCGGGCACCACGGCTGAGTGCGGACCCCGGGCCTGCACCGAGGCGGGCGCGACGAGGCCCGCACTCCCCGAGGGGGGTGCGGGCCTCGTCGTGCGTGGCTGGTCCGGTCGGGCGTGACGTGCGTCAGGCGGCCCGGCCGGGCCGGATCACTTGAGCGTGACCGTGGCGCCGGCGCCCTCGAGGGCAGCCTTGGCCTTGTCGGCCGTCTCCTTGTTCGCGCCCTCGATGACCGCCTTCGGCGCGCCGTCGACGAGGTCCTTGGCCTCCTTCAGGCCGAGGCTCGTGAGGGCACGCACCTCCTTGATGACCTGGATCTTCTTGTCACCGGCGGCCTCGAGGATGACGTCGAAGGAGTCCTTCTCCTCCTCGGCCGGGGCGTCGGCGGCGCCACCGCCGGCGGGGGCGGCGACCGCGACGGCGGCCGGCGCGGCGGCGGTGACGTCGAAGACGTCCTCGAAGGCCTTCACGAACTCGGAGAGCTCGAGGAGGGTGAGCTCCTTGAACGCGTCGATGAGCTCGTCGGTGGTGAGCTTCGCCATGGTGGCGGTTCCTTCCGTTCTGACCCGTCGACCGGTGGTCGGCGGCGGGGGTTCTGGTGTGTTGCTACGAGAGCTGCAGGCTGAGCGTCGGGCTCAGGCAGCGGCGTCGGACGACTCCTCGCGCTTCGCGCGCAGGGCCTCGACGGTGCGCACGGCCTGCGAGGCAGGAGCCGTGAACAGGTACGCGGCCTGGTAGAGCTTGGCCTTCATCGCGCCGGCAGCCTTCGCCAGCAGCACCTCGCGGGACTCGAGGTCCGCGAGCTTGGTGATGTCCTCCGCGGTCAGCGGGCGCCCGTCGAGCACGCCCCCCTTGATGACCAGCGCAGGGTTCGCACGGGCGAAGTCACGCAGACCCTTGGCCGCCTCGACCGGGTCGCCGGTGACGAAGGCGATCGCCGACGGGCCCGCGAGCCCGTCGTCGAGGCCCTCGAGGCCGGCTTCCTTGGCCGCGATCGCGGTCAGCGTGTTCTTCACCACGGCGTACTGAGCGTTCCCGCCGAGCGCCTTGCGCAGCGTCTTGAGCTGCGCGACGGTGAGCCCGCGGTACTCGGTCAGCACGGCCGCGTTGGAGTCACGGAAACGCTCCGTGAGCTCCGCGACGGCGGCTGCCTTGTCCGGCCTCGCCATGGCATTCCTTCCGATCAGGGTGCCGCCGGCATGCCACCCCGACAAACAGAAGAGCCCCGCGCAGGCGCGGGGCTCGGCAGGACAGGCTCCGCCGCACGGCACGAAGCACGTGGACGGACAGGTGTCCGGTGAGTCTCGCCTGCGCAGGCCCCCGCTGTCGCGGAGCTTCGGCCGGTCCGACGAGCGGACCGACGACCGACGGTCTTGGGCGGGGCCAGCGTACGCCACGCGGTCAGGTGGACCAAATCGCAGCGACGCCGCACCGGCCACCGGTCACGCCGCGCCGTGCGCCCCGAACGTGCACCAGTTCACGAACCCGGCCGGCGTGTCGCGGTCCACGGTGGCGCGCGCCCCGTGCAGCGCCCGGGCCATCGTCTCCCCGACCGCAAGACGCTCGTGCAACGCGCGCATGAGGTCGACGACCTCGACGTCGGGGACGGCCGCGATGCTCGCGACGACGCCCGCGGTCCCCCGGGCCAGCACCGCCGAGACCAGCCCCAGCACCTCGTCGCCCGCGTACGCGACGTCGGCGCCCGAGTGGCAGGACGCGAGGACGAGCCGGCGCGGCGCGACGCCCGCACGGTGCAGCTCCTGCACCGTGACGGGACCGTCCGCCAGGACGACCGCGGAGAACATCGGGTTGTCCGCACGCAGCGACCCGTGGCAGGCGAGGTGCGCGAGGTCGGCCGTCGCCACGGCACGCACGACGCGGTCCGCCACGCTCTCCCCCGCTCCCAGCACGAGGGCGTCCGGGTGCAGGCGCCGGAGCACGTCCACCTCCTCCTGCGCCCCGTGCAGGCCCGGGCCTGCGACGAGGACGACGCCGCCGCTGCCGTCCGCCGTCCGCGCCCGGCTGCGCGCCCACGTCGTGGCCGAGGGCGCCAGCCCGACCGGCCCGTCGTGGAGCGCCGACCACGGCACGCCGTGCAGGAGCCCGACCGGCACGACGACCAGCTCGTCCGCGGGGTCGACGGCCAGCGGCTCCACGAGGAGGCGCCGCAGCACGGCGAGCCGCAGGTCGGCACTCGTGCGCGCCGCCGCGGCTGCCGCCGGCCCCCGCGGGTCGACCAGTCGCCGCAGCGCGAACACCAGCGCCCGCAGCTGCTGCGCGACCTCGGCCTCGGCCGGGCCCACGTCCACCACGCGGGCGCCGCGCGCCGTGACCACGACGGCGACGAGCCGGCCCTCGTGCCGCCCGTACTCGACGAGCACCCGGCCGTCGAGGGCGGCGCGCAGGTCGACGATGCCCGGCACCCGGTGCGCCACCGGGCCCGCGGGGCCCACCTCCCGCAGCCACGCCGACCGCCGCGCCTCGGCCGCACCCTGCTCGTCCGCCACGATCACGGACCGCGCGACCGGCCCGCCGGCGGGGACGGGGCCGCCGGCGGGGATGGGGCCGCCGGCGGCGTGCGTCACCGGGCGGGCACGGTCCGGCGACGGGGTGGGATCCAGGTCGTCGACGGGCAGCCGGGCGAGCAGCGCGGCGGCGCGCGTCTGCTCCATCCAGCGGAGCACGCGTGCGGCCGATCCCTGCCGGACCACGACGTCGAGCCCCAGCTCGCCCAGCTCCGCCCCGTGCCCCGACGCGAGGGCGCGCAGCTCCATGGTCGGGAGCGCCGCACGATGGCGCGCGAGGTCGCGCAGTCCCGCCCGGCACTCGGCCAGGACGGCCGCGTCCGCCCCGGCGCTCCGGGCCACGAGCGCGGCCGCCAGGCGGGCGCGGATGCGCACCGGCAGGGACCCCCGCCGGCCGAGGTCGGCGGCGCTCCGCAGCGCCGCGACGGCCTGCCGGTCCAGCCCGAGCGCCGCCGCGACGCGCCCCGACACGAGGGCGGCCCCGGCCGCGGCCGCCACGTCCCCCGAGGCGTGCAGCCGCCGCGCCGCGCGGCGCGCGGCCGCGAGATCGGCCACGCTCGCCGCGGCCGTGTGCAGGCGCGCCTCGGCGGCGACGACCACGGCACGGTCGTGCGTGCCGGGCCGGCGCTGCGCCCGGGCGCGCGCCCGGGCGCCCTCCGCGTGCAGGACCGCACGCTCCGCGTCGCCGGTCATGAGCAGCGTCTCCGCGAGCGAGATCTCGGCGTCGACCGCGACGAGGCCCGCACCGGCGGCGGCGAGCTCCGTCAGGGCACGCTCGCCCGCGGCCACCGCCTCGGGCAGCAGGCGCATCTCACGCATGGCGTCGGCGTACTCCACGTAGTACTCCGCCGAGGACTGCCCCGCGGCCTCGGACGCGGCCGCCGCGCGCTCGAGGTCGCGCAGCCCGGCCGCGAGCCGCCCCGCCTGGACGTGGACGAGCGCACGCGTCAGGTGCGGCCACGAGCGCAGCGACGGAGCCAGCCCTGCTGCCGCGGCGACCGCGCGCTCCGCCCAGACGAGCGCCTCGTCGAAGTCGGCCCGTGCCACGAGCAGGACGGCGAGGTTGTTCGCGCCGCGGACCGCGTCCGGGCTGTCGGCGGGGACCTCGCGCAGGAACGCCCGGTACCGCGCCTCGGCGTCCACCAGTCGTCCCGCGTTGTGCTCCATGACCGCGAGCTGCAGCTGCACGCGGGCGTGCACGGCCCGCGCGCCGTCGCGGTCATCCGGCGCCGCGCGCTCCGCGAGGGCGAGCGCTGCCTCGGCGTCCGCCCGCGCGCGGGTCGTGCGTCCCCGCTCCAGCTCCGCGACGGAGCGGCTCGCGAGCACCCAGGCCTCGAGGACGGGCCGGCCGTCGCGCTGCGCGACCGTGCGTGCCTCGCGCAGGAGCCGGACCGCCCCCGCCGGGTCGTTGTCCCGACGGCGGAGCACCGCCCACGCCCGCAGCCCCCACGCGAGCGCCTCGGGCTCGTCCGCGCGCCGGGCGCGCTCGACCACGTCCGCGACGCGTGCCGGGAGGTCCGCGGCGTCGGCGTCGAGCGCTGCCTCGAGCGCGCGGGCGTCGACGACCAGCGCCGCTCGATCGGCCCGCGCACCCTCGGCGACGCCGCCGGTCGATGTTCCCACCTGCACCCTCGGATCCTAGGGCGCGGCCCGCGCCGGGGGCGCCCGCGCACCGGGCAGCGCCTGCACCAGCGGAGCGCGAGGACCAGCGGAGCGCGAGCACCAGCGGAGCGCGAGCACGAGGGCGGGCTCGTGTGTATCAGGGCGGGCCCCGCGGCCCTCTGACGGACGACCGCACCTCCCTGCGTCCTGAGGAGAGCCCTCCCGTGACACGCTTCCCCGCCGCCCACCCGGGCCGCCCCTTCGGCGACGACTACTCCCGGGGCCGCATGGTCCCGCGCCCGGCGGGGCGCGCCCGCGGCGTCGCCGCCGCCCTCACCGGTGCGGCGCGCGCCGCGGAGCCGGACGACGACGCGTACCTGCGCGGGCTCGCGCCCGACCTGTCCCCCGGGGCCGCGGACGAGGCGGTCGTGCGTCGCCGCGAGGCGGTCCTCTCGCGGCTGCAGGACGGCTGGGCGCACCGCGGCGGTCAGGAGCTCGACGTGGTGCGCAACCGGCACGGCGCGGACGTCTTCCCGGTGGTGGGCGAGCTGCTGATGGCGCCGGCCACGTGGGAGGACGTGCAGGACGAGGCACGGGCGGCGGGCCTGGTCCGCGTCCCGCTGGAGCACCCGGAGCTCGAGGGACGGCTGGTGCTGCTGCGTGCGGCGGACGCGCGCCGCGCCCGCCGCCTGCACGGGCTCGTCTCGGCGCTGCGCTCACGCGGCCACGCGGTGTCGATGTCGTACGTCACCCCGCTCGGTGGCCGGCCGATCATGAAGCCGAACTCGGGCGTCTTCGGGCCCCAGGTCGCCACGTTCGACGAGTACGTCGGCGGCGGCGAGGCCCACGGGCGCGGCGTCGTCGTCGCGGTGGTCGACACGGGCGTCGCGGCAGAGCGGCGCAGCGACGGCTGGCTGCGCGACGTGGTGCGCACCGGCGACGTGGCGGGCGCGCACGGGGGCGCCTCGAACGTGGACCCCCTCGACGCCGAGCCGCACGACGGCTACCTCGACGTCTACGCGGGGCACGGGACGTTCGTCGCCGGGATCGTGCAGCAGGTCGCGCCGGGGGCCGAGATCCGGGTGCTCAAGGCGGTCGGTCCCGGCGGCGCCGGCTCGGAGCTCGACGTCGCCTGCGCGCTGATCCGGGCGGTGCGCGACGGCGCGCACGTCGTCAACCTGTCCCTGGGCACGCAGACGCTGTTCGACGAGCCCTCGCTCCCGCTCGCCGCCGCGCTGGAGGTCGTCCGCGAGATCGAGGACGAGCGCGGGTGGCAGAGCGTGCTCGTCGCCTCCGCCGGCAACTACGGCGACGACACGCCCACGTGGCCGGCCGCGTTCGGTCGCGTCCTGGCGGTCGGCGGCCTCACCCGGGAGCTGCGTCCCACCACCTGGTCCAGCCACGGCTCGTGGGTGGACGTCTCCGCCGTCGGCGAGGACGTCCTGTCCACCTACGTGCCGGGCCGCCAGAACCCCGACTTCGCCGCGTCCGCCCAGGAGTTCGGGGACGACGCGTTCGCCCGCTGGGTCGGCACGTCCTTCGCCGCCCCACAGGTCTCGGGCGCGATCGCCCGCACCATGACGGAGCTGCGGGTCGGCGGTCCGGAGGCCGTGCACGCGCTCCTGGCCGCGGGCAAGCCCGTCGCCGGCTACGGCCACGCCCTGCAGATCCTGCCGGGGGCGTAGGTGCTGGGCACGTGCCTCGCGGAGCGCGATGATGGCGTCAGGGACGCATCCCCGAGGCGAAGGAGGCACGCGGTGAGCACCTCCGGGTGGGCGGGGCAGCCCTACGCCGAACGCACGACGACCGAGCTCGTCGCCGGTGCCGGGGCCGGCGACGAGCAGTCGTGGTCCGAGATCGTGCGGCGGCACACCGGTCTCGTCATGGCGCGCGTGCGGCAGTTCCGGCTGACGCCGCAGCAGGCGGAGGACGTCGCGCAGACCGTCTGGCTGAACCTGCTGGAGCACCTCGCCGACCTGCGCGAACCCGCCGCGCTGCCCGGCTGGCTCTCCACCGCGACCCGGCACGAGTGCATCCGCGTGCTGAACCTCAGCCGCAGGGCGGTGCCCGTCGACCCGATGACCGGCCGCCTCGACGTGCAGGACGACGCCGAGCTGGACCAGGAGCTCCTGCGCAGCGAGCAGCACGCCGCCCTGCGTGCGGCCCTGGACGAGCTGCCCGCGCACCAGCGCGACCTGCTCCTCCTGCTCTCCACCGACCCGGCGCCGAGCTACCAGGAGGTCTCCGCGCGCCTCGGCATCCCGATCGGCTCCATCGGCCCGACCCGGCAGCGAGGCCTCGCGCGCCTGCGCCGGACGGCCGCCCTGACGCACTTCCTCGCGGCCCCCGGCGGAACCGCACTCGGCGAAGGAGGCCGCGATGTCCTGGCACTCGGATGACACGGGGGGCCGCGCCGCACGGCGGGACCCGTGGCCGGACGACGAGGCGTTGGCCCGTGACCTCGCCGCCGCGCTCGGCGAGCAGCCGCTCGTGGGACGCGTGACGGCGGCCGCCGACACCGCCTTCGCGGTGCACCGCGGCCTGCTCGCGCTGCGCGAGGAGCTCGACACCGAGCTGCTCCTCCTGACGCTCGTGCACGACTCCAGCACCGAGGACCGGCTCGCCGCCGTGCGGGACCGGTCGGGGCAGCCGCCCCGCACCCTCGTCTTCCAGGGCGACGGCGTGGGGGTGGAGCTCGAGGTCGGTGACCGCTCCGTCGAGGGGCAGCTCATCCCGGCCGGGGCCGGCCACGTCACGCTGCGTCGGCCCGACGGCGACGTGGCGGACGTCGACACCGACGAGGTGGGCTACTTCCGCATCGACACGCGTCCGCAGGGACCCGTGTGCCTGGTGTGCACGACCGGCGTCGGGACCTGCGTGACGGAGTGGCTCTCGTGGTGACCGGGCGCCGCACGCCCGCCGGGTGAGCCCGGACGCGCGACGGCCCGGCACCTCGAGGGTGCCGGGCCGTCGTGTCGGTGCGAGGGGCGTCAGGCCGCCTCGTCCTCGCTGGTGAGGTTCCGCGTCTTGCTCTGGTCGAGCAGGATGCCGGGGCCGTTCGTCGTCGACATGGTCGCCTTCGCGATGTAGCGACCCTTCGACGCGGACGGCTTCAGACGCAGGATCTCCTCGAGCGCCGCGCCGTAGTTCTCCACCAGCTGGACGTCGGAGAACGACGTCTTGCCGATGATGAAGTGCAGGTTCGCGTGCCGGTCGACGCGGAACTCGATCTTGCCGCCCTTGATGTCGGACACGGCCTTGGCCACGTCCATCGTCACGGTGCCGGTCTTCGGGTTCGGCATGAGGCCGCGCGGACCGAGGACCTTGCCGAGCCGGCCGACCTTGCCCATGAGGTCCGGCGTCGCGACGGCCGAGTCGAAGTCGGTCCAGCCGTCGGCGACCTTGGCGATGAGCTCGTCGCCACCGACCTCGTCGGCGCCCGCGGCGCGCGCCTGCTCGGCCCGCTCGCCGACGGCGAAGACGATGACGCGAGCGGTCTTGCCCGTGCCGTGGGGGAGGTTCACCGTGCCGCGGACCATCTGGTCCGCCTTGCGCGGGTCGACGCCGAGCCGGAACGCGACCTCGACGGTCGCGTCGTACGACGTCGTCGACGTCGCCTGGGCGAGGCGCACGGCCTCGAGGGGGGCGTAGACGCGGCCGGGCTCGATCTTCTCGAGCGCGGAGCGGTACGCCTTGCTGTGCTGAGCCATCTGCCTGTTCTCCTTCTAGCAGTCGTGGTCGCTCGGGCCGCACAGGGCCCTGCCACTGGGGGTGCGGGAGCGGGCGGGTGCCCGCCCCCGCGGCGAGTGCTCGGTGTCGTCGTGCTCAGCCCTGGACGGTGATGCCCATGGACCGGGCGGTGCCGGCGATGATCTTCTCGGCGGCGGCGAGGTCGTTCGCGTTGAGGTCCTCGAGCTTGGTGCTCGCGATCTCGCGGACCTGGTCCTTCGTCAGCGACGCGACCTTGGTCGTGTGCGGCGTCGGGGAGCCCTTGGCGACGCCCGCGGCCTTCTTGATGAGCTCGGCGGCCGGCGGCGTCTTCGTGATGAAGGTGAACGAGCGGTCCTCGTACACCGTGATCTCGACGGGGATGACGTTGCCGCGCTGCGCCTCGGTGGCCGCGTTGTACGCCTTGCAGAACTCCATGATGTTGACGCCGTGCTGACCCAGCGCCGGACCGATCGGCGGCGCGGGGGTCGCGGCACCGGCCTTGATCTGGAGCTTGATCAGGCCGGTGACCTTCTTCTTGGGGGGCATGGTGCCTTCCGTTCGTGTCGTGGGCCGACGCCGTGGGCGATGACCCGGTTGCAGTGCCCCGCAGCGCGGGGCTGCTCAGCAGGTCAGATCTTCGAGACCTGGCTGAAGGACAGCTCGACCGGGGTCTCCCGGCCGAAGAGCGAGACGAGGACCTTGAGCTTCTGGCTCTCGACGTTGATCTCCGAGATCGTCGCGGGCAGCGTGTCGAAGGGACCGCCGTCCGTGACGGTCACCGACTCGCCGACCGTGAAGTCGACCTCGACGGCCTTCGCGGCGGCCTTGGCGGCCTGCTGCGTGGGGGCCTTGGTCTCGAGCGTCGGCGCGAGCATCGAGAAGACCTCGTCCAGCGTCAGCGGCACCGGCTGGTGCGTGTGCCCGACGAACCCGGTGACGCCCGGCGTGTGCCGCACCGCGCCCCACGACTCGTCGGTGAGGTCCATCCGCACGAGGACGTAGCCGGGGATCCGGACGCGCTTGACGACCTTGCGCTGCGCGTTCTTGATCTCCACGACCTCCTCCATGGGGACCTCCACCTGGTGGATGTAGTCCTCCATGTTGAGCGACTGCGTGCGCGACTCGAGGTTCGCCTTCACGCGGTTCTCGTAACCGGCGTACGAGTGGATGACGAACCAGTCGCCCGGCAGGGTGCGGAGCTTGGCCTTGAACGCGGCCACGGGGTCCTCGTCGGGGTCCGGCGCGTCGTCCTCGGGCGCGTCCTCGTCCGTCGCGGCCGCGTCCTCGTCGCCCTCGGCGTCGGGAGCCTCGTCCGCGGGGTCGGCTGCTGCGTCGTCGTCCGCCTCGTCGGCGTCGGCGACGTCGGTCGCCTCGTCCTCGACCGCAGCGTCGGTGGCGGCGTCGGTGGCGTCCTCGGCCGCGTCGTCGTCGACCTCGTGCCCCGGACCGGCGTCGACGGCCTCGACGGACGTCAGGGCGTCGGCCAGCTCGGCCTCGGCGCCCGGGGTGGGCTCGTACGAGTCCTGCGACACGTGCAACCTGCTTTCTGGAGGTGGTTCGTCCGGCACGCGGCCGGGCGCGGGAGACCGCGCCGAGAGGGTGGAGTGGCCGGCTCGCCGCCGGCCCGGTTCACCCGAAGACGAGGAACGCGAGCTGACCGACGCCGAGGTCGACGAGCGTCACGAAGAGCATCACGACCGCCACGAAGACGAGCACGACGGTCGTGTACGTGACGAGCTCCTGGCGCGTGGGCCGGACGACCTTCTTCAGCTCGGCGACGACCTGGCGCACGAAGAGCGCGATGCGGGCGAACAGCCCGCGGCGGGTCTCCTCGCGACGCGGCGACTCGTCCCGGCGCGGGGCCGAACCCTCGGCGTCGGACGCCGCAGCGGCAGCGGTATCGCTCACGTCTGGCCCCTTGTCTCGTGACCGTCGGATGACGGTGTCCCGTGACGGCCCGGGTGCACAGCACCCGGGACGGTGGACGCGCGAGCGGGCCGACGCGACGCGCCGGACCGTCCGGCGGTCCTGCTCGCGACCCGGACCGGACCTCGAGAAGCTCGACGGCCCGGACCGGTCCGCGTGCGCAGGGCAGACAGGACTCGAACCTGCAACCTGCGGTTTTGGAGACCGCTGCGCTACCAATTGCGCCACTGCCCTACGGCGGCCGCTGTTCGCCACGACGCGCCGCGGCCCTTGCGTGGGCGTGGCTCATCATGGCGGACGTCAACCACCGGGGCCTCACTGTACGCGACGGGCGGCGCTGGGTCGAACCACGCCGGCCGCGCCGCCCGACGCAGGCCCCTCCCGCGGAATGGACCGGCCGCCCGCGCCCGCCTCTGCCAGGATGGCCGCGTGAGCGAGCAGAGCACACCGACGACGACGTCCCCCCGTGCGCGCGTGTCCGCGCGCCTCGCCGCCATCGCGGAGTCCGCGACGCTGGCGGTCGACGCGCGCGCCAAGGCCCTGAAGGCCGCCGGCCGCCCGGTCATCGGCTTCGGCGCCGGCGAGCCCGACTTCCCGACGCCCGACTACGTGGTCGAGGCCGCGGTCGCCGCGGCGCAGGACCCGGTCAACCACCGCTACTCCCCCGCGGCCGGCCTGCCGGTGCTGCGCGAGGCGATCGCCGCCAAGACGGAGCGCGACTCGGGCTACGCGGTCCGCCCGGCGGACGTGCTCGTCACGAACGGCGGCAAGCAGGCGGTGTTCCAGGCGTTCGCGGCCGTGCTGGACCCGGGCGACGAGGTCCTGCTGCCGGCGCCGTACTGGACGACGTACCCCGAGGCGATCCGCCTCGCCGGCGCGGTGCCCGTCGAGGTCTTCGCGGGCGTCGACCAGGGCTACCTCGTGACCGTCGAGCAGCTCGAGGCCGCACGCACGCCGCGCACGAAGGCCCTGCTCTTCAACTCGCCGTCCAACCCCACGGGCGCCGTCTACTCCCCCGAGCAGACCGCCGCGATCGGCCGCTGGGCGCTCGCGCACGGCATCTGGGTCGTCACCGACGAGATCTACGAGCACCTCACGTACGACGACGCGGTCTTCACGCCGGTCGTGCGCGTCGTGCCGGAGCTCGCCGACACGACGATCGTCCTCAACGGCGTGGCGAAGACGTACGCGATGACCGGCTGGCGCGTCGGCTGGATGATCGGGCCGGCCGACGTGATCACGGCCGCCACGAACCTGCAGTCGCACCTGACCTCGAACGTCGCGAACGTGTCGCAGCGCGCGGCGGTCGCGGCGCTCACGGGCGACCTGTCGGCCGTCGAGCACATGCGTGCGGCGTTCGACCGCCGGCGCCGGACGATGGTCGAGATGCTCAACGAGATCGACGGCGTGCGGTGCCCGGCCCCGCAGGGTGCGTTCTACGCCTATCCCGCGGTCGAGGGCGTGCTGGGCCGCACGATCCGCGGGCGCACGCCGCGGACGTCCGCCGAGCTCGCGGAGCTGATCCTCGACGAGGCCGAGGTGGCGGTGGTCCCCGGCGAGGCGTTCGGGCCGAGCGGCTACCTGCGGCTGTCGTACGCGCTCGGCGACGACGACCTGGTCGAGGGCGTGGGCCGGATCCAGGCCCTGCTCGGCGAGGCCCGCTGACAGCAGCCACACCCTCCGGACGGGGCGTCGACCGCAGCGGTCGGCGCCCCGTCGTCGTCCCCGTCGTCCCGCCCGTCCGGCACCCCGCGCCGGACTGACGCGCCCGTCCACCGGTCGGTGGACGGCGGGGCCAGCCGGGCGGTCGTCGCGGCCGCGGTGCCCGTCGCCGCAGGCTGGACGCATGACGACGACGACGGACGGCCCGGCCGTAGAGGTCCGAGGGCTGCAGAAGAGGTACGGCGACAAGCGCGCCGTCGACGGGCTCGACCTGCGGGTCGAGCACGGCGAGATCGTGGCCGTGCTGGGGCCCAACGGCGCCGGCAAGACCACCACCGTGGAGATCCTCGAGGGGTTCCGCCGCGCGGACGCCGGGCACGTGCGCGTCCTCGGTGAGGACCCCGCGAGCGCGGGCCGCGCGTGGCGCTCGCGCCTCGGCGTGGTGCTGCAGTCGACCGACGACCTGGCCGAGGCGACCGTGCGCGAGCTCGTGCACCACTTCGCGACGTTCTACCCGGCGCCGCGCGACCCCGACGGGGTGATCGACGCCGTGGGTCTGGGTGCGAAGGCGGGCGCGCGTGCGCGGCAGCTCTCCGGCGGGCAGCGCCGCCGGCTCGACGTGGCGCTGGGCGTGGTCGGCGACCCGCAGCTGCTGTTCCTCGACGAGCCGACCACCGGGTTCGACCCCGAGGCGCGGCTGGAGTTCTGGGGCCTGGTCGAGCGGCTTCGGGACGAGGGCACGACCATCCTGCTGACGACCCACTACCTGGACGAGGCCGAGCGGCTCGCGGACCGCGTCGTGGTGGTCGCGAGCGGGCGCGTCGTGGCGGAGGGGACGCCGGCCGGGCTCGGCGGACGCGCCGCGCGCCAGGCCCGCGTGCGCTGGACGGCCGACGGCACGGTGCACGAGGAGGTCACGGACGCACCGACGGCCGTGGTCGGGCGGCTCGCCGCACAGCTCGGCGAGGTCCCGGGGCTGCAGGTCCTGCGCCCCACCCTCGAGGACGTCTACCTCGACCTCATCGGCGGCGCACGGGCCGATGCGGCCGCCACCGCCCCCACCGGCGCCCCCGCGGGCGTCCCCACCCACCTGCTGGAGGTGACCCGATGAGCACCACCGCCCCGATCCGGGATCGCGGCGCCGACCGTCGGCCCGCGTCCGTCCCCGCCCGCCTGCCGGGGCTCGTCCGCCTCGGCGCCGCGCGCACCGCGTACGAGGTGCGCGGCTTCGCCCGCGAGCGCGACGCCGTGGTCTTCGTCTTCCTCTACCCGGTCGTCATGCTCGCGATCTTCGCGACGGTCTTCGGCAGTGACGAGGAGGTGCTGGCCGGGTCGGGCGTGATGTTCCCGCAGTACTTCCTGCCCGGCATGGTGGCGACCGGCGTCATGCTCTCGAGCTTCCAGGCCCTCGCGACCGCCGTCGCCGTGGAGCGCGACGACGGCACGCTCAAGCGGCTCCGGGCGACGCCCCTGCCCGCGGCGGCGTACTTCCTCGGCAAGACCGGTCAGGTCCTCATCACGTCGGCGCTGCAGACGGCCGTGCTGCTCGTCGTGGCGGCCCTCGTGTTCGACGTCCCGATGCCCGACGACGCCGGCCGGTGGTGGACCTTCCTGTGGGTGGCGCTGCTGGGCACGGCGGCAGGTGCGGTCTGCGGCGTCGCGTTCTCGGCGCTGCCGCGCTCGGGGCGCAGCGTGAGCGCCGTCGTGACGCCGGTGGTGCTGGTCCTGCAGTTCATCTCCGGCGTCTTCTTCCGGTTCGACCAGCTCCCGACGTGGATGCAGCAGGTGGCAGGCGTGTTCCCCCTCAAGTGGCTCGCCCAGGGCATGCGGTCGGTGTTCCTCCCCGACGAGGCCGCGGCGCTCGAGCCGTCGGGCTCGTGGCAGCACGGGCTCACGGCGGCGGTGCTCGCCGCCTGGCTCGTCGCGGGCCTCGTGGTCGGGGTGCGCACGTTCCGCTGGCGCCGTCGCGACGACGGCTGACATGGGCACCACGAGGACGGGGCCGCGCGCCCCGACACGACCGGCCGCCGGTGCACCCGGCGGCCGGCCGGTGCGTGAGAGGGTCCGGGCATGAGCGAGCAGTCGCCGGCGGCCCCTGCGCCGGACGCGGTCCCCGGCACGGCCGGGACGGCTCCGGGACCGCACGGCCGCGAGCTCGAGCGGCACGGGTTCTGGGTCCGGACGCTGCGCACGTGGGACGCGGTGTTCGTCGCGATGCTCGGGGTGTACACGGTCGCCGTCCTCGTGGACTCCATGCCCCCGGCGCGGCAGACGGTGGCGCTCCTGCTGGTCGTCCTCCTCGCGGCCGCCTACGTGCTGCTCGGGCGGCAGGGTGCGCTGCGCGGCGCCCCCCGGCTCACCGACGCCTACCTCGTCGTGCTCACGGCTGTCGCGGTGGCTCAGGTCGCCCTGGGCGGCCTCGGCACCGCACTGCTGTTCGTCGTGTTCTCGCACATCTGGTTCTTCTCGCGTCGCCGGGTCGCCGGCATCGCCTGGAGCTCCGCCGTCACGGTGGGCATCACCGTGGCGGCCGCGTGGCGCGTCGGGGCCGACGCGGACGGCGTCGCCGTCATCGCGGGCGAGTTCGGCGTCGCGCTCCTGTTCGCGATCGTGCTCGGCCTGTGGATCACGCAGGTGGCCGAGCAGAGCGAGGAGCGGGCCCACCTGCTCGAGGAGCTCCGGGCGGCGCAGGACGAGCTCGGGGCGTCCCACCACGCCGCGGGCGTGCTCGCCGAGCGCGCCCGCCTCGCCGGCGAGATCCACGACACCCTCGCCCAGGGGTTCACGTCCGTCGTGATGCTCGCGCAGGCGGCGTCGGCCGAGCTGGAGCGCGACCGGGTCGCGCAGGCGCGGACCCGCCTCGGTCACATCGAGGACGTCGCGCGCGACAACCTCGCCGAGGCGCGCGCGCTCGTGGCCGCGTTCGCCCCGCCCGGCCTCGACGACGGCGGGCTCAGCGCGGCCCTCGTGCGGCTGGCGCACCGGTTCCGGGACGAGACCGGCGTCCGTGTGCTCGTCGAGGACACCACCGGCGGCGCGGTCGGCCGCGAGCAGGAGGTCGTGCTGCTGCGCGCGGCGCAGGAGTCGCTGGCGAACGTGCGCAAGCACGCGCAGGCGTCGACGGTGACGCTGCGGCTGGCACGCACCGGCGGGGACGTCGTCCTCGAGGTGGCCGACGACGGCCGCGGGACGACCGGCGCGCCCGAGGGCGCAGGGCTGCGCGGCATGCGCGCCCGCGTCGACGCCGCAGGAGGCACGCTCGACGTGTCGGGGGCCCCCGGTGGTGGCACCCGCGTGCTCCTGCGCGTGCCGGTGCCGCCGGACGACGACCTCGACGCCCCACCTCCCGACCCGTCGACCCCCGACGCACCGGCCGTGCACGACCCGCAGGAGCACCCGTGAGCACCGTCCGTGTCCTCGTCGCCGACGACCACCCCGTCGTCCGGTCCGGCCTGACCGGCCTGCTCGCTCTCGAGCCGGACGTCGAGGTGGTCGGCGAGGCGGCCGACGGCGAGGAGGCGGTCGCCCTGGCGACGTCGCTGCGCCCCGACCTCGTCCTGATGGACCTGCGCATGCCGGGCACGGACGGCGCCGACGCGACCGCGCGCATCGTCGCCACGCTCCCCGGGGTCCACGTGCTGGTCCTGACCACGTACGAGACGGACACCGACATCCTGCGGGCGGTCGAGGCGGGTGCGACGGGGTACCTGCTCAAGGACACGCCGCGCGAGCAGCTCGTCGCCGGGGTCCGCGCGGCCGCGCGCGGCGAGTCGGCGCTGTCGCCGTCGGTCGCGCGCCGGCTCGTGCAGCAGGTGCGCGGCGACACGGGCGAGCGCCTGACCCCCCGCGAGCGCGAGGTGCTCGCCGGGGTGGCGCGCGGCCTGTCGAACGCGGCGATCGGCCGCGACCTGTTCATCACCGAGGCGACCGTCAAGACGCACCTGCTGCGGGCGTTCGCCAAGCTCGGCGTCGACGACCGGACGCGCGCGGTCACGGTCGCGATCGAGCGGGGCATCCTGCCGGGCGCCTGAGACCGGTCGGCGGCGCGGGGCGACGCGGGACCCGCGGCGCAGACGGGCGACAAATGCGGACGACCTTCGCCCTCTGTCGGACACCCGACCATACTGGGCGCCATGTCGAGCGCGGCGGGTGACGGCCACGGTGCGGCCGACCCCGCCGAGACGCGGTCGCCGGGCGGCGCCACCGTGCGGGTGCGGCTCATGGCCGCGGTCGTGGCCCTCACGGCGACCGCCCTGACGGTGGCCGGGGCGACGGGCCTGGCCCTGCAGCTGCGGGACGTGGACGCCCGCATCGACGAGTCCCTCACCCGTGCGGTGGCCGCCGTGCGCGTCCTCGAGGCCGAGGGGCAGGCGGACCCCTCGGCGCCCACGGAGCCCGAGGCGAGGGTCCCCTGGACGTCGCTCGACGTGCTGCTGCGCAAGGCCGTGGAGAGCCGGATCCCGGGCGAGCACGAGGGCGTCGTCGCCTTCCTGGGCGGGGAGATGAAGTGGCGCCCGGCCGACGAGACCGGCGCGATCCGGCTCGACACCGACCGCGAGCTCATGGCGTGGCTCGCCGACGTCGGCAGCGACGACGGCACGGACTCGGGCGCGCCCCGGCCGCGCACGGTGACGACCGGCACCACCGAGTACCGGCTGGTGGCCGTGCCGGTGCGCGTCGACGCGCAGCCCGCCGCGGAGGGACTGGTCGTCGTCGCGTTCGACCGCTCGGCCGCGACCGCCGGGGTGCGGCGCATCTTCCTCACCTACTCGGCCGTCGGGCTGTTCGCGCTCGCCGCGGTCTCGGTCGTGGCGTGGTTCGTGGTCGGGCGCATGCTGCGACCCGTCCGGATGCTGCGCGACACGGTGCGCCGGGTCACCGAGTCCGACCTGTCGGAGCGCATCGCCGTCCTCGGCAAGGACGACCTGGCCGACCTCGCCGGCTCGGTGAACGCGATGCTCGACCGGCTCGAGCGCGCGTTCGGGTCGCAGCGCGAGCTGCTCGACGACGTCGGGCACGAGCTGCGCACGCCGCTCACGATCGTGCGGGGGCACCTCGAGCTGCTCGACCCGTCCGACGCCGCCGACGTGCGCGCCACGCAGGCCCTGGCGCTCGACGAGCTGGACCGGATGCAGCGCCTGGTGGACGACCTCGTGACCCTCGCGATCGCCGACCGGCCGGACTTCGTCCGCCCCGCCCCCGTCGACGTCGGCCGCCTCACCGACGACGTCCTGGAGAAGGCCCGCGCGCTCGGCGAGCGCCGGTTCGTCGTGGTCTCCCGGGCGGACGTCACGGCCCGGGTCGACGCGCAGCGCATCACGCAGGCGTGGCTGCAGCTCCTCGCCAACGCGGTGCGCTTCTCGGCCCCCGGGTCCACGGTCCGGCTCGGCAGCGAGGTCGCCGGCGGGCGGCTCCTGCTGTGGGTGCGCGACGAGGGCCCGGGCGTGCCGCCGGAGCAGGAGGCGCGCATCTTCGAGCGCTTCCACCGGGGCAGGGCCGACCGCGTCCAGCACGGCGCCGGCCTGGGTCTGCCGATCGTCGCCGCCATCGCCGCGGCGCACGGCGGTCGGGTGTTCCTCGAGCACCCCCCGCCCGGAGCCGGCCCCGGGGTCGTCTTCGTCCTCGACCTGCCCGCCGTCGGCCTCGTCGCCGGCGCGTCCGACGTGTCCCTCGAGCTCGTGGAGCAGCACCGATGACCCACATCCTCATCGCCGAGGACGAGGAGCGGATCGCCGCCTTCGTCGCCAAGGGACTGCGCGCCCACGGCTTCGAGGCGACGACCGTCGCCACGGGCGAGCAGGCGCTCGAACGCGTCGAGCGCGGGGGCGTCGACCTGCTCGTGCTCGACCTCGGCCTGGGCGACATGGACGGCTTCGAGGTGCTGCGCCTGCTGCGCGCCGAGGGCTACGCGCTGCCCGTCGTCGTGCTGACGGCGCGCTCGTCGGTGACCGACACCGTGGCGGGCCTGGAGCAGGGCGCGGACGACTACATGGCCAAGCCGTTCCGGTTCGAGGAGCTGCTGGCCCGCGTGCGGCTGCGGCTGCGCTCGCCCACGTCCGGCGCGCGCGGCAACGTGCTCGTGCACGGGCGCCTGCAGCTCGACCTGCGCACCCGCCGCATGCGGGTCGACGAGAGCGAGGTCGACCTGTCGGCGCGCGAGTTCGCGCTCGCCGAGACGTTCATGCGCAACCCCGGCGACGTGCTGACCCGGGAGCGGCTGCTCTCCGAGGTGTGGGGCTACGACTTCGACCCCGGCTCGAACGTCGTCGACGTGTACGTCCGCTACCTGCGGCGCAAGATCGGCGCCGAGCACTTCGACACGATCCGCGGCGTCGGTTACCGCCTCGTCGACGCCTCCGTGTGACGCACGAGCGCCGACGGCTGGCACACTGGAGGTGATGCGCGACCTCACCCGGCTGCCCAAGGCGCACCTGCACCTGCACTTCACCGGGTCCCTGCGCGTGGCCACGCTCGCCGAGCTGGCGGAGCGCCACCGCACCCGGCTCCCGCAGGTGCTGCTCGACGCCGACCCCCTCGTGCTCCCCGCCGACGAGCGCGGGTGGTTCCGGTTCCAGCGGCTCTACGACGCGGCGCGCGCGTGCGTGCGCGGCGAGGACGACATGCGCCGGGTGGTCGCCGAGGCCGCCGCGGACGACGCCGCCGAGGGGTCCGGCCGCCTCGAGATCCAGGTCGACCCCACGTCCTACGCGCCCTTCGTCGGCGGTCTCACGCCGGCGCTCGAGATCGTCCTCGACGAGGCGCGCCGCGCGGCGGCCGCGACGGGCGTCGAGATCGGCGTCGTGGTCGCCGCGTCGCGCATGCGGCACCCGCTCGACGCGCGCGTGCTGGCCCGGCTCGCCGCCAGGCACGCGGGCGACGGACCGGGCGAGGTCGTCGGGTTCGGCCTGTCGAACGACGAGCGCCGCGGCGACACCGCCGAGTTCGCGCAGGCGTTCGCGATCGCCCGCCGGGCGGGTCTGGCCAGCGTCCCGCACGGTGGCGAGCTGCTGGGGCCCGCGCACGTCGAGAGCGTCCTGGACCACCTGCACCCCGACCGGCTCGGCCACGGCGTGCGCAGCGGCGAGGACCCGCGCGTGCTCGCGCGGGTCGTCGAGGAGGGCGTGGCGCTCGAGGTGTGCCCGGCGTCCAACGTCTCGCTCGGCGTGTACCCGACGGCGCGGGACGTGCCGCTGCGCACGCTCGTCGACGCCGGGGCCACCGTGGCGCTCGGCGCCGACGACCCGTTGCTGTTCCGCTCGCGTCTGGTCGACCAGTACCGCGTCGCCCGCGAGATGCACGGGTTCACCGATGCCGAGCTGGCCGACCTGGCGCGGGCGTCGATCCGCGCGAGCCGGGCGTCGGCGGCCACGCGCGCCCGGCTGCTGGCCGGGGTGGACGCGTGGCTCGCCGACGACGCGGCCGGCGACGATGAGTCCCGGAGCACGTCGGGCACGATCGCTGCGGCCGGCCGTGGCGCGAGCAGGTCGGCCGCGACCGGGTAGCGGCCAGCGGCCCCGGTCGCGCGGGCCGACGTGCCGTCCGCACCGTGGCCCCAGGGTCGGGCGGGCGGCGGTCCGGGGCGGGGGTCAGAGCGCGGTGCCGACCAGCACCGGCTCGGGCTCGAGCACGACGCCGAACCGGTCCCGCACGCCGTCGCGCAGCTCCCGCGCCAGGGCGACGAGGTCGCCCGCGCGCGCGTCACCGCGGTTCGTCAGCGCCAGCGCGTGCTTCGAGGAGAGCGCGGCCGGGCCCGGGGCGCCGTACCCGCGGCCGTAGCCGGCGTGCTCGATCAGCCAGGCGGCGCTGGTCTTGACCGTGCCGTCGTCCAGCGGCCAGCGGGGGGCGTCGGCGGGCAGCGCCTGGGCGTCCGCGGCAGGCAGCACCGGGTTGGTGAAGAACGAGCCGGCGCTCCACGTGTCGTGGTCGCCGGCGTCGAGCACCATGCCCTTGCGCGAGCGCAGCGCGAGCACCGCCGCGCGGACGTCGGCCAGCGGCGCCCGCTCCCCCACGGCGACGCCCAGCGTGCGCGCGAGCTCGGGGTACGCGATCGCGGCCGAGAGCGAACCCGGCCGCAGCTGGAACGTCACGTCCAGCACGACGTACCGGGGCGTGGGGCCCCAGGGCGCCGCCGGGTCGTCCGCCGAGGCGCGCATCGACCGCTTCAGCAGCGACGTGCGGTACCCGAACGCGAGCGTCACCCACGGCAGGGTGCGCACCCGGGCACGCCCGCGGTCCCAGACGCGGACCTGCGAGATCGTCTGCGCGACCTCCTGGCCGTAGGCGCCCACGTTCTGCACCGGCGTGGCGCCGGTGGACCCGGGGATGCCGGACAGCGCCTCGAGGCCGACGAGCTCGTGCTCGACGGCGTACGCGACCACGTCGTCCCAGACCGTCCCGGCGGGGACCGTCAGGGTGACGCCCGCGCACGCCGACGCGTCCGGCACCTCCACGCCGCCGCGGACGTCGCGGACGACGACCCCCGGGAAGCCGGCGTCGTCGACGAGCACGTTGGAGCCGCCGCCGAGCACGAGGAGCGGCTCGCCCGCGTCGTCCGCGTCACGGACGACGCCGATCAGCTCCTGCTCCGTCCGCGTCTCGACGTACCGCCGCGCGGGCCCGCCGACGCGCAGGGTCGTCAGGTCCGCGAGCGCGGGGGCGCCGTCGTGCGTCGGGACGGGGGCGTCGGCCGGCTCCGGTGCGGGACCGGGCAGGGCGCAGGTGTCGAGCTCCACCCCGTCAGGCTACGTCGCGCGGTGCGCCGCGCGCCCCCGAGCCGCCGGGCTCCGCCAGCGGGCGGGCGGCGCTGGTGACGAGCAGCCCCAGCACCACCGGCACGAGGATCGCGAGCAGCGCGGGCCGGTAGCCGACGCGCTCGGCGAGCAGGCCGAGCAGCGGCGGCCCGGCGAGGAAGGCCGAGTAGCCGATCGTCGAGACGACGGCGACGCGCTGGGCCGCACGGCGCGGGTCGTCCGACGCCGCGCTCATCCCGACCGGGAAGCCGAGGGCCGCGCCCGCACCCCACGCGACGACGCCCAGCAGCGCGACCCACAGGCTGCCCGCGAGCCCGAACACCAGCAGCCCGACGAACGCGAGCCCCGCGCACAGGCGCAACACCGCGACCCGGCCGTACCGGTCGAGCAGCCGCGTGCCGAGCAGGCGCATCGCGGTCATGGCGGTGACGAACAGCCCGAAGCCCAGCGCGCCGACGGCGTGGCCGGTGTCGAAGCCGTCGACGACGGCGAGGCTCACCCAGTCGTTCGCGGCCCCCTCGGTGAGCGCCGCCGCGAGCACGACGAGGCCGACGAGGAGCGTGCGCGGCTCGAGCCACGCGCCGAGGGCCGCGCGCGTCCCGCGGGGCGCGGGGGCGGCGGTCGCGGGGTCCGCCCCGGCGGTGGACCCGGCCGGGGCCCCGTCCGCGGCCGGCGGCGCGCCCGCGTCGGCGAGGAACGAGCGCACGGCCAGGGCCAGCACCACGCTCGACAGCGCCACGGCGACCGGCAGGTGCACCTCGACGGGTACGTCCAGCCCGGCGAGGACGGCCGCGGCGCCGGCCGCCGCCATCGTGCCGAACGAGAAGCCGGCGTGGTACCGCGGCATGACCGTCCGGCCCAGGCGCTGCTCGACGAGCGCGCCCTCGAGGTTCATCGACGCGTCCCACACCCCCGTGCCGACACCGGCGAGGACGAGGCCGACCCCCACGACGACGACCTGGCCGGTGGCCACGCCGACGCACGCGAGCGCGTACCCGACGGCGTTGAGCACGCCGAAGCCGAGCACGGTGCGACGCGCCCCCAGCCGCTCGACGACCAGCCCGGACAGCGGGAGCGCGAGCAGCGACCCGAAGGACCCGACGAGGAGCAGCAGACCCATCCGGTCGGGCGTGAGGTCGAGCGCGTCGCGGACCGCCGGCAGCCGCGACGCCCAGCTGGCGAAGTTCCACCCCGCCAGGAGGAAGACGGTGAAGACGGCCGCCGACGCGGCGCGGACCTCGCGCGGGGCGGCGTGCTCACCGGTGCTCGTCACGTCGCGCGACGCGCTCATCGGGCTCCTCCTCGTCCGGTGCTCGGGGCCGACTGACGGTGCGGCGGCGCGAATCGACCCGATGCGCACGCCGCGAGCTCGGATCGATTCGAGGGGGTTTCGTCAAGTCTGCGGGTACGCTGCTCGCGTCGTCAAACGGCGCCGCGCCGCGGCCCGACGACACCCTCGCGACCTGCGCCGGTACGTGGCCGGCCCACGAAAGGTGCCGACACTGTCCGCCCAGCGCACCACCCTCGCCGACGTCGCCGCCGCCGCGGGGGTCTCGGTGTCGACCGCCTCCCTGGCGTTCTCGGGCTCCGGCCCGATCGCCGACCGCACGCGCGAGCGCGTGCTGGAGGCGGCCCGCACCCTCGCCTACGCCGGCCCGAACCCGCTCGGCCGCCAGCTGCGCCGCGGCCGCTCCGGCATCGTCGGCGTCGTCATGGGCGACGTGCTGCGGCGCGCGTTCCGGGACCCGGTGACGGTGCAGGTCCTCGACGGCCTCACCGCCCGCCTCGGGCCCCTCGGCCTCGGCGTGCTCCTCGTGCCCGGGCCGCACGACACGACGCAGCCGCCCGTCGACCCGCTGCTCAGCACGGCGGCGATGGACGTCGCCGTGCAGATGTGGGGCGGCACCACCGACGACCCGGTGCTCGAGACGCTGCGCAACCGCGGCATCCCCGTGGTGCTCGTCGAGGGCACCCCCCAGCCGGACGTCGCGGTCGTCGGCATCGACGACCGCGGGGGCATGGCCGAGCTCACCCGGCACGTCGTCGGCCTCGGGCACCGCCGGATCGCGACCGTCACGCTGCCCTTCGACCGCGACCGCGTCGAGGGGCCCGCCGGCCCCGGTCGACTGTCCGGCATCGCGTGGGAGATCACCCGCCGCCGCCTCGCCGGCGTCACCGACGCGGGCGTCGAGCCGACCGTGGTGTGGGAGACCCCCGCGTCGCTCGTCGAGCACGGCGCGGCCGCCGGGCGCGCGCTGCTGCAGGCGGCCGACCGGCCCACGGCCATCATCTGCCAGTCCGACCTGCTGGCCTCGGGCGTGGTGCTGGCCGCGCGCGAGCTCGGCCTGCGCGTCCCGCAGGACGTCTCGGTGGCCGGGTTCGACGGTCTCGACCTGCCGTGGCTCGCCCCCGACGTGCTGACGTCCGTCGCGCAGCCGCTCGCCGACAAGGGCGCGGCCATCGGCGACGCGGTGGCGGACCTGCTCGCGGGCCGCGACGCCGAGGAGCGCGTCCTGCCGGTCGCGCTGCGCGAGGGCACGACCACAGGCC
The DNA here is from genome assembly GCF_004798685.1 of Cellulomonas shaoxiangyii. Taxonomy (NCBI): domain Bacteria; kingdom Bacillati; phylum Actinomycetota; class Actinomycetes; order Micrococcales; family Cellulomonadaceae; genus Cellulomonas; species Cellulomonas shaoxiangyii. The sequence goes on along the minus strand of NZ_CP039291.1, from coordinate 927,824 downwards.
CCGTCCCCGTCTGACCGGGCCGCGGGTCGACCGCGTCAGGAGAGGCGGACGACCGCCTGCGCCTTGCCCAGGACGCGCGCACCCTCGACCGCCACGGCGAGGTCGACGCGCACCGTCCCGGCGTCCGCGTCGAGCGCCCCCACGGTGGCGACGACCTCGACCTCGGCGTGGCCGGGGTCCGGCACGGGCACGGGGCGCGTGAACCGGGTCCGGTAGTCGACCACCGCACCGGGGTCCCCGGCCCAGTCGGCGACGACCGCGGCGGCCGCGCCCATGGTCCACATGCCGTGCGCGATGACGCCCGGCAGCCCGACGGACCTCGCGACGCGGTCGTTCCAGTGGATGGGGTTCGCGTCGCCGCTCGCACCGGCGTACCGCACGAGGCGGGCGCGGTCGACCACGACCGTGCGACGCGCGAGCTCCTGGCCGACCGCCAGGTCCGCGAGCGCAGGGCGGGGGCTCACGCGTCCCCCTCCTCGGGCCGGACGGCGAGCGTGGAGACGACCGACGCGAGCGGGGCCCCGGACTCGTCCGCGAGCTCGCAGCGCGTGGTCACCATGGCGAGCCCGCCGCGCACCGTCACGGCGTCGACGTGCAGCGTCGGGACCACGCGGTCCCCCGCGTGCAGCGGCCGGTGGTGCGTGAACCGCTCGTCGGCGTGCACGACGCGGCTGAAGTCGATGCCCGCGCCGGGGTCGTCGACGTACTGCGCCTCGGTGCGCTGCGCGATCACGACCGCGAACGTCGGAGGCGCGACGACGTCGGGGTACCCGAGGGCGCGCGCCGCGACGGGGTCGACGTGCGCGGGGTGCGTGGCACCCGTCGCCTCCGCGAACTCGCGGATCTTCTCGCGGGAGACCACATACACGTCGCCGGGCGGGTAGACCCGCCCGGCGAATGTGGTGTCGACCGGCACGTCAGCGGTCGCTCGGTAGTGCGCGTGCCCGCGTCAGCGGGTCTCGCGGTGCACCGTGTGCTTGTTGTCCCGCGGGCAGAACTTCTTCATCTCGAGCCGGTCGGGGTTGTTCCGACGGTTCTTCTTGGTGATGTAGTTCCGCTCCTTGCACTCCGTGCAGGCAAGGGTGATCTTCGGGCGGACGTCCGAGCTCTTGCTGGCCATGTCTGTGTCACCTCTCGCGCCCCGAGGGGGGCTGCGCTCTTCTCCTGGCGCGCGCCGGCCGACACGCGCTGCTGCTAAGGGTCTTCGCCGGACGTGGTAGCGGGAGCGGGATTCGAACCCGCGACACCACGATTATGAGCCGTGTGCTCTAACCACCTGAGCTATCCCGCCGCAGCGGCTGTCCGGGCCGGCCACCCGAGGGTGACCGGCCCCTGACACACCACAGAGCCCCGAAAGGGAATCGAACCCTTGACCTTCTCCTTACCATGGAGACGCTCTGCCGACTGAGCTATCGGGGCAGCGCGGACCAGAGTACACGGGCCCGGGGGTGCCGGTGAAATCGGCCCCGCAGCCCCCGCCGGGCACGGGCGGGCCGCTCCGCGCACCCGCCACCTAAACGTTTCCCCCCGTGCCTCGGCGCGCGGGCCGCGTGCCACGATCCGCCGCATGCGCCCCATGCCTGCCCTCCCCCGTCGCGCCCGCCGCACGTCCGCCGGTGCGTCCCGTCGCGCCGCCGCGCTCCTCGCCGCCGGCGCCCTCGCCGTCGGCCTGAGCGCGTGCTCGGGCGACGACGGCGTCGACCCGTCGACCGCGGAGTGGCCCGAGGCGGTCGAGCCCGCCGAGGCCGAGGGCGATCTCTGGGTGGTCTGGACGGGGGTCGCGGACGCCGGCGGCGAGGGCGCCCTGGAGGAGGAGGTCGCCCGCCTCGCGGAGCTGGGCTACGACGCCGAGGTCTGGGACCCGGCGTGCCAGGAGGGCGCCGGCGAGAAGATCGCCGGGCTCACGGGCATCGAGGCACCGGTCGCCGTCGGCCTCGCGTTCGCGTCCGAGGAGGACGCCGGGGTCTTCGACACCCGCTACGAGGGCGCCACCGTCTCCCTGACCACCGGCGCGTACACCTGCGCCTGACGCCCGGGACGGCGAAGGGCCTCCTCGCACTGCGAGGAGGCCCTTCGTCCGTGGCGGGTGAGGGATTCGAACCCCCGTAGGCGTTGCCAGCTGATTTACAGTCAGCCCCCTTTGGCCACTCGGGTAACCCGCCAAGGGGACGCCACCCGTGCTCGGGCGTCCGGGCCGGGGCCCGTCCGCCGTCCGCGTGAGCGGCGTGCGGATGGAAGGATAGCAACTCCGCGAGGACGCTCGCGCCACGTCCGGGCCGCACGCGGCGGCGACGGGCGCCGGCGGCCCCCGCGCACGGTCCGCACGAGGCGCCCCCACCCGCGGGCGCCGGGAGGGAGCACCATGGCGAGCGAGTCCTCGTTCGACGTCGTCAGCAAGGTCGACCGGCAGGAGGTCGACAACGCCCTGAACCAGGCCGCGAAGGAGATCGCCCAGCGGTACGACTTCAAGGGCGTGGGGGCGTCCGTCGCGTGGAGCGGCGAGAGCATCCTCATGGTCGCGAACTCCTCGGAGCGCGTCCTGGCGGTGCTGGACGTCCTGCAGTCCAAGCTCATCAAGCGGGGCATCTCGCTGAAGTCGCTCGACACGGGCGACGGCGAGCCGAAGCCCTCGGGCAAGGAGTACCGCCTGGCCGCGAGCATCAAGGAGGGCCTCAGCACCGAGGTCGCCAAGCAGCTCGCGAAGCTCGTCCGCGACGAGGGGCCGAAGGGCGTCAAGACGCAGATCCAGGGCGACGAGCTGCGCGTCTCGGCCAAGAGCCGCGACGACCTGCAGGCCGCGATCGCGCTCCTGAAGGGCGCCGACGTCGACGCGGCCCTGCAGTTCACCAACTACCGCTGAGGCACGGGTCCGACGGCACGAGGGCGCCCCGCGACCACGTCGTGGGGCGCCCTCGTGGCGTCGCGGACCGCCGGGTGGGCCGCGTCAGTAGCGCGTGAGCCCGCCCTGGTTGCCGGCGAGGGCCTCGAGCCGTGCGATGCGCTCGGCCATCGGCGGGTGCGTCGCGAACATCCGGCCCAGGCCGCCGCCGCGGAACGGGTTCGCGATCATCAGGTGCGAGACGTCGACGAGCTCGCGCTCCTGCGGCAACGGGCGGGCGTGCGTGCCCGCGTCGAGCTTGCGCAGCGCCGACGCGAGCGCGAGGGGGTCCCCGGTGAGGGCCGCGCCGTCCTCGTCGGCGTCGTACTCCCGCGTGCGGCTGATCGCGAGCTGGATGAGGCTCGCGGCGACCGGGGCCAGCAGCGCGAGCAGGAGCCCCGCCAGCGGGTTGCCGCCCTCGCGGCGGCCGCCGCCGCCGAAGTACAGCGCGAACTGGGCGAGCGAGGTGATGACGCCCGCGATCGCCGCGGCCACCGACGACGTGAGGATGTCGCGGTTGTAGACGTGCATCAGCTCGTGCCCGAGGACCCCGCGCAGCTCGCGCTCGTCGAGCATCTGCAGGATGCCCTCGGTGCAGCACACGGCGGCGTTCTGCGGGTTGCGGCCCGTCGCGAACGCGTTCGGGGCCATCGTCGGGGAGATGTACAGGCGCGGCATCGGCTGGCGCGCGGCCGTCGACAGCTCGCGCACGATCCGGTACATCCCCGGCTGCTCGATCTCGCTGACCGGCCGTGCACGCATGGCCCGGATCGCGATCTTGTCCGAGTTCCAGTAGCTGTACGCGGTCGTCACCAGCCCGATGCCCGCGAAGAGCAGGAGCCAGCCCGGCCGTCCGCCACCGAGCAGGTAGCCGATGCCGAGCAGGACGGCCCACATCGCGCCGAACAGCGCCGCCGTCTTCAGGCCGTTGAAGTGCTGGTGCCCCATGTCCGTCCTCCCCCGCCCGCGTCGGGCGGCCGCGTGCCTCTCCCGGGTGAACGCGCCGCCCGGCGGTCTCGTTCCCCGGCCGTGGCGCCGGGCAGCCCGCCGCGTCTCACTATCCTGTGCGCACCGCCCCGCTGCCCGAGGAGACCCCATGCGCACCGCCCGACTCACCGCCCTGGCCGCCGTCGCCGCCCTGGCGCTCGCGGCGTGCGCGCCCGTCGACGAGGGGTCCGACGCCGCCACGGGCCCCGCCGGCGACGGCGCGCCCGCGACGGTCACCGAGGGCGTCCTCACGGTCGCCACGTCGAGGCCGGCGTACGAGCCGTGGGTCGTCGGCGAGCCGGAGAGCGGCGAGGGGTTCGAGGCCGCCGTCGCGTACGCCGTCGCCGAGGAGCTGGGCTACGCCGCGGACGAGGTCGTGTGGGTCGACGCGACGTTCGAGCAGATCATCGCGCCGGGCGCCAAGGCGTTCGACGTGGCGGTCAACCAGGTGTCGATCAGCGACGAGCGACGCGCCAGCCTCGACTTCTCCGCGCCGTACTACGAGACGTCGCAGACGGTCGTCGCGCTCGAGGGGACACCGGCCGCCACCGCCACGACGCTCGCGGAGCTGCAGGGCGTGCGCCTCGGTGCGATGGTCGGCACGACGAGCCTCACCGCCGCGCAGGAGAGCATCGCGCCGACGGCCGACATCGCCGTCTACAACGACAACGACCAGGTCAAGCAGGCGCTGGTCGCCGGGCTCGTCGACGCGATCGTCGTCGACCTGCCCACGGCGCTGTACATGACCGCGGCGGAGCTCGACGGCGGCGTGCTGGTCGGCCAGCTCCCCGACAGCGCCGGCGGGGACGCCTTCGGGTTCGTGCTCGACAAGGGCAGCCCGCTGACCGACGCGGTCACCGACGCCGTCGAGGCGCTCCGGGCGGGCGGCACCCTCGCGCAGCTCGAGGCGCGCTGGCTGACCGACGCCGCCGGCGCACCCGTCCTCGGGTGACCGCGACCACGCCGGACGCCTCCGCGCCCGTCTGGACCGCGTCGGCGCGGCAGCGCGAGCGCGAGGCGTACCGGCGCGCACGGGCGCGGCGGTCCACCGCCGTCGCGTTCGCGTCGACGATCGGCCTCGCGGTCGTCGCCGTGCTGGCGGTGCGCGCCACACCCGGCTGGCCGCGCGTGCGCGCGTCGTTCTTCGACGCCGACGTCGCGCGCCGCGCGCTGCCCGCCGTGCTCGAGGGGCTGTGGCTCAACGTGCGGGTCATGGCGGTGTGCGCCGTCGTGATCGTCGTGGTGGCGCTCCTGCTCGCGCTCGCGCGCACGCTGCAGGGCCCGGCCTTCGCGCCGCTGCGCCTGCTCGCCACCGCGTACGTCGACGTCTTCCGCGGCCTGCCGCTCATCCTCGTGCTGCTGCTCGTCGGGTTCGGGCTGCCCGGCCTGCGGCTGCAGGGCGTGCCGACGTCGGCCGTCGTGCTCGGCGGCCTCGCCCTCGTGCTCACGTACTCCGCGTACGTCGCCGAGGTGTTCCGCGCGGGCATCGAGTCCGTGCACCCGTCGCAGGTCGCCGCCGCACGTTCGCTCGGGCTGAGCCGCGGGCAGGCGATGCGCCACGTCGTCCTGCCGCAGGCCGTGCGCCGCGTCGTGCCGCCGCTGCTCAACGACCTCGTGTCGCTGAGCAAGGACTCCGGCCTGATCTCGATCCTCGGCGCGGTCGACGCCGTGCGCGCCGCGCAGATCTCGACGGCGACGTACGCGAACTTCACGCCCTACGTGCTCGCGGGCGTGCTGTTCGTCGCGCTCACGATCCCCCTGACGCGCCTGACCGACGCGCTCGCCCGGCGCTCGGGCTGGCTCGGCGCCCAGGGCGGCCTCGCCGGCGCGGGGGCGCTGCGGTGACGGCGCACGACGCAGGCGCGCCGCTGCTGTCCGTGCGCCACCTGCGCAAGGCGTTCGGCGAGCACGTCGTGCTCGACGACCTCTCGCTCGACGTGCACGCGCACCGGGTCGTCGTCCTCATCGGGGCGTCCGGGTCGGGCAAGTCGACGCTGCTGCGCTGCGTCGACCTGCTGGAGGACGTCGACGACGGCGTCATCGAGCTCGAGGGCACGGACATCACCGACCCGCGCCTGGACGCCAACGCGGTCCGCGCGCGCATGGGCATGGTGTTCCAGGCCTACAACCTGTTCCCGCACCTGCGCGTGCTCGACAACGTGACGCTCGCGCCGCGGCTCGTGCACGGGGTCGGCCGGCGCGACGCGGACGAGCAGGCGATGGCCGTGCTCGAGCGGGTCGGCCTCGCCGGCAAGGCCCGGTCGTTCCCCGACGAGCTGTCCGGGGGGCAGCAGCAGCGCGTCGCGATCGCCCGGGCGCTGGTGTCCCGGCCCGCCGTCCTGCTGCTCGACGAGGTCACGAGCGCGCTCGACCCCGAGCTCGTCGGCGAGGTGCTCGACCTCCTGGGCGAGCTCAAGGGGTCGGGGCTGACGATGCTGCTCGCCACGCACGAGATGGCGTTCGCGCGGGACGTCGCCGACGAGGTCGTCTTCCTGCACGCGGGCCGGGTGCACGAGCACGGCCCGGCGGCGCAGGTGCTCGGCGACCCGCAGCGCCCGCGCACGCGTGACTTCCTGCAGCGCTTCACGAGCTGACGCGACCGGCGGCCGGCACCACCGGGCACGCCGCACTGCCGCCGGTACGACGAGGGCCCCGCACGTCGCGCGTGCGGGGCCCTCGTCGGGTCGGGGTCAGTCGGTGGTCAGCCCGCGGCCGCGCGCGACCGCGACCATGTGCTCGCGGGGGACGACCTTGACGCGCTGGCGCCCGTGCGGCTCGCCGAGCGAGCGCTCGTAGGCGTCGAGCAGCTCCCAGCCCGACCAGTCGATCGGCTCGGCCCCGCGGGCGGTGAGGAACTCGAGGACGGCCTGCGGGTCCCGCTCGGCGGCGGTGTAGAACGCCGCGCCGGCGGCCGCGACGTCCTCGCCGAGGTGGCGGACCGTCTCAGAGGCGTCCGACTTGGTGTGGCCGATGAGGCCGACGGGACCGCGCTTGATCCAGCCCGTCGCGTAGATGCCCGGCAGCGGCTCGCCGTCCACGTCGACCACGCGGCCCTCGCGGTTGGGGATGACGCCCGCGACGTCGTCGAACGGGATGTCGACGAGCGGGGAGCCGAAGTAGCCCACCGCGCGGTAGACCGCCTGGACGGGCCACTCGTACGTCTCGCCGGTGCCGACGACGTTGCCGTCACCCCGCAGCCGCGTGCGCTCGGTGCGCAGCGCGACGACCCGGCCGTCCTCGCCCAGCACCTCGACCGGCTTGTGCAGGAAGTGCAGGTGGATGCGGCGCGAGGCCGTGAGGTCCTCGGGCTCCTTCAGGGTCCAGTCCGTGAGGGTCTTGACGACCTGCTTGGTCTGGTTGCTCGAGCGGATCGCCGCCTCGGAGCCCTCGTCGAAGTCGAAGTCCTCCGGGTAGACGACGACGTCGACGTCGGGCACGTGGCCCAGCTCGCGCAGCTCGAGCGGCGAGAACTTGGCCTGCGCGGGACCGCGGCGGGCGAAGACGTGCACGTCCGTGACGGGGTTCGCCTTGAGGACGTCGTAGACGTTGTCGGGCACCTCGGTGGGCAGCAGGTCGTCGGCGTGCTTGGCGAGGATCCGGGCGACGTCGAGCGCGACGTTGCCGGCGCCCAGCACGGCGACCTGCTGCGCCTCGAGCGGCCACGTGCGCGGCACGTCGGGGTGCCCGTCGTACCAGGAGACGAAGTCCGCCGCGCCGTAGGAGCCCTCGAGGTCGATGCCGGGGATCGCGAGGGCGGCGTCGCGGATCGAGCCGGTGGAGAAGATGACCGCGTCGTAGAAGTGGCGCAGGTCGTCGAGCTTGAGGTCCGTGCCGTAGTCGACGTTCGCGATGAGCCGGATGTCGCCGCGCTCGAGCACCTTGTGCAGCGCGACGATGATCTGCTTGATCCGCGGGTGGTCCGGCGCGACGCCGTAGCGGACCAGGCCGAACGGCGCGGGCAGGCGCTCGAACAGGTCGATGCTGACGTCGAGGTCGGTCTTCGACAGGATGTCGGCCGCGTAGATGCCGGCCGGTCCGGCGCCGACGATGGCGACGCGCAGGGTCGGGGTGCTCACGGGTCGCTGCTGCCTTCCGGTCGGGGAGCCCTCGCCTGCCGGCCGCCGCGACGGGGCCGCGGTGCGGGCGGTGTGCCCGTCCGCGGCGTGCGAGCGGCGCAGGCGAGGACGCTGCTCGTCCGATGCTAGTCGCTCGGGTGAGGTCACCCTCATGTCCACTCCACGATACGGACAGACCACGATGTGGACGGCGGATGTTCGTGCAGGCCAGCGCAGCCGCGCCTACAGTGACCTGTGCCCGAGGACCCCGCCCCCGACCGCCGGGCCGGCCTCGCGGCCGGTGTCGCCGCCTACGTCATGTGGGGCGGCCTGCCGCTGTTCTTCCCGCTGCTGGCACCGGCCGGCCCGGTCGAGATCATCGCCCACCGCGTCGTGTGGTCCCTGCTGTTCTGCGTCCTGCTGCTGCTCGCGACGCGCACGTGGGGCACCTTCCTGACGGTGCTGCGCGACGGCCGCCTCCTCGCCCGCCTCACGCTCGCCGCCGTGCTGCTCGCCGTGAACTGGCTGGTGTTCGTGCACGGCGTCACGACGGGGCACGTCGTCGACGCCGCCCTCGGGTACTTCATCAACCCCCTCGTGACCGTCGGGCTGGCGGTGCTCGTGCTCGGCGAGCGCCTGCGCGCCGTGCAGTGGGTGGCGCTCGGCCTCGGGGCGGCGGCCGTCGTCGTCATCACCGCCGGCCTGGGACGGCTGCCGTGGATCGCCCTCACGCTCGCCGCGAGCTTCGGGGTGTACGGGCTCATCAAGAGCACGGTCGGCGCGCGCGTCCCCGCCCTGCCGGGCCTCGCCGCCGAGACGGCCGTGCTCGTGCCCCTCGCCGTCGGCTACCTCGCCTGGCTGCAGGCCACCGGGACGGGCACGTGGGGCGCGCACGGCCCGTGGCACGCCGCGGGGCTCGCGGCGTCCGGCGTGCTGACCGCGATACCGCTGCTGCTGTTCAACTCCGCCGCACGCCGCCTGCCGCTGTCCGTCGTCGGCATGCTGCAGTACCTCGCCCCCGTGCTGCAGCTCGCGATCGGCGTGCTCGTCGCCGGCGAGGAGATGCCGCCCGCACGGTGGTGGGGCTTCGGTCTGGTGTGGGTCGCGCTGCTCGTGCTCACGGCCGACGGGCTCCGCAACGCCCGCGCGACCCGCCTCGCCGCGCGTGCCAGGACCCGCCGCACCGCGCCGTCGCCCGGCGGCCCGGCCGAGCCGGCCGCGCTCGACGCGGGGCACGCCGGAGCCCTCGCGGCGGGAGACGTGAGCGACCCCGGCGCCGCACCCGCGCGCTGAGTGCGGCCGCGCGGGCCTCAGTCGTCCGGGCCTCAGTCGTCCTCGACGCGGACGACCCGCTCCCCCAGGCGCAGCGTCCACCCCGCGCCGACGACCCCGCGCGTGCCCGGTGGCAGCACGCGGGCCTCGCCGTCGGGCGCGACGACGACCGTGCCGTTCGTCGACCCCCGGTCGAGCACCCACAGCCGGACGGCCTCGTCGGGTGCCGTCGCGGGCAGCGGACCGAACTCGAGGTGCACGCGCGAGACCGAGCGGGACGGGTCGTCCACGGCGACGACGTGCAGGATGTCCGCGCCGTCCTCGGCACGCGGGCCGCGTCCGGCCAGGCCGCGGCCGACGACGCGCACGCGGGGCCCGGTGTCGAACTGCAGCGCGAGGGTCACGGCGCGGCGGCGCAGCTGGGCGGGGTGGCGCACGCGCGTGTGCTCCAGCTCGACCAGCTCGTCGTGCAGCGCCGACCCGGCCGGCGGTGCCCAGCGCCCCGCACCCGGGTCGGTGCCGTCGAGCCCGTCCGGGGACGACGGCGCGGCGACCGGTGGCACCGGCCCGGCGTCGCCCCGCAGGTCGGCGCGCCGCACGGCGGGGCGCTCGGCGGGGAGGGGGTCCTCCGGGGCAGGGCGGGTGTCCGCCCCCGCGGCCCGCACCGGTGCGAGCGGCGCCGGCGGCAGGTCGGCGGTCACCCGCGTCGGCGGCGGCACGGCGCCGGTGGCCGGGAGCTCGCCCCCGGGCGCCGCGGGGATCGACGCGGTGACGGGCGCGGTGACCGGCGCCGTGGCACCGGGCTGGGCGGCGGCGACCGGCGCGGGACCGGGGTGAGCAGGGTCCGGCCGAACAGGGCCGGGCAGAGCAGGACCGGGCAGAGCGGTCCCGCGCAGAGGGAGGTCCGGCAGACCGCTCCCGCGCGGGACGGCATCGAGCGGAGCCGCGGCAGGCGGCTCCGGGGCGCGCCCGGCCGGCGGCACGGTGGCGTCGACCACGCGCGTGCCGGACGCCTTGTCGTGCCACCCGCGCCGGTGGGGCCCCCGGTCGAACGTCGCGGACGCGGCGACGAGCCACGCCCCGGCGAGCAGCAGCGGCACGCCGAGCCCGACCACGAGCTGCCGGACGAACGCGCGCCCGACACCCGGGACGCGGCCGGTCGCGTGCGTGACGGTACGCAGCCCGAGCGCCACGGCGCCCGCCGTCGTGCCGGTGACCCCCTCCGCGACGACCTGGGCCACGGCCACGAGCAGGGCGGCCGTGGCGGCGGCGGCGAGCGGGGGTGCGCCGCCGATCAGGGCCGCCCCGCCGGCCGCACCGGCCGCCACCGCCGCCACCCCCGCGTCGACCGCGAGGGCGAGCGCGCGCCGGGCGAGCGACGGCGGCGGCAGGACGGGCACCGGCTCGACGGCGCGGCGACGCACCGCGGGACCGAACGGCGCCGGGGCCGGGGCGGCGCCGCCGTCGCCCGTCCGGCGCGCGACGGGCGCGGGGAGGTCCCCGCGAGGGTCGTGGACGCCGCCCGCGAGCTGGTTCGGCGCCGGCGACGGCACCGCCGTGCGGCGACCGGTCGCCCTCCCGTCCGACGCACGCCGGGCGAGGTCGGGGCGGGCGATGAGCGGGACGCGGGCGCCGCACACGGCGCACGAGGCCGCGTCGGGCGGGAGCGGCATCCCGCAGGTCGCGCACCGCGGCGCGGCGGCGCGGGCGCTCACGCGCGTCCCCCCGCGGGGCTCGCCGTCATCGCCCGGCGGCGTCCGTGACGCCCGTGCGCGTGACCGCGAGAGCGTCGACCACGACGACCGTCACGTTGTCCTGGGCGCCCGCGGCGAGGGCCTCGCGCACGAGGCGCTCGGCGGCGTCGCGCACGTCGGTCCGCACGCGCAGCACGGCCTGGATGCGGGCGTCGGTCAGCACGTCGGTGAGGCCGTCGGAGCACACCACCATGCGGTCGCCCTGGCTGACGGGGAAGAGCCACAGGTCCGGCTCGACGGACGGCGACCCGCCGCCGAGGACGCGCGTGACGACGTGGCGACGGGGGTGGAACGCGGCGTCCTCGACCGCGAGCAGGCCCTCCGCGACGAGCTCGGCCACCTCCGAGTGGTCCCGCGTGAGCTGTTCGAGGACCCCGCCGACCATGCGGTAGGTGCGCGAGTCGCCGACGTTGAGGACGAGCCAGCACGGCTCGCCGTCGCGGCTGGTGACGACGACGCCCGTGAGGGTCGTCCCGGGCCGCCTGTCCCCGCCCGCCGGCAGGTCCCGCACGCGCCGGTGGGCCTCGCGCAGCACGTCGCCGGCGTCGTCGAGCGTCGGCTCGGCCCCCGCGAGCACGCTCACCGACTCGATCGCGACGCGCGACGCGACCTCGCCGGCCTCGTGCCCGCCCATGCCGTCGGCGACCACGTACAGGCCGTCCGCGGCCCACGCGCTGTCCTCGTTCGTGTCCCGTGCGGCACGGTCGGTCACGACCGCGGACCGCAGCTCGACGCCGGCTCCCATCACGTCACCCCGTCACGACGCGCGGTCGACGAGCGCCTCGGCGAAGGCCACGAGGGCCTCCTTGACCGGTCCCGCGGGCAGCGGCCCCAGCTCGGCGACCGCCTGGTGCGCGAGGTCGACGGCCCGGCGGCGCGTCAGGGCGACGACGTCGTGCTCGCGCAGCGCCTGCACGGCCGCGGCGAGGGCCGCGTCCTCCGACAGGTCGGACTCCAGCAGCGCGAGCGCCGCGCGGTCGGCGTCCGTGGCGTCGGGCGCGCCGGCCCGGGCCCGCAGGAGCAGCGCCGGCATCGTGGGGACGCCCTCGCGCAGGTCGGTGCCGGGCGTCTTGCCGGTGACGGTGCCGTCCGAGGTGAGGTCGATGACGTCGTCGGCCAGCTGGAACGCGACGCCGATCGTCTCGCCGAACGTCGTGACGGTCCGCACCACCTCGGCCGAGCACCCCGCGAACATCGCGCCGAACCGCGCGGACGTCGCGATCAGGGACGCCGTCTTGTCCGAGAGGACCTGCAGGTAGTGCTCGACCGGGTCCTCCTCGGGGCGCGGGCCGACCGTCTCGTGCAGCTGTCCGAGGCACAGGCGCTCGAACGTCGCGGCCTGGATGCGCACGGCCTCGGGGCCGAGCCCCGACACGATCGACGACGCGCGGGCGAAGAGGAGGTCGCCCGTGAGGATCGCGACGGAGTTGCCCCACACCTCGTGCGCCGACGGCGCCCCGCGACGCACGGGCGCGGAGTCCATGACGTCGTCGTGGTACAGCGTCGCGAGGTGGGTCAGCTCGACGACGGCGGCCGCGTCGACCACCTCGCGGCGGTCGGCGTGCCCGAGCTCGGCGGTGAGCAGGGTGAGCAGCGGGCGCAGCCGCTTGCCGCCCGCGTTGACGAGGTGCCGGGAGGCGAGGTCCGCGATCGGGTCGGTCGACGTGACGGAGTCGCGCAGCAGCTCCTCGACCAGGGACATGCGGCCGGTCAGGCGCTCCGCCAGCTCGGCGTCGTGCAGCGGGAGGGCGAGGGCGGTCGTCACGGGACGAACCTATCCGTCCGCACGTCGTCGCACGGAACGGGGCGTCGCTCCCGTCCGGTTCCGGGCGATTCGTCCGGCACCCTGGCGTCGCGTCACGGCAGGAGCACCGCCACGGAGCCGATCGCGTCGAGCACGGGCTGCGGTGCGACGCCGAGCACGACCGTCAGCACGGCGCACACGCCGACGGCGACGAGCGTCAGCCCCTCCCCGGCGACCACGGTCGTGCCGGCGCGCTCCGGCGCCTGCGCGGTGGCGACGGCGGCCGGGGCCGCCTCCGTGGCCGCGACCGGTGCGGGGTCCGCCGGGCCGTCCGCCGTGCCGTCCGCGGCACCGGCCGCGGTGGCACCGCCACCGACCGCCGCCGGGACGGGCCGCGCGGAGCCGCCGTCGTCCGCGCCCGCGGCCTCCGTGAAGAACATCAGGACGATGATGCGGACGTAGAAGAACGCGGCGGCGACGGAGGACAGGACCCCGACGAGCGCGAGCGGCCACGCCCCGCCCTCGACGGCCGCCGTGAAGACGGCGAACTTGCCGGTGAAGCCCGCCGTGAGCGGGATGCCGGCGAACGAGAGCAGGAAGAGCGTGAACGTCACGGCCAGCACCGGGTGCGACCGGCCGAGGCCCGCCCACTGCGACAGGCGCGTGGCCTCGCCGAGCACGGCGGGCTCACCGTCGACGTCACCCGCACCGCGCTCACGCACGAGAGTCACGAGTCCGAACGCGCCGACCGTCGTCGCGCCGTACGCGAGCAGGTAGAAGAGCACGCCCGTGACGCCGCTCTGGTCCAGCGCCACGACGCCCGTCAGGACGAAGCCCGCGTGCGCGATGGACGAGTACGCGAGCAGCCGCTTCACGTCGGTCTGCACGAGCGCCGCGACGGTCCCGACGACCATCGTGAGGATCGCGACGACCCACAGGACGACCTCGAGGTCCCACGACATGCCGGGCAGCATCACGTAGACCACGCGCAGCAGGGCGCCGAACGCGGCGACCTTGGTGCACGCGGCCATGAACGCGGTGACGGGCGTGGGGGCGCCCTGGTAGACGTCGGGCGTCCACATGTGGAACGGCACCGCGCCGACCTTGAACAGCAGGCCGACGAGCAGCAGCACCGCGCCCACGAGCAGCAGGTCGTCGAGGCCGCTCGGCGCGCTGGTCGCGGCGGCGATGTCGGCGAACCGCACCGAGCCGCTGTACCCGTAGAGCAGCGCGATGCCGAACAGCATGATCGCGGACGCGAACGCGCCGAGCAGGAAGTACTTCATCGACGCCTCCTGCGAGAGCAGGCGCCGCCGGCGGGCCAGACCCGCGAGCAGGTAGAGCGGCAGCGACAGCACCTCGAGCGCGACGAACAGCGTCAGCAGGTCGGCCGTCGCGGGGAAGATCATCATCCCGCCGGTCGCGAAGAGCAGGAGCGGGAACACCTCGGTCTGCCGCAGCCCCTTGCGCCGCGCGACCTCCTCGTAGTCCGAGCCGGGCACGGCCGCGGCGGACGGCGCGAACGCGTCCTCCCCGCCCGTGAGCCGGTCGGCGAAGAGCAGGACGGACAGCAGCGCGAGCAGCGCGAGCGTGCCCTGCAGGACGAGCGTCGGCCCGTCCACGACGAGGGACCCGCCGAGCACGTCCGTGCCGCCGGTGCGGCGCACGCCGCCCCACAGGGCCGCGACGGCGACGAGCGCACCGGCGAGCGCGGCGATGCTCAGGCCGAGCTGCACGGGACGGCGCAGCCGGTCGGGCACGAACGCCTCGACGAGCACGCCGGCCACGGCGGCCAGCAGGACGACGAGCACGGGGACCAGCGGGCCCCAGGCGATGTCGGGCGGGGTGAAGGCGGTCACCGGTCGCTCCCCTCGGACGCGGGCTCGGCTACGAGGACGTCGGGCTCGACGTCCTCGACGCCCACCTGCGTGAGCGTCGTCTCGGCGGGGGGCCGCACGAGGGCGAGCGCGGGCCCGGGCAGGAACCCGAGCACGAGCATCGCGGCGATCAGGGGGCCGACGACCCAGCGCTCGCGCGCCGACGCCTCCGGCATCTGCCCCAGCTCGGGCCGGACGGGCCCGTTGAACAGGCGCTGGTAGGTCCACAGCACGTAGACGGCCGCGAGCACGACGCCGAGCGTCGCCACGGCGGCCGCGAGGGGGTGCCGCGGGAAGCTGCCGACGAGCACGAGGATCTCGCTGACGAACGTCGACAGCCCCGGCAGCGACAGCGCCGAGAGGCCGACGACGAGGAACATCCCCGCCATCACCGGCACGACCTTCTGCAGGCCGCCGAAGTCCGCGACCTGCTGCGACCCGCGCCGCGCGGCGAGGAAGCCGACGAGCAGGAACAGCGCCCCGGTCGAGAGCCCGTGGTTGACCATGTAGAACGACGAGCCGGCCACCGACGTCGACGTGAACGCGAAGATCCCCAGCACGATGAAGCCGAAGTGCGACACCGAGGTGTACGCCACCAGGCGCATGAGGTCCTTCTGCCCGATCGCGAGCAGCGCGCCGTAGAGCACCGACACCACGGCGAGCACGATGACGGCCGGGGCGGCCCACCGCGACGCCGACGGGAACAGCGGGAGGCAGAGCGTGAGCATGCCGAACGTGCCGACCTTGTCGAGCACGCCGACGAGCAGCGTCGAGGTGCCGGCGGGCGCCTGCTCGGCCGCGTCGGGCAGCCACGTGTGCACGGGGAACATCGGCGCCTTGATCGCGAACGCGACGAAGAACGACAGGAACAGCCACCGCTCGAGCGTCGGCGCGATGTCGAGGCCGACGAGGTTCTCGACGAGGAAGCCCTCCGGCCCGCCCGGCCCCTGCAGGTACAGGCCGATGACGCCGATGAGCATGACCAGCCCGCCGGCGAGCGAGTAGAGCAGGAACTTCACCGCGGCGTACCGGCGCCGCGCCCCGCCGAACCCGCCGATCATGAAGTAGACGGGGATCAGCATCGCCTCGAAGACGACGTAGAACAGGAAGACGTCGCGCGCGGCGAACACGAGCACGATGAACGCCTCGAGCAGCAGGACGAGCGCCAGGTAGTGCCGCAGCCGGTCGGTGGGCACGTCGCCCGAGCCCTGCTCCCGCCAGGCGGCGAGCACGACGAGCGGGACCAGCAGGACCGACATCGCGATCAGGGCCAGGCCGACGCCGTCGACGCCGAGCGCCCACGAGGCACCGAACGCCGGGATCCACGGGTAGGTCTCGACCAGCTGGTGGGTGCCGGCGGCACCCGTGTCGAACGCGCCGAACGCGCCCGCGGCGAGCAGCAGCTCGGCGAGCGTGACCGCGAGCGCGATCGTGCGGCTGTGCCGGCGCGCGCCTGCGGGCAGCGCCCACAGCGCGACCGCGCCGAGCGCGGGCAGGACCACCAGTGCGGTGAGCCAGGGGAAGTCCGTCATCTGTCCGCCTCCTCCGCCTCAGCCGCGCACGGCAAGGACGACGACCGTGAGCGCCACGAGCCCGATGAGCATCGACGCGGCGTAGGACCGGGCGTACCCGTTCTGCACGCGGCGCACCGCGTCCCCGACGGCGACCGTGGCGTGACCCAGGCCGGTCGCCGCGTTGTCGACCACCGCCTTGTCGCCGTACACGAGCGAGCGCGTGAGGTAGCGGCCGGGCTCGACCAGGACGGCGTCGTTGACGACGTCCTGGTAGAGGTCCTTGCGCGCCGCGAGGGTGACCGCGGTGCCGCGCGGCGGCTCCACCGGGACCTGCCCGATCGCGTAGAGGCGCCAGGCGAGCACGAGCCCGATGACCACCGCGGCGAGCGTCGCACCGACGATGACCGGGATCGGCAGCACCGGGTCGTGGTGCTCGGCGTGCCCGACCGACGGCTCGAGCCACTCGACGAAGCCCCTGCTCGACAGCAGCCACCCGAGACCCACCGAGCCGACCGCCAGCACGACCATCGGCACGGTCATGAGCAGCGGGGACTCGTGCGGGTGCTGCGCCGACCCGTCGCGCTTCCGCGACCAGCGCTTCTGCCCCTCGAACGTGAGGAAGAACAGCCGGGACATGTAGAACGCGGTGATCCCGGCGCCCAGCAGCGCGACGCCGCCGAAGACCCACGCGCGCCACGGCTCGCCGTCGACCGGCACGAACGCCGCCTCGATGATCTTGTCCTTGCTCCAGAAGCCGGCGAACGGCGGGATCCCGAGGATCGCGAGCCAGCCGGCCATGAACGTGAGGTACGTGATCTTCATGTACCGACCGAGGCCCCCGAAGCGGCGCATGTCGACCTGGTCGTCCATGCCGTGCATGACCGACCCCGCCCCGAGGAACATGCCGGCCTTGAAGAAGCCGTGCGTGACGAGGTGGAAGATCGCGAACGCGTACCCGATGGGCCCGAGCCCCGCGGCGAGCACCATGTAGCCGATCTGCGACATCGTCGAGGCGGCGAGCGCCTTCTTGATGTCGTCCTTCGCGCAGCCGACGATCGCACCGAAGAGCAGCGTGATCGCGCCGACGACCGCGACGACCAGCTGGGCCGTCGGCGCCGCGGTGTAGATCGCGCCGGAGCGGATGATCAGGTACACGCCCGCCGTCACCATCGTGGCGGCGTGGATGAGCGCGGAGACGGGCGTCGGGCCGGCCATCGCGTCGCCGAGCCAGGACTGCAGCGGGAACTGCGCCGACTTGCCGCACGCGGCCAGCAGCAGCGCGAGGCCGATGAGCGTGAGCGTGCCCTCGCTCGCCTGCGCGACGCCGGCGTTCACCGTGCCGAAGTCCAGGCTGCCGAACGTCGTGAACATCAGTCCCATCGCGAGGATGAGCCCGACGTCGCCGACGCGGTTGGCGACGAACGCCTTCTTCGCGGCCACCGCGTACGGGGTGTGGTGGTTCCAGAAGCCGATCAGCAGGTACGACGCCAGGCCGACGCCCTCCCACCCGACGAACAGCAGCAGGTAGGAGTCGGCGAGCACCAGCAGGAGCATCGCCGCGACGAAGAGGTTGAGGTAGGCGAAGAACCGCCGGCGGTCGACGTCGTGCTCCATGTACGCCACGGAGTAGACGTGGATCAGCGTGCCGACGAACGTCACGAGCAGCACGAACGTCATCGCGAGCGGGTCGACGCGCAACCCGGCGTCGACGGTCAGCGCGCCCGCGTCGACCCACGTGCCGAGGGTCACGTCCTGCACGCGCTGCCCCGCGGGCAGGCCGAGCAGGCCGAGGGTCACGACGAGCGCGACGACGAAGGACGCGGCCGACGCGAGGACGCCGAGCCAGTGGCCCCAGCGGTCGGCGCGGCGGCCGAGCAGCAGGAGCACGGCGGCGGACACGAGCGGCACGACGACGAGCCAGGCGGCGGCGCGGGCGCCGGCCCAGGGCTCCGCGGCCACCGCCGCGTCGGCGGCCGTCACGACGGCAGGCGTCGTCAGGGACATCAGGGTGTGCACGTGCCGCCCCTCAGCTCTTCAGCAGGTTGACGTCGTCGACCGAGGCCGAGCGTCGGGTCCGGAAGATCGACACGATGATCGCGAGACCCACGACCACCTCGGCCGCCGCGACGACCATGACGAAGAATGCCAGCACCTGGCCCGTGAGGTTCCCGTGGTACCGCGAGAACGTCACGAGCAGCAGGTTCGTGGAGTTGAGCATGAGCTCGACGCCCATGAACACGACGATCGCGTTGCGCCGCAGCAGGACGGTGGTCGCGCCGATCGCGAAGAGGATCGCAGCCAGCACGAGGTAGTGGGTGAGGCTCACCGGACGACCTCCTCGTCGCGCATCTCGTCCCCGTCGGCGGTGTGCGCGTCCGCGCTGGCCGCACTCGACTCGTCCGCCCCGTCGGCGCCACCCGGCGCGTCCTGCGGGGCGTCCTCCTGGCCCGCGGCGTGCACGGCGAGGTCCCGGCCGCCGGTCGGCGGCCCGTCCCCCGTGGCGGACGTGAACGACCCGGCGCCGTTGGCCCAGCCGCCCGCGAGCACGCGGTCGATGCGGGCGGCGTACTCGCGCGCGTCCGCCTCCTGGCCGCGCACGCGCAGCACACGCGGCACCGACTGCTCGAGCGGACGGCCGTCGGGCCCGAGGGCCGGGACGTCCATCGCGTTGTGCCGTGCGTACACGCCGGGGGCGGGCAGCGGCACGAGGCTGCCGCCCTCGCGGACGCGGCGCTGGGCGAGCTCGCGCTGGCCGACGAGCGGCGTCAGGCGGCGGCGGTGCGTCAGCACGAGGGCGCCGAGCGCGGCGACGACGAGCAGGCAGCCGACCACCTCGAAGGCGAGCACGTGCTGGCCGAACACGAGCCGGGCGACCCCCACGGGGTTCGACGCCGCGTTGGCCTCCGCGAGACCGGCCGCCGGCGCGTACGCCGCGCGGCCCACGACGCCGGCGAGCACCACACCGAGCCCGACCCCCGCGAGCACCCCGATCCACCGCTGCCCGCGGATGGTCTCCACGAGCGAGTCGGACCGGTCGACGCCCACGAGCATGAGGACGAACAGGAACAGCATCATCACGGCGCCGGTGTAGACGACCACCTGCGCGACGCCGAGGAACACCGCGTCCTGCGCGACGTAGAGGAACGCCAGCGAGATCATCACGACGATGATCGCGAGCGCCGCGTGCACGGTCTTGCGCGCGAACAGCAGGCCCAGCGCGGCGAGCACCATGATCGGCGCGAGCACCCAGAACAGGACCGCCTCGGCGGTCGTCGTGCGGCCCGTCTCCTCGAGGGCCGCGGGGAGCACCGTGAGGAGCGCGCCGGTCATCGGGCACCCCCCTGGCGGCGGGCCGCCGCCGTGATCGCGGCCTGCGCGAGGCGCGTCTCGCCGAGGTCCGGCACGGTGGCGCCCTGCGCCGCGTTGGCGGGCAGCGTCGGGTCGTCGGGGCGGTGCTCGGCGACCCACGCCACCTGGTCCTCGGTCACGCCCGTGACCTCGCCGCGGTAGTAGTCGGTGTCCGTCGTGCCCTCGGCCATGGGGTGCGGGCTCGCGAGCTGGCCGGAGCGCAGCGGTGCGAGCAGGTCCTGCTTCTCCCAGATCA
The DNA here is from genome assembly GCF_004798685.1 of Cellulomonas shaoxiangyii. Taxonomy (NCBI): domain Bacteria; kingdom Bacillati; phylum Actinomycetota; class Actinomycetes; order Micrococcales; family Cellulomonadaceae; genus Cellulomonas; species Cellulomonas shaoxiangyii. The sequence continues at coordinate 908,139 of NZ_CP039291.1, read as the reverse complement.
TGCCCGCGCGCGTCGGCCCGCCGAGCTCGTACTCGTTCGTCATCGTCAGGGCGCGCGTCGGGCACGCCTCGATGCACAGGCCGCAGAAGATGCAGCGCAGGTAGTTGATCTGGTAGACGCGGCCGTACCGCTCCCCCGGCGAGAACTGCGCGTCGGGCGTGTTGTCGCCGCCCTCGACGTAGATCGCGTCCGCGGGGCACGCCCACGCGCACAGCTCGCACCCGATGCACTTCTCGAGCCCGTCGGGGTACCGGTTGAGCTGGTGGCGCCCGTGGTAGCGGGGCTTGGTCGGCGCCTGCTCCCGCGGGTACTGCTCCGTCACGGTCGGACGGAACATGTTCGACAGCGTCACGCCGAACCCGCCCACCGGGGCGAGCAGCTCGGCCAGGCCGGAGCGCTTCTCGATCAGCGACTCGTAGCCCTCGGCGGGCCGGTCGACCTCGCCGCCGCGCGGCGCGCGCTCGACGTCGCGACCGGCACGCCCGGCGTCACCGGCCGACTTCTTCTCGCGCTCAGCCACCGCGCACCTCCAGCGGGGTCTCGGGTCCGGACGGTCCTTGCAGCGGCGGGGGCGACGTGTCCGCATCCGTCGCGGTCGCGGCGAGCCGGCGCTGCGCACGGGGCGACGGCGGCAGCACCTGCCCCGGAAGCGGCGGCACGGGGTAGCCGTCGGCGAACGGGTCGAACGGCTCGGGCTCCGGCGGGGGCGCGGGCTTCTTCTCCGGCACCAGGAACGACACCACGAGCCCGACGAGCACGAGGCCCGCCAGCACGAACAGCGTCGTGCGCAGGTCGACGTCCCACAGCTGACGCAGCGCCTGGACCAGCGTCACCGCCACGACCCACACGAGCGCGGCGGGGATGAGCACCTTCCAGCCGATCTTCATGAACTGGTCGTAGCGGAAGCGCAGGACGGACCCGCGGATCCACACGAACACGAACATGAAGAACCACACCTTGGCGAGGAACCACAGCACCGGCCACCAGCCGGTGTTGAGCACGCCGTCGCCGATGGCCGACAGCGGCCACGGGGCGCGCCAGCCGCCGAAGAACAGCGTCGTGGCGACCGCCGACACGTTGAGCATGTTGATGTACTCGGCCAGGAAGAACCAGGCGAACTTCATGGACGAGTACTCGGTCATGTAGCCGGACACGAGCTCGCCCTCGGCCTCGGGGAGGTCGAACGGCAGCCGGTTCGTCTCGCCGACCATCGAGATCAGGTAGATGACGAACGCCGGCAGCAGCGGCAGGAACCACCAGACCTGGGTCTGGGAGTCGACGATCTGCGACGTCGACATCGACCCCGCCATGATGAACACGCTGACCAGGGACAGGCCCATCGCGAGCTCGTAGGAGATGACCTGCGCCGTGGAGCGCACCCCGCCGAGCAGCGGGTACGTCGAGTTCGAGGACCAGCCGCCGAGCACGATCCCGTACACCCCGACGGCGGCGCACGCGAGGATGTACAGCACCGCGACCGGGAAGTCCGTGAGCTGCAGCGGCGTGAGCACCCCGAAGATGCTGACCTCGGGCCCGAACGGGATGACCGCGAAGGTGAGCAGCGAGCAGAACACCGCGATCATCGGCGCGACGATGTAGACGAGCTTGTCGGCCGCCTTGACGGTGACGTCCTCCTTGACCAGGAGCTTCATCGCGTCGGCGAGCGACTGCAGCAGGCCGAACGGGCCGTGCACGTTGGGCCCGGGCCGCACCTGCATGCGGGCGACGACCTTGCGCTCGAACCAGATGGCGATGAGCACGCTCGTCAGCAGGAAGACGATGATCGCGACGGCCTTGAGCAGCCACACCCAGAACACGTCCTGGCTGAAGTCGGCGCTGACGCCCACCTGGGCGCCGTCGCCGACGGCCGCGGACAGCAGCGGGCTCATGCGCGCTCCCCCTCGTCGATGCGGACGCCGGACACGGCCTCCGCGGTGTCGCCCGTCAGCGGGCCGGTGGACGGTGCGGCGACCGGCCGGACGTCGACGTCCGCGGCCGGCGCGAGGCGCACGACCGTTCCGGCGCCGGCGCCGAGCACGTCGCGCACCGCGCAGCCGCGGGCGTTCGTCGGCAGCCACACCACGTGGTCCGGCATGTCGGCGACGAGCACCGGCACCCGCACGGCCCCGCGGTCGGTCGAGACCTCGATCTGCCCGCCGTCGACCACCCGGGCGGCCGCCGCCGTGGTGGCGGACACGCGCGCCAGCGGCTGCTTGGCCGTGCCCGCGAGGTACGGCTCACCGTCCTGCAGGCGGCCGCCGTCGAGCAGCTGGTGCCACGTGGCGAGCACCGCGTGCCCCGGCGGGACCGCGGGCGGCTCCGCGACGTCGACGTCCGGCGCGGGGACGCGCGCGCCGTCCCAGCCGCCGAGCTGGTCGAGCTCGGCGTGCACCGCGGCGAGCGACCCGGTGCCGAGCTCGACGCCGAGCGCGTCGGCGAGACGGTCGAGCACGCGGTGGTCCGCCAGCGCCGTGCTGGCCAGCGCCTGGCCGAACGGGCGCGGGCGCCCCTCCCAGGTCACGAACGTGCCGGGCTTCTCGACCGGGGGCGCGACCGGCAGGACGACGTCCGCGCGGTCGGTCACCTCCGAGGCGCGCACCTCGAGCGAGACGAGGAACGGCACGGCGTCGAGGGCCGCCCGGGCCAGCCGCGGGTCGGCGTGGTCCGCCGGGTCGACGCCGCCCACCACGAGGGCGCCGAGGTGACCCTCGGCGGCCGCCGCGAGGAGCTGGTCGGCGCTGCGGCCGGGCGTGGCCGGCAGGTCGTCGACGCCCCACACCGCGGCCATGTCGACGCGGGCCGCGGAGTCGGCGACGGGGCGCCCCCCGGGGAGCAGGCTCGGGAGCGTGCCGGCCTCGACGGCGCCACGCTCGCCCGCACGGCGCGGGACCCACGCGAGACGCGCACCCGTCCGCTCGGTGAGCCGCAGCACCGCCGACAGCAGGCCGGGCACCTCGGCGGCCCGCTCGCCGACGAGCACGACGGCGCCCGGCTCGGCCAGCGCCGTCGCGGCGTCGGCCAGCAGCGCCTCGCCCGCCGACGGGTCGAGCGCGTCGACGACCTCGGGCTCCGTGCCGGGGGCGGCGGGCAGCAGCGTGGCGGCGAGCCGCTCGAGGCCGCGGCTCGCGACCGCGGCCACCGACAGCACGCGGGTGCGGCCGGCGACGACCCGGTCGCGCAGCCGCAGGAAGACGATGCCGCCTTCCTCCTCGGGCTCGTACGCGACGCACAGGACGGTCGGCGCGGCCACGAGGTCCGCGAACGTCACGGCGAGCGTGCGCCCCGCGACGACGTGGCCGAGGAACGCCTCCTCCTCCGCCGAGTGCGGGCGGGACCGGTGGTCGACGTCGTTCGTGCGCAGCGCGACGCGCGCCAGCTTGGCGTACGCGTACGCGTCCTCGAGCGTGAGCCGCCCGCCGGGCAGCACGCCGACGCCCGCGCCGGCCGCGACCGCGGCCTGCAGGCCGACGGCCGCCGTGTCGAGCGCCTCGGACCAGCTGCACGGCTCGAGCGGGCCGCGCACGCCGTCGGCGAGCCGGCGGCGCACCATCGGGGTCGTGAGACGGTCGGCCGCGGACTGCCAGCGGAACGCGAAGCGGTCCTTGTCGGTGACCCACTCCTGGTTGACGGTCGGGTCCTCGCCCGCCAGCCGGCGCAGCACGACGCCGCGGCGGTGGTCGACGCGGATGGCGGACCCGTTGCTGTCGTGCTCGGCGATGCCGGGCGTCGACACCAGGTCGAACGGCCGCGCGCGGAACCGGTACGCGGCCGACGTCAGCGCGCCGACCGGGCAGATCTGCACGGTGTTCCCGGAGAAGTAGGACGAGAACGGCCGGCCGCTCGTGTCGAGCGTCGCCGCGCCGACGGGCGTCTCCCCCGCGAAGCCGAGGACGTCGGTGTCGAACGTCCCGATCTGCTGCTGGGCCCCGCGCTTCTGCAGGTCGATCCAGACGTCGCCGGCGACCTCCTCGGAGAACCGGGTGCAGCGCTGGCACAGCACGCACCGCTCCCGGTCGAGCAGCACCTGCGTCGAGACCGCGATGGGCTTGGGGAACGTGCGCTTGACGTCGACGAACCGCGTCGCGGTGCGCCCGTTGCTCATCGCCTGGTTCTGCAGGGGGCACTCGCCGCCCTTGTCGCAGACCGGGCAGTCGAGGGGGTGGTTGATGAGCAGCAGCTCCATGACGCCGTGCTGGGCCTTGTCCGCCTCGGGCGACGTGTGCTGCGTCTTCACCTGCATGCCGGGCGTGGCCTCGAGGGTGCAGGAGGCCTGCGGCTTCGGCATCTTCGCGACGTTGCCGTCCCGGCCGGGCGCCCACACCTCGACCAGGCACTGGCGGCACGCGCCGGCGGGCGCGAGCAGCGGGTGGTCGCAGAACCGCGGGATCTGGATGCCGAGGCGCTCGGCGGCGCGGATGACGAGCGTGCCCTTCGGCACGGTCGTCTCCAGGCCGTCGATCGTGAACGTGACGGTCGCCTCCGGCTCCGGCACGTCGACCGGCGGGGCCGCCGGGACGAGCGGCGTGACCGCGTCGGCGCGCCCACCGGTGCGCGGGTTCGGGGTCGTGATGGTCATGCGTGCACCCCCGCGAGCTGCGTACGACGACGCGGCGTGTAGTCGAAGCGCGCGCTGCGCTCCGGGGGGAAGAGCACGTCCGCAGGCGTGTGCATGCCGGCCTCGAACTCCTCCCGGAAGTACTGCACGGCGCTCGTGACGGGGCTGGTCGCGCCGTCACCGAGCGCGCAGAACGCGCGACCGAGGATGTTGTCGCACAGGTCGAGCAGCAGGTCGATGTCCCCGCTCGTGCCCTGGCCGGCCTCGATCCGCTGGAGGACCTGCAGCAGCCAGTACGTGCCCTCGCGGCACGGCGTGCACTTGCCGCAGGACTCGTGCTTGTAGAACGCCATCCACCGCGTGACCGCGCGGACCACCGACACGGTCTCGTCGAAGATCTGCAGCGCACGCGTGCCGAGCATGGACCCGGCCTTGCCGACCGACTCGTAGTCGAGCGGCACGTCGAGGTGCTCCGCGGTGAAGATCGGCGTCGACGACCCGCCGGGCGTCCAGAACTTCAGCTCGTGGCCGGCGCGCACGCCGCCCGCCATGTCGAGCAGCTCGCGCAGCGTGATGCCGAGCGGCGCCTCGTACTGGCCGGGGCGCTCGACGTGGCCCGAGAGGGAGAACAGGCCGTGCCCGGCCGACCGCTCGGTGCCCATCGACGTGAACCACGACGCCCCGCCGACGAGGATCGCCGGCACCGAGGCGATCGACTCGACGTTGTTGACGACCGTGGGGCGCGCGTACAGGCCCGCGACCGCGGGGAACGGCGGCTTGAGCCGCGGCTGGCCGCGCAGGCCCTCCAGCGAGTCGAGCAGCGCGGTCTCCTCGCCGCAGATGTACGCACCCGCGCCGGCGTGCACCGTGACGTCGAGGTCGACGCCCGTGCCGAGGATGTCCTTGCCGAGGTAGCCCGCGGCGTACGCCTCCTCGACCGCCCGCAGCAGGCGGCGGTAGACGTGCAGGACCTCGCCCCGCACGTAGATGAACGCGTGCGTGCAGCCGATCGCGTACGACGTGATCGCGACGCCCTCGAGCAGCACCTGCGGGCTCGCCATCATCAGCGGGATGTCCTTGCAGGTCCCGGGCTCGGACTCGTCGGCGTTGACGACGAGGTAGCGCGGGCCGCCGTCGGGCGCGGGCAGGAAGCCCCACTTCATGCCCGTCGGGAAGCCGGCGCCGCCGCGGCCGCGCAGGCCGGAGTCCTTGACCGTCGTCACGACGTCGGCGGGCTGCATGGTCAGCGCGCGTCGCAGGCCGCGGTAGCCGCCGTTGGCCTCGTACGTGGCCAGGGTCCAGGACCGGTCCGCGTCCCAGTGCGCGGACAGGACGGGTGCCAGGGTCGTCATCACGACTCCTTCGCGTCGTCGGTGCGCTGCCGGCGCCGCTGGCTCTCGGCCGACGTGTCGGACGGCGTCGTCGCCGGGCGGTCGGCGCTGGACTCCTCGGCACCGACCTTGGGGTCGGCACCCGGCTGCTGACCGGCGGGCGTGGGGCCGGCGTCGGTCGTGGGCGTGACGTCCCCGGGCTCCGACCGGTCCGCGGGCGGCGTCGGGGCGGCGGGCCGGGCCGGGTCGGCGGGCCGGTCCGGCTCCGCGGGCTGGTCGCCGGCGTGCTCGGCGTCGGGGAGGTCCGGCGCTCGCCAGCCCTTCTCCTTCGCCAGCAGCGTGCCGCGCAGGGTCGCCGGGCCGGCGCCCACGCCCTCGTCGGCGCGGCCGTCGGGGAAGCCCGCCAGCACGCGGCTCATCTGCTTGAACGTGCAGACCGACGCGGCACCGCGCGACGGCGCGACCGGCACGCCCTCGCGGAGGCGGTCCACGACGTCGCGCGCCGACTCGGGCGTCTGGTCGTCGAAGAACTCCCAGTTGACCATCACGACGGGTGCGTAGTCGCACGCCGCGTTGCACTCGATCCGCTCGAGCGTGATCGCGCCGTCCGCGGTGGTCTCGTCGTGGTCGACCCCGAGGTGCTCGGTGAGGTCCTCCCAGATCGCGTCCCCGCCCATGACCGCGCACAGCGTGTTCGTGCAGACGCCCACCGTGTACGTGCCGTTGGGGTGGCGCTTGTACTGCGTGTAGAACGTCGCGACGGCGGACACCTCGGCCGTCGTCAGGCTCAGCTGCCCGGCGCAGAACGCGATGCCGCGCGGGCTGACGTAGCCGTCCTCCGCCTGCACCAGGTGCAGCATGGGCAGCAGCGCCGACCGCTCCTGCGGGTAGCGCGCCATGATCTGGGCGGCGTCCGCCGCGAGGCGCTCGCGCGTCGCGTCGTCGTACCCCGTGGCGTGCCGGTCCCCCGGCACCCGGCCGGCGGGGTTGGCCGCCGGCGTCTCGTGCTGCACCGACATCAGCGGTCCACCCCTCCCAGCACCGGGTCGAGAGACGCGACCGCGACGACGACGTCGGCGACCTGCCCGCCCTCGCACATCATCGAGACGGCCTGCAGGTTGTTGAACGACGGGTCGCGGAAGTGCGCCCGGTACGGCTTCGTGCCGCCGTCCGACACCAGGTGCACGCCGAGCTCGCCGCGCGGGTGCTCCACGGACTGGAACACCTGGCCGGCGGGCACCCGGAAGCCCTCGGTCACCAGCTTGAAGTGGTGGATCAGGGCCTCCATCGACTCGCCCATGATCTCCCTGATGTGCCCGAGGGAGTTGCCCATCCCGTCGGTGCCGATGGCCAGCTGCGCCGGCCAGGCGATCTTCTTGTCGTGCACCATGACGTCGCCCGCGGGCATGGCCGCGAGCCGGTCGAGGGTCTGCTCGATGATCCGCATCGACTGGTAGCACTCCTCGATGCGCAGGAGCAGGCGGGACCAGGAGTCCGCGCCGTCGTTGACGGGGACGTCGAAGTCGTACGTCTCGTACCCGCAGTACGGCGACGCCTTGCGCACGTCGTACGGCAGCCCGGTCGAGCGCAGCACGGGCCCGGTGATGCCGAGCGCCGTGCACGCGGCGAGGCTGAGCGTGCCGACGTCCTTCATGCGCGCCTGCAGGATCGGGTTGGCCAGCATGAGGTCCTCGAGCTGGCGGAACCAGTGCCGCAGGTTCGTCAGCGCCTCACGGATGCTGTCGATCGCACCCGGCGGGATGTCCTGCGCGACGCCGCCCGGCCGGATGTACGCGTGGTTCATCCGCAGGCCCGTGATCAGCTCGAAGACCTTGAGGATCTCCTCACGCGCCGTGAACCCGGTGGTCATGATGGTCGTGGCGCCGAGCTCGTTGCCGCCCGTGGCCAGGCACACCGTGTGCGACGCGATCCGGTTGAGCTCCATCATCAGGACGCGGATGACGGTGGCCCGCTCGGGCACGTCGTCCGTGATCCCCAGCAGCTTCTCGATGGCGAGGCAGTACGCGGCCTCCTGGAACAGCGGCGCGAGGTAGTCCATGCGGGTGCAGAACGTCACGCCCTGGGTCCAGTTGCGGTACTCCATGTTCTTCTCGATGCCCGTGTGCAGGTAGCCGATGCCGGCCCGCGCCTCGGTGACGGTCTCGCCGTCGATCTCGAGCATCAGGCGGAGCACGCCGTGCGTCGACGGGTGCTGGGGACCCATGTTGACGACGATGCGCTCCTCGCCGAGGCGGGCGGCCTCCTCGGCGATGTCCGACCAGTCGCCGCCGGACGCCTCGAAGGAGGGCGTGCCGGCGTCGTCGTCGACGACGTGCGCGGTGGCGCGGGGGGTGTGCGAGGTGGGGGCGGTCATCAGCTGTACGACCTCCGCTGGTCCGGGGGCGGCACGGAGGCGCCCTTGTACTCGACCGGGATGCCCCCGAGGGGGTAGTCCTTGCGCTGCGGGTGGCCCGGCCAGTCGTCGGGCATCTCGATCCGCGCGAGCCCGGGGTGGCCGTCGAAGACGATGCCGAAGAAGTCCCAGGTCTCCCGCTCGTGCCAGTCGTTCGCCGGGTACACCGACGTGAGCGACGGGACGTGCGGGTCGTCGTCCGCGACCGCCACCTCGAACCGCAGACGGCGGCCGTGGGTGATCGACACGACGTGGTAGACCGCGTGCAGCTCGCGGCCCGTCTCGTGCGGGTAGTGCACGCCGCTGACGCCGAGGCTCATCTCGAACCGCAGGTCGGGGTCGTCCCGCAGCGCGCGGGCCAGCTCGACGAGGTGCTCGCGCCGCACGTGCAGCGTGAGCTCCTCCCGGTCGACGACGACGTACTCGACGGCGTTCGCGAAGCCGGTGCCCGACTCGTCGAGCACCTCGGCCAGGATGTCGACGACCTCGTCGAACCAGCCGCCGTACGGACGCTCGCTGGGACCGGGCAGCGCGATCGTGCGGACCAGGCCCCCGAAGCCGGACGTGTCGCCCGACCCGGCGACGCCGAACATGCCGGTGCGCACGTCGACGATGTCGAGCGGTGTCCGCGCCGGCCCGGCGTCGGCGCGCACGTTCTGCGAGCCGGCCTCGAGGGCGGCGGCGGACGTCTGCTGCGCGACCGCGGCCGACGGGCTCGTGCTGCCCGCACCGGGCTGCACCGCCGCCGCGGCGTCGGCCTTCTCCCCCGCCGGCACGGGCGCGGCGCCCTCGGCGGGACGCCGCTCGGGGTTGTGCTCGGCGCTCACCGCAGCAGGCCCGTCATGTGGGAGGTCGGCGTCGCGGCGAGCGCGGCGGCCTCGGCGGCCGCGACCGCCTCCTTGCGGTTCACGCCGAGCGGCGCGTTCTGGATCTGGTCGTGCAGCGCGAGGATCGCGTGCGTGAGCATCTCCGGCCGCGGCGGGCAGCCGGGCAGGTAGATGTCGACGGGCACGATGTGGTCCACGCCCTGCACGATCGCGTAGTTGTTGAACATGCCGCCGCTGGACGCGCAGACGCCCATCGACAGCACCCACTTGGGCTCGGCCATCTGGTCGTAGACCTGCCGCACGACCGGCGCCATCTTCTGGCTCACCCGGCCCGCGACGATCATCAGGTCCGCCTGGCGCGGCGACGCACGGAACACCTCCATGCCGAAGCGCGAGATGTCGTACCGGCTCGCACCGGTCGCCATCATCTCGATCGCGCAGCACGCGAGGCCGAACGTCACCGGCCACAGCGAGCCCTTGCGGAAGTAGCCGACGAGGTCCTCGACCGTCGTCAGCAGGAAGCCCGAGGGCGCTTCCTCGATGCCCATGTCAGCCCCTCCTCGGGTGCGACGTCGGTGCCGTCGTGGTGCGGGTGCGTGCGCCCGTGCGTGCGGGCGCCGGTGCGGTCAGTCCCACTCGAACCCGCCACGCTTCCACTCGTAGACGAACGGCACGGTGATGAGGACGAGGAACGCGAGCATCGCGACGAGGCCGAAGGTGGCCAGCTCGGCGAAGCTCACGGCCCACGGGTAGAGGAAGACGACCTCGATGTCGAAGATGATGAAGGTCATCGCGACGAGGTAGTACTTGATCGGGAAGCGCCCGCCGCCGATCGCGTGCGGCGTGGGCTCGATGCCGCACTCGTACGCCTCGAGCTTGGCGCGGTTGTAGCGCTTGGGCCCGAGGATCGCGCTCGCGCCCACGCCGCCGAGCGCCAGGACGCCGGCGATGCCCATCATCACCAGCAGCGGCACGTACGGGTTCGTCATCGTGCGGTCCTCCTCGGCGAGGTCCGGCGGGCGCCGGGGTCGTGCGGGGCGTGGGCGTCGTGCGGGGTGGTGCGGGTCAGGCGGCCGGGGCGATCCTCGCCAGGCCGGCGATGACGCGGTCGACCACGTCCCCGCCGCGCGGCTCGTAGCAGTCGGACAGGAGCTTGAGCACGAACCGCATCAGCAACGGCCGCGGCAGACCGTACCGGGTGCACAGCCGCATGACCTGCGGGTGCTCGATCAGCCGGACGAAGAGCCGCCCGAGCGTGTAGTACCCGCCGAGGTCGTCCTTCATGCGGGACTGGTAGGTGGCCAGCGCGCTCTCCCGGCCGGCGGCCGAGCCGCGCGCGAGGCCCTGCGCGATCGCGTCGCCGGCGACGCGCCCGGCCTGCAGGCCGTACGCGATGCCCTCGCCGTTGAACGGGCTGACCATGCCCGCGGCGTCGCCGGCCAGCAGGAGCCCGTCGGCGTACAGCGGCCCGCGGTTGAAGCCCATGGGCAGCGCGGCGCCACGCACGGGCGCCACCTGGTTCTCCGGCGTGAACTCCCACTCGGCGGGCGCGTTGGCCATCCACCGCGCGAACAGGTCCTTGTAGTCGACCTTCGTCGCGGCCGCCGTCGAGCTCACGGAGCCGAGCCCGACGTTCGCGGTGCCGTCGCCGAGGGAGAAGATCCAGCCGTAGCCCGGCATGAGGTTCGAGCGGCCGGGCGCACCGTCCCACAGCTCGAGGTGCGACTCCATCCACGGGTCGTCGTGCCGCGGCGTGCGGAAGTACGTGCGGACGGCGACACCCATCGGGCGGTCGTCGCGCTTGGCGCGGCCCACGGCCGTCGCGAGGCGCGCGGAGACGCCGTCGGCGGCGACCACGACGGGTGCGCGGTAGGTGACCTCGTCGCCCGCGTCGACCGTGCGGCGCCCGTCGTGGTCGACCGACCGGGCGCGGACGCCGACCACGCGTCCCGTGCGCTCGTCCCGCACCGGCGCCGTGACGGACGTGCGCTCGCGCAGCTTCGCGCCGGCGGACCGGGCGTGCTCGGCGAGCGTCTGGTCGAACGACGTGCGGGCACGGGCGAGGCCGTAGGAGGGGTAGACCGACAGCTCGGGCCACGCGAGCTCGAGGCGGTGCCCGCCGCCGATCACGCGCAGACCCTTGTTGCGGATCCAGCCGTCCTGCTCGCGCACGGGCACGCCCATGCGCACCAGCTCGGCCACCGCGCGGGGCGTCAGCCCGTCGCCGCAGATCTTGTCGCGGGGGAAGGACGCCTTCTCGAGCAGCAGCACGTCGAGGCCCGCGGCTGCGCAGTGGTACGCCGCGGAGGCCCCTGCAGGGCCTGCACCTACGACGATGACGTCGGCGTCATCGTGCGCTGTGCCCACCGCGTCCACCCCACTTGTGACGTCGTTCACGTGCGACCCTGCGAGTGTAACCAGCGTCCCGCGGCCTGTCTGCGAAGGTAGTGCTTACCTGGCGGCCGGATCGGGACCGCGGTCCCGTGACCTGGGCCGACGCGTGTGCTGCGGTGGGCCGGGAGGGGTGCGGGTCCCCCGGCGCCGGGCCCTACGGGCGCCGGCCGCGGTGCAGCGCGACGATGCCGCCGGACAGGTTGCGGTACGCGACGTCGACCCAGCCCGCGTCCTTCAGCAGGAGCCCGAGCTCGCGCTGGTCGGGCCACGCGCGGATCGACTCGGCGAGGTAGACGTACGCGTCCGACTCCTTCGCCACCGCGCGCGCCACGGGCGGCAGGGCGCGCATGAGGTAGTTCGTGTACACCGCGCGGAACGGCGCGAACGTGGGGCGCGAGAACTCGCACACGACCAGGCGGCCGCCCGGCCGGGTGACGCGCAGCATCTCGGCGAGCGCCGCCTCGGGGTCCGGCACGTTGCGCAGCCCGAACGAGATCGTCACGGCGTCGAACGCCGCGTCCGCGAAGGGCAGGCGCAGCGCGTCCCCCGCCACGAAGGGCAGGTCCGGCCGGCGCCGCTTGCCCACGCCGAGCATCCCGGTCGACAGGTCGCACGGCACGACGTGCACGCCCGCGTCCGCCAGCGGCTCGCTCGACGTGCCGGTGCCGGCCGCGAGGTCGAGGACGGTCTCGCCCCGCTGCGCGCCCAGCGCGGCGAGGGTCGCGCGCCGCCACGCCCGGTCCTGGCCGAGGGAGAGGACGTCGTTCGTCACGTCGTACCGGCGCGCGACGGCGTCGAACATGACGGCGACGTCGCGGGGGTCCTTGTCGAGGGTGGCGCGGGGCATGGCTCCATCGTGGCAGGTCGCCGGCGGCGGCCACGCGGCGCGGCACCCCACCGGGACGGCGCACCCGTGTGACGTACGCCCGACCGGGCCTCCCCCGCCCGCCCCGGACCGTGCGAGGACCTACCCTGGCAGGCGATGAGCACGTCGAGCACCGCCCCCGCGCGCGAGCCCCTGCCCCGTGCGCTCGTGGTCCGCACGGTGGCCGTCGACGACCTGCCGGCGCGGGACGGCGGCAGCCCGGACCCGGCCGACCTGCTCGACCTCCTGCCCGCCGACGCCCCGCTCGCGTGGGTGCGGCGCGGCGACGGCCTCGTCGCGTGGGGCGAGGCCGCCCGTGTCGAGGTGCACGGGGCCGACCGGTTCGCCGCCGCCGAGCGCGCGTGGCACGAGGTCGTGGCCCACGCGATCGTCCGCGACGAGGTGCGTCTGCCCGGCACGGGCCCGGTCGCCTTCGCGTCGTTCGCGTTCGACGACGACTCCGCGGCGGGCGGCGTGCTCGTCGTGCCGCGCGTCGTGGTCGGCCGCCGCGACGGCCGCACGTGGCTGACGACCCTGACCGACGCGGGCCGGCTCGGCGCCGCGCCCCGGCTGCGCGACGTCGCCCCGCCGCGCACGACGCCCGCGCCGCCGGGCGAGGTCACGTACCGCGACGGCGCCGTCGACGCCGACGACTGGCTCGACGTCGTCGCCCGCGGGGTCGCCGCCATCCGCGCGGGGGACGTGGAGAAGGTCGTGCTCGCGCGGGACGTCGAGGCGCGCACGTCCCGGCCCCTCGACGTGCGGTGGGCGCTGCAGCGCCTGGCGGACCGCTACCGCTCCTGCTGGACGTTCAGCGTCGACGGCCTCGTCGGCGCCACGCCGGAGCTGCTCGTGCGCTCCGAGCGCGGCCTGGTGACGTCGCGCGTCCTCGCCGGCACCATCCGGCGGACCGGCGACGACGCCGCCGACATGGGCCGCGCCGCGATCCTCGCGCACTCGTCCAAGGACCTCGAGGAGCACGAGTACGCCGTCGCGTCCGTCGCGCGGGCGCTCGCGCCGTTCTGCTCGTCCTCGAACGTGCCGGACGTGCCGTTCGTGCTCTCGCTGCCCAACGTGCTGCACCTCGCGTCCGACGTGACGGGCGTGCTCGCCACGCCCGCCGGCGACGAGCACCCCACGTCGCTGGCCCTCGCGGCCGCGCTGCACCCGACCGCCGCCGTGTGCGGCACGCCCACCGAGGCGGCGCGGCGCCTCATCACGCGCGTCGAGGGCATGGACCGCGGCCGCTACGCCGGCCCGGTGGGCTGGCTCGGCGCCGACGGCGACGGCGAGTGGGGCATCGCGCTGCGGTCCGCGCAGCTGGACCCCGCGGACCCGCACCGCCTGCGCCTGTTCGCCGGGTGCGGCGTCGTCGCCGCGTCCGACCCGGCCTCCGAGCTCGCCGAGTCCCGCGCCAAGCTCGAGCCGATGCGGTTCGCGCTCGGCAGCGACTGACCGCTCCGCCGCCCGCTCCGCCCGGCTCCTGGGCCCCTGGGCCCCTGCCCCCTGGGGACCGTGAGCGACGGGTCAAGACGCACGCGAGGGCCCGTCGTGGGAGGGGACGCCCACGACGGGCCCTGCTGTCCCGCCGCCGCGGGGGGTCGGCGACGGGGGCGGGCGTGCGCCCCGCGGCAGCGGCGCGCAACCCGGGTCGGTGCGGCCGGGCCCTCGCGGACCCGGCCGGGGCCCGACACGTCAGCCCGGACACGTCAGGCCGGGGTCAGGCGGGGGGCGTCAGCCCTGACCCTGCTGCTGGAACCACTCCCACAGCTCCTCCGGGGTGAGGCCGCCGGGCAGGTCGCCCGGGCCCTGGCCCTGGCCGCCCTGGTCACCCTGGCCGCCCTGGTCCGGGCGCCCGTCCTGCTGGTCCGGGTCGGTGGTCAGCTGGTCCGGCCGGGTCGAGAGGGTCACGTCGAGCTCGGTGGTCTCGTCGCCCCGCACGACCGTGAGGGTGATCTCGTCACCCGACGACAGCGAGCGCACGAAGGCCGTGAGGGACTCCGCGCCGCCCACCGGGTCGTCCCCGATCGCGACGATGACGTCCTGCGGCTGCAGGCCCGCCTCGGCGGCCGGCGAGCCCTCCTGCACGCTCTCGACGACGGCGCCGCGGCGCGTCACGCCGTCCGCCGCCGCCGTGCCGTCGGTCATCGTCACGCCGAGGAAGGCGTGCTCCGCCTGACCGTCTTCGATGAGCTGCGCCGCGACGTTCTTCATCAGGTTCACGGGGATGGCGAAGCCGAGGCCGATCGAGCCGGACTGCTGCGAGAGCGTCGCGATCGACGACGTGATGCCGATGACGCGGCCCTGCGCGTCGAACAGCGGGCCCCCGGAGTTGCCGGGGTTGATCGCGGCGTCGACCTGGATCGCGTTCGTCACCGCCGCCTCACTGCGCGCGTCCTCCTGCGTCGAGACGGGGCGGTCGAGCGCCGAGACGATGCCGGTCGTGACAGTGTTCGCCAGGCCGAGCGGGTTGCCGACGGCCATCACGGGCTCGCCGACCGTGACGTCGTCCGAGTCGCCCAGGGCGGCGGGCTGCAGGTCGTCCGGCGCGTCGACGATGCGCAGCACGGCGAGGTCCGTCGCGACGTCCGTGCCGACGACCTCGGCCTCGAAGATCCGGCCGTCGGTGAGGGTCACGGTCACCTCGCCGCCCTCGGCGGCGGCGGAGACGACGTGGTTGTTCGTCACGACGTGCGCGTCGTCGTCGATGATCACGCCCGAGCCCTGCGACCCGCCCTGCTGGGTCTGCACCTCGATCGCGACGACCGACGCACGCACGGCCGCGGCGACCGCCTGCCAGTCGGGGTCCTCGGCCGACGAGCCCGCCACGGGCACCTGCTCGGTCTCCGAGCGGCCGATGTCCGCGAGCGAGGCGCTCTGCTGCCCGTCCGCCGCGAGCGGACCGTCGTCGGCCGTGAACGCCGCGACGACACCGCCGCCGACGAGGACGCCCGTCACGGCCGCGGCCGTCGCCCAGACCCACGGCCGGGGCCGCTTGCCCTCGGACGGCGCGGACGGAGCGGCGTCCGCGGACGGGGCCCACGGGTCGGCGGGGCCGCGGCCGGAGCCGCCACCGGTCGCACCGGGGCCGAACGACGCGCCGGGCTCGTGACCGGACGCACCGTGGGCGCGCTGCGCGGCGTCCCAGCGCGCCCACTCCTGGGCGGGCGAGAGGCGCTGCGCGGGATCCGCCTGCTGCGCCGGCGGCGGCGTCGCGCCGGTCGCGGGGAGCGGCTGCGTGGGGTGGTCCTGCGGGTGGGCGCCGCCGGGTCGCGGCTGCTCGGGCGTCGTGGTCATGGCTGCCTCCTTGTCGGCCTCCATTCCAACCCCGGCGGCTGGGACCGGCCTCCCGAGTGGCTGAGAACTTCCTGGACGCCCCGGGCAACCGTCAGCCGAGAGCGTCGAGAGCGGCGGACGCGGCCGCCGCCACGTCGGCCGCGAGCCGCTCACCCAGCGCGCGACGCTGCGCGCGGTCGACCCGCACCTCGACCACGCTCACGCCCGTGCCCGGCGCCGCGAGCGCCGGGAGGAGACCCTCGGCGTCGACGACCCGCGTGTGCCGCACGCCGTACGCCGCGCACAGCGCCGCGAGGTCGACCCCGTGCGGCGTGCCGAAGACGCGCTCGAACACGTCCGCCCGCCGCGGCTCACCGTGCTCGAGCGTGGTGAACACCGACCCGCCGTCGTCGTTCGCGACGACGAGCTGCAGGTCGACGGGGTGCTCGAGCGGACCGCGCAGCAGCCCGCCGACGTCGTGCAGGAAGGTCAGGTCGCCCAGGTAGGCGCGCACGCGACGGTCCGGCAGCGCCAGCGCGACGCCGGTCGCGGTCGAGACGGTGCCGTCGATGCCGGCGAGCCCGCGGTTGGCCAGCACGAGCGGGGCGACGTCCCAGCGCGCGACCAGGTCGAGGTCGCGCACGGGGTTCGACGCGCCCACGACCAGCGCGTCGGTCGGCGTGCTGGCGCGGGCGACCGCCCGGGCCAGCGCCGGTCCGGTGACGCGCTGGCCGCTGCGGGACCGGGGGGCGTCCTCGGGGACGTCGAGCAGGGCGTCCACGGCGTCGCGCGCGGCGGCGTCGGCGGCGCGCCACGCGTCGAGCCACCCGGCGGGCGCACCCGCGCGGCCCTGACGCATGCGCGCGGGCAGCTCGAGCAGCACCTGGGCGGCGTTGCGGCCCGCGTCGGGCCAGTCCGTGCCGCGCGGCGCGACGACGACGAGCTCGACGTCCGCCCGCGCCAGGAGGCGCTGCACGGGGCGCGACAGCGTCGGGCGGCCGAGCACCACCACGCGTCCCACGCGGCCGCCGAGGCGCTCCTCCCCGAGGAGCAGCCGGTACGCGCCGATCGCCGTCGGACCCTGCCGGGCACCCGAGGACGGCTCCGCGAGCAGCGGCCAGCCGTTCGCCTCGGCGAGGCGGCGAGCGGCCGGGCCGGCCCCGTCGCCCGCCACGACGACGGTGGGCACCGGGCCGCGCGCACGGCGGGCGGGGCGCCCCGTCGCCTCCGCCGGGGTGTCGTCGGCGGCGACGACCGGCAGCACCCCCGTGACGAGGTCGGCGGGCTCCGCCGGCACGGACCGGGTGGCGACGTGCGAGAGCCCGGCCTCGCCCGGCACCGGCCAGGGCGCGTCGTCCGGCACGAGGGGGTCGCGGTACGCGAGGTCCAGGTGCACCGGTCCCGGGTCGCCCGAGCGCGCGCCGGTGGCGGCCGCGAGCGCGCGGGAGACCACGCGCCGCAGGTCCCGGTCCTCGCCGGGGCGGCCGGTCGGTGCCGGCACGTCGACCGCGAGGCGCACGGCCTCGCCGAACAGGCGCGCCTGCTCGGTCGTCTGGTTCGCGCCCGTGCCGCGCAGCTCGTGCGGGCGGTCCGCCGTCAGGAGCACGAGCGGCAGGCCCGCGTGGTGGGCCTCGAGCACAGCGGGGTGCAGGTTGGCGACCGCCGTCCCGGACGTGGTCACGACGGCGACCGGCCGGGGCGCGGCGGGCGTCGGGTCACCGGCACGCGCGGGCTGCCCCGACGCCTTCGCGAGGCCGAGCGCGAGGAACCCGGCGTCACGCTCGTCGACGCGCACGTGCAGGCGCAGCGCCGGGGCGCCCGCGGGGCGGTCCCCGTCGGGCCGCGCCGCGTCGGCGAACGCGTACGCCAGCGGTGCGCTGCGCGACCCCGGTGCGAGCACGACGTCCCGCACGCCCAGGGCCGCGAGCGCCTGCACGAGCACGCGCGCGGCCGCCGCGGACGGCGGACCGGGGTGCGGGGTGGTGCGGGGGGCGTCGTCAGGGCCGGGCGTCACGGCGGTCATCATGCCTGAGCCCGCCCTCGGGCCCGCGCGCGCACGGCGGTCACGCGCCCCTCCCAGCGGGCCGCGAGCCCGGGGTCCGCCGCCGCGGCGGCGACCAGGTGCTCCGCCGGCTCCGGGCGGCGGACCGCGATCACACCGTCGACCGGCAGCAGCGGGTCGTCGACGAGGTCGGCGGCGAGCAGCTGCGCGGTCGCCAGCCCGCACGCGTACGGCAGCTCGGGCAACGCGGCGGCCAGGGCCAGGCCCGCCGCGAGGCCGACCGACGACTCCAGCGCCGACGACACGACCACCGGCAGGTCGAGCTGCTCGGCGAGGCGCAGGCACGCGCGCACGCCGCCGAGCGGCTGCACCTTGAGCACGACGACGTCGGCGGCGTGCCGGCGCGCGACCGCCAGCGGGTCGTCGGAACGGCGCACGGCCTCGTCCGCCGCGAGCGGCACGTGCGTGCGCCGGCGCAGCGCGGCGAGGTCCTCGACGCCCGGGACCGGCTGCTCGGCGTACTCGAGCCCGCCGGCGGCGCGGTCCAGCGCCGCGAGGCGGCGCACCGCCGTGTCGACGTCCCACGCCGTGTTGGCGTCCACGCGGATCGCGCCGTCCGGGCCGAGCGCGTCGCGCACGGCCTCCAGCCGCGCCTCGTCCTCGCGCGGGTCCTGCCCGGGCTCGGCGACCTTGACCTTGGCGGTGCGGCACCCGCGCGAGCCCGTGACGATGCGGTGCGCCTGCTCCGCCCCGACCGCGGGCACCGTGACGTTCACCGGCACGTGCGTGCGCAGCGGGTCGGGCCAGCCCTCGTCGGCCGCCTCGCGCGCCGCGCGCCACCACCGCACGGCCGCCGCGTCGTCGTAGTCCCAGAACGGGCTGAACTCCGCCCACCCCGAGTCACCGCGCAGCAGCACGCCGTCGCGGCGGACCAGCCCGCGGAATCGGGTCCGCAGGGGGACGGACCACACGCGGACGTCGTCGGCACCGGGGAGCACGGGCCCAGGCTAGGTCGGTCCCGTGGCGCGCGCCGGACGCGGGGCGGGGCGCGGCTAGGGTGACCGGGTGACAGCACCTGCCGGACCGGCCCCCCTGCCGGCACGCGTCTCCGACACCTTCGACCCCGCCCGCTGGCGCACCGTCGAGGGGTTCGAGCACCTCACCGACATCACCTACCACCGCGGCCACGCGCGCCCGACGCCGGCCGAGGCGGCCGCCGGCGCGACGGCCCGTGACCTGCCGGTGGTGCGCGTCGCGTTCGACCGGCCGGAGGTGCGCAACGCGTTCCGCCCGCACACGGTCGACGAGCTGTACGCGGTCCTCGACCACGCCCGCACCACCTCCGACGTCGGCACGGTGCTGCTCACCGGCAACGGGCCGAGCCCCAAGGACGGCGTCTGGTCGTTCTGCTCCGGCGGCGACCAGCGCATCCGCGGGCGGGACGGCTACCGGTACGCCGAGGGCGAGACCGCCGAGGCCATCGACCCGGCGCGCGCCGGACGGCTGCACATCCTCGAGGTGCAGCGGCTGATCCGCACGATGCCGAAGGTCGTCGTCGCCCTCGTCGGCGGCTGGGCCGCCGGCGGCGGGCACTCCCTGCACGTCGTCGCCGACCTGACGATCGCGAGCCGCGAGCACGCCCGGTTCATGCAGACCGACGCGAACGTCGGGTCGTTCGACGGCGGGTACGGCTCCGCGCTGCTCGCGCGCCAGGTCGGGCAGAAGCGGGCCCGGGAGATCTTCTTCCTCGCGCGGGAGTACTCCGCCGAGCAGGCGTACGCGTGGGGCGCCGTCAACGACGTGGTCGACCACGCGGCGATCGAGGACGCCGGCCTGGAGTACGCGCGGATCGTCGCGACGAAGTCGCCGCAGGCCGTCCGCATGCTCAAGTTCGCGTTCAACCTGGCCGACGACGGCCTCGCGGGCCAGCAGGTGTTCGCGGGCGAGGCGACGCGGCTGGCGTACATGACGGACGAGGCGGTCGAGGGCCGCGACGCGTTCCTGCAGCGGCGCGAGCCCGACTGGTCGGGCTTCCCGTACGCCTACTGACGGCCGCCGCCGGCCCGCGGCGCGGTGCGTCAGCTCGGCGTCGCCCAGGACGCGAGGTCGACCAGCGTCGCCAGGACGGCGCCGCCCCCGACGAGCAGGGCGACGAGCACGAGACCGGAGAGCACGACCACGACGGCGGAGCGCACGGAGTGGTCCTCGGGGACCGTGACGCGCGGACCGGGGCCGCGGGGGGCGATGCGCGGGGCGGACGGGAAGCGGTGCGGGGCGGTGGTGGCCATGCCCCCAGCCTCCGCCGGGCGGGTGCCGCGCGGCGTCGGCCTGCGGGCCCGTCCCGACCCTCGGCGGGTGCGCCCGCGGGGGTGCGCACGTCGTCCCGGAGGACGACGCCCGCGACCCGACGTCCGCCCGGGGTCTGCCGCCGTCCGGGGAGTCAGGAGACGGTGAGCGACCCGGAACCGCCGGGCACGAGCTCGACCCAGGTGTTCCCCGGTGCGAGGCGGGCCTCGGAGCCGTCGGCGTGGAAGAGACGTAGGGGCTGGTCCTCGGCGTCCTTGCGCCAGCGCACCGCGACCGTGCGCCCGGCGGTCGCCACGACGGCGTCGCCCTCCCCGACGAGCTCGTACGTCGGCACGGGGGCCCCGCCCTGCGCGCCGAACTGCGTGTTCGGGTGCGGGGCCGTGACCGCCACGACGTTCACGGCCGACAGCTGCGCGCCCGTCGCGGCCGTCGCGGGCGACGAGCCCTCGTACCGCAGCCACGCGCCGCGGCCCTCGTCCCACGTCCAGGACGGGTTCGACTGCCCGGACAGGCGGAACGCGAGCCGGGACGCCGGGGTGCCCGCGACGACGGCCGCCGCCTGCTCGGGCCGGCGCGCGAACGCGAACTGCTCGGCCGGCGCCGTGCGCCCCGCCTCGGCGATGCCCCACCACGTGGCCGGGC
Organism: Cellulomonas shaoxiangyii; assembly: GCF_004798685.1. NCBI lineage: Bacteria > Bacillati > Actinomycetota > Actinomycetes > Micrococcales > Cellulomonadaceae > Cellulomonas > Cellulomonas shaoxiangyii. Next base: position 887,527 of record NZ_CP039291.1, on the reverse strand, counting down.
TGCCGTAGACGTTGTGCGGCGCCGAGCGTCCGCCGATGCGGTACAGGCCGGGGGCGCCCGCGTCGTGCGACACCTCCTGCAGGCCCGAGCGCGCGACGAGGTCGAGGATGCCGGGCTGGCCGCCGGAGTACACGAGCAGGCCGTGCGTCGGTGCCAGGACGGTCGGGTCCATCGGCCGCACCGAGCGGATCGGGCCGACCTCGTCGGGCACCTGCGAGTGGTAGACCGCGATCAGCCGCGACACCTCGAACTCGACGACGGTCTCCCACACGACGTCCGCCTGCTCGAGGCCCGACTGCGGGCGCGCGACCGCCGTGTTCTCGATCTTCACGGCCAGCGCCGGGCGGGGGTCGGGCTCGCCCGCGACGCCCGTCAGAGGCCACGTGGGCGGCACCTCGGGAGCCGGCGCGGGCGCCTTCGCCGGGGCGATCGAGGGCGCCAGCGTCTCGGTCGGCGGCGCGGGGGCGGCGGTCTGCGTGCCGCACGCCGCGACGGTGAGGGACAGCGCGACCGTCAGCAGCGCCGCCGCGCGCGGCCGGGCAGCACGACCCCGTGCCCGCGTGCCCCGTCGGACCGGTGCCGTCGCCGTCGTGCGTCCCATGCGTGCTCCGATCCTCGGGCGGCCCGTCGCCGCGTCGTGCCGGTCGGGCGGTCGCCCGGTGCTGCCACCTGCGCCGCCCACGGTCCGGTCCACGCGGGCGCACCGGACCGCCCGACACTCTACGGCGGACCGCGCGCAGGTCACGGCCGCCACCCCGGCCTAGGCTGGGCCCGTGGACCGACCGCTGCGCGACGTCCCCGCGCACGCGGGGTCCCTCCAGGCATCGCTGCCCGCGGCGCTCGCCGGCGACGGGCCGGCCGTCCGCGCGCTCGACCCGCAGGTCGGGGCCGGCAGGGGCGGCGCGTCACGCGTCCCCGCGGACGTGGCCGTCGTCGTGCGCACCTCGGGCTCGTCCGGGCAGCCGCGCGACGTCATGCTCACCGCGGACGCCCTGCGCGCGTCCGCCGCCGCGACGGCGGACCGCCTCGGCGGGCACGGCGCGTGGCTGCTCGCGCTGCCGGTCCACCACGTCGCCGGCCTCCAGGTCGTCGTCCGGTCGCTGCTCGCGGGCCGGGAGCCGACCACGCTCGACGACGGGCCGTTCCGGCCCGCCCTGTTCACCGCCGCGGTCGCGCACCTGCGCGCGGCCGAGGGCCCGCACTACACCTCGCTCGTGCCGACGCAGCTCGTCCGCGTGCTCGAGGACGAGGACGCGACCGCCGCGGCGCGCGCGCTCGACGCCGTGCTCGTCGGCGGTGCGGCGTCGTCCCCGACGCTGCTGGCCCGGGCCCGTGCGGCGGGGGTCCGCGTCGTCACGACCTACGGCATGACCGAGACGTGCGGCGGCTGCGTGTACGACGGCCGGCCGCTCGACGGCGTCGAGATCGCCGTCGACGCCGCCGAGCGCGTGTCCCTGACCGGCCCCGTCCTCGCGGCGGGCTACCTCGGGCGCCCGGACCTCGACGCGACGACGTTCGTCGAGGTCGGGGGGCGTCGCTGGCTGCGCACCGCCGACCGCGGCCGGTTCGACCGCGGGCTGCTGCAGGTGCTCGGGCGGCTCGACGACGTGCTGGTCACGGGCGGCGTCAAGGTCGACCCCCTCGCCGTCGAGACTGTCGTCGCCGCCCACCCGCTCGTGCGCGAGGTCTGCGTGGTGGGGGTCCCCGACCAGCACTGGGGGCAGTCGGTCGTCGCGGTCGTCGTCACCGAGGGCGGTGCCCAGCCGTCGCTGACGGAGCTGCGCTCGTCCGTCGCGGCCGTGCTCGGGCCGGCGAGCGCGCCCCGGCAGGTGCTCGTCGTGGACGCACTCCCCCTGCGCGGTCCGGGCAAGCCGGACCGCCGGGCCGTCGCCCGGACGGCGACGGCCCTCATGGCGCGGCGCTCCCCCGGCCCCGGCGGCTGACCGCGCCGCATCCCGGCCGGCGGCGCCCCGGTCCGCCCGTCCCTCTCCCCGTCCGCCCGGGCCACCGGCCCGCCCACCCGCAGGAGCACGATGGCCACGCCGTCCGACTGGGTCGCCGGTGCGCGTCCCCGCACGCTGCCCGCCGCGGTCGCACCCGTCCTCGTCGGCACGGGTGCCGCCGCCCAGCTCGGCGACGCACGGATCGGCCGCGCGCTGCTGGCCGCGGGCGTGGCCCTCGCGCTGCAGGTCGGGGTGAACTACGCCAACGACTACTCCGACGGCGTGCGCGGCACCGACGTCGACCGGGTCGGCCCGGCGCGCCTGACGGCGTCCGGCACCGCCCGGCCCGCCCAGGTGCGGGCGGCGGCGTTCGCCGCGTTCGGCGTCGCCGGCGTGCTGGGCGTGTGGCTGGTCGCGCTCACGGGCGAGTGGTGGATGCTCGCGGTCGGCGCCCTCGCGGTCGTCGCCGCGTGGACGTACACCGGCGGGCGCCGGCCCTACGGGTACCTCGGCCTCGGCGAGGTGGGCGTCTTCGTCTTCTTCGGGCTCGTCGCCGTGCTCGGCACGACGTACACGCAGGCCGGGCGCCTGTCGTGGCCCGCGTGGGTCGGTGCGGTCGCGATCGGCCTGCTGGCGTGCGCGCTGCTCATGGTGAACAACCTCCGCGACGTGCCGACCGACGCGCTCGTCGGCAAGCGGACCCTCGCCGTGCGGCTCGGGGAGCACCGGGCGCGGCGCGTCTACGCGGTGCTCGTCGTGCTGCCCGTGCTGCTCGCGGTCGTGTGCGCGTTCGCCTCGCCGTGGTGCCTGGTCGTGCTCGTGCTGCTGCCGCCGGCGGCCGTGCTGGCGGCCGTCGTGCTGCTCGGCGCGCGGGGCCGGGCGCTCGTGCCCGTGCTCGGGGGCACGGGCGCGCTCGAGCTGGGGCTCGGCGTCTTGCTCGGGCTCGGTCTGGCGGTCTGAGGACGTCAGGACGGGTCGCGGCGCGGGGGCTCGTCGGTGGCGGCGTCCGGGCGCACCGCGTCGACCTGGGCGTCCTCGGCGGCCGCGTCGTCCGCGGCGTGCCCGCGCGCGCGCCCGGCGCGGCGCTCCTGCGCGCGGTGCGCGAGGTGCAGCGCGGCGGCGTCCCGCGGGCCCGCGAGCAGCACGTAGGACAGGCCCCACGCGAGGAACGCGGCGAGCAGCGGCGCGAGCCAGGACTGCATGCCCGCCCACCACAGCACCGCGGTCGCGAGGGCGAAGAGGGCGAGACGCAGCAGGGAGTAGACGAGGACCGGCACGGCACCAGGGTAGGTCGCCGAGCGCGGCGTCCGGTCCGCGGGGACCGGTCCCCGCGCCCGCCGGGTGCAGTCCCGTGGCGCGTCTAGTCTGAACGGGTGCTCAGGTACCTGCTCCTCCTCGTCGCCGTCGGCCTCGCCGTGTACTGCGTGATCGACGTGCTGCGCAGCGACGAGCGGACCCGGCGCGGCCTGCCGGCGCTGCTCTGGCTCGCGGTGGTCGTCCTCGTGCCGGTCGTCGGCGCGCTGACGTGGCTGCTGCTGCGACGCGCCGGGGACGGCGCAGGGCCCGGCCCGCGCTCGCGTCCCTCGCGGCCCGTGGCGCCCGACGACGACCCCGACTTCCTGCGCCGGCTGGACGAGGAACGGCGCCGGCGCCAGCGCGAGGCCGGCGGCCACGCCGACGCGGACGGTGCCGACGGCGGCACCGGGGGCGGTGACCCCACCCCGACCTGACCGGCGGGCCGGCACAGGGGGGACCGACGGGTCAGAGCCCGGAGTACGAGTGCTTGCCGTCGACCAGCAGGTTGATGACGGTGAAGTTGGCGATCACGACCGCGTACCCGACGTAGACGAAGTACGCGGCACGGCGCCCGCTCCAGCCGCGCGTCGTGCGCGCGTGCAGGTAGGCCGCGTAGACCACCCACGCGACGAACGTGCCGACCTCCTTGGGGTCCCAGCCCCAGTAGCGCCCCCACGCGTGCTCGGCCCAGATCGCGCCACCGATGAGCGTGAACGTCCACAGGACGAAGCCGATGGCGTTGAGCCGGAACGACTGCGCCTCGAGGCGGCGGGCGTCCGGCACCTGCTCGAGCCACGCGAAGCGCGGACCCGTGACGCGCAGCGGCGCGAGCCACCGGCGCAGGCCGTCGGCGGCCCGCCACGGGCGCTCGAGGTGGGAGCGTCCGGACGCGCGCGAGTCCCGCAGGACCTGCAGGACGGCCGCGGCGAACGCGACCGTGAAGACGCCGGTCGCCGCGATCGCGACGCCGACGTGCAGGACGAGCCAGTAGCTGTCGAGCGCGGGCTGCACCTCGTCCGCCTGCACGTGGAAGACGAGCAGCGCGACCGCGAGCCCCAGCACGGCGATGCCCATGACGAGCACCGCGAGGAACGCGACGGTGCGGCGGCGCTGCACGACCGTGAGGACGGCGACCGCGACGAGGACGCCGACGATCGCGAACTCGTACATGTTGGCGGTGGGCCAGCGGCCCGCCGCCAGGCCGCGCGTGACGACGCCGGCCAGCAGGAGGAGCAGACCGAGGCCCGTGGTGCTGCGCGCGATCCCCTCGGCGCGGGTCCGGCGCGGTGCGGGGGCCGCGGGGTGCGAGGCGTCGGCCGGCACGTCGACGGGGGCGCCGCCCGCGGCGTCGAGCTGCTGCGCCCGGGACGCACGGCCGCGCTGGGCAGCCTCCGCGACGCGCGACATCTCGATCGTCCACGCCACGAGCGCGAGCGTGAACGCGGTGGCCGCGCCCCACACGAGCAGGTCGCTGACCTGCGCCAGGGCCGTCTGGTCCATCACACGCCTCCAGGTGCGGGCGCCGCGGTGGGCGCCTCGTCGTCGCGGTCGGTGCCGCCGTGCTGCGGGGCGACCGGCGGGTCCGCGGTCGCGTCGGCCGATCGGTCCGCCGGTCGTGGCGCCGGTCGGTCGGTCGGTGCCGGGCCGAGCACCTCGGCGAGCACGCGGTCGAGCTCGGGCTGCAGCCCCACGTCGTCCCCTCGGGCGAGCCCCGCGGCGTCGACCACTGTACCGGCGCCCGTGCCGGCACCCGCGGGTGCGAGCCGCAGCCACAGGCGCCGCCGGGGCGCGAACAGGGACACCGTGAGCCCGGCGAACGCGAGCAGCGAGAACACCAGGACGCCGAGCAGCGCGGGGTCGTGGCGCAGGTCGAGCGCGACGAACCGCGGCAGGTCCTCGAACGTCAGGGTGCCGAGGCCGTCCGGCAGCTCGACGGTCTCGCCGGGGCGGGCGTACACCGTCAGGTCCTGGCCGGCGTCGTCGGTGACCTTCTCCATGCGGGACTCGTCGAGCCGGTAGACGTTCTGCGGCACGCCGGTGTCGAGGCCCAGGTTCCCCCGCCACACCGACAGCACGAGCAGCGGGTCCGTCGGCTGCGGGTCCGACGAGCGCCACCAGCCGGGCACCCACTCCTCCGCGGTGGGCAGCAGGTAGCCGACGAGGCCGACCTGGTCCTGCCCGCCGGAGACGTCGGGGACCTTGATGACGCCGCGCGACGTGTAGACCTCGTCCTCGGGCAGGAACGGCACGGCGCCGGCGAACGCGACCTCGCCCGCGGCGTCGCGGACGGTGACCTGCGGCGCGTAGCCGTTGCCCTGCAGGTAGATCTTGGCGCCGCCCGCGGTGAGCGGGTGGTTCACCTTGATGGTCCGCTCCTGCGGGGCCTCGCCCGGCTCGGTCACCGTGACGTACGCGGTGAAGTCGCGGGACTGCAGCGTGTCGGGGTCGAACCGCGACTCGAAGTCGTCCAGGCGGAGCGTGAAGGGGTCGAGGTCCGCCGGGTCGAAGGCGGCGCCGCGCTCGAACGTGTCGTAGCCGGCCTGCACGTTCGCGAAGCCGGTGCCCTGCACGACGATGGCCTGCCCGCGGAAGTGCAGCATCTCCCCCGTCGCGACGCTGACCAGCAGGCCCACGAGCGCGAGGTGGAAGAGCAGGTTGCCGGTCTCGCGCAGGTAGCCGCGCTCCGCGGAGACGGACCACGTGCCGGCGCCCTCGTCGTGCACGTCGACGCGGTACGACGGGACGAACGGCAGCCACGAGGGGCCACGCCGCAGCACCCGCGCGGTGCGCTCGGCCACCGCCCGGGGGGCGTCCGTCGACGCGCCCTCGCCGCGTGCGGGGAACCGGGCCAGGCGGCGCGGGGTGCGCGGCGGGCGGCCGCGCAGCGCGGCGAGGTGGACGCGCGTGCGCGGCAGGATGCAGCCGACCAGCGAGGCGAACAGCAGCAGGTAGATCGCGCTGAACCACACCGACGCGTAGACGTCGAAGAACCCCAGCCGGTCGAGCCAGGCACCGGCGGACGGGTGCGCGTCGAGGTACTCGACGACGGCCGCCGGGTCCTGCGGCCGCTGCGGGAACACCGTCCCGGGGACCGCCGCCACGGCGAGCAGCATGAGCAGCAGCAGGGCGACGCGCATGCTCGTGAGCTGCCGCCAGGCCCAGCGCAGCCAGCCGACGAGGCCGAGGGCGGGCAGGCCGGCGTCGGGCGCGCCGGGCCGGGGCGCGCCGGACGCGCCCGTGACGTCGCCGTCGGTCGGCGTGAACGCGTCGTCGAGCCCCTCGGGGCGGTAGGTCACCACGTCGGCCTCACAGCACCGGGACGAAGGGGTCGGCGCCCGTCAGGGCGCCCTGGAGCCAGGCGGACCACGTGCCCCACACGCCCGTGAGCAGCGCGAGGCCCAGGACGACGAGCACGCCGCCGCCGACGCGGCGCACCGCGAGCCGGTGCCGGCGCAGCCACGCGAGGAGGCGGTCCGAACGCTGCAGGCCGAGCGCCACGAGGACGAACGGCAGGCCGAGGCCGACGCAGAACACCGCCGCGAGGAGCGCGCCGCGACCGGCCGACCCGCCCGTCAGCGACAGCGTGAGGATGGCGGCGAGCGTCGGGCCGATGCACGGCGTCCAGCCGATGCCGAACGCGACGCCGAGCAGCGGTGCGCCCCACAGTCCGGCGCGGGGCGCGAGGCGCACCCGCCGCTCCCCCTGCGCGAACGGCACGAGGCCGAGGAACGCGAGCCCCATGACGACGGTGACGGCGCCGAGCACGCGGCTCACCGGGTCCTGCCACTGCCACAGCAGGCCGCCGAGGGAGCCCGCGAGCGCGCCGAACGCGACGAACACGAGGGAGAACCCGGCCACGAAGAGGGTGACGCCCAGCAGCACGCGGCGGCGTGCGCCCCGGTCGGCGTCCACGGGGACGGCGTCGGGGACGGGCGCAGCGGGGACCGCGCGGACGGGGCCGGCCGGTGCGGCCCCACCGCGACCGATGCCGACGACGCCGGTCGCGTCGACCGCGCCCAGCACGCGCCGCCGCCCGGCGTCACCCGTCCCCGCCGGCGCGCCCGCGAGCCCGCCGAGCAGGCCGAGGTACCCGGGGACGAGCGGCAGCACGCACGGCGAGGCGAAGGCGACGACCCCGGCGAGCAGGGCCACGGGGACCGCGAGCAGCAGCGAGCCGCTCGCGACGGCGGCACCCAGGTCGGCGGCAGCGGTCACGGCGCCGCCGTGCCCGTCCCGCCGCCCTCGGCGAGCAGGTCGTCGACGAGGGCGCGCAGCGTCGACCCGTCGGCCAGGCCGAGCACGCGGGCGGCGACGCGGCCCTCGCGGTCGAGCAGCACGGTGGTGGGCACGGCGCCCACCGGGACGACGCCCTGCAGCGCCGCGACGGCGGCGCCCTCGGTGTCCGCGATGCTGGGGTACGGGATCTCGAACTCGCGCTGGAACGCCTGCGCGGCGCCCCCGGCGTCCCGCACGTTGATGCCGAGCACGTGCACACCCCGGTCGGCGTAGTCCTGGCTCACGGACACGAGGTCGGGCGCCTCGGCACGGCACGGCGGGCACGCGGCGTACCAGGTGTTGAGCACGACGACGTCGCCGCGCCAGGCGGTGACGTCCTGCGCGCCGCCCTCGTAGTCGGTGCCGGTGAGCGCGAGCGGCTCGCCGCGGTCGCCCGCGGGCCACGTCGTCGTCGACCCGTCGCCGGACTGGTAGCCCTGGCCGACGACGTCGGCCGGAGCCGCCGCGTCGTCGCCGCCGGCCGAGCAGCCCGCGAGCAGCGCGAGGCCGAGCACGGGGGCCAGCACGGCCGACACCGCGAGGCGTCCCGCGCCGTGGCGGGCGGCGCCGTGGCGGGCGGCGGGCCGGCGCACGTCAGGCCCCCGCGACCTGCGAGGCGCCGGGCAGCAGCGACGCGGCGGGCTCGGAGTACCCGATCCCGACGAGCCGGTCCCCGGAGAAGCGGAGCGTGGTGAGGGACGCGAGCGCGCACTGGCGCCGGCGGGGGTCGTGCCACAGCCGGCGGCCCTCGAGCGCGAGCCGGGTGACCCAGATCGGCAGCTGGTGGCTGACGAGGACGGCCTCGTGGCCGCGCGCGGCGTCACGCGCGGCGTGCACGGCGGCCGTGACGCGGTCGACCTGGGCGGTGTACGGCTCCCCCCAGGACGGGCGGAAGGGGTTGCGCAGGTACGGCCAGTGCTCGGGGTGGCGCAGCGAGCCGTCGCCGACGCCGAACGTCTTGCCCTGGAAGTGGTTCTCGGCCTCGAGCAGGCGCTCGTCGGTGACGACGTCGAGGCCGAAGGCCGCGGCGATGGGCGCCGCCGTCTCCTGCGCGCGCTGCAGCGGGGACGCGACGACGGTGACGACGTCGCGGCGCGGTGCGCCCTCGTCGCCCGCGAGCGTGCGGGCGACCAGGTCGGCCATCGCGGCGCCGCGGTCGGACAGGTGGTACCCCGGCAGACGCCCGTAGAGCACGCCGGCGGGGTTGTGGACCTCGCCGTGCCGCATCAGGTGCACCGTCGTGTCGACCATGTGCACAGTGTCGCAAACGCTCCTGGGTGCACCGGGTCCGCGCGACGTGCGCTGCGCCACGTCGCCCCTGCCCCTGGGGCGCGGTCAGACGGCCGGGACCGGCCCCTCGGCCTCCGCGCGCGCCTGCGTGCACGCCGGGGACCGGAGGTGGTCGACGACCACGCGCATCGCGTCGCCGAGCGCGGCGAGCTGGGCGTCGGTGAGCCGGTCCACGAGGTGGGCCCGCACGGACGCGACGTGCCCGGGCGCCGCGGCGACCAGGACGTCCCAGCCGTGGTCGGTCAGGACGCAGTTGACGCCGCGCGCGTCGCAGCGCGCCGGCTCGCGCCGCACGATGCCGGCGCGCTCGAGGCGCGCCGCGGTGTGGGTGAGGCGGCTGCGCGAGTGCGCGAGGTCGCCCGCGAGCTCCGACATGCGCAGCGTCCGGCCGGGCGCCTCGGACAGCCGGACGAGCACCTCGTACTCGGCGAGGGACAGGCCGCTCTGCGCGTCGAGCTCGTGGCCGAGGGCGTCGAGCAGCAGCGCGGTGCCGTCGCGCCAGGCGCGCCAGTGCTGCTGCTGCTCGTCGGTGAGCCAGCGGACCGGGTCGGTGGTCCCGGGGTCGTCGGCGGTGCCGGTGCTCACGTCGTCTCCCCTCGCGCCGGCGGCGCGGTCCTCGTGGGTGCGGCCCTCGCGGGTGCGATCCTCTTGCCAGCAGGCCGCGAGTGTAGTAGTAATCTCAACCAATCGGTACTTGATGTTTCAACGACCTACGGAGGTCCCCATGACCGCTCTCCCCGCCACCCTGCCCACCGGCACCTGGGCCGTCGACGCCTCGCACACGGAGGCGTCGTTCACGGTGCGCCACGCCGGCATCTCCAAGGTGCGCGGCACCGTCGCGGTCACCTCCGGGACGCTGACCGTCGGCGAGGACCTCGAGTCCTCCTCCGTCGTCGTCACGCTCGACCCGTCGACCGTCAGCACGGGTGACGCGACCCGCGACGGCCACCTGCAGAGCGGCGACTTCTTCGACGTCGGGACGCACGGCGAGTGGACGTTCACCTCGACGGCCGTGCGCCCGGCCGGCTCCGACTACGTCATCGTCGGCGACCTGACGGTCCACGGCGTCACGCGGCAGGTCGAGCTCGAGACCGTCTTCAACGGCTCGGCCGTCGACCCGTTCGGCAACACGCGCATCGGCTTCGAGGCGTCGCTGACGATCTCGCGCAAGGACTTCGGCCTCACGTGGAACGCCGCCCTCGAGGCCGGCGGCGTGCTCGTGGGCGACAAGGTGAAGATCGACCTCGACGTCTCCGCGATCAAGCAGGCCTGACGCAGCAGCAGCTGACGCACCAGCACCACCCGCGGGGGCGCGACCGGGCAGGTCGCGCCCCCGCGGCGCGTCCCGTGCAGGGCTCGCCCGCGGCACGTCCGGTTCAGGCCTCGCCCGCGGCGGCCCGGCGCGCCTCGTGGAACGCCAGGATCTGCAGCTCCGAGGCGACGTCCACCGCGCGCACGTCGACGTGCGGCGGGACGCGCAGCGCGGCGGGCGCGAACGTGAGGACGCCGACCACACCCGCCGCCACCAGCCGGTCGCACACGTCCTGCGCGACCGAGGCCGGCGTCGTCAGCACGGCGATCGTCGCCCCCGTCTCCGCGACCACGTCCGCGAGCCGGTCGGCGGGCTGCACGACGAGCCCCGCCACGGTCGTCCCCACGACCCGGGGGTCCGCGTCCACCAGCGCGACGAGGGCGAAGCCGCGCTCCGGGATGCCCGCGTAGTTGGCCAGCGCGTGGCCGAGGTTGCCCACGCCGACGAGCACGACCCGCCGCTCGTCGGCGAGCCCCAGGGCCGCGCGCACCTGCTCGCGCAGGTGCGCCACGTCGTACCCGACGCCACGCACGCCGTAGGAGCCGAGGAACGAGAGGTCCTTGCGCAGCTGCGCCGGCGTCACGCCGACGCGCGCGGCGAGCTCGTCGGACGACGTGAGCACGCCGCCCTCCGCAGCGACGGCCTCCAGCGCCCGCAGGTACCGGGGTAGGCGCGCCACGGTCGCCGGGGGCACCTGCGCCCCACGACCGGACCCTGCGCGACGACCGTCCACGTCGACCCCCCAGCGCACCGGGCGGCACGCCCCGCCCCGTCGCGGGCGCGGTCCCGGCGCCGGACCACACGCTAGGGCCTGGGCGGCCCCGCGGCGAGGGCCCTGAGCAGGCGGCTCTCGTCGACGCGCCAGTACCCGCGGCGCACGCCGTCGACGTCGACCACGGGCACGAGCTCGCCCAGCTCGTCGGCCAGGACGCGCCCGTCCGGCTGCGGGGCGTCGACGTCGACCTCCGCCCACGGCGCACCGGTCGCGGCGCTGACCCGCTGCACCACGGCGCGCGCGTCGTCGCACAGGTGGCAGCCGGCGCGGCCGTAGAGCACGACGCGCGCCTGCGCGGCGGGCACGGGGGCCGGTCCGGCGGGAACCGGGGCCGGTCCGGCGGGGACGGCAGGATCGGGGTGGGGCTGTCCGGTCACGCCGCCACGGTAGGCCTCCGCGTGCGGGGTGCGCACCGCGCGCGGGCGCGGCGCCCGTGCACGGACGCCGCGTCGTTACAGTGGCCGGGTGCACGCGGCGGACGAGACCGGCGAGGGCGCCGTGGTCGGCCCCGACGTGGGCGGCACGGGGCCCGTGCTCGCCGCCACCGTCGAGACGCCGCGCGCCGCGCTGGTCCCCGAGGGCACGCGCGTGGCCGCGTTCTTCGACGTCGACAACACGATCATCCGCGGCGCCAGCGCCTTCCACCTCGCCGTCGGCCTGTACCGCCGCGACTTCTTCCGCAAGCGCGACATCCTCGTCTTCGCGTGGCAGCAGGCGCGCTACCGGGCGTTCGGTGAGGACCGGGAGCAGATCGACGAGGTCCGCTCACGCGCGCTCGCGATCATGCGCGGGCACTCGGTCGCCGAGGTCACGGCGATCGCGGAGGACGTGTACGACGAGGTCCTGAGCCTGCGCATCTACCCGGGCACGCGCGCCCTGCTCGACGCGCACCTCGCCGCCGGGCACGCGGTGTGGCTGGTCACGGCCACCCCGGTGGAGATCGGCGAGCTCATCGCCCGGCGCCTCGGCACGTCCGGCGCGCTGGGCACCATCGCCGAGCACGACCGCGGCTACTACACGGGCCGCCTCGTGGGCGACCTCCTGCACGGCGAGGCCAAGGCGAGCGCCGTCCGGGGGCTCGCCGAGCGCGAGGGGTACGACCTCGCGCTGTGCCACGCGTACGGCGACTCGACGAACGACGTGCCGATCCTGTCGACCGTCGGCAACCCCTGCGCGATCAACCCGGACCGGCGCCTGCGCCGGCACGCCGCCGAGGCCGGCTGGCCGGTGCGCGAGTTCCGGGGCCGGCGCCGCCAGGCCCGCCGCGGCGCGAACGCGGCGAGCCTGGCCGGGCTGGTGTGGGCGGGCGCGGTCGTGGTCCGGGCCGTCCGCCGGCGGCTGACCGGCCGCTGACCGGCCGCTGACCGGTCGCTGCCGCGCCTCGCGGGGGCGTCAGCCGCGGTCCTCGTCCTGCTCCTCCCGCGTGGTCGCGATCGGCCAGCCCTCGTCGTCCCACGCGAGCTCGCGGATGCCGAGGCGGATCTCCCCGCCGGCGGCCGCGTCGTACCAGTGGTGCGCGAGGTACCCGCGCGAGTACGACTCCCCGCCCGGCCCGACCCGGTCCCCGCGCGTGGTGAGCAGGACCTCGCCGCCGTCCGCGGTCATCTCCCGCCCCTCGCGGTCGACGTACGGGCCCGTGACGTCCCGCGACCGGCCGACCGCCGTGCTGTACGTCGAGTCGGAGCCCCGGCAGCAGGAGTCACGCGAGACGAACAGGTAGAACCAGCCGTCGCGCTCCACGAGGGTGGGCGCCTCGATCGCGTTCTCCGCGCCGATGCGGCTCGCGATCGTGACGGGCTCGGCCGCCGGGTCCGCGCGGGTCCCCTCCGGCCACGTGAGCTCGACGAGCTGGATTCCGCCCCAGAACGACCCGAACGCCATCCACGGCGTGCCGTCGACGTCGAGGACGCTGGGGTCGATGGCGTTCCAGTCGTCGCGCCCCGGCTCGGACGCGACCACCTCGCCGTGGTCGGTCCAGGCGAACGCCGGGTCGTCGGGGTCGAGCGTGGGGCTCGTCATGAGGCCGATGAGGGACCGGTTCGAGCCGAACGTCGACGCGGAGTAGTACAGGTACCAGGTGCCGTCGTGCTCGACGACGTCCGGCGCCCAGAAGTTCTGCACCCCGGGGATGCGCTCGTAGACCCAGTGCGGGCGCGACGCGGCGTCCCACACCGTGCCGACGTCCTCCCACGTGCGGCCGTCGTCGTCCGAGCGCCGCACCTGCGGGGAGCCCGCGCCGACGCGGACGTCGCCGGTCGAGAACACGTACCACGGCTCGTCGCCCTCCCCCACGACGAGCGCGGGGTCGTGCGCACGGGTGTCGCCGGCCGGCTCGAGGTCCGTCGCCGCCGGGCCGCCGGAGCCGGGCAGGACGCTCCCGCACGCGGCGAGGGCCGCCGCCGCCCCGAGGGCGACGGCGGCGGTCGCGAGGCGCCTCATGCGCGGGTGCCGAGCCGGACGACGTTCCACGAGACCGGCGGCACCTGCACGCGCAGGCGGCCGTCGGCGACCTCGGCGGTCGGGTTGGTGCGCGGCGCGACCGAGGTGTCGTCGTCCGCGGTGGCCGACCACGTGTGGTCGGGGTTCGCGAGCGACGTCGCCTCGACGAGCCGCAGCCCCGGCAGCGCGCGCAGGTCGACGTCGAGCACGGCCGGCGCGCCCGTCGAGCGGTTGACGGCGAACAGCGTGACGTCGCCGGTCTCCGCGTCGTGCGTGGCGACCGCGTCCACGAGGGCCGCGTCGCCGTAGCGCGCCGTCTCGTACGTGGGCGCGTCGACCGCGACGCGGAGCACCTCGCCCGCGGCGTACCGGGACGCCGCCGCGAAGGGGTGGAAGATCGTCTGCTTCCAGGACCGGCCGCCCGGCTCCGTCATGATCGGGGCGATGACGTTGACGAGCTGCGCGAGCGACGCGGCGTGCACGCGGTCCGAGTGGCGCAGCAGGCTGATCAGCAGGTTGCCGACCACGACGGCGTCCGCCACGTTGTAGCGGTCCTCGAGCAGCACGGGGGCGACCGGCCAGTCGTCGCCGCTCGGCGGGCGCGACTCGGCGCGCCGCTGGTACCAGACGTTCCACTCGTCGAACGAGACGTGGATGCGCTTGCTCTTCTTCTGCGCCGCGCGCACGGCGTCGGCGGTGGCGGTCACCGACTCGACGAAGTGGTCCATGTCGACCGCGGAGGCGAGGAACGAGCCGAGGTCGCCGTCCTCCTCCCAGTAGTAGGCGTGCGCCGAGACGTAGTCGACCTGGTCGTAGGCCTCGGTGAGCACGACGCGCTCCCACTCGCCGAACGTCTCCATCGACGAGCTCGACGAGCCGCACGCGACGAGCTCGATCGACGGGTCCACCATGCGCATCGCCCGCCCGGTCTCCGCCGCCAGCCGGCCGTACTCGTGGGCCGTCTTGTGGCCCGTCTGCCACGGGCCGTCCATCTCGTTGCCGAGGCACCACATGCGCACCCGGTAGGGGTCCGCCGCGCCGTTCGCGCGGCGCAGGTCGGACAGCGCGGTGCCGCCCGGGACGTTGCAGTACTCGAGCAGGTCGACCGCCTCCTGCACCCCGCGCGTGCCGAGGTTCACGGCCATCATCGGCTCGACGTCCGCGCGGGCCGCCCAGCGCATGAACTCGTCGACGCCGACCGTGTTGGGCTCGGTGGAGTGCCACGCGAGGTCGAGGCGGCGCGGACGCCGGTCGACGGGGCCGACGCCGTCCTCCCAGCGGTAGCCGGAGACGAAGTTGCCGCCCGGGTAGCGCACGGTCGAGACGCCCAGCTCGCGCGTGAGCTCGAGGACGTCCGTGCGGAACCCGTCCTGGTCCGCGGTGGGGTGCCCGGGGTCGTGGATGCCCGTGTAGACGCAGCGCCCCAGGTGCTCGACGAAGGAGCCGAAGGTGCGGCGGCGGACGGGACCGACGCGGAACGCCGGGTCCAGGGTGAGGCGGACGGGGATCATGACGGCTCCTGTCGGTCGTGCACCGCCCGCGCGTGCGGGCAGGTCGGCTCGCCCGCCCGGCGTCCGGGCGGTTCGGGGGTCCGGCGGCGGCGCGCCGGGAGGTCGCGCTCAGTCCTGCCGGTGCAGCTCCACCCAGCGCACGCCGTGCGCCGGCACCTCGAGCTCGAGGACGCCCCGCGGCTCGGCGGTGGTGCCGGCGGGGGCGGGCAGGTCGTCGCCGGCCCACAGGTCGCGCACCGACCACGGGCCGCGCGCGGCGTCGTCGTCGCCCAGCAGCGACGACAGCGGCAGCCGCTCGGTGCGGGGCCGGTCGCCGGTCCAGAAGACGGCGACGTAGCGGCCGTCCGTGCCGTCGCCGGCGCGCGCCGCCCACACGACGAGCTCGCCGGCGTCGGACCCGTCCCCGACCGGCTCGCGCAGCAGCTCCCGGCCGTCGACGCCCGTGCGCAGCACGTGGCCCACGGCGGGCGTCGTCAGCAGGGCGATCGTCGCCGGGTCCGAGGTCGGCAGGTCACCGCCCATCATGAGCGGCGAGCGGGCCATGACCCACAGCGTGAGCAGGGTGCGCTGCTCGTCGAGGGTCAGCCGGCTGCTGCGGTCCTCGCCGCGCTCGGCGCGGATGCCGATGCGCCCGAGCGGGAGCATGTCGGCGTCGGCCCAGCCCCCGGGCCGCTGGTGCGGCGCCCACCGCGCGAGGCGGGAGAAGTTCGCGTGCACGTCCTCCCACCGGTCCCACAGGTCGTCGCAGACGCGCCACATCTGGGCGTGCTCGCGCAGCAGCGGCAGGTGCTCGGTGGACAGCCGGGTGCCCGGCGAGAGGGACAGCACCATGTCGCGGCCGGACCGCGCGATCGCGGTGCTCCACGCGGCGACCGCGTCGGCGTGGAACGGCGCGAGCATGTCGTCGACCTTGACGAAGTCGACGCCCCACGACGCGAGCTGCGCGACGAGCCCGTCGAGCCAGGCCTGCGCACCGGGGTGCGTGTGGTCGAGCCCCACCATGTGCCCGTTCCACGCGCACGTCGAGGTCGGGTCCGCGACGTCGGCGGTCGTCCAGCCCTCGTCGCCCGGGACGGGCAGCGCGGCGGCGACGGCGCGGCGCGGCACCCCCCGCAGCACGTGCACCCCGAACCGCAGGCCGAGCGCGTGCACCTCGGCGGCGAGTGCCGTGAAGCCGCGGCCGTCCGTGGCGGACGGGAAGCGCCCGGGGGCGGGCTGGGGGTAGCCGTGCGCGTCGAGCACGAGCGCCGCGTCCTCGACGTAGCCGTGCGGGCGCGCGTCCGGGTCGGACCAGTCGATGTCGACCACGACGGTGTCCCAGCCGTGCGGCGCCATGTGCTCGGCGAGGAACCGCGCGTTCGCGAGGACCTCCGCCTCGGTCACGGTCGTGCCGTAGCAGTCCCAGCTGTTCCACCCCATGGGTGGGGTGTGCGCCAACGCCATCGTCGGGCTCCTCGCATCAGATCTACATCGTTGTAGGCCCAGCCTGCACGAGCGCCGCCGACTCGTCAACGCCGGCCGCCGCGGGCGGCGGCACCCCGGTGCCGCCGCGGGGCCACGCGCGCCGCCGTTATCCGATCGTGGCTTGACCGACCGGAGTCGACGTGGCACCTTGTGCAACGTTGTAGATCAACGTTGTAGGACGACGTTGGCAAGCACAGGAGAGGTCAACGACGACCAGCAGGAGCGGACGGGCGGCGCGCTGCGCGCCACCCCCGGGGAAGCCCCCGGCCGCCCCGACCGGCGTGACCTGACCGACCCACGACAGGGAGGCAGGCAGATGAAGAAGAGCAGGCTGGCCGTCGGCATGGCGTGCACGGCGCTCGTCGGGGCGTTCTCGCTCACCGCGTGCAGCGGCGACGGCGGGAGCGGCGGCGACAGCGGGTCGCTGACGTTCATGTTCCGCGGCGGACCGGACGAGAAGGCGGCCTACCAGGAGGCCATCGACAAGTTCACCGAGGACACGGGCGTCGACGTGGAGGTCATCGTCACCGACGCCGACCAGTACGCGACGAAGCTCCAGGCGGCCGTCGCGGGCAACAACGTCCCCGACGTGTTCTACATCGAGCAGGCGAACCTGCAGTCCTACGTCGCCTCGGGCGTCCTCATGGACATCACCGACCAGGTCGACGAGCTCGGGGTCGACCTGGACAACATCTGGGAGTACGGCGTCGACTCCTACCGCTTCGACGGCGAGCTGCAGGGCACGCCCGAGGGCCGGCTGTACGGCCTGCCCAAGGACGTCGGCCCCTTCGCGTTCGGGTACAACAAGACGATGTTCGAGGCCGCGGGCATCCCGCTGCCCGACCCCGACGTCCCGCTCACGTGGGAGCAGTACGTCGACATCTGCACGCAGCTGACGAAGGACACCGACGGCGACGGCGCGATCGACCAGTGGGGCACCGGCCCCAACGTCACCTGGAACCTGCAGTCGCTGGTCTGGAGCAACGGCGGGGACTTCGTCAACGAGGACCGCACCGAGGTCACCGTCGACACCCCCGAGTTCGCCGAGGCCCTCCAGGAGTTCGCCGACCTGACCACCGTCGACGGCGTCACGCCGTCGGCCGGCGACGCCGCCACGCTGGACACGTACCAGCGCTGGATGGCCGGCGAGATCGGCTTCTTCCCGGTCGGCCCGTGGGACGTCAGCGTCTACAACGAGCTCGACTTCGACTACGACCTCCTCCCCTGGCCGACCCTCGGCGACGGCGGCGCCGGCGCGTGGATCGGGTCGCTCGGCATCGGCGTGTCCGGCACCACGGACATGCCCGACGAGGCGGTCGAGCTCGTCACCTACCTGTCCGCGGACGAGCAGGCCCAGCAGACGCTGGTCGACGCGAACATCCAGGTGCCGAACCTCATCGACATGGCCGAGGAGTGGGCCGCCGCGCCCGACGCCGAGCCGGCCAACCGCAAGGAGTTCCTCGACATCGTGCAGGACTACGGCCGCGCGATGCCGGCCGCGTTCACGTACGGCGCCGCCTGGTACGACGAGCTGTGGACGAACATCCAGCCGGTCCTCGACGGCGAGCAGACCGCCGCCGACTACCTCGCCGAGGTCCAGCCGCGCATGCAGGCGCTGCTCGACGAGTCCAACGCCAACGCCGAGCAGGCGTTCGCCGGCAGCTGACCGACCGGGCCCGGCCGCCGCCCCTCCGGCGGCGGCCGGGCCCGCCTTCGCACGAGAGGACCCCCGATGTCGCGATCCGCGGCCCCCGAGGCACTGCCGGCCACGCCCGGCGTGGAGCCGTCGGACGCCCGTCCACCGATGCGCACGGCCCGTGAGCGCCGGCAGCTGCACCGCACCGAGCACCGGTGGGCCATGGCGTTCGTCGCCCCGCCGGTGATCGGGTTCCTGCTGTTCACGCTGTACCCGGTGCTGTTCGCCGGGTACGCGTCGCTGACGAACTGGAACGGCCTCGGGCCGATGCGGTTCATCGGCATCGACAACTACACGCGGCTGCTCGGCGACGAGTACTTCCGCCAGTCGCTGTTCAACACGTTCTTCTACATGATCGGCATCCCGATCGGCCTGGCGCTCGCCCTGCTGCTCGCGATCGCGCTCAACCGGCGCATCCCGGGCCGCACCGCGTTCCGCACCATCTACTACGTCCCGGTGATCTCGTCGCTGGCCGCCATCGCGATCGTGTGGCAGTTCGCCTACAACGGCGACTTCGGCCTCGTGAACCAGGTCCTCGCGTGGTTCGGGATCGACGGCCCGAACTGGCTCCAGGACACCGCGACCGTCAAGCCCGCGATCATCCTCATGATGGTCTGGAAGGGCCTGGGGTACTCGATGCTGCTGTACCTGGCGGCGATCCAGTCCGTGCCGGCCTCGTTGCACGAGGCCGCGGCGCTCGACGGCGCCGGGTGGTGGCAGCGGCTGCGGCACATCACGCTGCCGATGGTCCGCCCCGTGACGTTCTTCCTCGTCGTCACGAACATCATCGGCGGCGCCCAGCTGTTCACGGAGATCAACATCATGACGCCCGCGGGCGGGCCCGAGTTCAGCTCCGCGTCGGTGGTCTGGTACATCTGGCGCCAGGCCTTCCGCTACCAGCAGATGGGGTACGCGACGGCCATGGCGATCGTGCTGGGCGTCCTCGTCCTCGTCATCACCCTGATCCAGTTCCGCCTCAACCGGCGCAACAGCTTCAGCATCGACTGAGGGGCACCGCCATGACCACCATCCCCACCCTGCCCCGACGCACGGGCACCGGCGCCGCCATGTCCGGCAGCGGCGCGAACCGCGAGAGCCGCGTCGTCAACGCCGTGCTCCTCGTCGTGCTCTCGCTGTTCGCGATCATGATGCTCGCGCCCCTGCTGTGGATGTTCACCACCGCGGTGAAGACCAAGCCCGAGGTGTTCGCGCTGCCGCCCGTGCTGTGGCCCGGCGACCCGCAGTGGGACACGTTCGCGCGCATGTGGACCGAGGCGCCGATCCTGTCCGGCTTCAAGAACTCGATCATCGTGGCCGGCACCGTGACCGTGATCGGCTCGGTGACGTCCGCGCTCGCGGCGTTCGCACTGGCGAAGATGCGGCTCCCGGGCAAGAACGTCATCTTCCTCGGGCTGCTGTCCGGGATGATGATCCCCTACCCCACGATCATGATCCCGCAGTTCGTCATGTTCTCGCGGCTGCACTGGGTCGACACCCTGCTGCCCCTGATCGTGCCGCTGCTGTTCGGCAACATCATCATGATCTTCTTCATCCGCCAGTACCTCGAGTCCGTCCCGGACTCGCTCGTCGAGGCGGCGAAGATCGACGGCGCGTCGTACCTGACGGTCTTCGGCCGGATGATCGTGCCGATGATCCGGCCCGCCATCGCGGCGCAGTTCATCCTGTGGTTCATGGCGGTGTGGAACGACTACCTGTCGCCGATCCTCTACCTGAACTCGCCGCAGAAGCAGACGCTGCAGGTCGTCATCGCCAACCTCAACGTCGAGTACGCCACGCAGCGCGACTACCCGCTCATCATGGCGGCCTCGTTCGTGGCGCTGCTGCCCATCCTCATCGTGTTCCTCGTGTTCCAGCGGCAGATCATCGAGTCGGTCGCGCTCACCGGCACCAAGGGCTGACGGATGACCGCGACGGGGCCGGCCGTCGACCCGGACCTCGACCCCGGGCCCGAGCCGGGCCCGGTGCCCGACACGGCCGCGTGGGGCGGCGAGCACGCGCACGACCCGACCGCGGTGCGGGACGACGACGGCGTCTACTGGCTGTTCTCGACCGACGCGTCGAGCACCGGCAGCGTGCGCGGCGGCGTGCAGGTGCGCCGCTCCACCGACCTCGTGCACTGGGACTTCCACGGCTGGGCGCTGCCCGGCGTGCCCGCCGCGGCGGCCGCCTGGACCGGCGCGGCCGGGCTGTGGGCGCCCGAGGTCGTGCGCGTCGCCGGCGGGTGGCGGATGTACTGGTCCGCCTCGACGTTCGGGTCGCGCCGGTCCGCCATCGGCCTCGCCGTCGCGCCGCACCCCGCGGGCCCGTGGGAGGACCGCGGGCTCGTCGTCACGAGCGACGCCGTGCCCGCGGGCGCCGAGGGGTCGCCGCACGGCGACGGCCCGCCCAACGCGATCGACGCGGCCGTGGCCGTGGACGGCGACCGGCACTGGCTCGTCTACGGGTCGTTCTTCGGCGGGCTGCACGCCCTCGAGCTCGACCCGGCGACGGGCCTCGCGCTCGATGCGCCCGCACCCGGCGCACCGAGCCCGGGCCCCGGCGTGCTGCTCGCCCGGCGCCCGGCCGCCGCGGAGGGCGCGGTCGAGGGCGCCTACGTGCTCCCCCGCCCCGGCGGCGGGTGGGCGCTGCTCGCGTCGTGGGACTCCCTGTTCTCGACCTACCACGTGCGCACCGCCGTCGCCGGCGCCGTCACCGGCCCCTACCGCGACCGCCGGGGGCGCGACCTGCGGGACACCACGGCCGACGCCGGCACGGTCGTGCTCGCCGGGCACCGCCTCACCGGCGGCCCGGGCCTGCGCGCACCGGGCCACGCGTCCGTGCTGACCGAGCCGCCCCGGGCGGACGCACCCGGCCGCCAGCTGCTGGTGCACCACGTGCGCGATGCCGACGACCCCGCGCGGCACCGCGTCCAGGTGCGGCGCCTGGTGTGGACGCACGACGGCTGGCCGCTCGTCAGCCCGCAGCCCTGGGCCGGCCCCGCGCACGAGGACGACGACGTGGACCGCTGGCCCGCCGACGCCGGCGTCCTCACCGGCACGTGGGAGACGCTCGAGCCCGGCACCCACCCGGGCGGCGTCGAGGCGGGCCGGCTGCGCACGCTCGACCTGCACGACGTCCGTGCCCTCGGGTCCGGGCGCTTCACGTGGCGGTGGTCCGACGGCGCGCACGCGTCCGCGGTCGTCCTGCCCGCGTGGGACGCCGTCCGCGCGCGCGCCACGCTCGCGCTCGTCGCGCTCGACGACCGCGGGCGCGTCACGACGGGCACCCGCGTGGACGGCGGCGCGCCCGCCGACGCGATCCGGTCCACGGCCGACGGCACGGCCGTCGACGCCGGCGGTGCCCCGTGACGTACGCCGGGGCACCGGTGCGCACCACGGCCGACGAGCCCGTCGGCTGGGCCGGCCGCGTCATGACCGTGCTGCGCGCGGTCGCGCACGTGGTGGCCGCGCAGCTGCTCCTCGTCCTCGGCACGCTCGCCGGCGGCGTCGTGCTCGGGCTGTTCCCGTCGCTCCACGCGGCGGGGGCGCTCCTCGCCCGCGTCGCCGACGGCGCCCCGTCCGAGCACGTCTGGCGGGACTTCTGGGCCGCCTGGCGCGGCGCCCTGCGCCGGCTCAACGTCCTGGGGGCGCCGTTGTGGGCCGTCGCGGTCCTGCTCTGGCTCGACGGCGTCGCCCTGGGCGTCCTCACCGGACCGGTCCGCGCGGCCGCCGGGCTGGGCCTCGCGCTCGCCGGCGCCTGGACCGTCGTGGTCCTCGCGCACCTCGCGCCGGTCACGCGCCGCTACGACGACTCCCCCGCCCGCACGTGGCGGTTCCTGCTGCTCGCACCGGCCGTGAGCCCCGGCACGTCCGTCGCCGTGCTCGCCGCCGTCGCGGTGTGGGCGCTGACGTGCGCCGTGGTGCCCGCTCTGCTGCCCCTCGCGGGCGTGGCCGCACCCCTGCTCGCCACGGGGTGGCTGGTCGACGTGCGGCTGCGGCGCATCGACGCGCGCTGAGGCGCCGCCCCGGCCCGCAGGCGTGCCCACGGGACCGCGTCCCCCCGGGCGCCGGTTCCGCCGGCCCTACCCCGCGGGCGTCGGCTCCGCCGGCCCTATCCCGCGGGCGTCGGCTCCGCCGGCCCTATCCCGCGGGCGTCGGCTCCGCCGGCCCTATCCCGCGGGCGCCGGCTCCGCCGGCCCTACCCCGCGGGCGCCGGCTCCGCCGGCCCTATCCCGCGGGCGTCGGCTCCGCCGGCGCCTGGTCCCCGAGCGTCGACTCGCGCGCCACCACCGAGAAGTCCGCGACCACCTGCTGGTAGGGGCGGTCCGCCCCCGGCTCGTCGATGCGCGCCAGCAGCAGGTCGACCGCCGTCCGGGCGATCTGCTCGCGGCCGGGGTGCACGGTCGAGAGCGTCGGCGAGGAGTATGCCGTCTCGTCGATGTCGTCGAAGCCCATGACGGCGATCTGGCCCGGCACGTCGACGCGGCGCGCGTGCAGGACGTGCAGCGCCCCGAGGGCGAGCGCGTCGTTGAGGCCGAACACGGCGTCGATCCCCAGGTCGGCGTCGAGCAGGCGGGCCATGGTCTCCGCACCGGTCGCCCGGTGCCACAGGCCGGCCTCGCCGACGAGCGCCGGGTCGAACGGCACGCCGTTCGCCTCGAGCGCCTCCCGGTACCCCTGCAGCCGCAGCGCCGCCGAGCCCACGGTCTCCCCCGCGTGGGCGCCGATGACGGCGATCCGCCGGCGGCCGAGGTCGAGCAGGTGCTGCGTCGCGGCGCGCGCCGCCTCGACGTTGCTCATCGTCACGTGGTCGGCCGGACCGCCGAAGATCCGCTCGCCGAGCAGGACCATGGGGTAGTCCACCGCGGCGAGCCGGTCCACGTCGTCGGGGCCGAGCGCCAGCGGCGAGTAGATCAGCCCGTCGGTGAACATCCGCCGCTGCCCGGCGAGCACCTCGAGCTCGCGCTCGCGCACGGACCCGGTCTGCTCGATCAGCACGGTGACCCCGCGCGCCTCGGCCGCCCGGATGACCGAGTCGGCGAGCTCCGCGAAGTACGGCAGCGACAGCTCCGGCACCGCGAGGCCGATGAGGCCCGTGCGCCCGCGGCGCAGGTTCCGCGCCGAGACGTTGACGTGGTAGCCGAGCTCGGCGATCGCGGACTCGACCTTCTCGCGCGTCGTCGCGCGGATGTACGGGTAGCCGTTGACGACGTTCGACACCGTCTTGATCGAGACGCCCGCCCGCGCGGCGACGTCGTGCATCGTCACCGTGCCGGTCCGTCGACCGTTCATCCCGCCCGCCCTCGCCCTCGTCGTCGGCCCCGCGGCCGCGGCACCCCGTGGCACCTGCCCGGCGGGGACGTGCCCTGCCCGGACCGCGTCCGCCGCCGTGGTGTCCGCCTCCCGGGCGTCGACCCCCGCCCGGACGGGCGCCGGGCGAGCCGGCCCCGCACCCGCCCCTGCGGGCGGCACGGCCCCGGCACCCGGCCGGGCCGCCGTGCCCCCGCTCACCGTGCGGCCCTCCCGCCCCGGGCACAGCGTGGCAGAGAGGCGGGCGTCGTGTCCCGCGTCCGCGCAGCGTGGGCGCGCGGCCGGACCGGGACGGGAGCGTCCGGCAGGGACGGGTGGGGCGAGGACGACGGCGACGTCATCGAGGGCCTCCTTCGACCCACCGAGAGTACATCGATGTAGAAGGCGCGCGGACGCAGACGCACGTCGGGCCCGGTCGATGACCGGGCCCGGGGTGCGCTGCGTTGCGCGGGTGCGCTCAGCTCACTTCTTGTTGCGGCGCTGGTGACGCGTCTTGCGGAGCAGCTTGCGGTGCTTCTTCTTCGCCATGCGCTTGCGGCGCTTCTTGATGACGGAGCCCATGGAGGTCCTCACTCGTGTCCGGTCACGGCCCGTGAGGACCGCGAAGGTGGTCGGCCGACGCGCGCGGCGATGCGGATCCGAGACGACCGACCGGTCCACGCACGCAGAAGTCCGGGGGCCCACCTTACGGGATCGGGCAGCGACCCCGCGAACCGGCCGTCCCCGGCCCGCCGCGGACGCGGTGCGCGCCCGCGCCGCCGGTCAGGACGAGCGGCGGTGCTCCTCGGCCGCACCCGGGTCCACCGTCGCGGACGAGCGCAGGTAGGCGTCCAGGGCGTCCTGCGGGACGCGGAACGAGCGGCCCACGCGCACGGCCGGCAGCTCGCCCGAGTGCACCAGGCGGTAGACCGTCATCCGCGACACGCGCATGAGGTCCGCGACCTCGTTGACCGTGAGGAACCGGACCCGGTCCTGGGGATCGCGTCGCGGCTCGTCCATGGTCCGGCCCTCCCGATGGCCGGTGAAGCACCGGCGGCGTGCCACCCACCGGTGGGGTGCTCGTCCTCCACAGTAGTGGCGCGTGTGACAGGTGGGGAAGCCGGGACGGCGCCTCCGCACCGCGGTCACCCGGACGGGTCTGGGACCAAGGACGCGCCGGGGGCGGAACGGGCACGCAACCGGCACGCGCTGCCGGCGGCGAGTTCGGCGCGGCCCGGTGGGCCCGCGCTGCGTCAGTCGAGCTCGGGGTCGAGCCCGAGCGACGGGAACACCGCCGCGCGCGTCGCCCGGACCGCCCGGTCGACGTCGTCGGCGGGGTCGTAGCCCGCCGACCACGGCCGCGCCTCCACCACCGCACCGTCCGTCATCACCGGCACGGCCGTGCGCCCGTAGCGCTGCCGCACGGCGTCGAGCCACGCGTCCGGCACCGGCGTCGCCGGCGCGACCGGCCGGTGCGTCGCGATCCCGATGAGGTGCGCCCACGCGCGCGGCACGACGTCGAGGACCGCGTAGCCCCCGCCGCCCAGCGCGAGCCAGCGCCCGTCGCAGAGCTCGTGCGCGAGGACGTGCAGGCGCTCCGCCGCGAGCCGCTGCGCGTCGACGCTCACGCGCAGGGACGCCAGCGGGTCCATGCGATGGGTGTCGCACCCGTGCTGCGTCACGAGCACCTGCGGCTCGAACGCCCGCAGCACCGCCGGGACCACCGCGTCGAACGCGCGCAGCCAGCCGGCGTCGCCCGTGCGCGACGGCAGCGCCACGTTGACGGCCGTCCCGTCCGCGCCGGGACCACCGGTCTCGCGCGGGTGCCCGGTGCCGGGGAAGAGCGCCGCACCCGTCTCGTGCAGCGACACGGTCATCACCCGCGGGTCGTCCCAGAAGACGGCCTGGACCCCGTCGCCGTGGTGCGCGTCGATGTCGACGTAGGCGACGCGGGACACGCCCGCGGCGAGCAGCGCGCGGATCGCGACGGCCGCGTCGTTGTAGACGCAGAACCCCGACGCCGCGCCCGGCATGGCGTGGTGCAGCCCGCCGCCCACGTTGACCGCGTGCGGGGCCTGCCCCGCCCAGATCGCCAGCGCCGCGTCGACCGAGCCGGCGACCACGCGCGCCGCGGCCTCGTGCATCTGCGGGAAGAGCGGGTCGTCGCGCGTGCCCAGGCCCCGGTCGGGGTCCGCCACGCCGCGCTCGGCGGCGGCGTGCACCGCCGCGACGTACGCGGGGTCGTGCACGGTGGCGAGCAGCGCGTCGCTCGCGGGCTGGGCGTCGACGACCTCGACGCCCGGCTCGTCGAGGAGGCCCAGGCCGGCGGCGAGCGCGATGGTGAGGTCGATCCGGTCGGACGTCATGGGGTGCCCGACGCCGAAGTCGTACCCGAGCATCTCGGTCGACCAGACCACCCGCACGGGGGCGGCGGCCGCACCCGGGGTGGCCGCGTCCGTGGCCGTCGCCGTCATGGGCACACCGTCCCACCGCCCCGCGGGCCGTGTCGACCGGACGGCCCCGGCCGGGCGCCGGACGGGTGGCGGGCGCACGGACGGGCCCCGGGGCGGGGCGGGGTCCGCGTCGCGGCGCACGGGTGTGGGCGGGGCGTGCCAGCATGGGCCCTTGTCCGGCGCGAGCCGGGCCGCCGTCCGGACCCGACCACCGCCGTCGGTGGTCCCGGCGGCGGGTCACGGTCGGCGCACGGCGGGAGGCGGCATGGCGGCAGGACCGGGCCTGCTGTGGCATGTCCGCGAGTACGTCGACCGCGCCGCGCGCCAGGGCCCCGCGCGGCTCGCGCTGACGGTGTTCGCGCTGGTCATCGCCCTGGTCACGGCGCTGCTCTCCGCGCCCTGGGCCACCGCGCACGGGCAGCGCGCCCCGTTCGTCGACGCGCTCTTCACCGCGACCTCCGCGACGACCGTCACCGGCCTCGTCACCGTCCCGACCGGCGAGTACTGGTCGATCTGGGGGCTCGTGGTCATCCTCGTCGCCATCAAGATCGGCGGGCTGGGCGTCATGACGCTCGCCTCCCTGCTCGGCATGGCGGTCTCGCGGCGCATCGGCCTCACGCAGCGCCTGCTGGTGTCGTCGGAGACGAAGGTCACGCGGCTGGGCGAGGTCGGGTCGCTGGTCCGCACCGTCATCGTGACGTCGACCGCCCTCGAGGTCGCCATCGCGCTGATCCTCTTCCCGCGCCTGCTGCAGCACGAGGGCGACCCCGGCCAGGCCGCGTGGCACGCCGTGTTCTACGCCATCTCCGCGTTCAACAACGCCGGCTTCGTGCCCACGCCGGAGGGGCTCGCACCGTTCGTCTCGGACTGGTGGATGCTGCTGCCGATCATCATCGGCGTCTTCATCGGCTCCCTGGGCTTCCCCGTGATCCTCAACGTCGCCAACCACCTGCGCGACCCGCGCCGGTGGAACCTGCACACCAAGCTGACCGTCACGACGAGCCTCGCCCTGGTGGTGTTCGGCTCGGTCGTCGTCGCCGCGTTCGAGTGGACGAACCCCGGCACGTTCAAGCCCCTCGACTGGGGCGGGACGCTGCTGGCGTCGCTGTTCGCCGGCGTCATGCCACGCTCGGGCGGGTTCTCGACGGTCGACGTGGGCGAGCTGCACGAGGGCACGTGGCTGCTGCTCGACGCCCTCATGTTCGTCGGGGGCGGGTCCGCCGGCACCGCGGGCGGCATCAAGGTGACGACGCTCGCCGTCATGCTGCTCGCGATCGTCGCCGAGGGCCGCGGCGACCGGGACGTCGAGGCGTTCGGCCGGCGCATCTCCCGCGACACGCTGCAGGTGGCGATCGCGGTGGCGTTCGTCTCCGCCAGCTTCGTGCTGGTCGCGGCGCTCCTGCTGCTCGCCATGACGGGACTCACGCTCGACGTCATCCTGTTCGAGGTCATCTCGGCGTTCGCCACGTGCGGGCTGTCCACCGGCATCACCCCCGACCTGCCCGACCCGGCGAAGTACGTGCTCGCCGTGCTCATGTTCATCGGCCGGACCGGCACGATCACGCTCGCCGCGGCGCTCGCGCTGCGCAACCGTCGTCGCGTCGTCCGCTACCCGGAAGAGAGGCCGATCATTGGCTGACAGCCTGCGTGCCGGCGGCGGCGAGCCGCGCAACGCCCCCCGGACCCCGAAGAAGGGCTCGGGCATCCTCGTCATCGGCCTCGGCCGCTTCGGGTCGTCGATCGCCGCGACGCTCGACCGACTCGGCCAGGACGTGCTCGCGGTCGAGCAGAAGCCCGAGCTCGTCGCGCAGTGGGCCGGCCGCGTCCCGCTCGTCGAGGCGGACGCCACCAACCCCGAGGCGCTCGAGCAGCTCGGCGCGCGCGAGTTCCCCGTCGCCGTCGTCGGCGTCGGGTCCTACCTCGAGGCGTCCGTGCTCATCACCGGCAACCTGGTCGACATCGGTGTCCCGCAGATCTGGGCCAAGGCCGTCTCGGGCGAGCACGCGCGCATCCTGCAGCGGATCGGCGCGCACCACGTCGTGCTGCCCGAGGCGGACGCGGGCGCCCGGGTCGCGCACCTCGTGTCCGGCAAGATGCTCGACTACATCGAGGTCGAGGACGGGTTCACGGTCGTGAAGATGCGCCCGCCGAAGGAGACGCAGGGGTTCACGCTCGCGCAGTCGAAGATCCGCGAGCGGTACGGCGTGACCGTGATCGGCGTGAAGAGCCCGGGCGTGGAGTTCATCTACGCGACGCCCGAGACGCGCATCTCGTCGAACGACCTCATCATCGTGGGCGGGCACGCCGACCTGCTCGAGCGGTTCTCGGCGCGCCCCTGACGGGGACCGGCCCGCACCCACGGGCCGGGTAGGCGACACACCGGAGGCGGACATGGCGGCAGCGGGCACGGGGACGACCGGGCCGTGGGAGGCGCCCGTGCGCACGCTGCTGCGCGCGCGGCCGGGCGACTCCCCCGCCGACGTCGACGCCCGCGCGACCCCGGGGTTCGGCGGGCGCAAGGCCGACGCGAAGCCGGCGCTCGCCGCCGCGGGCGAGGAGCTCTCGGAGCTGCAGGAGCGCCTGTTCGCGCACGGACGCACGGGCGGCGACCGGTCCGTCCTGCTCGTGCTGCAGGGGCTGGACACCGCCGGCAAGGGCGGCATCGTCCGCCACGTGCTCGGCATGGTGGACCCGCAGGGCGTCGCGCTGCGCGCCTTCGGCGTGCCGACGCCGCAGGAACGGGCGCAGCACTTCCTCACGCGCGTCCGCGCCGCCCTGCCCGCCCCGGGGCGCATCGGCGTCTTCGACCGCTCGCACTACGAGGACGTGCTCGTGCCGCGCGTCCAGGGCCGGCTCACCCCGGCCGAGGTCGACTCCCGGTACGCCGACGTGACGGCGTTCGAGACCGAGGTCGCCGCCGCCGGCACGACCGTCGTCAAGGTGCTCCTGTGGGTGTCCCGCGACGAGCAGCACGCGCGCCTGCGCGAACGCCTCACCCGGCCCGAGAAGCACTGGAAGTACGACCCGCAGGACGTCGACGCGCGCCTGCAGCGCGCCGCCTACGAGGAGGCGTACACCGACCTGCTCGCGCGCACGTCCACCGACGCCGCGCCCTGGTACGTCGTCCCCGCGGACCGCAAGTGGTACGCGCGCCTGGCCGTGAGCGCACTGCTGCTCGAGGCGCTCGCGGACCTGCACCTGGGCTGGCCGGAGCCGGCCTACGACGTGGCGGCCGAGCTCGCCCGCCTGGACGCGAGCGCGTGAGCGGGGGCGCTCGGTCCCCGGCGGGCCCCCCGGGCCGCCGAGGGCCCGCAGCGCGTCGCCCCCGGGCCGGTAGCCCATCTGCTCGTCCGTCGGCGCCGCGCCGAGCGACCGGTAGGACGCGGTGGACGGGGCGGGCCGGTCGAGCCCACCGCCCCGCCGCGCCGGTCCTCACGAGGCGTCGCTCGCACGCCGCTGCTGCGGCACGACCAGGCCGTACGACGCGTGCCGGCCCTCCTGCCGCAGGGCCAGGGCCGCCACCGCGTGCCGGCCGTCGTGCGCCGGGGCCAGGGCCGCCGGGTGCCGGCCGTCCCGCTCCCGGGCCGGGGCCGCCGCCGGGTGCCGGCCGTCCCCCTTCCGGGCCCGGGCCGCCACCGCGTGCCGGCCGTCCCGCGGCGGGGCCGGTGTCGAGGCGGCGTGCCGCCCGGGGTCGCGGGACGCCCTGCCACGCAGCCACGCACCGCCCGTCACCAGCAGGAGCGCCGCGGGCAGGAGCCACGGCGCGGCCGCCGGCGTGCCGGCCGCCGCGGCGGCCGTCGTGCAGGCACCGGCGACCACGAGGCCGCCGCTCATGAGCGCGACGTGCAGCGCTCGACGGACGTAGGTGTGCATCTCGAGAGCTCCTCTGCCGAAGGACCGGAGCGCCCACGGGGGCGCGTGGGGGGCGTGCGTCGCGCGCGGCGACGCCGGTCCGGTCAGGCAGGGGTGTGGGGGATCTCCAGGACGAGCCCCGCGGGGGACGCGAGGTCGAGCGGGGCCGGCGTCACGACGGCCCGCAGCGCGGCGGGGGCGACCGTGGTCGGGAGGGCGGCGTCGGCGCCGGTGCGCGGGGTGCCCGGGCCGGAGCCGGACGCGGTCGCGGCACCGGCGGGGAGACCGGCGGGTGCGTGCTCGGTGCCACCGTCGGGCGGGGTCGGGTCGCCGGGCGCGTGCGCGGCGGCGGGCTGCCCGGCCGCGGACGGTGCGGCGGGTACCGCACGGTCGCGGGCGGCCGGGCCGGGCACGCGGTGGTCCGTCGTGGCGGCGGTGAGGCGGCGGGGCGTCCCGGTGCCCGCCGGCCCGGCCAGGGGACCCGGGGGTACCGCGTCGGCGGGCGAGGTGCCCACGGCAGGCTCGGGCGTGCCCGGAGCGTGGGCGTCGGGGGCGTGGAGGTCGGGGGCGTGGAGGTCGGGCGCCCGGCCGCCCGGCGCCGCCGGAGCGGGCCTGGCAGCGCCCGGGTCCGGCCCCGGCGGGAGCGCGCCGAGGACCGGCGGGACGCCCGGCAGCGCACCGACGACGGGGGCCGGCACGCCGACCACCGGGGCCAGCGGCTCGAGCACCGGCGCGACGCCGTCGAGCACGGGCTGCACGGGGGCGACGACGGCGCCGACCGCGTCGCCGACGAGGCCGGCGACGGGGTCGGTCACGGGCGCGACGGCCGCGGCGACGGGTGCGACCGCGGCGTCGGTGACGGGCTGCACGGCGGCCACGACGGGGTCGAGGACGTCGACGACGACGGGCGCCAGGGGCTCGACGACCGCGGTGACCGGCGCGGCGACGACGGCGGCCGGCGGCGCCACGACCTGCGCGACGGGGGCGGCCACGGGCTCCACGACGGGCGCCAGCGCCTGGGTGACGGGGGCCACGACGCGGGTCGCGAGGGGGTCCACGACCCGCTCGACGACCTCGCCGACGGGGTCCAGCACCGCACCCACCGGCGCGGTCACGCCGCCGACCAGCACGCCGAGCGCGTCACTGGCCGCGCCGGCCGGCCGGGGCGACGCGTGGGCGTCGTACGGGCCGCCGACGACCGCTCCGAGGAGGACGAACAGCACGGCGGCAGCGGCGGTCAGCACCGCGCGGACCAGCCAGGTCCCCACGCGTCGCGCCATCCGGTGCACGTCCATGTGCAGACGACCCCCCGAGGTCGTGCGTCGGGCGTCGTCGTCGGCGCCCGCTGGAGCCGACCGTAGGAGCCACGGGCGCGGCACCGCAACCGCAAGGGGACGCGGCGTGCTCCGTACGGGTGACCGCCCGACGCACGGCGCGGCCCGCCTCGCCGAGCGAGACGGGCCGCGTCCGGGCAGGTCAGGCGGGCAGCGGGGTCAGAACCCCTGCGCCAGCCGGTAGTACGCCTGGTTCGCACGCACCTCGGCGGCGAACCCGCGCCGCGTCGTGGACTCGTCGATCACCAGCAGCTCGGTCCGCGTCATCTCGGCGAACATCTCCCACGCCTCGATGCCCACGGCGGTGTCGAGCACGGTGTGGTGCGCGCCGCCGGCCGTGAGCCAGCACTCCGCCGAGGTGGCGAAGTCCGGGCGCGGCTCCCACACGGCCCGCGCGACCGGCAGGTGCGGCAGCGGCGCGCTCGGCGCCACCACGTCCACGACGTTCGCCGTCAGGCGGAACCGGTCGCGCATGTCGGCGAGCGACACGACGACCCCCGTGCCGGAGTCCGCGTCGAAGACCATCCGGACCGGGTCCTCCTTGCCGCCGATGCCCAGCGGGTGGATCTCCACCCGCGGCTGCTGCGTCGTCAGGCTCGGGCAGATCTCCAGCATGTGCGCACCGAGGATGCGCTCGGCGCCCGGGGTCAGGTCGTAGGTGTAGTCCTCCATGAGGGACGCCCCGCCGGGCAGCCCCTCGCCCATGACCTTCGCGGCGCGCACGAGCACGGCCGTCTTCCAGTCGCCCTCGGCACCGAAGCCGTAGCCCTTGGCCATGAGGCGCTGCACCGCGAGCCCCGGGAGCTGGCGCAGGTCGCCCAGGTCCTCGAAGTTCGTCGTGAACGCCGTCGCCCCGCGCTCGGTCAGGAAGCGCTCGATCGCGAGCTCCTGGCGCGCCGCGTAGCGCAGCGACTCGTGCCGGTCCCCGTCGCGGCGCAGCTCGGGGACGACGTCGTACAGCTCCTCGTACTCCGCGACGAGCGCGTCGACGTCCGTGTCCGCGACGGCCTCGACCGCCGCGACCAGGTCGTTGACGCCCCACGTGTTCACCGAGACGCCGAACCGCAGCTCCGCCTCGGTCTTGTCGCCCTCGGTGACCGCGACGTAGCGCATGTTGTCGCCGAACCGGACCAGCCGGAGCTCCTGCACGGCGCGGCGGGCGGCGGCGGCGCGCACCCACGTGCCCACGCGCCGCGTCACGGCGGGGTTCGACACGTGACCGGCGACGGTCGTGCGCGGCACGCCCAGGCGCGTCGCGACGTACGCGTACTCGCGGTCGCCGTGCGCGGCCTGGTTGAGGTTCATGAAGTCGAAGTCGATCGTGTCCCACGGCAGCTCGACGTTCGCCTGCGTGTGCAGGTGCAGCAGCGGCTTGCGCAGCTGGTCCAGGCCCGTGATCCACATCTTCGCCGGGCTGAACGTGTGCATCCACGTGACGACGCCGAGGACGCGGTCGTCCGCGTTCGCGTCGAGCATCGCGCGGCGGATCGCGTCGGCGTCCTTGAGCACGGGCTTCCACACGATGCGCACCGGCACGTCGGCCGACGCGTCGAGCTGCTCGGCGACCTGCTGCGACTGCTCCGCGACCTGGCGGAGGGTCTCCTCGCCGTACAGGTCCTGCGAGCCGGTGAGGAACCAGACCTCGCGGTCGGCGT
Source organism: Cellulomonas shaoxiangyii (assembly GCF_004798685.1). Lineage (NCBI taxonomy): Bacteria > Bacillati > Actinomycetota > Actinomycetes > Micrococcales > Cellulomonadaceae > Cellulomonas > Cellulomonas shaoxiangyii. Next base: position 854,944 of record NZ_CP039291.1, on the reverse strand, counting down.
AGGGCTTGCTCATGTCATTCCTCCGGGTGGCCGGCGTCAGCGCTGGCCGTAGACGTTCTGGTAGCGGGCGTAGAGGGAGTCGACGTGCTCGGCCGCGATCGGCAGCGGCTCGCCGAGCTGCCGGCTGATGTGCACGGTGCGCGCGACCTCCTCCACCATGACGGCGGCCTTGACGGCGGCCTTCGCGTCGCGGCCGATCGTGAAGGGTCCGTGGTTGCGCATGAGCACCGCGGGGCTGCGCGAGTCCCGCAGCGTCTCGACGATGCCGCGGCCGATGGAGTCGTCGCCGATGAGCGCGAACGGGCCGACCGGGATGTCACCGCCGAACTCGTCGGCCATCATCGTGAGCACGCACGGGACCGGCTCGGCCCGCGCCGCCCACGCCGTCGCGTACGTCGAGTGCGTGTGCACGACGCCGCCGACGTGCGGCATGTGGCGGTAGACGTACGCGTGCGCGGCGGTGTCCGACGACGGTGCGCGCGTGCCCTCGACGAGCGTGCCGTCGAGGTCGCACACCACCATCGCCGCCGGGCTCAGCTCGTCGTACGTCACGCCCGACGGCTTGATGACGAGCAGGTCGCGCTCGCCCGGGCCGGCGTCGGGGTCGACGACGACGCGCTCGGAGACGTTCCCGGCGGTCCACACGACCAGCCCCCAGCGGGGCAGCTCGGCGTGCAGCGCGCTCACGCGCTCCCGTGCGCGGGCGACGGCGTCCCGCACCGCGTCCGGGTAGGCGTCCAGGGTCGTGGCGGTCATCGTGCTCCTCCTCCGCGCGCCGCGCGGGCGCGCACGTCGTGGCTCGTCGGCGCGTACGTCGCGGCGCCTGCCTCCGGGCGGCTCACAGCGCCTCGACGGCCGCGCGCTCGACGGCGAGGCCGGCCCGGTAGCGCTCGAGGAACGCGCGGAAGCCGGCGACGTCGTCGGCGTCCGGCGCGACCTCGTCGAGGTCCGCCCCGGCGAGCACGTGCTCGCGGAGCCACGTCGCGAGGTCCTGGTGCGGTGCCGCCTCGAGGTAGGCCGCGAGCAGCGCGATGCCCCAGGCGCCGCCCTCGCCCGCCGTCCGCCCCACCGCGACCGGCACGTCCAGCGCCGCCGCGAGCAGGCGCTGCGCGACGCCCGCGGTGCGGAACAGCCCGCCGTGGGCGAACAGCGTGTCGACGCGGACGCCCTCGTCGGCGAGCACCTGCATGCCGAGGCTCAGCGTGCCGAACGCGCCGTACACCTGCGTGCGCGCGAAGTTCGCGAGCGTGAGCCGGCTGCCGGGCGTGCGCACGACGAGCGGGCGGCCCTCGGCCAGCCCGGTCACCGGCTCCCCCGCGAGGTAGTTGTAGGCCAGCAGCCCGCCGCCGTCCGCGTCGCCGTCGAGCGCCGAGCGCAGCAGGGCACCGAAGACCGCGTCCGGGTCGACGTCGTGCCCGAGGGCCCCGACCAGCTCGCCGAACACCTGCGCCCACGCGCCGAGCTCGCTCGCGCCGTTGTTGCAGTGCACCATCGCGACCGGGTCGCCGGCCGGCGTCGTCACGAGGTCGATCTCGGTGTGCACGCGCGTGAGGGCGTCCTCGAGCACGACCATCGCGAAGATGCTCGTGCCCACGCTGACGTTGCCCGTGCGCGGCGCGACGGACGCGGTCGCGACCATGCCCGTGCCGGCGTCGCCCTCGGGCGGGCACAGCGGTGCCCCCGCGCGCAGCGTGCCGCTCGGGTCGAGCAGCGCCGCGCCCGCGTCGGTGAGGCGCCCCGCCTCCTGCCCGGCCGGCAGCACCTCGGGGAGCAGGTCCGCCACGCGCAGCCCCGGGGCGCGGTCGGCCACGAGCTCGTCGAGCTGCGCGAGCATCCGCGCGTCGTAGCCGCGCGTGGCGGCGTCGATCGGGAAGACGCCGGACGCGTCGCCGACGCCCAGGACGTGCCGGCCGGTGAGGGCGCGGTGCACGTAGCCCGCCAGCGTCGTGATGCTCGCGATCCGCGGGACGTGGGGCTCCTCGTCCAGCACCGCCTGGTAGAGGTGCGCGACCGACCAGCGCAGCGGCACGTTGTGCCCGAAGCGCTCGGTGAGCTCGGTGGCGGCACGCTCGGTCGTCGTGTTGCGCCACGTCCGGAACGGGACGAGCAGCTCGCCGTCGGCGTCGAACGCGAGGTAGCCGTGCATCATCGCGGAGACGCCGAGCGCGCCCACGGTCTCGAGCCGGGTGCCGTAGCGGGTCTCGACGTCCGCGAGCAGCTCGGCGACGCACGCCTGCAGGCCGGCCCAGACCGCCTCGAGGGAGTAGGTCCACAGCCCGTCGACGTAGTCGTTCTCCCACGCGTGCCCGCCCGCGGCGAGCGGCGTGCCGTCCGGGCCGACGAGGCAGGCCTTGATGCGCGTCGAGCCGAGCTCGATGCCGAGGGAGGTGCGGCCGGCCGCGATGGCGGCGGCGGCGTCGGGCGGGGCGTCGACGGCCATGTCGGTCACCGTTCCTTGCGCGGACGTGGGGCACCGTGCGAGGTGCCGCCGCGACGGCAGGGCGCCGTCACCGGTCTCATGTTAGCGCTCACACGGGCGGGGCGAAACACGCGCGCCGCCGCCGTCACGGCGCGCTTCCACGCACCACCAGCTCCGGGGCGATCAGCTCGCGACCCGGCGGGGCGCCGTCGAGCGCCGCCACGAGAGCCGCGACGGCGCGCTCGCCGAGCTCGTCGAACCCCTGCCGGACCGTCGTCAACGGCGGTGCCGCGAACGCCGACCCCGGCTCGTCGTCGAACCCCACGACCGCCACGTCGTCCGGCACGCGCACGCCCGCCCCGCGGAACGCGTGCAGCAGCCCCAGGGCCAGCTGGTCGTTCGCCGCGAACACCGCGTCCGGCAGGCCCTCGGCGACCAGCCGCAGCCCGACCTCGTACCCGTCCGCCGCCGACCACCCCGCGTGCACGGGCGGCGGCACCGGCACCCCAGCCGCCGTCAGCGCCGCGTGCCACCCCCGCAGCCGGTCCTGCGCGTCGAACCACTCCCGCGGCCCGGCGACGTGCAGCACGGTCCGCCGTCCCGACGCCAGCAGGTGCCGCGTCGCGACCTCCCCGCCGGCGGCCTGGTCGACCGACACGCTGCGCCCCGCGTCGACCTCCGGCGCCGACGAGATCACGACCACGGGCACGGGCGCACGCACCGACCCCACGGCCGCGAGCGTGTCCGTGCGCGGCGCCACCACCACCACCCCGTCGACGCCCTGCGCGAGGAAGTGCTCGACCGCCGGCACCACCTCGTCGGGCCCGAACGAGCGCAGCGTCGCCACCGAGACGTACCGGCCCGCGTCGCGTGCCGCCCGCTCGAGCGCGACCAACGTGCTCGTCGGGCCGAACAGCGCCGAGCCCGGCGTGATCACCCCGATCGAGCCCGTGCGCCGCGTGACCAGCGCACGGGCCGCCAGGTTCCGCCGGTAGCCGAGGGCCGCGATCGCGTCGAGCACGCGCGCCCGCGTCTCCGGGCGGACGCTCGGGTGGTCGTTGAGGACCCGGGACACCGTCTGGTGCGACACGCCCGCGACCACGGCGACGTCGCTCATGGCGGGCGGCCGGCCCGCTGCGGACGGCGCCGGCGACGGACCCGGCCCGGGCGGGACCTCAGCCCGGCCCGGGGTGGGCGGCGCCGGCGACGGACCCTGCCCGGGCCGGGCCTCAGCCCGGCTCGCGGTGGACGCCCCCGGTGGCGTCGTGGACGGCGGGCCGTCGCCGGTCACGGTCAGCCCGCGTCCGGGCGGCCGAGCTCGCGGGAACGCTCCGCCGCGGCCCGCACGGCGGCGACCACTCCCGCGCGGACCGCGTGCGCGTCGAGCGCCGCGACGCCCGCGACGGTCGTCCCGCCCGGCGACGACACGCGCTCGCGCAGCACGGCGGGGTGCTCCCCCGTCTGCGCGACCATCGCGGCGGACCCCTCGACGGTCGCGACGGCCAGGCGCGTCGCGAGGTCGCGCGTCAGGCCCAGCAGCACGCCGGCCTCGGCCAGCGCGTCGACCAGGTAGAAGACGTAGGCCGGCCCCGACCCCGAGAGCGCCGTGACGGCGTCCATGTCCTTCTCCGCGACCCGCACGACCAGACCGGTGGCGGCGAGCATCCGCTCGACGAGCGCGAGGTGCTCCTCGCGCGCCGCCGCGCCGGGCGCGATCGCGCTCGCACCGTGGCCGATCAGCGCGGGCGTGTTCGGCATGACCCGGACCACCGGCGTGCCGGCGGGCAGGGCGTCCTCGTACGCGCGCAGCGCGACCCCGGCGGCGACGCTGACGACGAGCGCACCGGTGCCCAGCACGGCCGTCAGCTCGGCGAGCACCGCGGGCACCACACCGGGCTTCACGGCCAGCAGCACGACGTCGGCGCCGGCGACCGCCTCGGCGTTCGAGGACGCCGCCGTCACGCCGTGCGCGTCGGCGAGCTCGCCGACCTTCGCGGTGTCCTGGTCCGCGACCGACACCCGGTCACCGGGCCAGCCCGCCTCGCGCAGCCCCGCCACGAGCGTGCCGCCCATGACCCCTGCCCCGAGCACCGCCACCCGGGGCGTGCGCCCGGTGTCCTGCGTGGTCATCGCACCCTCCGTGGCATCACCGTCGGCGCTCCGCCGCGCCGCGGGCGGCCCCTCGACACTCGAGGACCGACTCCGGGAGCCTACCGACGCCCCACCCGCCGCCCGTCCCTCCCCACCGCTCTCTCCCCACCCGGCCCCTCCCCACCCCCCACCCCCGCGAACCCGGACTTCCTCAGCACCGGGCGGCAGTCGTGCTGAGGAAGTCCGGGGTGGCGGCCCGATCGGGCGTCAGAGGGTCAGGTAGTCGCGGACCGCCGCCGGGATGACACCGCCCCGTGCCACGTCCCTGGCGGTGAAGCGCAGGACGTCGGCCGTGCCGGTCGCCACGACCGCGTTCTGCCGTACCCGGTCCGCGAAGAGCGCCGTCGGGTCGGTGTGCGGCCCGATGCCGTCGATCTCGACAACCAGCAGCCGCCCGTCGCACCGCCACCAGCCCAGGTCACCGCGGGCGACGATGCGTCCGCGCAGGTCGCGCACCGCGACCTGCAGCTCGTGCGGCGGGATGCCGGCGTCCGCGCACTGCAGCCGCGCCCACGTCTCGAGGGGCGACTGCGCACGCCCGTCGGCGAGCCGCAGCCACGGCCGTGCCGCCGCAGCGCCGCGCCGTCCGCGCACCAGTGCGTCGACCGGATCGAGCCCTCCGGGCAGCAGGCCGCGCTGCAGCGCCGAGTCGAGGACCGCGACGGCGTGCGCCCGGTCGAGCTCGCAGACGGCCTGCGCCAGTGCCCACGGGGCCGCGGCGACGCGGGCAGACCCCACCCGGACCACGGGCATGCCGTGGTCGAACGAGCGCACCACCACCCCGCCCCGTGGCCGCCGGTGGCTCGCGCCCGGGAGGGCCACCTCCGGGCGGATGTCTCCCGGCAGCCCCTCCACGCCCAGCAGCGCGAGGGCGCACGGGCCGACGGCCACAGCACGGGGGCCGACCGCGAGCAGGCCGAGCCATGCGGCACGTCGGCGCCGGGCGGCGGGGTCGGCACGCGAGGCCGCGACGGAGACGATCGACGGCGCGAGGTCGAGAACCGCGCGCTGTACCGGCGTGGCCCGGCCGCTGCGGGCCAGCGCCCGGCGACGTTCCGCGCCCACGCCGGCCGCCTCGCACTGCGCCGCCGAGACCAGTCCCTCCTGCCGGAGCGCCGTGGCGACGAGCACGGGCGGGAGAGGGCGGCGACCAGGCACCGCTCCAGGACACCGCGCGTACCCCGGGCCGCGTCCCGCCGGCGCCACACCGGTGGAGGCCGCCACGGGTCCTCCGGGCTTGGGTCGGCTCGACGCTCCGGAGTCATCCGTCGGCCGGCATGCGACGTCGCGACCCCGGACGTGGTGGGCACCGAACGGCCGAGGCGCTGACCAACTCGGGGTTCGCCGGGCCCCTCGGTGCGATGGGAGGACCGCCGCGTGGTCTGCCACCGCCGACGTGATCATCCGCCGCCCACCCGCCGACCCGGTCCACCGCCCACCGCCGAACCGGTCCGCCGAACCCGGACTTGGTGGGCACCGCGAGCCCTGAGTGCTGAGGAACTCCGGGTTCGACGGCGGGTGACGGGGGAGGACGGGGTGCGATGAGGCGAATGGGCGGGACGAGGGGGCGGCGGGGGCCGGGGAGGGGGCAGGGGGGCGGCGGTGGGAGGAGGGTCAGGGGGTCGGGAGGTGGAGGAGGCCGTCGGCGACCAGGCCGCGGGCGGCCGGGAGGACGTCGGCCGCCACCGCGTCGGCCGGCACGTCGAGCAGGGAGCCGAGCGCGGCGATGATCTGCCCGGCGGTGAGCTCGCCGTCGCACGCGCCGACGAACGCCGCGAGGGCGGTGCCGGCGCGCACGGTGACGCCGAAGCCGCCGCCCTGGCGCAGCAGCACGACGTTCGGGTCGACCGCGCCGGGCTCGAGGTACCGCTCCTCGGTGACGTCGCCGGCGACGCAGAGCCGCAGGCCGGCGAGGTCCTCGTCGTCGAGCCGAACGAGCGCGTCGTGGGCCTCCAGCCCCGCGGCCAGCACCGGGCCGAGCGGCTGACGCACGGGCCCCGTGCGGTCCTCGAGCCGGCGCAGCGTCGGCGCCCCGGTGACGGGCCGGCGCAGCGTGACGATCCCGAACGCGACGCTCTCGACGTCCCGCGACGCGAGGTCGTCGAGCCAGGCGCCGTACAGGTCGCGCCACGCGGCGCCGTCCGCCGGCGTGGTGCCGCCGTCGCGGATCCACGTCTCGGCGTACTCGGCGGGGTCCTGCTCGTCGCGGCGGACGACCCACGCGTCGAGCCCGGCGGCGTCGAGCCACGCGCCGATGCGCTCGTCCCAGCGCTCGCCGCGGCGGACCTCCCAGTTGGCGAGCAGCTGCGCCACGCCGCCGGGAGCGAGCACGTCGCCGACGCCGGTGACGAGGTCGCGCACGAGGTCGTCGCCGGAGCGCCCGCCGTCGCGGTAGTCGTACGCCGGCACGTCCGGGCGGCGCGGGGTGATGACGAACGGCGGGTTGCTGACGACGAGGTCGAACTGCTCACCGGCGACGGGTTCGAGCATCGACCCCTGCCGCAGCTCGACCCGGTCCGGGCCGAGGCCCGCGAGCGCGGTCGTGAAACGCGCGAACGCCAGGGCACGCCTCGACAGGTCCGTGGCGACGACGTGCTCGGCGTGCCGGCCCGCGTGCAGCGCCTGCACCCCGCACCCCGTGCCGACGTCGAGCACGCGTCCGCGCGGGCCGCGCACCGTGGCCTGGGCGAGCGTGACCGACGCCCCGCCCACGCCGAGCACGTGGTCGGTGCGCAGGGCGCGCCCGGTCGCGAGCTCACCGAGGTCGGAGACGACCCACCACGCCGCCTCGCCCGCGCCGTCGACGGCGGCGTACGGGCGCAGGTCGACGACGGCACGCACGGCGTCGTCCGCGCCGGTGCCGGCGGTCGTCACCAGGCCCAGCCGCCGGGCGCCGTCGACGCCCACGCGGGGCAGGGCCGCGGCGAGCGCGCGGCCGGGCACGGCGGCGCCGAGCACGAAGGCACGCACGAGCGTCGCGACGGGGTCGTCGTGGTCGGCGGTCGCGCGCAGGGCGGGGACCGCCTCGCCGCGGTGCAGCGCACCGGTGGCGACGGGTCCCAGCAGCGTGTCGACGCCGTCGACGGTGTACCCGGCGGAGTCGAGGTCGGCGCGCAGGGCGGCCACGAGGGCGTCGTCGACGACAGGGGCGTCCGGGGTGCTCTGCTCGTTCACGCCCGCCATCGTCGCAGGCGCGGGCGACCGGTCCCGCCGTGGCCGGTCACCCCGTCACCGGTCGCGCCGCCACACGCCACCCCACGGCATCCCCCGTCACCGGGCACCGCTCGCACCACCGGCGGCTCCCCCGTCACGCGGCCGGCAGCGCCACCTCGACGACGAGCGGGCGGTGGTCGCTGGCGACGCCCACGGGTGCGTCGTCGGGCACGCGCGCGCCGCGGACGGTCATCCGTGCGTCGACGAGCACGACGTCGATGCGGACGCGGGGAGCGTCGGCCGGGTACGTCGGGTGGTCCGCGCCGGCGGTGGTCGCGGCGTCCTGGAGACCGCCCGCGGCGGAGAGCAGCGTGGCCCACGACGGCCCGCCGGGCCGCTCGTTGAGGTCGCCCGCGACCAGGACGGGCGCGTCGGCGTCCCGCCGCGCGGCCAGCAGGCCGGAGACCAGCGCCACGTGGCGCGCGCGCTCGTCGGCGCGCAGCCCGAGGTGCACGACGACGACCCGCACGCCGTCGACGCGTGCGGTCGCCGCGCCGCGCCGCGTGAGGCCGGGCCGCCACGGCAGGCGCAGCGCGTGCGCGTCGTGCACGGAGCGGTGCGGGGCGACGAGGAGCGCGGTCGTGCGCGCTCCCCCGCCCGCGACGGCGACGCGCATGCCGGTCCGGGCGGCGAAGCGCCGCAGCTGCCACCGCCCCCGCAGGCGGCGTGGCGGCTCCTGCACCGCGAGCACGTCGGGGCGGGCGGTGCGCACGACGTCGACGAGCGCGTCGACCTCCTGCCGCAGCCCGCGCAGGTTGTACGTCATGACGCGCAGGGTGCGGACGTCCTCTCCGGGCACGGCTCCTCCGTCGGGTCGTGGCGTGTGCGTCCGGGGCCGAACGCTAGACGCTCGGGCGAAGCGATTCGCGCGATTCACGGCTTCTGTCCCGCGCGGACTTTGTTTGCTAGCTTGACGAAGTCGGTCCGGTCGCGACGGCGCGGCCGGCACTCCCCGGGAGGGTCGATGCCGAACCCCGCACCCCGCGCACGCGCCCGGCGGCTCGTGGCCGCCACCTGCGCCGTCGCCACCGCCCTGACCACCGCGCTGCTCGCGGCGCCCGCCACGGCGGCGCCACGGCCCGCAGCCGTCCCGGGACCCCCCGGCACCGTCACGGTGGTCGACCCGGACGCCACCGCGGCGACCCGGTCGCTCTTCTCCTACCTGGACGACGTCCGCGGCGAGGAGGTGCTCGTCGGCCACCAGCACACGACGTCCTTCGGCCTCACCGTCGGCACGCCCGACGGCACGACGTCCGACCTGGAGAACACCTACGGCGACTTCCCGGCGGTCTTCGGGTGGGACACCCTGATCATCGCGGGCGACGAGCGCCCCGGCCGCGCCGACGCCACGCGCGCCGAGAACGTCGCGGCGTTCGCCGACCACATCGAGAAGGCGCACGCGATCGGGGGCGTCAACACGATCAGCGCACACATCGAGAACTTCGTCACCGGCGGCTCGTTCTACGACACGTCGGGCGACGCCCTGCGCGCGGTGCTGCCGGGCGGCTCGCACCACGACGACCTCAACGCCTACCTCGACGACATCGCGACGCTGGCCGGCCAGGCCCGCGGCGCGGACGGCGAGCTCATCCCGATCATCTTCCGCCCGTGGCACGAGAACGCGGGCTCGTGGTTCTGGTGGGGCGCCGCGTTCGGGTCGCCGGGCGAGTACAAGGAGCTCTACCGCTACACCGTCGAGTACCTGCGCGACGTCAAGGGCGTCGAGAACTTCCTCTACGCGTGGGGGCCCGGCGGCGGGTTCGGCGGCAACGAGGACGTCTACCTGCGCACCTACCCCGGGGACGCGTTCGTCGACGTGCTCGGCCTCGACACGTACGACGACACGGGCTCGCAGGCGTTCCTCGACGGCCTCGTCGCGGACCTCGCGATGATCGCGCGGGTCGCCGACGCGAAGGGCAAGGTCTCGGCGTTCACGGAGTTCGGCGTGACCGGGGGCGTCGGCACGAACGGCTCGAGCCCGGAGCAGTGGTTCACGAAGGTGCTCGCGGCGATCGCCGCGGACCCGGGCGCGCGCCGCAACGCGTACATGCAGACGTGGGCGAACTTCGACGCGGGCCAGCACTTCGTGCCCGTCGGTGACGACCCGCTGGTGCCGGACTTCCAGGCGTTCGTCGACGACCCGTTCACGGCGATGTCCGACGACCTCGACCTCGACGACGTCTTCGGGCGCGACCTCGCCACGACGGCCCAGCCGCCGCTGGCGCACGTCGTGAGCCCCGCCGACGGCGCCCGCGTCGCGACGAGCCCGACGACCCTGCGCGTCGCCGTGGACAACGTCGAGGCGGACGCGGTCCAGGTGACCGTCGCGCGCGGCGAGGAGGAGCAGGTGGTCGAGCTGACCCACGACGGGGGGCTGTGGTGGACGGCGGAGCTCACGGTCCCCGCCGACCGGCTCGACAACAGCACGCGCACGCTCACGGCGCGCGTCACGGTCGACGGCGAGGTGCTGCTCACCGAGACGTCCGAGGTCGTCCTCGGGCCGCGCCCGACCTTCGCGCCCGGCGTGGTCGACGACTTCGAGGGCTACGGCGACGACACGGCGCTGCGCGCCGAGTACGTGTCCTACGGCGCGAACACCGTGACGCTCGAGACGGACGACGTCGGGCAGGGCGCCAAGGCGCTGCGGCTCGACTACGACTTCGCGACGCAGACGTACACCGGGATCGGCAAGCAGATCAGCGGCGACTGGTCGGACTTCAACGAGCTGACCGTGTGGGTCGCCCCGGACGGGTCGGGCAACCGGATGGTCCTGCAGCTCAAGGCCGGCGGCGTCTCCTACGAGGCGTACCCGTCGCTGGCGGGCGACGAGCCGCAGCAGGTGACGATCCCGTTCGTCGACTGGCGCCCCGCGCCCTGGGACACGGCGAACGCCGACCGCCGCATCAGCGATGCCGACCTGCGCGCGATCGAGCAGCTCAACGTCTACGTCAACGCGGCCGAGGGCGGGGCGACGTCGGGCTCGATCGTGGTCGACGCGATCGCCGCGCTGCCCGGCACCGAGCCGCCCCCGCTGTTCCCCGACGTGCCGAGGGGCCACCCGTACGAGGCGGAGATCCTGTGGCTGCACGCCCGCGGCCTGGACGACGGGTACGCCGACGGCACGTTCCGCCCGCGGTCCGCTGTGCTGCGCGCCGACGCGGCGAGGCTGCTGCACGCGTACGCCGGTGCCCCGGCGGCCCCGTCCGTGCGGTACCCGACGTTCTGGGACGTGCCCCGCGGGCACCGGGCCTTCACGCCGGTCGAGTGGCTCGCGGCGGAGCAGGTCGCGGACAGCCGCCCGCTCCCGCTGTTCCTGCCCTGGCTGCCGCTGGACCGCACGACCGCGGCCGTGTGGCTGTACCGGCTCGCGGGCGAGCCCGACGTCGAGGGTGACCTGCCGTACCGCGACGTGCCGGGCGCGGCCCGCGACGCGGTGCTGTGGGCGACGCAGACGGGGGTGGTGGAGGCGGAGTCACCCACGCGGTTCGGGCTGCTGCGACCCGTGCTGCGCCAGGAGCTGGCCCGGTACCTGTACCGGTTCGACGCGCTGCCCGAGCCGCTCGACCCCGTCGTGCTGTTCGACTTCGCGGACGGCGCCCAGGGCTGGTCGGCGATGAGCGGCACGGCGACCGCGGCCGACGGCGCGCTGGCCGTCAGCGCCGGGACCGACGGCACCTGGGTGGGGGTGAACGCCACGCTCGACCTGACGGGGCGCACCCGGCTCGTCCTCGACGCCGACGCCACCACGGGCTTCGACACGAAGCTCGCGCTGCAGGTCGGCCCGTCGTGGCAGTGGTGCGAGACGGGCCAGGCCGGGTGGGTCGACGGGCCGACGCAGGACGTCGTGGTGGACCTCACCACCCTGTCCCCGGAGTGCGCCGCCGGACTCGCGGACGTCAAGGGCCTGCACCTCTACCTCAACGCGGGCGACCACGTGATCGACGACGTCGAGGTGCGCTGAGCACCGCGGCGGGGCCCGGCCGTGCCTCCGCTCGGGTGACCCGTCCCGCGGTTCCGCGTAGGTTGGCCCGGACGAACCCACCCTGCGCCCGGCCGAGGCCGTGAGGGCGCAGCCTGCTCGAGGAGAACCTGTGCGACGACCGCTCGCGCTGGCCGCCACGGCCGCGACCGCCCTGCTGCTCACCACCGCCTGCACGGGCGGTGGCGACGACCCGGCACCCACGGCCTCGGGCTCGTCGGCGTCGTCCACGCCGTCCGCCGAGGAGACGGGCGACGCCGAGGAGACGCCGGACGCCGGGGCCGCCGCGGGCGGCGACCTCCAGGAGTGCATCCTGGGCACCTGGAACGTCGACACGGCCGCGATGCAGGAGGCGATGACCGAGCTGCTCGCCATCGGCGAGGAAGAGGTCGGCGACCTGCAGATGTCCGTCACGGGCGACGGCACGTACGACTTCGCCGAGGGCGGCGCGTTCTCCAGCACCGCGAACATGTCCTCCGGGGTGACGATCGCGGCCGAGGGCATGGAGATCGTCACCGAGTCGACGTCGACCGGGACGATGACGGGGTCGTGGACGCTCGAGGGCGACCAGCTCACGCTCGCCGACATCGACACGAGCGGCCTGACGGTCACCACGAGCGGCTCGATGAACGGTGAGCCGCTCGAGATCCCCGAGGGCTCGACGGAGGCCGGCATGGAGGCCGCTCCCCCGACCGCCTCGACCGTCACGTGCACGGACGACACCCTGACGCTCACGACGACGAGCGCCGTCGACGAGAGCAGCGAGCCGGTCAGCCTGTCCTACACCCTGCGCCGGTGACACCCGGCGGGCACCGTCCCGCCGCGCACGCCAGGAGCGCCCGGTCCCCCGCGTGGGGGCCGGGCGCTCCTGGCGTTCGGGGCCGTGCTCCCGGGCGCCGCCCGGGCATGTCGCGTCAGCCGACGCGCTGTCCGTCCTCCAGGAGGTGCGTCTCGTGCTCGAGCCGCCCCTCGCGGTCGACGCGGGCCGCGCGGAGCCGGGACGCGACGACCGCGCCGAACGCGATGAGCGTCGCGGTGACCGCGATGCCCAGGCGCGCGGTGTGGTTGGCCTCGTCGCCGGCGGACAGCATCACGATCGCCGGGGCGATGAGCACGGCGACCAGGTTCATCACCTTCAGGAGCGGGTTGATGGCGGGGCCGGCGGTGTCCTTGAACGGGTCGCCGACCGTGTCGCCGATGACCGCCGCGGCGTGTGCGGGCGAGCCCTTCCCGCCGTAGCTGCCGTCCTCGATGATCTTCTTCGCGTTGTCCCAGGTGCCGCCGGAGTTCGCGAGGAACACGGCCATGAGGACACCGGTGCCGATGGCGCCCGCGAGGAACCCGGCGAGCGGGCCGACGCCCAGGCCGAAGCCGACCGCGATGGGCGAGAACGCGGCGAGCAGGCCCGGGGTGGCGAGCTCCCGCAGGGAGTCGCGCGTGCAGATGTCGACGACCCGGCCGTACTCGGGGCGCACCTCGCCGGTCATGATGCCGGGGTGCTCGCGGAACTGGCGGCGCACCTCGAAGACGATCGCACCGGCGGCCCGCGTCACCGCGTCGACGGCCAGCCCGGAGAACAGGAACACGACCGCGCCGCCGAGGATGACCCCGACGAGCGTGACCGGGCTGATGATGTCGTACGACATCATCGCGACGGCCAGGTCGTCCCCGACGTCGCCGGTGACCTCCCGCAGCGCGGTCGCGACCGCGTCGGCGTACGAGCCGAACAGCGCGGTGGCCGCGAGGACGGCGGTCGCGATCGCGATGCCCTTGGTGACGGCCTTCGTGGTGTTCCCGACGGCGTCGAGGTCGGTGAGGATCTGCGCGCCCTCCGGCGTGACGTCGCCGGACATCTCGGCGATGCCCTGCGCGTTGTCGCTGACCGGGCCGAAGGTGTCCATCGCGACGATGACGCCGACGGTCGTGAGCAGGCCGCAGCCGGCGAGCGCGATGAGGAACAGCGCGAGCGGCACGGAGCCGCCGGCGAGCAGGAACACGCCGCAGATCGCGGCCGCGATGATGCCCGCGGTGTAGACCGCCGACTCGAACCCCACGCCGATGCCGGACAGGACGACGGTGGCCGCACCGGTGAGGGTGGTCCGCGCGACGTGCAGCGTGGGCTTGCTGGTCGTCCCGGTGAAGTAGCCCGTGACCCAGAGGATCACGCCCGCCAGCACGACGCCGATGAGCACGGCCACCGACGCGATGAGCCGCGGGTCGCCGCCGTGCGTCTCGAGGCCGGCCGTGCCGCCCGTGAGGGCGGTGAACGACGACGGCAGGTACAGGTAGGCCGCGACGGCGGCCAGCAGGACGCCCACGAGCGCCGAGACGTAGAACCCGCGGTTGATCGCCGTCAGGCCGCTCTCCGACCCGCGCACCCGCGTGATCGCCACGCCGAGGCCGGCGACGAGCGCGCCGACCGCGGTGACGATCAGGGGGAACACCATGCCCTGCTCGCCGAACGCCGCCCGGCCGAGGATGAGCGCGGCGACCAGCATGACCGCGTACGACTCGAACAGGTCCGCCGCCATGCCGGCGCAGTCGCCGACGTTGTCGCCCACGTTGTCGGCGATCGTCGCCGCGTTGCGCGGGTCGTCCTCGGGGATGTTCTGCTCGACCTTGCCGACCAGGTCGGCGCCGACGTCGGCGGCCTTGGTGAAGATGCCGCCGCCGACCCGCATGAACATGGCGAGCAGCGCCGCACCGAACCCGAAGCCCTCGAGCACGGCCGGCGCCTCCTGCCCGTAGAGGAGGACGACCGCCGCGGCGCCCAGCAGGCCGAGCCCGACGACGGACATGCCGACGACGCCGCCCGTGCGGATCGCGATCCGCGCACCCTCGGCCCGGCCGCCCGGCAGCGACGCCGCCGCGGCGACGCGCAGGTTCGCGCGCGTCGCGAGCCACATGCCGAGGAACCCGATGGCGGCCGAGAACCCGGCGCCGACCAGGAAGAACAACGACCGCCCGAGCTTGACGCCCCCGTCGCCCGGCAGGAGGAAGAGCAGCGCGCACACGACGGCGGCGAAGACGGCGAGGGTGCGGAACTGCCGCCGCAGGTACGCCGACGCCCCCTCCTGCACCGCTTGCGCGATCTGCTGCATGGACACCGTGCCCTCGCCCGCGGCGAGGACCTGACGACGGAGCACCGCCGCGACGACCAGGGCGGCCATCGCGATCACCGCGATGGCGGCGACGATCGTGATGCTCGTGGCACCGAGCTGCATGCATCCTCCTCGACACATACGGCGCGGACCCCCTGTGCGCGCCACGTCCCGGCCCGGCCCCGTTGCCGGCGGACCGGGCGAGTCTAGCCAGACCGTGTGACGTGGGTCGCACCGGGACATGACACCCGTCCGGGCGCGCGTGCACCCGGACGGGTGACGGCGCCCCGGCGCGGACCCCGCGAGACGCTCGGAGACGGGGCGGGCCCGGCGCCCGGCGCGCCCGCACCGCTCGGACGCGGGCGCCGGTGTGCCAGGCTGCGAGCGGGCACGCGACGACGGACGGGGACGCGGATGGGCACCGACCGGGCGGCGACGAGCCCGACCGGCACCGGCCGGACCGCGCGCGCGTGGCGACCGTGACGCCGGGGTGGGCCCGTGCGTCAGTCCGCGAGCGTGGCCTCGAGCGTCTCGTGGATCGAGAACACCTGGTGCAGCCCGGTGATGCGGAAGATCTTCATCAGCTGCTCGGAGTCGATCACGAGCGCCATGCGCCCGCCGGCGGTCCGCACGCGCTTGAGCGTGCCCACGAGCAGGCCGAGGCCCGTGGAGTCCATGAACGTCACGCCCGTGAGGTCGACGACCAGGTCGGTGCCGCCCTCGGCGACGGTCCGGTTCAGCCGCTCCCGCAGCCGGTCGGCGCTGGCCACGTCGATCTCGCCGGCCACGTGCACCACGGTGCGCGTGCCGACGACCTCCTGCTCCACCTGCACATCCACAGACGTCCTCCTGGTCCCGCTCGGCCCCACGGCATTCAAGCACCCGCGCGCGAGATCGCCACACGAGGCGGCGGGCCGGGGCCGCGTTCACCCGTGGGGATGGACCACCCAACGTTCCGGGCCCGTCGTCCGTCTGAGCACGGGAGCGGGACTGCCACGTCCCGCCACGACCCGTGGAGGCGCTCGTGACGAGCTGGGAGGACGCGCTCGACGAGCTCGTCCGCACCCGGGGGCGGGCGCTCGTCGGGTACGCGTTCCTGCTCACCGGCGACATGCGCGAGGCGGAGGACCTCGTGCAGGACGCGCTGGTGCGGTCGTTCACGCGCGGGCGGGCGGTGCGGGAGGTCGCGTCCGCGGAGGCGTACGTCCGCCGGGCCGTCCTGACGACGTACGTCGACGGCTTCCGCCGCCGCCGGCACTGGGCCACGATCCGGCACCTGACGGCCGTGCCGGCGGTCACGCCGGCCGACGGGCCGCAGGCCGGGCCGGAGTCCGTCGTCACGACGCGGGTGGCCGTCCAGCAGGCGCTGGCCACGCTGCCGCCGCGGGTGCGCGCGTGCATCGTCCTGCGGCACTTCGACGACCTGCCGGTCGCGGAGGTCGCCGCGACGCTCTCACTGTCCGTCGGGGCCGTGAAGCGGTACCTCCACGACGGGACGCGCGCCCTCGAGGCCCGGCTGGGTCCCGTCCTCGGCCGCGACGACGTGCCGGCCGGGCACACCCCCGCCCACCTCGACGACGTCCTCGTCACCCCCCGGAGGTCACGATGAGCACACGGCTGGACCAGGCGCTCGCCGACATCGCCGACGCCGCGGGGCGCGCGTCCCGCCTCGCCGAGCCGGGGGACGCCACGGGAGCGGCCACGGTGCACCGCATCGCCGCGCGGGTGCGGCGGCGGCGCGCCGTGCGGGCCACCGCCGGCGGCGCCGTGGCCGCGAGCGCGGTGGGCGCGGTCGCGCTCGGGGTACCCGGGATCGGTGCGTCGTCGCTCGTGGCGGCCCGCCCCGACGCGCCGGCGGGCACCTGCGGCTCGACCCTGGCGGACCTGCCGGTCGACCCCTCGCCGGACATCTCGCTGCAGACCTTCCCGGCCGGGTCGGGTGGCGCCGGCGGGGGTCCGCGCGGCACCGACCTCGGTGCGTGGGCGGGCAGCACCGTCGCCGTCGACCTCGAGGTGCCGGCCGAGCCCGGTGACGTCGAGCCCCCGGGCGACGCGGAGGTCCAGGTCCTCGTGGCCCACGGCGACCTCGTCGTCAGCACGATGACCGCGAGCGTGGACCGGCTCGTGGACTACAGCTACGTCGCACCGGGCGACGACGGCGCGGTGACGCAGGTCGTGGCGTGGAGCTCGGGCGGTCAGCTGCTCCCGCTGGAGGCGTGCGACACGGGCGAGCGCCTGCCTGCCGGGCCCTACGCGGTGTGGACGCTGCGCGCGTCCACCGACGCGGGCGGGGGTCCGGGTACAGGCGCGCAGAAGGAGCTCGCCGGGCCGTGGCCGATCGACGTCGCGCCGCCGCCGCGCGGGCTGAGCCGCCTGCCGGAGGACTTCCCGCACGACCTTCCGGTCGTGGGCGACCGGCTGGTGTCCGTGGCGCCGCACGGCGACGGCTGGGGCGTCGAGGTGGCCGCCGAGGGCCACGACCGGGACGTCGTGGCGGCGCAGGCCCTGCGCGACGCGGGCGCCGTCGAGCGGGTCGGCAACCAGAGCTACCCCGTGCAGCGCACGCCCTCCGGGTGGGACGTGGTCGTGCACGCGTCGACGACCCCCGACGGCGAGCCGTCCGTGGTCTACATCGTGCAGCCGGTCCGCTGAACCCCGGCGGCGCCGTGGCGCGGCGTCGGCCCGGGCCGGGCGCCTCAGCCGGCGCCGACCGCGGCCAGCGCGGTGCGGTACTCCTCGGTCGTCCCGTCCGGTCGCACCTGCTGGAGCACGTGGTCGCGCACCCCGAGGTCCGCGAGCACCGCCGTGAGCTCGGCGACGTCGGCACCGGTGAGGACGGTCGGGTCGACGGTCGTGCGGACCTGCACGTCGACGCCGCTGTCGAGCACCGTGCGCAGGGACGCGAACGCCAGGTCCGCACTGGTCGTGCCCGTGCCGGTGCGCGTGATCGCCCGGTACAGGCGCGCGGGCGCCTTGACGTCGAACCCCACCCAGTCGACGTGCGGCAGCAGCAGGGGCAGGCGCGCCGGGTACGCGCCGGACGTGTGCAGCCCGACGCCGAACCCGGCCTCGCGCACCTCGCGGGCGGCCGCCACGACCCCCACCTGCCGGGTCGGCTCACCGCCCGAGAGGACGACGCCGTCCAGCAGCCCGCGCCGGCGCGCCAGCAGGTCGCGCACGTCCTGCCACGGGACCGTCCCGGGGGCGCGCGGGTCGAGGATCGCGCTGTTGTGGCAGTACGTGCAGCGCCACGGGCACCCCTGCAGGAACACCGTCGCGACGAGCCGGCCCGGCCAGTCGACCGTGGACAGGCGGGTCAGGCCGGCGATCGCGAGGGTGTCGGCCTGCGGTCCGGGGCGGGGCCCGCCGGCCGACCCGGGCGGGCCGGCCGGCGCGAGCGGCGTCGCGAGCGGCGTCGTCATCCCGCCACCCCGGCCAGGACGGGGCGCTCGGGCGCCGGCTCGCGGAACGGCAGTCGCTCGGCGTGCTCGCCCTGCTTGCCGACGTTGAACGAGCTGACGGGCCGGTGGTAGCCCATGACGCGCGTCCACACCTCGCACGTCGTCACGACGTCGTCCTCGGCGCACGTCGGGCACTGCGGGTGCTCACCCGCGAGGTACCCGTGGCGCGGGCAGATGGAGAACGTCGGCGTCACGGTCAGGTACGGCAGGCGGAACCTGCCCAGCGCGCGCCGGACCAGCTCCTTGCACGCCTGGGCCGACGAGAGCCGCTCCGGCATGTACAGGTGCAGCACCGTGCCGCCCGTGTAGCGCGTCTGCAGCTCGTCCTGGCGCTCGAGCGCCTCGAACGGGTCGTCCGTGAACCCGACCGGCAGCTGCGAGGAGTTCGTGTAGTACGGGTGGTCGTCCGTGCCGGCCTGCAGGATCCCGGGGAAGCGCGCGCGGTCCTCCTTCGCGAACCGGTACGTCGTGCCCTCCGCGGGCGTCGCCTCGAGGTTGTACAGGTGCCCGGTCGCCTCCTGGAACTCGACCATGCGCGCCCGCACGTGGTCGAGCAGGCGCAGCGCCATCGCGTGCCCGCGGGGGTCCGTGATGTCGTACGCGTCGCCCGTGAAGTTGCGGACCATCTCGTTGACGCCGTTGACGCCGATCGTCGAGAAGTGGCTCTCGAGGCTGCCGAGGTAGCGGCGGGTGTACGGGAACAGGCCCTCGTCGATCAGGCGCTGGATCGTCGTGCGCTTGAGCTCGAGCGACGTGCGCGCGAGGTCGAGCAGCCGGTCGAGGTCGGCCAGGAGCGCGTCCTCGTCGCCCGCGTGCCGGAAGCCGAGGCGGGCGCAGTTGACCGTCACCACGCCGATCGACCCCGTCTGCTCGCCCGAGCCGAACAGGCCGTTGCCGCGCTTGAGCAGCTCGCGCAGGTCCAGCTGGAGGCGGCAGCACATTGACCGGACGTCGCCCGGCTTCATCTCCGAGTTGAGGAAGTTCTGGAAGTACGGCAGGCCGTACTTGGCGGTCATGGCGAACAGCCGGTCCGCGTTCTCGGAGTCCCAGTCGAAGTCCGGCGTGATGTTGTACGTGGGGATCGGGAACGTGAACACGCGGCCGGAGGCGTCGCCCTCCGTCATGACCTCCATGTACGCGCGGTTGATCAGGTCCATCTCCGCCTGCAGGTCGCCGTACGTGAAGTCGCACGGCGCGTCGGCGACGAACGGCACCTGGTCGCGCAGGTCGTCCGGGCAGACCCAGTCGAACGTGAGGTTCGTGAAGGGCGTCTGCGTGCCCCAGCGCGACGGCACGTTGAGGTTGTAGATCAGCTCCTGCACGCCCTGGCGCACCTGCGCGTACGACAGGCCGTCGAGGCGGACGTACGGCGCGAGGTAGGTGTCGAACCCGCTGAACGCCTGCGCGCCGGCCCACTCGTTCTGCATCGTGCCGAGGAAGTTGACGATCTGGCCGATCGCGGCGCTGAAGTGCCTCGGCGGCCGCGCCTCGACCTTGCCCGGGACGCCGTTGAGGCCCTCCTGCAGGAGCGTGCGCAGCGACCAGCCCGCGCAGTAGCCGGACAGCATGTCCAGGTCGTGCACGTGCAGGTCGCCCTCGCGGTGCGCGTGGCCGACCTCCGGCGGGTACACGTGGCTGAGCCAGTAGTTCGCGACGACCTTGCCCGCGGTGTTGAGGATCAGCCCGCCCAGGGAGTAGCCCTGGTTCGCGTTCGCGTTGACGCGCCAGTCGCTGCGGTCGAGGTACTCGTCGATCGACGAGCCGACCTCGACGACGGGGCGGTCCTGCGCGGTCGGCGCGGGCGCGGGCTGCTCGGGGCGGGACATAGGTGGTGCTCCTTCGACGGTCGTGCGCGGATGACCAGTCGACCGCACGGACCACAACATGTGGGGGTGCGGCGCGCACGCGCCGCCCACATGTTCCGGCGTGTCGGCCGATTCGGGAGCGCGAGCGGGACGTTCGTCCCGGCGCCCGGTCGCCGACGGGGCGCGTTCCCGGCACCCGCCGCCGGCCCCATCGGCGTGGCCGGGTCGCTACCGTGACCGCACGCACCGCCGCCCGGCGAGCCCGCCGGGCCGGGACTGGAACTGAGCCGGTCAGCCGGGCGGTGCCAGGGCGAGCCGCACGCGGTCGCCCGGGCGCAGCTGCGCGGCCCGGGCACGCCCGTCGCGCGTGAGGACCGCGACGACCGGGTAGCCCCCGGTCACCGGGTGGTCGGCGCCGAACAGCACCGGTCGACCGTCGTGCGGCACCTGCACCGCACCGGCCACCAGGCCCTCCGACGGCAGCTCGCCCGTGGCGGCGCGCGTCAGCGGCGACCCGTCGAGGCGGACCGCGACGCGGTTGCTGGCCGGGCTCACCGTCCAGACGGTCGACCGCAGCGCCGCGCGCCCGGCCGCGTCGAGGTGGTCGAGGCGCGGACCGTCGACGGCGGGGAGGTCGACGACCGGCGCGTCGGCGGCGGGGACGTCGGCGGAGGGCACGTCGGCGGCGGGGACGTAGGCGGCCGTGGGGGCGCGGGTGGACGGGGTCACGCCGGCCGGCCGCGGGTCGGGCGGGCCGGGCGGGACCGGTAGCCCGTCGAACGCCGTGCCGTACGCGAGGACGTCACCGGCGCGGACGGGCGCCGGCCCCAGCCCCGAGAGCTGGTCGTGCGCGCGCGAGCCCAGCACCGGTGGGACGTCGAGCCCGCCCCGCACGGCGACCCACGTGCGCAGGCCGTCGGGCGGGGCCGCGAGCGCGAGCGTCGTCCCCGCGGCGGCGCGCACGGGCACGCCGTGCCCGACGGGACGGCCGTCGAGCCGGGCCGGTGCGGGCGCACCCGTGAGGGCGACCGCCGTGGTCGCGGCGAAGGTCACGACGAGCCCCCCGAGCAGCACCTCGAGCACGGCCGCGCCGGCCGCGTTGCCGACCAGCCGGTTCGCGGCACGCGCCGCGTCGGGGTCGGCGGCGCCGCTGGGTGGTACGCCCACGCCCGCGAGCCCGGGCCGGCCGAGGTCCTGGACGAGCACGAGGGGTCCGGTCGCGACGACGGTCAGCACGCGCGGCGGTGCGTCGGGCGCCCCGGGGCGCCCGGGCGCAGGGATGGGTGCAGGCACGGGCGGAGGGGCCGGCGTCGTGCCGCTCCCCCCGTCGGGGGCTCGGGGACCCCCGGGCGGCGTGGCACCGGGCGCGGCCACCGTCCGGGCGTCGGCCGTCGCCGTCGGCCCGACGCCGCCGTGCACCGCGGGCGGGGTCGCCCGGACGAACTGCACGACGTCGCCCGGCGCCAGCAGCGCCGCGCCGGCGCGGCCCCGAGCGGGGTCGAACAGGCGCGTCGTCGTCGTGCCCAGCAGGCGCCAGCCGCCGGGCGTGGGCGCGGGGTACACCGCGGTGAACTCGCCCGCCACCGCGACCGAGCCGGTGGGCACGCGCGTGCGCGGCGTGTCGCGGCGCGTGACGTGCAGCACCGGGTCCAGCCCGGCAACGTAGGCGAACCCCGGCATGAAGCCGCCGAACGCGACGCGGTACCCGTCCGGACCGCCCGCGAGGTGCCGCGCGACGACCTCCTCGGCCGAGCGGCCCGCCAGCGCGGCGACCTCGTCGAGGTCCGGCCCGTCGTAGACGACCGGCACCGCGACGACGCGTCCCGGCCCGGCGCCGGTGCCCGCGCCCGCCACCGCCGCGACGCCGACCGCCCGGACGGCGTCGGCCCACCGCGCGCGCGTGCGGGACCGGCCGCGCACCAGCACGGTGCGCGCGGCCGGGACGACGTCCACCACGCCGTCCGGCGGCGCGGCGCGCAGCGCGGCGTCGACGGCACGGACCGCCGCCAGGTCGGCCAGCTCGAGCAGGAGGCCGTCGTCGCCGTACGGCAGCGCGCGCACCGCGGGCCGGGCGTCAGCCGTCACGGGTCGCAGCCGTCGGGGCGCCCGACGCGCCCGCGGGCGCGTCGACGAAGGGCCGCACGTGGACACCCGCGGCGGCGAGCGCGGCGCGGACGGCCCGGGCGAGCGCGACCGCGCCGGGGGTGTCCGAGTGCAGGCACAACGACGCCGGCCGCAGCGCCACGCGCGTCCCGTCGACCGCCGTCACCACCCCCTCGACCGCCATCCGCACCGCGCGCTCCCCCGCCTCGTCGGGGTCGGTGACGAGCGCGCCCGGACGGTCCCGTCCGACGAGCGTGCCGTCCGGCGCGTACCCGCGGTCGACGAACGCCTCGACCACCGTCGCCAGGCCCGCCCGTGCGGCGAGCTCGAGCACGCGCGAGCCGGGCAGGCCCAGCACCGCCAGCGTCGGGTCGACGGCGAGCACCGCGTCGACGACCGCACCGGCCTGCGCCTCGTCGTGGACCACGGCGTTGTACAGCGCACCGTGCGGCTTGACGTGCGTCACGCGCGCACCCACGGACCGCGCCACCGCGACCAGCCCGCCGACCTGGTGCACCACCTGCGCCCGCAGCACGTCGGCAGGCACGTCGCGCGCACGCCGGCCGAAGCCCTCGCGGTCGTCGTACGACGGGTGCGCACCGAGCGCGACTCCGCGCACGAGCGCGGCCGCACAGGTCACGGCCATCGTGACGGCGTCGCCGCCGTGGTACGCCGTCGCGACGTTCGCGCTCGACACGAGGTCGAGGAGCGCGTCGTCCGCGGGCGGCTCGCGCCGCCACGGGCCGTCGCCCTCGCCGAGGTCCGCGTTGAGGTCGATGACGGTCACCCGACGATCCTGCCGGGCGGGGGCCGCACCGGGCGAGCCGGGCCGCCGGTGCACGTCCGGGGCGGTGGGAGGATGGCCGGGTGGGTCCCGGCGAGCTGCTCGACGTGCTGCTCGCCGGCGGTCGCCGCGCCGAGCGGGCCACGCACGTGCGCCACGTCCCGGCCCGTGCGGGCGTCCGGTCCGAGTGGCCGGCGTGGGCGGACGCGGACCTCGTGCGCGGCTACCGCGCGCTGGGGGTGGACCGGCCGTGGGCCCACCAGGTCGAGGCGGCCGAGTCCGTGCACGGCGGCCGGCACACGGTCCTCGCGACGTCCACCGGCTCGGGCAAGTCGCTCGCGTTCTGGCTGCCCGCGCTGTCCGCGGTGCGGTCCGGCGCGGCGGACGCGGTCCTCGACCCGGGCCGCATCGAGTCGGCCCGCCGCCGCCCGACCGTCCTGTACCTGAGCCCGACGAAAGCGCTGGCGGCCGACCAGCTCGCGGGCCTGCACCGGCTCCTGCACGCGGCGGGGACGAGCGACGTGCGGGTCGCCACGTGCGACGGCGACACGGGCCGCGACGAGCGCCGGTGGGTGCGCGAGCACGCCGACGTCGTGCTGACCAACCCCGACTTCCTGCACTTCGCGCTGCTGCCGCAGCACCGGACGTGGTCGCGGGTCCTGTCCTCGCTCGCGTACGTGGTGGTCGACGAGTGCCACGCGTTCCGTGGCGTGTTCGGCGCGCACGTGGGCCTGGTGCTGCGCCGGCTGCGCCGGCTCGCCGCGGCGTACGGCGCGTCGCCGGTCGTCGTCATGGCGTCCGCGACGACGGCCGACCCCGCGGCGAGCGCGGGACGGCTGCTCGGTGTGGACCCCGCCGAGGTGCACGCCGTCACCGCCGACGCGTCCCCGGCGGGGCGCAAGACCGTCGTGCTGTGGCAGCCGCCCGAGCTGCCGGGCACGGACGGGCCGTGGGCCTCGCTGCTGCCCGCCGACGACCCGTGGGCGACCGTGCTGACGGTGCCCGCGGCGGACACCGCGGAGGGGCGGGACGCCCCGGACGGCGCCGGCGCGGACGGCGCGACCACCGGCGGCGACGCGGCGCGCGCCGTGCCCGCCGAGGGCACCGGCCCGCTCGGCACGGGTGAGCAGCTCGTGGCCGTCCCGCAGGACCGGCCGCGGCGCACGGCGACGGCCGAGGTCGCCGAGCTGCTCGCGGACCTCGTCATCGCGGGCGCCCGCACGCTCGCGTTCACCCGGTCGCGCCGAGGCGCGGAGTCCGTGGCGACCACGACCCGCGCCCACCTCGCCGAGGTCGACCCGACGCTGCCGTCGCTGGTCTCGTCCTACCGCGGCGGGTACCTGCCCGAGGAGCGGCGCGCGCTCGAGCAGGCGATCCGGTCGGGCCACCTGCGCGCCCTGGCGACGACGAACGCGCTCGAGCTGGGCGTCGACATCTCGGGGCTCGACGCGGTCCTCATCGCGGGCTGGCCGGGCACGCGCGTGTCGCTGTGGCAGCAGGCCGGCCGGGCCGGCCGTGCGGGTGCCGACGGGCTGGTCGTGCTCGTCGCGCGCGAGGACCCGCTCGACACGTTCCTCGTCCACCATCCCGAGGCGGCGCTGGACGCGCCCGTCGAGGCGACCGTGTTCGACCCGCAGAACCCGTACGTGCTCGCGCCGCACCTGTGCGCGGCCGCCGCCGAGCAGCCGCTGCGGGCCGACGAGCTCGACCTCTTCGGCCCGCGCGCCGCCGAGCTGCTCGCCGAGCTCACCGAGCGCGGCATCCTGCGCCGCCGGCCGTCGGGGTGGTACTGGACGCACGCCGAGCCGGCGAGCCGCATGACGGACCTGCGCGGGTCGGGCGGGCAGCCGGTCCGCGTCGTCGAGACCGCGACCGGGCGCCTGCTCGGGACGGTCGACGCCGCGTCGGCCGACGCGACCGTCCACCCGGGCGCCGTGTACGTGCACCTGGGCGCGACGTTCGTCGTGGACGAGCTGCACCTCGAGGACGGGGTCGCCCTCGCGACGCGCCGCGACGTGGACTTCGGCACGTGGGCGCGGTGGGTGACCTCGACGGAGGTCGTCGAGGTCGAGCGCGAGGTCACGTGGGGCCCGCTGACGTGGTCGTTCGGTCAGGTCGACGTGACGACGCAGGTGCTCGGCTACCAGCGCAAGCGGCTGCCGGACCTGCGGGTGCTGTCGACGCACGAGCTCGACCTGCCGGCCCGCACGCTGCGCACGGCGGCGGTCTGGTGGACCGCCCCGCCCGAGGTGCTGGCCGAGGCCGGCGTGACCCTCGAGGTCGCACCCGGCGCGCTGCACGCCGCCGAGCACGCGTCCATCGGCCTCCTGCCGCTGCTGGCGACGTGCGACCGCTGGGACCTCGGCGGGCTGTCCACCGTCGTGCACGCCGACACGGGCGTGGCGACCGTCTTCGTGCACGACGGCCACCCGGGCGGCGCCGGCTTCGCCGAGCGGGGCTTCGAGCTGGGACCGACGTGGCTGCGCGCGACCCGGGACGCGATCGCCGCCTGCCCCTGCGGCACGGGCTGCCCCGCCTGCGTGCAGTCGCCGAAGTGCGGCAACGCCAACGAGCCGCTCGACAAGGCGGGCGCGCTGCGCCTGCTCACGACGGTCCTCGCGCACGCACCACGAGAGACCGTCGCGCGGGCCGACCCGGGCGCCGGTCCCGCACGGGCCGAGACACCGGACCTGGCGCCGGGGCCGCCGGGAGCGCCGCGCAGCGGCACCGCCTGACGGACCCGCGACGCGCCGCCCCGGCCGGCGCCCACCGCGGCGCGGTGCGCGGGCCGACGCCGGCCCGGCCCGGGCCTCGTCCGTCGCACCACCCGCGGCGGCCTCGACCCGCACGTGCACCGTGACGGACCCGTCCGGTGCGGGCACGCAGCCGACCAGCGACGCACCGTTGCGGCGCGCCGCGACGGCCGCGAGGCCGCAGGGCTCGCCCCCGGGGGCGCCCAGCGCCCCGGCCACCGCGCGCTGCGCGCCGGCGAGCGCGGCGAGGTCCGCCGCGGCCGACGCCCGCGCCGCCGCGACGTGCGCCGCCGCCACGGCACCGACCCCGACGACGAGCGCGAGCGCGACCGCCACCACCGCCAGCAGCAGGGCGGACCCGGCCCCGCGGTCCCCCGTCGGCACCCGGCTCCCGCCGCGGGCCGGGGCGTCGCACCGGGTCACGAGCCCGCCCCGACCGGCGGTGCGGCGGCGCCCGTCGGGTGGGCGCCCGTGGGCTCGGCCCACGACGTCGCGGACGCGCGCGCCCGCAGCCCGTCGGCGCCGGACCAGCCGACGAACGGAGCCGTCACACGCACCGTCACCCAGCCCTGCGACCGCGCGACCTCCACGTGCGCCGACCGCCCGCCGATCGCCCGGTGCGCCGCGGCGACGACGGCCGCGTCGGGCTCGCCGAGCGCCGCGACCCGGGCAGCCGTGCGCGCCGCGTCGAGGCACCGCAGCTGCGCGACCCCGGCCGCCCCGGTGGCGAGCACGGCCAGCAGCACGAGGGCCACCGCCACCATGCCGACGGCCAGCTCGGCCGTGACGGCACCGCGGTCGCCGGTCGGACGCACCGGCCGCCGCCGACGGCCGCGGTGCCCGGCGCTCATCCGCCCAGCGCCTGCCGGATGATGCCCGTGAGCAGGCCCTTCACCTCGTTGCCCTTGAGGATCACGACCAGCAGGCCCGCGAAGCCCACGGCGGCGAGCGTCGCGATCGCGTACTCGGCGGTGGCCATGCCCGCGTCGCCGGCGACCCGGCGCAGCCGGCGCACGCCCCCGGCGGGGTCCACGCCGTGCGACGCCGGCGTCGCGCCCGTGCCGGGGCCCGCGCCCGCGCCGCCCGGCGCCGCGTCGTCCGCCGCCGTCGGGCCCGGCGTCGCCGGCCCCTCGTCCGCACCGGTCGCACCGGTGCTCTGCATCGTCCTCATCCCTGCTCCTTCCGTCGGCCGCGTCCGCGGCACGGGGCCCGCTGCGGGCGCCGCTCGACGAGGGTGGCGCCGGCACGCCGGGCGCCGCGGTCCCGCGGGCCGTCACGGTGGCGGTCCGACCGCGGGGGCGGGCTGTGGTCGGCTCGGACGGCGGCCCCGCAGCACCCGAACCCGTCATCCCCCGGACAGGCCCGTCACCACCCGATCCCCGCGGCCAGTCCGAGGACCACCGGGACCAGCCCGAGCAGCGCGAACGCCGGCAGGAAGCACAGGCCCAGCGGCAGCGTCAGCCGGACCGCGAGGCTGCCCGCAGCGGTCCGGACGGCTGCCCGCCGGTCCCGGCGCAGCCGGTCGGCCGCTGCGCGCAGCTGCGGCCCCGGCGACGCACCGGCCTCCCACCCCGTGGCGAGGGCGGCACCGACGGCCGCGGCACCGGCGGGCGCGTCGGTCCAGGCAGACGCCCACGCGCCGCCCAGCTCGAGGGTCGAGCCCGCGCGCACGAGCGCGTCGCCGTCCGCGCCGCCGAGGTGCCGCCCGACCACGCCGAGCGTGCGCGGCAGCGCCGCGCCGGCTGCGAGCGCCGCGGCGCAGAGGTCCAGCAGGAACGCCGCGTCCACCGCGGGCGGTGGCACGGCCCGGCGCGCACCGAGGGCCCGCCCGCGCAGGCCACGACGGCGCCGGCCGGCACGCCACCCCGCGGCGGGCACGCGCCCGGCCCGGCGCCGCGCGACCCACCACGGCGACGCCCCGACCATCGTCGCGACCCCGGTGACGAGGCCGGCGACGAGTGCCGCCGCGCTCACGACGTGCCCCCGGCGGCGCGGGCCCGCCGCAGCAGCGCACCCACCCAGGCACGTCCGGCGGCCACGAGCAGGGCACCGAGGACCGCCGCGGCGGTCCCGACACCACCCGAGGCCAGCACCTCCCACGGCCGGGCCCCCAGGGCCGTGCCGACGAGCAGGCCGAGCGCGGGGAGCGCCACCAGCACGCGCGCGGTCGCCCGCGGACCGGCCAGCGCCGCGGTCACCTCGCCCGCGTGCTCGACGTCGGCGGCGGTCGCGGCCGCCAGGTCCTCGAGCACCGCCGCGAGCGGCGCGCCGAGCTCGGCGGCCGTCCGCGCACCGGTCACGACGGCGTGCACGCGGCCGGTCACGCCGTCGTCGCGGCCCCGGCGGCCGGGGCGCACGGCGGCCAGCAGGACCGACGCGGGCGGCACGACGTCCCCCAGCGCCGGCGCGCCGGCACCGCCTCCCCCGCCGCCCCCGTGACCTCCGGGCGCGGTGCCGAGCACCGCGGCCCACGCGGCGCCCGGCGGCCCCCGCGCGCAACCGCGCCGCCACGGCGAGCAGCACCCCGGCGAGGTCGGCCCCCGGGGCGCGTGCGACGCGACGACGCGACGGAGCCGCGAACGCGCGGGCACGGCGTCCCCCGGTCCTCCCCCGTCCCGGCACCGGCCGCCCCGGTGGCCCCGCGCCGGCGAGCACGGCGAGCGCGACCGCGACCGCCACGACGGCCGTCACGACCCACCCGTGCCGTGCACGGCGAGCATCCCGGCGGGGTCGGCCGTACCGGCGGGCACGCCGAGGCGCTCGGCGAGCCGCGGCCACCCCGGTCCCCGGCGCACCAGCCCGTCGTCGCCCACGCGCAGCGCGGTCGCGACCTCGAGCTCGCCCCCGGGCGAGCGCCCCACGACGCCGACCTCGGCGAGGCGGCGCCGGGCGCCGTCCTGACCGCGTCGCACGTGCAGCACCGCGTCGATCGCGCTCACGGCCTGCGCCGCGACCGCCGCCCGGTCGAGGCCGGCGAGCGCCGCCATGGCCTCGAGGCGTGCGGGTACGTCGGCGGCCGTGTTCGCGTGCAGGGTCGCGCAGCCGCCCTCGTGGCCGGTGTTGAGCGCCGCGAGGACCTCGCGCACCTCGGCGCCACGGCACTCACCGAGCACGAGCCGGTCGGGCCGCATGCGCAGCGCCTCGCGGACGAGGTCGGCGAGGCCGACGCCGCCCGCGCCGTCGACGTTCGCGCGCCGCGCCGTGAGCCGCACGACGTGCGGGTGGTCCGGCAGCATCTCCCCGGACTCCTCGACCAGGACGATCCGCTGGTCGGGCGGCACGCGGGACAGCAGCGCGGCGAGCAGCGTCGTCTTGCCGGCGCCCGTCGGCCCGGAGACGAGCAGGTTCGCGCGGCGGTCGACCAGCGCCACCAGCACGGGGGCGAGCGCCGGGGCGACCGATCCGGACGCGACCAGCTCGGCGAGCGTGAACGCCTGCGGCCGCACGACGCGCAGGCTCAGCGCCGCGCACCCGTCGGCGAGCGGCGGCAGCACCGCGTGCAGGCGCGTGCCGTCGGGCAGCCGCGCGTCGACCGTCGGCGCCGCGTCGTCGAGCCGGCGTCCGGCGGCGGCCGCGAGCCGCACCGCGAGCGCGCGCACCGCCTCGGGCGTCCCCAGGTCGACGTCGACGCGGCGCAACCGCCCGGCCTGCTCGACCCACACGTCGTGCGGACCGTTCACGAGCACGTCGGTGACGTCGGGCGCGTCGAGCCAGCGCTGCAGCGGGCCGGCACCGAGCAGCTCGTCGGCGACCGCGCGCACCGCCTGCGCGAGCGGGACCGGGCCGAGCAGCGTGCCGTGCGCGCGCAGCGCGCCGTCGACCACCGCGGTGAGGTCGTCGGGCACCGGCCGACGGCGCAGCTCCTCGCGGACGGCGTCGAGCACGGCGGGTGCCACGGCGCGGCGGAGGTCCCCGCCCGCGGTGCGACCCGCGGTCGCCGTGCCCGCTGCGAGCGGTGCGGGCGCGACGCGTGCGGGCGTCCCTGCCGTCACGCTCCCAGCCCCAGCCGGCGCGCGACCGCGTCCGCCGCCCGGGCCGCGGGTCCGCGCCCACCCGGCCCGGCCCGTTCGGCACGCGCAGCGAGCGCGCGGTCCCGTCCGGCGACCGCCCAGACGGGCAGGTCCGTCGCGGCGCCGACGTCCGCGGCGGCGAGGCCACCGGGCGGCCGGCCGAGCACGACGAGGCCCGCCCCCGTCCGCGCCGCCGCGAGCCGCGGCCCGAGCGCCAGCGCCCCGGCGACGCACCGCAGGTCGGAGCGCGCCACCACCACCACGGCGTCGCACGCGGGCAGCGGCGCGTGCCCGTCGACCACGTCCCCGCGGTCCAGGTCGAGCACGACCGCGCCGACGGCGCACGAGACGGCGTGCAGCACGTCCACCCGGACGCCGGCCTCCACGGGGTCGGGGCGCTCGCGGTCGGCCGACAGCACGGCGCACGCCCCCCACCGCGGCAGCAGCGCGACGACGTCCTCGCCGCGCACGTCGCCACCCGCACCCCGCAGGTCCGGCCAGCGCGCCCCCTCGGCCTCCTCGACGCCGAGCACGACGTCGAGCCCGCCGGCCCCGCGCACGAGGTCGACGAGGACCGTGGACGTCGTCCGGGACGTGCGCCGCGCGAGGAGCGCCGCGAACGTCGACGCCCCCACGCCGCCCGCCGCACCGACGACCCCGACCACCGCCGCCCGCCTCGCCTGCCGCACCACAGCACCGCCTCCGCCTCCGGCGCCCGGTGGCGCCTGCGCGGGACAGGCTGCCGCGGGACGGCCGCACCGCGGGTCCACGACGGCGCGCACCGGGGAGGACGCGTCCCGCGGGCGGGCTGGGGGCGGCTCACCGGCCGCGCCGCGAACCGGTATCCCGGCAGCCGTCGGTGGTGCGCACTACTCTCACGGGGTGGTCCGTGCCGCTGCGTTCTTCGACCTGGACAAGACGATCATCGCGACGTCCTCCGCGACGGCGTTCTCCCGGAGCTTCCTCGCCGAGGGGCTGCTGACGCGGCGCAGCGTCGTGGCGTCGGCGTACGCGCAGCTCGCCTACCTGCTGGGCAGCGCGAACGAGGTCGCCACGGAGCGCCTGCGCGCGCAGCTGTCCCGGACGGTCACGGGGTGGGACGTCGCGACGGTCTCGGCCGTCGTGCGGGCGACCCTGCACGAGTCGATCGACCCCACGGTGTACGCCGAGGCGGTCGAGCTCATCGCGGAGCACCACGCCGCCGGGCGCGACGTCGTGGTGGTCTCGGCCTCGGGCTCGGAGGTCGTCGAGCCGATCGCGGAGATGCTCGGCGCGGACGGTGTCGTCGCGACGCGCATGGCCGTGGCGGAGGGGCGGTACACGGGCGACATCGAGTTCTACGCCTACGGCGAGAACAAGGCCACGGCGATCCGCGAGCTCGCCGCCGCACGCGGCTACGACCTCGACGCGAGCTACGCGTACTCCGACTCGCTCACCGACGCGCCGATGCTGGGGGTCGTGGGCCACGGGTTCGCGGTGAACCCCGACCGGGCGCTGCGCCGGCTCGCGACCGAGCGCGGCTGGGGCGTGCTCACGTTCCGCCGCCCGGTGCCGCTGCGGGCGCTCGACCGCCGCGTGGGTGCCGCCGCGGGGGCGGTCGTCGCCGCGCTCGCGGCCGTCGTCGTGCTGGCGCTGCTGCTGCGCCGCCGTGCCCGTCGCCCCGCCTGACGCCCCTCCCCCGACCGAGCCCCCGCCTGCGCCGGCCGGGCGCTCGACACGCGGCACGGCGGTCCTCGCGCACGACGGTGCCGTGGACGCCGGCTGGTCGACCCCGGAGGACCGGCCGGCCCCCGGGTCGGCCCGGGCGCGCAGGCCCGCGGACGCGGGCGGCCTCGCGTGACCGCAGCCGCCGTGCCACGAGATGGACGCCCGGTCCGCCAGCCGGACGCCACGCCGGCCCCACGTGCGGCGACGGTCCGCGCCGTTGCCGCTCCGTGCGTCCCGGGTGCACACTCGGGGCACAGCACGACCAGGGCACCCACGCGCAGGACGCCACCTTTCGGCAGGTCGACCGGGCTGGTCCCGGAGCGAACCTCTTCACGGCAGCACGCCTGATCACCCGGGTCGTCGAGGCGGCGGCGGCGCCCGGGAACGGGCGCCGCCGTCCGTGTCCGGCGCCGCCGTCCGTGTCCGGCGCCGCCGTCCGTGTCCGGCGCCGTCGGCCGGCCGAGGCCCGGCACTGCTGCACCGACCTCGTCAGCGCCCCGCCGGGCCCAGCCGTCCCGCGAGCACCTCGTCCGCGACGTCGCGTGCCGCCTGCGCCCCCGCGCGGACCGCGTCGGCGTACGCCACCAGCCACGCGGTCACGCCCTGCGGTGTGCCGGTCGCGTAGCGCGCCGCCGCGGCGAGGTAGGGCGCCGGGGCGGACTGCCACGCGGGCTCGGGCAGCACCGTGCCGGTGGGGTCGAGGCCGGTCGTCGTCGTCAGCCAGCGCGCGACCGCCCGGGCCGTGACGCCGTTGGCGGCCGCGAACGGCCGGGCGGCGAGCAGCTCGGCGTGCACGACGGCCGCGACGACGAGCCCGGGGGCGGCCGTCCCGGCGACGGCGGCCGTGAGCGCGGCGAGGCGCGCGCCGGCGTCGGCGGGCGCGGGCGCCGCACCGAGCCCGCGCAGGTCGTGCGCGTCGCCCGTGCGCGGCCGGCCCAGGTCCGCCGGGGGCAGCAAGCCGGCCGTGGCGGCGGCGTGCACGCGCGCGATCAGCTGCGGCAGCGGGAGCGCCACCGGGCCGCCCCGGCCGCCCAGCGGGGGCAGCGCGGCCTCCACGACCGCCTGGGCGCGCAGCGCGCCCGCCGCCACGACGTCCGCCCCGGTGCCCGGCGCGCCGCCACCCGTGGCCCAGGCGCGCAGGACGTCGACCCCGACCGGGGCGCCGTCCAGCGCGGCCGACGCCGCGGCCGCGCGCAGCCCCGTCTCCGCGCGCACCTCGCGCCACCGCCGGCGGAACCCCTCGTGCCAGCGCAGCGCCTCGCACGCGGTCCGCGCCGACGCGACGGCGTCGGCTACGGCGGGCGCGGCCGCGAGGGTCGCGAGCGGGTCGCTCACGCCACGAACGTCGCCTCGCCGTGCGGGACGAGCCCCGCGGCGAGCCGTTCGGTCATGTCCGCGGACATCGGCGGCAGGCCGTCGAGGTCGTACCAGCGGGCGTCGGTGTTCTCGCCGTCGGCGGGGTACGGGTCCCCGGAGACCCAGCGGAAGCGGAACGTGAGGTCCAGGTAGGTCGAGCGGTCGCCGTTGTCGTAGGTCACGGGCCCGACGACCCCGACGCGTGCGAGCCGCTCGGGGACCGCGACGACGGCCGCCTCCTCCAGCACCTCGCGCGCCGCCGCGACCGCGGGCTCCTCGCCCGGGTCGACGATGCCGGTCACGGGGGTCCACGCGCCGGAGTCGGCGCGGCGCACGAGCAGCACCTGCTCGCGGCCGGCGTGCGCGCGCAGCACCACCGCGGTCACGCCGGGCATCCAGAGCAGGTCGTGCCCGACGTGCGCGCGCAGGGCCAGGACGAACGGCGGGACGGGCACGGCCCGATGCTACGGCCGCACGCGGAGCGGCCGGCGCGCCCGCGCGCCCGCCGGGGCGCCACGCGCGGCGGTCGGTGCCACGATGACCGCATGGTCACCGCCCCCTCCGTGTCGTCGTCGATCACCGCCCGGCTGGAGGTGCGGGCCAGCCCCACGGCCGTCTCGGACCTCACGACCGCCATCGAGCGCGCCGGCGGCATCGTCACGGCGCTCGACGTCACCGCGTCGTTCCACGAGGCGATGACGGTCGACGTCACGTGCGCGACGCGGGACGTGGACCACGCGTCCGACGTCGTCGCGGCGCTCGAGGAGCTCGACGGGGTCACCGTCAAGCGCGTGTCCGACCGCACGTTCCTCATGCACCTCGGCGGCAAGCTGTCGATCGAGTCGAAGGTGCCGCTGCGCAACCGCGACGACCTGTCGATGGCGTACACGCCGGGCGTCGCACGGGTGTCCCAGGCGATCGCGGAGCGCCCGGACGACGCGCGCCGGCTCACCATCAAGCGCAACACCATCGCGGTCGTGACGGACGGCACGGCCGTGCTGGGGCTCGGCGACATCGGCCCGCTCGCCGCGCTGCCCGTGATGGAGGGCAAGGCCGTGCTCTTCAAGCGGTTCGCGGACATCGACGCGTTCCCCATCTGCCTCGACACGACGGACGTCGACGAGATCGTCCGGACGGTCTGCGCGATCGCGCCGGTGTTCGCCGGCATCAACCTCGAGGACATCTCCGCGCCGCGCTGCTTCGAGGTGGAGCGCCGCCTGCGCGAGGCGCTCGACATCCCGGTGTTCCACGACGACCAGCACGGGACGGCGATCGTCGTGGTCGCGGCGCTGACGAACGCGCTCACCGTGGTGGGCAAGCGGATCGGCGACGTGCGGGTCGTCATGTCGGGTGCGGGTGCGGCCGGGACGGCCGTGCTCAAGCTGCTGCTCGCCGCGGGGGTCCGCGACGTCGTCGTCACGGACATCGACGGCGTGGTGCACGCCGACCGCCCGGGGCTGACTCCGTCGCTGCGGTGGACGGCCGCGCACACCAACCCGCGGGGCGCCACGGGCACGGTGCACGACGCGATCGTGGGTGCCGACGTCTTCGTGGGCGTGTCCGCGCCGGACGTCATCACGGCCGACGACGTCGCGCGCATGGCCGACGACGCGATCGTGTTCGCGCTGGCCAACCCCCGCCCGGAGATCGACCCCGACGAGGCGGCGAAGCACGCGGCCGTCGTGGGCACGGGCCGCTCCGACTTCGCGAACCAGATCAACAACGTGCTCGCGTTCCCCGGCGTCTTCCGCGGGCTGCTCGACGCGCAGTCGCACACGATCACCGAGCCCATGCTGCTGGCCGCGGCGGAGGCCCTCGCGTCGGTCGTGCGCCCGGAGGAGCTGAACCCGACGTACATCGTGCCGAGCGTGTTCAACCCCGAGGTGACGACGGTCGTCGCCGCGGCCGTGCGCGCGGCCGCCGGCGCGGAGGGCGTCGCGGCGTCCCCCGCCCCGACCACGGGCGAGATCGCGCAGGTCCGGCGGGTCGAGCGCTGAACGGCCCGCCCGCCCGTAACGCCGAACGGCCCGCCCGCCCCGAGGGGCGGACGGGCCGAAGGGCCGGGCCGACGGCCGGCGGGAGCGCTCAGCCCTTGACGGAGCCGAGCATGACGCCGGACACGAAGTACCGCTGCACGAACGGGTAGACGCACAGGATCGGCAGCACCGTGAGCACCATGGTCACCGCCTGGATGTTCACGGAGATCGACCCCGTGGCGGCGCTCTGCGAGGCGGCCCCCTCCGACGCGGCGGACGACGCCCCCGCGATGAGGTTGCGCAGGAACAGCGTGACGGGCTGCAGGTCCTGCCGGTCCAGGTAGAGGAACGCGCTGAACCAGTCGTTCCAGTACTGCACCGAGTAGAACAGCACCATCGTCGCGACCACGGCCTTCGACAGCGGCAGCACGATGCGGCCGAAGATGCCGAACCACCCGAGGCCGTCGATCTGCGCGGCCTCCTCGAGCTCGGAGGGCAGGTTCTCGAAGAACGACTTCATGACGAGCAGGTTGAAGATCGAGATCGCACCCGGCAGGACCACGGCCCAGAGGGTGTTCTTCAGCCCGAGCGACGAGATGAGGACGTAGTTCGGGATGATGCCGCCGTTGAAGAACATCGTGAAGACCGCGAAGCCGATGAGGAGCCCGCGGCCGCGCAGGTGCCGCTTGGACAGCACGTAGGCGTACGTGGTCGTCAGCACCATCGCGATGGTCGTGCCGACGACGGTGTACACCACCGTGTTGCGGTAGTTCCCCCAGAAGAGGGAGTTCTCCGCCACCGCGCGGTAGGTGTTGAGGTTGAACCCCACGGGCCAGAAGCTGACCTCGCCGGAGCGGATCGCGTCCTCGCTGCTGAAGGACTGGGCCACGACCGTGAGGAAGGGGTACAGCATCACGCCCATGACCAGCAGGAGGGCGGTGATGTTGACCCACGTGAACACGCGGTAGCCCCGCGTGTCGCGCGCACCGACGGGCCGGACCGGTGCGGACGGCTTCGGCGCCGTCATCTGCGTCACCACAGGCTCGCTCCCACCGCTCGCTTGGAGATCATGTTCGCCGACAGGATCATGACCAGGCCGATCACGGCCTGGAACAGACCGATCGCCGCCGCGTAGGACAGGTTGTTCGAGATCAGGCCCACCCGGTACAGGTAGGTCGAGATCACGTCCGCCGTCTCGTAGGTCAAGGGGTTGTAGAGCAGCAGGACCTTCTCGAAGCCGACGTTGAGGAAGGTGCCGACGTTGAGGATGAGCAGCGTGACCATCGTCGGGCGGATGCCCGGCAGGGTCACGTGCCACGTCTGCTGCCAGCGGTTGGCCCCGTCGATGCGCGCCGCCTCGTAGAGCGAGGAGTCGACCGTGGTCAGGGCCGCGAGGTAGAGGATCGTGCCCCACCCGACGGTCTGCCAGACCTCGGAGCCGACGTAGATGGTGCGGAACCACTCCGGCCGCTGCAGGAACGGGATCGACTCACCGCCGAGCGCCTCGATCACCTGGTTGACCGTGCCCTGCAGCGAGAGCATCTGCATGAGCATGCCGACGATGATGACGATCGACAGGAAGTGCGGCAGGTAGGACACGGACTGCACGAACCGCTTGAACTTCTGCGCCCGCAGCTCGTTGAGCATGAGCGCCAGGATGATCGGGAGCGGGAACGCGAAGACCAGCGTCAGCGCCCCGAGGATGATCGTGTTCGAGAAGACCGCCCAGAACGTCGGGTCGTTCATGAACATCGAGATGTAGCGCAGCCCGACGAACTCGTCGCCGAAGATGCTGCCGCCCGGCCGGAACCGCCGGAACGCGATGGCGTTGCCGGCCATCGGCAGGTAGCGGAACACGAGCAGGAACAGCACGGGTGCGGCGGCGAGCGCGTACAGCGGCCAGTCGCGCCGCAGCGTCGTGCGCCACGGCACGGACCGGACGCGCTCGCGGCCCCGCCTGCCTGCGGGACGCTGCCCGGCGGGCGGACCCGCGGTGCCGGCGCGCGTGGCCGGCTCGTCGACGGCTGCGCCGTCGGTGGGTACGAGGACCCGGGTCGATCTCATGGATCACTCCTTCGTGCGGACCCGGTGGGCCGGGGACGTTGCCCCGGCCCACCGGATGACCCGAGGTCCTAGCCGTTGCTCTCGGCGAAGCGCTCGCGCGCGCCGTTGTACAGGTCCACGTACTGCTGCAGACCCTTCGACTCGAGCTCGGCGACGAACGCGTCCCACTCGCTCAGCGGCCGCTCGCCCAGGATGAACCGGAGCGTGGCGGTGTCGACCGAGTCCTTCAGCGGCGTGCCCAGCAGCGACGCCTGCTCCAGGTCCGCCTCCGACAGCGGGGCCGGCGGCAGCGGGTCGGTCGGGGTGCGCGTCGACAGCACGGCGTCGATGTACTCGACGGCCTGGTCGGTGGAGTACGACTCCTTCAGCGCCCGCGACTCCGTGGCCTCGGCCAGGAACGTGCTGAAGCCCAGGTCCTTCTGGATGTCCGTCGGCGCACCCGGGTTGAGGTTGAAGGTGTCGAGACGGTGCTCGGCGTCGAGCGTGTACTCGTCACCGGACTTCGTGTACGTCTCGCCCTCGACGCCCCAGCGGAGCATGTCGCGTGCCTCCGGCGAGTAGTACATCCAGTCGAGGAACTGCAGCAGCGCCGTGAAGTAGGGCTTGCTCTCGGCGTCCTTCGTGATCATGAAGCCGTGCCAGAAGTTGCGCGGCTCCACGAGCGCACCGGCCGGGCCGGCGGGCGGCGGGATCTGCACGACCTCGTGGTTGCCGGGACCGACGGTGGCGTCCAGCGCCTGCCCCCACTCGATCGCCGTGCCGCTGGCACCGGAGCCGGCGAACGCCTTGCCCTCGGAGATCAGGCGCTCGACGCGCTCGACCGCCTCCTGGTCCTGCACCGTGAACGAGTCGGGGTCGAACAGGCCGTCCTGGACGAGGCCGTGGAAGTACTCGACCATCTCCTTGTACTCCTCGGAGGTGGCGGCGTACTCGAACTCGCCCTTCTCCTCGTCCCACTGCATGCCGTCGCCGAAGCCCCAGCCGGCCTGGGTACCGAACCCGCGGGCCGCGTAGTTGAGCAGCGAGTTGCCCTGGAACCCGTCCTGCAGCGGGTAGGAGTCCGGGTAGGCCTCCTTCAGCTTGACGAACGCCTCGCGGAAGTCCTCCCACGTGTCGGGCATCTCGATGCCGAGCTCGTCGAACTTGTCCTTGCGGACGAGGAGCGTGAACATCGGCACGGACACCTCCTGGAAGCCGGGGAGCATGTACAGCTCGCCGTCCTCCTGGCGCAGGTTGTCCACCATCTCCTGCAGGTCCCACTCCTCCACGTACTTCTGGAAGTGGGGCATCTCGTCGAGGTACTTGCTCAGCGGGACGACGGCGCCCGAGGCGGCGAACTGCTCCTCCTCACCGGTGTAGACCAGCGGGATGATGTCCGGCGCGTCGCCGGCGCTGATGAGCAGGCTCCGCTTCTCCAGGTGGTCGCTCAGCGGGATGTGGGTCGTCTCCAGCGTGACGTTGGTCTGCTCCTTCAGGAGGTCGAAGAACTGCCACTCGTCCTTGACCGTCACCTCGGGCCAGTCGGTCCACAGGATCGAGAGCTCCAGGGGCTCCGACGCGGTGAACTGATCACCGGCGGCGTAGCCCTCCATCGCACCGGTCCGCTGCTCCTCGGTGGCGTCGCCGCCGTCGCCACCGCCGCCGCTGCACGCGGCCAGCGTCAGGGCGAGGCCCGCCGCGACGGCCGCAGCCGCACGCGTCGTCCGTGGCCGGCGCCCTCCGTTGATGCCCGCACGTGTCATCTGGCTCTCCTCATCGAGATCCGTCCCGGGGTCGTACCCCGGGACCCTGCTGCGTAGTTCGCCGCCGGTCGTCCGCGTCCCCCTCTTCGGGTCGCGACCGTCGGAGGTGTATCGATACATCCCTCAGGATTATCGATACACCACACCGACGTGGCCGGAATCTATGCGTCCGACAGGCCCGCGGTCAATGTCGCCCCGGCGCGGCGTCCACCGGCGGTCCGCAGCGACGACGGCGGCGCCCGAATTGCCCCCCCGCCAGGCACGTCACCAGGACGGCACCGGCGCGGGAGGTGACCCGGTTCAGGCGCTCGAGCCGCGGACCACGAGCTCCACCGGCGTGGTCAGCCGGACGGGCTCGAACGCCTCGCCCGCGAGCCGCCGCTCGATCACCGACACCGCCTGGCGGGCGATCCAGTCCCGGCCCGGGTCGACCGAGGACAGCCCCGGGACGGCGAACTCGCTGCCCCGCAGGTTGTCGAACCCCACGACCGCGACGTCCTGCGGCACGCGCAGGCCCGCGTCGTGCAGCGCCGCCAGCACCCCGTACGCCATGTCGTCCGTGACGGCGAAGACGGCGTCGGGGGCGAGGCCGGCGGCTAGCGCGCGCAGCACCACCTCGCGCGCACCCTGGGCCGTGTAGAGCGCACCGCCCAGCACGAGGCGCTCGTCCGGCACGAGCCCCACGTCCGCGTGCGCCGTGCGCCAGCCCTGCGTGCGCAACCCGGACGTCGGGTCCAGCCCCCCGGGCGCTCCCGTCCCGGCGGGCCCCACCGACGGACCGTCGACGACGGCCACGCGGCGCGCGCCCCGGCCCAGGAGGTGGCGCACGGCCAGGCGCGCGCCCTCGGCGTTCCCGATGCTGACGTGGTCGAACCGCTGCGGGACGTCCTGCTCGCCGAGGAGCACCAGCGGCTGCGTGCTGCTCAGCGAGTCCACCTCGTCGTACGTCAGGCCGACGGCGCTGAGCACCACCGCGTCGTACTGCCGCAGCCGGGCCAGGGAGAGCTCCGACAGCTCCCCCTCCTTGCTCGCGCCCGACTGCGCCACGACGAGGTGCCGACCGTGGTTCGCGACCTCCGTCGCGAACGAGGTGGCGAGCTCGGCGAAGTACGTGTGGTCGAACCTCGGCACGATGAGCGCGACCGTGTCGACACGACCCGCACGCAGCCGGCGGGCCGTGAGGTTGATCTCGTAGCCCAGCTCGTCGACCGCCTCGAGCACCCGGCGCCGCGTCGCCTCGCCCACCCGCGTCCGACCGTTCAGGACGTTGGAGACCGTCATCTTCGACACCCCCGCGCGCCGCGCGACGTCGCTCATCGTCGCCACACGGGCGCCACCTGCGACCGACGGTCCCACCTGTGGTCCTCCTGCCTCCGGGGCGGCCGTCGGGTCGTCCCGGGGTCCCGCGGGGCCAACTGTGTCAGTCCCGGCCCCGATCGGTGGCCGGGTCGGCGCGCGAGGACGCCCTTTCGTCCTGGGTGACACCCGTTGCGCGGCACCACGATGGACGCGTGCTGACCATCCCCGAGACCGTCGCCGCGCACGCCGACGCGGCCGTGCACAAGGTGGCCCTGCTGCGCACGCCGGGACTGCTCCTCGTCCGGACCATGCTCGCGGGCGCCGCGATCGGCATCGGCGTCCTCGTCATGGTGACCGCGGGCGGCCCGCTCGTCGCGGCGGGGTCGCCATGGGCGCCGCTCGTCAACGGGCTCGTGTTCGGCATCGCCCTGACGATCGTCCTGGTGGCCGGTGGCGAGCTGGCGACGAGCGCGATGATGATCCTCACGCAGGGTGCCCTGCTGGGGCGCGTCGGCTGGGGGCGCGCCCTCGTCGCGCTCCTGGCGGCGCTGGCCGGCAACCTGCTCGGGGCGATGCTGTTCGCCGCGCTCGTGCACACCTCGGGCGTCGCCGGGCCGGGCACCGCGGCGGGCGAGGCGCTCGCGCGCATGGTCGCGCACAAGGCCGAGGCGACCACGTCCGAGCTCGTCGTGCGCGGCATCCTGTGCAACGTGCTGGTCTGCCTCGCCGTCTGGTGCTGGGGGCGGATCGGCGCCGGCACCGCCGGCGTCGCGGTCGTGGTGGGCTGCGTCATGGTCTTCATCACCTCCGGCTTCGAGCACGTCGTGGCGAACATGACGACGTTCTCGCTCGCGCTGTACGGCGACCTGCCGCACGCGACGCTCGCCGAGGCGGGACGGAACCTGCTGGCGGTCGGTGTCGGCAACACGGTCGGTGGCGCGCTGCTCGTGGGCGCGGCCTACGCCTACGGCGTGCGGCCGGCGGTGGCACCCGCCACGCGCCTCGCTCCCCCGGCGCCCGTGCCGGCCGGCGTGCTGCTCTCCCTGCCCGTGCCGGCCGAGGTGCCGGACGAGGGAGCGCTGCGCTGACCCCGGCGCGCTGACCCCGGCGCGCTGACCCCGGCCTGCTGACCCCGGTCGACTGGGCCGAACGTGCGACCCCACCGCGCGGACCCGGCCCGCCCGCCGCGCGCCGCGCGACGACGCCGCGTGGACGGCACTAGCGTGGACGTGACGAGGTGTCCACGGACGCCGAGGCGCGACCCGGGGAGCACGCATGAGCACGTCCGACGCCCAGCGGCCCACGGACGGCCCCGGGCACTCCGACTCCGGCGAGCCCGGCACCGACACGGGTCGGCACGCCGTCGCGCGTCCCGCGCCCACGCCGCCGGAGCCGGTCGGCACCGCCCCGACGTCCCCCGGCGCGCCGGGGGCAGGAGCACCCGGCGACGAGGCAGCGGGCCCGGCGCCCGCGGCGCCCGGCCGGCCGACGACCGCGGCGACCCACCCGGCGACGAGCCCGCCGGCGGCGGCCGCGACCCCGCCACGTCCCGCGGGCGCGACCGCCGCCGGCGCACCGGGTGCCGCCGGGCGCGGGAGCCCCCCGCACGACGCCCGCGCCGACGCGGCGGCCGGCCCGGCGACCGCGCGCGGCGACCGGAGCGACCGGAGCACCCGCAGCGACCCGGAGGGCGACGACGACCTCTTCCCGGACCCGAACGCACCCCGCACGGTCCACCCGGGCACGCACGTGCTCGGCGTGCTCGTGGGGCTGCTGCTCGCCCCCGTCGCGGCGCTCGTGACGCTCGTCGGCCAGTCGCGCGTGCTCACGGTCCAGGCGGGCGACTGGGACGCGTCGCTCGAGACGCTCGGCATCGTGCTCGTCTCCGTCGGCGCGCTGGCGCTCGCGGCGGTCGTGCTGCTGGGGCTGTGGACGCCCGCCGTGCCGCTGGCGGGCGGCACGGCGCTCGCCGCGCTCGGCGGCCTGGCGCTGTACGCACCGGGCATCGCCCGGCAGCAGGCGCTCGCGGTCGTCGGCGAGGCGTGGTCACGCACGACCGTGGAGACGACCGTGGCGGCGACCTCGGGGACGCTGCTGGTCGCCGGCGTGCTGGTGCTCGTGGCGGGCGTGGTCGCGGCGCTCGCCCGGCGGCGCGGCGTGCACCTGGGCGTCTTCCGGGAGCGCAACCGGGCGGTGTGACCCCCGCCGCCCGCGGTCCGGGACGTAGCGGACGGAGCGGACGGCGCGGACGGGCACGTCGGAGGCGTGCGCGTCGCCGGTGCGCAGGGCTAAGGTCCGTGCCGAGGACCCTCGGGTCAGCACCGATGAGCCGCACCGACGCCGTTGCGCAGGGAGACACCGTGACCGAACCGTCCGCCGCCCCCACCCCGACCGAGGCCGCGCCCGTCGCACCTGCCG
Source organism: Cellulomonas shaoxiangyii (assembly GCF_004798685.1). Taxonomy (NCBI): domain Bacteria; kingdom Bacillati; phylum Actinomycetota; class Actinomycetes; order Micrococcales; family Cellulomonadaceae; genus Cellulomonas; species Cellulomonas shaoxiangyii. The sequence goes on along the minus strand of NZ_CP039291.1, from coordinate 812,603 downwards.
CACCCGGGAGCGCGCCCGCGGCGGCGTCGACGGGCCTGGAGAACCTCCTGACGGAGGACCGCCGCTTCCCGCCGACGCCCGAGTTCGCCGCACAGGCGAACGCGACCGCCGACCTCCACGCCTGGGCGAACGCGGACCGGCCCGGCTTCTGGGGCGACCAGGCACGGAGCCTGCTCACGTGGTCGACGCCGTTCACGCAGACCCTCGACTGGTCGGACGCGCCGTTCGCGCGCTGGTTCGCCGACGGACGCCTGAACGCGACGTACAACGCGGTCGACCGGCACGTCGAGGCGGGCCACGGCGACCGCGTCGCGCTGCACTTCGAGGGCGAGGGCGGCGACACCCGCACGCTCACGTACGCCGACCTGCTGCGCGAGGTGTCGAAGGCCGCGAACGCGATCGCCGCGCTCGGCGTGCGCACGGGCGACCGCGTCGCGATCTACATGCCGCTGATCCCCGAGGCGGTCATCACGATGCTCGCGTGCGCCCGCATCGGCGCGCCGCACTCGGTGGTCTTCGGCGGGTTCTCGGCCGAGGCGCTGAGCTCCCGGATCCTCGACGCCGAGGCGAAGCTGGTCGTGACGGCCGACGGCGGCTTCCGCCGCGGTGCCCCGACCGCCCTCAAGCCGGCGGTCGACGAGGCCCTCGCCAAGGGCGCGCCCACCGTCGATCACGTGCTCGTCGTGCGCCGCACGGGCCAGCCGGTCGAGTGGACGCAGGGCCGGGACGTCTGGTGGCACGAGGCCGTGGACGTCGCGTCGGCGCAGCACACGCCGGTGGAGGTCGAGGCGGAGCACCCGCTGTTCATCCTCTACACGTCGGGCACGACCGGGAAGCCGAAGGGCATCTTCCACACGACGGGTGGCTACCTGGCGCAGGCGGCGTACACGCACCTCAACGTCTTCGACCTCAAGCCGGAGACCGACGTCTACTGGTGCACGGCCGACATCGGCTGGGTCACCGGGCACACGTACGTCGTCTACGGGCCGCTGGTCAACGGTGCGACGCAGGTGATCTACGAGGGCACGCCGGACACGCCGCACCGCGGGCGCTGGTGGGAGATCGTGCAGAAGTACGGGGTGTCGATCCTGTACACGGCCCCGACGGCGATCCGCACGTGCATGAAGTGGGGCGAGGACATCCCCGCGCAGTTCGACCTGTCGTCGCTGCGGGTGCTCGGGTCGGTGGGTGAGCCCATCAACCCGGAGGCGTGGATGTGGTACCGCCGGGTGATCGGCGGGGACCGGACGCCGATCGTCGACACGTGGTGGCAGACGGAGACGGGCGCGATCATGATCAGCCCCCTGCCCGGGGTGACGACGACCAAGCCCGGCTCGGCGCAGGTGCCGCTGCCCGGCATCGCGGCCGACGTGGTGGACGACGACGCCAAGCCGGTGCCCGACGGCCACGGCGGCTACCTGGTGCTGACCGAGCCCTGGCCCGCGATGCTGCGCGGGATCTGGGGCGACCCCGAGCGGTACAAGGACACCTACTGGTCCCGCTTCAAGGACGTGTACTTCGCGGGTGACGGGGCGAAGAAGGACGACGACGGGGACATCTGGCTGCTGGGCCGCGTCGACGACGTCATGAACGTCTCCGGCCACCGGCTGTCGACGACCGAGATCGAGTCGGCCCTCGTCTCCCACCCGTGGGTCGCGGAGGCCGCGGTCGTGGGCGCGACCGACGAGACGACCGGCCAGGCGGTCGTCGCGTTCGTCATCCTGCGCGGCGACGCCACGGAGGCGGCCGGCTCCGACGCCGCCACCGTGCAGAGGACGCTGCGCGACCACGTCGCCCGCGCGATCGGCCCCATCGCCAAGCCGCGGCAGATCCTCGTCGTCGCGGAGCTGCCCAAGACCCGGTCCGGCAAGATCATGCGCCGCCTGCTGCGCGACGTGGCCGAGCACCGCACGGTCGGCGACGCGACCACGCTCGCGGACGCGTCGGTCATGGACCTCATCGCCGCAGGTCTGGCGACGCCGGCCGCGTCCAGCGACTGAGCGCGCGAGCCCGCCGACGGCCGCGGCCCGGTACCCCACGGGGGCCGGGCCGCGGCCGCGTGGGCACCGGGACGGCGAAGCGTTTAGGCCGTGGAGCGGCCCCGGCGCTGCTGGTTGTGTGACCGGCGCACCCCGCGCGCTCCCGGCCGGCGGACAGGCGGGCGGGTGCTCGTCAGCACCTACTTCTGCGGAACGAGGACGTCCCATGAAGCACCTGTCCACGCGCGCGGTCGCGGCCTCCGCGGCCGCGCTGCTCGCACTCGGCGGGCTCACCGCCGCGGCGACCTCCGCCTCGGCGGCGGAGCCGGTCGGCCTCCACATCGAGGGGGCCCGGCTCGTCGAGGAGAACGGCACCCCGTTCGTCGCGCGCGGCGTCAGCCACGCGCACACCTGGTACGCGTCGCAGACGCCCACGGCGATCCCCGCCATCCGCGCCGCCGGCGCCAACGCCCTGCGCGTCGTGCTCTCCGACGGCACGCGCTGGACGAGGAACGACGCGACCGACGTCGCGAACGTCATCTCCCTGTGCCGCGCGAACCAGCTGGTCTGCATGCTCGAGGTCCACGACACCACGGGGTACGGCGAGCAGTCCGGCGCCGCGACGCTGGCCCAGGCCGCCACCTACTGGACCGGCCTGAGGTCGGTCCTGCAGGGCACCGAGGACTTCATCCAGATCAACATCGGCAACGAGCCCTACGGCAACACCGCGTCGGTGTCGGCCGGCTGGGCGGCGGACACGTCCGCCGCGATCCGGACCATCCGCGCCGCCGGTCTGCGGCACAACATCGTCGTGGACGCCCCGATGTGGGGCCAGGACTGGGGCGGCATCATGCGCGACCAGGCGCCCACGGTCGCGGCGGCGGACCCCGACGGGAACGTGCTCTTCTCGGTGCACATGTACGGCGTCTACGCGCAGGCGTCGACGATCACGTCGTACCTCGACGCGTTCGCCGCGCACGGCCTCCCGCTGGTCATCGGCGAGTTCGGGTTCGACCACTCCGACGGCAACCCCGACGAGGACACGATCATGGCCGAGGCGCAGCGCCGCGGCATCGGGTACTACGGCTGGTCGTGGTCGGGCAACGGCGGCGGCGTCGAGTACCTCGACATGGTCACGGGCTTCGACCCGGCGCGGAAGACGTCGTGGGGCACGCGGATCTTCGACGGCGCGAACGGCATCAGGGCCACCGCGCGCACGGCGACGTTCTTCGGCGGCGCGACGCCGACGCCGACGCCGACGCCCACACGAACCCCCACGCCGACGCCGACGCCGACACGGACGCCGACGCCCACCGCGACTCCCACGGCCACGCCGACGCCGACCGCGACGCCGACGCAGAACCCGTCCGGCGCCTGCACCGCGACCCTGCGGATCACCGGCTCGTGGCCGGGCGGCTTCCAGGGCTCGGTCGACGTGCGGGCCGGCTCGGCGGGCACGTCGTCGTGGCGCACGCAGTTCACGCTCCCGTCGGGCGCGTCCGTCTCGCAGGGCTGGAGCGGCGCGTTCAGCGGCTCCGGCAGCTCCGTCACGGTGACCAACGCCGCGTGGAACGGCACCCTCGGTGCCGGGCAGACGACGAGCTACGGCTTCATCGGCTCGGGCCCCGCCCCGACCGGTGCCGTCGCGGTGTCCTGCTCCTGACACCGCACCCCGCCGGGCAGACCCCGGCACCCGCGTGACGACGACGGCCTCCGCCCGCACCGGGCGGGGGCCGTCGTCCGCGTCGCGTGGCGCGGTCGCGCACCGTCCCGGCGGCTACCAGCTCAGCGTGCGGCGCAGCCGGCGGACGGCCTCGCGCCCCGCGCGGTTCGCGCCGACGGTCGACGCGCTCGGGCCGTAGCCGACCAGCTGCAGGCGCGGCTCGCCGACGACCTCGGTGCCGTCCATCCGGATGCCGCCGCCGGGTGCGCGCAGCCCGAGCGGGGCGAGGTGGTCGAGCGTCGCGCGGAAGCCCGTCGCCCACAGGATCGTGCGCGCCGCGACGAACGGCGGCCCCTCGACCCAGCCGCCGAGCTCGGGCACGGCGCCCGGCAGGTCCGGCGGCAGGTCGGGGCCGGGGTCGTCCTCGACCACGGCGGGCGCGGACGCGTCCCAGGCCACGCCGTCGGGCTCGATGCGGTCGAACACGCAGCGCGCGCGCAGCACGCCGGACGCGATGCCGGCCCGGTACGCGGGCGTCAGCGGCAGGCCGGTGACGCTGACGACCGAGCGCGGCGGCAGCCCCGCGCGCGTCCGCTCGTCGACGCGGGACACCGCCTCGCGGCCGAGCTCGGGCGTGAACTCGGCGTCGGACCACCGCGGCGGGCGGCGCGTCACCCAGGTCGTCGTCGTGACCTCCGCGAGCTGCAGCAGCAGCTGGACGGCCGACGTGCCGCCGCCGACGACGACGACGTGACCGTCGGCGAGGTCCTTCGCGTCCCGGTAGTCGTGCGTGTGCAGCTGGCGGCCGCGGAACGTCGCCCGGCCGGGGTACGAGGGCCAGAACGGCCGCTGCCACGTGCCGGACGCGCTCACCACGCCCCGGGCGGCCCACACGACGACCTCGCCGGGGTGCTCGGCGTGGCGGGTGGTGACGAGGAAGCGGGGCTCGGGCCCGCCGTCGCGGGCGCGCTCGAGGCGCTCGACGCGCACGGGCCGCTGCACGTTCAGCCCGTAGGCGTCCTCGTACTGCGCGAAGTAGTAGGGCACGGCGTCGGCGGCGGGCTCGGCCGGGTCGACGACCACGAGCGGCATGCCGGGCAGGTCGTGGATCCCGTGCGCGTCGGCCATCGTCAGGCTGCGCCAGCGGTGCTGCCACGCACCGCCGGCCCGCGCGTTGTCGTCCAGGACGACGAACGTGCCCGCCGCCTGCTCCCAGCCCCGCGACCCGACGGCCACGAGCCCGGTCCGCTGCAGGTGGTAGGCGGCGGAGAGGCCGGCCTGGCCCGCACCGATCACGACGACGTCGACCTCGACCGTGCGGGGACCGCGCGTCGCCCGGCGCGCGCGCCGCCCGCGCAGGGCGGGGGTGGCGCTGGCGGGAGAGTCCATGGCGGCGTCCACGGTACCGGCGGACCCCGCGTCCGGGACGGGTGCGTCAGCGTCGGAGGGCCCACGTGCACGAGGCCTCCACACGCCGCCGACGAGCGGGAGGGCCCTCCTGGCCCACCCGCCCCGCACCGGACCGTCGCGTGATGGGATGGGCGCATGACGTCCGACACCGACGCGACGCTCGTGACGGCCGTCGCGGGGCCCCTGGACCCCGCCACGGCGGACGCGGTCGGGCGCCTGCACCACGACGCGACCCGTGCCGACGGCGTGGCGCCCCTGTCCGAGCAGCCGCTGCTGTGGCTCACCGAGCCCGAGGCGCCGGTCGTGCACCTGCTCGCGCACGCCGCCGACGGGACGCTCGTCGGCTACGCGCAGCTCGACGTGGGCACGTCGACGCGGGTGAGCGGCGAGGTCGTCGTCCACCCCGACCACCGGCGGCGCGGCGTGGCGTCGGCGCTGCTCGTGGCCGCGCAGGCGGAGACCGCCACCGTGCCCGGCCGCCGCCTCTCGGTGTGGGCGCACGGGGACGTCCCGGCCGCGCGCGCGACGGCGGACGCCGCCGGCCTGGTCGTCGTGCGCGAGCTGCTGCGGATGGCCGTCGACCTCGAGGCGCACCCGCCCGCGCCGGCCGCGCTGCCCGCGGGCGTCACGGTGCGCCCGTTCGTGCCCGGCCAGGACGAGGAGGCGTGGCGGCGCGTCAACGCGCGCGCGTTCGCGCACCACCCGGAGCAGGGCCGCATGACGTCGGCCGACCTGCGCGCGCGGGAGGACGAGCCGTGGTTCGACCCGGCCGGCTTCCTGCTCGCCGAGCGCGACGGCCAGCTGCTCGGCTCGGTGTGGACCAAGGTCCACCCGCGCGGTGCGGCGCCCGACGCGGGGGCCGACGAGGAGGTCGGCGAGATCTACGTCGTCGGCGTCGACCCGGACGCACAGGGCCTCGGCCTGGGACGCGCGCTGACCGCGCTCGGGCTCGCGCACCTGCGCGAGCGCGGGCTGCGCACGGCGATCCTCTACACGGGCGCCGAGAACACGGTGGCCGTGCACACGTACGAGCGGGCGGGCTTCCGGCGCGCCGCCGTCGACGTCATGTACGGCCCCGCGCCGGACGGCGCGCCTCCCGCGCGCTGACGCCCCGCCCTCGTGCCGACGCCCCGCGGAGGTGACGTTCCCCGCACGTGACGCTCCGCCACGACGACACGACGGGTTCACCCGGCGGTGCCACCATGGGCACATGACCGACGCCCCTGCGATCGACCCGCAGCTCGCCGCGAGCATCGCCGAGCACGTCGACACCGAGGACCCGCGGGAGCTGCCCGCGCCCACGCCGCTCCCCGACGACCGGTTCCTCGACCGCGAGCTCTCGTGGCTCGCGTTCAACCAGCGTGTCCTCGAGCTCGCGGAGGACCCGGAGCAGCCGCTGCTGGAGCGCGTGCGGTTCCTCGCGATCTTCGCGTCCAACCTCGACGAGTTCTTCATGGTCCGCGTGGCCGGGCTCAAGCGCCGCATCGCGACCGGCATCGCCGTCACGGCCGCGTCGGGGCTGTCCCCCCGGCAGGTGCTCGAGGCGATCAGCGAGCGCGCGCACGAGCTGATGGAGCGCCACGCGGCGGTCTTCCAGCGGGACGTGCAGCCGGCGCTCGCCGCCGAGGGCATCACGATCGTGCGCTGGGACGACCTGGGCGAGGCCGAGCAGGACCGGCTGCACAAGTTCTTCCGCCGGCAGATCTTCCCCGTGCTGACGCCGCTGGCCGTCGACCCCGCGCACCCGTTCCCGTACATCTCGGGGCTCTCGCTCAACCTCGCCGTCAGCGTCGTCAACCCCGCGAGCGGCAAGGAGCACTTCGCGCGCGTGAAGGTGCCGCCGCTGCTCCCCCGCTACATCGCGGTGGACGCGTCGGGCCGCCCGAGCGTGCCCGCGCGCGCGGGCGCCGAGAGCGGGCCGATGTCGTTCGTGCCCGTCGAGGACGTGATCGCCCAGCACCTCGACCAGCTGTTCCCCGGCATGGAGGTGCGCGAGTTCCACACGTTCCGCATCACGCGCAACGAGGACGTGGAGGTCGAGGAGGACGACGCCGAGAACCTCCTCAAGGCGATGGAGAAGGAGCTGCTGCGCCGCCGGTTCGGGCCCCCGGTGCGCCTGGAGCTGGCCGAGGGCATCAGCAACCGGGTCCGCAAGTTCCTCGTCCGCGAGCTCGGCATGTCCGAGGACGACGTGTACGAGCTCCCCGCCCCGCTCGACCACACGGGCCTCACCCTCATCGCGGACCTCGACCGGCCGGAGCTGCAGTACCCGCGCTTCGTCCCGGCGACGCACCGGCACCTCGCCGAGGTCGAGTCGGCCAGCGCGACGGACGTCTTCGCCGCGATCCGGGCGCGCGACATCCTGCTGCACCACCCGTACGACTCGTTCTCGACGTCGGTGCAGACGTTCCTCGAGCAGGCCGCCGCCGACCCGCACGTGCTCGCGATCAAGCAGACGCTGTACCGCACGTCCGGCGACTCCCCGATCGTCGACGCCCTGATCGACGCCGCGCAGGCAGGCAAGCAGGTGCTGGCGCTCGTGGAGATCAAGGCGCGCTTCGACGAGCAGAACAACATCTCGTGGGCGCGCAAGCTCGAGCAGGCCGGCGTGCACGTCGTGTACGGCATCGTCGGCCTCAAGACGCACTGCAAGCTCTCGCTCGTCGTGCGGCAGGAGGCGGACGGGCTGCGGCGCTACAGCCACGTCGGCACGGGCAACTACCACCCGAAGACCGCGCGGCTGTACACCGACCTCGGCCTGCTCACGGCGGACCCGGAGGTGGGGCAGGACCTCACGCGCCTGTTCAACCAGCTCTCCGGCTACGCACCCAAGTCGCGGTTCCACCGCCTGCTCGTCGCACCGCGCTCGGTGCGCACGGGGCTCGTCCAGCGCATCGAGCGCGAGGCGGAGGCCGCCCGGCGCGGCGAGCCCGCGTGGATCAAGATCAAGGTCAACTCGATGGTCGACGAGGCCACGATCGACGCGCTGTACCGCGCCTCGCAGGCGGGCGTCCCCGTGGACATCAACGTGCGGGGCATCTGCGCGCTCCGCCCCGGCGTGCCCGGTCTGTCGGAGACGATCCGCGTGCGCTCCATCCTCGGCCGGTTCCTCGAGCACTCGCGGGTCTTCGCGTTCGCGCACGCGACGCCCGACCCCGAGGACGGCTTCGAGGGACCGGAGGTGTTCATCGGGTCGGCCGACCTCATGCACCGCAACCTCGACCGGCGCGTCGAGGCGCTCGTGCGGGTCGCCGACCCCGCGCAGGTCGCCGAGCTCGTCGAGCTCCTCGACGAGTCGACCGACGACCGCACGTCCACGTGGCACCTGCGCGCTGACGGCGTCTGGGAGCGGCACCACCGCGGGCCGGGCGGCCCGCTGGTCGACCTCCAGCAGGCCCTCATCCAGCGGCAGAGGCGCCGGCCGGGCTCCGCACGGTGAGCCCGCCCGTCCGGCCCGCGGTCGAGGCCGCCGGCGCTCTCGTGTGGCGCGTGCGGGCCGGCCGCGTGCAGGTCGCGCTGGTCCACCGGCCGCGGTACCGCGACTGGTCCTGGCCGAAGGGCAAGCTCGACCCGGGCGAGGCGGCGCCCGCCGCCGCCGTGCGCGAGGTCGAGGAGGAGACCGGGCTGGCGGTCGTGCTCGGCGTCCCGCTGCCCGGGCTGGAGTACACGCTCGCGGACGGGCGGCGCAAGGTCGTCCGCTACTGGGCCGCGCAGCCCGCCGGCCGCGGGGACCGGGCACCGCTCGAGGCGCGCCCGCCGGTGCCGCGCGCGGAGGCGGACGAGATCGACCGCTGGGAGTGGTACGACGTGCGCACCGCGGCCAAGCGCCTGACCCGGCAGGAGGACCGGCGGCCGCTCGACGCGCTCGTCGAGACGTTCGCCAAGGACCGGCTCGACACGCGGGCCCTGGTCGTCGCGCGGCACGGGCAGGCGCGCAAGCGCAGCCAGTGGGACGGCGCCGAGGGCGACCGGCCGCTGACCGGGCTCGGCGGGCGGCAGGCCGACGCGATGGTGCCCGTGCTCGCCGCATTCGGCGTGGGGCACGTCGTGACGAGCGACTGGGAGCGGTGCGCGGCCACCATGGCCCCCTTCGCGCACGCCGCTCGGCTCGCCCCGGAGATCTCCCCGGAGCTCACGGAGGCCGAGCACGACGAGTCGCCCGCCCGCGTCGCGGCGGTGGTGGGCCGGTGCCTCGACGAGCGCGTCGACACCGTGCTGTGCACGCACCGGCCCGTGCTGCCGACGGTGCTGGACGTGCTGGCCACGCACGCGCGCCGCCCCGTGGCGAACAGGCTGCCCACCGAGAACCCGTACCTGCAGCCCGGCGAGGTGCTCGTGGCGCACGCCGCCATGACGCGCCGCGGGCCGCGCGTCGTCGCGACGGAGACCCACCGGTCCACCGCCGCGGGCTGACGCGCGGCCCGGGGCGACCCCGGGCCGGCCGCGGCGGCCGGCCCGGGAGGTGCTCAGCCCTGCACGTGCGCCGCGCGACGGCGCGCGAGGAGCACGCCGGCGGCGCCGGCCGCCAGCAGGCCCGCGGCGATGCCGACGAGCGGGCCCGCGGCCGCACCCGTGTCGCTCAGGCGTCCGCCGGCCGGCACGGTCACCCGGATCTCCGCCTGCGCGAGCACCGCGCCGGCGAGGTCCCGGACCTGGACGTGGTGCACGCCCGCGGTCAGCGTGGTCGGCAGCGTCACCCTGGTGGTGACGGCACCGTCCGCGACGGCGACCTGGGCCAGCGCCTGGTAGGTGCTCGCGACGCCGATCTCGACCGTGCCCGCCGGCAGGCCCGTGGCCCGTGCGGTCAGGGTGTCGCCGGGCCGCACGTCCGTGCGGTCGAGCGTCAGCCGGGGGGCGGGCGCCGGCGCGGTGGGCCCGGCCGTCGGCGTCGGGTCCGGCGTCGGCGTCGGGTCGGGCGTCGGCGTCGGGTCCGGCGTCGGGACCACGAGCGCGTCGAGCGCGGCGACGAGGCGTGCGGTCGCGGCGTCGACGTCCTCCTGCGTGGCGCGGCTGCCCGCGCGCACGACCTCGGCCACCTCGACCGCGTCGTCCAGCGCGTCCAGCTGCGCCGGCGTCCACGCGGCCCGGTCGACCGCGGCCGCCCGGGCGAGCGCGGCCTCCAGCGCGGTGGTGTCGACGTCGGCCACGGCCACGGCGGGCGTCAGGACGAACGCGTCGACCCACGCCCACGCGTTCGCGGGCAGCGAGCCACCGACCGCGACCGTGACGACGCCGTCGGCGCCGACCACGACGTCGGGGAGGACCGCCGTGCGGACCTGCTGCCAGCCCTCGAGCGGCAGCGGCGCGCTCTGGCGACCCGCGGCCGTCGTAGCCGTCAGCTCCAGACCTCCGGTGCCGCCCTCGAGGGCGCCGTGCGCGGAGGCGCTGAGCCGGTAGGTGCCGGCCGGCACGCCCGTGACGGTCTGCTCGATGCGCGGCGTGTACGGCGAGCCGGACCAGAGGTTCACGGCCCGGGCGCCCTCGGGCGCGTCGGACGCCTCGCGCACCGCCGCGTTGCCCCAGTCGATCGTCCACATGGACAGGTCGTCGTCCTCGAAGCCCGGGTTGCGCACGAGGTTCGCCGCGGCGACCACGACGGTCGCCGTGACGGGGAGGCCGCCCGCGGTCGTGCCGCGCAGCGTGTACGTCCCGGGCCCGCGGATCCAGTCCGCGGCGTCGCTCCACGTGACCGGCTGCTGCTCGACCGACCCGTCGTTGTACGTCACGGCGACCGTGGCGGGCAGCACGACGTCGTCGCCGTCCTCGACCGCGACCTGCACGTCCTCGACGGAGACGACCTCGCGCGGTGCCACCGCACCCGTGCGCGCGTACCGGAACACCTGCAGCGACTCGAGCGGCGTGCCGTCGTGCGCGAACAGCGCCTGGTTGTCCCACGACGAGCCGCCGTACCACTGGCCGGCGTCGTGCGGGTCGTACTGGCCCGCGAAGCTCGTCGCCCAGCCGGAGCCGTGCGCCTCCCACAGCGCCCTGTTCGCCTCGAGCTCGCTCGGCGGGCCGACCGGCAGCCACGCGGGCTCCCAGTAGAAGACGCCGAGGCCCGCGTCACCGACCGCCGCGACGGCCGCCATGACGTCGCGCACGGCGGTCGCCTGGCCCTGCACGCTCACGGGGTAGGCGGTCGCCTCCGACGCCAGGTCGATCGTGTTGCCGTGCCCGTCGCCGTCCTCGAGCGTGTACGCCCACGACGTCTCGGCGACCATGACCTGCTTGTCGTACGTCGTCGCGACCTCGGACAGCACGGACGTCAGGTTCTGCGCCGTGCCGTGCCAGAACGGGTAGTACGAGCTCGCGAAGACGTCGTAGTCGACGCCGCGCGCGTCGAGCTCGCGGGCGTAGCCGGCGTACCGGCCCGCCGTCTCCGGGTTCGTGAAGTGCAGCGCGACGAGGGCGTCGGGCAGCACCTCGCGCACCGCGGCGCTGCCGGCGGCGAACACGGGCGCCATGGCGTCCCAGCCCTGCACGCCCGCGACGCCGTTGTTCGTCTCGTTGCCGACCTGCACCATGCCGACGTCGACGCCCGCGTCCTCGAACGCCCGGAGGCTGTCCGCGGTGTACTCGCCGACCGCCGCGGCACGCTCGCCGGGTGTGAGGGCGGCCCACGCCTTGGGCACCTGCTGCTTGGCCGGGTCGGCCCAGAAGTCGGAGTAGTGGAAGTCGACGAGCACGCGCATGCCCGCCGCGGTGGCGCGCTCGCCGATCTCGACGGCCCGCGCCACGTCGGTGGTGCCGCCGCCGTAGCCGCGGCCGGCGCTGTCGTACGGGTCGTTCCACACGCGGACGCGGACCCAGTTCACGTCCGCGTCGGCGAGGACCTCGAACAGGTCGGCCTGCTGCCCGTCGGTGTCGCGGAACGTCACGCCGCTCTCCTCGAGCGACAGCAGCGACGACACGTCGACGCCGTTGACGAAGTCGGCGGCGAGCCCGTCGACGCGGTCGACGACGATGCCGGCCTCGACCGGGCCGTCGGCGGGTGCGGCCCAGCCGGGCGAGGCGGTCAGGAGCAGGGCGCCCGCGGCGGCGGTCGCGGCGAGTGCCCGGAGGGGGTGCGCAGGGGCGCGGCGCGCGGGGGTGGGGCGTGGTGACACGGTGGACCTCTCGATCGTCGTCGTTCGAGCACGTGCGTCCGTGAACGCGGGTGGGGCGCCGGGCCACCGGGCCCGGGTCGTGCGACGTGCGGGCCCGCGGGGGGCGGGTCAGCCCTTGACGGAGCCGGCGGTGAGGCCGCCGACGATGTACTTCTGCAGGAAGAGGAAGAGCAGGAGCACGGGCAGGGCCGCGATCACCGCACCGGCGGCGAACAGGCCCCAGTTCGCGTTGAGCTCCTGCGACACCCAGCCGTACATGCCGACGGCGAGCGTCCAGCGGTCCTGCGACGTGAGGATCACGCGCGCGAGGATGAACTCGCCGAACGTGGAGATGAACGACAGCAGGCCGACGACCGCGAGGATCGGCGTCACGAGCCGCAGGATGATGCCCCAGTAGATCTGCGCGTGCGTGGCGCCGTCGATGCGCGCGGCCTCGTCCAGCTCGCGCGGGATCGTGTTGAAGAACCCGTACATGAGGAACGTGTTCGTCCCGAGGGCACCGCCCAGGTACACGCAGATCAGCGCGACCGTGCTGTTGAGCCCGAGGGCCGGCACCACGTTCCCGAGCGCGAGCAGCAGCAGGAAGATCGAGACGAACGCGAGCATCTGCGGGAACATCTGGATGATGAGCAGCGCGGTCAGGCCGCCGCGGCGCCCGCGGAACGAGAACCGCGAGAACGCGTACGCGGCGGCGGCGCCCATGAGCACCGAGCCGAGCGCGGTGGCACCGCCGACCACGAGGCTGTTGACCGCCCACGACCAGAACCGCGTGCCGTCGAGCGCCTCGAAGTTGGCGGTCGAGAACGTCCGGAACAGCTCGGTCGAGCCGGTGAGCGTGCCGGTGCGCGCCAGGGCGGCCGACAGGACGTACACCAGCGGGAACGCGGCGTAGAACACCACGACCGCGGCGACCGGGTACTTCCACCCCACCTCGGCGAACCAGCGGCGGCGGCGCCCGCGGGCGCGGTCGGACGTCGTCGCGGTCGCGGGGAGGGTCGTCGTGGTGGCCATCAGAGGACCTCCTCCAGCTTGCGGGTCCGGCGGAACGCCAGCGCCGAGATCGTGCCGATGATGAGGAAGACGATGATCGACAGCGCGCTCGCGAGGCCGTAGTCGGCGCGGCCGCCGGCCACGCCCGACAGCTGGTAGATCATCGAGATGAGGATGTCGGTGTGCCCGAGAGTCGCCGACGTGTCGGTGAACCGCGGCCCGCCGCCCGTCAGCATGTAGACGAGCGTGAAGTTGTTGAAGTTGAAGGCGAACGACGAGATCAGCAGCGGCGTGGTCGAGACCAGCAGCAGCGGCATCGTGATCGACTGGAACGTCCGCCACCGGCCGGCGCCGTCGATCCGGGCGGCCTCCATGACGTCCTCCGGCAGGGACTGCAGGGCACCCGTGCACACGAGGAACCAGTACGGGAAGCTCAGCCACAGGTTGACGCCGATGACCGCCAGCTTGGCCAGCAGCGGGTCGTCGAGCCACGCGATGCGGGTGCCGAGGAAGAACAGCTGGTTGACGATCCCGTAGTCGGGGTTGGCGTTGAGCATGCCGCGCCACAGCAGCGCGGACAGGAACGCCGGGAACGCGTACGGGAGGATGAACAGGGTCCGCATGACCCTGCGCCCCCGCAGCCGCGTGTCGTTGAACACGAGTGCGAGCACCAGCCCGAGCAGGAAGCTGGTGGCCACCGTGGCGATCGCGAACGCGAACGTCCACACGGTGATCCGCAGCAGCGGGCCGGAGTACGTGTCGTCGCTGAACGCGCGCGTGAAGTTCTCGAGGCCGACGTGGACGCGCCAGCCGACGGGCAGCGCCTCGCCGTCGTCGGAGACGTACCGGCCGCCGTCCGTCGCGCGGTACACCGCGCCCGTCTCGGTGTTCGTCAGCGTGTCCGCCGCCTCGTCGTGCTCGAGCGCGGACGAGTACACCTGCCCGGTCGACCCCTCGCGGGTGCGGATCGAGCCGTCGTCCGCGTCGTCCGACACGGGCACGCGCAGGTCGACCACCCGCTCCTGCAGCGCCGGGTCCGAGATGAGGGTCGTGTACGGCACGACCTCCCAGCCGGGCACGGCCGTGACGCGCTCGCCGTCGAGGGACGCGTCACCCGCGTCGGCCAGGGGCTCCTCGGCGGACCCGACCCGCACGTCGCCCTCGTCGACGATCGCGAACCCGAGCTCGTCACCCCGCTGGACGACCGTGAGGGGGTAGCTCGGGGAGTCCTCGACGCGACGCTCGGCCTGGATGAGCAGCGCGTCGACCGCCTGCTCCTTGGTCGTGTTGTGACCCGTGCCGTAGTTCGTGAGCGCGACGTACGCGGTGTAGCCCATGGAGAAGAGCTGGAAGACGAGCAGGAAGACCAGGCCCGGGAGGATGTACTTCATCGGCAGCACGCGCTTGCTGAAGTACACCCAGTCGGCCACGACGAGCAGCACGAGCGAGGCGCCGAAGATCGCCCACGACTCCTGCGCGTACGCGGCCCACAGCACCGACACCCCGAAGGCGTTCACGAGCGCCATGAGCACGAGCTTCACCAGGAAGCCGCCACCCCTGCCGTCCCAGCGCCGCGCGTGCGGCTCGCGTGCGCCGGCGGCGGGGTCCGCCGGCGCGAGGGTCTGCTGCGTGGACATCGGTTCTCCGTCGTGCTCGGTGACGTCGCGGACGTGCGTGCGCGGGGTGCGCGGGGGGCGTGGGCGCCGGCCGTCGGGGGGAACGGCCGACGCCCACGGTCAGGTCAGCCGCCGATGGACGACTGGATGTCGCCGAGCATCTTGTCCCACGCGGCCACCGGCTCGGACGAGCCGGAGATGATCGCGGCCTCGGCCGCGTTCCAGTGGTCCCACACGTCCGCCATCTCGGGGATCGACGGCATCGGCGTGCCGTTCTTCACCTGGGCGACGAACCCGCCGATGACCGGGTCGGACGAGACGTCCTCGGCGACCGAGAGCAGCGCCGGGACGCGGGGGTCGGCGTCGTACAGCGCGCGCTGCGCCTCGGGCGTCGACAGGTAGTTGACGAGGAAGTCCTGCGCGAGCAGCGCGTTGTCGCTCTGCGCCGACAGGTAGAAGCCCTGCACGCCGACGAACGGCGCCGCGGTCTCGCCGCCGGCCGACGGGATCGGCTCGACGGCGAAGTCGACGCCGGCCTCCTGGAAGCCCGTGATCGCCCACGGCCCGGTGATCGCGAACGGCGCGTTGCCGTCGGCGAACTCCTGGCGCGCGATCTCGTCGGTCCAGTCGGTGCTGAAGACGCCCGAGCCGGCCATGCCGTTCTGGCCGAGCCACGTCGCGAACGCGTGGCCGGGCTCGCCGCCCATGCCCAGCTCGTTGGTGTAGGAGCCGTCCTCCTCCTGCATGAACACCGGCGCGCCGAACGACGTCTGCAGCGCGTAGTAGTTGTAGCCGTCACCCGCGGTGCCGTTGGTGTTGATGACGAACGGCAGCTTCGTGCCGGCCGCGCGGCCCGCCGCGATCATCTCGTCGAAGGTCGCCGGTGCCGGCTCCGGCACGAGCGCGGTGTTGCGGACCAGCGCGACGGACTCCAGCGCGTACGGCAGGCCGTACATCTGGCCGTCGTAGGTGAACGCCTCGGTGGCGACGGGCTCGAAGTCCGCGGCCGTCTCGCCGAGGTCGATCGAGTCGACGACGCCGTTGACGATCAGCGAGCCGAGCCAGTCGTGGGCGCCGACCGTGATGTCGGGGCCCTCGCCCGTGGGCACCTGCGCGAGGAAGTCGGCGCGGATGTCCTCGAAGTTCTTCTGGACGAGCTCGACCGTGACGCCGGTCGACTCCTCGAAGTCCTCCGCGGCGGCCGCGACGGCGGGCTCGCGGTTCTCGTCGACCCAGACGGTGAGGCTGGTACCCGCGCCGGCGCCCTCGCCGGACGTGGCCTCGGCCGTGGGGGTGGTGTCGTCGCTCCCGCCGCTGCAGGCGGCGAGGAGGGCGACGGCCGCGACCATCGCGACCGGGAGTGCTGACTTGCGCATGTGCGTTCCTTCCGGGGTGGTGTCGCGGTGCACGCGTCCGGAGAGGATCGCGGCGCTGCGACGGGGACGTACGGCGTGGGCTGCCGGGAGGCGGCTCACGCGGGAGAGCGACGGGCGTGGGGCGACCTCAGGGGCGACCACCCCCGTGCGGGACGCGGACGACCGCGACGTCGCCCGCGGGCAGGTCGAGCGTGCCGGCGACGGCGGTGCCGCTGCGCAGCTCGACGCCCTCGGCGACCGGCACCTTGGCGTCGTCGCCGGAGTGGTTGACAGCGACGACGTAGTCCGCGTCCGCGCCGTGGCGGGTGACGACCTCGACGTCCTCGGGCAGGCCCGGGGGCGTGATGCCGGCGTCCTCGTACACGGCGGCCAGGACGGGGGCCAGGGCGTCGATCCCCAGCGGGGTCGAGACGTACCAGGCGGTGCCCTCGCCGTGGGCGTGCCGCGTGATCGCGGGGCCGCCCGCGGCCGGACCGTCGAGGTAGGTGGCGACGACGTCGGCGCCCTCGAGCACCACGTCGTCCTGCCAGACCGCGGACGCGAGCTCGCGCTCCGTGCCGTGCGTCCACGCCAGGCGGGTCGCGTCCCCGGCGCGCAGGGGCAGGAACTCCTCGACCGTCAGGCCGAGCACGTCACGCAGCGGCGCGCCGAAGCCGCCGGGGTGCACCGCGTCGTGCTCGTCGACGACCGCCGAGAAGAACGATACGAGCAGCGTGCCGCCGCCCGCGACGTAGGCGCGCAGGTTGTCGGCGGACGCCTGCGTGAGCAGGTAGGACGCGGGGGCGACGACCAGCCGGTACCGCGACAGGTCCTGCGACGGGTGCGCCATGTCGACCGTCACGCCGTCGCGCCACAGGCGCTCGTAGTAGGCGCGCACGCGCTCCCGGTGGCCGACGTCGACCGAGGGCCGCCACTCGAGGTCCTGCGCCCAGAACGACTCGGTGTCCCACAGCAGCGCGACGTCGGCGCGCACGGTGGAGCCGCGCACCTCGCCCAGCTGCGCCAGGTCCTGCCCGAGCCCGACGACCTCGCGCCACACGCGCGAGCGCGTCCCCGCGTGCGGCAGCATCGCCGAGTGGAACTTCTCGGCGCCGCTGCGGGAGGCGCGCCACTGGAAGAACATGACCGCGTCCGCGCCGCGGCCCAGGTGGACGAGGGAGTTGCGGGCCATCTCCCCCGGACGCTTGGCGACGTTGCGCGGCTGCCAGTTCACCGCGGACGTCGAGTGCTCCATGAGCAGCCAGGGCCGGCCGCCCGCGACCGAGCGGGTGAGGTCCGCGGCGAGCGCGAGGCCGACGTGGTTCCGCTCGTCCGCGGCGGTGAGGTAGTGGTCGTTCGAGACGACGTCGACCTCGCGCGCCCACGCCCACAGGTCCGTGGTCGGGCACTCGTTGGCCATGAAGTTCGTCGTGACCGGCTGCCGGGCGTGCACGCGGATCGCGTCGCGCTCGGCGACGAAGCAGGCCCGCAGCTGGTGGTCCGTGAACCGCGCGAAGTCGAGCCGCTGCGCGGGGTTGGCCACCGAGGGGGTCGCGGCGGGCGCGCCGACGTGCTCCCACTCCAGGTAGCGCTGGCCCCAGAACCCCGTGCCCCAGGCCGCGTTGAGCGCGTCGAGCGAGCCGTAGCGGTCCTGCAGCCACGCGCGGAACGCCGCGACGGCGGCCGGCGAGAAGTCCTCGCCGACCGGTGCGCCGTACTCGTTGTGCACGTGCCACAGGACGACCGCCGGGTGGTCGGCGTAGCGCTCGGCCAGGGCCGTCGCGATGCGCACGGCCGCGGCGCGGTACGCGGGGTGGCTCGGGGAGGCCATGCCCCGCGAGCCGAAGCCCAGCACGGTGCCGTCGCGGGTGACGACGCGGGCGTCGGGGTGGGCGGCGAAGAACCAGGCCGGCGGCGACGCCGTGGGCGTGCCGAGGTCGACCGCGATCCCGTTCGCGTGCAGGAGGTCGAGGAGCTCGTCCAGCCAGGCGAGGTCGAGCTCGCCCTCGCGCGGCTCCATCACGGCCCAGGAGAAGATGCCGACGCTGACCAGGTTGACCCCGGCATCGCGCATGAGGGCGACGTCCTCGTCCCACACCTCGCGCGGCCACTGCTCGGGGTTGTAGTCCCCGCCGTAGGCGATCGCGTCGCGGGGGAACCAGGTCGGGTCGGTCATGACACTCCGTCGGGTCGCGCCGCACAGCCGCCGGACTGTGCACGGTCACAGCCTGTGACCGCGCACAGGTAAGCACGCGTCCGCCCGGTCGACAAGCCCTCGGATGCCTCGTTATCGACCTGTGACCGTGCACAGCCCCGGCCCCGCGGACCGCCCGGACCGTGGCACCGCTCCCGCGGCCGCCGGGGCTAGAGTCGCCCCGTGGTCAGCACCGCCACGGGCCGTGGGCGCCCGACGATCCGAGACGTCGCCGCCGCGGCCGGCGTCTCCCGTGGCACCGTGTCGCGCGTCATCAACGGCGGCCGCTGGGTGTCCCCGGAGTCCCGCGTCGCCGTCGAGCGGGCCATCGCCGACACCGGGTACCGCACCAACCAGCACGCCCGCTCCCTCGCCACGGGCCGCAGCAGCTCCCTGGCGTTCCTGCTGACCGAGCCGCAGGACATGCTCTTCGCGGACCCGAACTTCGCGATCCTCCTGCGCGGCGCGGCC
This sequence comes from Cellulomonas shaoxiangyii, assembly GCF_004798685.1. Taxonomy (NCBI): domain Bacteria; kingdom Bacillati; phylum Actinomycetota; class Actinomycetes; order Micrococcales; family Cellulomonadaceae; genus Cellulomonas; species Cellulomonas shaoxiangyii. Next base: position 793,819 of record NZ_CP039291.1, on the reverse strand, counting down.
GAGGCCCTCGCCCGTCGCCAGATGACCCTCGTCCTCCTCGTCGCCGGCACCCCGGTCGAGCGCGAGAACGCGGCCGCGTACGTCGCCGACGGCCACGTCGACGGGGTCCTGCTCATCTCCACGCACGCCGACGACCCGCTGCTCGCGGACCTCGTCGCCCGCGGCATCCCCACCGTCTCGTGCGGGCTCCCGCTCGGGTACACCGGCCAGGTCGCGTCCGTCTCCGTCGACGAGGTCGGCGGTGCCCGCACCATGGTCCGGCACCTGCGCTCGACCGGCCGGCGGCGCGTCGCCATGATCGCCGGACCGCTCGACACCCCCGGCGGCCGGTACCGCCTCGACGGGTACCGCGACGAGCTGGGCGCCGACTACGACGCGCGGTACGTGGCCTACGGCGACTACACGGCCGGGTCCGGTGCCGCCGCCATGGCGGAGCTCCTGGACCGCGTCCCCGACCTCGACGCCGTGTTCGCGGCGTCGGACACGATGGCCGCCGGCGCCATCGCGACCCTGCGCAAGCACGGGCGCCGCGTCCCCGCGGACGTCGCCGTCGGCGGGTTCGACGACGCCGGCCTCGCGGCGACCCTCGACCCGCCGCTGACGACGATGCACCAGCCGTTCGACCTCATCAGCGCCGAGATGGTCGGCCTGCTGCTCGACGTCGTCGCCGGCGGGCCGCACAAGTCGGTGACGATGCCCGCGAGCCTGGTCGTCCGCACCAGCGCCTGACCCGCGCCCCTGCACCCGGACGGCCCTGGGGCGCGGGGCGGTCGTGCCGGGCTCAGCCGAGGATCGGGTGCAGGATCCAGAACACGACGGCGGCGACGAGCGCGGCCGCGGGGATCGTCAGGAGCCACGCCCCGAGGATGTTCTTCGCGACGCCCCAGCGGACGGCCGACAGCCGCTTGGTCGCGCCGACGCCCATGATCGCCGAGGTGATCGTGTGCGTGGTCGAGACGGGCGCGTGCAGGAAGAACGCGTTGACGTAGAGCACCACGGCGGACACCGACTCGGCCACGAAGCCGCGGGCCGGGTCGAGCTCGATGATGCGCCGCCCGAGCGTGCGCATGATCCGCCAGCCGCCGGCGTACGTGCCGAGCGAGATCGCCGCCGCGGCGGACAGCTTGACCCACAGCGGGATGCCGCCGTCGGGGTCGGCCCAGCCGACGGTGAGCAGTGCCAGGAAGATGACGCCCATCGTCTTCTGCGCGTCCTGCAGGCCGTGCCCGAGCGCCATGGCGGCGGCGGAGACGGTCTGGGCGATGCGGAAGCGGCGGTTGACCTTGGACGGCGCGCGGTTGCGGATGATCCACAGCAGCCCGGCCATCAGCAGGAACGCCAGCCCGAACCCGATGAGCGGCGAGAAGATCATCGGGAGGACGACCTTGTCGACGATCGCCGAGCCGTAGATGCCGAAGCCGGCGGCGAGGCCCGCGCCGACGAGCCCGCCGATGAGGGCGTGCGTCGACGACGACGGCAGGCCGAACCACCAGGTCACGAGGTTCCACGTGATGGCCCCGACGAGCGCGCACAGGACGACGACGAGCGCGGAGTGCGACGGCTCGCCCTGGAGGTCGACGATCGCCGTCGCGATGGTCTCGGCGACGTCCGTGCCCAGCAGGGCACCGGCGAAGTTCATGATCGCGGCCATGACCAGCGCCGCCCGGGGCGTCAGCGCGCGCGTCGAGACCGACGTGGCGATGGCGTTGGCGGCGTCGTGGAAGCCGTTGGTGTAGTCGAACCCGAGTGCGAGCGCGACAACGAAGACGACGAGCGCGAGTTCCACCGGAGCTCAGGACTCCTTGAGTGCGATCGTCTCGATGCTGTTCGCGACCTTCTCGAACGCATCGGCCGCGTCCTCGAGCTTCTCGACGATCTCCTTGAGCTTGAGCAGGAGGATCGGGTCGGTGATCTCGTCGAACATCTGGGCGAGGAGCTTGCGGTGGGTCTTGTCGGCCTGGTTCTCGAGGCGGTTGACCTCGACCCAGTACTCCTGGAGCGAGTCCATCGAGCGCAGCCGGGGCATCGCCTCGGCCGTCAGCTCAGCGGCACGCTGGAGCACCTGCACCTGGTCGGAGACGCGCGCGGGCAGCTCGTCGACCTTGTAGAGGACGATGAGGTCGGCGGCCTCGTCCATGAAGTCCATGCAGTCGTCGAGGCTCGACGCGAGGTTGTAGATGTCGTCGCGGTCGAACGGGGTGACGAACGTCTGGTTCAGCCGCCGCATGATCGTGTGCGTGGCGTCGTCGGCGGCGTGCTCCGCCTCGGCCATCCGCCGGTTGATGTCCTTGCGGGTGGCACGGTCCGCCCCGAGGATCTCGGCCAGCAGGTTCGCACCGACGACGAGGTACGACGCCTGGGCGGCGAAGAGGTCGAAGTACGAGGGGTCGCGCGGTGTCAGGCGCAGGCGCACGGAGAGCTCCGGGGCTGGGACGAGACAGACGCCCGGCGGGTGCACGGGCGGCGCCCAGCCTAACGGCCCGCGAACGGCAGGTGCACCGGACGAGGGTCCCGGTCGACCGCCGCGGCCGGGTGCCCGCGGCCGACAGCGCGACGCCCGCGCAGCGCGCGGGTGGTGCGGCGACGCCGGGCCGCGGGGCGCCTCTCGGCACAAGGCCGCTCGTAGCGGCTGAAAATGGAGCCCGGGGCCACCGCGACCCGGCGTCCCGTCCAGTTTAGGCGCCGAGCCGCGCGCGCACCCGGCGACCGGCGGGCCGGTGACGATCATCACGCGTCCGGTACGTCAGGTCGGCCACACGCGGCGCCACCTGGTCGGTCGGGTTCAGGCCGGCGCGGCGGGATGCGCGAGCGTGCGTTGCCATCCGAGTATGGAAACGTACCTTGACATTCTCGGATGGAAGAGTACGTTGCCACACATGCGCGGAATCAGCGACGCACGCGAGCTCGGGGCCCAGCTGCGCGCCGCACGGGTCAATGCCGGCCTGAGCCAGCAGGCCCTGGCGGACAAGGCCGGGATCTCGCGCCCGACGCTCCGCACGCTCGAGCAGGGCCACCCGACCGGTGAGCTCGGCAAGGCGCTGGACGTCCTGCGTGCCCTGGACCTCGAGCTGCGCCTGGCTCCGGCGAGCACGGCGACGTTCACCCTGGACTCCCTCGAGCACGACACCCGACCGCTGTGAGCGGCGAGCGGCACCTGGACGTCCTGCTGTACGGACGCGTCATCGGGCACGTCACCCAGAGCCACTCGGGCCGGCACACGTTCACGTACGACGCCCAGTACGCCGGCGACGTCGACGCGACCCCGCTGTCCCTCTCGATGCCGCTGGCGCCCGCCTCGTACCCAGGGCGGCGCATCGACCCGTTCATGGCCGGCCTCCTGCCCGACAGCGAGGAGGTCCGCGAGCGCTGGGCACGGCTGTTCGACGTCAGCGCGGTCAACTACTTCGCGCTGCTCGAGCACATGGGGCTCGACTGCGCCGGCGCGGTCCAGTTCGTGGGAGCGCGCGACGATGAGGACCTCGCCCGTCCCGGGCGCCTGGAGCCGGTGTCCGACGCGGACATCGCCGCGCGGCTCCGGGACCTGCGGTCGGACGACAGCGCGTGGACGGTGCCCGGTGAGAGGTGGAGCCTGGCCGGCGCGCAGGGCAAGTTCACGCTCGCGCGTGACGCCCAGGGGCGCTGGTGCGAACCGGTCGGGGACGCGCCCTCGACGCACATCATCAAGCCCGGAGTGCCCGGGTACCGGGACCAGGCGCTGAACGAGCACGTGTGCCTGACGGCGGTCGGCGCGTGCGGGCTGCGTGCGGTCAGCACGACGTACACACACTTCGACGACGAGCCGGCGCTCGTGGTCGGGCGCTACGACCGGCGCCGGACCGCGGACGGGTCGGTCACGCGCATCCATCAGGAGGACATGTGCCAGGCGCTGTCCGTGCACCCGCGACGCAAGTACGAGGCGTCACGTGGACCGTCGGCAGCTGACGTCGCCCAGCTGCTGCGGGAGGTCGCGACCGATCCGGAGCGTGACGTCCTCGAGCTCGTCCAGGCGGTGATCGTGAACTACCTCATCGGGGCCCCGGACGCGCACGCGAAGAACTACTCGGTCCTGCTCGCCGGTCCGCAGGTGCGGTTCGCTCCGCTGTACGACATCGCGTCAGCGTTGCCGTACGACGCTCGTCGCGCGGACAGCGAGATCACCGCTTCGGCGATGTCGATCGGTGGGCGCCGGACGTTCGGGACGGTCGAGCCCCGGCACTGGGACCGGTTCGCGGACGGGTGCAGGGTCCCGCGGGACCTCGTTCGCGGCGAGGTGCGCCGGCTGGCCGGGCAGCTGCCCGGGGCGCTCGAGGCGGCGTTCGACCCGTTCGCCGACTCGGAGCTGCGCACCCGGATGCTCACCCGGGTCCAGAGCCTGGCGGACGTGACCCTGGCCGCGCTGCGGTAGGTACGTCGAGGCCGAGCCGCCACTGCTGGTGTGTCGGACGCCACCGCGCTCGCTCTGGTGCACCGTCGCCGGTGTCGGACGTGCCGCGCGGCTCGAGGGTGAGCGAGACGGGGTCGCGGTTGGGCGGCCGGCCGCCGTCACTCCAGGCGGCCTGCGCGCCACAGCGCCGCGGCGGCGGCGAGCTCCTCCGCGGTGCGCACGAGCGACGCCGCGCCGCGCGTCGTGCGGGCCGCCGCACCGGGGTCGACGACGTCGAGGTGGTCGGCGTCGAACGCCGCGCCCGTGGCGAGCACCTGGCAGAAGGCGGCCGCCCGCTCGAGCGCGACCGCGAGGTCCCCCGCGTAGACCCCGGACAGGACGGCGTCCGCGACGGCCCGCACGTCCGCGGGCCCCGGCGGGCTGACCACGCCGGCGACGACGTCGTGGACGGGGGCCGAGGCGACGCCCATGCGGTACCGGTCCGCGACCGTCCCCGGGTCCCGCCGGACCCACTCGCGCAGCACGTACAGGCGCCACAGGGCGCCGGGCAGGGTGTCGGCGGGGCTGTCCGCCCACATCGCCGCGACCAGGTCGAGCCCCTCGGTCTCGACGAGGGAGACGAGCCGCTGCACGACCTCGGGGTCCTGCGAGGCCCGGGCGCGGTGCACGAGCGCCGCCGCCGTGGTGTGCGCGATCTCGCCGCGCAGCTGCGGGTCGGCGTTGCCGGGCAGGGCGTCGGCGCGGGCGGGGTCGAACGGCGCGGGCCGGTGGTGGCGCCGGGGCTCCTGCCCCGCGCCGCCGTCACGTCCCTCGGTCGCTGCCACCGGGCGATGATGCACCCGCGCACGGGCACGTGCCACCGTCCGACCGGACGCTCGCCCCCGGACCGGCCGCGGCGGCGGGCTCCGCGTGCGGCACGTGGGGCGCAGGTCCAGAGTGAGGGTGACCAGGCCGTCCGGTCGGTCTCGGGCTCATACGGGGGGTGGACGATGTCTGGTGCGGCATCGCACGGGGCGACTCCGAGCGGGGCGGGCGGCGCGCGCAGCCGGCACGCGGGCAAGGCGGTCGCCCTGTCCGTGGCGGCCGCGGTCGGCGGCTTCCTCTTCGGCTTCGACAGCTCCGTCATCAACGGCGCCGTCGACGCCGTCCAGGGCCAGTTCGACCTCTCGGGCGTGGTGACCGGCTTCGTGGTCGCGATCGCCCTGCTGGGGTCCGCGTTCGGGGCCTGGCTCGGGGGGCGCCTGTCCGACCGCTGGGGCCGCACGCGGGTCATGGTGCTCGGCGCGATCCTCTTCTTCGTCTCGTCGGTGCTGTCCGGCCTCGCGTTCTCGGCGTGGGACCTCGCGCTGTGGCGGGTCGTGGCCGGCATCGGCATCGGCATCGCGTCGGTGATCGCGCCCGCCTACATCGCGGAGATCGCCCCCGCGCGCCTGCGCGGGCGTCTCGGCTCGCTGCAGCAGCTCGCCATCACCCTCGGCATCTTCGCCGCCCTGCTGTCCGACCAGCTCCTCGCGACGTCCGCCGGGGGCGCGGCGGCCGAGCTGTGGCTCGGTCAGGAGGCGTGGCGCTGGATGTTCCTCGTCGGCGTGGTGCCGGCGGCGGTGTACGGCGTGCTGGCGCTGCGCATCCCGGAGTCGCCGCGGTACCTCGTCTCGCAGGGCCGCCGCGACGAGGCGATCGCCGTCCTGCACGACGTGCTGCCGCCGGACGAGGACGCGACCCAGCGCGTCGAGGAGATCGAGCAGACGATCCGCACCGACCAGCTGCTCGCCCACCAGGCGAGCCTGCGGGGGCCGGTGCTGGGGCTCCTGCCCGTCGTGTGGGTCGGCATCATGCTGTCGGTCTTCCAGCAGTTCGTCGGGATCAACGTGATCTTCTACTACTCGACGACGCTGTGGCAGGCCGTCGGCTTCGACGAGGGGCAGTCGTTCACGACGTCGACGATCACGTCGGTGACGAACGTGCTGGTGACGTTCATCGCGATCGCGCTCATCGACAAGGTGGGCCGGCGGCCGCTGCTGCTGATCGGCTCCGCGGGCATGACGCTCTCGCTCGCGCTCGTCGGGATCGCGTTCATGAACTCCGTCGGGACGGGCGACAACGTGTCGCTGCCGGACCCGTGGGGCGTGGTGGCCGTCGTCGCCGCGAACGCGTTCGTCGTGTTCTTCGGCGCCACGTGGGGGCCGCTCGTGTGGGTGCTGCTCGGCGAGATGTTCCCGAACCGCATCCGCGCCGCCGCCCTGGGCGTGGCGGCGTCGGCGCAGTGGATCGCGAACTTCCTCATCACGGTCTCGTTCCCGGAGCTGCTCGAGCGGTTCGGGGCCACCGTGCCGTACTTCATGTACGCCACGTTCGCCCTGATCTCCTTCTTCTTCGTGCTCACCAAGGTGCCGGAGACGAAGAACATCCAGCTCGAGGACATGGAGGGGCTGCAGGTGGAGCGGCGGCGCCCGCGCACCTGACGCACCCGCACGCACGAGGGCCCGGTCGCACCACGCGGTGTGACCGGGCCCTCGTGCGTCCAGGAACAACCTCACCCCCGCAACGGTTGCCCGAGGTAACGATCCGATTTAAAGTTGCCCTACGCAACCTTCTGACGCCCCTCCGGGCGCCCTACCGATCACGACCGCCGACGCCGCCGGTCCCCCGCCCTGCACGCCCCGGAAGCGAGACCCTGCGTGAGTACCCAGCCCGACACCCGCACGACCGGACGGCGCGACGCCGCGCACCCCGGCGACGTCCCACCCGCCGTCGCCGACGCCCGCCCGGCCATGAGCCACCGCGAGGTCCTCGAGGCCCTGTCCGGCATCCTGCTGGGGATGTTCGTCTCGATCCTCGCGACGAGCGTCGTCTCGACGTCCCTGCCGCGGATCATCACCGACCTGGACGGCTCCCAGTCCGCCTTCACCTGGGTCGTCACCGCCACCCTGCTGACGACGACGATCTCGACGCCCATCTGGGGCAAGCTCGCCGACCTGACGAACCGCAAGGTGCTCGTCCAGGTGGCGCTCACCATCTCCGTCGTGTCCTCGGCTCTCGCCGGCTTCTCGCAGAGCACCGAGATGCTCATCGGCATGCGCGCCGTGCAGGGCATCGGCGCCGGCGGCCTGACCGCCCTGGGCACCGTCCTCATCGCCGACATCATCAGCCCCCGCGAGCGCGGCCGGTACATGGGCCTCATGGGCGCCGTGATGGCCGTCGGCATGGTCGGCGGGCCGCTCCTGGGCGGCGTCATCACCGACGCGGCCGGCTGGCGCTGGAACTTCTTCGTCGGCCTGCCGTTCGCCGTCGCCGCGATCATCGTGCTGCAGCGCACGCTGCACCTGCCCCCGACGCGCAGGCGCCGCGTGCAGATCGACTGGGCCGGCGCCGTCCTGCTGTCCGCCGGCATCGCGACGCTCCTGCTGTGGGTGACCTTCGCCGGCGAGTCGTTCGCGTGGGCGTCGTGGCAGACGGTCGCCATGGTCGGCGGCTCGCTCGTCGCGCTCGGTGCGGCGATCGCCGTCGAGCACCGCGCCCCCGAGCCGATCATCCCGCTGCGCCTCTTCCGCGACCGCACCGTCGTGCTGTCCGTGGTCGCGTCCGTCGCCGTCGGCATCGCGCTGTTCGGCTCGCAGGTCTACCTCAGCCAGTACCTCCAGCTGGCCCGCGGCCGCACGCCCACCGAGTCCGGCCTCCTGACGATCCCGATGGTCGCCGGCACGTTCCTCGCCTCGACCTGGTCGGGCCGGGCCATCTCGCGCACGGGCCGCTACAAGAAGTTCATGATCGCCGGCTCCGTGATGCTGGTCGCCGGGCTCGCGCTCATGGGCACGATCGACGAGACGACGTCGTTCTGGCTGCTCGGCGTCTACATGGCCGTGCTGGGCACCGGCGTCGGGATGCTCATGCAGAACCTGGTGCTCGCCGCGCAGAACACGCTGCCCGTGCAGGACGTCGGGTCCGGCACCGCGACGGTCGCGTTCTTCCGCACCCTGGGCGGCACGCTCGGCGTCTCGGCCCTCGGCGCGATGCTCTCGCACCGGGTGCAGGACCTCATGGTCGGCGGCCTGCGCGCGGAGGGCATCGACCCCGGCGCGCTCGGCGGCAGCACGTCGACCCTGCCGGACGTGGCCACGCTGCCCGCCCCGCTGCGCCACGTCGTCGAGCACGCGTTCGGCGTGGGCGTCGCCGACGTGTTCCTCGTCGCGGCACCGATCGCGCTGCTCTCGCTCGTGGCCGTCCTGCTGCTGCGCGAGGTGCCGCTCGGCAACCGGTCGGGCATCCAGCAGCGGCTCGAGGCCGAGGAGTCCGGCGCCGCGAGCGCCTGACCCCGGACGCCCGTGGGCGTGCGCGCCCGCCGGCAGGTGCCGCCCGCCGGCGACGTCTCAGGCGCCGGGGGTGTCGCTGCCGGTCGCGCGCGCACGCTCGCCGAGCGCCGTGTTGAGCCTCGCGAGCTGCTCGGCGAGGTCCTCGAGCTCCTGCGGCCCCCAGCTGCCGAGCGCGGCACGGAACCACTCCCGCCGGGCCGTCCGGGCCGCGGCGAGGCGCCGGGCACCCTCGGCGGTGAGCGTCAGCGGGTGGCTGCGCGAGTCGCGCGGGTCCGCCTCGCGTGCCACGAGGCCCAGCCGCTCCAGGCGGGCGAGCTGGCGCGACATCGTCCCGCGGCCCACCCCGAGCCGGTCCGCGAGGTCGCTCGCGCGCGTGCCCGGGTCGGCGGCGACCGCGGACATCAGCGAGTACGCCGACGGGTCCAGGTCGGGGTGCACGTCGCGGGAGACACCGGCCGCGGCCGCGCGCGCCCGGCGCATGAACAGACCGAGCTCGCGCTCGAGGCGCAGCACGGGGTCGTCGCTCATGGGCCCATCCTCGCGCAGGGGCCCGGGCCGGCGGAGCACCGCGTCGCGGTCGGCGCGTGCCGTCCGTCCGTGCGCCGTCAGCGGGCCCAGGTCGTGCGGCGCCGGGCGACCTGCGCGTACGCGTGCACGCGCGCCTCGTCGAGGCGCTGCGGCAGCAGACGGAAGACGTTCGGCACCGCGTGCTTCGCGACGACCATCGCGTCCTGCGGCGGGTGCTGCGGGTCCAGCTCGAGCTCGCCGGTGACCACGAGGACGGCACGCACGCTCACGCCGGCGCAGCCCGCCGACTGCAGCAGCCCCTGCACGCGCCCCGCCTCGAGGCGGGCGTCGCGCAGGTGGGTCACGGACCGGCCGTCGACGTGCATCGTGCGCGCCTCGACGCGGACACGGCTGCCGGGGTGGCGGCGCTCGGAGATCGTGAACAGGCCGCCCGGGCCGATGAGCAGGTGCTCGAGGACCGTGCCCTGGCGGCCGAGCGGCACGTCGTGCACGGTCTGCCAGCCGATCTCGGCCAGCCGGTCGAGGCGCACGCCCAGCGGGCTGCCGCGCTCGCCGCGCGCGCGGTCGGCCCCCAGCCAGGCGTCGAGCCCGGCCTCGTCGAGGGCGTCCAGCGAGCCGGTGGCGCGCAGCGGGAGCACCAGCTCCGCCAGGTCGGCACGCAGGTACTCCTGGGCGGCCCGGCGCAGACCGGCCTCGAGGACCGGGTCGTCCGCGACGACCTCGCCGGACTGCAGGTCGACGGAGCCCACGCGGCCCCCGGTCTCGTGCGTCACGAACAGGCGGTCGGCGCCGTACCGCCGCCATCGCCGGACTGTCAGGGCCTCCTCCACGCCGTCATTATCGGCACGCCGCGCGCACGACTTCAGTCACCTGCACCAGGCAGTTCGTCGGCGCGCGGCGTGTCCGCGGCGTGTCGTCAGGCGCGCGCGTCGGCCTCTGCGGAGGGCTCGAACGCGAGGCTGACGGAGTTCATGCAGAAGCGGTCACCGGTCGGCGTCTGGGGGGCGTCGTCGAAGACGTGCCCCAGGTGGGAGCCGCAGCCGGCGCAGCGCACCTCGGTGCGGACCATGCCGTGGCTGCGGTCCTCCACCAGCTCCACGCGGTCGCCCGCGAGCGGCGAGAAGAAGCTCGGCCACCCGCAGTGCGAGTCGAACTTCGTGTCGGACCGGAACAGCTCGTTGCGGCACGCGCGACAGCGGTACACGCCATCGCGCTTCTCGTCGAGCAGCTCACCGGTCCACGCGCGCTCCGTGCCCGCGCGGCGCAGCACCGCGAACTCCTGCGGCTCGAGCTCGAGCGCCCACTGCTCGTCGGTCTTCTGGACGGGGTAACCCACGTCGTCCTCCTTCTTCCCTCGGTCGACAGCGACAACACCGGCGGGACGCCGGGCGTTCCCGGCGAGCGTTCCCGGCGAGCGTTCCCGGCGGGCGTTCCCGGCGGGGCCGTCGACCGCACCGACGCGCCGCGGCGGGCACCGTGTCGTGCACGCGAGCGCCGACGACCTACGCTGACCGCGAGGTCTCCGCCCCCGGGTCGCCCCCAGCCACGAGGTGCACGTGCCCGCCAGTCGACGTCGTCCGAGCCTCACGCGCCGGTTCGCGGTCGTGAGCCTCGTCGGCATGGCCGTCGTCGGCGCCGCGCTGGTCCTCGTCACGTCCTCGCAGATGCGCGAGCAGTCGGTGCGCGACGGCACCGGCCTGGCGGTCACGGTCGCGGCCTACGCGGCGGGCGTCACGCCCGCGGGCGCGTACGTGACCGGCGTCCTGCCCGAGCAGGACCAGGCGGCGGTGGCGGCGGCGACGGCCGGGTTCGGGTCCGAGCTCGTCGAGCTGCGCCTGTGGAGCACCGACGGCCGGCTCATGTACTCCTCGCGCGACGCGGGCACCGGGCTGGCGCACACGCAGCGGTTCGAGGAGGTCTTCCGGAGCCGCGCGCCGCACGCCGTGGTGCAGTCCGACGTGCGGGAGGGTGGCGCCGCGACGGACCCGACGGAGGCGACGCAGAGGGGCACGGTCCTCGACGTCTACGTGCCGGTCCTCCCGTCCGGCACGGCCGCCGGCGGCGCCCTCCCGGCCGGCACCGCCACCGACGGGACGGCCGACCTGCCCGTCGGCGTCGCGGAGGTCATGCTCGACCACACGCGCACGCAGCAGACGCTCACGGACACCGTCCGCACGGTGGCGCTCGTCGTCGCGGGCAGCCTCGTGGTGCTGTGGCTGCTGCTCTTCCAGATCGTGCACTCGACGTCGCGGCGCCTGCGCACGGCGGCGCTCGAGAACGCGCGCCTGGCGATGCTGGACTCCCTCACGGGCCTGCCGAACCGGCGCCTGCTCACCGAGCAGATGCAGCGCGCGGTGCGCGACGCGCGCGAGGACCACTCGCGCGTCGGGCTGATCCTGCTCGACATCGACCGGTTCAAGGACATCAACGACACGCTCGGGCACGACCACGGCGACGCGCTGCTCGAGCTCGTGGCGGCGCGGCTGCGCAACGCGCTGCGCGACGACGACGTCGTCGCCCGGCTCGGTGGCGACGAGTTCGCGATCCTGCTGCCGGACGTGCGCTCGGTCGCGAACGCCGAGCGCCTGGCGCAGCGGGTGCGCGGCCTCTTCTCGGCGCCGTTCGAGCTGGGCGACCTCGCGCTGCACGTCGACACGTCCGTCGGCGTCGCGTGCCTGCCGGACCACGCCGAGGACCCGTCGTCGCTCATGCGCACCGCGGACATCGCCATGTACGCGGCCAAGCACCAGCGCTCGGGCGTCGCGGTGTACTCCCCCGGCGCCGACGACTCCTCGCCCGCACGCCTCGTGCTCATGGGCGAGCTGCACGCCGCGCTCGAGGAGCACGAGGCGGCCCGCGCGCGCGAGGGCGCCGGCCGCGGGGCCGACGGCGGCCCCGGCGCCAGCCAGCTGGAGATGCACTACCAGCCGAAGATCGAGCTGGCCTCGGAGCGCACGGTCGGGCTGGAGGCGCTGATGCGCTGGCACCACCCCACGCGCGGGCTCGTCGGCCCGGGCACGTTCGTGCCGCTCGCCGAGCAGTCCGGGCTCATCCACCGCCTCACGACGTTCGCGCTCGACGCCGCCGTCCGCCAGCTCGCGCAGTGGTCGGCCGACGGCACGGCGGTGCCCGTGGCCGTGAACCTGTCGGCCCACGACGTCGCGGACCCCGAGGTCGTCGACACCATCGAGGAGCTGCTCGCGCGGCACGGGGTCCGGCCGGACCTGCTGGAGGTCGAGATCACGGAGACGGCGCTCGTCGCCGACCGCTCGCGGGTCGTCCCGGTGCTCGAGCGCCTCGGAGCGCTCGGCGTGCGGGTCGCCATCGACGACTTCGGCACGGGGACGACGTCGATCTCCCAGCTGCGGGACCTGCCCGTCGCCGAGCTCAAGATCGACCGGGTGTTCGTGGCCGACCTCGGCGACGGCGAGCGCGAGGGCTCGGAGCTGGTCGTGCAGGCGATGGTCGACCTCGCGCACTCGTTCGGCCTGCGCGTCGTGGCCGAGGGCGTCGAGGACGAGGTCACGGCCCGCACGCTCCAGCGCCTGGGCGTCGACCAGGCCCAGGGGTACCTGTGGGCCCGGCCCGGACCGGCCCACGAGGTGCACCCACCGGGTGGTGCGGCCCGCGGCGACCACCCGGTGCTTCACCCCATCGGGTGAATCCTGCACGACCGGCTCAAGGTGCGCGCCGTGCCGGCCGATGAGGACCGACAAGGTGAGGTCTACCCGCCGGCAGGCACACCGCCGCACCGGCACCCGGGAGGGGACGCGCGACCATGATGGACGAGCTGCTCGAGGAGATGATCGACCCGGCGCCCTCGCGCGAGGACGCCGCGCGCCGCCGCCGCGCGTGGGCCACGGGCTCCATCCTGGCGCTGGCCGTGGTCGGCGTGACGTCGCTGACGACCTCCGCCCTCTTCACGGACCAGGACGCGCTCACCGGCCGGATCAGCACGGGCACCCTCGTGCTCGGTGCCACGGGCGCGGAGTTCGCCCTGCCGGTCGGGGGCCTGGCTCCCGGCGGCTCCGTGGTCGCACCCGTGCAGGTCACCAACGCGGGCTCGCTCGAGCTGCGCTACGCCGTGAGCCTGACGTCCAGCAGCGCGACGCCGAGCACGGGGACCGCCGGCACGGGCGACCTGCGCGGGCAGCTGCGCGCACGCGTGTACGCCGACGCGACGTGCACGCTCGAGAGCACCGCCGCCGGGACCGCGCTCGGCGACACCGCGACCGCGGCGGCGGAGTTCGGCCTGCCGTCCACCCCCGACGTGTTCGCCCCCGTCGTGGGCGACCCGGCGACCGGCCCCCAGACCGGCGACCGCGTGCTCGCGGGCGTGAACGGCGCCGAGACGCTGTGCGTGCGCGTCGACATGTCGCGGGACGCGGGGAACACCTACCAGAACACCGCCGCCGACCTGACGTTCCGCCTCGACTCCGAGCAGACCGTCAACAACTCCTGACCTCTCCCCGCGGGGACGAGGACGCCGGGGTGGTGAGGACGTCGGGCTGATGAGGACGCAGCGACCGGACGCAGAGCCCTTCGTCGAGCGACGGGCCGCGCGCCCCGACGTGCCCACGGCGGGCCGCGACCGGCGCGTGCGGCAGGCCGTGTCCGCGCTGCTCTGGACGGTCGTCGTCGGCGGCGTCCTCGCGTACGCCGTCACGCTGCTCGTCCCGTCCTGGTACCAGCTCCAGGGCGAGCGCCTGCTGGTGGTGACGTCGGGGTCGATGGCGCCGCGGTTCGTCGAGGGCGACGTCGTCGTGCTGCGCTCGGTGCGGGACGCGTCGGAGCTGAAGCCGGGCCTCATCGTGACGTTCCAGCCCGTGGGGGGCACGTCGCTCGTGACCCACCGGATCGTGTCCCTGCACCGCCTGCCGGCCATGCAGGACGACGGCACGGGGCGGATGGAGCCGGTCCTGGACGGGTCCGGCGAGCCGGTCCTGCAGCCGTACCTGCGCACGCAGGGCGACGCGAACCCCGAGCCGGACCCGAACGCGACGCCCCTGGAGCGCGTGCGCGGCGTGCTGCTGCGGGTGCACCACGGGTGGGGCGACACGCTGGTCTGGGCGACCTCGTCGGCCGGGCGCGCCGTCATGCTGGTGCCGCCCCTGCTCGCGCTCGCCACCCTGGAGGTGCTCTCCGTGCTCGACGCGCGACGCCGACGCCGCACCCGCGGGGGCCGGCGCACGGCGGACGACAGGAGGGTCGATGCGCTCCTCCTCGACTGACGCACGCCCCGCCCCCGCGGGCGCGACCGGGGCCGGCACGTGGGTGCGCCTGACCGTCGCGCTGCTCGTCGCCGCCGCCGCGGCCGTCACGCCGGCCGTCGGGAGCACCAGCGCGGTGCTGACGGACACCGACGACGTGACGACGACCGTGACGACCCGCACGTGGGCGACCGACGGGCCGACACCGCCGCCGACACCGACGCCGGGGCCGGGGAAGACCACGGAATAGCGTCGGGCGCGGCACGGTTGAGCGCGGTGTTCGATGCAAACGCATCGACTTTGATCGGAACCAGAGGTGCGGCATGCAGTTCGGGATCTTCTCGGTCGGCGACGTCACGACCGACCCCACGACCGGGCGCACCCCCGACGACACCGCACGGGTGCGCGCGATGCTCACCATCGCCGAGCACGCCGACGCCGCGGGGCTCGACGTCTTCGCCACCGGCGAGCACCACAACCCGCCGTTCGTGCCGTCCGCCCCCACCACGATGCTCGGCTACCTCGCGGGCCGGACGAAGAACATCGTCCTGTCGACCGCGACCACGCTCATCACCACGAACGACCCGGTCCGCCTCGCCGAGGAGTACGCGATGCTCCAGGTCATCACCGGCGGACGCATGGACCTGACGATGGGGCGCGGGAACACCGGGCCGGTCTACCCGTGGTTCGGGAAGGACATCCGCCAGGGCATCCCGCTCGCGATCGAGAACTACGCGCTGCTGCGCCGCCTGTGGGAGGAGGACGTCGTCGACTGGACCGGCAAGTTCCGCACACCGCTGCAGGGCTTCACGTCCACCCCGCGCCCCCTCGACGGCGTGCCCCCGTTCGTCTGGCACGGCTCGATCCGGTCCCCCGAGATCGCCGAGCAGGCCGCGTTCTACGGCGACGGGTTCCTGCACAACGCGATCTTCTGGCCCATGCAGCACACCGCGCAGATGGTGAACTTCTACCGCCAGCGCTACGAGCACCACGGCCACGGTCGCGCCGACCAGGCGATCGTCGGGCTCGGCGGGCAGGTGTTCGTCCGCACGAGCTCGCAGGCCGCGTGGAACGAGTTCCGGCCCTACTTCGACGTCGCGCCCGTCTACGGGCACGGCCCCTCGATGGAGGACTTCACGCGCGAGACGCCCCTGACCGTCGGCAGCCCGCAGCAGGTCATCGACCGGTACGGCGCGTTCTGGGAGCAGGTCGGCCACTACCAGCGCCAGATGTTCCTCATCGACCACGCCGGCCTGCCGCTCAAGACGGTGCTCGAGCAGATCGACATCCTGGCGGAGGACATCGTCCCGGTGCTCCGCAAGGAGGCCGAGGCGCGGCGCCCCGCCGACGTCCCGGCCGGCCCGCCGTCCCACGCCGAGCGCGTCGCCGCCGCCCGTGCGGCCGGCACGATCCCCGCGGCGAGCACCGGCACGACCGACCACTGGACCGGCCGCACGGCGGAGGACGACCTCGACGCCGCCACCGTCCGCTGACGCAGCCAGCAGAGCACCGGAAGAAGGCACCACCTCCATGAGCGAACGCTCCCTCGTCGTCGTCTCGGGCGGCCTCTCGCAGCCCTCGTCGACCCGTATGCTCGCCGACCGCCTCGCCGACGCCGCCGTCGCGGCCCTCGCCGAGCGCGGCGTCGCGGCGCGCGTCACGGTCGTCGAGCTGCGCGACCTCGCGCACGCCGTCGTCGACATGACCCTCACCGGCTACGCCGGCGCCGATCTCGCCGCCGCGCAGGAGGCGCTCGCCGGCGCCGACGGCGTCGTCGCGGTCTCCCCCGTCTTCACCGCGTCCTACGCCGGGATCTTCAAGTCGTTCGTGGACGTGCTCGACAAGGACGCGCTGCGCGGGACGCCGGTCGTGCTCGGCGCCACCGGTGGGACGGCGCGCCACTCCCTCGCGGTGGACCACGCGCTGCGCCCCCTGTTCGCCTACCTCGGCGCGGACGTCGTCCCGACCGGCGTGTTCGCCGCCACCGACGACTGGGCCGCCGCCGGGACGGCCGAGGTCGCGCCGCTGCCCGACCGCGTCCGCCGCGCGGGCGTCCAGCTGGCCGAGCGGGTCGCCGGCCGCGCACCCGTGGGACGCGCCGGGCTGTTCGACGCCGTCCCGTCCTTCGAGGACATGCTCGGCGCCTGAGACCGGCCCACGGCGCGGTGCGGTTCGCGCGCCGGGGTGCTGCCGTCGTGCCGTCGTGCCGTCGTGCCGTCGTGCCGTCGTGCCGTCGTGCCGTCGTGCCGTCGTGCCGTCGTGCCGTCGTGCCGTCGTGCCGTCGTGCCGTCGTGCCGTCGTGCCGTCGTGCCACAGACTGGCCTCGTGCCATCCCGGCGCCCGCCGCACCGGCGAGCCCCGGCGACGACCGAGGAGCAGCCGTGAGCGTCCCGACCCCCGGACCCGACCGTCCCGACACGCCGGGCGCCGCGGCGCCCGGCACCCCACCGCCCACGGACGCGGCCGACGACCGCACCGAGGGCACCCCCTGGTGGTCGGTGGGCGCGTTCGCGCTGGCCGCCGTCACGGTCGTCGCGGCGATCGGGACGCTCGTGCCGGCGCTCGCGGGGCCCAACGTGCTGGGCCCGGTCGCGATCGTGCTCGCCGTCGTCGGGCTGCGTCGGGGCGAAGGCCGCATCGCACGCGTCGCGCTGTGGACCTCCGTGGGCACGGTGGCGCTGCAGCTGGTCGTTCCCCTGCTCGGGTGGCTGGGTCTCGCACTCTGGTCGGCGAACGCGTCCTGAGGCCGCCGGATGCCCCCGGCACCGTGCGGGTGACGGGGGCGTCGGTCGTCGCGTGGGTCCCGGGGAACGTCGGAGCGGACACCGTCGGTCGCGACGCACCGTGACCAGACCCGCCCCCCGAGCGCGCAACGCACGTCCCCCGAGGGAGGCCGATCCGGGCCCGCGGGACACCCGCGCACGCCCCCTGCGCACCGCCGATACGCCCCCCCCCCCCGCGCAGCACCGAGCACTCCCCGCGCCCTGCGAACCCGCTCGCGCGGTCGGCCGTGCGGCATCCCGCCGCCGCGCATCGACATCGTCCCCAGGCACTCCCCCCGTCCCCACCCCCACGCCCACCCCCACGCCCACGCCCACGCCCACGCCGAGTTCGTCACCTACGCGCCCACTTCGTCACCTGGGTGTGACGAACTCGGAGCGGACGTGACGAACTCGACGAGCCGGTGACGAGGACGGGGTCCCGAGGGGGCGCGTCGGCGACGACCCGGCGCGTCGGTCACGCGTCAGCGACGCGGCGAGCCGAGCGCGGCGGTGGTGGGTCGGCACGTCGGCATGAGTGGCACGTCGGAGGACGGGTGGCTCGGCAGTGAGCGACCGGGGCGGTGGTGGGCTGGCAGGTCGGCGGTGAGCGCGCGCGCCGGGCGTGCGTGGGCGCGTCCTGAGCGACGTGGACGGCGTACCGGGAGCGTCGGGCTGCCCCGGCGGGTCAGCTCAGGGTGACGTCGACGGCGAGGGCGCGGTGGTCCGACAGGCCCAGGTCGAGGGAGCGCGCGGCCGACCGGGCCGCCACGCGGCCGCTGCCGAGCACGTGGTCGAGCTGGCGCTGCGGCGCCGTGAGCGGGTACGTGGAGGCCCGCGCGAGCGGTCGCAGCCCCGACACGCGGGCCGGCCGGTCACCGGACATGTTGAGGTCCCCCATGACGACGCGCGGCCCGGGCAGGGTGCGCGTCGCGCGCACGACGTGCCGCAGCTGGCGCGCGTTCCAGCCCGGGATGAACGTCAGGTGCGTGCCGACGACCGTGCAGGGGCCGTCGGCCGTCTCGACGACCGCGGCGATCGCCGACCGCGGCTCGTCCTCCACCAGCACCGGCCACCTCGCGCCCGGGAAGCGGATGGGCGTGCGCCGGCGCAGCGCCGGCAGCGCGACGACACGCCACTCGTGCACCGGAAGGCGCGAGAGCAGCGCGATCCCGTACGCCGCGCCCGACGGCTGCGCGTCGCCGGTCGCCGCCACCCACAGGTCCGGCTCGCCGTGCAGCGTCGCGACGAACCGGTGGTGGGGCGCGCCCATCGCCTCCGCGGCGACCGCGGTGAGGTCCGCCCCGTGCGAGCGCTGCTGCCCGCGGTCGACCTCCTGGAGCGCGAGGACGTCGGCGTCGAGGCGTCGCACGGCGTCGGCGAAGCGGTCGAGGTGGACCTGCCCGTCGACGGTGGATCGCCCGTGCAGGATGTTGAAGGTGGCCAGCCGCACGCCGTGATTGTGACCCGCCACCCGCCTCCACGCGCGCGCAGGCTCGGCCGGGCGCGCCGCCCGCCCGTCGCGGACCCGCTCGTCCTGCGGACCCCGCGCGGCCGGTGTAGACACCGTGCATGCACTCCGAGACGACGCCGACCGCAGGCGCCGCCCCCCTCGTCGGCGCGGCCCCACCTCCCCTTCCCGTACCGACGGGTGCGGAGACCCCCGACGCCCGTGCCGCCCTGCAGGACGGCCTGCGCCGGACGGCCGTCGCGCTGCTGGACGCGGAGATCCCGTTCGCGCTCGTGGGCGGGTACGCGGCGTGGGCGCGCGGCGCACCGGAGCCGAGCCACGACGCCGACTTCGCGATCGCGGAGGAGGACGTCGACCGGGCCAAGGGGGCGCTCGCCGCCGCGGGGCTCGACGTGCAGGAGCCGGCCGAGAACTGGCTGTTCAAGGCGTACCACCACGGGCAGCTGGTCGACGTGCTGTTCCGGATGGTCGGGGAGCCGGTCACGCACGAGCAGCTGGCACGCGCCGAGGAGCTCGAGGTGCTGGCCGTGCGCATGCCCGTGCTCCCGGCGACCGACATCATCTCGGCCAAGATGCGCGTGCTCGGCGAGCACTACTGCGACTTCACGTGGCTGCTGCCGATGGCCCGCGCGCTGCGCGAGCAGATCGACTGGGACCGGGTCCGCGAGGAGACCGCGGGGCAGCCGTACGCGCAGGCGTTCCTGTTCCTCGTCGACGAGCTGGGGCTGACCGGGCACGGCGGCGGACGGCTGCAGGCGGCGCCGGGGCGCAGCGGTCCGGGCGAGGAGTGACGCCGGCGCGCTGAGCCGGCCACCGGTGGCCGTGGCGGTGCGGGCGGCGGCGGCCGGTGACGGTGTCGGTGGCGCGCGCCATGCTGGTGCCGTGGACGTCGACGGCGTGCGTCGCCTGGCCCTCGCCCTGCCCGGCGTGACCGAGCGGTCGAGCTGGGGGCAGCCCGCCTGGTTCCACCGCGCGCTCGTCGCGCGCCTGTGGGACGAGCACCGGCTGACGGTGCGGGTCGAGGACGACGGCGAGCGCCGTGCGCTGGTCGCGCAGGAGCCCGCGCTCTACTCGACGACCGCGCACCACGCGGGCACGAACCTGGTCCTGGTCGACCTGCGCGTGGCGGCGCCCGGGCTGGTCGGCGCGCTGCTCGCCGAGTCGTGGTGGTGGGCGGCGCCGCCGGTGCTGCGGCGGCGCCACCCGGGGCTCGGGCCGCCGCCCGACCCGCCGGCGGGCGGCTGAGCGGCGCGACCGGTGCCGGCCCGCGACGGGGCGCGGGTCGCGGCACGCCCGCTCACGCGTCGGCGGCCACCGCGGCGTCCGTGGCGTCGTGGATCCGCAGCGCCTCCACCAGGTCCCGGTACAGCGCGTCGGCCACGAGCAGCTGCGCGTGGGTGCCCTGCGCCCGGACGCGCCCGTCCTCGAGGACGAGGATCGTGTCGGCGTCGACGACGGTCGACAGGCGGTGCGCGACGGTGAGGACCGCGCCCGTGGTGGCCATGGCGCGGATGACGTCGTGCACCGCGGCCTCCGTCAGCCCGTCCACCTGGGCCGTCGCCTCGTCGAGCAGGAGGACGTCGGGGCGGCAGAGCAGCGCGCGGGCGAGCGCGATGCGCTGACGCTGCCCGCCGGACACCGACGTCTCCGCCAGGCGCGTGCCCAGCCCGTCGGGCAGGTCGTCGAACACCCCGTCGAGGCGGACCGCGGCGAGCGCGCGCACGAGCTCGTCCTCGGTGGCGTCGGGGTTGCTGAACAGCAGGTTCTCGCGGATGGTGCCGGGCACGACCGGCGTCTCCTGCTCCACGTACGCGAACCGTCCCCGCACGTCCGCGTGGCTCCACGTGCCGTAGGGGCGGCCGTCGAGCAGGATCTCGCCGTCCTGCGGCTCGAGGAAGCGCAGCAGCAGGGAGAAGACGGTCGTCTTGCCGGCACCCGACGGGCCGACGAGCGCGGTGTGGCCGCGCCGCGGCACGACGAGCGACAGGTCGCGCACGGCGGGCTCCCGGTCGGGGCCGTAGGCGGCGGTGACGCCGCGCAGCTCGAGGACGGGGCCGTCGGCGGCGCGGTCCGCGGTCGCGCCGCGGCGGGCGTACGGGGCGGGCGCCGCGTGGCCGTCGGGCCCGGCCGGGGCGTCCGGCTCGACGTCCATGGCCTGCACCTCGCCGATCCGCGCCGCCGCGGCGACCCCGGACTGCAGCTGCGTGAGGCTCTGCGTGAGCTCGGTGATCGGCCCGACGATGTTGAACGCGTAGAGCAGGAACGCCACGAGGCTCGAGACGGCCAGCTCGCCCTGCGCGACGCGCCACGCACCCAGGCCGAGGATGACGATGATCGCGAGCTGGATGCCGCCCCACGCGACCGTCCAGGCCAGCGCCGTCGTGCGGACCGCACGCACCGAGTGGTCGCGGGCGTCGCGTGCCGCCCCGAGGATCGCCGCCGCCTGGCGCGCCTCCGCCCGGCTCGACTTGACGGTCCGCATGGCCCGCAGCGACCCCTCCAGCGTGCCGCCGAGGCGCCCGAGCGCCTCCTGCGAGGCCTTCTCGGCGACGCCGATGCCGGGCAGCAGCGCGGCCATGACGGCGCAGACCACGACGATCGCGGCCATCGTCGTGCCGAGCAGCACGAGGTCGAGCACGCCCATGAGCACGAGGGTCCCCACGAGCGCCACCGTGCCGTTGACGAGGCTGACGAGGCTCGACGACGTGGCCTCGCGCAGCAGCACGGTGTCGGAGGTGACGCGCGTGACGAGCTCGCCGGTGGGGCGTCCGGTGATGGCCTGCACGGTCGCGCGCAGGTAGCGCCGGACCAGCGACTCGCGCGCGTCGAGCACGATCCGCTCGGCGAGCGTGCCCATGACCACCCACTGCACGTACCCCACCGCCGAGCCGACGAGGAAGAGGACGAGCAGCAGCGCGACGGGTCGTCCGAGCGAGCGGTCCTCGCCCAGCGTGTCGAGCACCCACTTGGTGACCATGGGCGTCGCGAGCGCGAGCGCCGTGCCGAGCAGGCCGAGCGCGAGCCCGAGCCCGAGGGTGCGCCGGTGCGGCCGCACGAGGTCGAGGAGTATGCGCAGGCGGTCGCCGCTCGGCAGGACGGACCCCCGGTCGGACGGCGGCGCGCCCGCGGGGTCCGCGGGGTCGGGGTCGGTCGGTCCGGCGGGACGAGGCGGCGGTGCGGGCTCGGCGCTCATGCCTCGAGTGGAGCACCTCTGTTCCAAACCGGTCAATGAATATCCCACCGCGACCTTCCGATGTACCGTTCGCTCATGGCGAACAGCACGCGCGTGCGGCGCGCCCCGGCCGCCGCCTCGTCGCCGGGCGAGAGCGGAGCACGCGCCCGGACCCGCCAGGCGATCCTCGACGCGGCGGTCCGCGCGCTCGCGGCCGACCCGGCGGCGTCCCTCGGCACGGTCGCCGAGCTGGCCGACGTCGGGCGCACGACGTTGCACCGCTACTTCCCCGAGCGCGCCGACCTGCTCGACGCCGTCGCGCGCCACGCCGTCACCGCCATCGGGGCCGCCCACGCGCGCGCCCGCCTCGACGAGGGCACCGCGCTCGAGGCGCTGCTGCGCGTCGCCCAGGAGTACCTCGAGCTCGGCGACCTCCTCACCATCCTGTTCACCGGCCTCCTGCCCGAGGAGGCGTGGGCGAACGACGTCACCAACGCCGACGCGCTCGTCGCGGTGTGCGCACGCGGGCGCACCGACGGCACGCTCGACGCCCGCATGCCCGACGACTGGTCGCTGGGGATGATGTGGTCCGCGCTCTACCTCGCGTGGTCGACCGTCCGCGCGGGCGACGCCGACCGGCACGCGGTCGTCGGCAACCTCCTGCTGACCCTGCGCAAGGCGCTGGGCAGCACGCTCGACTGACCCCGCCCGCACCGTCCCCGACGGGCGCGGCGGCGCCACCGTGGTGAGGATGGACGCCATGACCGACCCCACGCACCCCCAGACCCCCACCCTCGCGCTGCCCGGCGGCGCCATCCCCGTGCTCGGCTTCGGCACGTGGCAGGCCGAGGGCGCCGAGGCCGAGCTCGCCATCAGCGCCGCGCTGCAGCTCGGCTACCGGCACATCGACACGGCGACCGGCTACGGCAACGAGGCGCAGGTCGGCCGCGCGCTCGCGACCCGCGGCATCGACCGCGACGACGTCTTCGTCACGACCAAGCTGCCGCCGGACCACGCCGGCCGCGAGCGGCAGACGCTGGCCGAGTCGCTGGCCGCGCTCGGCACCGACCACCTCGACCTGTGGCTCATCCACTGGCCGCCGAACAAGCAGGCCAGCCCCGAGGTCTGGGCCGAGTTCATCAAGGCGCGCGACGAGGGCCTCGTCCGCTCGATCGGCGTCTCGAACTACTCCGTCGCGCAGATCGACGAGCTGATCGCCGCCACCGGCGAGGCGCCCGCCGTCAACCAGATCCCCTACTCGCCGGTCGACCACGACGCGGACCTGCTCGCGGCGCACCGGGAGCGCGGCGTCGTCGTCGAGGGGTACAGCCCGCTCAAGCGGACCGACCTGGACGCCGAGCCGATCGCGGCCGCGGCGCGCGCGCACGGCGTCACGCCGGCGCAGGTGGTGCTGCGCTGGCACGTGCAGCACGACGTCGTCGTCATCCCGAAGTCCGTGCGCCGGGAGCGCATCGAGGAGAACCTCGGCGCCCTCGCGTTCGAGCTGACCGCGGACGAGGTCGCGGCGATCGACACGCTCGGCACGCAGGCCTGACCCGGGCTGACCCGCACCGCCGACCACGGGCCCCGCGAGCGCACGCTCGGGGACCCGTGGTCGTGCGGGCGCCCACGGGTGGGGCGCCTGGTCAGTGGGGGTTAGAGGACCGGGAGGGTGGTCGCGCTCTCACCGCGCACGTGCTCGCCGTCGTCTCCGACCGGACGAGCACGCCGGATGCGGCCTACCGAGAGCCGCTCCCGTGTCATGCGTCTGGCGCCACGCCGTTGTGCCACCGACGGACAGGTCTACCCGACGCACGGAGGTGACGTCAACCACTCGTCCGGCACCGGCGGACGCCTCGCGCCGGCCGGGGCACGCCACGGCCCGGGCCCCCGCCGTGCGGGGACCCGGGCCGGTGGTGCACGTGCGCCGGCGCACCCCAGCGCGCCGGCGCACGTGGGTCAGCGCCAGCCGCCGGAGACGGCCGTGATGAGCTCGCCGTTCGCGGTGTCGCCCGACAGCTCCCAGAAGAACGCGCCGCCGAGACCCTTGTTCCGCGCCCACGTCATCTTCCCGGCGAGGGTCTGCGGTGTGTCGTACGACCACCACTGGGTGCCGCAGTGCGCGTACGCCGTGCCGCCGACCGTGCCGGTCGCCGGGCACCGCTGCTTGAGGACCTCGTAGTCCTCGATGCCCTGCTCGTACGTGCCGGGCGCCGCGCCGGACGCCGCACCACCGGGCGCGGACTGCGTGACCCCGTTCCAGCCACGCCCGTAGAAGCCGACGCCGAGCAGGATCTTGCGCGCCGGGACGCCCTTGGCGATGAGCTTGTTCACCGCCGCCTCGGAGTTGAAGCCCTCCTGCGGGATGCCCGGGTAGGCGGTGAGCGGCGAGTGCGGCGCGGTCGGGCCGGACGGGGCGAACGCGCCGAAGTAGTCGTACGTCATCGGCATGATCCAGTCGAGCTTCTGCGCCGCCGTGGCGTAGTCCGCCGCGTCGATCTTGCCGCCGTTGCTGCCGTCCGCCGTGATGGCGGCGGTGACGAGGTTGTTCTGGCCGAACCGGTTGCGCAGCGCCGTCACGACGCGGTCGAACGCCTGCGGGCCGCTCGCGTCGCACGTCAGGCCGCAAGTGTTCGGGTACTCCCAGTCGACGTCGATGCCGTCGAAGACGTCCGCCCAGCGCGGGTCCTCCACGAGGTTGTAGCAGGACTCCGCGAACGCGGCCGGGTCCTGCGCCGCCTGCGTGAAGCCGCCCGACCAGGTCCAGCCGCCGAACGACCAGATGACCTTGAGGTGCGGGTACTTCCTCTTCAGCTCGCGCAGCTGGTTGAAGCTGCCGCGCAGCGGCTGGTCCCACGTGTCGGCGACGCCGTCGACGGACTGCTCGGCGGTGTACGCCTTCTCGACGTCGGCGTACGAGTCGCCGATCGAGCAGCGCCCGCCCGTGGTGTTGCCGAACGCGTAGAGGATGTGGGTCAGCTTCGACGCCGAGCCCGAGGTGTCGATGTCCTTGACGTGGTAGTTGCGGGCGTAGACGCCCCACTCGGCGAAGTAGCCGACGACCTTGGCGCCGGCGGGCGGGGGCGTCGTGGGCGTGGGCGTGGGCGTCGGGGTCCGGGTCGGCGTGACGGTGGGGGTGGCCGTCGGGGTCGCCGTGGGCGACGACGTCGGGGTGCCGCCGCCGCTGCACGAGGCGCCGTCGACCGTGCACGTGGTGGGCCGCACGAAGGGTCCGGAGGCGACGTAGCCCCAGGTCTGCGACGCCCCGGGCGCGATCGGGCCGGCCCAGCCCTTCTTGGTCGCGCGGTAGGCGGTGCCGTTGCGGGTGAGGTCGGCGTCCCACGCGCTGCCGATCGTGGCGCCGCCCGGCAGCGTGAAGTCGACGGCCCAGGAGGGGAGGGCGGCCGAGGTGCCGTTGGTGACGGTGACGCCGACCTGGTGGCCCGTCCCCCAGTCGCCCTGGGAGGTGAACGTGACGGTGACCCCGCCCGCGGCGCTCGCACCGGGCGCGGCGACGAGCCCGGCGACGAGCACGCCGAGGGCCGTCAGCGCGGCGGCGAGCGCACGCCGTCGTGACGACCCCGGGCGGGGGTGGTGCGCACTGCTCCTGACCATCTCGACTCCCGTTCGTCGATTTGTAAGGATGGTGTACAAATAGGACGTGCACGACGTTATCCCTGCCGGAAATCAGTGGTCAATCGTCCTATGACTGTAGATAACGTTGTCGGTGGCATCTCGCACGCTGGGAAAGGGGCGCGTCGTCGCAGGTCACCGGCCTCACTGTCACCCGTTCGAGTGAAAGCGGGCAGGCGGGCCGAGGAACGCGCTGCCACGCGCGATGCGGGCCGGTCATCGGATGAATGACAGCGCCGGCCGCCAGTGCGGCGGGGCGTCCCGCGGGACGTCGCGTCAGAGCACGACGACGGTCATGCCCGCGCCTGCGCCCGGCCGCCCGAGCGCGGCCAGCGCCTCGGCCGCCTGGTCGAGGCCGACGGTCCGGCCCACGAGCCGACCCGGGTCGAGCCGCCCCGCCGTGATCGCCGCCAGCATCGCGGGGTACTCGTGCGCCGCCATGCCGTGGCTCCCGTAGACCTCGAGCTCGTGCGCGACCACGCGGTCCATCGGCAGCGCCGTCGCGGCGTCGGCGCCCAGCAGCAGCCCCACCTGGACGTGCCGGCCCCGGCGGCGCAGCGCCAGCACGCCCGCCTGCGCCGTCGCGGGGCTGCCGAGCGCGTCGAGCGACACGTGCGCACCGCCGTCCGTGGCCGCCACGACCTGCGCGGCGACCGCGGCGGGCGTACCACCGGCGGGGTCGAGGGCGACGTGCGCGCCCGCCGCACGGGCGGCCGCGCGCGCGGCCGGAGACGGGTCCACCGCCACCACACGCGCACCCAGCGACGCGGCGACCATGACCGCGGACAGCCCGACGCCGCCGCACCCGAGCACCACGACCTCGTCCCCCGCCCGCACGGCGCCGTGCACCGTCAGCGCGCGGTACGCGGTGGCGAAGCGGCAGCCGAGCGAGGCGGCCTCGACGGCCGTCATGCCGGCGGGCACGCGCACGAGGTTCGTGTCGGCGTGGTGCAGCGCGACGAGCTCCGCGAACGACCCCCAGTGCGTGAACCCCGGCTGGCTCTGGTGCGGGCACACCTGGTGCTCCCCCGCGCGGCACGTCGCGCACGTCCCGCACGCGCACACGAACGGCACGGTCACGACGTCACCGACAGCCCAGTCCCGCACCCCCGGCCCGACCGCGACGACCGTCCCCGCCAGCTCGTGCCCGGGCACGTGCGGCAGCCGGACGCCGTCGTCGTGCCCCTGCCACGCGTGCCAGTCGCTGCGGCACACCCCCGTCGCGGCGACCCGCACGACCACGCCGTCGTCCGGGCACGCCGGGTCGGGCACCTCCCGCACCTGCGGGACCGCACCGAACTCCTCGACCACCAGCGCACGCACCCCCCGATCCTCTCGCGCCGGCCGACGTCCCCGTCCCCGGCGCGCCCGGGCCGGGCGCGGGGCTGCGCCCGCGCCGCCGTCGTGGCCCGGGCGGACGCCCCGGCCCGCGCCGCCCTCCCCCGACGCCGAGTTCGCCCTTTGCACCCCGAGTACGCCCCAGGGGACCGGCGAACTCGGCACCGACTGGGCGAACTCGGCACCGACTGGGCGAGCTCGGCACCGACGGGGCGAACTCGGCACCGACGGGGGCCTCGACGAGCGGGCGGCTGCGGGAGGCGCCTCCGGTGCCGGGGTCAGGGGTGCGTGCCGGAGCGGCGTCGTGCGGCGTCGGCGCGCAGGGAGAGCACCACGGCGAGCGGCCAGAGGGCCTGCGCGCCGGCGACCGCGCGCTCGGAGAGGCCGGTCCACGCACCGCGGGCCGGGCCCACGCCCTGGAGCTCGAGCACGAACCACGTCAGCAGCGCGAGCAGCACCGCGGAGGCCGTCAGCGCCACCGCCGGGCGCGTCACCGCGGGCCGGTCGGGTCGCACGTCCGTGCGGCCGTGCGTGGTGCCGCGACGCCACGCCGCCGCCGGCCACAGGGCGAGCGCGCCGAACGCCACCGCGGCCGCCAGCCCGTGGGCTTGCGGGGCACGGTCGACGGGCAGCGCGGCGACCGCGACCGTCGCGATGCCGCCGAGCGCGTGCAGGAGCCGGCCGGCGCGCGGCAGAGGGCGGGTGCCGAGCGCCGTGCCGACGTGCGCCGCGCCGGTGAGGGCGAGCCCGGCCGTCATCACCGCCGGCGCGGTGGCCGTCGTGGCCGCGAGCGCGCTGATCGTCCCGGCGACGGGGTCGAAGCCCGGCTGGAGGGCCGCCGCGAGGGTCCAGCCGCCGATCATCGCGACCGGCGCGAGCACCGCCGACGCGACCGCCCACGCGGGCACCGCACCACCGTCGTCCGCGCGCACGCACCCACCCCGCCCCGTGCCGGTCACCGCGCCGGTCACCGTGCCGGTCGCGGCGCCGGTCCGCGCCCCGGGAGCACCCCGGCCGACGCCCATCCCACCAGCCGCCGCGCGTCCGCGCAGGTCGTGCCCCCGTGCGGGTGACCCCGATGAGTCCCGCCCACGCCGACGGTCGGGCAGGGCGGGCGACGCGCGCGGCGTCGCCGCGACGACGGGAGCCCCGATGTCCTTCCAGGCCTACCTCGACACGATCGAGGACCGCACCGGCATGACCCCGCGCGAGCTGCTCGCCGTGGCGCACGAGAAGGGCCTGGACGCCCCCGGCACGAAGGCGGGGCAGGTGGTCGCCTGGTTCGCCGAGGAGCACGGGCTCGGGCGCGGGCACGCCATGGCGTTCTGGCGCGTGCTGACGCAGGGGCCGACGATCTCGGGGAAGTACGTCGGGACCGGCGGCACGCACGCGCACGCGTCCGACACCCTGTGGCTCGACGGGAAGGCCACGAAGCCCTCGTGACCGGCCTCGCGGCCCACGGGCGCGGGCGCGCCGCCGTCAGCCGGCGGAGCCGCCCGCGTGCAGGTGGGCGCGCTCGCCGTCGCGGTCGAAGATGCTGAGGATCTCGGCGGTGCCCTCGGGCGCGTCGACGGCGTGCGGCACCATCGTCGAGAAGCCCGCCGCCTGGCCGGTCCGCACCTGCACCGTGCGCTCGCCGAGCCGCAGGCGGACCGTGCCGGACAGCACCGTGAACCACTCGTACCCGGGGTGCACGCCCGTGCCGCGCACGGGCCGCTCCGGCGTGATGCGCATCTTCGCGACGGTCACGCCGGGGATCGCACCGGGCCGCGACAGCAGCCACGTGGTGAGGCCCTCGGCCTCCTCGGGCTCGGGCCGGATGACGACGTCCTCGTCCTGGACCGGCTCGACGAGCTGGTCCAGCGTGGTGCCGAGCGCGCGCGCGAGCGGGACGAGCTGGTCGAGGGCGATGCGCCGGTGGCCGGTCTCGATGCGGCTCAGCGTCGAGGGGCTGAGGTAGCAGCGCGCCGCGAGGGCCTCCAGTGACCAGCCGCGGGCGAGCCGCAGCCCGCGCACGCGCTGCCGGACGACGGCATCGAGGTCCACTTCTTGCGTCATGCGCAAGAGCCTATGTCTCTCGCACAACGGTCGCCTAACGTCGTCCGCATGACCTCCACGCCCGGCCACCCGGTCGACCGCCCGGCCCACGAGCACCGCGGGCACCGTCTCGACGCGCATCACGACGCCCGCGGCGTCCATCCCTCCCCGGCCGACGAGGCGACGAACGCCGCCCTGCTCGACCTCGACGCCGAGGTGCTCGGCGCCTGGCTCACGACGGCGACCGACCTGGTCGCCGGCCACTGCCCGGACGCGCGCACGGTCGTCGACCTGGGTGCGGGCACCGGAACCGGGACGCTCGCGCTCGCGCGGCGCCTGCCCGCGGCGACCGTCGTCGCGGTCGACCGCTCCGCGGCGATGCTCGCGCGCGTCCGCACCGCGGCCCGCAGCGCCGGGCTCGGCGACCGCGTCCGCACGCTCGAGGCCGACCTCGACAGCGCGTGGCCCGCCACCGGCACCGTCGACGTCGTGTGGGCCGCGTCCTCGCTGCACCACCTGGCCCAGGCCGACCGCGTGCTGCGCGACGCGTACGCCGCCCTGCGCCCCGGCGGCGTCGCGCTGGTCGCCGAGCTCGACGAGCCGGCGCAGGTGCTGCCCGACGACCTGCCGTCGGCACCCGGTCTCGCGTCCCGCCTCGCCGCCGCCATGTCCCCGTGGAACGCTCATCCCGACTGGCGGCCGCACCTCGAGCACGCGGGGTTCACCGTCGACGCCGTCCACCACGTCACGGCCGAGGCCGCCGACGGCCGGTTCGTGCGCGCGTGGCTGGGCCACGTGCGCGCGGCGCTCGCCGACCGGCTCGCCCCGGCCGACGTGGCGGCCCTGGACCGCCTGCTCGCACGGCACCCCGCTGCGCTCGACGCCCTGACGGCGCGGACGCGCCGCACGGTGTGGGTCGCGCGGCGCGCGGACGGAGCCCGGCCGTCCACCCACGAGGACCCCGACCCGGCCCGCCACGGCGCGGCCGGCGTCCCGATGCACGACGGAGGTGCCCGATGACCGACCGGTACGACGTGGTGGTGGTGGGCGGCGGGGCCGCCGGCCTGGCCGCCGCCGTGACCCTGGGCCGCTCGCTGCGGTCCGTGCTCGTCGTCGACGCGGGCGAGCCGCGCAACGCGCCCGCCGCGGGCGCGCACAACCTGCTGGGCCGCGAGGGCGTCCCCCCGCAGGAGCTGCTCGCCGCGGGCCGCCGGGAGGCCGAGTCCTACGGCGCCGAGGTCCGCAGCGACCGCGCCGTGGGCGCGCGGCGCGACGGCGACGGCCTCGTCGTCAGCCTCGCCGAGGGCGGCGACGTCCGCGCCCGCGTCCTGCTGCTGGCGACGGGACTGACCGACGTCCTCCCCGACGTGCCGGGCGTGCGGGAGCGGTGGGGCGCCGACGTGCTGCACTGCCCGTACTGCCACGGCTGGGAGGTCCGCGGCCGGCGCATCGGCGTGCTCGCGACCAGCGACAACGCGCCGCACCAGGCGCTGCTGATGCGTCAGCTGAGCGACGACGTCACGCTCTTCCTGCACTCCGGGCCCGACCTGGAGGACACGGAGCGGGAGCAGCTCGTGGCCCTCGACGTCCGCCTGGTTCAGGGGACGGTGGAGCGGCTCGACCACGACGACGACGCGCTGCGGGCGGTCGTCCTGGCGGACGGTCGCCGGTTCGACGTCGACGCGGTGGCCGTGGCACCCCGGTTCGTGGCCAACGCGGACCTGTACGAGCAGCTCGGCGGCACCGTGAGCGAGCACCCGTTCGGCACGTACGTCTCGTCCTCCCCGGGGGGCCGCACCGACCTGCCGGACGTCTGGGTGGCGGGCAACGCCACCGACCTGGCCGCGATGGTGGGCGGAGCGGCGACCGCGGGCGTCCTGGCGGCGGCAGGGATCAACGGCGACCTCGTGCACGCGGACGCGGAGGCCGCCGTGCGACGCCGCAGCGAGCGGTTCGACGCCGCGACGGAGGCGCGCCCGCACGCGTCCCTCGCCGGCGGCCGCGTGCACGGGCTCGAGCCGGTGGGCGGCCATGGCTGACGCACCGGCCCCGCCCGCCGGCCGACGGCGTCAGCCGGCGGGCGCCAGCTCGAGGCGGTAGAAGGCGCTGTTCGGGTCCTCGACGTACGCGCCGAACGGCGGGCACGGCGCGAAGCCGGCCCGTGCGTACAGCCGCCGTGCCGGGGCGAAGAAGTCCTGCGTGCCGGTCTCGAGGTGCAGCGTCCGGTAGCCGCGCCCGCGTGCCTGCCCGAGCACGTGCGCGAGCAGGGCGCCGCCGACCCCGCGGCCGCGCGCCGCCGCGGCGGTCCGCATGGACTTCAGCTCGCCGTCGTCCGGCGCGAGCTCCTTCAGCGCGACGCACCCGAGCAGCAGGCCGGCGTCGTCGCGCGCGGTCCAGAACGTCACGCCGGGGACCGCGAGCGCCGACGGGTCGAGCGCGTGCACCGACTCGGCCGGTGAGGTCGCGTACATGTCGGCGAGGTGCTCCTCGAGCAGGGCGAGGACGTCGGCGCGGCGCGGGTCGTCGAGGGCGATCGTGGGCGGCACGCGCCGCATCCTGGCACGGCACGGGGACGGGACGGCACGGCACGGCACCGCGACGGGGACGGGCCAGGGGCTCAGGAGTGCACGCCCCCGCACACGACGCCGACGCACTGCGGCTCGTTGCCGTTGCCCCGGGCGGTGTTGCCGCCGAGGTCCACGGCGTTCGGCGCGTAGATCCCCCAGCGGCTGTTGCGTCGCGCGTCGTTGCTCCCGAGCCGCACGGGGGCCTCCTCCACCAGGATCGCGTCGCCGCCGTCCCGGAAGCGGTTGCCCGTGACGACCCGCGTCACCTCGGACTCGTCGAACGCCGGCTGCGCCGTGAACGCGACGTCGTTGCGCGTGAACGTGCTGTCGACGACCGTCACGGACGCGTCACCGGCGTCCACGGCGAGCCGGTTGTCGCTCAGCCTGCTGCGCTCGACGCGCGTGTACCCGTAGCCGCCGCCGTTGCTGACGACGGTGTCGTTGCGCCGGACCGTGCTGTCGGTGATCTCGATCGCCGTCATGAAGTACCCGGTCGCGACCGTCCCGTTGTCCTCCACGGTGCTGCCCCGCAGGTCGCAGCCGGCCTCGTAGCAGGACATGACCGTGCCGTTGCCGCTGGCCCGCGAGTCCTCGATCAGGGCGTACCCGGAGTCGATGCGCACCACGCTGTCGTTGCCCTCGAACGTGCTCCGGGAGAACCGGACGTGACCGGGGGTCGCCGAGAACCCGGTCACGTTGCCCGTGAGGACGGACCCCGAGACCAGGAACGTCTTGCTCGGGCCAGCGATCCGCGAGGTCCCGTCCATGGCGGACCCGTTGCCGTCGAACCGGACGCGCTCGACCGTCACCGTGCCCTCGTGGTCCTCCTCCCAGCCCGTGGGCGGGGAGGCGACCCCGACGTCCCATCCCGTGATCGTCCCGCGCCGGACCGTCACGTCGCCCGCGGCCGGCACCACGACACCGGTCCCGCCGGCGCCGCGCAGCACGTGCCCGCCGAGGTCGAGCGTCACGCCCGCGGCGAGCGTCAGGCCGTTCCCGGCCGGGCACGTGAGGTCCGCCGTGAGGCGTGCGTCGGCCGTGAGGGTCGCGCCGCACCCGGGGACGGGCGGCGGTGCGGCGGCCACCGGTACGGCGTGGGCCGGCGGCGCGAGGAGCGCGGCCGCGACGGCGAGGGTGGCGATCGGCAGGGCGGACGGGACGCGCATGGGATTCCCCCGGGTTCGATGCGCACCGTGCCGGGCGTCGGCCGGTGCCGCGTCTGCCAGTGTGTCGACGCCCACCGGCCGACCACGACCGGTTTGCCCCTGTTTCGCCCGGGTGAACCGTCCGTCTGGCGGTCAGGCGGCGACGCCGCCCCGCCCGCCGCGCGCCCCGCGCAGCAGCAGCGCGCCCGCGACGGCGGAGCCCAGCCCGCCCATCACCAGGTCGCCCACCGTGTCGGCGTACCCGACGTAGATCTCCGGGTCGACGTAGGCGTTGCCGAGGTACTCGCCGACCTCCCACGCCACGCTGAGCGCCATCCCCAGGGCGGCCGTCACCGCCACCGACGCCGCCCGGGTCACGCCCGGCGCGGGGCGTGCGGGGTCGACCACGGCACCCGTGCGGCGCGCGATGACGAGGTGCACGACGGCGGCGACCAGCCCCGTGACCACCAGGTGCATGACGACGTCGAGCCACGCCACCCGCTCGTACAGCCCCAGCGCGCCGGACCAGGCCGCCAGCAGCAGCCCCACGCCGTAGGCGGCGTCGAGCCTCGGGTCGACGCGTCCCACGAGCGGGACGACCAGCCCCGCGAGGACGAGCGAGAACAACGCCGCGTCCACGGGATCGCGCCCCACGAGCGCGACGACCACGCACACCACACCCGCGACGCGGACGACGCCGGCAGGGCCGCCCAGCAGCACGGCGAGCACGCCGCGCGCGCCGGCCGGCGCGGGGGCACGGGGTGCGGGACGTCCCAGGGGCACCCCCTCGTCGGGGGCGCCGACGGGCGCCGGGGTCGTGGTCACGTCCGCTCCTGACGCCTCGGGCGCCGGCGGGGACGACGGCACTGCGGCGACCGTACGACGCGCCCGCGGGCGACGCACCCGGGACCTCCGGCGGTCGGGACCGCCGTCCCACGGGCGCGACCCGCGCGGCGACGGCTCGCGCGGCGCGGTGGGGCGTGTCACACGTGACCCGTCCGCCACCCACCGGCGGAAGAGCCGGACGACGGGGGCGGTTGACCCACGAGGCGGTCGCGCACGCGCGCCGCCTGCCGATCCGGAAGGACCCCGATGACCACGCCCGCCCTGTTCACGCCCCTCACGCTGCGCGGCGTCACGTTCCCGCACCGCGTGTGGATGGCGCCGATGTGCCAGTACTCCGCGGAGCCGACCGGCCCCGCGGCCGGCGTGCCGCACGACTGGCACCTGCAGCACTACGGCTCGCGGGCGGTCGGCGGGGCGGCGCTCGTCATCACCGAGGCGACGGCGGTGACGCCGGAGGGCCGCATCACGCCGTTCGACCTCGGGCTGTGGGACGAGGCGCAGGCCGAGGGGCACCGCCGCCTCACCGCGCTGGTGCACGCGCAGGGCGCGAAGGCCGGCATCCAGCTCGCGCACGCCGGCCGCAAGGCGAGCACGGACGCGCCGTGGCGCGGCGGCGCCCCGCTCGGTGCCGACGAAGGCGGCTGGGAGACGGTCGGCCCGAGCGCCGTGCCGTTCGCGGCGGACTCCCCCGCGCCCCGCGCACTGTCCACCGACGACGTCGCCGGGGTCGTGCGCGCGTTCGCCGACGCGGCGGTCCGGGCGGTCGAGGTCGGGTACGACGTGGTCGAGGTGCACGCCGCGCACGGCTACCTGCTGCACCAGTTCCTGTCGCCCGACAGCAACCGCCGCGGGGACGCGTACGGCGGTTCGTTCGAGAACCGCACCCGCCTCGTGCGCGAGGTCGTCGAGGCGGTCCGCACCGCCGTCGGCGAGGGCGTCGTCGTGCTCGTGCGCGTCTCGGCGACCGACTGGGTCGAGCCCGCCGGCTGGACGGCCGACGACACGGTGCGTCTCGCCGCCGACCTCGCACCGCTGGGCGTCGACATGGTGCACGTCTCCACGGGCGGCAACCTGCCGTCGGTGCGCATCCCCGCGGGCCCGGGCTACCAGGTGCCGTTCGCCGCGCGGATCCGGGCGGAGGCGGGCGTGCCCACGGTCGCGGTCGGCATGATCACCGACGCGGCGCACGCCGAGGCGGTGCTGGCCGACGGGTCGGCCGACGCGATCGCGCTCGCCCGCCCCCTGCTCGCGGACCCGTACTGGCCGCTGCGTGCCGCGCTCGACCTCGGTGTCGAGCCGACCGTGCCGCAGCAGTACGGCCGCGCCGGCACGCTGCTGCGCTGAGCCACGCGGCGCGCGACGCCGCGGGGGTGACGGTGTCATCCCCGCGGCGTACGCCGCGCCGCCGCCGATGTGGTCCGCACGGGCGTCCCGCCGCCCCCTGCCCC
Organism: Cellulomonas shaoxiangyii; assembly: GCF_004798685.1. Taxonomy (NCBI): domain Bacteria; kingdom Bacillati; phylum Actinomycetota; class Actinomycetes; order Micrococcales; family Cellulomonadaceae; genus Cellulomonas; species Cellulomonas shaoxiangyii. The sequence goes on along the minus strand of NZ_CP039291.1, from coordinate 758,971 downwards.
GCTCCTACGTTCGAGTCACACCGAACGAGGAGGACGCATGATCGAGGCCACGGGGCTCACGAAGCGGTACGGGGCCAGGACGGCCGTCGACGGCATGACCTTCACGGTCCGGCCGGGGACGGTGACGGGGTTCCTGGGCCCCAACGGCGCGGGCAAGTCGACGACGATGCGCATGGTCGTGGGCCTCGACCGGCCGACGAGCGGCACGGTCACCGTCAACGGGAAGCACTACGCCCGGCACCGCGCGCCCCTGGGTGAGGTCGGCGCGCTGCTCGACGCGAAGGCCGTGCACAGCGGGCGGTCCGCCCGCAGCCACCTGCTCGCGCAGGCCGCGACGCACGGCATCGGGCGGCGCCGCGTCGACGAGGTCGTGGAGATGACGGGCCTCGCGCCGGTCGCCGGCAAGCGCGCCGGGACGTTCTCGCTCGGCATGGGCCAGCGCCTCGGCATCGCGGCCGCGCTGCTCGGCGACCCGCAGACGCTCATCCTCGACGAGCCCGTCAACGGGCTCGACCCCGAGGGCGTGCTGTGGGTGCGCCACCTGCTGCGCGGGCTCGCCGCCGAGGGCCGGACGGTGTTCCTGTCCTCGCACCTGATGACCGAGATGGCCCTGACGGCGGACCACCTGATCGTGGTCGGCCGCGGCCGCGTCATCGCCGACGCGCCCGTCAGCGAGATCGTCGCCCGCGCGCAGACCACCGCGGTGCAGGTCCGCACGCCGTCGGCCGCGCAGCTCGCGGCGGTCCTGACGCGCGACCCCGGCGTCGTGGTCGCGTCCGTGGCGCACGACGTGCTCGAGGTCACCGGCAGCACGCCCCCGGCCGTCGCCGCCGTCGCGGCCGCCGCCGGGCTCGTCCTGCACGGGCTCGCACCCGTCGAGACCTCGCTCGAGGACGCCTACATGCAGCTCACCGCGGACGCGGTCGAGTACCGCTCCGCCCCGTCCCACGCCGCCGCAGGAGGCCGCCGATGACCACGCTCACCACCACCGTCGCGGGCCCTCCGACGCGCAGCCGCGTCGCCGTGCACCCCCTCACCTTCCGCCGCCTGGTCGCCGCCGAGTGGATCAAGCTCCGCTCGCTGCGCTCGACCTGGTGGACGCTCGGCGTCGGGGTCGTGCTCGGTGTGGCGTTCGCCGGGATGCAGTCGGCGAGCATCAGCGCGCTCGCCCGGGAGTACCCGGACCCCGAGCGGGTCGGGTCGGTCTACGCCACCGCCGGCATCCCGCTGGCCATGCTCGCGTTCTGCACGTTCGGCGTGCTGACCATCAGCGGCGAGTACGGCACCGGGCAGATCCGCTCGACGCTCGCCGCCGCCCCCACCCGCGTCCCCGCGCTGCTCGCCAAGCTGCTCGTCACGGTGCTCGCCGTGCTGGCGGCGTCGGTCGTGATGGTCGCCGCCGGCTGGGCCGTCGCCGCGCCGTCGCTCGCGCACGGCCGGATGCCGGTCGACCTGGGCGACCCGGACGACCTGCGGATCATGCTGGGTGTCCCGCTCTTCCTCGCCACCGCCGCGGCGCTCGCGTTCGCGATCGGCGCGCTCGTGCGCAGCAGCGCCGCCGGCATCACGGTCGTCCTGGGGCTGATGCTCGTCGTCGAGAACGGGCTCGGGATGATCCCGTGGCAGCCGCTGCAGGCGGCGACCGCGTACCTGCCGACGAGCGCCGGTGCGCGCCTCGTCACGCACGACCACCTCGGGTCCGTGATCACCGGCATCACCAGCGACCTGCCGCCGTGGACCGGCTACGGCGTCATGCTCGCCTGGGCGCTCGGCGCGCTCGCGGTGGCGGCCGTGCTCCTGCGCCGGAGGGACGCCTGAGCACGGGCGAGGTGCCGGGGTGGGCGGCCGCGGGGCCGTCCGCCCCGGCGCGCCCGCACGACGCCCGCGGTGCGGGACCAGCCCCGCAGGGCTGGGAGGATGCGACCGTGACGGCGGGAGGCGACGTGGGCGGGCACCCGGTGGGTCCCGACGTCGCCGAGGCTGCGGTTCCCCGCCCCGGCCCCGTCCGCCGGTTCCTCCTTCGGCGCCCCGGCCTCGTGGACGCGGCCGTCGTGACGGTCTTCACCGGGTGGGCGCTGCTGCTCGGGCTCGGGGCGGACTCGATGTACTGGCTGCACGAGGTGCTGGGCGGCCCGCGGGTGCTGCTGATGCAGGTCACGTCGGCGGTGCTCACGCTCGCGGGCGCCGTCGCGCTCGTGTGGCGCCGGCGGCGGCCGGTGCTCGTCGCCGCCGTGATGACCGTCCTCGGCGTGCTGTCGCTGGCGCTGACGGGTGCGACGAACGGGTTCGAGCTCGGTGTCGCCCTCGCGCTCTACGTCGTGGCGACCACCGCGCCGCCGCGGACCCTCCTGGCGGCGGCCGGGGCGAGCGTCCTCGCCCTGCTGGTCGGCGCCCGGGTGCTGCCCCTCGCCCGCACGGTGGGCGCGAAGTCCCTCGGGGTGGACCCCGACGACGCCGACGCGTTCGCCGCGGTCACCGGCAGCGGCCCCTTCGGCTTCGCGACCAGCCCGGCCTGGTTCGCCATGGCGGCCCCGGTCGTCGTGCTCGCGCTGCTCGCGGTCGGCCTCGGCACCCTCGTGCACGCCCGGCGCCAGCGCGTCGCCGCGCTGGCCGAGGCGGCACGCGCCCGCGCGGAGGAGCACGCGCAGCGGACGCGCCTCGCGCAGGCGTCGGAGCGCGCGCAGATCGCGCGCGAGATGCACGACGTGGTCGCGCACAGCATCTCGGTCATGGTCGCGCTGGGCGGCGGTGCGTCCGCCGCCTTCGACTGGGCGCCGGACCGGGCGCGGGCGGCGCTCGACGAGCTGGTCGACACCGGCCGCGCCGCGCTCGGCGACATGCGGCGCATCCTCGGCGTCCTGCACGACGACGACGGCGACGGCCCGGCCGGCGACGCACCGCTCGAGCCGCAGCCCGGCAGCCTCGACCTGCCGCGGCTGGTCGGGCGTGCGCGGACCGCGGGGCTGGCCGTCCGCACGTCCGGGCTCGCCGTGACCGGGCTCGACGCGCTGGACCCCGCGCTGCAGCTCGCCGTCTACCGGATCGTGCAGGAGTCGCTGACCAACACGCTGCGGCACGCGCCCGTCGCGACCGACGTCGAGGTGGACGTGCGGCGGCGGGCGGACGCCGTCGAGGTCGTCGTCACCGACCGGGGCGGCACCGCACCCGCGACCGCCGGCCCCGGGAGCCGGCGCGGGCTCGTCGGCATGACGGAGCGGGCCGCCGCGTTCGGCGGGACGGTCGAGGCAGGTCCGTACGGGCAGGGGTGGCGCGTGCGCGCGCTGCTGCCGTGGAACGAGGGAGACGCATGACGACGGTCCTGCTGGTGGACGACCAGGCGCTGGTGCGGGTGGGCTTCCGCCTCGTGCTGGAGAGCGGCGGCTTCGACGTCGTCGGCGAGGCGGGCGACGGCGCCACGGCGGTCGGCCAGGTCGCGGCGCTGCGCCCCGACGTGGTCCTCATGGACGTGCGGATGCCCGGCATGGACGGCATCGAGGCCACCCGGCGCATCGTCGAGGCGCAGCCCGAGGTGCGCGTGCTCATCCTCACGACGTTCGACCTCGACGAGTACGCGTTCGCCGCGCTGCACGCCGGCGCGAGCGGCTTCATGCTCAAGGACGCCCGGCCCGCCGACCTCGTGACCGCGGTGCAGACCGTCGCGTCGGGCGACGCCGTGGTGTCGGCGCGCATCACGCGGCGCATGCTCGAGCTGTTCTCCGAGCGGCTGCCCGCGTCCGGCGCCGCACCGCAGCCCGGTGCGCCGCACCCGCGCCTCGCCGCGCTCACACCCCGCGAGGTCGAGGTGCTCGAGCACGTCGCCGAGGGCCTGTCGAACGCGGAGATCGCGACCGCGCTGTTCCTGGCCGAGGCGACCGTGAAGACGCACGTCGGGCGCATCCTCGCCAAGCTCGGCGTCCGGGACCGCGTCCAGGCGGTCGTGCTCGCCTACGAGACGGGCCTGGTCCGCGCCGCCGGCGCCTGACCGCGTCGTCGTCGCTCGCGCGGCGGCGGATGTGAAGCGCTTCGGTCCTGGTGGCGCAGGTGAGGGGGCCGGTACGAACGCGGGGGGCGCGCCGTGCGCCCGGAGATGGAGACACCCGTGCGACACCCTCGTCCGAGCGCGGCACTGGTGCTGACCGCGCTCGCCACGACCGCCTCCCTGATGCTGGCGGGCGGTGCGGCAGCGCAGGCCCCCGGCGCCGCCGCCGCGGCCGCGCCGGCCGCCGCCGGACCCGCCGGCGCGGCGGCCGCGACCGCCGACCCGACCGTGCACACCGGAGGGCGCGTGGTGCCGACCGCGGACGGGCTCGCCTTCGGCTGGCCGGGCGTGTACTTCGAGGGCCGCTTCCGCGGCACGGGCGTCGGCGTCGTCTTCGACGACGCCGTCGGGGACTACGACGTCATCCTGGACGGGCACCTGGTCGCGACGTGGGTGACGCCGGGCACCGGCACGCGGTGGCTCCAGGGACTGGGCGACGGTGAGCACACCATCCGGGTGGTCCGGCGCAACGAGAGCCCGTGGACCACCACCACGTTCGGCGGCTTCGTGGCCGCGCCGGGCGGGGCCGTGCTGCCCGCCCGGGCGCCCCGCCGGGTGCAGCTCGAGTTCTTCGGGGACTCCTACACCGCGGGGTACGGCAACGAGTCGCCGACCCGCGAGTGCACCGGGGACGAGGTCGCCCGCCGGACCAACGCCGACCGCTCGTTCGCCGCCCTGACGGCCCAGGCGCTCGGCGCCGACTACCAGCTCAACGCGTTCTCGGGGCGCGGCATGGTGCGCAACTACGCCGGCGGGGAGCCCGGGACGAGCTTCCGCACCTACGCCGACCGGGCGCTGCCGGCCGTCGACGGCGACGTGTGGGACCGGCCCGCGGGCTGGCACCCCCAGGTCGTCGTCGTCGGCCTCGGCATCAACGACTTCTCGACGCCGGTGGGGGCCGGCGAGCCGTGGACCGCGGCGACGCTGCGCACGGCGTACCGCGCGGCGTACGAGGAGTTCGTCGCGCAGCTGCGCGAGCGCTACGGCCCGACGACGTTCATCGTCCTCGGTGCGCCCGACACGGCGCCCGAGGTGCGCGACATCACCCGGGAGATCGCCTTCGCGGCCGAGGCGGCGGGCGACGACCGGGTGGTCCCGTGGCTGTACGGCGGCCTCGACCTGACCGGCTGCCACTGGCACCCGTCGCTCTCCGACCACCAGGTGGTCGCGGTGCGCCTCACCGAGCTCGTGACGTCGCTGCTGCGCGTCGAGGGCATCGAGCCCTCGCCCGACGTGACCCCGCCGGGGCCCCCGCCGCAGCCGTCGCCCACAGGCCCGACCGGCTACCCGATCCCGTCGCCGACGGGCCCGACCGGCTCCCCCGTCCCCACGTCCAGCGCGACGCCCACGCCCACCCGCACGCCCGGGTTCCCCGCAGCGACGTGCACGGCGACCCTCACCGTCGCGGGCCGCTGGCCGGGCGGGTACCAGGCGTCCGTCACCGTCACGGCCGGGACGCGTGCCGTCGGCGGGTGGCGCGCGACGTTCGACCTGCCGTCGGGCGGTGCGGTCCAGCAGGGGTGGTCGGGCGACTTCTCGACGTCCGGCGCCACGGTCACGGTCCGCAACGCGGCGTGGAACGGCAGGCTCGACACCGGCGGGACGACGACCGCCGGCTTCATCGGCACCGGCACGCCGCCCACCGGGACGGTCGCCTGCTCGGCCGTGTGACGGGACGGTGGCGAGCGCGGCGGTGCGCGCGGCGGACTCCCGCGCGCACCGCCGGCCCTCCCGCGGTCAGGTCGTGTAGTCCGCGTTGATGCGGATGTAGCCCTCGGTCAGGTCGCAGCCGTACACGGTGAACGCGCCGTCGGCGATGCCCAGGTCGATCTCGACGACGACCTCGTCGCGGCCCAGGTACGCCTCGAGCTGCGCCCGGACGTCGGGCGTGGGCAGCGTCGGGTAGGTCTCCAGGCCGCCGAACGCGATGCGGACCGCCTCCTGGCGGATGTCGGTCTCGGTCGAGCACTTGCCGATGGCCATCGCGACCCGCCCCCAGTTGGGGTCGGCGCCGTGCACGGCCGTCTTGACCAGCGGGGAGTTGACCACGGACTTGCCGACCAGCTTGGCCTGCGCGTCGTCGCGCGCCCCGGTCACCCGCACCTCGATCAGCGTCGACGCGCCCTCGCCGTCCGACGCGATCATGCGCACGAGCGCGGTGCACACCTCGAGCAGGGCCGCCTCGAGCTCGGCGAGGTCGACGGGCCCGGCGGCGCCCGACGCGAGGACCGCGGCCGTGTCGGACGTCGACGTGTCGGTGTCGACGCTGACGGCGTTGTACGTCCGCGCGACCACCGAGCGGAAGATCCGGTCGAGGTCGTCGGCCGGCACCTCGGCGTCCGTGTAGACGAACGACAGCATGGTCGCCATGTCGGGCTCGATCATCCCGACGCCCTTCGCGATGCCGACCACGCGCGCCGCGCCGACCTGCCGCGTCGCGACCTTGGGGTGCGTGTCCGTCGTCATGATCGCCTGCGCGACCGCGTCGAGGTCGACCGGTGCGGCCGCCGGCAGGGCGGCGAGGCCGGCGCGCAGCCGGTCCATGGGGTACGGGACGCCGATCACGCCCGTGGAGGCGACGAGCACCTGCTCGGGCGCGCAGCCGGCGCGGTCCGCGGCCCAGTCGCGCAGCGCGCCCGCGTCGGCCAGGCCGGCCGCACCGGTCGCGACGTTCGCGTTGCCCGACACGACCACGACGGCACGCAGGCCGGCGAGGTCGCCGCTGCGGCTGAGCTCGACGCTCGGGCCGGCGAACAGGGACCGGGTGAACACGGCCGACGACGTGGTGGGGCCCGTGGCGTGCACGAGGCTGACGTCCGGGACGGCGTCCTTGACGCCGGCGTTCCCGGTGACGCCGGCGAACCCGGCGACGGTGGTGGTCATGCGTACTCCTCGGTGACGGTGGTGCGGAAGGTCGGGTGGGCGCGCTCGGCGCGCGGGGGTGGGCCGGGCGGCGCGGCGCCGCGCGGCGGGCGGGACGGGGAGGGGGCGACCGGGTCGCGCGCCGGCGCCGGGGTCGGGACGACCCGCGCGGGCGCGGGCGGGGGCGCGTGCGAGGACGGTGCCGCGTGCGACGACGGTGCCGCGCGGCCGGCGGCGAGCTCGTCCCCCCACGCCGCCACGCAGCGGTCGCCGACCGTGTCGCGGTGCAGCTCGGACCCGAGCCAGCGCAGCACCGCACCGGGGCGGTCCAGCGCGAGGAGCGTCGCCGCGTCGTCCGGGCCGGGGTCCGCGGCCGGCGACCAGCCCAGCGCCAGGACCGTGTCGACCACGCGGCACGCCGCCGCCGCGGCCGTGGTCGCCAGCACCCCGGGCAGGCCCCGCGTCGCCCGGGACAGGTCGAGCTCCTCGACCTGCAGCAGGCCGTGCGCGTCGTACGCCGCGGTCCGGGTCCACAGGTCGCCGCCCGCCTGCCCGGCGCGTCCCAGCACGAGCGTCTCGCGCAGCAGCGCGCGGGCGCCGTCGCCGAGGTGCACGTCGGTGCGCCGGTGCGTGCGCGCCCCGTGCGAGACGACGAACGGCAGCGCGTCCCAGCACAGGGTGGACCCCGCGCCCAGCCGCACGTCGACGTCCCAGCGCGACGGCTCCGGGCCCCCGTACGCGACCGTGCCGGTGGTCTCGACGACCTCCAGCCAGGCGCCGTCGGCGACCTCGACCTGCACCGTGACGGCGTCCCCCGCGAGCAGCAGGGCGCCGTTGGCGACGAGCGCCACCCGTGCCCCCGCCTCGTCCTGCGCGAGGACGCGCACGGCCAGGGCACCCGACCGCAGGCCGAGCACCGACCGGCCGGCGCCCGGCGCGACGGTGATCCGCGTCACGCCGGGTGCGTCCCGGCCGGCGCGTGCGCGTGCTGCTCGGCGTGCGTGTGCGGCTCGTCGCCGTGCGCGTGCTCGTGCTCCTCGTCGGCGTGGAAGTGCGGCGCCATCGGGCCCGGGTCGACCGCCACGTGACCGCCGGCCCGGTAGGAGGCGAGCGTGCCGAGCACCCAGTCGACCAGCTCCTGCACGGACGCCTCGTCGTGCTTCGACAGCGCGACCACCGGGCGGCCCGCACGCGCCTCGCGTCCCTCGCGCACCATCCGCTCGACGTCCACGCCCACGTACGGGCCCAGGTCGGTCTTGTTGACCACGAGCAGGTCCGCGCGCGCGATGCCCGGCCCGCCCTTGCGCACCACGTCGCCGCCGCCGGCGACGTCGAGCACGAAGAGCTGGGCGTCCACGAGTGCGGGCGAGAACGTCGCGGTCAGGTTGTCACCGCCGGACTCGATCACGACGAGGTCGAGCGGGGCGAAGTCCGCCTCCAGGTCCTCCGCCGCGAGCAGGTTCGCGGTCACGTCGTCGCGGATCGCGGTGTGCGGGCACGCGCCGGTCTCGACGGGCCGGATGCGCTCGGGGTCGAGCACCCCGGCCGCGCGCAGGAAGCGCGCGTCCTCGTCGGTGTAGATGTCGTTGGTCACGACGGCGAGGGAGATCCGGTCGGCCAGCCGGCGGCAGAGCGTCGCGATGAGCGAGCTCTTGCCCGTCCCGACGGGGCCGGCGACGCCGAGCCGCATCGCGCGCTGCGGGACGGGCGTGGTCGTGGGCGCGACGGGTGCGGTGTGCTCAGGCACTGAACAGCCTCTCGGTCGTGACGGCGTGGGCCTGCGCCCACCGTTCCATGAGCGGCGCCCCGCCGGCCGGGATCTCCCCGGGGCGGCGCAGCGGCGCCACGCGTGCGGCCAGCTCCTCGACCTCCGGGAGGAGGGCGAGGACCGTGCCGGACATCTCCAGCGGGTCCCCGGGCTCGAGCTTGAGCAGCGCCGCGACCACAGTCTGCAGGTCGTCGTAGCCGACGAGGCGACCGAGGTCGCGGGCGTCCACCCCGGCGCGGTGCGCCAGGACGCCGAGCACCACGGGCCGCGACCAGGTCCGGGCGCGCGGGTCGTCGCACGGGTCCGGGCCGTCGCCGGGGGCGGCCGGCCACAGCGCCCGGGCGACGCGCAGCTGGCCGCGGCCGAGCCGGCGCGCGTTCGCACGCAGCGCCGGTGACGGCGTCCGCGCGGCCCACGCGGCCTCGACCGGTCCCAGGTCCTCCCCCGCGGCGGCGGCGGCACGCGCGACGACGGCCGTCCCGGCCTCCACGGCGGTCACCGTGCGCAGCCGGGCGCGCGCGTACGCCGCGACGTCCGCGGGCCGCATGCCGGCGCGCACGGCCGGCTCGAGGCCGCCGGACTGCGTGTGCCCGCCGGACGGCAGGCGGGCGTCCGCGAGCAGCGTGAGCAGCAGGGCGGACGGTGCGACGCCGGCCGCCGCACCGGTGGTGGGCGCCGCCATCAGGACGCCGCCATCAGGACGCCACCATCAGGACGCCACCATCAGGACGCCACCATCAGAACATCGAGTAGAGGCGGGCGAGCGGGACCTCGTCGACGGGTGCCGGCTCCACGCGCTCGCCGTCCACCTCGATCCCGAAGGTCTCGGGGTCGATGTCGATGCGCGGGCACACGTCGTTGTTCCGCATGTGCTCCTTGGTCACCTCGCGGGTGTCGGCGACCGCCGCGAGCCGCCGCCGCAGGCCCAGCCGCTCGGCCAGCCCGTCGGCGAGGGCCGCCGGCGCGACGAAGGAGACGGAGTGGTCCGCGCCCGCCGCGTCGGCGAGCGCGGGCCGCAGGAGCACCGGCTGCGGCGAGGGGATGGACGCGTTGGGGTCGCCGAGCGCGCCCCACACGAGGGCGCCGCCCTTGACGACGACGTCCGGCCGCACCCCGAAGAACCGCGGGTCCCACAGCACGAGGTCGGCGAGCTTGCCGACCTCCACCGACCCGATCTCGGCGTCGACCCCGTGCGCGATCGCCGGGTTGATCGTGTACTTCGCGACGTACCGGCGGGCGCGCTCGTTGTCGGCCGGCAGGGCGCCCGACAGCGCGCCGCGGCGGTGCTTCATCACGTGCGCGACCTGCCAGGTCCGCGTGACGACCTCGCCGATGCGGCCCATCGCCTGGGCGTCGGACGACGTCATGGAGATCGCGCCCATGTCGTGCAGCACGTCCTCGGCCGCGATCGTCGTGGCGCGGATGCGCGACTCCGCGAACGCCAGGTCCTCCGGCACCCGCGGGTTCAGGTGGTGGCACACCATGAGCATGTCGAGGTGCTCGGCGACGGTGTTGCGGGTGTGCGGCAGCGTGGGGTTGGTCGAGCCGGGCAGGACGTAGGGCTCGCCCGCCAGCCGCATGATGTCGGGGGCGTGCCCGCCGCCCGCGCCCTCGGTGTGGAAGGCGTGGATCGAGCGTCCCCCGATCGCACCGACCGTGGACTCGAGGAAGCCCGCCTCGTTGAGCGAGTCGGAGTGCAGCGCGACCTGCAGGCCCCACTCCTGCGCGGCCCGCAGCGCGGCGTCGAGCGCGGCCGGCGTCGAGCCCCAGTCCTCGTGCACCTTGTACCCCGCGGCGCCCGCGAGCGCCTGCTCCGCGAGCCCCGCGGCGCTGACGGTGTTGCCCTTGCCGAGCAGCAGCACGTTGACGGGCAGGTGGTCGAGGCTGCGGTGGATCGCGCGCAGGTGCCACGCGCCGGGCGTGACGGTGGTGGCCTTGGTGCCCTCGGACGGGCCGGTGCCCCCGCCCGCGATCGTGGTGATGCCCGTGGCCAGCGCCTCGTGCACCTGCGACGGGGAGATCAGGTGCACGTGGGCGTCGAAGCCGCCGGCCGTGAGGATCCGCCCCTCGCCGCTGATGACGTCGGTGGACGGGCCGATGCGCAGCGCGGGGTGCACGCCGTCGGCCACGTCGGGGTTGCCGGCCTTGCCGAGGGCCACGATCCGGCCGTCGCGGATGCCGACGTCCGCGCGGACCACGCCCCACCAGTCGAGCACGACGACGTTGGTGATGACGGTGTCGGGGGCGCCCTCGGCCCGCGTCGTCGACCCCTGCAGCATCGACTCGCGGATGGACTTGCCACCGCCGAACACGGCCTCGTCGCCGCCGACGGTGCGGTCCTCCTCGACCTCGATCCACAGGTCCGTGTCCCCGAGGCGCACCTGGTCGCCCACCGTGGGGCCGTAGAGGGCCGCGTACCGCGCGCGCGGCACGACGAGCGCCGGCACCGGAGCGGCGGGCGACGCGTCGGGAGCGGCGTCCGGGACGACGACGGGCCCGAGCTCGCCGCCGTCCTCCTTGCCGCGGCGGATGCCGGGCACGCGGCGCGCCCCGCGCAGGGTGACGGCGGTGACCGTGCGGGAGGCCCCCGGCTCGAAGCGCTGGGACGTGCCGGCGGGCACGTCGAGCCGGAACCCGTGGGCGGCCGCGCGGTCGAAGCGCAGGGCCGGGTTGGCGTCCGGCAGGTGCAGGTGGGAGCCGATCTGCACGGGCCGGTCGCCGGTGTTGAGCACCACGAGCTCGATGCGCTCGTGCGGGGCGCGGTCGGCGTTCAGCGCGACCGTGCCGTCGGCGACTCGGACGGCACCCGGGCCGCTGGTGGCGTGGTGGGCCATGGTTCTCCTCGGGACGGCCGGCGGGCGCCGGGTCAGGCGATCGGCTGGTGGAGGGTGACGAGCTTGCGCCCGTCGTCGAAGGTCGCCTCCACCTGGACGTCGGTGAGCATGTCCGCGACCTCGGGCATCACGTCGTCCCGCGTGAGCACGTGGCGGCCCGACTCCATCAGCTCGGCGACGGACGCGCCGTCGCGTGCGCGCTCGATGACCCACGTGGTCAGCAGCGCCACGGTCTCGGGGTGGTTGAGCCGCACGCCGCGCGCGAGGCGGTCGCGGGCGACCATGCCCGCCACGGCGAGCAGCAGCTTCTCCTGGTCGGCGGGGGTCAGGTGCATGCGGTCTCGGTGCCTTTCCGGACGGGGCTCGGGGTGGGGGACGGCAGGGCGGCCGGCGGTCGGGCGGGCCCGGTGCCGGCCGTGGTGGCGGTCGCCGCCCAGGTCTCCAGCACCGCGCCGCCGTCGGCCGGACGCAAGGACAGCACACGGTCGCAGACCGTGCGCAGCGCCGCCACGTCGTGGCTGACCAGGAGCACGCCGGTGCCGGCGGCCGCGACCCGGTGGACCGTGTCGAGGACGTCCGCGGCGGTGCGGTCGTCGAGCATGGACGTCACCTCGTCCAGCACGAGGAACTCCGGCTGGAGGGCCAGCGCCCGGGCGACGCACGCGCGCTGCAGCTCCCCGCCGGACACCTCGTGCGGACGGCGCCCGAGCAGGGCCGCGTCCAGCCCGACGGCGGCGGCCGCCGCGGCCGCGTCGACGTCGCGGCCGGCGAGCCGCGCGGGCAGCTCGATGGCGCGGCGCAGGGTCATGCGGGCGTCCACGGCGGTGCGCGGGTGCTGCGAGACCCACGCGACGCGGCGCCGCTGCGCGGGCGGCAGGTCGAGGCCGGCACCCGGCACGCGCCGCCCGGCGAGCGTGACGTGCCCCGCCGCGGGTGCCTCGAGCTGGGCCAGCACCGCGGCGAGGCTCGACTTGCCGACGCCGGACGGCCCGGTCAGGCCGACCACCTCCCCCGCGCGCACGGCGACGTCGGTCGGCGCCAGGACCGCGCGCCCGCCGCGCACGACGACGACGCCGTGCGCCGCGAGCGTCGGGGCGTGCGCGGGCACGGGCTCCCGCGAGCGCACCGGCGGCGCGAGGTCGCGCAGCACCTCGTCGGGGCTCCCCTGCGCGACGACCCGGCCCGCGGCCACGCGCGTGACGGTGTCCGCGACCTGGCGGGCCAGCGCGACGTCGTGCGTGATGACGAGGACGGTGTGCCCCGCCCGCGCGTAGGACGCGAGCAGCACGCCGACCGTCCGCGTGGCCTGCGCGTCGAGGCCGGACGTCGGCTCGTCGGCCAGCAGGACGGGCGGGTGGTTGACCATCGCGGCGACCAGGTTGAGGCGCGCGAGCTGGCCGCCGGACAGCTGGTGCGGGTACCGGGTGAGCCACGCCGGGTCGACCCCGGCGGCGTGCGCGAGCTCCGCGAGCTGCTCGGCGTCGCCGGCCGCCCGGTGGGGGTGCGCCGCGCCGAGCCGCGGGCCGCGTCCCCCGGCCCGCTGCACCTCGCGGAGCTGGTCCGCGAGGGTCGCGGTCGGCGTGAACGCAGCGCCCGCGCCCTGGGGCGCGGTGCCGACGACGCGGCCGCGCAGCCGGCGCACCTCCCGCGCGGGCGGCACGAGCGCGGTGGTCCGGCCGCTCGCCACGAGGGTCGCGGTGCCCGTGGTGCGTGCGCCGGCGGCGAGCGTCCCGGTGAGGGCCGCGACCACCGTCGACTTGCCGGCCCCCGACGCGCCGAGCAGGACGTGCACGCGGCCGGGCACCAGGTCGAGGTCCAGCCCGTCGAGCACCACGGTGCCCTGGTGGGCGACGGTGAGCCCGCGCACGGCGACGGAGGCCGACGCGTGCGCGGGACGCGGTTCAGGCATGGTGCTCCCCCTCGCGGCCGGACAGGCAGCCGGCCAGGCAGACGGTGACGGCGACGAGCAGTCCGGCCGGCGCGGCGAGCGTCCACCACGCCTGGGACAGCAGCGCCTGCTGGCCCAGGTCGAGCAGCGCGCCGAGCGACGGCTGGTGCGGGGGCAGCCCGAGACCGAGGAACGTGAGCGTCGACTCGTGCCACACGGCGTGCGGCACGAGCAGGCCGAACGCGACCGCGAGCTGCGTGGCCAGGCGGGGCCCGGCGTGGTGGCGCAGGAGCTGGCGGCGCGTGAAGCCGAGCGCGACCGCGGCGCGGTAGAAGTCCTGCGCGCCGAGGGCGAGCAGCTCGGCGCGCACGAGGCGCGCCGTCTGGGTCCAGTGCGTGGCCGCCACGACGAGCACGATCGTGACGAGGGACCCGCGCAGCGCGGCGGCCACGACGATGCCCAGCAGCAGGTGCGGCACGGCGTTCACGCCGTCGACCAGGCGCATCCCCCACCGGTCCGCGCGCCCGCCGAGCAGGGCGCAGGCCGCGCCCACGACCGACCCGACGACGACGGCCCCGAGCGCGCCGGCCAGGGCCGCGACGAGCGAGACGCGCAGCCCGTGCGCGGAGCGCACGAACAGGTCGCGCCCCGCCAGGTCCGTGCCGAACGGGTGGGCCGCGGAGGGGGCCGTCGCACCGGTCCCGTAGTCCACGAGGTCCAGGTCGACCGGCAGCAGCAGCGGGACGAGCACGGCGTACGCGACCAGCAGGACGAGCCCGGCGACCGCGACCGCACGGGCCGCGGGCAGCCGGCGCGTCCTCGGTGCGCGCCGCGGGGCGTCGGGCGGGCCGTCGCCGAGCGGGCCCGCCTCCGGCCGGCGGTCGTGCAGCACGCGGTCAGAGCGCATCGGGGTCCGTCCTCGGGTCGATCCGCACGAGGCACAGGTCGGCGAGCAGCCCGCCGAGCACCGCGACGGCCGTGAGCAGCACGGTGCTCGCGGCGAGCAGCGCGAAGTCCTGCGCGAGCGCGGCGGCCACGAGGGACTGGCCCAGGCCGGGCCAGGAGAAGATCTCCTCGACCAGCACGGACCCGGCCACGACCTCGGGCAGCCGCGCCCCGGCGACGGCGAGGGTGGGAACGGCGGCGGGCGGCAGCACGTGCCGCGTCAGGACGCGCCCCTCGGGCACGCCGCGCAGCCGGGCCGCGTCCGTGGCCGGGCTGCGCAGCTGGACGCTCATCGCGCGCGACAGGTGCAGGGTGATCCAGGGCAGCTGGGACAGCGCGACGGACAGCACCGGCAGGACGAGGTGCCGGCCGACCTGGCCGGGCGTGACCGCCGCGCCGGCGTCGGTGAGACCGCCCGTGGGCAGCCAGCCGAGACCGAGCGCGAGGACCGCCACGAGGCCCATCGCCACGACGAACGCGGGCACGGCGGACAGGGCCCACAGCCCCGAGGTCAGCACGCGCGCGACGACACCCCGGGGGCGGCGCGCGGCGAGCAGGGCCAGCGGGACGGCCGCGACGGCGCCGACGCCGAGGCCGAGCACCATGAGCAGGAGCGTCCACGGCAGCCGCGCGGCCACGACGTCCGCGACGGGCGCGCGCGACGACGTGGACACCCCCAGGTCGCCGGTGAGAGCGCCCGACGCCCAGCGCCACCAGGCGTCGAGCCAGTGCGTCCCGGCGACGAGCTCCTCCACGCCGGCGCGGGCCGCGCCGCCGGTGAACTCGTCGCGGGCGCCGAGGAACGCCGCGGCGGCGTCCGTCGGCGAGGCGGCGGCGAGCGCGAAGACGGCGAGGCTGACGACGACGACGAGCGGCACGGCCCACAGCAGGCGGCGGCGCACGAGCCGCAGCACCGCGCCGGCACGTCCGGGGGCGGCACCGGCCCGGCGGGCGGGCGGTGCGTCCGGCGCCGGCGCGGCGGGCGGATCGGCCACGGCGAGGTCGGCGGTCATCGCCGGGTCCACCGCTGCACGTCGAACCACGGCCCCCACGCGACGCCGTGCTCGTGCGGCTCGAGCACGTGCTCGATGCCGTCCCAGGCGTCCAGCCCGCGCGCGACGTAGGTGTGCTCGAGCGCGAACACCGTCACCATGGGCGGGTTCGCCACGAGCCGCTCCTGCAGGCGGCGGTAGAGCGCGGACCGCGCGGCCGGGTCGGCCTCCGTGCGCGCCGCCGCCAGGAGGGCGTCCACCTCCGGGTCGGCGTACCCGGACGGGTTGGAGTAGGCGTCGTCCTCGGCGAACACGGCGAAGTCGGAGTGCAGCTGGCGGTACGCCTGGGCGTCGGGGTCGTACGGCATGTCCCCCCCGCCCAGCACGAACGCCTTCTCGTCCATCGCCGTCACCGCGTACGGCCGGTCCACGCCCTCGAGCGCGACGTCCACCCCGAGGGCGGCCATGTCGGAGGCGAAGGCCTGGGCGACGTCGCGCCGCAGCGTGTCCTCCGCGAAGTACATGAGCGTGAACGCGAACGGCACGCCGTCCTTGGTGCGGGTGCCGTCCGGCCCGACGGTCCAGCCCGCGTCGTCGAGCAGCGCGGCGGCGGCCGAAGGGTCGTGCGCGAACGTGGCCGCGGGCTCGTACGCGTCCCCCTGCGCCGGTGTGAACGGCGTGGCGACGGCGACGCCGTGGCCGGCGAGGATGCCGTCGATCATGGCCTCGCGGTCGGTGCCGAGGTTGAGCGCGACGCGCACCGCCGGGTCGGCGAAGAACGGCAGGGTCACGGGCAGCGAGATCGCGCGGAAGTCGCCCGACGGGTTGGTGACCAGCTCGATCCCGTCCTCGCCGGCGAGCTGGGTGGCCGTGCGCGGCGAGAGCTGCGCGCCGTCGACCTCCCCGGCGCGCACCCGCTGGGCGCGCGCGTTCTCGTCGGGCACGAACGCGAGGTGGATCGTCGTGACCTGCGGCGTCCCGCCCCACCAGCCCCCGCGTGCCCGCAGGGTCATCGACTCCCCGCGCCGCCACTCGGCCAGCACGTACGGTCCCGTCCCGACCGGCTCGGTCGCCAGCGGCGAGCCGACGACGTCGCCCCCGAGGGCCTCGGACGCCGGGATGCCCAGCGTGAGGCGCGCCGGCAGGCCCGCGTAGGCGTACGCGAGGTCGAACCGGACGGTCGCCGCGTCGATCGCCGTGACGTCCTCGACCATCGCGTAGTCCGCGGCCATCCAGGACCCCACCGCCGGGTCGCGCACGGCGTCGTACGCGGCGACGACGTCGCCGGCGTCGAACGCCGAGCCGTCGCTGAACGTCACGCCAGTGCGCAGGGTGACCGTCCACGACGTGAGCGTCGCGTCCGGGACGGGCATCGCGGTGGCCAGCCCGGGCTCGAGCACGCCGTCCGCGCCGACCGCGACCAGCCCGTCGTACAGCTTGGCGGTGATGCCGAGCGGGTACTCGAGCGGGTGCAGCGAGGCGTACTCGCCGGTCTCGGCCAGGCGCAGCGTCGCCGGGTCGCCGGCCGCGGCCGGGCCGGTGCCCGACCCGGCCGCCGCGCAGCCCGACCCGACGAGCGCGACGAGACCGAGGGAGCCGACGAGGCGCAGGTGGGCGGCGGCGCGGGGGTGACGCAGGTGCACGGGTGGAGCTCCTCAGGAGACGCTGATGCGCGGGTCGGCCACAGACTGCAGGACATCCGCGACGGCGTTGACCACCACGTACAGCCCGCCGAGCACGAACGTCACGCCGGCGATGGCGGGGAAGTCGGCGACCGGCAGGCTCGCCGACAGGTACGAGCCCAGCCCGCCCCACGTGAAGACGCCCTCGATCAGCAGGACGCCCCCGAACATGAAGCCGAGCTGCAGGGCGCTCATCGACAGCGCCGCGTTGAGCGAGTTGCGCAGCACGTGCCGGCGCAGCACCTGGAACTCCCCGAGTCCCTTGGCCGTCGCGGTGCGCACGTAGTCGGACCGCAGCGTCTCGGTCAGGCTCGAGCGCAGCACGCGCCCGATCGCCAGCGCCGGCCCGACCGCCAGGGCCAGCGCGGGCAGCGCGACGTGCGCCACCGCGTCACCGGCCGCGGCCACGTCCCCCGTCAGCAGGCTGTCGAGCACGGTCATGCCGGTCGGCCCGTCCGTGACCCCCCCGCGGCCGGACGCGGGCAACCAGTCCAGCAGCTTGTAGAACACGATCAGGCCGACGATGCCGAGCATGAACGTCGGCGCCGTGGACCCGACGAACAGCAGGCCGCGGAACGGCCCGGACAGCGGCCAGCGCAGCATGCTCGACACCGCGAAGAGCGTCCCGAGCACGAGCGCGAGCGCGAACGCGACGAGCACCAGCTCGAGCGTGGCGGGCAGGTACGCGGCGATGTCGTCCATCACGGGGCGGCGGGTGCGGAACGACGTCCCCAGGTCACCGGTGGCGAGGCCGCCGACGAACGCGAGGTACCGCTCGGGGGCCGGGTCGTCGAGGCCGAGCCGCTCGCGCGCGGCCGCCACCGCCTCGGGCGAGGCGTTCCCGCCGATCGTGGCGGCGACGGGGTCGGCGCCGGACACCTCCTGCAGGAGGAACAGGACGAGCGAGAGGACCAGCAGCAGGCCGAGCAGCGAGGCCAGGCGGACGGCGAGGAAGCGCAGGTGGGGCATCGCGGTCACCTCCGGTGGGCGAGCCGGTTGCGCACTGCGTCACCGGCGAGGTTGGACAGGAGGCTGAGCAGCATCACGACGAGGCCGGGGACGAGCGGGATCCACCAGGCGTCGAGGATCTCGACGAGGCCGCGCGAGGTGTCCGAGCCGAGCTCGGGTGCCGGCGCGGGCTGCCCCAGGCCGAGGAACGACAGGGACGCGAGCACCATGACGACGTTGCCGACGTCGAGGCTGGCCGTGATGACCGCGGTCGGCACGACCCCGGGCAGGACGTGGCGGCGCATGACGCGCAGCGGGCCGACGCCGGCCATCCGCGCCGCCTCGACGTGCGGCCGCGCCATGATGCCGCGGACCTCGCCGCGGACGATCCGCGCGTAGTACGGCCACCACACGACCGTCACGGCGAGGAACGTGTTGAGCAGCCCCGGCCCGAGCGCGGCGGCCACGGCCACCGCCACGAGCATGGACGGCAGCGCGAGGAAGACCTCGGTCGTGCGCATGAGCAGCGCGTCGACCCAGCCGCCGAACATGCCCGCGACGAGCCCGACCAGGGTCCCGACCAGCAGGCCCACGCCGGTCACCACGAGCGCCAGCAGCCACGACGTGCGCAGGCCGACGAGCACGCGCGAGAGCGTGTCGCGCCCGATCTGGTCGGTGCCGAGCACGTGGCCGTCGCTGAACGGCGGCAGCTTCGGGACGCCGACGGGCTGCACGGGGTCGTGCGGCGCGAGGGCCGGTGCGAGCACCGCCACCACGGTGACGAGGAGCAGGAGCCCGATGAGGGTCCAGTCGGTGACGCGGCGCACCCGCGTGTTCGTGCCGGCGCTGCGGCGGCGGCCGGTGCCCCACCGGCGCGGCGCGGGGCCGGTCGCGACGGGCGCCCCGGTGGGCGTCGTGCGCACCGGCTGCCCGTCGACGGGGACGAGGACGTCGGCCATCAGATCTCCCCCCTGCGCACGCACGCCACCTCGTGGCGCAGCGTGACGTCGGACGTGGGACGGTCGCCCACGGCGGCGAGCTGGATGCCCACCACGGTGGTCGCGCACTCGGGCAGCGCGACCGGGCACCGGGGGTGGAAGGAGCACCCGGTGGGCGGGTCGAGCGCGCTCGCGGGCTCCCCGGCCAGCGGCTCGACCGTCCGGCCGGGCTGCGGCACCGCCGCGACGAGGTTGCGGGTGTACGGGTGCCGCGGCGTCGAGATCACGTCCTCCGCCCGGCCCACCTCCACGATCCGGCCCAGGTACATGACGGCGATGCGGTCGCCGACGATCCGCGCCACGGCCAGGTCGTGGGTGACGAACATGACCGCGATGCCCAGGTCGCGGCGCAGCTGGTTGACGAGGTTGAGCACGTTCGCGGCGACCGAGACGTCGAGCGCGCTGGTGGGCTCGTCGCACAGCAGCACCTTCGGCGGCACGATCGTCGCGCGGGCCAGGGCGACCCGCTGGCGCTGCCCGCCCGACAGCTCGCCCGGCAGGGCGTCGAGCACGGCGGCGGGCAGGCCCACCCGGTCGAGGATCGCGAGGGCCTGCTCCTCCTTGGCGGCGCGCGGCGTGCGGGCCGGCAGGCGCTCGTGCAGCACCTCGCGGACGGTCAGCCACGGCGTCAGGGACGAGCCGGCGTCCTGGAAGACCATCTGCACGTCGGTGCCGCGCGGCGTGCGCAGCGAGCCGGTGAACCGCCGCTCGAGCCGCCCGGCGATGCGCAGCAGGGTCGACTTCCCCGAGCCGGACTCGCCCACGATCGCGACGGACTCCCCCGGCTGCAGGTCGAACGTGACGCCGCGCAGCGCGGCCAGCCGTGCCCGGCGCCCGCGCTCGTCGCGGACGGCGAAGGCGCACTCGAGGTCGGCCGCCTGGACGACCGGCGCGCCGCGGTCGGGCGGTGGCAGCGGCGGCAGCGGGTCGAGCCGGACCCGGTCCGCCCCCTCGGCGCCGAGCTCGGCGGACCGCAGGCACGCGGCCCGGTGGGTGCCCAGCGGGTCGGCCGGGTCCGGGGCGACGGTGAGCGGCGGCACGGTCGTGCGGCACGCGTCGACCACGAAGCGGCACCGGGACGCGAACGGGCAGCCGGTGCTCGAGACGCCGGGCGCCTCGCTCGGCAGCGCCCACAGCGGGCGGGTGCGGTCCGAGTCGAGGGAGAGCCGCGAGCCGAGCAGCCCGAGCGTGTACGGGTGCCGCGGCGACTCGAGGACCTGACGCGTCGTGCCGGTCTCGACGATGCGGCCCTTGTACATGACGGCGATGCGGTCGGCCACCTGCGCGGCGACGCCCAGGTCGTGGGTGATGAGCACGAGCGAGCAGCCCAGCTGGTCGCGCATGCCGGCCAGCAGCGTGAGCACCTGTGCCTGCACCGTGACGTCGAGCGCCGTGGTCGGCTCGTCGGCCACGAGCAGCTCGGGGTCGCCGGCGACCGCCATGGCGATCATGACGCGCTGGCGCAGGCCGCCGGACAGCTCGTGCGGGTAGGACCGGTAGCGCCGCTCGGGCTGCGGGATGCCGACGGCGCGCATGAGGCGGATCGCCTCCGCGGGCGACCCCGCCTTCTCGGCGACCTGCGCGCCGACGACCATCGTCGGGTTCAGCGACGTCATCGGGTCCTGGAACACGACGCCCAGCCGGGTGCGGCGCGCCTCGCGCACCTGCTGCGGCGACGCCGTGCGCAGGTCCAGTCCGGCGACCTCCAGCTCCCCGTCGATCCGCGGCCGCGACGACTCGGGCAGCAGCCCCAGCATCGCCATGCTCATGACGCTCTTGCCGGAGCCGGACTCGCCGACGATGCCGACGATCTCGCCCCGGCCGATCTCGAGGTCGATGCCGTGCAGGATCTGCGAGCGGACCCCGTTGCGCTCGAGGCTCACGTCGAGCCCGCGCAGCCGGGCGACCGGGCCGGCGGCGCGAGGCGCGCCGGCGGGGGTCGGCGCCTCGGCGAGGGGAGGTGCGGCTACATCCATGGTGACCGGCTCCTTCGGTGCGGGTGCGGGCGGGGGCGGCGACCTCGGACGAGGGTCACCCGGCGGTGTCTCGGACGGGTCTCCGGGAGATGTCCGGGGGATGTCGTCACGTGCGGGCCAGCTCGGCGGGCGACTGCGACTGCTCCGCGGCCGCCCGTGCGGCCGTGTCCGCGGCGACCACCGCCGTCACGCGTCGCTGCCGCGACCGCGCCGTGACGGCCAGCAGCACGGCGACCACGACGGCGAGCGCCGCCGCACCCAGCCAGAGGGCACGCCCGCCGTAGGTGTCGAGCACGAGGCCGCCGGCGACCGGGCCGACCGCCATCGCGAGGGAGTGCGTGACGCCGTACACGCCCTGGTAGCGGCCCCGGCGCGCGGAGTCCGCGAGGTCCGCCGTGATCGACGTGGCCTGCGGGTGCGACCCCATCTCCCCCAGGGTCCAGATCGCGACGGTGACCATGTACATCGCGAGCGAGGACGCCGCCGCCTGCAGCCCGACGCCGACCGCGGTGATGCCGATCGCGACGACGATGACGAGGTCGCGCGACCACCGGTGGAACAGCCGGGCGGTCGGCAGCTGCAGCAGGCACAGCAGGACGCCGTTGAGCGTCAGCAGCATGCCGAAGTGGCTGGAGGGGTGGCCCTGCTCGGTCATCACGAGCGGCAGGGTCGTCGTGGACTGCACGTAGACCACCGAGTACACGAACATCACGGCGGCGAAGGTCATGAAGACGCGGTCCTTGAGCACGGACACCAGGCCCGTGCCGGCGCCGGCCCCCGCCCCGGTGCCGCCTGCCTGCGGCCCGGCGGCGGGCGCGGGCACCCGCGTCTCCGGGACCTTCGCGGCGACCAGGCACGACGACACCAGCACGAGCGCGGCCTGGCACCAGAACAGCAGCGAGAACGAGTGCTCGGCCATGAACCCGGCCGCCAGCGGGCCGATGGCGTACCCGAGGTTGACGGCCCAGTAGTTGTAGTTAAACGCCGCGCGGCGGTGCCGGGGCTCCACCAGGTCGCCGACCATCGTGTGGATCACCGGCCCGGCCGCCCCGTTGAACAGGCCGTACACCGTCAGCAGCAGGGCGATGAGCACGGCGCCGTCGACCATCGGGATCGCGATGAGGACGACGACGCTGAGCAGCTCGCTGCCGATCAGCACCTTGCGCCGCCCGATCCGGTCGGCGAGGACCCCGCCGAGCAGGGACGACACCACGACCCCGACGCCGTAGGCGGCGACGACCAGGCCGGCGCCCGCGGCGGACATGCCGATCGAGGAGGTCAGGAAGATCGTCATGTACGGGACCACGAAGCGGCCGATCCACACGACCAGCTGCGCCGTCCACAGCCACCAGAAGGTGGCGGGCAGGTCACGCAGCCGCGTGTGCACGGGCGTCTCGGCCGAGGTCATCGCCGGTTCCTTCGTTCGCAGGGGTCGCCCGAGGCGCCCGGGTCCGGGCGTGCGGGGGCGGAGGGTGGGAGCGGGTGGCCGGTGCCTCACCGCGCGGCGGGGGGCCGCGCGGTGAGGCGGCCCGCTCACTCGGAGGTGGCGGTCTCGTCGACGCGGAGGTGCGCGAAGTCCAGCGTCGCGGGCGCCGCGATCGAGTGGGCCTCCTCGACGCCGGCGAGCCAGCCCTGGGCCACCATGAAGTCGGTGGTCCAGGAGAACGTCGGGGCGCACCCGGCCGCGTACGCGGCCTCGCCCGCCGCGAGGTACGTGGCGTCGGACCCCGTGGTGAGCGCCTCGCTCAGCAGCGTCGTCGTGGTCTCGTCCGAGCACTGCAGGTGGTTCAGGCCACCGTCCGGGTCCCAGAACACGTGCCCGTGCATGTACGCGTTGTTGGAGTCCGGCCACGTCCCGGGCGAGACGAGCACGTCGGGGGCGTCCTCGGGGTGCTCCGGGAAGTCGCCGAAGACCTCGGACGACTGGTGGCTCGTGACCGTGGCCTTCATGCCGAGGGCCTGCAGCTGGGCGGCGATGATGTTCGCCATCTGCTCGGCGTCCGAGCCGCCCGCGCTGTGCCCGATCTGGATCTCCGAGCCCTCAGGCAGGCCGGACACCCAGGCCTCGAGGGCCGCGGGGTCGTGCACGAGCTCGCGCGAGTCGACGTCGGCCGGCAGCGCACCCTTCGGGTAGTAGCCCTCGGCGGGGACCGAGCCCACGCCCGTCACCTGGTCCACCAGGGTCGTCCAGTCGATGCCCTCGAACAGCGTCCGGCGCGCCTCGGCGTCCGCCAGCAGCGGACGGTTCGGGTTCATGTACAGGACGCCGACCTGGAACGACGGCAGCGCGTACGCCTCCAGCTCCTCGGAGTCGAGGTACTTCTGCCGGGACGCGGTCGGGACGGCCGAGAGCAGTGCGTGCAGGTCGCCCTTCTCGAGCTCGAGCTGCATCGCGGAGATCTCGGTGTAGACGGGCAGCTCGACGGTCGTGAACTGCGGGTCGAGGTCGCCCCAGTAGTCCTCGAAGTACGTCAGCTCGTAGCCCTCGCCGACGACGGCCTTCGTGAGCTCGTACGGCCCCGTGCCGGCCGAGGCGGTCGACAGGTAGGTCTGCGCCGAGTCGTCGCCCGCCTGCTCGGTGAGCACGGTCGGGCTGATCATGCGGGGGCCGTACGGGGAGGCCAGGTAGTCGAGGAACGCCGAGTTCGGCTCCGTGAGGGTGACCCGCACCGTGTGGGCGTCGACCTCCTCGACGTCGGCGACGCCCTGGACCATGTACGCCGGCCCGGCGTCGACGGCCTTGCGGCGGTCGAAGGACGCCCCCACGGCGCTCGCGTCGAAGGCGGTGCCGTCGTGGAACGTCACACCCTGGCGCAGCACGAACGTGTACTGCGTGAAGTCGTCGTTCACCTCCCACGACTCGGCGAGCGCGGGCACGATCGCCGCCTCGTCGTGGTTGCCGGCCTCGTACCGCACGAGCCCCTCGTAGGTGTTCGTGGTGATCGCGAGGCCGTTGCCGGAGTAGTACACGTCCGGGTCCGGCGGCTGGCCGATGTCGTTCAGCACGCCGAGGCGCAGGACGCCGTCGGTCGGTGCCGCGCCGCCCTCGCCCCCGCCGCCGCCGCCGGTGGAGGCACCGCCCGAGCAGCCGGTGAGCACCAGGGTGCCGACGGTCAGCAGTGCCAGCGGGAGCCGCGCCGCGGCCGGGACACGCGTCGTACGTGGGTTCATCAGAAGCCCTCTCTCGATGGGGAACGCAGGGTGCCGGGCCGTGGGGGGCGGCTCGGAGCTTCAGGCGCGGCGGAAGACCTGGTTGCGGCGGTTGCCGTCCGCGTCGAGACCGATCGCGTAGGGGTGCAGGAAGTCGGGCTCCGTGATGCCCTGGCGGTGCATCGCGATGCCGGTCATCGCCTCCCGGACCGCGCGGTTGGCCAGCAGCGCCGTGATCTCGCCGCGGTCGTCGTAGGGCGGGGAGACCTCGACGACGTCCATCGCGACGATCCCGACCTCGGCGGCCAGCCGGCGCACCGCGCGCAGGATGTCGTTGGAGGTGATGCCGCCCGGCTCGGGCGTGCCGGTCCCGGGCGCGTACGCCGGGTCGCACACGTCGATGTCGAGGGAGATGTACAGGTGGTCGGCCTGGTCGAGCGCCTCGTCGACCGCCCGCTCGAGGACCTTGTCGAAGCCGTCGCGGATGATCTCGGCCATGAAGTGCGTGCGCATCTTCTGGTCGTCCATCCAGTCGAGCGTCTCCTGCTCGGGCCAGTAGCCCCGCAGGCCGACCTGGACGAAGTTCTTGCCCGGCACCGCCCCGGAGTTGATGAGGTGGCGCATCGGCGTGCCGTGCGACGCGAGCGAGCCCGGCATGTCGGAGCCCGTGTCGGCGTGCGCGTCGAAGTGGACGATGCCGACCTTGCCGTAGCCGTAGTGGTCCGCCACGGCCGTCGCCGACGGCCACGTGATGGAGTGGTCGCCCCCGAGGACGATCGGGATCGCGCCCGCGTCGACGACCGTGCCGATGAACTTGCGGACCTGCTCGAAGGTGCGCGCGGTGTTGCCGACGGAGATCGGCGCGTCGCCGTAGTCCGCCATCACGAGCTCCTCGAACGCGTCGACGTGCGTGTCGAGCGAGAAGTGCGGCCGGCCGTAGCCGCCCTTGTAGTCGCACGCCCGGATCGCGAGGGGGCCGTGGTTGGTGCCGCTGCGGCCCGTCGCGGTCGAGTCCCACGGGACCCCGAGGACGGCCACGTCGACCTTCGCGGCGCGCAGGTCGTCGGGCGTCAGCGCGACGGGGAGCTTGGCGAACGTCTGGATCCCCGAGAAGCCGCCCTCGTTCTTGCGGTTCGGGAACAGCAGGCCCGGTGCGCGGCCCTCGTTGAAGTCGTCCGTGGCCCCGTGGCCCTCGAGGCCCTCGCCGAGCCGGCGCGGCTGCTGCCAGAAGCCCTCGGGGGCCAGGTCGTGGTGGTGGTCGTGGCCGTGGTCGTGGTCGTGCGACATGGGGTCCTCGCGTTCGTGTCGGTCGTGCGGGGCGCGGGTGCGGGGGGCGCGGCTGCGGTGGGGGCGCGTCCGGCGGGCGGGGTCAGGCCTGCCGGTCGCGGAACACCTGGGTGCGGCGGGCGCCGTCGGCGTCGAGGTTCAGCGCGTGCGGGTCCAGGTAGTCGGCGCCCGTCAGGCCGAGGCGGCGCATCGCCGTGCCGGTCATCGCCTCGCCGATCGCCCGGTTGGCGAGCAGCACCGTGATCTCGCCGTCGTTGTCGTAGGGCGGTGCCACCTCGACGACGTCCATCGCCACGATCCCGACCTCGGCGGACAGGCGGCGGACGGCCCGCAGGATGTCGATGGACGTGATGCCGCCGGACACGGGGGTGCCGGTGCCGGGCGCGAACGCCGGGTCGCACACGTCGATGTCGAGCGAGATGTACAGGTGGTCCGCCTGGTCGAGCGCCTCGTCGACCGCGCGGTCCAGCACGGCGTCGAACCCGTCCCGGTCGATCTCGGCCATGAAGTGGGTCCGCATCTCGTGCTCGTCCATCCAGTCGAGCGTCTCCTGGTCGGGCCAGTAGCCCCGCAGCCCGACCTGGACGAAGTTGCGGCCCGGCACGGCGCCGGAGTCGATGAGCTTGCGCATGGGCGTGCCGTGCGAGGCCAGCGCGCCGTGCATGTCGGTGCCGACGTCGGCGTGCGCGTCGAAGTGGACGATGCCGACCTTGCCGTGGCCGTAGTGGTCGGCGACGGCGGTCGCGGCGGGCCACGTGATGGCGTGGTCGCCGCCCATGATGATCGGGATCGCGCCGGCGCCGACGACCGTGCCGACGAACTTGCGGACCGACTCGAACGTCGCCGCGGTGTTGCCGACGTGGATCGGGGAGTCCCCGTAGTCGCACATCGTCAGGACGTCGAAGGGGTTGACCCGCACGTCGAGGTGCTGGCTGGGGAACCCGTAGCTGCCGAAGTGCGGGATGGTGCGCAGCGCGGTCGGCCCGTGGTTGGTGCCGGAGCGGCCCCCGGCGGTGGAGTCCCACGGCACGCCGAGCACGGCGACGTCGACCTGCGCGGCGACGAGGTCCTCGGGCGTGAGCGCCATGGGCAGCTTCGCGAACGTGCGGATGCCCGAGTGGCTGCCGCCGTGGCGGCGGTTGACGTGGAAGAGGCCGGGCGTGCGGCCGACGTTGTGGTCGTCGACGGCGCCGTGCCCCTCGAGGCCCTCACCCAGGCGGCGGGGCTGCTCCCAGAACCCTTCCGGCCACAGGTCGTGACCGTGCGTGTGCGGCTGGCCCTCGTGGTCGTGGCCGGCGTGCCCGGCGTCCGGGCCGGGGGTGTCGGCGTGCTCGGTGCTCATGGCAGGAACGTAGGGCCGTGCTTAATCGATTTACCATGCTTGTCCGAGTCGGTAACGCAGGTTTAACGCCCGCGCCCACAGAGCGATACGCGGACACGCGAACCCGCGCCGGACGTAACGCTGGTGAAACGATTTCTCGTCAGCGCAGCACGCCGACGGCGCCCGACGTGGAGGCCCGCAGGTGCACCGGGGCGGGCACCGTCTGCACCGTGCCGAGGGCCGCGTCGGCGCCACCCTCGGTGTCGAGCATCGACACGAGCCGCTCCACGCACGCCGCGCCCAGCGCGTGGGCCGGCAGCTCCACGGCCGTCACCGGCGGGTCCTCCTCCCGCAGGCCCTGCCCGTCCGCGCACGCGGCCACCAGGACGTCGCCGCCGGGGGTGCGCCCCAGCGCGCGCAGCACCTGCAGGGCGCCCAGCGCCGCGAACGGCGACGCCCCCACCACCAGGTCCACCTCCGGGTGTGCCACCAGCACCGGGGTCAGCCGCGCCCGCTCGGTGTCGACCGAGCGGGTGGCGAACTGCGTGGACACCAGCACGGGCGTGGTCCCCCGCTCCGCGCACCAGGCGACGACCACCTCGCGCAGCAGGTTGCCCCAGCCGCTGTTCTCGTCCGGCGCCGCCAGCAGCGGCCGGCGCGCGCCCGCCGCCGCGGCGGCGTCGAGCACGGTCCGCACCGCCGTCGCGTGGTCCGCGGCCACCACCGCGCACGGCGGCATGTGCGCCGGCACGTGCTCGCCCGCCACCACGGGGACCGGCATCTCCATCAGCTCACGCGCGCGCAGGTCGTCGGCGATGGGGTCCACGACGACCACGCCGTCGACCCGGGGCGCGGACGTGCGCGGGCGGGTGGTGTCCGACGAGAGCACCACCAGGTCGTGGTCGTGCCGGTGCGCCGCCTCGATCGCACCGGCCAGGAAGTCGCGGAAGTACGCCGTGGCCAGGCTCGCCGCGGCGCTCTGGTGGTGCACGCCCAGCGCCTGCGTGCGTCCCGTGCGCAGGCCGCGCGCCAACGCGTTCGCCCGGTACCCCAGGCGCTCGGCGCTGAGGCGCACCCGCTGGCGTGTCACGTCCGTCATCCGGCCGCGGCCGGCCAGCGCCTGCGAGGCCGTCGCGACCGAGACGCCCGCGTCGGCGGCGACGTCCTTGAGCGTGACGGGCGCGGCGCCGCGCCGCCTGGAAGTCATGGGCCGACCCTACCCACGCCGTCGCGGGGCCGGGCGGCGTCCCGCGACCCGGCCGCCCGGGGCCCGCACGCCGGGCGCTACCGTCGCCGGCTCAGTCGGGCGCGACCTCGGTGACGCGTCCGTCCGCCACGTGCCACCGCCGCGTGAGGCGGACGGTGTCGAGCATCCGGCGGTCGTGCGTCACCAGCAGCACGGTCCCGTCGAACGACTCCAGCGCCTGCTCGAGCTGCTCGATCGCGGGCAGGTCGAGGTGGTTGGTCGGCTCGTCGAGGACGAGCAGGTTCACGCCGCGGGCCTGCAGCAGCGCGAGCGCCGCGCGCGTCCGCTCGCCGGGCGACAGCGACGACGCGGGCCGGCCCACCTGGTGCCCCGCGAGCCCGAACTTCGCCAGCAGGGTGCGCACGTCGGCGGTCGTCCACTCCGGCACCTGCCGCGCGAAGGCGTCCCCGACGGGGGCGTCGCCCTCGAACGCGGCACGCGCCTGGTCGACCTCGCCCACCAGCACGCCGGGCCCGAGCGACGCGCTGCCCTCGTCGGGCGCGACCCGGCCGAGCAGCAGCTGCAGCAGGGTCGACTTCCCCGCGCCGTTCGGCCCGGTGACGGCGACGCGGTCCTGCCAGTCGAGCTGCAGGTCGACCGGCCCCAGGACGAACCCGCCGCGCCGCACCACCGCCGCGCGCGCGGTCGCGACGACCGCTCCGGAACGTGGCGCCGTCGCGATGCTCATGCGCAGCTGCCACTCCTTGCGCGGCTCCTCCACGACGTCGAGCCGCTCGAGCATCCGGTCGCTCTGCCGGGCCTTGGCGGCCTGCTTCTCCGACGTCTCGCCGCGGTGGTGCTTGACGTGCTTGTCGTTGTCGCTGGCCTTGCGGCGCGCGTTGCGCACGCCCTTCTCCATCCACGCGCGCTGCGTGCGCGCCCGCGCCTGCAGGGCGTCGCGGCGGGCCGTGTAGTCCTCGAACGCCTCGCGGGCCTGGCGCCGCGCGGTCGACCGCTCCTCCAGGTAGGCGTCGTAGGAGCCGCCGTACGTGGCGACGCGCTGGAGGCTGCGGTCGATCTCGACGACCGTGGTGACGGTCCGCGCCAGGAACTCCCGGTCGTGGCTGACGACGACGACCGGCGCCTGCGCCCGCGCGACGAACTCCTCCAGGCGGTCGAGCCCGTCGGCGTCGAGGTCGTTGGTCGGCTCGTCGAGCAGGTAGAGGTCGAACCGGGACAGCAGCAGCGCCGCGAGGCCGACGCGCGCGGCCTGGCCGCCGGACAGCGCGGTCATGGGCAGGTCCAGGTCGACCGCGAGGCCCAGGTCGTCGGCGACGACGGCGAGCCGCGAGTCGAGGTCCGCACCACCGAGCGCCATCCACCGCTCGAGCGCCGCCGTGAACCGGTCGTCGGCTCCGGCCGCACCGGCGGCGAGCCCGTGCGACGCCGCCTCCATCTCCGTCTGCGCGTCGAGGACGCCGGTGCGGCGCTCGAGGAAGCCGCGCACGGTCTCGCCGGGGTGCCGCTCGACCTCCTGCACGAGGTACCCGACCTGCGCGGTCGGCGGCGACAGCGTGACCGCACCCGCCTCGGGCGCGCGGCGCCCGGCGAGGATGCGCAGCAGCGTGGTCTTGCCGGCGCCGTTGGGCCCGACGAGCCCGACGACGTCCCCCGGTGCGACGACGAGGTCGAGGCCGGAGAACAGCTGACGGTCGCCGAAGCCGGCGGACACCCCACGGGCCTGGACGGTCGCGCTCATGGCTCCATCCTGCCGGTGCCGCGAGGCGGTCCGGGACGCGCCCGCCGGCCGGGTGGCTAGAAGCGGCCGCCGCCGCCCCGCCGGCTCCGGCCGGACGAGCCGCGCGACCGGCCGCCGCTCGACCGGCGCGAGCTCGAGCCCGACCGCGAGCGCGACGACGAGGACGACGACCGGCTCCGCGACGCTCGGTACCCGCCACCGGACCCGCCACCGAAGCCGAAGCCGAAGCCGCCGGAGCCACCGCCGTACCCGACGCCCCCCGCGTCGCTGCGCGCGTCCTCGATCTCCTGCCGCGCCGCCCGCTGCGCGGCGGCCACCGTCTGCTGCGCCCGGTCCAGCGCCGCGACGGCCGTGACCGGGTCGCTGAGCGCGCCGGCCACGCGGGCCTGCTCGCGCGCCTCGGACAGCTGCTGGCGCGCCCACGCGCCGACCGTGCCGCGGTGCGCGCGCACGAGGCTCTCGGTGGTGTCGATGTCCCGCAGCACCCGCGGCAGCTGCTCGTCGACCCGCCGGCGCGCACGCTGCAGGCGCTCCTGCTGCTCGCGGTGCGGCACGAGGGCCGCGTCGAGCGCACCCTCGGCCTGCGCCAGGTCGGCCAGCGCGGCGATCGGGTCGCCACCGGTCAGCGAGGCCCCGGCGAGCGCGAGGACCTCCCGTGCCCGTGCCGCGGCCTGCGCCACGGCAGGGTCGTCACCGCCCAGCCGCTGCGCGTCGTCGAGGTCGGCCGTGACCGACGCGGTGGCGCTCGCGACGTCCGCGGGCGCGTCCTCCAGGTCGGCGGCGCGGGTGCGGACCTGCTCCAGGAGCGCCTCGGCGCGGTCGAGCAGCTCGTCCGCGGCGCCGACGGCCTGCACGGCCGCGGTCCGGTCGGGCTCGAGCGCCGCCTGACCGCGCGCCACGACCTGTGCCGCCTCGGCCGCGAGCGCCTCCGCCTGCGCCGGGTGGTCCGCGACCGCGGCCGTCGCCGACGCGGCCCAGCGCGTGCGCAGCGCCTCGACCTGCTCGGCGGCGGCGCCGGCGTCCGTGGTGACGTGCCGGGCGCGGGCCGCGAGGTCGCCCAGGAGCTGCGGGGCGTGGGTGTGCAGGTCGCGCAGCCCGGACAGGGCGGCGGTGCTCTCCGCGATCGTCGCCGCCACGGCCTCGCACGTGGCGACGACCCCGGTCAGGGCGGTGCGCCGGGCCGCGTCGTCGTCCGCGTCGTCGGCCGCGGACCGCGCCGCGAACGCGGCCGTGAGCCGGTCCCGGGCCGGTGGCAGGGCCGCCGGGAGGTCCCCGAGGCTCTCGCGGCCGAGCTCCGCCTCGGCGTAGTCGAGCTCGCGCGCCCAGGTCGCGATGGCGTCGTCCGTGCGCACCAACGCGACGGACGCCCGGTCCTCCAGCGCGGACAGCTCGGCGCGTGCGGCGCGGCGCCGGCGCACGGCCCGCACGACGAGCGCCGTGGCACCGACCAGCACGAGGACGCCCAGGACGGCGACGACGACGCGCGGCGTGCCGCTGGGCCGGGTCGCGTCGGCGTAGGCGCCGGCCGCCGCGATCGCGGCGCCGTCCCAGTCGCCGTCGCGCAGGTGCGGCTCGATGTGGTCGGTCTCGACGTCGCGCAGCTCGGCGTCGCTGAGCGACAGGTCCGGGGCGGCGGAGACCTGGTACACGCGGTCCTCCACGGCGACGGCGAGCAGGATGTCGTCCGTGCCGAGGTTCGACCGCTCGGCGGTCGTGTCGGCCCACGTCACCGGGTCCATGCCGTCGAACGTGTCGACGTACGTGACGAACAGCTGCAGGTCCGTGGTGTCCGCGAGCTCGTCGAGCGCGGCCCGCACGGCGGCCTCGTCGCGCAGCACCCCCGCGGTGTCGCTGACCTCCCCGGCCAGCCGCTGCGGCGGCTCGGCCGTCGCGGGCGCCGCACCGGCCCAGAGGGCCGCGGCGAGCACGGCCGTGCCGGCGGCGCGGGTGAGGTGGCGTGTCAGGGGCACGACGTTGCTCCAGGGTCGAGGGGGGCGATCGGGGGCGGGCGCACGGCAGCGCCACCCTGCCACCGGTCGGCGCGCCCGGGGTCGGGCACGCGCCGTCGGTACGATCCTGGCCCATCGCGGCCGCCGGGGCCGACGCCCGGCGTGCGTCCTGCCGCCGGGCGGGTCAGGCTCGGTGCACGCGCCCACCCGAAGGAGCACCGTGCTGCGAGCAGAGCAGGTCACCGACGCCGTCGCCTACCACGGCGAGGGTCCGTGCTGGTCACCGACGTGGGGAGGGCTGCGCTGGGTCGACATGCTGGCCGGCGACCTGCTCACGCTGCGCGACGACGGGTCCGTGGACCGGCTGCACGTCGGGGACGTCGCGGCGTTCGTGCGGCCGCGCACGCGCGGCGGGTACGTCGTCGGCCTCCAGCGCGGCCTCGGGCTGGCCGACGGGCCCGACGCCGCGCCGACGCCGCTGCCCGAGCTGTGGTCCGACACCGGCGTGCGCATGAACGAGGGCGGCTGCGACCCGGCGGGCGTCCTGTACGCCGGGTCGATGCCCTACGACGTCACCCCCGGCGGCGCGAACCTCTACCGGATCACGCCGGACCTGGAGGTGGAGGTCGTCCTCGACGACGTCACGATCTCCAACGGCATCGACTTCTCCCCCGACGGCACCCGCGCCTACTACGACGACACGTCGACGGGCCGGACCGACGTGTTCGACGTCGTCGGCGGGCGCCTGGCGAACCGGCGGCCGTTCTTCACCGGCGGCGACGACGAGAGCCCGGACGGACTGACGGTCGACTCGGCGGGCAACGTCTGGGTCGCGCTGAACGGCGACGGCCGCGTGCGGTGCGTCTCGCCGGGGGGCGAGGTGCTCGCCGAGGTCGACGTGCCCGTACGGCTCGTGACGGCGTGCACGCTCGGCGGGCCGGACCTGCGCGACCTGTACATCAGCACGTCGCGGGAGAACCTCGACGACCCCGAGCCCGAGGCGGGCGCGCTGTTCCGCGTGCGCGTCGACGTGCCGGGCACCCCGGTCCTGCCGTTCGGCGGCTGATTGTCGCGTCGCGGCGGGCTGCCGCGGCCCGTCAGCCGCGCAGCAGCGCGTCGTACACGTGCGCGAAGCGGGCACGCCGGTCGGCGTAGTGGTCCGCGTGGGCGGGCCGCGGGTCGTAGGTGGCGCCCGTGAGCCGCGGGGCGCGCGGCACGTCGGGGGCCAGCACGTCCAGGGCCAGCAGGGCGGTGCCGCGCTGGGTGGCCCGGCGGCGCGTGACGTGCGTGACGGGCCGCGCGAGCACGTCGGCGAGCACCTGCAGCCACTCCGGCTGGTCGTTGCTGACGCGGCCCGACGCGGCGACCTCGACGACCTGCGGTGCGGCTGGGGCGAGCTCGTCGGCGACGCGCGCGTACGTCATGGCGACCCCCTCGACGATCCCGCGGAACAGCGCGTCCGCGTCGGTCGCGGTCGAGACGCCCCCGATCACCGCCCGTGCCTCCCCCACCCAGCCGGGTGCGCGCTCCCCGGTCAGGTACGGCAGCACGAGGGGCGTCGCGTCCGTCGGCGCGGCGGTCAGGACCGGGCCGAGGTCCGCGCCCAGGCGCAGCGTGACCTGCGCCCAGCTGACCGCGCGGCCCACGTCGTTGATCGCCCCGCCGAGCAGCGTGCGCCCCGCGTCGACCCGGTAGTTCCACAGGCCGAACGGGAGGGGGTCGGCCGGCCCGTCGAGCAGGACCCGCAGGGCGCCGCTGGTCGCGGTCGACGCGGCCGCGGCCGTCGGGGCCGTCGCGCCGGCGCCGACGTTGCTGGCGTAGCCGTCCGTCACGACGGGGAACCAGACGGCCCGGGTCAGCGCCGGCCAGCGTGCGGGTGCGGCCGCCGCCACCGGCTGCGTCGTGTCGCGCGGCGCGGACAGCTGGTCGGCGCCGACGCCCGCGGCCGCGAGCAGCTCGGCGTCGAGCTCGCCGGTGCGCCGGTCGAGCAACCCGGTCCACGCCACCGTGGACGTGCCCGCGAGCGGCACGCCCACGAGGCGGTTCAGCACATACTCCCCCAGGGACCACCACCCCGTCACCGTGGCGAACGTGCGCGGCTCGGCGGCGGCGAGCCAGCGCAGGCGCGGTGCGTGGTAGCTCGCGTGGACGCGGGTGCCCGTGCGCTGCTGCACGGCGTGCTCGTCGAGCTCCTCGCGCAGCGCGGCGACCGCGTCGGCGCACCGGGAGTCGGCGTAGGTGAGGCAGGGGGTGAGCGCCCGGCCCGCGGCGTCGACCGCGACGAGCGAGGCGGCGAACGTGTCCATCGCGACGCCCGCGACCCGCGTGCCCAGCGACCGGTGCGCGGTGACGGCGTCGAGCACCTGCTCGATCTCGGCGGTGACCTGGTCGGGGTCGATGACCGACGTGCCGTCCGGTGCGACCGTGAACGCGTGCGGCACCTTGTGCTGCAGCCCGCGCACGGGCCGCCCGGTCGCGTCGTGCACGCCGCCGCGGGTCGCGGTCGAGCCCACGTCGAGCGCGAGGACCAGCGGGTCGAGGGCGGCCTCGAGGGTGACGTCGTCAGCGGTCCGGCCCATGCCACCTCATCGTCCCGGGAGCGGTTCGCCCCCGACCCTAGCGACGCCCCGCCCCGGCCGCCGGGTGGGGCGGGGCGTCGCCGGGCTCACTTCACGGCGCCCGCCGTGAGGCCGGCGACGAAGTGCCGCTGCAGCAGCAGGAAGCCGATGACGACGGGGATGCTGACGACGAGCGAGGCCGCCATGATCTCGTTCCAGTACACGTTCGTCTGGGTCGAGTACTGCCGGATGCCGACGGCGAGCGTGCGGTTCTCCTCCGTGGTCATCACGGAGGCGAACAGCACCTCGCCCCACGCCGTCATGAACGCGTAGATCGCGACCGCGATGACGCCGGGGCGGGCGGCGGGCAGCACGACGCGCAGCAGCGCGCCGATCGGCGAGCAGCCGTCGACCCGCGCCGCCTCGTCGAGCTCCTGCGGGATGTTGTCGAGGTACCCCGACAGCATCCAGATGGAGAACGGCAACGAGAACGTCAGGTACGTGATGCTCAGGCCGATCCGGGTCCCGACGAACTGGAAGCCGGTCGACTGCTCGATGTTGACGAAGATGATGAACAGCGGCAGCAGGAACAGCACGCCGGGGAACATCTGCGTCGACAGCACCGTGGTCGTGAACGCCGTCCGCCCCCGGAAGCGGTACCGGGACACCGCGTAGGACGCGAACACCGCGATCGTGAGGCTCGCCAGCGTCGCGGCGCTCGAGACGATCAGGCTGTTCACGAAGTACCGCGCGAGCGGCACGGTCGTCCACATGTCGACGAACGGCTGGAACGTCAGGTTGCTGGGCCACCAGGAGAACGCCCCCCGCACGTCCTGCAGCGGCTTCAGCGACGACGTCACCATGATGTAGAGCGGCAGCGCCGTCATCGCTGTGAGCACCACGACGACGACCGCGCGGAACGCCTGGAACGCCCGGGTGTCATGCACGGCGCGACCTCCGGTTCAGGGTGACGAGGTAGACGCTCGTCACGAGCAGCAGGAACAGCAGCAGCAGGACGGACATCGCCGCACCGGCACCGAAGTTCCAGGTGAGGAACGACGCGTTGTAGATGTGGAACGAGATGAGGTCGCCCGCGGCCGGCTGCGACGTGCCGAACAGCACGTACGGGGTGTTGAAGTCGTTGAACACCCACAGGAACATCACGAGCACGAGCACCGTGTTGACGGGCCGCAGCATCGGCAGCGTGATCGACCACCACGACCGGAACGCGTGCGCCCCGTCCATCGCGGCGGCCTCGTAGACGTCGTCCGGCACGGACTGCAGGCCGGCCGTCAGCATGAGGAACGCGAACGGCCACAGGCGCCAGATCGCGACGATGACGATCGACGCGAACGCGTGCCCGCCGATGAGCCAGAAGGGCCGGTCCTCGAGCAGGCCGAGGTCCTCGACGAGCAGGTGGTTGATGACCCCCGTGTCGCGCTGGAGCATGAAGTTCCACGTGACGATGCCGGCGTACACCGGCAGCGCGTACGGCACGAGGAACAGCGTGCGGAACACCGCGCGGCTGCGGAACGGCCGCTGCAGCGCGACGGCGGCCGCCATGCCGAGCGCCCACGCCGCCCCCACGACGATCACCGTGTACGCGCACGTGATCGCGAAGGAGCTGAGCAGCGACCGCCCGACCGCACCGTCGAAGTCGAGCGCGACCTGGTAGTTGCGCAGCCCCACGAACGGGGCCGACGTCCAGTCCCGGATGAAGAAGCGGGTGAGCTGGGTGAAGCTCATCCAGATGCCGGTGAGCATCGGCACCAGGTGGATGAGCAGCTCGAGCAGCACCGCCGGTGCCAGCAGCGCGTACGGCAGCCACCAGCCGCTCCTGCGGGAGCGGCGTGCGGGCACGGTACGGGCCGCGGGCACGGGCGGGGCGGTGGAGGTGGTCGTGGCCACGGCGTCTCCTCGCGCGCGGTGGGGGCGGGCCGTGTGCGTCAGCCGACCGAGGCCTGCACCTGGTCCTGTGCGGTCTGCATGGCCTCGCGGACGTCGTCCGCGGTGACCGTGCCGCCCGTCGCGATCGTGGCGAACATCGTGTTCATCGCCTGGCCGACGGTCGTCTCGAACTGGTCCTCCGCGGGGACGAGCGGCAGGGGCGCCGAGCGCTCGTTGTAGATCTGGGTGAACGTCTCGGCGAGCTCGGCGTCGTCGGTGAACACCGCCTCGGCGTCCCGCAGCACGGGCAGCGAGGAGAACGGCCGGCCGAGCGTGGTCTGGACCTCCTCGCTGGTCATGTGCTCGACGAGCTGGAGCGCCTCGTCGGGGTGCTCGGTGTTGCCGAAGACCGAGAGGTTGATGCCGGCCACGTGGCTGGCGACGTCGCTCTCGGCGTCCGCGGGGGCCGGGAACGGGACGACGCCGTACGCGTCGGGCGCCATGCCGTTCGCCTCGATGGTCGCGTTGGCGTTGTTCTGGTTGAGGATCATCGCGGCCTTGCCGGTGGCGAAGTCGGCGACGGCGAGCGACGCGTTGTCGTACTGCGCGTTGCCGGGGTCGGCCACGGCGTCGGTCTGCATGAGGTCGAGGTAGCGCACGATGCCCTCGACCACGCCGTCCTCGGTGAAGGTCGGGTTGCCCTCGTCGTCGAAGAGCTCCGCGCCGTTCTGCGTGGCGTTGATGAACGCGAAGTGGTTGTTCTCCGTGTAGCTTCCGGCGGCCAGCGCCATGCCGTGCACCCCGGCGGCCGGGTCGGTCAGCGCCTGCGCGGCGGTGACCATCTCCTCCCACGTGGTGGGCGGCTGCAGGCCGGCCTCCTCGAACATCGCCTTGTTGTAGTAGAGCCCGTACGCCAGCCCGTACAGCGGCACGGACGTCGGGTCGGTGCCCTCCGCGCCGCCCGTGGCGAGCGCGGCCCCGACGAACTTGTCGGCCCCGCCGATCGCCTCCATCGCCGCGTCGTCGAAGGGCAGGAAGGCCCCCGTGGCCTGCAGGGAGACGGCCCAGGTGTTGCCGATGTTGACGACGTCGGGCGCCTGGCCCGACGTGACCGCCGTCTGGATGCGGGTCTGCAGGTCGCTCCAGCCGATGACCTCCAGGTCGACGCCGACGCCCGTCTGCTCGGTGAACTCCTCCAGCACCGGCGTCAGGACCTCCTTGTCGTGGTCGAGGCTGGTGCCCTGGTTGCTGGCCCAGTAGGTGAGGGTGACGTCCCCGTCACCGCCGGCGGACTCCGAGCCGCCGCTGCCGCCGCCGGAGCAGGCCGCGAGGAGCAGGACGGGGACGACGGACACGACCGTGAGGTGGCGAAGCTTCACTGGGACTCCCTTGTCGAGTGCCGGCGGCGGCGTTACCTAACCGGTTCAGTTCGCGGGGACAAACTACCCATGCGTTAGGCCGATCGGGAACCCCTTGCGCCGAAGTCGTGACACCAGTCAGTGGGCGTACGACAGCCGCGCGGCTCGCGGCGCCGACGTCAGGCCGCGGCGGGCCCCGTGCTCGCGCGCACGCGGAGCCGGCTCGCCGGCGGGGGCGCGCCGTCGTCCGGGACGCCGGCGATCTCCTGCAGCAGCGCCCGCGCGCAGCGGCGGCCGAAGTCTCGCGGGTGCCGGTCCAGCGCCGTCACCGGCGGCGCGCCGATCTCGCACAGCAGCGAGTCGTCCCAGCTCACGACGGACACCCGCCCCGGCACGTCCACGCCCTCCTGCGCCGCGGCCCGGACGGCTCCGAGCGCCATCACGTCGTTCGAGGCGATCCACGCCGTGGGCCCGGCCGGGCCCCGCAGCCGGTCCGCCACCAGCCGGTGGGCGGTCGCCATCGTGTAGTCGCCCTCGACCGTCTCGACGACCATGCCGGCGCGGGCCGCCGCCGCCCGGACGAGCGCGTCCCGGCGCTCCTCGTGCAGCAGCCCGGACGGGCCGGTCAGGTGCGCGACCCGCCGGTGGCCGAGGCCCCGCAGGTGCTCGACGACCTGGTCGGCGTCGCCGCGCTCGTCCGGGACGACGGCGCGCAGCACCGAACCCGGCTCCGCCGCGCCGTTCAGCACCGCCGGCAGCCCGAGGTGCCGCACGAGCGGGATGCGCGGGTCGTCCCGGCGCTGGTCGAACAGCATCACGCCGTCCACCCGGCCCTCGCCCGCCCACCGCTCGTAGACGGCGAGGTCGCGCCCGGGCTCCGTGCCGACCATGCGCAGCAGCAGGCCGTACTCCGCGTCGATCAGCGCCGACTCGATGCCCGACAGGACGAGCATGTAGTACGGCTCCGTGCCGAGCAGGTCCGGGTCGCGCGACAGCACCAGGCCCACCACCCCCGTCCGCGCACCGGAGAGCACCCGCGCCGACGAGCTGGGGTACCACTGCAGCTCCCGCGCGAGGGCGAGGACCCGCGCGCGGGTCTGCGCGCTCACCCCCGGCTGCCCGTTCAGGGCGTACGACACGGAGGCCTTCGAGAGCCCGAGCCGCTGCGCGAGGTCGCCGATGGTCACACGGGCGGCCATGGGGGCGATCCTAGTGCGGGGGGTGGACCCGCCCGCCCGCGCCCGGCCGGTCAGGCCGCCGGCGCGCGCGGCACGAAGGGACGCAGCTCCTCGTCCCGGCCGTCGACGACCACGCAGGTGCTCGGCGGCACCTCGAGCCACGCGCCCCGCAGGTCGCCCAGCGGCTCGGAGACGATGAGGCGGGTGTCGTCGGACAGGTCCGCGAGCACGGGGTTGTCCGGGTAGTGCTCCTTGAGCACGGTGAGGTCGGCGTTGCGGAACAGCGTGCGCGCGGGGCCGGCGCTCGCGTGCCGGACCGCCCACATCCGGACCCCGTCCGTGGTGGCCAGCGTGCCCTGGAACGGGGCGTCCACACCGTGCCGGCGTCCGACCTGCTCGACCAGGCCCACGGCGGCGGCCATCGCGGCGGGCGGGTCGTCCGTGAGGCCGTACGTGAGGGCCAGGTGGAACAGCGTCTCCGTGTCGGTGGTGCCCTCGATCAGCGGGAAGAGCGCCGGGTCGACCGCGAGCTGCAGGTCCCTGCGCAGGGCCGGGAACCCGTGCACCGCGCCGTTGTGCATGAACAGCCACCGGTCGTGCCGGAACGGGTGGCAGTTGCTCTGCTGGACCGCGCTGCCGCTCGTCGCCCGCACGTGCGCGAAGAAGGTCCCGGAGCGCACGTGCCGGGACAGCTCGCGCAGGTTCCGGTCGCCCCAGGCGGGCTGGGTGCTGCGGAACAGGCCCGGCTCGGGTGCGTGGCCGTCGTACCAGCCGACGCCGAACCCGTCGCCGTTGGTCGTCTCCGCCCCGAGGCGGCTGTGCAGGCTCTGCACGACGAGCGACTCGGGCGGCTTGTAGAGCAGGTCGTCGAGCGTCACCGGCGCCCCGGAGTACGCCAGCCATCGGCACATGTCGGCCCCCTCACCGTGCGCCGGCGGGCGCTGTCGCCCTCCTCACGTTACGACCGGCGCGGCGACGCGCCACCGGGAGCGGCGCGCGCCGGCGGCGCGGCCGCGTACCCCTTCCGCTCGCCGCCGCGGGCCGCGATCCTCGGACAGCACGTGGACGACGGGACCAGGAGGTGCGGTGGACGAGGTCGAGGACGTCCGGGTCGAGGTGCCGCAGGGCGACCTCGACGACCTGCACGAGCGACTCGACCGCACGCGCTGGCCGGACCGCGAGCCCGTCGGCGGCTGGAGCCAGGGCGTCCCGCTCGACGTGGTGCGCGCGTGGTGCCGCTCGTGGCGTCACGAGCACGACTGGCGGGCGACCGAGCAGCGCCTGAACCGCGTGCCGCAGGTCGTCACCGAGGTCGACGGCGTGCGCGTGCACGCGCTGCACGCCCGCTCGGCGCGCCCCGACGCGACGCCGCTCGTGCTCACGCACGGGTGGCCGGGGTCGTTCCTCGAGTTCGAGGAGTGCCTCCCGCTCCTCACCCACCCGCCCGCCGGTGACCCGGCGTTCCACGTCGTGGTCCCGTCGGTGCCCGGGTACGGGTTCAGCGCGCGCCCGACCACCACCGGCTGGGACGTCCACCGGATCGCCCGGGCGTGGTGCGCGCTCATGACGCGGCTCGGGTACCCGCGCTTCCTCGCCGCCGGCTCCGACTGGGGGACGAGCATCTCGACGTCGATCGCGCTGCAGCACCCGGAGCGGCTGGTGGGCCTGCACCTCGTCCCCCCGCTGGCGGCGCCGGACCGTGGCGCGTCGCCCCGCACCGACGCCGAGCGCCGTGCGCTCGCCGACCTCGACGAGCGCACCGCCACGGGGTCGGCGTACTCGGAGGTGCACCGCACGCGCCCGCAGACGCTGGGGTACGGGCTCTGCGACTCCCCCGCCGCGCTGGCCGCGTGGGTCGGCGAGAAGCTCTGGCTGTGGTCGGACCGGACCGCGGGCGGCCTGCGGCTGGACCAGGTGCTCGACGACCTGAGCCTGTACTGGCTCACCGCGACCGGCGCGTCCTCCGCCCGGCTGTACTGGGAGAGCATCGGCGAGGTCAGCGCGTGGTTCACGTCGGGCACCGGGGAGGCCGTCGACGTCCCGACCGGGTGCAGCGTGTTCCCCGCCGAGGTGCCGCGCCCGTCCCGCCGGTGGGCCGAGCGCCGCTTCACCCGGATCGTGCACTGGGGGGAGCCGCCCCGGGGCGGGCACTTCGCCGCCTGGGAGCAGCCCGCGCTGTTCGCCGCCGAGCTGCGGGCGACGCGGCGCGCGATCGGCTGAGGCGCCGGGAGACCGCCGCGGGACGACCGTACGATGCCGCGGTGACCACCTCCGACCAGCACGTGATCCGCGTCAGCGCCGTGGTGCTGCGCGACGCGGCCGGCTCCGTGCTGACCGTCCGCAAGCGCGGCACGCACCGGTTCATGCTGCCCGGCGGCAAGCCGGAGCCCGGGGAGTCGCCCGCGCAGACCGCGGTGCGGGAGGCCGCCGAGGAGGTCGGGGCGACGCTGGACCTCGAGCACCTGCGCGAGCTCGGGACGTACCGGGCGGCCGCGGCGAACGAGGCCGGGCAGGAGGTCGTCGGCACCGTCTTCGAGCACCCCGGCGTGCACGCCGTCGCACCCGCCGGTGAGATCGAGGAGCTGCGCTGGCTCGACCCCGCCGGCCCGCTCCCCGACGACCTCGCCCCCCTGCTCGCGGAGCACGTGCTCCCGGCGCTCGCGCGCGCGGCCGGCTGAGGCGCCGCGGGCCCTCAGCCCCCTGCCGGGACCGCCGCGGAGCACGACGTCAGCGGCCGGCCGCCGGACAGGACCTCGACGTCGACGACGCCGCCCGTGGCCCGCTCGACAGGGACGGACGCCCAGCCAGCGTCGACGGGCACCTCGTTGTCGGCGGTGCTCTCGGTGGTCGTGCGCAGCAGGAGGGTCCCGCCCGGGACGGACGCCCCCTGCACGCTCCACGTCGCCTCGAGGGACAGCCGCCGGCGCTCCACGCGCCGCTGCTCGTCCGCCCACGGCCACAGCCGCCGGTCGGCGCGCCACTCGGTCTCGCGGACGAGCAGCACGTCCCCCACCCGCACGGGGGCGTCGGGGTCCTGCGGGGCGAGCGCGCACACCGCGTCGGCGCCCCGCTCCACGCCGGCGCTCTGCCCGATGCTCACGCCCGCGGCCAGGCCCACCGTGACCGCGACGTACGCGCCCGCGGTGACGGCGGTCGAGCGCCACGCGGTGCCGGGCGCGGCAGGCCGCGGTGACGGTCGGCGGACGACGACGGTCCCGGTCAGGCTGTCGGCGAACGTGCCCCGTTCGCGCTGCCACAGCGGTCGCAGGTACCCGACGAGCAGGATCGCGTCGAGCAGGTGCGCGAAGAATCGCAGGATCGACCGGAGGACTCCTGGAGGCCCCCCGACCGGGCCGCCATCGGCGGGCGCGCGGACCACGGCGATGTCCAGCACGCGGCGGCCGGGCGTCTGGCCGGTCAGCCCCTGCAGCGCGAGCAGGAGGAGCCACGCCCCGACGAGGACCGGGGAGGACGTCCACGGCTGCACGCCCGCCTCGAGGCCGGCCGCCTGGGCCATCGAATACGTGGGGTGCAGCGAGGGCGCGGCCACGGCACCGCCGGCCACGAACCACGCCACGGCCCCGAGCACGGCGCTGTCGAGGAGCGCCGCGGCGACGCGGCGCCCCCAGCTCGCGTACTCCGTCTCGGCGACCCGGTCGAACGCCGTAGGCGCCGGCAGCGTCATGACCATGGGCGGATGCTCCCAGACCGCACCCCGCCCGGACCAGGGGTCCGGGGCGGGAGCAGCGCGGTGGGCGCGGCACGCCCGCGCGGCGCGCGGCTGACCCCCGGCCGGCGGGACGTGCGCCCGGCGTCGCGCGCGCCCCTCAGTGCGCGGCGTGCGCGCGCCGCTTGTGGATCTGGTGGACGACGAACGCGACGACCGCGCCGACGAGCAGCCCGATCAGCGCGGACGCGAGCGTGTTGACGAGCCACGCGAGGAACCCGCC
The DNA here is from genome assembly GCF_004798685.1 of Cellulomonas shaoxiangyii. Taxonomy (NCBI): domain Bacteria; kingdom Bacillati; phylum Actinomycetota; class Actinomycetes; order Micrococcales; family Cellulomonadaceae; genus Cellulomonas; species Cellulomonas shaoxiangyii. The sequence goes on along the minus strand of NZ_CP039291.1, from coordinate 716,456 downwards.
CACCCCGGCGACCCCGTGCACGGCCTCCTCCAGGTGGTGCACGACGTCGTACAGCCCGTGCCAGCCGAGCTCGTCGACGCCGACGAGGAGGATGTGGCCGCCGACCCACAGCATGGCCGCGATGCCGACCGTGGACAGCACCGCCATCACCTTCGGCATCGCGGTGACCAGACCGCGCCCGAGCCCGGCGACCGCGCCGCTGCGGGTCTTGGCGAGGCGCAGGCCGATGTCGTCCATCTTCACGATGAGCGCGACGACGCCGTAGACGAGCGCGGTGATCAGCAGGGCGACGACGGCGAGCGTGATCGCCCGGGAGACGAAGGGCTGGTCCGCGACCTCGTTGAGCGAGATGACCATGATCTCGGCGGACAGGATCAGGTCGGTCCGGATCGCGCCGGACACCATCTTCTTCTCCGCCTCGGGCCCCTGCTCCGGCGCGGTGACCGGCGCCTTCTCGGCGTCCTTGCCGCTGACCGCCTCCCACACCTTCTCGGCGCCCTCGAACGCGAGGTACGTGCCGCCGAGCATGAGGATCGGGGTGAGCAGCCACGGCAGGAACTGGCTGAGCAGCAGCGCCACCGGCAGGATGATCAGCAGCTTGTTGCGCAGCGACCCGCGCGCGATCGCCCAGATCATCGGCAGCTCGCGGTTGGCGCTCGCGCCGTGCAGGTACCGCGGCGTCACCGCCGTGTCGTCGATGACGACCCCCGCCGCCTTGGCGCCCGCGCGACCCGCGGCCGCGCCGACGTCGTCGATGGACGCCGCCGCGATCTTCGCGAGGGCTGCGACGTCGTCGAGGAGTGCTGCGAGACCGCCGGGCATGGGTCACCTTCCGTCGTGCGTCGGCGCGGACCGGTCGGGTGCGCCGGGGACAGGCTAGGCGTCGGCGGGCGGTGGTGCTCGCGACGGCCGCGGACGGGGCCCGCCCGGTCGCGGCGCCTGCGACCGTCGGCGGCTCAGGCGCCGGTCGGGACGGCGGGGGCCGCGAAGCGGCGACGGGTCTCCCGGACGACCCCGACCACGCTCACGGCGAGCAGGGCGGCCGACGCGGCCACCAGCAGCCACCGCACGACGCCGTGCGTCGGCCACGCGTGGGCACCGAAGAACAGCAGGTACGCCGCACCGGTCGGCAGGGTGGCGCGCAGCTGCCGACCCCGGGGCGACCACGCCGAGACGTAGGCGCACATCACGGCGCGGGTGACGCGTGACTCGCGCACCGGCTGCAGCGACAGCGCCGTCGCCGTCACCGTCGCGGGCCCGAACGTGCCGACGGCGTGCTCCGTCCGCGACAGCCGCTCGTCCGCGTAGCCGGGCCGCAGGCTGCGCTGCACGTAGACGGACGCGAGCACGGCGCACGGCCAGCAGAGCGTCGGCAGGTACCAGCAGAGCGGACCGAAGAGGGCCGCGAGCAGGGGCACGCAGATCGCGAACGCGACGGCCTCCTGCGGGTCCGCGAGCTGTTCGGGCAGCGTCTGCGACAACGGCGGGAACACACCGAGCGCCGCCGCCACGGCCAGGTAGAGCACCGCGGTGAGCGTGATCGCCGTCAGCACCCACCAGACGAGGGCGACGGCGAGGTAGCCGACGGGACGCCAACGGCGCTCCCAGGCCCTGGGCGCGGAGCGGTCACGGACACCTGCGGTGGTGGGGGGCACGCGGCGGACCGTAGCAACGGGTGCGCGCGCCCGCCCCGGGGTGTGGCCACCGGCACGCTCCGGGCCGCCGGCCGGTCGGCCGATGCACCCGTTCGGCGTAGCGGCACGCCGCCCTCGACGGGCGACCCTCCGCGCCGGACGCCGGGCGCCGCGGCAGCAGGGGGCGTCCGCGGCGGGGCTGTCGTCGCGGCCGACGCGCCGCGCCGGCACGCGTCCGGGTGCTCCGAATCGTTTAACCCTCGGGCGAACCCCTTCATCCGGGCCCGTCCGGCGCTGCAATGTTAAGGCTCACAATTCGCGGCCGGAGTCCGGCCGCGACGGCGCCTACATCGGTGCAGACCCTCGTGGTCCGCACCGCTGGGCACCAACCGACGGCACCGCCGCCGACGGTTCGCTCTGATGACTCGAAGGAGAGCAGCATGAGACCAGCACGTGCACCCGGGGCCGCGAGCCCGGTGCGAGGACGTCGACGCTGGGCCGCCGTGCTCGTGGCGGCGGCGACAGCCCTGTCGGCGACCGCGATCTCGTTGGCCACCGCGCCGGCCGCGTCCGCGGCGACCGTCGACCCGAGCGCGTCGTACGTGCTGGTCAACCGCGGGAGCGGCAAGGCCCTCGACGTGTACAACCTCTCGACCGCCGACGGCGCCCGGATCACCCAGTGGACCCGCAACGACGGCGCCCAGCAGCAGTGGCAGTTCGTCGACTCCGGGGACGGCTACTACCGGATCAAGTCGCGGCTCTCGGGCAAGGTGCTCGACGTCTACAACTGGTCCACCGCCGACGGCGCCGCGATCGTCCAGTACACCGACCGCAACCAGACCAACCAGCAGTTCCGGCTCCAGGACGCCGCCGGCGGCTACGTGACCCTGGTCAGCCGCCAGTCCGGCAAGGCCGTCGAGGTGCAGGGCGCCTCGACCGCCGACGGCGCCAACATCGTCCAGTACACGAGCTGGGGCGGGAACAACCAGCAGTGGCAGCTCGTGCGGGTCGGGAGCGGGACCACGCCGCCGCCCACCACGCCCACGCCGTCGCCCACCACGACACCCACGCCGTCGCCGACCACGCCTCCCCCGACGGGCACCTGCTCGCTCCCGTCGACCTACCGCTGGTCGTCCTCGGGCGTGCTCGCCACCCCGCGATCGGGCTGGGCCTCGCTCAAGGACTTCACGGTCGCGCCGTACAACGGGCAGCAGCTCGTCTACGCCACGACGCACGACAACGGCGAGTCCTGGGGCTCGATGAACTTCGGCCTGTTCACGAACTGGTCGCAGATGGCGTCGGCCAGCCAGAACGCGATGCCGTTCAGCGCCGTCGCGCCGTCGCTGTTCTACTTCGCGCCCAAGAGCATCTGGGTGCTGGCGTACCAGTGGGGCGGGCCCGCCTTCTCCTACCGGACGTCGACGAACCCCACCAACGTGAACAGCTGGTCGGCGCCCCAGACGCTGTTCTCGGGCAGCATCACCGGCTCCAGCACCGGGCCGATCGACCAGGCGCTCATCGGTGACGGGCAGAACATGTACCTGTTCTTCGCCGGCGACAACGGCAAGATCTACCGGGCCAGCATGCCCATCGGGAACTTCCCGGGCAGCTTCGGCTCGTCGTCGACGATCGTCATGAGCGACACGACGAACAACCTGTTCGAGGCGGTCCAGGTCTACAAGCTCCAGGGCCAGAGCCGGTACCTCATGATCGTCGAGGCCATCGGCTCGCAGGGCCGCTACTTCCGCTCGTTCACGGCCACCAGCCTGAACGGCTCGTGGACCCCGCAGGCCGCGACGGAGAACAACCCGTTCGCCGGCAAGGTCAACAGCGGCGCCACGTGGACCAACGACATCAGCCACGGTGAGCTGCTGCGCACCAACGCCGACCAGACGATGACGGTCGACCCGTGCAACCTGCAGCTGCTCTACCAGGGCCGTTCGCCGAGCTCCGGTGGTGACTACGGTCGCCTGCCGTACCGGCCGGGCCTGCTGACGCTCCAGCGGTAGTCGCGCGTCGGGCCGGGCTACGGCCCCGACCTCCGCCCCGTGCCGGGCCCCCACCTGGGGGTTCCGGCGCGGGGCGGAGCCGTCTCCGCATCCCATCGCCGAACCGCCGATGGTACGTTCGATGGATGAGTGGGACGTACGCCATCACGATGGGCGACCGCGGTCGGCTCGTCATCCCCGCCGAGCTCCGGGCGCGCACCGGGCTCGACGCGGGCGCGCCGCTGGTCCTCGTCGAGACGGGCAGCGGACTCGTCGTCATGACGCGCGACCAGGCACGTGACCACCTGCGGACGCAGCTGGCCGGCACGAACCTCGTCGACGCGCTCCTCACCGAACGGCGCGCAGCCGCCCAGCGCGAGGACGCCGCGTGACGACCGTGCTCGACGCGTCCGCGCTCCTGGCCTTCCTCGGCGGCGAGCCCGGCGCGGACGCCGTCGAGGAGGCGCTCGCCGACGACGCCGCCTGCTCCACCGTCAACTGGTCCGAGACCGCCCAGAAGGTGCGCGCGGCGGGTGGGGACTGGCCCGTCGCCGCCGCCCTGCTGGCCGGCTACGGGCTGACGGTCCACGACGCGACGACGGCCGACGCGGAGCGGGCCGCCCGCCGGTGGGTCCGCGGGTCGGGGCTCTCCCTCGGCGACCGGTTCTGCCTGGCGCTCGGCGACCGGCTGGACGCGACGGTCGTCACCGCCGACACGGCGTGGAAGGACGACCCGCGCGTGCGGCTGATCCGCTGACCGCGCGCGGTCCCGACGCCGGCCGCCCGCCCGCCGCACGGGCACCGGCGGGCGTCCCGGCCGAGCGCTCAGGCGCCCTGCCGGACCACCTCGAACGGCGCCCGCCCCGCCACGCGGCGCTCGATGCCGGCGGTGACGAACTCCTTCGCGCGCGCGACGGCGGCGCCGACCTCGGCACCCTTCGCCAGCTCCGCGGTGATCGCGGCCGCCAGCGTGCAGCCGGCGCCCGCGACGCGCGCACGGCCGACCTTCGGGGTCGCCAGGACCGTGACCTCGTCGCCGTCCACCAGCACGTCCACGGCGTCGTCCCCGGGCAGCTCGACCCCGCCCTTGGCGACGACGTAGCGCGGGCCGAGCTGCTGGATGCGCCGCGCCGCCTCGGTGAGCTGCTCGACGGTCTCGATCGTCTCCATGCCGGACAGCGCCCGGGCCTCGAACAGGTTGGGCGTCACCACCGTCGCGAGCGGCACGACGTGCTCACGGAGCGCGTTGTCGGTGTCGAGCGCCGCACCGGGCTCCTGGCCCTTGCAGATGAGCACCGGGTCGAGCACCACGTGCCGCCACGGCTGCGACCGCAGCCCCTCGGCGACGACCTCGATGGTCGCGGGCGTGCCGAGCATGCCGATCTTCACGACGTCGAGCGCGTACGCGGCCGTCGCGGCCTCGATCTGCGCCGCGATCACGTCGGCCGGGACCGGGAAGAACCGGTGCCCCCAGTCGTTCGCGGGGTCGAACGAGACCACGCAGGTCACCGTCCCGAGGCCGAAGGCGCCCAGCGCCTGGAAGGTCCTCAGGTCCGCCTGGATGCCGGCACCGCCGGTGGCCTCGGACCCGGCGATCACATAGGCGAGGTCGACCACGCGGGTGCTCCTGTCGCGAGTGCTGCTGGTACCTGCACAGCCTCGCACGGCGACAGCACGGCGGGGCGCCCGTGCCCGCGGATCAGGACCGCTCCCCGGCCCGGGCGACGTGCTCGCGGGCCGCCGGCGCGTCAGCGCGCGCCGTACCCGCCGTCCACGCGCAGCACGGCGCCCGTGATGCCGCTGGCCAGGTCGGACATGAGGAAGGCGGTGGCGTTGGCGATCTCCGCGGGGGTGTTCAGCCGGCCCGTCGGGATGCGCGCGAGCCACTGCTGGTAGGTGTCGGGCGACTCCTCGCGCAGGCGGTCGAGGATCGGCGTCGCCGTGTAGCCCGGTGCGACCGAGTTGACGCGCACCCCCGTGCTCGCCCACTCGACGCCCAGGAGCTCCGCGAGGTGCCCTACCGCCGCCTTCGTCGCGCCGTAGGCCGCGTGCGTCTCCGGCGAGACGACCCCGTACCCGGCGATGGACGACGTGATGACGACGGTCCCCGCACCGCGCTCGACCATGCGCCGCCCGAAGTCGCGGCAGCACCAGAAGACGCCGTCGAGGTTGATCCCGATCGTGCGACGCCACAGCTCGTCGGAGTAGTCCGTCGCCGGTGACGACGGCGCGATGCCGGCGTTGGCCATGAGCCCGTGCACGGGCCAGCCGTCCTCCTCGAGCCGGTCCGCCAGGCTGCGGACGGCGTCGGGGTCGGCGACGTCCAGCGGGTCGAACCGCGTCACGCCGCCGGTCTCGCGCGCGACCTCCTCGGCCACGCGCACCCCTGCCGCCTCGTCGACGTCGGTGATCACGACGCGACCGCCCGCGCGCGCCAGCACCTCCGCCGTGGCACGGCCGATCCCGCCCGCCCCGCCCGTGATCAGATGGACGCGTCCCTCACCCAGACCCTGCACGACGACCCCTCCCCCTGCTCGGCTCCCTCCATCGTGCGCCGGTGCCCCGCACCGCGCAGAAGATGGGGGCCGAGCGCGTTCAGCCGGTGATCTCGCGGAAGGTGTCGACCAGGGTCACGTGGACGCCCCTGGTCCGGTCACGGCGTACCGGGCGACGACGGTGCGGACCGCCTCGTCGACCACCTCGGCGACGCGTTCGGCGCTCACCTCCCAGCCCGGCACGAGGAGCGTCGGCCAGAAGACGTAGTTGGAGATCATGCCGAGGAACTGGGTGGCTGCGAGGTCCACGTCGTCGACCCGCACCGTTCCCGCCTCGTGCTCGGCCAGGAGGTACCTGCGCACGGACTCGAAGTAGGGCATCTTCCCGTGCGAGAACTGCGCGTGGGCCAGCTCGGGGAACCGCGGCAGCTCGGCGATGACGATCCGGAACAGGTCGGTCATCCGGGGGCGGCCCAACAGCTCGGCGTACCGGCGGCCGATGGTGCTGAGCCCGTCGACGAGGTCGCCTGCCGGCGGCGGATCCGCGTCGTCCGCGGTCGACCAGGACTCGGTCACGATGGCGTCGAACAGGGCGGCCTTGGTCGGGAACTGCTTGAACAGGGTGGCGCGCGAGACGCCCGCGCGATCGGCGATCCGCGCCAGCGACGTCCGGTCGTAGCCCAGCTCGAGGAACAGGGCGGTCGCGGCCGTGACGATCAGGTCCCGCTTCTCCTGGGCGACGCGCTGGTGGTACGTCGTCACGACGCTGCTCATGGGCCGAGCATACGAGGTGAGTGGCTTGACTCGCCTCCGGCGTCGACCTAGTGTCCGGGGCGATGGTGAGTCGCACGGCTCACCACTGGCCGCCGCTCATCACGGGTGATCGCGGTCATCCACCACGGACCGAAGGACCACCTGATGCCCCGCTTCGACAACCAGACCGTGCTCGTGACCGGCGGGACCGGCGGACAGGGCTCCAGCCACGTGCGCGCCTTCCACGCGGAGGGAGCGAACGTGGTGATCGGGGGCATCGACGCCGAACGTGGCGCCGCCCTGGTCGACGAGCTCGGGACCCGTGCTCTCTTCACCCACCTCGACGTGCGGGACGAGAGCTCGTGGTCCGCCGCCGTGCACGCCGCCGAGAGCGCCTTCGGCGCCCTGAACGTGCTCGTCAACAACGCCGGCGTGCAGAACCCGCCGGCGCCGATCGAGCAGACGGACCCGGCCACGTGGTCGCGCATCCTCGACGTCAACCTCACGGGGACCTTCCTCGGGATCAAGGTCGCCACTCCCGCCCTGCGCCGGGCGGTGGGGGGAGCCATCGTCAACATCGCCTCGACCATGGCCCTGGGTGGCACGGCGCACTACGCGCCGTACGTCGCCAGCAAGTGGGCCGTGCGGGGACTCACCCGGACGGCGGCGCTCGAGCTCGGCCGCGACAACATCCGCGTGAACACCATCCACCCCGGCGTGATCGCGACCCCCTTCATCCACGAGCCGGCGGCCGGCGCCACCACGGCGATCGCGGACTTCTACTCGCCCGCGCCGTTCGCGATCCCCCGACTCGGGGAGCCGACCGACGTCACCCGGCTCCTGCTGTTCCTCGCGTCGTCGGACGCGGCGTTCATCACCGGGTCGGAGTACGTCATCGACGGCGGGCTCCTCCTCGGCCCCGCCCTCCAGGCCGAGACCGCATGAGCACGCCGCACGTGACCGGAGCCGGCGACTCCGTGCGCGACGCGTCTCTGGCGCACCTGCCCGATCCCGTCCGGCGTGCCATCGAGATCACCCCCGCCGCGGGCAGCAGGGAACGGATCATCGACATCACCACGCGGGGACGCCGCACCGGCCGACCACGCCGCATCGAGATCTTCTTCTACCGGGCCGCGGGCGCGACCTACCTGTGCAGCGGCGCCGGCGGTGGGGCGACCGACTGGCACGCGAACCTGCTCGCCGAACCCGACTTCACCTTCCACCTCAAGAACGGGATCCGTGCCGACCTGCCCGCCCATGCCACGCCGGTCACCGACGCCGCGGAACGTCAGGCCGTGCTGGCGGAGATCGTCGCGGACCTCAACCAGCCCCACGACCCCGGCACCATCCGGCCGACCCGGCTCGAGGACTGGGCCGAGAGCCGGCTGATGCGCATCAGCTTCCCGCGTCGGCCGTGATCGCGGATCCGCGGGTGCCCGTCACCCGCCGCCGGGGGCGGCGGGGCTACCCGCCGGCCCGGACCTCCCCCGCGGAGCGCTCCGACGCCTCGCCGGCAGTCGCCGGCGGCTCGGCGGGTGCGGCCGACGGCTCGGCGCGCGTCGCCGACGGCTCGGCCGCAGTCGCCGACGGCTCGGCGTCTGCGCCGTCCGGCCGGTACCAGTCGCTGAGGGCGGGGTCCTCCGTGTCGAGCCAGGAGCCCGCGCCCTCGTCCGGGGCCGTCGCGACGACGCCGACCACGAAGTCGTCGCCGTGCTCCTCGATGCCGGCGCGCACGCCCTGCTCCAGGGCCTCGCGCGCGTACCGCCGCCGCAGCGTGAGCGGGTCGCGCGCCAGGTCCTTCGCCCAGGCCACCATGACGAAGATCAGGACCAGCCCGAACGGCAGCGCCGAGACGATCATGAGGCTCTGCAGGCCCGACAGCGCGATGTCCCCACCCCCGACGAGCAGGACCGCCGCGATGGTCGCGAGCGCGACACCCCACACGACGGTGGTCCAGCGGCGCGGGGCCGGGTTGCCCTGCTCCGAGAGGCTGGCCATGACGATCGACGCCGAGTCGGCGCTGGTGACGAAGAAGATGACGATCGACACCATCGCGACGACCGAGGTGACCGCCCCCAGCGGCAGCTCGTGCAGCACCGTGAACAGCATGTCCTGGCCGGTCGCCGCCTCGCTGACGGCGGCACCGGTGTCCTCGAGCCACATCGTGGTGCCGCCGAGGATCGTGAACCACACGAGGCAGACGACGGTCGGCACGACGATGACGGTGGTGACGAACTCGCGCAGCGTGCGACCGCGGCTGATCTTGGCGATGAACATGCCGACGAAGGGCGTCCACGACACCCACCACGCCCAGTAGTAGGTGCTCCACGCGCTCATGAACTCCTGGGCGTCGCTCGCCGTCGCGGCCGACTGGCCCATGAGGATGGGCAGCTCGCCCACGAAGGTCAGCAGGGCCCCGGGCACGAGGTTGAGCAGCAGCACCGTCGGCCCCACGACGAGGATGAAGATGCCGAGGAGGCCGGCGACGGCCATGTTGATGTTGGACAGCGCCCGGATGCCGCGCTTGAGCCCGGACACCGCCGAGAAGATGAACGCCACCGCGAGCACCGCGATGATGGCGACGACGGCGCCGTTGCCGATCGGGCCGATCCCGCTGACGATCTCCACGCCCCGGCCGATCTGCAGCGCACCGATGCCGAGCGAGACCGCCGTGCCGAACAGCGTCACGACGATCGCGAACACGTCGACGACCTTGCCGAGCGGGCCCTCGGTGCGCCGGCCGAAGATCGGCTCCAGCAGCGACGAGATCAGCGGCGTGCGGCCCTTGCGGTACGCCGCGTACGCCACCGCGCCGCCCACGAGCGCGTAGTACGCCCAGGCGGGCGGGCCCCAGTGGAAGAGCGTCTGGGCGAGCGCGACGTGCATCGCCTGACCGCTGCCCGGCTCCACGTCGGCGAACGCGGGCGGCGGGTCCAGGAAGAACGAGAGCGGCTCGAGCGGCCCGTAGAACAGCAGGCCGATCCCGATGCCCGCCGAGAACAGCATCGCCACCCACGAGATCGTGGAGAACTCCGGCTCCTCGTCGTCCTGCCCGAGGCGGACCGCCCGGTGACGGCCGAAGCCGAGCCACATCATGAAGACGAGCACGGCGACCGTCAGGACGCCGAAGAACCAGCCGAAGTCGGCGGTCGCGACCTCGAAGGCCACGGCCGCGAAGTCCGCGAGACCGGCGGGCGCGAGCACTCCCCACGCGATCACCGCCAGCGCGATGGCCCCGGCGACGGCGAACACGACCTTGTCGACCCCGAAGGCGCCGTGGGTCCGCTCCACGCCGATGCCGGGCAGCAGCGCGGGGTGCGGGCTCCCGAGGGTCTCCGGTGAGGTGACCTCCTGCAGGATCCGGGCGGCGCGGGCACGCTGCCCGGCGGGGGTCTCGCTGCTCGTGCCACCCGTGGATCCGGTGCCGGTGTCGCTCACTGCAGGTGTTGCCTCTCTCGTTCCGGTCAAGAAACGGTCATCGAGTCTACCGGACGGGATGCGGCCCTCGTCCCCGGGGGCTCGGGGGCCGGGCATGTGGGCGCCACCAGGCACGATGTCCTCCGGTCGACCAGCACACGGACGGAGCGAACCGGATGGGTGACGCCGCGGCGGACCGGGTCCTCGCGGGCCTGGACCAGGAGCAGGCGGCCGCCGTCCTCGCCCCGCCCGGACCGGTCCGGGTCACGGCGGGCGCGGGGACCGGCAAGACGCGCACCCTCACGCACCGGATCGCGTACCAGCACGTGACCGGTGCCGTGCCGGCACACGTCGTGCTCGCGGTGACGCACTCGACCCGGGCGGCGGGCGAGCTGCGGGACCGCCTCGGCCGGCTCGGCGCCGGAACCGTCCAGGCCCGGACCTTCCACGCGGCCGCGCTGCGCCAGCTGCGCTACTTCTGGCGGGCGACGGGCCTGCCCGGGGACGGGCCGGTGATGCTGGACGCCGACGGGAAGGGCGCCTACTACCGGTACCTGCGCGGCGCCCTCGGCGCGACGCTGCGCACGCCGGCCCGGGACGTGGACGCCGCCATGGTCACCGACCTGGCGACCGAGCTCACGTGGGCCGCCGCCCGCGACCTCACGGCCGACGAGTACCTCGCGCAGGCGACGCCGGCGGGGCGCCGGCCGGGCATGGCCCTCGCGACGGTCGCGGCGGCGATGCGCCGGTACGAGACCGCCAAGCGGGCGGCCGGGGTCCTGGACTTCGCGGACCTGCTGACGTCCTGTGCGCGGCTCCTCGAGGAGGACGAGCAGGTCGCGACGGCGGTCCGCGAGCAGTACCGGTCGTTCGTCGTGGACGAGTACCAGGACACCGACCCGGCGCAGCAGCGGCTGCTCGACGCGTGGCTCGGCACCCGCGACGACGTCACCGTCGTCGGCGACGCCCGCCAGGCGGTGTACGCGTTCAAGGGCGCGGACACCGCCCTCCTCCAGGGGTTCACGGCCCGGTTCCCGCACGCGGTCACGGTCCACCTGGTGCGCGACTACCGGTCGACCTCGCAGGTCGTCGACGCGGCGAACCGGCTGATGACCGGCCGGCCCGAGGCCGCCGGCCGCCGCTGGTCGGGATGCTGGGCGAGGGCCCCGCCGTGCAGGTCGTGCGGTGCGAGGACGAGGACGACGAGGACGCGCGGATCGTCGCGACCGTCCGCGGCTGGCTGGCCGCAGGCGTGCCGGCCGAGGAGGTCGCGGTCCTGCACCGGTTCAACTCCCAGGCCGTGAAGGTGACCGCGGCGCTGCGCGACGCCGGCATCGCGGTGGCCGGTGACGGGTCGCCCTACTTCGACCGCCGCGAGGTCCGCCAGGTGCTCACGCTGCTGCGCCGGCACGCGGACCGGTCCCCCGCCGACCCCGCGGCCGACGCGCTGGCGCACGCGCTGACCGAGGCCGGGTACGACCCCGACAGCCCGCCCGACGGCACCGGCGCGGCCCGCGAGCGCTGGGACGCCCTGGACGCGCTGCGCACGCTGGTCGGCTCGCTGCCGGCGCACCTGACCGGCTCGGTCCGCGCCCTGTCCGCCGACCTCGACCGCCGGGCCGCCGACGACCACGCGCCGCCGGGGCGCGGTGCCGTCACGGTGACGACGATCCACAAAGCCAAGGGCCTGGAGTGGGAGGCGTGCCTGCTCGTCCGCGCGACCGACGGCTCGCTGCCGTCGGTGTACGCGACGACGCCGGCCGAGCTGGCCGAGGAGCGGCGCCTCGCGTACGTGGCCGTGACGCGGGCACGCCGGCACCTGGTGGCGACGTGGGCGGCGGGCCGCCCGGGGCGGTCGGGTGGCCGGCCCGCGCGGCGGTCGCCGTTCCTCGACGCGCTGGAGCCCGTCCGCGCCGCGCACACGCGCTCCGGGCCGGAACGGCGTGCGGCGGCCCGCGCCTCGTCGTCGGCGCCCGCGGCGGCGTTCGCCGCCGGTCAGCGGGTCACGCACGACCGCCACGGCCTCGGCAAGGTCGTCGACGTCCGCGCGGGCCGGGTCACCGTGGACTTCGGCTCGGGCGGCCGGCTGACCGTGACGCCGGACCACCGGCTCATCCCGCTGTGACGAGCCGGCGGTCCGGACGGGTGACGCCCGGACGTCTCAGCCGGTGATCCGCAGGTACGTCCCGACGAGGTCGACGAACTCCGACCGCAGGCCGTAGTCGTCCTCCCCGAGCGCCGACTCGGCGCGTTCCCGCGCACGTCCCGGGTCGGCACCCTCGGCGTGCTCCGAGCCGGACACCGCGAGGCCGAACTCGGCCACCGCCGAGGCGAACCGGAAGTCGGCGGTGGGGTCGTCGGTGTAGGCGTCGGCACCCGTGGGCACGACGACCTCGGTGCTCTCGGCCGCGCCCGGCTGCTTGTAGCGCACGTGCACGGTGAAGAAGTCGTCGGAGTCGCCGGCCTCGACGTCCTGGTACCGCAGACCGTCGTCGTCCGCCTCGCCCTGCGTCGGGACCAGCTCGTAGAACGCGGTGACCGAGTGACCCGCACCGACGTCGCCGGCGTCCTTGGTGTCGTCGGCGAAGTCCTCGTCCTCCAGGCGCCGGTTGTCGTAGCCCAGCAGCCGGTACTGCGCGACGGTCGCGGGGTTGAACTCGACCTGGAGCTTGAGGTCCTGCGCGACGACGAACATCGTCGAGTCGAACTCGTGCACCAGCACCTTGCGCGCCTCCTCGATGGTGTCGATGTACGCGTAGTTGCCGTTGCCGTGGTCCGCGATGGCCTCCATGGTGTTGTCCTTGAGGTTGCCCATGCCGAAGCCGAGCACCGAGATGTAGACCCCCGAGCGGGCGTGCTCCTCGATGAGCTCGGTGAGCTGCTCGGGGGTCGACGGGCCGACGTTGAAGTCGCCGTCGGTCGCGAGGACGACGCGGTTGTTCCCGCCCTCGACGAAGTTCTTCGTCGCCAGCTCGTACGCCGTCTCCAGCCCCGACGCACCGCCGGTCGACCCGCCCGCGCGCAGCCCGCGCAGGGTCCGCACCAGCTCGTCGCGCCGGTCGCCGGGCACGGAGTCGGCGAGCACCTGGTCGCTGCCGGCGTAGGTCACGATCGACACGGTGTCGTCCTCGTCGAGCCGCTCGACCAGCAGCTCGAAGGAGTCGGCGAGCAGCGGCAGCTTGTTCGGGTCCTCCATCGACCCCGAGACGTCGAGCAGGAAGACGATGTTGTTGCCGCGGCTCGTGGGCGTGGCGTCCGTGGCCTGCACCCCGATCATCGCGAGCTGGTGGTCGGGCGCCCACGGCGCGTCCGCGACCTGGGCCTCGACGGTGAACGGGTCCGCCGCCCCCGGCTCCGGCGCCGCGTAGTCGTAGTCGAAGTAGTTGACGAGCTCCTCGATCCGCACGCCCTGCGGCGCGACGCCCTCGCGGAGCTGGCGGCGCAGGTTGCTGTACGAGGCCGTGTCGACGTCGGAGGCGAACGTCGACAGCGGGCTGGTGGTCACGTCCTGGAACGGCTGCTCCGGGGAGTCGTCGTACTCCTCCTGCTCGTCCACGGGGACGTCGCGCCACTCCTCGGTCATGACGGAGCCGTCGTACGCGGCCTCCTGGTCGTACCCGGCGTCGCCCGCACCCTCCGCGCTGCAGGCACCGAGCGCGCCGCCCGCGAGGACGACGGCGACCGCAGCGGCCAGCGCGCGCCGCGGCACCCGTGCGCGAATTGCCGCACGGGCCCGCCGGTCGGCCACCCCCAGGGGATTCTTCGACGACGAGATGCGCATCAGTGACCTCCGTTGTCCGAGGCCTGAAGCGTGGCGTGCGGCGCCGACCGCGACCAGCACGGGACAGTCACGCGACCGTCCCGTTCGGATAACGACGGTCGAGCCCGTAATTGCCGACGCCCGCCCGCCGCGTCGGCGCTCCTGCGCAGGTGGGAGGGGTCGCGTGCGCCGGCGGCACGCGCGCAGAATGCCGGGCGGCCCGTTCTCGGGACGGCGCATCCGTACGAAAGGTCGCAATTCGTGCCGGATTTCACGACGTCGACGGGAACACCGGCCGAGCCGGTCCGGGAATGTCCGGCCGCACGCCGGCCGGACGGGAACCCCCGCGCGGGAACACGTCGTGGGACCGGTCGCGGCCCGCTCCGGAGCGAGGCCGCACGACCTCGCGACGGAACCGACGCGCTGCCTACGGCGTCGTGACCGGCGTCGGTCTCGGTGTGCCGACCGCCGTCGGGTCAGCCGTGCCCACCGGCGACCCGCTCGGGGACGGCGTGGTGAGGGGCGGCCGGCTCGGCGACGGCGCCGGGCTGGTCGGCGGGGGTGGCGGCATCGTGTACCGCGGCGTGGGCGTCGGCGACGGGCTCGGGTCGTTGCAGGCGAGCACCTCGTCGGCGGGGTCCGCCGTGCACGTGTCCGGCCCGCCACCGCCGTCGAGCACGTCGTTGCCCTCGACGCCGTCGACACCGTCGAGCACGTCCGCCGAGTCCCTGCCGCGCAGGCGGTCGGCACCGGGACCGCCGACGAGCGTGGAGGACCAGGGGGAACCGGTGAGCACGTCGTCCCCGTGCCCGCCGCGGACCTCCTCGACGTCCGCCTGTCCCCAGCCGTTCCCCGCGCCGACCGCGTCGCCCTCGCCCGGGGCGCCGTCGCCGCCGTTGCCGTCGAGCGCGATCGTCACGCCGCCGGTGCGCGCGCTGTAGTCGGCGACGTCGTGCCCGGGCCCGCCGGCGAGCTGCTGCGCACCGTCGGGCGCCGCCCCGGTGACGAACCGGTCGTCGCCGAAGCCGCCCTCGGCGCGCCCGTTCCCGGTGCCGTTGTCGAGCGTGTCGTCGCCGAGGCCGCCCTGGAGCAGGTCGCCCCCGTCGCCGCCCAGCAGCGTGTCGTCGCCGTCCCCGCCGATGAGGACGTCGTCACCGCCGAGGCCGAGGAGCCGGTCGTCGCCGTCGCCGGCGCAGATGACGTCCGCGCCGCGCGTGCCGCGCAGCGTGTCCGCACCGGCCGTGCCGCGGACCGTGCACCGGTGCTCCGGTGCGGTGTCGTACCGGAACCAGTCCCACGTCGAGGTGCCCTCGTGCGTCTCGAAGCCGACGCCCACGGTGCCCTGTCCGGTCCCGCTGAACTCCCGGTCCACGACGGTGCGGCCGTCGACCCTGATCCGCACGTGCTTGCCGCGGGCCTCCACCTGGTACCGGTGCCAGCGCTGGGTGTCCAGGGGGATCGACTCCTGGTCCGCGTAGGGGTGCGTGATGCAGAGCTCGCCCGGGCCGAAACCGAGCTGCATGAGCTCGGTGTTGTCACCCAGCCACACCAGCGTCGCGGGCGTGCCGCCGAGCTCGGCGGAGCACGAGACCGTGGCGTCACGCCCCAGCCGCATGCGGAAGTCCACGTCCCAGCCGGTCAGCCGGTTCGCCGAGCCCGTCCAGTCGGACGCCGACCGGCCCTCCAGCTGCATGACGAGCGTGTCCTCCCCGATCGTCAGGGCGCCGCCGCGGGCGGTCACGTCCGGCTCGTTCGTGGGGCCGAACCCGATCACCTGCCACGGGTCGGACGGGACGCGCCAGAACTCCTCGCGCTGCACGTCACCGGCCCAGGCCGGTGCGGGCACGAGCAGGGTGGCGGCCAGGACCGTCGCAACGGTCAGGCCGATCCGGGTACGCCTCATCGTCGAGTCCCCCCTGTGGCAGTTGCTTCGCACGATAGGGGGACGAGGACCGGCCGTGGAGCGACCGACGAGGCCCGAAAAGATTCGCAGTGCGACGAAGCCGCGCCGTCCGGACGACGTCCCCGGCAGGCCGGTCAGGGTGCGGCGGGCAGGTCTGTCCGGACGGCCGCGAGGTAGGCGCCGCGCAGCGTCTCGCTGATCTCCTCGGGCGCGCCGAGGTAGCCCCCGATCATCGCGCCGTCCCGGAGCATGACGAGACGCCGAGCGACCGTCTCCGGGTCGGCGACCCCTGCGCGGGCCGCGATGGCCGCGAACAGGTCGTGGGTCCACCTGCGGTGGGAGTCGACGACGACGCGCACCGGGTCGTCGGGGTCGGGTGTCTCGGCGGCGGCGTTGATGAACGCGCAACCGCGGAAGCCGGGCATGCAGCTCACCGTGCCGATGAACTCCGCGAGGCGCGCCAGCGCATCGAGCGGGTCGGCCTGGTCGACGGCCGCCTCGTAGCCCGCGCGCTCGAGCGCGGCCTGCCGCTCGAGGTAGGCGACGACGAGCTCCGTCTTCGTCGGGAAGTGCCGGTAGAAGGTGCCCTTGGTGAGCCCCGCAGCCTCGATGATGCGGTCCGCGCTCGTGCCCCGGATGCCGTGGGCGTAGAACAGCTCGCTCGCCGCGTCCAGGATCCGGCCGCGCGCGACGCCTTCGCGGCCCCGGCCGCGGCCGACGGGTGGTGGCGCGGTCGTCTGCTCGCTCACGGGTGACCCCTTCCTGATGGCTGCCTCTTGCGTCACGGGCTGCACCCAGCCTAGGGTCGCGATAGTAGACGTACTAGTTCGTCTACTGTCCCGACAAGGAGATCCCATGACCACCCTCGATCCCCCCATCGCGCCGCCGCTGGCCCTGACCCTGCGACGGCTGTCCTTCTCCCGGTTCGGCTTCGCCGTCGTCTGGGCGCTGCTCGTGGCCCTCGTCGCTCCCGACGTGGCGCCGCTCCTGACGGTGCTGCTGATCGTCTACCCCCTGGTCGACGCTGCCTCGGTGCTCATCGAGCTGCGCGCGTCGGGTGCGTCCGGACGGTCCGCGACCAGCGAGATCGTCAACATCGCGGTCAGCGTCCTGGCCGCGATCGCCCTCGGGTGGGCGTCGTCCGCGTCCGCAGCCGCTGTGCTGGCTGTGTGGGGCGTGTGGGCCGTGCTCTCCGGAGCCACCCAGCTGCTGACCGGCATCGGTCGCCGTCGCGCCCTCGGCGGTCAGTGGCCCGTCATCGTCAGCGGCGGCCTCTCGGTGCTCGTCGGCTTCGCGTTCCTGGCCCAGGGGCTCGGCGGCGCGACCACGGTCACCTCGATCGCCGGGTACGCGGCGCTCGGCGGCGTGCTGTTCGGAGTCTCCGCCCTCCGTCTGACGCGATCGGCGGCCGACGCGTGACCGCCGCGCAGGTCTCGCCCGCGTACGACCTGATCGTGATCGGAGCGGGCCCGGTCGGGGAGAACGTCGCCGACTACGCCACCAAGCGCGGTCTGCGGGTCGCGATCGTCGAGTCCGAGCTCGTGGGCGGCGAGTGCTCCTACTGGGCGTGCATGCCGTCCAAGGCCCTGCTCCGCAGCGGCAGCGCGCTGCGGGCGGCGGAGCGGCTCGACGGCGCTCGCCAGGCGGTCACCGGACGGGTGGACGTGCCGGCGGTCCTCGCCCGGCGCGACGCCTTCGCCGGCCACTGGAAGGACGACGGTCAGGTCGACTGGCTGCGCTCGGCGGGCATCGACCTGCTGCGCGGCCGTGGTCGCCTCACCGGTCCCGGCACCGTGGACGTCGACGGCCGTGCGTACACCGCCACGGCGGTCGCGGTCGCCACCGGCTCGTTGCCCGTCCTCCCCGACGTCCCGGGCCTCGCGGACGCGCAGCCGTGGGGCACGCGCGACGCCACCAGCGCGCCGAGCGTGCCACCGAGACTGCTGGTGGTCGGCGGTGGCGTCGCGGGCACCGAGCTCGCCACCGCCTACGCGTCGCTCGGCTCCCGCGTGACCCTGGTGGCCCGCAGCACCCTCCTCGACCGCGAGGAGCCGTTCGCCGGCGATCACGTCGCGCGGGCGCTCACGCAGCTCGGCGTCGACGTGCGCACGCACGTCACGCCCGAACGGGTCGACCGGGACGCGGCCGGGAGCGTGACGACACGGCTCAGCGACGGTACGACCGTCGCCTCCGAGGAGATCCTCGTCGCGACCGGCCGACGTGCGAACACGCTCGACCTCGGGATCGAGACCGTCGGGCAGCGGCCGGGGGACTGGCTCCCGGTCGACGACACCATGCTCGTCGCCGGGACCGACTGGCTCTACGCGGTGGGCGACGTGAACGGCCGGGCGCTCCTCACCCACCAGGGCAAGTACCAGGCCCGAGCGGCCGGCGAGGCGATCGCCGCCCGCGTCAACGGGACGCCCGTCCACGCCGAGCCCTGGGGCGACCACGTCGCGACGGCCGACCACGCCGCCGTCCCCCACGTGGTCTTCACGGACCCCGAGGTGGCCCGCGCGGGCCTCACGGAGGCGCAGGCCCGGTCGCGGGGCGTCGCCGTGCGCGCGGTCGAGTACGAGCTCGGCTCGGTCGCCGGCGCGACGCTGCACGCCGACGGCTACGAGGGCCGAGCGAAGCTCGTCGTCGACGAGGACAGGCACGTCGTCGTCGGAGCGACCTTCGTGGGCCCGGACGTGGCCGAGCTGTTGCACTCGGCCACCATCGCCATCGTCGGGGAGGTGCCGCTGGAGCGGCTCTGGCACGCCGTCCCGTCCTACCCCACGATCAGCGAGGTCTGGCTGCGCCTGCTGGAGGCCTACGGCCGCCCGCACAGCGACTGAGACCCGATCGCGCGCACCGAGCACCCGCCCAGGACCACCACCGCACCAGCACCCACCGAGAGGGAACACCATGCCCACGAAGATCACGCTCATCGTCGACAACCCCGCCGACCCCGCCGCGTACGAGGTCCGGTACGCCGAGATCCGCACCCTGGCGGCGCAGCTGCCCGGGCTCCGCCGCGTCGAGTCGGCCAAGGTCTGGCCGAAGGAGGACGGGACGCCCACCCCGGCGTACCGCACCCTCGACCTGTACTTCGACGGCTACGACGACGCCTCTGCGGCCGTCGCCACCCCGGCCGGCGGGGAGTTCTTCCAGCGTCTCGTCGGCAGCGGGACCCCGTTCACCGGACTCTTCTCCGACATCGAGTGACCACCTCGCCCGCGTGGTGCGGCGCGTGCCGCACCACGCGGGCGACGACGGGGGCGACGACGCGGCGACCCCGGTCGACCTCGGGGCCCCCTGCCGGCGGGAGCATCACCCGCGGCGAGTGCCCCACCGTCGCGAGGCACCGACCAGGGCGAGCCCGGCGACCAGCAGGCCCACGGCGAGCGCGACCAGCGGGCGCGAGGAGTCGGCGCCCGTGACGGCCAGTTCCGGCGCCCCGTCCGACGATCCGGCGTTCCGGGGAGGGGCGTAGGTGTTCGTCACGGTGATGGTGTTCGTCACGGTGATGACCGCGTCGGTGTCGGCCGCGATCGTGACGTCACCGGTACTGGCCGTCACGACTCCGACGGCGGCCGTCTGCCCGGTGGTCGGTTCCGTGACGGTACAGGCGCTCCCGTCCGGTATCCCGTCGTACCTGCTGGAGGTCGTGCCTGCGGGGCTGCCTGCGGGGAGGGTGATGCTCTGGCCGAGCACAGGGGTCCCGTTCAGCGTGCAGGCGACGTCGAGGACGACCTCGCCCTGCGCGCCCGCCGCGGCCCCGGCGATCGTCTTGTCGACCACCAGCGAGCCCGCGGCGAACAGCTCGACCGCGGCGGTCGTGTCCGCCTTGATGTTCCCTGTCTGCGCCAGCATGATCGTCTGGGCGGCCGCCTGGCCCGGCGTGTTCCCGTCGTAGAGGTAGATGGTGCCGGCGGGGACGTCGACCGTCGCGGTCGCGCCGAGGGAAACCGTTCCGGGCGTAGTGCCGCGCAACCAGATCTGGGTGCCCGACGCGACCGGCGCACCGCTCGCGACCTCGACCGTGCCCGCGGCGTCGGAGTACGCGGTGACGCCGGCGGGGATGTCCAGGGTGGCGTCGGTCGGCGCGCCGTCGGTCGCCGTGGCGGTCACCGTGAACGGTCCGACGAGGGCGCCCGCCGCGCCGCTGGCGGACGCCGGCGTGATCGCGATGGCGGGCGGTGACGGCTCCGCCAGCGGGCCGGCAAGAAGGGTGGCGGCCACGATGGACTCCACCAGCGGTCTGACCGGGTCCGCCGTGGAGACGATGTAGCCGTCAGTGAAGAACCAGATCGCAGCCTGGACGGCTGCTCCGCGCTGGTTGTCGGTCGCGGCAGCGGCCGGCTCGGTCGGGACGACGGGGTAGTAGCTGTTGACGATCCTGGCGACGTAGCCGGTGTTCTGCACGTTCGACTCGGCCCAGGTCGTGTTCGTGTACCCGAGGCCCGAGAACGTCCCGACGCGACTCTGGATGCAGTAGAACGGCAGGATCTCGCCGGTGTCCTCGACCGCGACCCGCCCGGTGCCGGCGAAGCTGGGGTTCCCGGGGTCGTAGCCGGTGGGGTTGCCGCTCGGGTAGCCGGCCGTCGGGTCGAACGTCGCTCCCACCGGGGGCAGGAACCCGGTAAGTCTCTGACCTACGGCGTTCGGAGGAGTGGCGATGACGAGGTCGGTGGCGGGAACGTCGACGGGCGTCACGGGGGGCGGGTCGAGGATGATGACCGCCGGTGCCGGAGCGATGCCGAGCGCCAGCAGAAGGCCTGCGAACACCGCGACCGCTGCACAGCGGCTCGCTCCCCAGCGCGCCAGACGTCGACCTGTCATCGTGTCCCCCCGGACTTCACGTCACCGACGACTCCCCCCGCGGACTCTCGTTCGAGAACTCCGTCCGGGGCTCGCGCGCCCTTCGTGACGTTTATACGCCATTCGGTCCGGTCTGACCGCTTCCGGCGGCACCTTCGCGGGGCTGCCCGGTCGGACGCGCGGACGGCAGGCACCGTCCGCGACACGCCACCGGCCGGAGGACACCGCCCGGTCCAGCCGCGCTGCTGCGGCACCCTGTGCCCGTGACCGAGCTCAGCCTGCTGCCGGACGCGCGCCGTCGCGTCGTGCGGACCAACGTCGTCGCCGTCGCCGTGTACATGGTGTTCCTCGTGGCCATCACCGGCACCAGCGCAGTCGTCACGGGGCACACATGGCTCGCGGTGGCGGGTGTCGCCGCCGGCCTGACGCTCGTCGCGGCGACCGCCGCGTCCGCCGTGCGGGCGGCGGACCGGTCCCGCCTCGCCTTCGGCGACGGCACGTACACCGTGCTGGGCAGCGGGCGGCCGCGTCGCTTCACAGCGGCCCAGGTGTCGACCGCGGCCCTGGTGACGCACATGTCCCTCGGCGCGGGCGCCACGCACCACCTGATCGTCGCGGGGCCCACGAAGCCGCTCGTGCACCTGGTCGGCCAGATGTGGGACCACGCGCAGCTGACCGCGATGGCCCAGGACCTCGCGGCGAACGGCGTGCCGATCACGTCGGTCACGGAGCCGATCACGCCTCGCGCGCTGCGCACGCGCGACGCGCGGCTCATGGCGGGCTGGCGGGCACGTCCGCGGCTGACCGCGCTGGCGGCCGTCGCCGTGGCGGTCGTGCTGGTGGCCGTCGTGGTCACGGTCGTCGCGGTGCTCATGGCCGTCACCACCGGCGCCTGACCGGCGCGAGCGTCAGCCGCAGCCTGGGGCAGGGCGGGTCAGGCCGCGCGCACCTCCCCGGGCGCCGCGCGTCGCGCACGCTCGGACCCGTCGCTGACGAGGCGGTACGGTCGACCACGTCGACCGAGAGCACCCCCGCGGCGCTCGAGGACGACACCGGTGCTGTCCCGAGGGTTCCCCCGGTGGAACCCCGCACCACCCGGGCCTCTAGCTCAACTGGCAGAGCAGCGGACTTTTAATCCGCGGGTTGTGGGTTCGATCCCCACGGGGCCCACCCCAGGTCGGCTCGGACCGCTCCCCCGTCGCCCGAGGACCCCGCCCCGTGCGCGGACCCCTCACGGTTCGAAGCGGTACCCCGCGCCCGGCTCGGTGAGGATGTGCCGCGGCGCGGACGGGCGGGCCTCGAGCTTGCGCCGCAGCTGGGCGATGTAGACGCGCAGGTAGTTGGTCTCGTGGGCGTACTGCGGGCCCCACACCTCGTGGAGCAGCTCGCGCTGGGTGACGAGGTGGCGGGGCGCGCGCAGCAGGACGTCGAGGACGTTCCACTCGGTGGGCGTCAGGTGCACGGGGGCGCCGTTGCGGTCGACCCGCCGGGCGGCGCGGTCGATGGTGAGCTCCTCGGTCCGGATCGTCGAGGAGGGCTGCGCGGGGGGGACCCGGCGCAGCGCGGCCCGCAGGCGCGCGAGGAGCTCGTCCATCCCGAAGGGCTTGGTGACGTAGTCGTCGGCGCCGCCGTCGAGCGCGGCGACCTTGTCGTCCTGCGTGGTGCGCGCGGAGAGCACGAGCACGGGCAGGTCGGACCAGGCGCGCAGTGCGCGGACGACCTCGATGCCGTCGACGTCCGGCAGGCCGAGGTCGACGATCGCGATGTCGGGCCGGAACTCCTGGGCCAGGGGCATGGCCTCGGCGCCCAGCGTCGTCGAGCGGACGTCGTAGCCGCGCGCCTGCAGGCCGATGTGCAGGGTGCGGCTGAGCGCGGTGTCGTCCTCGACGAGCAGGAGGCGGTTCACGCCGCCGCCACCGGCAGGCGCACGGTCATGGTCAGCCCGCCGCCCGGTGTGGTCGACGGGGTGAGCTCCGCCCCGATGGCCTCGGTGAAGCCGCGGGCGATCGCGAGGCCGAGCCCCACGTGGGAGCTGGCGTCGTGGTCGTCGAGGCGCTGGAACGGGGCGAACACCTGGTCGTGCCGCTCCGGCGAGATCCCGGGACCGTGGTCGACCACGCGAAGGTGCGCCGTGGGGCCCCCGCGCGCGGGGGCGGGGTCGAGGCCGGCGTGCAGCTCGACCGGGGTCCCGGGCGGGCTGAACCGCACGGCGTTGGCGACGAGGTTCTCCACGACGCGCTCGAGCAGGCCGGGGTCGGCCACGACGAACGGCAGGTCGTCGGGGATGCGCACGTCGAGCAGCGCGTGGTGCTCGCTCAGCAGCGCGCGCGAGACGACCTCGTCCAGGGCGACGGCGACCGGCTGGGCGGTCACGGCGCCGGCCTCGAGCCGCGTCATGTCGAGCAGGTTCGCCACCAGGCCCGTGAGCCGGTCGGTGGACTGCTCGATCGTGGCGAGCAGCTCCGCACGCAGCTCGGGCGGCCAGTCCACGTCGGTCTGCCGGAGCGTGCTGACGGCGGCCTTGGTGCTCGCGAGCGGGGTGCGCAGGTCGTGGCCGACGGCGGCCAGCAGGGTCGCGCGGGCACGGTCCTCGGCGGCGAGCTCACGGGCCCGGGCCACGTGCACGTCGAGGGCGTGCTGGTAGCGCACGCGGTCGCGCGCGGCGAGCTCGACGGTCGCGGCGACGACGGTCGCGACGGCCGCGAAGACCACGAGCTCCACGAGCTTGTCGCCGCCCTCCACCGCGAGGGTGTGGAACGGCGGGGTGAGGAACCAGTTGGCGAGCATGAACGAGGCCCCCGCGGCGAGCAGCCCCGGCAGCAGCCCGCCCAGCGCGGAGACCACGACGACCGCGAGCAGGTAGAGGAGCAGCATGCTGCCGAGCGCGAGGTCCTCGCGGGCACCCACGAGCAGCGCGGTGAGCAGGGGCAGGCCGGCGGACGCCAGCACGAGCGCGCCGACGGTGCGCACCGGTGCGATGCCGCCGCGGACGACCGCCGTCGTGGCTCCCCGCGGGGTCGTCGTGTCCGGCACGGCGTCAGGTTCGCACACACCCCGGCGGACCCGGTGACGGCGTCGGACCCGGCGCGCTTCTTAACGGAATCTTGACGCCCCCGACCCCCTCCCGCTGCGGTGGACCGCCGCGACCCGTTCCTAGGCTCGGAGGTCGCGCCCACCCGGGTCCGCGCCGCTCCCCCGACCGGGGCTCACGTCCGAGGTGTGCACGCTCATGGCCGTCCCGCCCGATGTCCGCAGCCCGGGCACCCGCTTCCGCCCGGCGTCCCTCGCGCGGACGCCGCTGCGCCTGGGCGTCCACAACCCCGGGCGCACGGTCGTGGCGGCGGTCGCGGTCGGGCTGCTCGTCGGGACGGTCCTGCTGCTGCTGCCGATCTCGCGCGCCGGGCGCGGGGGCGCCGGACTGCTGGAGGCGCTGTTCACCGCGACGTCGGCGCTGTGCGTGACGGGGCTCGCGGTCGTGGACACGGCCACCTACTGGTCGGGCTTCGGGCAGGCGATGATCCTGCTGCTCATCCAGGTCGGCGGGTTCGGGGTCATGACGCTCGCCTCCCTGCTCGGGCTGCTGATCTCCCGGCGCCTGGGCCTCGGCTCGCGGCTGCTGGCCGCCGCGGAGACCAAGAGCGTCGGCCTGGGCGACGTGCGTTCCGTCCTGCTCGGGGTCGCCCGGATCAGCCTCACCGTCGAGGCCGCCACGGCCCTGGTCCTCACGGCGAGGTTCGCCTGGGGCTACGGGTACACGTGGCCGGAGAGCCTGTGGCTCGGCGTGTTCCACGCGGTCTCGGCGTTCAACAACGCGGGCTTCGCGCTGTTCAGCGACAACCTCATCGGCTTCGCCACCGACCCGTGGATCTGCCTGCCGATCGCCCTCGCCGTGATCGTCGGCGGGCTCGGGTTCCCGGTCGTCATCGAGCTGATGCGCCGGAACCGGCGGCCCCGCCAGTGGAGCGTGCACACCCGGCTCACCCTCGTCATGACGGGCGTCCTGCTCGTGGGCGGGACGCTGTTCGTCACGATCGCCGAGTGGGGGAACCCCGGCACCCTGGGGGCGCTCGACCCGCCAGGGCGGGTGCTGGCCGGGTTCTTCCAGGCGGTGATGCCCCGCACGGCCGGGTTCAACAGCGTCGACCCCGGCGCGATGAACACCGGCACCCTGCTCGGCGTCGACGTGCTCATGTTCGTCGGCGGCGGCAGCGCCTCGACGGCCGGCGGCATCAAGGTCGGCACGTTCGCGGTGCTCCTCGTCGCGATCGTCGCCGAGCTGCGCGGCGACCCGGACGCCCACCTGTTCGACCGCCGGCTGTCCCCCGGCGTCATCCGCCAGGCGCTGTCCGTCGCGCTGCTCAGCGTCGCCGCCGTCGTCGTCCCCACGCTGACGATCGCCATGACCAGCCCGTACACCCTCGACCAGATCCTCTACGAGGTCATCTCGGCGTTCGCGACCGTGGGTCTGTCGACCGGGATCACCGCCGACCTGGCCCCGTGGCACCAGCTCATCCTCATCGTCCTGATGTTCGCCGGGCGGCTCGGGCCGGTCACCCTCGCCTCGGCCCTGGTGCTGCGGGACCGCCGCCGGCTGTTCCGCCGGCCCGAGGGCCGTCCGCTGATCGGGTAGCGCGTGATCGGGTAGCGCGCCGGCGGCCGCACCTCAGAGGGAGATCAGAGGGAGAGGTGCAGGCGCAGCGCGCGCTCGAGCTCGCGCATCAGCCTCGGCGAGAGCGACCCGACCGGCTCCACGAGGCGCGCGACGTCGACGGAGCGCACCTGCTCGGCCTGCGCCTTCGAGTCCTTCTCGAGGCCGGTCTCCCCCGCCGGGAGCTCAGTCTGGAACGGCAGGACCCGGGTCACGTTCGACGTCACGGGGACGACCGTGACGACTCCCCTCCCGGAGGCGAACGCCGCCGTCACGGCGGCCTGGTTGCCGACGATCACCGCAGGCCGCGTCTTGTCCGCCTCCGTGCCGCGTGCCGGCTCCAGGTCGACGAGCCACACCTCGCCGCGCCGGCTCACGCAGAGCCGCCGCGCCGGCCGTCGCCGGACGTGGAGTCCCAGGCCGAGGCATCTGCGGAGGCCGTCCACTCGGCGAACGCCTCGCCGTACTGCTCCTGCAGGGTGCGGTCGCGCAGCAGGCGCACCGCGTCCTGCACGGCCGAGGACCGCGTCGCGCCGGGGTGCTGCTGGACGTAGCGGTCGAGCGTCGCCACGTCGTCCTCGGGGAGACTCACGCTCAGTTTCATACCGACAATCCTACCCGCCGGTAGCACAACAGGTGGCAGCGCTGCGGGCGCCGGTTCGCTCGAGGGGCGTCGCAGTCAGCGGCGAGCGGCCCCGGCGGCGAGGATGGAGATAGGACCGTCCGCCACGGACGGCACCCGCACCACCCTGGGAGGGACCCACCATGCCCAAGCCGCCGCTGCCCGCCGACGTCGCCGCCCTGCTGGCGAAGCCGAACCCCGCCGTCATGGCGACGATCCACCCGGACGGCCACCCCGTCACCGTCGCGACCTGGTACCTGCTCGAGGACGACGGCCGCGTGCTGCTCAACCTCGACGCCGGCCGCGCACGCCTCAAGCACCTGCGGGCGAACCCGCTCGTCTCGCTGACGGCCCTCGCCGCGGAGGACTGGTACACGCACGTGAGCGTGCGGGGCCGCGTCGTCGAGATGCGGGACGACACGGACCTCGTCGACATCGACCGGCTCTCGGTGCACTACGCCGGCAACCCGTACCCGACACGTGACCGCCCGCGGGTGAGCGCCCTCGTGGAGATCGAGTCCTGGCACGGCTGGGGCGCCGCGAAGCAGGACTAGCCTGCGGACATGCCCCAGCAACCGCCGTTCAGCCCGACGGTGGCGCTGCTGACGCTCTCGCGCACCTGGGACGCGGCGCTCACCGACGCGCTGAAGCCCCTGGGCCTCACGACGCGCAAGTACGGCCTGCTCGGCCACGTCCGCGGCACGCCCGGCATCTCGTTCAGCGACCTGGCGCGGCGCTCGCGGATCACCGTGCAGAGCGCGCACGCGACCGTGGCCGCGTTCGCCGCCGCCGGGCTCGTCGAGGACGCGACCGCGCACGCCGGGTCCGCCTCGCGGCTGCGCGTGACGGAGGCCGGCGAGCGGCTGCTGGCCGAGGCGGGTGAACGGGTCGCCGAGCTCGACGCCCGGTTCGCCGCCACGCACCCCGGCCTGGTGGACGCGCTCCGCGCCGAGATGCAGGCCATGGTCAGGAGCACCACCTTCAGTTAGCCTGAAGGTATGGAACGCCTCCTGCTCGCCGCACACGTCGTCGCGGGCATCCTCTTCGTCGGGCCCGTCGCCGTCACCACCAGCCTCTTCCCGCGGTACGCACCGCTCGCCGGCCGGTTGGGCGGGGCGGCCGACGGCGACGGGCGCAGCGCGTCGGTCGCGGCGGTGCTGCACCGCGTCACGCGGCTGTACGGCGCGCTCGCGCTCGCCGTGCCCCTGATCGGGCTCGTGCTCGCCGCCGTGCAGGGGCGGCTCACCGAGGTCTGGATCACGCTCGCGATGGTGCTCACCGCCGTGGCCGGCGGGGTCCTCGTCCTGCGCATCACGCCCATCCAGCGCGAGGCGCTCCGGACCCCGGACGACGGCGCCCGGCTCCGCGTGCTGCGCGGCCTCGCCGGCGTGTTCAACCTGCTCTGGACGACCGTCGTCGTGCTCATGGTCGTGCGCCCGGGCGCCGAGTCGTGAGGCCGCTGCTGCGCACGCTGGGCGTCCTGTCCGTGCTCGAGACCCTGAGCGTGCTCGTCCTGCTCGCCAACCTCGCCACCGTGCACGCGCACGGCGTCACGTCCGCGCTCGGCCCCGTGCACGGCGCGCTGTACCTGACGGTCGCGGTCGCCGCGCTGCTCGGCCGGGACCTGCTGCTGCGCACCCGGCTGCTCGCCCTCGTGCCCGTGGTCGGCGGGGTGCTCACGCTCCGCAACGTGCGGCGGGAGGCACGCCGGTGAGCTTCCGCGACCGCCTCCGCGGGGTGCCGTCGGTCGACGCCCGCGAGGCGGTGCGCCTCGTCGAGGCCGGCGCGCTGGTCGTCGACGTGCGCGGCGGGCGCGAGTGGGCCCGCCACCACGTCCCCGGCGCGGTGCACCTGCCGCTGCGCGAGCTCGAGGCGCGCGCGGTCGACCTCCCGGACGACCGCCTGCTCGTCACGTTCTGCACCGGGGGGCTGCTGTCCCGCGGCGCGGCGCGGCTGCTCACCGAGCTCGGGTTCGACGTCGTGGACCTGGCGAGCGGGCTCATCGGGTGGCGGGCCGCCGGCGGTCCGCTCGAGGGCGAGCGGGTCGACTGACGCCACCCGCCCGCGAGCCGCTGGGCGCGGCCCGGGGCGGGGGCGCAGCCGCCGCAGCAGCGGTCAGGGGGTCGCACCCACCAGCTCGCGCCACGTGCGGTAGTGCTGCACGGAGACGCCGCGGTAGCCGGGCGTCGCGACGAGGGCGTCGTGCACGACCTGCACCTCGGCGGTCAGCACCGCCGGGTCGTCGTCGCCGAACGTCCACTCGGCGCCGCCGGCCACCGCGGGGGTGTCGGTCTCGACGCCGATCGTGAACGGGACGCCCGCGGCGACGGCCTGCGCGACCGCGTCCGCGGAGAGGGTGAGGATGCCGTCGTGGCCCTGCGCGTGGTCGACGAACGTCACGATGCCGACGGAGTCGGCCCGCGCGAAGACGGCCTCCGCGACGGTCCCGCCGCCCGGCGCAGGCTCCCACGCGAGCCAGTACGGCACGTCGACGCCGAGCCCGACGCCCTCCGGCAGCGCCGCCTTCGCCGCGTCGAGCATCGTGAACCAGCGGGTCAGGATGCCGGCGCGGTCGGTCTGCCAGCCGGGCAGCGTCCAGGGCTCGACGTTCATCTGCACGTGCGTGACCGTGCGGCCGCGCGTCGCGGCCTGCAGCCACCACACCGCGAGGTGCGGCTCGTCGAGCCACGGCGGGTCGCCGCCGAGCACGCCCACGTCGACGCCCTCGGCACGCAGCGCGTCCACGGCGGCCGTCATCCACGGGTCGATCACGCCGACGTCGGCGGCCCAGGGCGCGGACAGGTGCACGGTGGTGAGCCCCTGCTCGGCCGCCCAGGCCGCGAGGGTCGCCGGCTCGGCGGGGGCGTACCCCGTGCCGCGGGCGTCGACCTCGCGCGGGATGGAGTTGTCCCAGACCCACATCGTCGTCACGGGCCGCGCGGGCGGGGTGTCGGCGGCGGCGGCCCCGGGCGCGAGCACCGTGGCCGCGACCACGCCGGCGAGCGCGAGGGCGGCCGGTCCGGCGAGGAGCCGGGGGCGGATGCTGCGGGGACGGGGGCGTGGGGACACGAGTGCTCCGATCGAGGGGTGGGGGGTGCGGCCCGGGGGGCCACCCTCATCATCGTCTCTTTACAACGTTGAACAAAGGCCCGTACGGTCGGTCACGCGACGACGGACGTCCCCCGACGTCCGTGGTCGCATCCCTCCAGTCCAGCGCTGCACCAGGAGGCCGCCGTGCGCACCCCACCACCCCGGACCGTTCGCGGTCTCGTCCCGCTCGTCCTCGCCGTCGCCCTCGTCGGCTCGACGGCGTCGCCCGCCGCCGCAGGCCCGCCCGGGCGGCCCGCCCCGCCGCCCGCGCCCACGTTCACCGACGCCACCGTCCACGACCCCTCGGTCGTCGTCGCCGACGACGAGATCTGGGCCTTCGGGTCCCACCTGCAGGTCGCCAAGACCGACGACCTGCTGCACTGGGAGCAGGTCGCGGCGGGAGTCACGCCCGACAACCCCATCTTCGAGGACGTCACCGCGGAGCTGGCGGAGGCCCTCGAGTGGGCGCAGACCGACACCCTCTGGGCCGCGGACGTCATCCAGCTCGGCGACGGCCGCTTCTACATGTACTACAACGCCTGCAAGGGCGACTCGCCCCGCTCCGCGATGGGCGTCGCCGTGGCCGACTCCGTCGACGGCCCCTACGAGGACCTCGGGATCTTCCTGCGCTCGGGCATGTGGGACCAGCCCAGCGAGGACGGCGAGATCTACGACGCGCGCATCCACCCGAACGTCGTCGACCCCGACACGTTCGTCGACGCCGAGGGCCGGCTGTGGATGGTCTACGGGTCGTACTCCGGCGGCATCTTCATCCTCGAGATGGACCCGGCGACGGGCTTCCCCCTGCCCGGCCAGGGGTACGGCACGCACCTGCTCGGCGGGAACCACAGCCGCATCGAGGCGCCGAACATCATGTTCGACGAGGACACCGGCTACTACTACATGTTCCTGTCGTTCGGCGGGCTCGACGCCAACGGCGGGTACAACATGCGCGTCGTCCGGTCGAAGAACCCCGACGGGCCCTACGTCGACGCCGAGGGCAACGACATGTCCCAGGTGCGCTCGGACCCGTCGCTGCCGCTCTTCGACGACGCGTCGATCGCCCCGTACGGCGTCAAGGTCATGGGCAACCACATCTTCCAGCGCGAGGTCGGCGACCCCGGCACGGGCCTCGGCACCGGCTACGTCTCCCCCGGCCACAACTCGACGTACACCGACCCGGAGACGGGCAAGCAGTTCCTCGTGTTCCACAGCCGCTTCCCCGGCCAGGGCGAGACCCACAACGTCCGGGTGCACGAGCTGGCGATGAACGCCCGCGGCTGGCCCGTCGTCGCGCCGTACCGGTACGCGGGCGAGCCGCCCGCCACGAAGGGCCACAAGCACCACCCCGAGACGATCTCCCGCAGCGACGTGGTCGGCGACTACGCGCTCATCGACCACGGCAAGGCCATCTCCGCGGACGTGACGCGGGCCGTGGACGTGCGCCTCGAGCCGCTGGGCCGCATCTCGGGTGACCGCACGGGCTGGTGGCTGCAGACCGGCCGCGACCGCGTGCACATGCTCGTCGACGGCGTGCTCTACGACGGTGCGCTCCTGCGCCAGTGGCAGCCCGACCGCCAGGAGTGGGTCGTCACGTTCTCCGTGCAGTCCCGCGCCGGCGTCTCGCTGTGGGGCAGCGCCGTCGCGCCGATGAGCGCGAAGGACGCCGTCGCGGCCGTCGTCGCCGACCTCGACCTCGGCGACACG
Organism: Cellulomonas shaoxiangyii; assembly: GCF_004798685.1. Classification (NCBI taxonomy): domain Bacteria; kingdom Bacillati; phylum Actinomycetota; class Actinomycetes; order Micrococcales; family Cellulomonadaceae; genus Cellulomonas; species Cellulomonas shaoxiangyii. The sequence goes on along the minus strand of NZ_CP039291.1, from coordinate 685,633 downwards.
TCCGCCGTGGTCGCGGACCTCGCGCTGCCGACCACCGGCACGCACGGCACCACGATCACGTGGGCGTCGAGCGACCCCGCCGTCGTCTCCCCCACCGGGGAGGTGACGCGCCCCGAGCACGGTGCCGGCGACGCGACCGTCACGCTCACCGCCACGGTCCGCAACGAGCGCCGCACCGCCACGACGCGGTTCACCCTCACCGTGCTCGAGCGCGCGGCCGGCGGTCTCGTCGGTGCCTGGTCGTTCGAGGGCGACCTCGCCGAGGCGTCCGGCGCCCTGCCGGCCGGCACGGTCACCGGGCCGCGCGTCGACGCGGCCGGCGGGACCGTCTCCTACGTCGAGGGCGTCGAGGGGCAGGCCGTGCAGCTCGACGGCGCCAGCGGCGTGCGCCTGCCCGACGGGCTCATCAGCGGCCCGACGTACACCGTGTCGCTGTGGGTGCGTCCCGACGTGGTCACCGGGTTCACGACCACGTTCTTCGGGGCGCGCGACCCCGAGAGCTGGGTGAGCGTCGTCCCGCAGGGACCGGACGGCTCGACGATGGTCTGGTCCGGCACCGCCTGGTACGACGCCAGCACGGGCGGGACCATCCCCGCCGGCGAGTGGAGCCACCTGACCCTGACCGTCGACGGCGGGGACGTCGCCGTGTACGTGGACGGCGCCCAGCGCTTCACCGGCACCGGGTTCCCGAACGTGTTCACGACGGCCACGGGCACCTTCGCCCTCGGCGTCAACTGGTGGGACACGCCGTTCGCCGGCGCCGTCGACGAGCTGACCGTGCACGGGTCGGCCCTCACGGCCGAGGAGGTCGCCGCGCTCGCGGCACGCTGACCCCTCGGTGAGGCACGAGGACGGGGCACGGCCGGCCGGCCGTGCCCCGTCCTGCGTCGCACGCGTCGTCAGACCGCCCGCAGCGTGAACCGCTGGCAGATGTTGTCCAGCCACGGCCACTGCACGAGCGCGTTGCCGGTGGCGAGGCCGCAGCTCGCCAGGTCGAGCGCCTTCCCGCTGTTCCGGGCGACGAGCCGGACGGACCCGTCGGCGAGCGGGTCGATGCGCCACTGGGACGCCGTCCCGGAGCAGGCGCCCTGGGCGAGCGCGGCGCCGTCGGCCGTGGACCCGGACGTGACCGCGAGGCAGCTGCCCGTCGACGACGCCGGCTGCACCCGGTAGTAGCCGTTGTCGGTGTGCGTGAACGTCCAGCGCTGGCACGCGGCGCCGTTCCACGTCCACGCCCGGACCGCCGCACCCGCGGCGCTCGAGCAGTCCGCGACGTCGAGCACCTTGCCGCTCTGGCTGCTGACGACGGCGACGGAACCGGCGGGCGCGAGCCGCCACTGCTGGCAGGTCGACCCGGTCGACGACCAGATCCGGATGTTCGTCGCGTCGGCGGTACCGCAGCCCGCGAGGTCGAGGACCTTGCCCGACGCGCGGTTGGTCAGGCGCGACCAGCCGTCCGTCGTCGGCGTGACCTGCCACTGCTGGCAGGTGTTGTTCAGCCACGCCCACTGCCGCACGTCCGTGCCGTCGGCCGTCCCGCAGTCCGCGACGTCGACGACCTTGTTGCTCGCCCTGTTGACGATCCGGTAGTAGCCGTCGGCCGTCGGGTCGAGCACCCAGCGGCTCGACGCGGTGTCGCAGCCGTACTGGGCGACGTCCGCACCGTCGGTGGCGGAGCCGCCCGCGACGCCGGCGCAGCGGCCGGAGCTGCGGTTGACCAGCGTCCACGCGGCGCCCTCGACCGCCGCCGTGATCGGGCCCATCTCACCGGACGGGACCGCGAGGTCGGTGGACGTCGACACGGGCGCGCCGAAGCTCGGCGTGCCGTCGGAGGCCCACGTGAACGGCTGGGCGCGCGTCGAGCGGGTGTCGCCGCAGCCCTGGGACGTCGTCGCGTTCGCGTGGTAGACGAGCCAGTCCTGCGTGCCGTCGGGCGACCGGAAGAAACCGTTGTGGCCCGGCCCGTACACCCCGTTGGCCCGCTGGAACACGGGCGTCGACCGCTTCGTCCACGCCGACGCGGACATCGGGTCGCTGCCCGTCAGCGTCAGCAGCCCGAGCTTGTAGTCCGGCGTGTTGCACGAGCTGGCCGAGAACACGACGTGCGTGCGGCCGTTGCGCTGGATCACCTCGGGCGCCTCGTTGGTCCGGCCGCCCTGCGTCTCCCAGGAGTGGGTGGGGCGTGAGATGAGCACGCGCGCGCCCGTGACCGTCCACGGGTTGCTCATGCGCGTGATCCAGACGCTCTGGTCCGCGCCCTGCCACTCCGACCACAGCAGGTACAGCTGGCTGCCGACCGTGAGGTACGTGCCGTCGATGTTCCACGTGCTCGGCATCGGGGTGCTGCGGAACGTGTAGGGGCCCATGGGGTCGTCGCCCGCGCTCTCGAGCACGCGCAGCTTCTGCCCGTCGAGGTTCGCGGACGTGCCCGAGGTGTACATGAGGTACCAGCGCGTGCCGTTGGGGCCGGTCAGGCGGTGGAACTCGGGCGCCCAGAAGTTGAAGCCGCTGTCGGCGGCCGTCTCCGACCAGACGTGCACGGGCGCGGCCGAGCGCAGGCCGGCGAGGGTCGGGGACTTGCGCATGACCAGCTGCGAGCTCCACGTGGTCGTCGCCAGGTAGTAGCTGCCGTCGTGGAACTGCAGCCACGGGTCGGCGCCGTCGGGCAGCAGCGGGTTGCGGACGGTCTCCTCCCCCACGGCCGTCGCGGTCGCGGGCACGGCGACCAGGGCCGCCGCGGCGAGCACGGCGGTGAGCAGGACCGCGGCGAGGCGTCTGACGGTCGCGCGCGTCCTGCCGGGGGCGGGCGGTGGAGAGGGGTGCATGGCGGGCTCCTCGTGGTGTGAGCGCTCACAACCGAGCCGTGACGAGTGGGCGCAAGGGTCGGGCGGTGGGGACGCGGGACACACCGGCCCGCGTGTCACGCCCGGCGCCGGTGCGGGCCCGCGGTGCGCGCGCGGGCGCCACGACTGCGGGGCGCCCGGGCGCCGAGGCCGCGGGGTGGTCTACCTGTACTCCGGCGCGGGGCCGTTCTGCAACGTTGCAAACGTTTCGTCCGGGGCATCGGGCCGGTGCGCGCGCACGCCGCCGGACGACGGCGTCCCGCGACGCCGTGGAGCCGTCAGCCGGCGGGCGGTTCGAACGTCGGCAGCTCCACGTCGAGGCACGACATCGCCACCGGGTCGCCGCCGGCCAGCGCGGTCACCCGTGCGGCCGCCTCCGAGACCCGCTCCTCGGGGAGCGCACCCGAGCGCACAGCCTCGACGAGCGCGTCGCGCATGCGCACCGCCTGCCGCCCGTCGGTCGCCAGCACGGCATCCGCACCGGCACCGACGGCCGCGACCGCCGCCTCCGGGAAGTCCCACCGCAGGTTCACCGCCCCCATGCCCACGGAGTCGGTGATCGTGACGCCCTCGAAGCCCATGTCGCGCAGCAGCGCGTACGCGCGGGGGCTCAGCGACGCGGGCAGGTCGGGGTCGAGCGCCGCGTACTGCAGGTGGTTGAGCATGACCACCGGCGCACCGGCGTCGATCGCCTGCTGGAACGGGAGCAGGTCGGTCGCGTGCAGCTCGTCGAGGGGCGCCTCGACCAGCGAGGACTCGCTGTGCGAGTCGACGCTCGAGCGCCCGTGGCCCGGGAAGTGCTTCATCGTCGGCGTGACGCCCGCGTCGGCGAGGCCCGCGGCGTACGCGAGCCCGTAGGTCCCCGCGGTCGCGGGGTCGGCGCTGAACGACCGGTCACCGATCACGCCGCCCGACGGCCCGCCGTCGAGGTCGAGCACGGGAGCCAGGTCGAGGTCGACGCCCACGCCCGCGAGCGCCGTCCCCGTGGCGGCCGCCCGCTCGCGCACCTGCGCAGCCGTGTCGCGCTGCGCCATCCGGCGCGGTGACGGGCCGGCACCGACGACCTCCCGCATGAGCGCCACCCGGCCCGACTCCTCGTCGGTCGAGACGAGCAGCGGCCGTCCGGCGGCGGTGCGCAGGCCCGCCGACAACGCCGCGACCTCCTCCGCCGTGCCGACGTTGCCCTCGGACAGGAAGACCCCGCCGACGCCCAGCCCCACGACCTCCTGCGCGAGCGGCTCGTCGGCGCTGCGGACGCCGGGCAGACCCACGACGAGCGTGGCCGCGGCGCGCTGCTCGAGCGGTGCGGGGGTGCACGTGGGAGTCGGGGTGGGGCGCGGGGACCGGGACGTCGCGCCGGGGGCACCCCGCACGACCGGCTCGGCGGACGGCTCCTCCAGGGCGACCGACGCCAGCGAGCCCGCGCCGAGGCACGCCACCGCGAGCACGGCGAGGCCCGCACCGCGGGCCCGGCGCGCCCACGGCGAGCGGCGCGCGTGCCGCGGCGTGGCGTCGTCCGGACCGTCCGTGGCGTCGTCCGGGCCGAACGGCGGTGCCGGGGTCGGCGGGAACGTCGTCACCGCTGCAGGCTATGTCGGTGCCCGGACGCCCACCTCCGGTGGCCCACGACCGGGTGACGTGAGCCGCGCCACTCCTCCTCGGCGTCGTGAGCACGCACCGGCCCGCGCCTACGCTGACCCGCATGCCCACCCTGCTCGCCGTCTGTGCCGTCCACGCCCTGCGCCCCGACAGCGGCTCGAACGGCGTCACCGCCATCGACAAGCGCACGCTCGACGGTCCGGTGAAGGTGGGCCCCTACGGCGTGCGCGGCGACGTGCAGGCGAACCGCAAGTACCACGGCGGGCACGAGCAGGCGGTGTACGCGTACGGGCAGGACGACGCGGACTTCTGGGCCGGCGAGCTGGACCGTGACCTGCACCCGGGCTGGTTCGGCGAGAACCTCCGGGTCGCCGGCATCGACCCCAACGCCGCCCGGATCGGCGAGCGGTGGCGCGTCGGCGCCCGCGTCGTGCTCGAGGTGACGGGCCCGCGGACGCCGTGCGCGACGTTCGCGCGGTGGGTCGGCGGCGCGGACGAGCGCGGCTGGGTCAAGCGGTTCGGCGCCGAGGGCCGGCTGGGCGCGTACCTGCGCGTGGTCCGCGGCGGCACGGTGACGGCGGGCGACGAGATCGTCGTGGACCCGGCCCCCGCCGACGCCCCGACGGTGCTGGAGCGCTACCGGGGCTGACCCGGACGCCGCACCCACGCCCGCCGGGCGCCCGCGACGCCGGGGGTCACCGGTCCGCCCGCGGTCAGCCGACGCGCTCGGAGTGGTGGTGCACGATCCGCCAGCCCTCGCCGCCGCGCCGCAGCACGTCGGTGACGCGGTACACCTCGTCGGGCGTGGCGCCCTCGTAGCGGGCGCGCAGCTCGTAGCGCACGACGCCGGTGTCGCCCCACGCGTCCGCCGCGACGACCTCGGGCGCCACCGACACCGGCCGGGGACCGTCGGAGGCCCGCTCGCGGCGCACGTCCCGCAGCGCGTCCAGCGCCCGCAGGCCGCGCAGGACGCCGGGCGCGTCGGACTCCCACATCAGCACGTCGGGGTCCAGGTGCGCGTCGAACCGGGGCCGGTCGCCGAGGGCGTCGTACAGGGAGGCGATGTGGGCGACGACCTCGTCGCGTGCGGCGGTGCTCATGCGGGTGCGTCCTGTCGTGACGGGGCGTCCGGGCGGGCGCCGAGGGTCGTGGCGAGGGCCGTGCGCAGCGGTCCGAGACCCATGGGGCCCAGGCCGAGCGCGGTCATGTGGAAGTCGCGCAGGTCGAGGCGGTCGGTACGGGCCTGCGCGTCCGCGCGCACCTGCTGCCACAGCCGCGCGCCGACCTTGAACGCGAGCGCCTGGCCCGGCCAGCCGAGGTAGCGGTCCACCTCGAAGGCGGCGGTGGTCGCGTCGACCTCGGCGACCTCGCGCAGCACCTGCACGCCGAGCTCCGGCGTCCAGCGGTCCCGGCCGTCGAGGCAGCGCACGCCGGTGCCGGCCGGGACGGGGAGGTCGAGGTGCAGACCGATGTCGACGACGATGCGGCACGCGCGCCACAGCTGGGCGAACACGGCGCCCAGCCGCTCGCCGGGGTCGTCGAGCAGCCCGATCTCCTCCGCGAGGTGCTCGGCGTAGTGCGCCCACCCCTCCGCGTAGCCGTGCACGTGGCACAGCAGGCGCTGCCACGGGTGCAGGTCGAGCCCGTAGGTGACCGCGTGCTGCAGGTGGTGCCCCGGCACGCCCTCGTGGTGCACGGTGCTCACGTCGCGCCACGTCGCGACGTGCTGCGTGCCCGCGGGCACGGTCCACCACACGCGCCCGGGCCGCGTCCCCCCGGCGTCCGGCGGCGTGTAGTACATGACGCCCGACGCGGCGGTGGTCAGCCGCGCCTCCACCCGCCGGTGGCGTGCCGGAAGGTCGAACCAGCGGCCGTCGACCGCGTCCGTCACGGCGTCGAGACGGCCCTGGAGCCACGCCTCGAGCGGCGCCCCGACGTCCACGCGGCGCGCCGGGTCCGCGTCGAGCGCCGCGACCGCGGCGGCGACGTCCGGGGTGCCGACGACCGCACGGGCGAGGTCGCGCGCACGGCCCTGCAGCCGGGCGATCTCCGCCCACCCCCACGCGTACAGGTCGTCGAGGTCGACGCTCGTGCCGAGGAACGCGGCGCTCGTGACGGAGTAGGTCTCGCGGCCCACCCCGTCGGCGCGCCCCGCCCGGGGCGCCAGCCGCGTCCGCAGGTCGGCGGCGAAGGCGGCCGTCGCCGCCGCCGCGTCGTCGGCCCGTGCCGCGAGCGTGCGCGCCAGCGCCGCGTCGGCGCCGCCGTACCCGGCGGCCACGCCCGGGTAGAAGCCGCCGGCGACCCACGCGTCGCACTGGCCGGCGACGACCTCGACCTGCCGGACCGCGACGACGTGCCCGCGGTCGGCCGCCTGCTCGAGCGTCGCCCGGTACTGGGCCAGCGCCCGCGGGACCTCCGCCAGGTGCGCCGCGACCCGCCGCCAGTCGTCCTCGGACGAGCGCGGCAGCCCGTCGAACACCTGCCGCACCAGGTGGACCGGGGTGGCGAGGGGCGCGAGGAGGCGCCGGGTGAACCCGACCTCGTCGAGCGCGACGTCGCTCCCCAGGCGCTCGAGCGCCGCGAGCCTCAGCGTCGCGTCGGGGCCGTCGGCCGGCGCGGCCGTCAGGGCGGCGAGCGTGCGCCGGTCCAGGTCCGCCCGGGCGGCGAACGCGTCCGGCGACAGGTCGGCCACGCGCAGGACGTCGGTGCGGCCGAGCGCCTCCGCGGCGTCCGGGTCGAGCGTGGCCAGCTCGGCGACGTAGCCGTCGAGGACCGCGCGCACCGGCGAGGTCTCCGCCGCGCTCACGCGCGAGGTCTCCGGCGCGCTCACGCGCCCACCCCCGCGACCGCGCGGGCGCCGAGCGCCTCCCGGACCGCGGGCAGCACCGCGGTACCGAGCAGGTCGATGCCGCCCGGACCGGTCAGGCCGTGCGGCGTGCCGAACTCGACGCGCGTCGCGCCCGCCTCGGCGAGCGCGATCGTCCGCTCGGCCACGGCCTGCGGGGTGCCGGCGAAGCAGAACCGGTCGAGCACGTCGTCCGGCAGCAGCGCACCGGCCTCGTCCAGGGCCCCGGCGGCCAGCAGGGCGTGCAGGCGGCGCAGCAGCTCCGGGTCGACGTCGACGGTCCGGTCGAGCGCCGCCACGACGTCCACGTACATCGCGACCTCGCGGCGGGCCACCCGCCGTGCCAGCGCGCCGTCCTCGTCGACGACCGTCACGGCGCCGGCGACCACGCCGACCGACCCGGCGGGCCGCCCGGCGGCCGCGGCGGACTCGTCCAGCCAGCCGCGCATGAGGCGCACCATGTCCGGGTTCGTCGAGCCACCGATCTTCACCTCGTCCGCGAGGCGGCCCGCGAGCCGCGCGCCGTGCGGGCCCCACACGCCGAGCAGCAGCTCGACCGCGGGGCGCAGCGGGCGGTAGTGCAGCGCGGTGCCCGCCGGCAGGTGGTGGACGGTGCCCTCGTAGCCGGAGTCGTCACCGGCCAGCAGCCGGCGCACGATCGCGACGGTGTCCTCCAGCGCCCGCAGCGGGCGTTCCTGCGCGACCCCCGCCCGGTCCAGCCACGACCCCCGCGCGAGGCCCAGGTACGAGCGCCCGCCGCTGGCCTCGTCGAGCGCCGCCGCCTGCCCCGCGATCTCCACGGGGTGCGTGAGGTACGGGTTGAGGCACGCGGGCCCCAGCGTCAGGTGCCGCGTGTGCGCGGCCGCCGTGAGCAGCGCGGGCAACGGCGGCTGGAAGCCCAGGTCGGCGTACACGGACAGGCCGTCGAAGCCGTGCCCCTCGACGCGCTCGGCGAGCGCGCGGTACTCGGCCGTCGTCTTGTCGGACTGCAGGGCGACGGTGACGCGCACCGGCCGGTCGGTCGTGCCGGTCACGTGAGCTCCTCGGTGGGGACGGACGAGCGGCCCGTGCGCTCGATCCGCATGACGAGCCGCTCCTCCGGGTCGGGGCAGGCGACGTGGGCGTCGGCCGCGAGCCAGTCGCCCGGCGCGAGGTCGCGCTGCTTGGCGGGCAGCAGCGGCAGCACCGCGGACAGGGCGTACAGGCAGAAGTGCCGCCCGTCGGGGATCGTGACGCGCGACTGCGACAGCTCCAGGCAGTCCCCCACCTGCATGCCGCACACGGACCGGCCCTCGATGCGCTCGACGACGACCCGCAGGTCGTACAGGTCGGTCGTCGCGGGCGGGCTCCCGCCGGCCGTCACGGGCGCCCCAGCGCGGTCAGCAGGCCGCGGTCGTCGCGCACCGTGCGCCCGCCCTGCACGACGGCGTGCAGGCCGCGCAGCGCGGACACGTCGGCGACGGGGTCCGCGTCGAGCACGAGCAGGTCCGCGACGGCTCCCGGCACGAGCCGGCCGAGGACGTCCTCCCCGCCCAGCCAGTCGGCGGGCACGCCGGTCGCCGAGCGCATGACCTGCAGCGGGGACATGCCCGCGTCGACCATGAACTCCATCTCCCGCACGGTTGCGGTGGTCCCGTCGTACTCCGCCTGCGGCGGCATGTCGGTGCCCATCATGATCGTCACGCCGGCGGCGATCGCGTGCTGCAGGCTCTCCCAGTGGCGCGGTCCGGCACCCAGCGCCCGGTCGATCATCCACTGCGGCACGCCGTTGGCGCGGAAGAACTCCTCGCAGCGGCTGACGGTGATGGTCGGCACGTACGCGACGCCGCGCTCGGCCATGAGCGCGCAGACCTCGGCGTCGAGCTCGTACCCGTGCTCGACGCAGTCGAGGCCCAGCTCGACCGCCCGCCGCACGACGGGCGTCGGCCCCGCGTGCGCGGTGACCTTGCGCCCCCAGTCGTGCGCGGTCGAGATGACCGCGGCCATCTCCTCGTCCGTCATCTGGGGGGAGTCGATCGTCTCGTGCAGGCCCGCGATGCCCCCGGAGATGCACACCTTGATGAGGTCGGCGCCCGCGCGCAGCTGCACGCGCGTGGCGCGGCGGAACCCGTCCGCACCGTCGGCCTCCATGGCGTCCGCGTCGTGGCCGTGCCCGCCGGTGCAGCACAGCGCGTGGCCGGCGGTGAAGATCCGGGGGCCCGGGACGTGGCCCGCCCGGACGGCGGCCCGCAGCGCCATGTCGGTGAAGCCCGTCTCGCCCACGAGCCGCACCGTGGTCACGCCCGCCCGCAGGGTCTGCGCGGCGTTGCCCGTCATGAGCAGCGTCTGCGTGGCCTCGCCGGCACCGCGCGCCGCGTCCTGCATCGCCCCGGGCAGCGCGAGCCCGAGGTGCACGTGCATGTTCAGCAGGCCGGGCACGACGACGCCTCCGCCGAGGTCGACGCGGTCGGCGTCCGGCGCGGCGGCGAGCACCTCCGCCTCCGGGCCGACCGCGCCCAGCGTGCCGTCGGCGCGCACGTGCACCGCCCAGCCGGGCGCCGTCGCGTCCGCGACGCCGTCCCACACCGCACAGCCCGTCAGGACCGACCCCACCGTCGTGCTCATGCCCGTCCCTCCGTCGTGCCGGCGCTCACGCCGGCCGTGTCCTGCGTCGTCGTCGGCGTCGCCCCGTGCGCGGGCAGCCAGCACGCCGACCACTGCGCACCGAGCTGCACGACGGGCGGGTCGGTCCGGCACACGTCCATCGCGTGCGGGCACCGCGGCCGGAACCGGCAGCCCACGGGGATGCGCGCCGCGTCCGGCACCTCCCCGAGCAGGCTGACGGGCAGCGTCGGCGCCGCCGAGATGCGCGGCAGGGCGTCGATGAGCGCCCGCGTGTAGGGGTGCTGCGGGGACGACCACACCTGCGCCGTCGGACCCGCCTCGACGATCCGCCCCAGGTACATCACCGCCGTGACGTCGGCGATCTCGCGCACGAGCGCCAGGTCGTGGGAGATGAAGAGCATGCCCAGGCCCAGCTCGTCGACGAGCCGCACCAGCAGGTTCACGACCTGCGCCTGCGAGGAGGCGTCCAGCGCTGTCACCGGCTCGTCCGCGACCAGCACGTCGGGGTCGGCCGCGAGCGCCCGCGCGATGACGACCCGCTGGCGCTGACCGCCGGAGAACTGGTGCGGGTACCGCTCGGCCGCCTCCGCGTCGAGGCCCACGAGGTCGAGCAGCCGCCGCACCTCGCCCGCCGGGTCGGCCGCGCCGGCGGGCGTGCGCAGGCCGTCACGCAGCTGCGAGCCGATGGTCCGGCGCGGGTTCAGGGAGCCGTACGGGTTCTGGAACACCATCTGCAGCCGGACGTCGTGCGCGGTCCGGCGCCGCCAGCCGAGCGGCGCCACGGGGGCCCCGTCGAGGAGGACCTGCCCCGCGCTGACGTGCTCGAGCCCCACCACGGCACGCGCCAGGGACGACTTGCCGCAGCCGGACTCCCCGACGAGCCCGACGACCTGGCCGCGCTCGACGGTCAGGCTGACGCCGTCGACCGCGCGCACCGCGCCGCGGCTGCGGCTGCGGAACCGGACCTCGACGTCGCGTACCTCGAGCAGGCTCATGCCGGCACCTCCTGCAGGTCGGGCAGGACGACGCACGCCGCGCCCCGGTCGGGGCCGACCGCGACGAGCGGCGGCGGGGCGTCCGTGCAGCGGTCCTGGCGGAACGTGCAGCGCGGCGCGAACGGGCAGCCCGGGCCCGCGGTGGCCGGCGTCGCGGGCGCCCCCGGGATCGTCTGCAGCCGACCGGCGCCCGGTGCGCCGGTCGCGGTGTGCCAGGAGTCGTCGGCGTGCGGGCGCGCCCGCAGCAGCGCCGCCGTGTACGGGTGCCGGGGGTCGAGCAGCAGGTCCGTCGTCGCCGCCGACTCCATGACCCGCCCGGCGTAGAACACGTACGCGCGCGACGTCAGCGCCGCGAGCACGCCGAGGTCGTGCGTGATGAACAGGACGGCGAGCCCCATGTCGCGGCGCAGCTCGTCCAGCAGCTCGAGGATGCCGGCCTGCACGGTCACGTCGAGGGCGGTGGTCGGCTCGTCGGCGATGAGCAGGCGCGGGTTGCACGCCAGGGCCGCGGCGATGGCGACGCGCTGGCGCATGCCGCCCGAGAACTGGTGCGGGTACGCGCGCAGCGCGCGCTCCGGCTCCGGGATGCGGACGCGGTCGAGCAGCTCGGCCGCGCGCCGGTTCGCGGTGCGCCGGTCCACGCCCAGGTGCAGACGCATGTGCTCGGTGAGCTGGCGCCCGATCGTCAGCATGGGGTGCAGCGCCGACGTGGCGTCCTGGAACACCATCGCGACCTGCGCGCCGCGCACCGCGTTCCACTGCTTGCCGCGCAGGGCCAGCAGGTCGGTGCCGCCGAGGGACGCACGGCCGCTGACCCGGGCGCCGGCGGGCAGCAGGCCCAGCAGGGCCTGGGCCGTCATGGACTTGCCCGACCCGGACTCCCCGGCGATGCCGACGATCTCGCCCTCGTCGACGTGCAGGGACGCCTGGTGGATGACCGGGACCGTCCCGCCGCCGGCCGCGGGCAGCGCGACCGCCAGGTCCTGGACGTCGAGCAGACGGGTCATGACATGCCCTTCGCGTGCCGGGGGTCGAGGCGGTCGCGCAGCGCGTCGCCGAGCACGTTGAACGCGAGCACGACGGTGAGGATCGCCAGACCGGGGAAGACGCTGACCCACCACATCGACAGGTCGCGCGAGCCACCGGCGATCATCGCGCCCCACTCGGCCGCCGGGGGACGGGGGCCGAGACCGAGGAACGAGAGCGCGGCGAGCATGAGGACGGCGTTGCCGAGCTCGAGCGTGGCCAGCACGACGGCGGGACCCACCGAGTTGGGCACGACGTCGCGGCGCAGCGCCCGCACCGGCCCGACGCCGAGCATGCGGGCCGCGGCGAGGTAGTCCGACCCGCGGATGCTCAGGACGGCGGACCGGATGACCCGCGTGTACGTCGGCCAGGACACGAGGATCAGCGCGAGGACGGCGTTGCGGGTGCTCGGGCCGAACGCGGCGGAGACCGCCATCGCGAGGATGATCTGCGGGAACGCGAAGAACAGGTCGGTCACGCGCATGATCACCTCGTCGACGGCCTTGCCGAGGTAGCCGGCGACGAGGCCGAGCAGCCCGCCGATGGCGAGCGACCCGAGGACGATGACGAACGCGAGCGGCAGGGACAGGCGCGCACCGTGCAGCACGCGGCTCAGCACGTCGCGGCCCAGCTCGTCGGTGCCGAAGGCGTGCGCGCCGGAGGGTGCGGCGTACAGCTCGGGCGACTGGGCGACCGGGTCGTACGGGGCCAGCCACGACGCGGTGGCGGCGACCGCGAGCCAGCCGACGATGAGCGTGATCGCGAGGACGACGGCGGGCTGGCGCCAGATGCCGTGCACCGACCGCACCCGCAGGCGCTGGGGCCAGCGCCCGCGGCCCAGGGCGCGCGCCGCACGCCGGTCCGCGGGGGTCGCCGCACCGTCCGGGGCCTGCGCGGGCACCTCGGTCGGGACGGGGGCGGGACGCTGCACCTCGAAGCTCATGACACCCTGATCCGCGGGTCGATGACGCCGTAGAGGAGGTCCACGGCGAGGTTGACGGCCGTGTACACGAGCGCCACGAAGAGGCTGACCCCCATGATGGCGGGCATGTCGAGGCCGCTCGCGGCCCGGTACGCGTACTGGCCCACACCCGGCCAGCCGAAGATCTGCTCGACCAGCACGGTCCCGGACAGCAGCGAGGCGAACGCCAGGCCGCTGACGGTGATGACGGGCACGAGGCCGGCGCGCAGCACGTGGTGGCGCAGCACGGTGCGCTCGGGCAGCCCCTTGGCGCGCGCGGCACGGATGTAGTCCGCGTCGAGCACCTCGAGCATGGCGGAGCGCACGAACCGCGTGAGGATCGCGACCGTGAGGAAGGTCAGGACGAGGACCGGCAGCGCCAGGTGCTGCACGGCGTCCCACCACACGTCCCACCGGCCCGCGAGCGCGGCGTCGACCGTGAACATCCCGGTGACGCGCGGCGGTGGCGTCAGCCAGGTGCTGAGCCGCCCGCCCGACGGCGCGACCCCGAGCACGTAGAAGAAGACGTACAGCACGACGAGCGACAGCCAGAACGACGGCGTCGACAGGCCGAGCAGGGTGCCGAAGCGCACGACCTGGTCGCCGGCGCGGTCGTGGTGCACGGCGGCGTACAGCCCGACCGCGGTGCCGATGACGATCGCGAGGAGCATCGCCGGCAGCGCGATCTCGAGCGTCGCGGGCACGTAGGTCATGAGGTCGCCGAGGACGGGGCGACCCGTCTGCTGGGAGATGCCCAGGTCGCCCTGCAGGACGTGCGTCAGGTACACCCAGTACTGCACGGGCAGCGGCTGGTCGAGGCCCCACTTGGCGCGGTACGCCGCGACGACCTCGGGGTCGTTGAGCGCGGTCTCGGAGAGGTTCGCCGTCGCGGCGTCCCCGGGCACGGCCTGCACGATGAGGAACGTCATGACGGTGACGCCGAGCAGCAGCGCCGCCGTGATGGCGACGCGGCGGGAGACGTACCGGACCGCGCGGGTGGTGCCGCGCCACCGCTCCCGCGCAGGAGCGCCGCCGGAGGGCGGGGTGGTGCTCACCCCGCCCTCCGCACGGTCCTGCCGGGCGGTGGTGCCGCTCCCCGTCGGGGCGACACCGCCCGTCATCGGCGCGCCACGTCGCGCAGGTCGACCTGCCAGCCGGCGGGCGAGTAGTCCGCCCCGACGAGGTCGGGGGTGGACACCACGACGCCCGAGTTGTAGGCGAGCGGGATGTACGGCCCGTCCTGGTCGAGCGCGCGCTGCCAGTCCTGCACCGCCGCGAGCTCCTCGTCGCTCTCGACGGCCGCCATGACGCGCTCGCCGGCGGCCACGACCTCCGGGGTGGCGCGCTCGAGCGTCCAGCCGGTGCGCACCGCGCTCGGGTGCCCCGGGTGGAAGTTGTTCACCAGGGACGACGCGACGGGGTAGTTCAGCGACTGCGGGCTGAACCGGAACGCGACGTTGCCCGCGCTCTGGGCGTCGAGGAACGACGCGATGGGCTGCGGGTCGAGCTGCACGGTGATGCCGGCCTGGGCCGCGTCGTTCTGCACCTTCGTGGCGATGGTGGCCAGGTCGACGCCACGGTAGGTCATCGCGGGGAACATGAGCGTGACGCTCGGGTCGGCCAGGCCGGAGGCGGCCAGGTGCTCGGCGGCGGCGTCGAGGTCCTGCGCCTTCGACTCGGACTCGGGCAGGGCACCGGCGAACGCGGTCGGGACCATGCCCGCGGCGGGGCGTGCCTCGGCCCCGAACAGCGCGGCGAGGCCCTCGTAGTCGATGGACGCGCGCAGCGCCCGGACGAACTCGAGGTTGGACGTGACGTCGCTGACGGCGGGGTCCTGGTGCAGCGTCAGGAAGTAGAACGTGTCCTGCGTGCTGGACACCTGCAGCGCGTCGTCGAGCCCCTCGAGCATGCGCCCGGACAGGTCGAGCGCGACGTAGTCGCCCCCGGCGCGCTCGACGCTCATCTTCTGGTTCTGCGCCTCGACGTTCTGGACGACGACCCGCTCGTACGCGGGCGCCTCGCCCCAGTACTCGGGGTTCGCGGTCAGGACGATCTCGGACGCCGGGTCGAAGGAGTCGAGGACGTACGGGCCGGAGCCGAGCGACTCCCCGTCGAGGAAGGCGGTCGCCGAGTCGGCCTCGGGCGCGTCCGCCGCGTCCGTCGCGCCGTTCTCGCGGGCGACGTCGGCGTTGACGATGCCGGTGGACGGCATGGCCAGGATCGTGGGCACGTTGGGGTTCGGGGCCTCGGTCGTCACGACGACGACGCCGTCCTCGGGCGAGGACGCGCTGAAGCCGGCGACGGTGACCGAGGGGCTGCCCTTGAGCGCGACGAGCCGGTTGAGGCTGAACACGACGTCGTCGGCCGTCAGCTCCGAGCCGTCGGAGAACGTCACGTCGTCGCGCAGCCGGAACGTGAACTGCGTGGAGTCCTCGTTCGCCTCCCAGCTCTCGGCCACCAGCGGCACGGGCGTGGAGACGTCCGAGCCCTCGAAGGTCGTGAGCGTGTCGTAGAGGGCGTGCACGGTCATGACGCCCGTGGCCTCGTACACCTGGGCGGGGTCGAGGCTCTTGACGACGAACGAGTTGGCGACGGTGAGCGTGCCGCCGCCGTCGCCGCCGTCGGCGTCCGTGCCGCCGCCGCCCGTCCCGCCGGCACCGCCGGAGGAGCCCGCCGTGCACGCCGTGAGCGTCAGTGCGCCCACCGCGGCCAGTGCGAGGACCGCTCGGCCTCGGCTGGTGTGTCGCTGCATGGTTCTCCGTCCGTGCCGTGGTCCGCGGCCCTGCGGGTCGGCGCTGTTGCTGGTGTCGGGCGGCGATGAGACGCCGTGTCCGCCAGATGACACCACAGCATTTGGGCAGATGTACAGTTCCATCAAACGTGTTCACCAAGATGAAACACTGGCCGCGACGGGCACCGGCCCGCCACCGACCACGAGGAGGGCGCATGCTCGGCGACCGCCTGCGCGCGCTGCGCCACCAGCACGGGCTCACCCTGCGGCAGGTCGCGGACGCGACCGGCCTGTCGACCGCCCTCCTCAGCCAGATCGAGAACGGGCGCACCGACCCCAGCGTCACCACGCTGCGCAAGCTCGCGCGGGTGTTCGAGGCGGACATGGCCTCGCTGTTCCGCGACCCCGACGCACCCGCCGTGCACGTCTCGCGCCCCGGCGAGCGGTTCCGGATGGCCGCCCCCGCCGGGCTCATCACCTACGAGCGCATCACCCCGGGCCGCGGCGACTTCGAGGTGCTGCGCGCCGAGCTCGCGCCGGGTGACGTCAGCTCCGAGCACGCGTGGGGCCACGACTCCACCGAGTGCGTCTACGTGCTCACCGGCGAGGTCGTCGTGGAGGTGGGCGCGCAGACGCACCACCTCGGCGCCGGCGACGCCGTCACGTTCGACTCCCGCGAGCCGCACCGCTACGCCAACACCTCGGGTGCCCCGGCGTCGTTCCTGCTCACCGTCTCCCCGCCCACCCCCTGACCTCGCCCGTACCGCGCCGCGCACCAGGAGCACCATGGACCGCCACGACGTCGACTGGGCCGGCTACGTGCCGGCCGTCACGACGCCCTTCGACCGCGACGGCGCGCTCGACCTCGACGCCCTCGGCCACCAGCTGGAGTGGCTCGTCGGCCAGGGCATGCACGGCGTCGTCCTCGCCGGCACGACCGGTGAGTGGTTCGCGCTGACCGAGCAGGAGCGCGCCACCCTGTTCCGCGAGGGCGCCCGCGTCGTCGACGGCCGGGTCACCGTGCTGGGCGGCTGCAACGCCTACACCGCCGACGAGTCCGTGCGGCACGCCCGCGCCGCGCAGGCCGCCGGCCTCGACGGCGTGCTGGTCACGCCGCCGCCCTACGTCGTGCCCACGGACCGCGAGATCGTCCGCTTCTACCGCGACGTCGCCGCGGGCAGCGACATGCCGCTGTGCGTCTACAACTGGCCGCGCGGCTGCGTCGTCGACATGGGCACCGACCTGCTCGGCGAGCTCGCGGCGATCGACACGGTCGTGGCGGTGAAGAACTCCACGGGGGACGCCGCCGCGTTCTGGCGCGGGATGTACGCGCTCGAGGACCGCGTGCGCTACTTCGGCGTGCCGACGAGCCCGCTGGGCGCGGACCTGGCGGGCCTCGGGCACGGCGACGGGCTCATGGGCGCCGGCGGCGTCCTCGGGGCCGACCACCCGGACTTCTGGCGCGCCGTCGCCGCGGGCGACCGTGAGCGCGCGCTCACGCTGGGCGCGCGGGACCGCGTCCTCATGGAGAGCTGGTTCCGCCCCGACTACGGCGCCCGCTTCGGCAACGCCCAGGCGATCATGAAGACCGCGCTGCGGCTGCGCGGGGTGCCCGCGGGGTACGTGCGCCGGCCGCTGCTGGAGCTCACCGAGGACGAGGTCGCGGTCGTCGCCGGGACGCTGCACTCGCTCGGCGTGGCGACCGTCCCCCTCGCATGAGCGAGCGCTGCGACGTCGCGGTGGTCGGCGGCGGCCTGCTCGGCTGCGCCACGGCCCACCTGCTCGCCCGGGAGGGCGCGGACGTCGTCCTGCTCGAGCGCGACCAGGTGAACCAGCACGCGTCCGGGCAGAACGCCGGCAGCCTGCACTTCCAGCTCGAGTACCGCATGATCGAGGCCGGCCTCGACGCCGCCCGCACCGCGGCCGAGGCGATGCCCCTGCACCTCGACGCCTCGGCCCGCTGGGACGCCCTGGCCGCCGAGATCGGCCCCGCCCTCGGCGTGGCCCGCCACGGCGGACTCATGCTCGCCGACGACGACGCCACCGTGCGGCTGCTCGAGGCCAAGGCCGCCCTCGAGCGGGAACGTGGGCTCGACGTCCACGTGCTCGGCACGCGCGAGGTGCACGACCTCGCGCCCTACCTGTCCCCCGCCGTCCTGGCGGCCGCCTACTGCCCGTCCGAGGGCCGCGCCAACGCGCGCACCGCCGCGCCGGCGCTCGCCCGCGCCGCCGCCGCCCACGGCGCCCGGATCCGGACGCGCACCGGCGTCGACTCCCTGCGCCGCGACGGGCGCACCTGGACCCTCGGCACCAGCACCCGCACCCCGAGCGACGTGCAGCCCGGTGCGCTGCGCGCGGACGCGGTCGTGCTGGCCGCGGGCGTCTGGACGCGCACGCTCGGCCGCATGCTCGGCGTCGAGCTCCCCGTGACGGTGCTCGGCCTGATGATGAGCGTCACCGAGCGCACGCGCGCCTTCCTGCCCCACCTCGTGCAGCACGCCGGCACCCGCCTGTCCCTGAAGCAGACCGCGGACGGCAACGTGCTCGTCGGCGGCGGTTGGCCCGCGGCCCTCGTGCGGGACGCCGACGGCACGCCCGACCGCACGGGCCGCGGCACCGTCGTGCCCGCGTCGCTGGCGGGCAACGCGCGCGCCGCCGTCCGCGCGGTCCCGCGCCTGGCCCACCTGCAGACGCTGCGCACGTGGGTCGGCGCCACCACGGTCGGGCCCGACCAGCTCCCGCTCGTCGGCCCCGTGCCCGGCGCCCCCGGGGCGTTCGTCGCGACCGGCGGGTCGGCGTTCACGCTCGCCCCGAGCTTCGCGCAGGTCCTCGGCGACCTCGTCCAAGGGCGTCCCGCGGCCGTCGACGTCAGCCCCTACGACCCCCGGCGGTGGGCATGAACGACAGCACGACGCGCGGCCCCGCACGCCTCCCGGGGGCGCGCGGCTCCGCGTTCGCCCTGAGCGTCGACGGGCGTGCGGTGCCCGCGCACGACGGCGAGAGCGTCGCCACGGCCCTCCTCGCCGCGGGCGTCGACGCCTTCCGCACGGCCCGCGACGGCGCGCCGCGCGCGCCGTTCTGCCACATGGGCACGTGCTTCGAGTGCGTGGTGCGCGTCGACGGGCGGACCGTGCGCGCGTGCCTGGCACCCGCGACGCCCGGTGCGGAGGTCCGGCGCAGCGATGAGCACTGAGCCGAGCAGCGGGCCGATGAGCACCGAGCCGATGAGCACCGGGCCCCTGCACGACCTCGTCGTCGTCGGCGCCGGGCCCGCCGGGATGGCGGCCGCGCTCGCCGCCCGCGGCCGCGGTCTCGACGTCGTCGTGGTCGACGAGCAGCAGCGGCCGGGCGGCCAGGTCTTCCGCCGCCCGCACGGCGGCGTCGCCACCGCGCGGCACACCTGGCCGGCGGGGTACCCGTGGGGGCCGGGCCTCGTGGCCGACGCCACGGCGTCGGACGTGTCGTGGCGGTGGGACACGACCGCGCTCGGCGTCCTGCGGGACGAGCCGGGGGCCCCGGTGCGGCTCGCCGTCAGCGGCCCCGACGGCACGGCGACGCTGCGGGCACGGCGCCTGCTGGTGGCGACGGGCGCGTACGACATGCCCGTCGCCCTGCCCGGGTGGACGCTGCCCGGCGTCGTCACGGCGGGTGCCGCGCAGGGGCTGCTGAAGTCGCAGCGCGTCCTCGTCGGGCACCGGCCCGTCCTCGCGGGGGCCCATCCCCTCCTGCTGCTCGTCGCCGACCAGCTCGTCGCGGCGGGGGCGCACGTCGCCGAGGTCGCGCTCGCCCGCGGCCTGCCGGGCCCGGCCGAGGCGCTGCGTGCCCTGCCGGCCGTGCCGGGGCACACCGGCCTGCTCGCGTCGAGCACCGCCGCCCTCGGCCGCCTGCTGCGTGCCGGCGTCCGCGTGCGGACCCGCACCGTGCCGACCCGCGTGCTCGGGACCGACCGCGTCGAGGGGGTCGAGCTGTGCCGCGTCGACGCGGCGTGGCGCCCGGTCGGCCGGGGCCGGACGGTCGAGGCCGACGCGCTCGTGCTCGGGTTCGGCTTCCACGGCTCGACGGAGCTGGCCCGCCAGGCCGGCTGCGCGACCCGGTGGGACGACGCCGGCGGCGGGTGGGTCGTCACGCACGACGGCGACCAGCGCACGTCGGTGCCCGACGTGCTCGTCGCCGGCGAGCCGGCCGGCGTCCGTGGCGCCGAGCAGGCGCGCGCGGAGGGTCACCTCGCGGGGCTCGTCACCGCGTGCGACCTGCGCGGCACCTCCCCCGCCGACGGGCCCGCACTGCGCCGCGCGCGCCGCGACGTGGCCCGCGCGCGACGGTTCTCCGACGTCGTGCAGCGCACGTTCGCGCCGGACCGGGCGGCGCTCGCCTCCCTCGCGACCCCCGGCACGCTCGTCTGCCGGTGCGAGTCCGTCACGCGCGCGACCGTGGAGGAGACGCTGGCGGCGAACCCCCACGTCTCGACCGCCAACGCCGTCAAGCTCGAGTGCCGCACGGGGATGGGGACCTGCCAGGGCCGGTACTGCGAGGCGACCGTCGGCGCGCTCGTCGCCGCCCGCACCGGCCGGCCGATGGAGCAGGTCGGGCCGTTCACGGCGCACCTGCCGGTCAAGCCGGTCCCGCTGGGCGACCTCGCCGGGCTCGCGTAGCCCACCCGCGCCGTCGGTCCACGCGTGCCGGTGGTGGCTGTCGATCGGCGCGCGCCGACATCGTCATCCCCACGTCGAGCGGCCCGCTCGACCGCGGACCGCCCACCGGGACGCCCGCGGCCTACCCTGTCGACGAGGTCGGCACGCACCGTCCGAGGAGGACGCCATGCGGTACACGCTCCTGCTGCACTACCCCGAGATGAGCGCCGAGGCCCTGGGCCCCGAGGGCATGGAGTACGGGCAGCGCGCCTTCACCGCGTACGCGGCGACGCTGCAGGCCGCGGGCGCGCTGGTGAGCGCGGAGGTGCTCCAGCCGTCGGTGGCGACGACCACGCTGCGCACGGTCGACGGCGTCCTGCAGGTGCAGGACGGGCCCTTCGCGGACACGAAGGAGCAGCTCGGCGGCACGTTCGTCATCGACGTCCCGGAGCTCGACGCGGCGCTCGCGTGGGCGCGCCGGGCACCGTCCGTCGAGTGGGGCCCCGTCGAGGTGCGGCCCGGCGCGACCCACACCGTCGACGGCGCCTGGGTGCCGAACGCGTGAGCGCCGACGAGGCCCGGGCGGCCGCCGAGCGCGCCGCCCGGGACTCGTACGGCCGCCTGCTGGCGCTGCTCGCCGCGGCCGCCGGGGACGTCACCCTCGCCGAGGACGCGCTCGCGACGGCCTTCGAGCAGGCGCTACGCACGTGGCCGGGCGCCGGCGTCCCGCGCAACCCCGACGGCTGGCTCCTGACCGTGGCCCGCAACCGCGTCCGCGACGTGTGGCGCTCCGCCGCCCACCGCACGTCGACCCCGCTCGACGAGGCGGCCGCCGCGACCGCCGACCCGCTGGCCGACGTCGACCCCGACGCGGTCCCCGACCGCCGGCTCGCGCTGCTCCTGGTGTGCGCGCACCCCGCGATCGCGGCGGACGTCCGCACGCCGCTCATGCTGCAGACCGTCCTCGGGCTCGAGGCGGCGCAGGTCGCCGGGCTGTTCGCCGTCGCGCCGGCGACGATGGCGCAGCGGCTCGTGCGTGCGAAGCGCCGGATCACGGCCGCACGCATCCCGTTCGCCGTGCCGGACCGGTCGGCGCTGACGGAGCGGCTGCCCGCCGTGCTGGAGGCGGTCTACGGCGGTGCCGCGGCGACGTGGCGGCAGGACGGCCGGGGGCTCGCCGGCGAGGTGCAGCACCTGGCGGTCACGCTGGCGGCCCTGCTCGACGACGAGCCGGAGGCGTGGGCGCTCGCGGCGCTGGTCACGTTCGCGCTGGCGCGCCGGCTCCCCGGCCCGTTCGTCCCGCTGGACGAGCAGGACGCGACCGCGTGGGACCCGGCGCTGGTCGCCGAGGCCGAGGCGTACCTGCTCCGCGCCGACCGGCCGGGCCCGCCCGGGCGGTTCCGGCTGGAGGCGGCGATCCAGGCGGTGCACTGCGACCGCCGACGCACGGGCACCACCGACTGGGCGGCGCTGCGCACGCTGTACCGCGCGCTGGACGCGGTGGCGCCGAGCCTGGGCGCCCGCGTGGCGCTCGCCCCGGTCGTCGGCCGGCTCGACGGGCCGGACGCGGGCCTCGCCGCACTGCCCCCCGAGCCGGTGCCGGCGTTCCAGCCCTGGTGGGCGGCGCGCGCCGACCTGCTCGCGCGCGGCGGGCACGCCGCCGAGGCGTCCACGGCGTGGGCGCGGGCGGCCGAGCTCACGGACGACGCGGACGTGCGCGCCTACCTGCGCGCCCGGGCGGCCGCACCCGCCGGCCGCTGACGGACGACCGGGGCGACCGTCGGTGGCGCTCAGCGGCCGGCGGCACCGTCGACGTAGAACCACCGCCCGCCCTCGCGGACGAACCGGCTGCGCTCGTGCAGCAGCCCCGGCCCGTCGGGGCCCCGGTACCGCGCGACGAACTCGACCACGCCGGCGTCGTCGAACGGCCCGCCGGCGTCGGTGCGCAGCACGTCGAGGCGCCGCCACACCGTGCCGTCGTCGAGGTCGACGCGGGCGGGCCGCCGGCTCGGGTGCCACGTCGCACGCAGGTACGCCGCGTCGCCGGTCGCGAAGGCCGTGTACCGCGAGCGCATGAGCGCCTCGGCCGTCGGGGCGTGCGCCGCACCCCCGAGGAACCGGCCGCAGCAGCCGCCGTAGGTGTCCCCGGAACCGCAGGGGCAGCGGGTGTCGTCGGGCGGTGGCGTCGTGGTCATGCGTCCGGGATACCACCGCGCGGGTCCGTCGCGCGCGGCGCCGCACGGCAGCGCCCTGCGGACCGGCGAGGATCCGGGGTCACGGATCCGACCGGAGCCGTCCGTGCCGGTCCGGACGACGACGACCACGACGCACCGTCGCGGCGGACCCGGGCGAGAGCGATCGCGACGCACGTCGTCGCCGCGAGCGCGAACGCCCCGGTCACGACGAGGCCCGTCCGGACGCCGAGCTCCTCGGTGAGCCAGCCCTGCAGCAGGCCGCCGCAGGCGTGCCCGCCCAGCAGCAGGGGCGTGTACAGCGCCAGCACGCGGCCGCGCACCGACGGTTCCGCCGTGAGCTGGACCAGCGTCGCCGCGGTCGTGAGGAACACCAGGGTCGCCGCCCCGACGAGGGCGAGCATCACGAGGAACGCCGCCGGGGAGGGGGCCAGCGCGGCGACGACCTCGGTCACCGCGAACGCCCCCGACGCGACGACGACGGAGCGTGCGCGGACCCGGACATACCGGGCCGCGACCACCACGCCGACGAAGGCCCCCACCGCGCTGACGCTGTTGTACAGCCCGAAGCCCGCGGGCCCGGTGTCCCAGACGTCCTGCGCGAACGCGGTGAGCACCACCGGGCCGTTCATGCCGAGCGCGCCCATGAGCCCGGCGAGCACGATGACCCACGACAGACGGGGACGCTCGCGCACGTACCGGACGCCCTCCCGCACCTGGCCCTTGCTGGGCGGGACGCGCGGCGTCAGGTGGAGGTCGCGGGTGCGCATCGTCAGCACGAGTGAGACCACGCACACGGCTACGACGGCGTTCGTCGTGAATGCCCATCCCTCGCCCCACTGGTGGATCACGAGGCCGGCGACCGCCGGGCCGATCATGCCGCCGGCCTGGTTGAGCGCGTTCATCGCCGACACGGCCGGCTGCAGGTGGGCGTCGCCGACGGTCTCCCCCACGAGGACCTGCCGCGCGGGCTGGTCGACCGCGCTGACCAGCCCCATGAGCGCCGCGGCGACGTAGAGGTGCCAGACCGCGATCGCGCCGGTGAACGTCAGCGCGGCGAGCGATACGGCGAGCAGCGCCTGCGCACCCTGGGCGAGCTCGACCAGTCTGCGCTTGTCGTGCCGGTCGGCCAGGACCCCGCCCCACGGGCCGACGAGCAGCAGCGGGAGGAACTGCAGCGCGACGAGGACACCGACCGCCTCCGAGCTGCCCGTGAGGTCGAGCACCAGCCAGTCGGCGGCCATCCGCAGCATCCACATGCCGCTCCCGCCGAGCAGCTGGGCGACGAGCAGGAGGAGGAAGCTGCGGGACCGGAAGGGCGAGGGCGCGCTGACCGCAGGGCGGGGCGCCACCGGGCTCGGACTGCGCCCCGAGGGGTTCTGGCGGTCGGTCACCGGGGCTCCAACCTGTGTGGCGCGTCATCGAGCAGCACAGCGGTGAAACGATACAACGGCGCCGGACGCGACCGCGGCCTGGGTGCAGACGCGGTCCGCAGGACGACGCGTCGCGTCTCAGTCCCCCTTGACGTTCACCACCTGCCGCAGCACGTGGCGGACCTCGACGAGGTCGGCGGCGTCCGCCATCACCTGGTCGATGTCCTTGTACGCGGCCGGGATCTCGTCGAGGAACGCGTCGGTGTCGCGGTACTCGATGCCGGCCATCGCCTCCCGCAGCTGCGCGCGCGTGAACGTCCGCCGCGCCGCCGACCGCGAGTACGCCCGGCCGGCCCCGTGCGGGCTCGAGCACAGCGACTCCGGCTCGCCCCTGCCGACCACCACGTACGACGCCGTGCCCATGGACCCCGGGATGAGCCCCGCGTCGCCGGCCCGCGCGCGGATCGCGCCCTTGCGGGAGACCCAGACGTCCGCGCCGTGGTGGTGCTCGAGCTCGGTGAAGTTGTGGTGGCAGTTGACGCGCTCGTGCTCGACGACGTCGGCGCCCACGTGCTGCGCGAGCGCGGCCACGACCCGGTCCATCATCTCCTCGCGGTTCGCGACGGCGTAGTCCTGCGCCCAGCGCAGCTCGCGCACGTACGCGTCGAACTCGTCGGTGCCCTCCTCGACGTACGCGAGGTCCCGGTCGGGCAGCGTGATCCCACGCCGGCGGCACACGTCCGCCGCGACCCGGATGTGGTGCTGCGCGAGCTTGTTGCCGACGCCCCGCGAGCCCGAGTGCAGGAACAGCCACACCCGCCCGGTCTCGTCGACGGACACCTCGATGAAGTGGTTGCCCGAGCCGAGCGTCCCGAGCTGCAGACGCCACCCGGCGACGTACCGGTCGGGCGTGAGCCCGACCGCCGCGGCCGCCTCCTCGAGCACGCCGACGCGCGCGGCCGCGCTCTCGGTGAGCCGCCTGTTCGCCGCGCCCGCCGACACCGGCACGCGCCGCTCGACGTCCTCGCGCAGCGCGCGCAGGGGCTTCCTGGCTCCGCGCAGCTCGTCCTGCGTCCACTGCGTGCGGACCGCGATCATGCCGCAGCCGATGTCGACGCCGACGGCGGCGGGGATCAGCGCACGCAGGGTCGGGATGACGCTGCCCACGGTCGCGCCCTTGCCGAGGTGCGCATCGGGCATGAGCGCGACGTGCGGGTGGACGATCGGCAGCTCGGCGGTCCGTTCGGCCTGCTCGCGCGTCACGGGGTCGAGGACCGAGGCCCAGCTGACGAGCCGGTCGGAGAGTCGGGTGTACGGCACACCGCGATGGTGGCACCGCGCGGCCCCGACGTCGCGGGCAATCCGGGACAACAGCCCCATGACCTGCGACGACGCTCCGCGCGGCCATTAGCATCCGGACCGAGCCCACCCGGCACGGGGGGCGGGTGGCATCGACACGGGGAGACCGATGAGCGCGATCGTGGTGGACTACACCACCCTGGGCCGCAGCGAGCAGCTGCTCGACCGGCAGGCGCAACACCTGCGGGCCGTCGAGCCGTACCTGCGCAGCCACGGCGACATCCGCGACTCGACCGGCGCGCTGCTGGCGCTGCTCGTCCCGCTCTCCATGGCCACCGTGGAGCTGGGCGCCCAGGTCGCGCGCGGCGCGGCCCGCGTCGCCGAGCTGACCGCCGACCACGTGCGCGCCACGTCGACGACGTACGCGGAGGCGGACCAGGCGGCCTGCGCGAACCTGGACGACCTCGCCACGGGCCTCGGCTCCGCGCCCGCGCCGTGGCAGGACCCGCGCGGCGGCGTGCCGCCGCTCGGCGCGGCCCAGGAGTCCGCGCCCTCCGACCACGGCGACGCGGACTCGTGGCTCGGCTCCAAGGCGCAGGGCGTCGGCACCTCCGTCCGCGACGCCGTGGCCGACGCGCGCGGGATCGGCGAGGACGTCAGCCGCTGGGGCTCGCCCGGCCAGGTGGTCGAGGTCGTCGACGCGTCGTCCTACCTGGTCGTGCCCCAGGCGACCGACAACCCCGTGCAGGACCTGCGCTGGAACGCCGGCGTCCTGCTCGGCTCGATCGACTGGGTCGCGGAGAAGCTCCTCGGTATCTCGGTCCTCGCCGAGTGCGTGTTCAAGCCGCTCGGCGGCGACTGGCGGGCCATCAAGTGCTCCGCGGCGGCGTGGGGGTTCGCGGGTGAGGCGTACGCCGCGACGGGGCGCAACTGCGCCGGGCTGGTCGCCTCGACGACCGCCGGCTGGCAGGGCGCGGCGGGTGACGCGTTCCGCGTGACCATGGCGGCGTACGCCGCCGCGTGCGCGGGCCTGCAGGCCGCGTGCGACCACGTGTCGGGCCTGGTCTCGAACATCGCGCTCGTCTCGAGCCTGGCGTGCTCGGGCATCGGGCTCGGGCTGCGCACCATCGCGGAGGTGCTCACGCAGCTCGCCGCGGAGGCGTCCGTCCCGGTCGTCGGCTGGGCGGTCGGCGCCGCGACCATCTGGTGGAAGATCGAGAAGGTGGTGGGGATCGTGCGCATGATCTACAACATCCTCGAGGGGCTGGCGGACGCCATCGCGTCGTTCGTCGACGCCAAGACGTCGGTCCTCGACGCGATCGACCTGGTCGAGGACCTCGTCAGCGGCCTCGCGGCGCGCACGCCGGTGGCGGCATGACCGCGGGCACCGGCCTCCCGGCGGACGCACCGACGCCCGAGGCCCGGATCCGCGCGGCCCTGGGCGAGATCCAGCGCCTGGGGGCGGAGCTGGAGACCCGCCGCGCGCAGGAGGGCGACGCGCGCGCCGAGGCGGCGCGCAAGGGCGCGCTCGGCGCCGACTGGCAGGCCGTGCAGCGGCGCGTCGACGCCGGACGCACGTCCCTCGACGCGGTCTTCGGCGGGCAGGACGACAGCCCCGAGGCGGTCGCCCTGCGCGCCGGCTCCCGCGCGCGCCTGCAGGCGCTCGCCGCCGAGCCGCGCGACCAGCTGCCCGAGACGACGGCGGAGGCGCTCGACGCCCTCGACGCCCTGCGCCGGCGCTGGTCCGGGGGCGTGGGCCGCCCGTGAGCGTGCCGGCATGGGGCGTCTCGACGGTCCGGCCGTCGATCGCCCTCGCGACCGACGGCCCGGCGGACCCGCTCCTCGCCACGGCGTCCGAGGTGCTGCGCTCGCACCGCTTCGCGGTGGAGCACGCCGCCGGCACCACGACGCTGCTGGGACGGCGGACGCAGTGGTCGAACCTGCTGGCGCAGAAGTTGCCGATGCCCGTCACCGCGCGGGTCGACGTGACGTCCGCACCGGCCGGCAGGGGGTGCACGCTGCGCCTGACCGTCGACCGCGGCAAGGACGAGCTCCGCGCGGGCCGCCTCGTGCGCACGGTCGTCGACGACGTCGTCGCGCGGCTGGGCGCGGCCGGCCTCCCGGTCGACGTGGGGCCGTGGGAGTCGGGCACGCCGGAGCCGTGACGCCGGCGCCCTGACGCCGGAGCCCTGACGCCGCTGGCCGTGACGCGGAGCTACGCCGGCGGCCGCTCGACCGGCTGGCGCAGGATCGTCCGCAGCTTCTCGGGCGCCGTCCGGCGCGCGTCCCCCAGGTAGATCTCGTGGTGCCTGCCCCGCAGGCGCAGCCCGTGCCCGGGCACGACGCGCTCGTGCAGCTCGGCGAGCACGGGGCCCTCGGCGTCGTAGGGCCCGACGTGCAGCGTCTGCACGCACAGCCCCTCGTCGAGCCGCTCGAGCCGGACCGCGTCGAGCAGCGGGCCGTGCGTCCCGCGCGCCGCCGCGGCCCGGGCCGCCGCCAGGTGCGCGCCCGTGACGACGTCCGGGACGGCGATCATCAGGGTCCAGTCCCAGCGCGCCTTGTCGCGTGCCGTCGTGAACGCCGCCATGTCGTCGGCCCACCACAGCGCCTCGAGCGGCATGACGACGTGGTCGAGCCCGATCTCGTCGCGCAGCAGGAACTTCAGCCGGTAGGCCAGCGGGTAGAGCGACGCGACGGCGTCCCGGTACCCGGGCGCGGTGTTCGGGTCGCCGTGCCCGTCGACCATCAGGTAGCCCAGCGGCGGGACCTCCACGACGTCGAACCGGCCCCGCCGGGCGGTGTACGTCGGGATCTGCTTCTTCAGGTCGACCTTCATCGGTCCCTCCCGGTGCCGGTCCGGTGCCGCGCGGCGCACCGTCCCGCGGCGGCGGGCACGACGACCGGTCGCGTCAGCGCGTCAGGCGCCGACCGCGAGCCGTGCTGCGGCGGGCTCGGGCGCGGCGACCTCGAGCGCGTCCGCGCGCGGGAGCACCCATGCCGCGCGCACGAGCGCGGCGTCGGCGGGGTCCAGGCCGGCCACGAGGGCCTCGAGCGAGACCTCGGCGACGAGCCACACGCACGAGACGTGCAGGCTCGCACCGCCGGGGTGCCAGTCCGGGTCGATGTCGACGACGACGGTGCCACGCTCGCCGGCGGTCGCGGCGAGACGCGCGCGCACCGCCACGGGCAGGGCACGGAGGGGGTTGTGCGAGGGGTAGGAGACCTCACCGCAGGAGCACGAGACGACGACCATGGCCACACCCTCGCCCCGACCACCGACAACGCCCCCGCCGCCACGCCGCACGCCCGCCCGCCCTACCGCAGCCTCATGAGCCCGGCGGCGGTCGGGACGAAGCCGCACGCGTCGAGGTAGAAGCCGCGCAGCCGGTCCTCGAAGTCGACGTGCAGCCACTCGCAGCCCGCGGCGCGGGCCTGCTCGCGGGCCACCGCGACGAGTCCCGCGCCGATCCCGCCGCCGCGTGCGCGCAGCGCGACGGCCGTGTCCACGACGAAGGCGTGCGCGCCGCCGTCCCAGACGACGTTGACGAACCCGACGAGGCCCCGGTCGTCGCGCGCCGTGACCCACCCGAGGCTGAACCGGTCGAGCCGGCTGCCCCAGCCCTCGCCGGTGGGGTCGTGCCCGAACGCCTCGGCGTGCAGCGCGTCCACCTCGTGGTCGGCGAACGGTCCGCGCCACGTGTGACGGACGGGACCGGCGGGCGGACGGTGCACGGGCAGGCTCCTCGGTGCGGCGGGACGTGGGCGGCCGCCCGCGACCGTAGCGGCGCCACCTGCCGGCGTCGCCGCCTGTCGCCACCGATCTGCTGCCACGGATCCGTTGCCATCCCTCTGTTGCCACGCGCAGCGGCTCCGGCCTAGCCTCGCCACGCCGGGTCGACGGAGACCCGGACCCGCTCGCGTCGGGCCGCGACCCCAGGCGGCCGAGGCGGCACAGGGCGGATTCACCCGACGGTCCCACCGGACCGCGAAGGAGGATCCCGTGCGCGCTGCACCCGTCCACCCCGCCCCCGCACCCCGGGCGACCCACCCCGCCGGCCGCCGCCGACGGCCCCGCACCCGACAGCTCCGCACCCGCCGGCTGACGGCCGCCCTCACGGCCGCCCTCGTGGCTGGCGCGGGGGCCCTGGCGGCGGTCACCTCCGCCACGTCCGCGAGCGCCGTCCCCGGCGACGTCGTCTGGCAGCAGGAGTTCGACGGCCCCGCCGGGTCGGCCCCCGACAGCCGGGTCTGGAACCACGACCTCGGCGCCGGCGGCTGGGGCAACGCGGAGCTGCAGGAGTACACGTCGTCCCGCGCGAACTCCGCGCTCGACGGCGCCGGCAACCTCGTCATCACGGCCCGCCGCGAGGCCGACGGCCGGTACACGTCCGCCCGCCTGCAGACCAACGACAAGGCCGAGATCCGCTACGGCCGCGTCGAGGCGCGCATCCAGATCCCGCGCGGTCAGGGCATCTGGCCGGCGTTCTGGATGCTCGGCGCGGACTTCCCGCAGAACGCGTGGCCGGGTTCGGGCGAGATCGACATCATGGAGAACATCGGCCGCGAGCCCCACCTGGTGCACGGCACGATCCACGGGCCCGGGTACTCCGGCGGCGCGGGCCTGCTGGGCACGTACCAGCACCCGCAGGGCTGGTCGTTCGCGGACACCTTCCACACGTTCGCGGTCGACTGGAAGCCCGGCGAGATCACGTGGTCGGTCGACGGGCAGGTCTACCACCGGGTGACGCCGGCGAGCCTCGGCGGGCGGCAGTGGGTGTTCGACAAGCCGTTCTTCCTCATCCTGAACGTCGCCGTGGGCGGCCAGTGGCCCGGCTACCCCGACGGCTCGACGCAGCTGCCGCAGCAGATGCGGGTCGACTACGTCCGCGTCTACGACAACGGCGCGACGGGTGGCGGGAACGGCGGCGGGAACGGCGGCGCGCTGCCGACCGGCACGGGCACGATCCGCGTCGACGACCGCCTGTGCCTCGACGTCCCGTGGGCGGACCCGCGCGACGGCAACCCGATCCAGGTGGCCGGCTGCAACGGCAACGCCGCGCAGCAGTGGACGCGCGGCACGGACGGCACGATCCGCGCGCTCGGCAAGTGCCTCGACGTGAGCGGCGGCGGCACGGCCAACGGCACGGTCGTGCAGCTGTGGACGTGCAACGGCACGCCCGCGCAGCGCTGGACCTACGACGCGGGCGCCCGGACGCTGCGCAACCCGCAGGCCGGTCGCTGCCTGGACGCCGCGGGCGGCACCCCCGTCCACGACGGGCAGCGCGTGCACCTGTGGGACTGCTCCGGCGCCGGCAACCAGCGCTGGACCTTCTGACCGGTCCCCCTGCCCGACCGCACGACCCGCACGTACCACCGGCCCCGGACCGCCCGGTCCGGGGCCGGTGCGCATCGGCGTCACGCGTTCGTGACGTTTTGTCCGCCTTTCGGGCGATGTGGCGTGATCCGTCCGGGTGACGGACGATGAGCCGCACACGGACGCTCCGGCACCGCCGGGCGCGCTCCGTGGGTCGCACCCCCGCTCACCCGCACCGTCAGCGGCGCGCCCCGGGGCGCGGCCCGGGTCGCAGGCCGGCTGCACGACGCGACGAGAGCGGGGACGACACGATGACCGAGGGCACGCAGGGGACGACGCGACGGTGGAAGGGGATGGTCATCCCCGCGGCGGGCACGTACGTGCTCGACGCCGCGCACAAGCGCGTCGGGTTCACGGCGCACCACATGATGGTGAGCCAGGTCCGGGGCGAGTTCTCCGCGGCTGCGGCGACGATCCGCGTCGGCGACGACCCGCTGGACTCCCAGGTGACCGCGACGATCCGCACCCGCACCCTGACGACGCAGAACGAGGACCGCGACACGCACCTGCGCAGCGCGGACTTCCTCGACGTCGAGCGCTGGCCGACGATCGAGTTCCGCAGCAGCCGCGTCGAGCGCCGGGTCGCGGAGGACGCGATCGCGCAGTGGGCGCGGCTGCGCAACCACCTGCCGGAGCGGTCGCGGGTGGCGACGGAGCTCGTCGAGCGGACCGTCAGCGTGGGCGGCCGGTTCACGGTCGTCGGTGACCTGACCGTCTGCGGCGTGACCCGTGAGGTCCCGCTCGACATGCACTTCGGCGGCGCCCGCCGCGACCCGTACGGTCGCGACATCTTCGGGTTCTCCGCGACGACCGACGTCAACCGCGAGGACTTCGGCCTGTCGTGGAACGTGGCCCTCGAGGCGGGCGGCTGGCTGGTGGGCAAGCGCGTGAAGGTCGAGATCAGCGGCGAGGCCGTCCGCGAGGTCTGACCGGCCGGTCGGTGCGCGCACCGAGGAGAGCGGCGGTGGGCGACCGTCTCGCAGCCGCGCGCCCCCGTCGCCGACCCGGGCGTGACGCTGCCCGAGCTGGGCCGCCTCGTCTGACGCGGCGGGCACGCGCACGCGCTCAGGTCAGCGCGACCGCGAGCAGCAGCATCGTCACGAGGAACCCGGTCACGAGGTTCAGCCACAGGAAGGTGCGCCAGCCGGCGTTCGCGCGCTCGCAGTCGGCGTCCGTGACGCCGCGGAATCGCCACGTGCTCACCGCGTACGGCAGCGGCAGCAGCGCGGCGAGCACACCGGGCCACGGCAGGGCCAGCAGCACCGCGGCGGCCAGCACGTACGTGGCGGTGGCCGCCCGCACGGTGGGCCGCGCGCCCAGCACGGTCGCCACCGACGCGATGCCGCCCTCGCGGTCCGCGCGGACGTCCTGCACCGCACCGAACGCGTGCGACGCCATCCCCCACAGCACGAACGCGACGAGCACGGGCCACGTCGTGCGTGCCGTCAGCGGCGCGTCGGCGAGCACGAGCGCGTACAGCAGCGGCCCGACGAAGTGGGTCGCCGACGTCAGCGAGTCGAGGACCGGCCGCTCCTTGAACCGCAGCCCGGGCGCGGAGTACGCCACGACGGCGAACAGCACGACGGCGAGCACGAGCCCCGCGGCGGGGGACCCGAGCGCGAGCAGCCAGACCACGAACGGCACGGTCGTGACGACGCACGCGACGAGGATCCGCCGGTGCACGCTCCGGGCGCGGGCCGGGTCGACGAGCCCGCCCTCGATGCCGCCCTTGCGCGGGTTGCGCAGGTCGGAGGCGTAGTCGAAGACGTCGTTGACGCCGTACATCAGCAGGTTGTAGGGGACGAGGAAGAACAGCGTCCCGACGACGAACGCCACGTCGACGCGCCCGCCGGTCGCGAGCAGCCAGCCGGCGGCGAACGGGTAGGCGGTGTTGATCCACGAGAACGGCCGCGACGCGGCGAGCACCTCACGCACCGGGGGCGTCCTCCTCCGCGGCGCGCCGCGAGCCCCACCGGGTCCGGCCCAGCGCCGTCCAGAGCACGGGCATGCCCACGGCGGCGGCGATGGCGTACGCGAAGTCCTCGAGCGGCGCGCCCCAGACGTGCACGCCGAGGATCTTGTCCGGGTCGAACACGTAGAGGCCCACCTCGATCATGAGCGTGTCGAACACCGCGGTGAGCACGCAGACGAACGCGACCGCGCCGAGCACCGGACCGCCGCGCAGCCGGCGCAGGACGGGCCACGACACGGCGAGCAGCACCGCGAGCACGATCGCGTTGAGCACGATGTTCGTCACCGGGCGCCCCCCGCGCCGACGCCCCGCGCCCGCTCGGCGCGTGCCGACGCCGCCCGCTCGAGCCCTCGCCACGCGAGCAGGGACACGTAGCAGAGCAGCGTCAGGAAGAACGCCTCCTCGACCGGCAGCTCCGGCGCCAGCAGCAGGCCCGTCAGGTGCGGCGAGTCCCCGCGGGCGAAGATCCCCAGCAGCAGCCCGGCGACGTCCCACAGCAGGAACGCGACGACCCCGGTCCCCACGGTCCACGCCGCCCGGCGCGCGTCGGCGAAGAACGCCAGCCGCCACCGGTGGTCGCACAGCGCGAGGCAGCCGAGCGAGACGAGCAGCGCCGCCAGGTACGCGAACCCGATCACCCGCGGTCCGCCGCGACGTCGCTCCACAGGCCCCGCGGCAGCGCGGCAGCGAGGTACCCGGGCCGCAGCGGCGCCGGCAGCGGGCGCGCCGACGTCTCCCCGAGCAGCCGCTTCGCGACCAGCTCGGCGCCGATGAGCACCATCGGCACTCCGACGCCGGGCATCGTCCCGCCGCCCACGTGCAGCAGGTTCGGCACGTGCCGCGAGCTGACGCCCGGCCGGAACATCGCGGACTGGCGCAGCGTGTGCTCCATGCCGAGCGCGGTGCCGCGCCACGCGTGCAGGTCGCGGGCGAAGTCGGCCGGGCCCACGACGCGCCGCACGACGACCCGCGAGCGCAGGTCCGGCACCCCCGCCCAGGCGCCCACCTGGTCGAGGAACCGGTCGGCGTGCGCGTCGAGCTCGCCCGGCCGGGCGCCGATCGACGCGTCCGCGGGGAACGGGACGAGCAGGAAGACGTTCTCGTGCCCGGGCGGCGCGGCCGTCGGGTCGGTCGCGGTGGTGCGCGAGACGTAGACGGACGCGACGTCCGGCACGCGCAGCCCGTCCGCCGGTGTCGAGCGGCCCGTGCCGAGGATGGCCTCGAAGTTCGCCGGCCAGTCCCGCGTGAAGAACAGCGAGTGGTGGCGCAGCTCCGGCAGCTCCCCGCGCACCCCGGCCATCACGAGCAGCGCGGAGATGCCCGGCCCGCGGGCGCCCCACGCCGCGTCGGGCAGGTCCGCGTGCCGCGCGTCGAGCAGCGCCGTCTCGGTGTGGTGCCGGTCGGCGCCCGACACCACGACGTCCGCCGGCACGAACGTCCCGTCGGCCAGGTGGACGCCCCGAGCCCGGCCCGTGCGGCGGGGGTGGCGGAGCGAGCGGGGCGCGTCCTCGACGTCGATCGCGACCACGTCGGCGCCCGTCCGCACGTCGACGCCCTCCTCCACGGCCGCCTTCTCCAGCGCCTCGACGAGCCGGTACACCCCGCCCCGCGGGTAGGAGACGCCCGCCGCGAGGTCGAGGTGCGTCATGAGGCTGTACAGCGCCGGCACGCGGTACGGCGACGAGCCGAGGAACACCGCGTGGTAGCTGAGCACCTGCCGCAGCACCGGGTGCTGCACGGTCCCCGCGACCTTGTCGGCGAGCGACTGCGTCAGGAGCCGGGCCAGCGCGCCGCCGCGGCGCAGGACGTCGGCCGACAGCGCCCGGTCGGGCCGCTCGAACGTCGTGTAGAGGAAGTGGTCGAGCGCGACGCGGTACGCGTCGGAGGCCTCGTCGACGAACCGCCGCATCGCGTCGCCGGCGCCGGGCTCGAGCGCCTCGAAGCGTGCGGCGTTCGCGTCCCGGTCGGCCGTGACGTCGAACGGCTCGACGGCCGGCTCCGTCCCCGGCTCCGGGAACAGCCGGTAGGCCGGGTCGAGGGGCACGAGGTCCAGCTCGTCGGACAGCCGCCGCCCGAGCAGGGCGAACGTGTGCTCCATGACCTCGGGCATGAACCACCACGACGGCCCGGTGTCGAACCGGAAGCCGTCGACCTCCCACGTGCCCGCGCGCCCGCCCACGCGCTCGTGCCGCTCCAGGAGCGTGACGTGCGCACCGCCGCGCGCGAGCAGCGCCGCCGTCGTCAGCCCGCCGACACCGCCGCCGACGACGACGACCCGCACGGGCCCGCTCACGCGCGCCACCCCGCCGCCGAGCGCACGGCCGTCGTCACCCGCGACACCACCGGCCGCCCGCGCCGCACCGCCGCCCCGGCCACCGCCCGGCCGACGACGCCGCCGACCACCACCGCCTTCTCCCGTCCCGGCACCCGCACGCGTCGTCCCTCCAGGTCCTGCGCCGGCGTGTCCGCCAGGCGGTCGAGCAGCCGCTCGTACAGCGCGAGCGTCGCCGCCACCGCGACCCGCGCGCGCGCCGGCAGCTCGGGCAGGCCGGCGCGCGCGACGGCGAGGTCCTGCGCGACCTCGTCGAGCACCGCGCGCACGTCCGCGTCGGTCAGGTGCTCGGGGTCGACGCCGGGGAAGTAGCTGCGCCCGAGGTCGCCGCGGTCCGCGCCCAGGTCGCGCAGGAAGTTGATCTTCTGGAACGCGGCGCCGAGCCCGCGGGCGCCCGCGACGGCGGTGGCGGTGGGCTCGGCGGGCGGGTCGCCCGGGCCGCGCTCGGCGTCGAGGAACACGCGCAGGCACATGAGCCCGACGACCTCCGCCGAGCCGTAGACGTACCGCTCGTAGCTCGCGCGGTCGTGGGCGCGCACGGTCAGGTCGGCGCGCATCGACGCGAAGAACGGGTCGACCTCGGCGTGGCCGATGCCCGTGCGCCGGGCGGTGCCCGCGAACGCGTGCACGACGACGTTGGTCGAGTAGCCGCTCACGAGCGCCCGCGCCGTCTGCGCCTCGAGCTCGTCGAGCTCCGCGCCGGCGTCCGGTCCGCGGTAGGTGTCGACGACCTCGTCCGCGAGCCGCACGAGCGCGTACACGGCCTCGATGTCGCGGCGCGTGCGCGGCCCGAGCAGGCGCGTGCCCACCCCGAACGACGTCGAGTACGCGCGCAGCACGACCGCGCTCGCGCGGGCGGCGGTGGCGTCGTACAGGCGCGCGCCCGCTGCGCCGTCGTGGGGTGTGCGCATGCCGTCCGTGGCGTCCCTCCGTGCCGCGCGGCGGTGCCCGCCGCGCCCGTCCCCGTGCTCGTCCGTGCCGTCGCCGGTCGTCGGCGGCGGCGCGGACGCCGGTCCCGGCGGGTCGTCCGCGTGCCTCGCGTCCGTCCGCACCGGTCAGTGCCCCCGTGCCACGAGGTCGTCCACGACCCCCGCGAGGTACCCCGCGAGCGGCTCGGGCAACGTCGTGGTCGCGAGGGTACGCGCGATGCCGGCGGTCCGGCGGGTGAGCGCGCGGGCCTCGTCGAGCGCCCCGCAGCTGCGCATGACGTCGCGCACGCGAGCCGCGCCGGCGTCGTCGAGGTCGGACAGCCCGACGTGCGCGCGCAGCACCGCCCGCCCCGACGCGCCCGTGCGTGCCCAGGTCAGCCGCAGGAGCTCGGTCCGCTTGCCCGAGCGCAGGTCGGACAGCACGGACTTGCCCGTCGCCGCGGGGTCGCCGAAGACCCCGAGGTCGTCGTCGGTGAGCTGGTAGGCCAGGCCCAGCGCGGTGCCGACCAGCGCGAGCGCGATCCGGTGCGCGCGCGACGCGCCGGCCAGGACGGCACCGGACTCGAGGGGCACGCGGAACGAGTAGGCCGCGGTCTTGAGCTGCGCGACGAGCAGCGTGTCGACGTCGGCGAGCGCCTGCACCTCGGCGCGCACGTCGAGCAGCTCGCCGGCGACCGTCGTGTCCACCCCGGCGGCCAGCAGCCGGACGAGCTCGCCGACGAGGTGCGCGGGCACCGCCGCCCCCGCCACGAGGGCGAAGGCCTGCGCGAGCGCGGCGTCCCCCGCGAGCAGCGCGGCGGCACCGGCCTGCTCGTGCTGCGCCGTGCCCGTGACGCCCGCGGCGGCCAGGCGGGCGCGGGTCACCCCGGCGACGTTGGGCCGGCCGCGGCGGACCTCGTCGTGGTCCAGCAGGTCGTCGTGGACGAGCATCGCGGTGTGCAGCATCTCCTGCGCCGCGGCGACGGGCGCCACCGCGTCGACGTCGGTGCCGCCGAGCCCGAGGTAGGCGGTGACGGTCAGGCGGGGCCGCATGAGCTTGCCGCCCAGCACGGACCCGAGGTCGGACCACAGCCGGCCGTGCTCGGGGGCGAGGTCCCGGCCGTGGCGCACGCGGTCCTCGACGGCCTGCACCAGCAGCCGCTCGGCGGCCGCGGTGACGTGCTCGACGCGGTGCGCGAGCGCGGCCCGGGCCTGCGCGTCACGGGCGTGCGCGCCGGGGGCCTGCGCGTCCCGGGCGTGCGCGCCGCGCAGGTCCGCGGCCGCCGCCGTGCCCCCGGGAGCGACGAGGCCCCGACCCGCCAGACCGGTGGGCGCGTCGCCCACCGCCGTGCCGTCCTGCGCGTCCCGCTCGTCCATGCGCCACCGTCCCCCGCTCGGATTACTCAGCATACTGAGCATGTGCATCGCCGCCACAGGGTGCTTCCGGGCGCCGACGTCCGCCGGATGCAGGATGTGTAGAACTGTTCGGTCATGTTCGATCCTGTTGGAAACCCGCCCCGCGCGGGCTACCCTGGTGCCATGACGTGGATGGTGACGGGCGGAGCGGGATACATCGGGGCGCACGTGGTGCGGGCGCTCCTCGACGCGGTGGAGCGGACCGGTGACACCACGCTGGCACCGGTCGTGCTCGACGACCTCTCGAGCGGCCACCGGGGCTTCGTCCCCGACGGCGTGCCGCTCGTCGAGGCGTCCGTGGTCGACACCGACGCGGTGCGGGCGGCGCTCCTCCAGCACGGCGTCACGGGCGTGGTGCACCTCGCCGGCTTCAAGTACGCGGGCGTCTCGGTCCAGCGGCCGCTGCACACGTACGAGCAGAACGTCACCGGCACGGCGCACCTGCTCGCCGCGATGGCCGACGCGGGCGTCGGCAGCATCGTCTTCTCCTCCTCCGCCGCCGTCTACGGCACCCCGGACGTCGACGTCGTGACCGAGGCGACCGCCACCGCGCCCGAGTCGCCCTACGGCGAGTCGAAGCTCATCGGCGAGTGGCTGCTGCGCGACCAGGGCCGCGCCACGGGCCTGCGCCACACGTCGCTGCGCTACTTCAACGTCGTCGGCTCGGGCCACGCCGACCTGTTCGACTCCAGCCCGCACAACCTCTTCCCGCTCGTGCTCGACGCGCTCGCGTCCGGTCGCACGCCGCGCATCAACGGCACCGACTACCCGACGCCCGACGGCACGTGCGTGCGCGACTACGTCCACGTCGGGGACCTCGCCGTCTCGCACGTCGCCGCGGCGCAGGCGCTCGCGGCCGGCCGCGAGCTGGAGCGCGTCTACAACCTCGGCTCGGGCGACGGCCTCTCCGTCCGGCAGGTCATGACGACGGTCGCCGAGGTCACCGGCATCGCGTTCGAGCCGGAGCTCGCACCGCGCCGCCCCGGCGACCCCGCGCGCATCGTCGCCTCCGGCGAGGCCGCCGCGCGCGACCTCGACTGGCGGATGCGGCACACGGCCGCCGACATGGTCGCGAGCGCCTGGGACGCGCACCGGCGCGCGAGCGCCTGACGGCGGCCTCCCCCTGCGGGAGGGGAGCCGGCCGCGGCCTCAGCGCGCGGCCGGCTCCAGCGCCCGCAGGCGCGGCAGCATCCCCGCGAACCGCTCGAGCTCGCGCTCGTCACCGGCGTAGACGCCCTCCGCGCGCGGCCAGTGCACGACCACGTCGCCGAAGCCGAGCGCGGCGGCCCGCTCGACGCCCTCGGCCGCGAGGTCGGCGTCCGTCAGCGAGAACGTCGGCGCGCCGTCGAGGCTCAGCCACCGCGGCACGTGCACGCCCGCCGCGCGCTCGACCGCGTCGAAGGCGTCCGCCATCTGCGCGAGCCCGTCCCACCACGCCTCCTGCGCGCCGACGCCCTCGTCGCCGGCGACAGGCCCGTAGGTGGCCCAGCCCTGCCCGTGCCGCGCCGCGAGCGCCATGCCGCGCGGCCCGTTGGCCGCGACGACGAACGGCGTGCGGGGCCGCGCGAGCGTGCCCGGCACCATGCGCGCCGCGTGCGCCGTGTAGAACTCGCCGGCGTGCTCGGTGACGGGCTGCGTGAGCAGCGCGTCGAGCACCTCGAGGAACTCCGCGAACCGGCGCGTGCGCTCACCGCGGGTCGGCGCGGGGCCCAGGACCCCGGCGTCCCACCCCTCGCCGCCCGCCCCCACGCCCAGCACGAACCGCCCGCCGGACACGTCGTCGAGACCCATGACGTCCTTCGCGAACGGCACGGGGTGACGGAAGTTCGGCGACGCGACCCACGTACCGAGGCCGATGCGCTCGGTGACCGCCGCGGCGGCGGCCAGCAGCGGCACCGTGGCGAACCACGGCTCGTCGGCGAGGTCGCGCCAGGCCAGGTGGTCGTAGGTCCACGCGTGGTCGAAGCCGTAGTCCTCGGCGCGTCGCCAGCGCTCGCGCGCCGTCGACCACCGCTCCTGGGGCAGCAGCACGATCCCGACCCTCACCACACCGGCACGCTAGCCGACGGGGGGTCACGCAGCATGCGCACCGTTGTGTCACGGAATCGTGACACCACCCACCCGTCGTCCTACCCTCAAGCGTCATGGAGCTCGAGGTGCGGCACCTCCGGATGGTCGCCACGGTCGCCGAGCACGGCAGCGTGACCAAGGCGGCCGCGGCCCTGGGCCTCGCCCAGCCGGCCCTCAGCGCCCAGCTCTCGCGCATCGACCGCACGCTCGGCGGTCCCGTCTTCGTGCGCGACCACCGGGGCGTGCACCTCACACCGCTCGGCGCACTCGTGCTCGAGCGCGCACGCACGCTCCTGCCCGCCATGGACGCCCTGGTGCTGGACGCGCACCGGCTCGCGCGGTGCGGCCAGGTGCCGGACGGACTGCGGGTCGCCGTGGTCGGGTCCGCGCTCGCCGCGGCGTTCGCCCGCCGGGTCGACGGCGGCTGCTCCGGCCGGGCCGTCCTGCGCACCGCGTGGTCGGCGGCGGGCGCCACGAACGACCTCGCCTCGGGCACGCACGACGCCCTGCTGGTCGGCATGTGCGCCGACGCGCTGCCGCCGGCGGCGTCCGGCGTGCACTGGTGGCTCGTCGGCACGGACGCCGTGCAGGTCCTGGTGCCGACGGACCACGCGAGCCCCGACGAGGCCGACCTGGCCGCGTTCGCCGACGAGCGGTGGCTGAAGGCGCCCGGCGACAGCTGCTTCACGGCGTGCTTCGTGGCGGCGTGCGCCCGCGCGGGCTTCGCGCCGCACGCGCCGAGCGAGTGCGACCGGTCGGCAGGCCTCGAGCTGGTCCGCTCGGGGGCCGGGGTGGGCCTCGCGCAGCCGTTCGGCGCCCCGCTCGACGGGGTTCGCGCCGTCGCGCTGCGCGGGCGTCCGCTGCTGTGGTCGACGTGGCTCGCGGTGCACGACACCGTGCCGGAGACGCTCCGGGCCGCGTTGCTCGCGGCGGCGCGCGCCGCCCGCACGGACGGCCTCGCGGCGGCCGCCGGACCGCGAGGCCTCGCCGTCGCGCCGCAGGCCGTGCGGGCCGTGTGACGTCGCGCAGCCCCGTGCGCCCGGGCAGCGCACCCGCGGTATGACCCAGGCGGGATGTGGTGTGACGTCGGTCATGACCTAGCGTGACACGCACGGTCACCACCGACGAGAGGCAGCCCCCCATGAACCTGAACCGCCCCAGGCGCATCGCGATCACCGCCACCGCGGCACTCGCCATGCTGCTCGGACCGCTCGCCGCCGGGAGCGGCGCGGCCCCCGCCCCGGCCGCCGGACCGGCGCCGGCGTCCGACGTCCCCGCCGAGATGATCGACGCGCTGGAGCGCGACCTCGGCGTCCCCCGGGAGAAGGCCCTCCAGCGGCTCAGCTTCCAGGCCGACGCCGCGACCCGCGTCCGGACGCTGTCCCAGGCGCTCGGCGACACCTACGCCGGCGCGTGGCTCGACCCGGCCGCCGGCACGGTCCACGTCGCGTCGACCGCACCCCAGCGCGTGCGGGGCCCCATGGCACAGGGCGTGACGGCCGTCGCCGCGTCGCGCTCCCTCGCCCAGCTCGAGGCCGTCGGCGCGCGGCTCGACGCCGCCGGCCTGCCCGCCGACGTCGCCACCTGGTACGTCGACGTCCCCGCCAACACGGTGGTCGTCGAGGCCGTCGGGCAGGACACCGCGGCCGCGGCCGCGCTCGTCGCCGCGGCCGGGGTACCGGCCGAGGCGGTGCGGCTGTCCACCACGGCCACCGCGCCCACGACCTTCATCAACGTGCTCGGCGGCAACGCCTACTACATCGGCAGCGGGAGCCGCTGCTCGGTCGGGTTCACGGTCCAGGGCGGCTTCGTGACCGCCGGCCACTGCGGCCGCACGGGCGCCACGACCAGCAGCCCGAACGGCACGTTCCGCGGCTCGTCCTTCCCCGGCAACGACTACGCCTGGGTGCAGGTCGGCTCGGGCAACACGCTGATCGGCGCGGTGAACAACTACTCCGGCGGCCGTGTCGCGGTCCGCGGGTCGACCCAGGCGGTCGTCGGCGCCTACGTCTGCCGCTCGGGCAGCACCACGGGCTGGCGCTGCGGGACCGTGCAGGCCTACAACGCCTCCGTCCGCTACTCGCAGGGGACGGTGTCCGGGCTGATCCGCACGACGGTCTGCGCCGAGCCCGGCGACTCCGGGGGCTCGCTGCTCGCGGGCAACCAGGCACAGGGCGTCACGTCGGGCGGCAACGGCAACTGCCGCACCGGCGGCACGACGTACTTCCAGCCGGTGAACGAGATCCTGCAGGCCTACGGCCTGCGCCTGCTCACCAGCTGACCCGCCCCCGCGCGTGCACCCCGGGACGCCCTCGTCCCGGGGTGCACGCGTGCCCGGAGCCTGACCGCCGTAGCGCCGCACCACGGCCGGCGCCGGGCGCGGTCAGCCCCAGCCGAGGGCGTGCAGCCGGTCGTCGTCGATGCCGAAGTGGTGGGCGATCTCGTGGACGACCGTCACGGCGACCTCCTCGACGACCTCGTCGCGGTCCGCGCACAGGGCGAGCGTCGGGTGGCGGTAGATCGTGATGCGGTCCGGCAGCGACCCCGCGGCCCAGAACTCCCCGCGCTCGGTCAGCGGCGTGCCCTCGTACAGGCCCAGCAGCTCGGGGTCGTCCGCGGGTGCGTGGTCCTCGACGAGCACCACGACGTTGTCCATCATCGCCGCTAGCTCTGCCGGGATCTCGTCGAGGGCGTCGCGGACCGCGTCCTCGAACTCCTCGCGCGTCATGTCGGCCACGGGACCATCCTCCCCGAGCGGGCGGCCACGGCGCGCCCCGGTACCCGTGGGCGCGCGTCCGCGGGGTATCTGCGCTGGTGACAGCCCTGGAGGAGGCTCGCTTTGGAGTTCCGGCCGACCACCCCGTATGGTTAACACCGGTCATCCGACGCCTCGACGTCCGGGGCGGAAACGCCCTCATCGTCTAGCGGCCTAGGACCCCGCCCTTTCACGGCGGTAGCACGGGTTCGAATCCCGTTGGGGGTACGGACCCTGCGAGAGCAGGATCAGCAGTAGGTTTTGAGCGGTCACGGCCGCTTCAAGGCCCCGTAGCGCAGTTGGTTAGCGCGCCGCCCTGTCACGGCGGAGGTCGCGGGTTCAAGTCCCGTCGGGGTCGCTGCGAGGGCCGGTCTTCGGACCGGCGCTCTCGCTGCGAGGCTCTGTAGCTCAGTTGGTAGAGCGTTCGACTGAAAATCGAAAGGTCACCGGATCGACGCCGGTCGGAGCCACCTCAGACGGCCCCGCGGGACGCCCGCCGGGGCCGTCAGTGCGTCCAGGGCCGTCGGTGTGTCCAGGGCCGTCGGTGCGTCCGGGACCGTGCAGCGCCGGCTCTCGCCTCCCTCCGCTCCCCGTCCGGGTCGAGCAGCGCCCGGCGTGTCCCGATCGGGACTCACGTCCCGGCTCCGTGCACGGGGACGCTCGTAGCGTGGGTCGTACCGACCGATCCCTGCACGAAGGACCGTCCCGTGACGATGACGACGACCACCGACCGTCCCCAGCCGCGTCCGCTCGACCCGCGCCCCCAGCCCGGCACCCCGGGGCTCACGGGGCCGGTCATCCCGGTGCCGGCGGTGACGCACCCCGCCGGCGACCTCGTCCACCCCTGGATCGACTGACCACCCGCAGGGGCGACGACCCTCCCCCGACGTCTGCGGGTCCCTGACCTCGCGCGACGGCGGCTGCACCGGCAGACTGAGCACTCCGGGACCCGCCCCGCGCGGGCACATCGCAGGAAGGTCGTGGAGATGGTCACGCACTCCGGGTGGGCGAGCGACACACGCCCCGACGCACCCCAGGACCACCGGTCCCTCGGCCAGCTGGTCAGCGACCTCAGCGAGCAGGCGTCGCGCCTCGTCCGCGCGGAGATCGACCTCGCCAAGGCCGAGATGGCCGCCAAGGCCAAGCAGGCCGGCATCGGTGCGGGCCTTCTCGCCGCCGCGGGCGTGCTCGGCCTCTACGCGTTCGGCACGCTGCTCGCGACGATCATCATCGCGCTCGCGAACGTCGTCGACGCCTGGCTCGCCGCGCTCATCGTGACCGTGGTGCTGCTGGTCGTGACCGGCGTGCTCGCCCTGCTGGGCGTCAAGCGTCTGCAGAAGGGCATGCCGCCCACGCCCGAGCGGGCCAAGGAGAACGTGCACGAGGACGTCGACGCCGTGAAGAAGGGGTTCGGAGGATGAGCGAGGACGAGGCGACGAGGATCACGACGCCGAAG
This sequence comes from Cellulomonas shaoxiangyii, assembly GCF_004798685.1. NCBI lineage: Bacteria > Bacillati > Actinomycetota > Actinomycetes > Micrococcales > Cellulomonadaceae > Cellulomonas > Cellulomonas shaoxiangyii. The sequence continues at coordinate 642,251 of NZ_CP039291.1, read as the reverse complement.
ATCACCGAGCTGGAGGCCGAGGTGGTCGTCAGCCGCGGCCAGCTGGCGTCCACGGTCGACGCGCTCGCCGAGCGCCTGGACCCGCGCGTGCAGAAGGACAAGCTGGTCGCCGACGGCAAGCGCCTGGTGTTCGACGCAACCGACGCCGCCGCCCTGCCGGAGGACCGGTCGCGGGCGCGCAAGATCTTCGCCGTCGCCGGGGGCGTGGCGGCGCTCGTCGTGGCCGGCATCGTGCGCAAGGTGACGCGCTAGGCGTCCTGAGCACGACGGGCCCGTCCAGGGGCGTCGTCGAAGGACCGTCGTCGACAGACGAGAGACCTCCGGGTCGAGCCGGGCCCTCGGGCACCGGGCTCGGGCCGGAGGTCTCGTCGCGCCCGGCGCCTGGCCGGCGCAGGCGAAGGCCGCGTCGGCTGGTGCCGACGCGGCCTTCGCGGCTCACTGCTCGTCCGCGGCGTGACCGCCGCGCCGCGTCGCCGACCCGTCCGGACGGCCGTCACCCGTTCCGTCGGCCCACGCACTCCCCCGCGGTGCGCGTGCCCCGACCTCGGCGACGGTCGCGGACGGGGTCAGGACGCGGTCTGCCGGGGCTGCGGGACGCCGTTGAGCAGGTCCCGGACCTCGGACTCCCGATAGCGGCGGTGACCGCCGAGCGTCCGGATGGACGAGAGCTTCCCGGACTTGGCCCACCGGGTCACCGTCTTCGGGTCGACCCGGAAGAGGGTGGCGACCTCCGAGGGCGTGAGCAAAGTCTCCGACTCTGGCGAGTGAGCGGACATGGATTCCTCCTCTGTCGGTTCGGGCAGGCGACGGGCTTCTTCCGCTGACTGACCGTGGTGAGCTCGCGGCGCCGCGTGCTCCTTTTAGCATGGACGAATCTGACACATGCGGCAGTCCTGGACACAGCGAGGTGGCGCCTCGCGTGGCCGGCGTCGCACGTCCGACCTCCCTCCGGCGTCCCGTCGGGCGCCGTGTGATCCAGCGTAAACCTGCCCAATCCGGACAGCCAACCTGAGTGGCTTCCTTTCCGCCGAGGGCGTAGCGCGGGGCCCGGCGGGCCCCGCCAACCCGCCGTGTGACCCGGGCTTCAACCCTCTGATCAGCGCAGATGCGCCTCGGACAGCGTTCGGGCGGGCCGGAGAGCTCACCGATCTGCGGCGTTCAGCCGATCAGGCGACGCACGTCACTCACGTTTCACCCACTCGGAGGCATCTCCGTTACTCATGCGTATCAGTACGTGGGACGCAGCACCCAGGCGCCCCCGTGCCTCCGCCCGGCGGCCCGCAGGTCGCTCGGCCCGACGCTCCGGCTCCGCAGCGTCGGTGGACACGCCGCGACCGGCCGCGCCCGCGGTGCCGACGCCGGGCCCCGGTGCGGGCGGCCGGGACGCGACAGCAGGACCCCCGGCGCCCACGGCGCCCGCGAAGGGCGCGCCGGTGGTCGGAATGGATCGCGACCATGTACCGTTGCCACACGAAGAGACTCAACAGCACCCCGGGGCCGCTCGTGTCAGCACGGAGCCGCCCCGCTTCCACGTTAGAGGGGGTCGATGCCATGGGGCGCGGCCGTCAGAAGGCAAAGCAGACGAAGGTGGCCCGGGAGCTGAAGTACTTCAGCCCGGACACCAACTACAGGGCCCTCGAGCAGGAGCTCTCGTCGCGTAGCCGAAACGATGTCGTCACGGACAGCCGCCGCAGCGCGGTCAGCACGGACGACGACGACCCCAGGAGCTGGGACCCCTGGTCCCCGGGTGACGACGAGCGCTGACGCGCTCGGCACACCGCCCCGATCTCGTACGCGGTGACGCGGCTCGATGATCGCGTCACTCCTCACGTCGTCGCCGTCCTGGCGCCGTCGGTGGCCCGTCCCGCCCGCCGCACCACCGCGGCAGGCAGGGCGGGCTGCCGTCCTGCCGCCGCCGTGACGCCCGGGGCGCCCGGGCGGGGTCCGGGCCTCGTCACCCGTGCCCGCTCGGCGCGACGGGCGCCCGCAGCCCGTCAGCCGGCCCGGTAGGCCCCGCGCATGCGCACGGCGCCGCCCTGCACGCCCTTGGTGCCCGCCACCACGTCCGGTGACGCCGCGTCGTCGTCCGTCGGCGGACGCACGGCGCCCAGCACCCACGCGGGCACGCCACGGTCGCGAGCGGCCCGCTGCACGTCCTCCGCGACGTCCGGCGCGACGATGGCGACCATGCCGACGCCGAGGTTCAGGGTCCCCTCCAGGTCGCCCCACGGCACCCGGCCCAGCTGCTGCACGAGGCCGAACACCGGCGGGAGCTCCCACGCCGCGCGGTCGACGTCGGCGACCAGTCCGGGCGGCAGCACGCGCGCGACGTTCGCGGCGAGTCCGCCACCCGTCACGTGACTGAACGCGTGCACCTGATCGGCGCCGAACGCGTCGACCAGCGCGAGGCAGTCGGCGGCGTAGACGCGCGTGGGCTCGAGCAGCTCCTCGCCCAGCGTCCGGCCGAGGGTGTCGACGTGCCGCTCGAGGCCCCACCCGGCGACCTGGATGACGCGGCGCACCAGCGAGTAGCCGTTGGAGTGCAGCCCCGAGGACCCGAGCGCGACGAGCACGTCGCCGGCTCGGACCCGGTCCGGGCCGAGCAGCCCGTCGGCCTCGACGACGCCCGTCGCCGCACCGGCCACGTCGTACTCGTCGGGGCCTAGCAGTCCCGGGTGCTCGGCGGTCTCGCCGCCGACCAGGGCCGTCCCCGCGACGGAGCACGCCGCCGCGATGCCGCGCACCACGTCCGCGATCCGCTCGGGCACGACGCGCCCGCACGCGATGTAGTCGGTCATGAACAGCGGCTTCGCGCCCACCACGACGATGTCGTCGACGACCATGCCGACCAGGTCGAAGCCGATCGTGTCGTGCACGTCGAGCGCCTGCGCGATGGCGACCTTCGTGCCGACCCCGTCGGTCGAGGTCGCCAGCAGCGGCCGCCGGTACGCCGTCAGCGCGCTCGCGTCGAACAGGCCGGCGAACCCGCCTACCCCGCCGAGCACCTGCGGCCCGTGGGTCGCGCGCACGGCGTCCTTCATGAGCTCGACGGCCCTGTCGCCCGCGTGCGTGTCGACGCCCGCCGACGCGTACGTCACGGGCTGCGTCACGGCGCTCACGGGTGCTCCAGCGCGCTCGCGCCACCGGCCGTGGGGACGATCGACAGCAGGCCGTCCTCGGGCGCGCCGAGGGGCAGCTGGTTCTGCTCGAGCAGGTGCTTGCCGAGCTCCTCGCCCGACGGCAGCTCGATCGGGTAGCGGCCGCTGAAGCACGCCGTGCACAGCTGCGTCGCGGGCTGCTCCGTCGCGGCGACCATGCCCGCCTCCGAGATGTAGCCGAGGGAGTCGGCCCCGAGGGACGACCCGATCTCCTCCGGCGAGAGCCCGTTGGCGATGAGCTCGGCGCGCGAGGCGAAGTCGATGCCGTAGAAGCACGGCCACTTCACCGGGGGCGAGCTGATGCGCACGTGCACCTCGGCCGCACCCGCCTCGCGCAGCATCCGCACGAGGGCGCGCTGCGTGTTGCCGCGGACGATCGAGTCGTCCACGACGACGAGGCGCTTGCCGCGGATGACGTCGCGCAGCGGGTTGAGCTTGAGCCGGATGCCGAGCTGGCGCAGGGTCTGCGACGGCTGGATGAACGTGCGCCCCACGTACGCGTTCTTGGTCAGGCCCTGCCCGAACGGGATGCCGGACTCGGCGGCGTAGCCGACCGCCGCGGGCGTGCCCGACTCGGGCACCGGGATGACGAGGTCGGCCTCGACCGGGTGCTCCTGCGCCAGGCGGCGGCCCATCGCCACCCGCGCGGCGTGCACCGAGCGGCCCTTGATCGACGTGTCGGGGCGCGCCAGGTAGACGTACTCGAAGACGCACCCGGCGCGGTCGACCGGGGCGAACCGCTGCGAGCGCAGGCCGTCCGCGTCGATCGCGATGAACTCGCCGGGCTCGACCTCCCGCACGAACGAGGCGCCGACGATGTCGAGCGCCGACGTCTCCGACGCGACGACCCACCCGCGCTCCAGCCGCCCGAGCACGAGCGGGCGCACGCCCTGCGGGTCACGCGCGGCGTACAGCGTGCGCTCGTCCATGAAGACGAGGCAGAACGCGCCGCGCAGGCGCGGCAGCACCTCGAGCGCCGTGGCCTCGAGCGTGTGGTCGGGGTCGCCCGCGAGCAGCGCGGTGATGAGCGCGGTGTCGGTGGTGTTGCCGCGGGCGAGCTCACCGCGGCGCTGCGGCCCGTACCGCTCCTCGACGAGCTGGACCAGCTCCGCCGAGTTCGTGAGGTTGCCGTTGTGCCCGAGGGCGACCGTGCCGGCTGCCGTGGCGCCGAGCGTCGGCTGCGCGTTCTCCCAGGTGGACCGGCCGGTCGTGGAGTAGCGCGCGTGCCCGATGGCGATGTGCCCCTGCAGGGCGTTCAGCGCCGTCTCGTCGAAGACCTGGGAGACGAGGCCCATGTCCTTGTAGACGAGCAGCTGCCGGCCGTTCGAGGTCGCGATGCCCGCCGACTCCTGCCCGCGGTGCTGCAGCGCGTAGAGCCCGAAGTAGGTGAGCTTGGCGACCTCTTCGCCGGGAGCCCAGACGCCGAAGACGCCGCAGGCGTCCTGCGGGCCTTTCTCGCCGGGAAGGAGGTCGTGGTTCAGACGTCCGTCTGCGCGGGGGGCCACGCGACCATGGTGGCACACCTCACGCTGCCAGGCCCTGCCCGGTCGCCGTACGGGGGGACGCGGGTCGGCTGCCCGGTCAGCGCTGCCGGCGCGTGCTGCGCCGGTCCGCGAGCACCGCGAGCAGGCCCCCGACGAGCACGCCGAGGAACGCGCCGGCCACCGCGCAGAACGCGCGCACGGCGTTCTCGCCGCCGAGGAACGGCAGCACCCCGCCGTCGCCGCCCGCCGCCGCGCCGTCGGGCGCGAGCACCGCCGCGAGGACGAGCCCGAGGACGGCCCCGACCAGCGCACCCGTCACCAGGAAGGCGCCGTACCGCGGGGCGCGGCGGACCGTCGCGGGCGTGGCGACGCGCTCGAGCTCCTCCTCCGACGGGACGGCCGGGGCGGGTGGGCCGTCCGTGGCCGGTGCCGCAGCGGACGCCGTGGCACCGGAGGGGTCCGCGACGGGGCGCGGGTCCGCCGGGGCCCCGGCGCCGCCGTCGACGGCGTCCGCGGGCAGGCCCGCGGGGCGGTCGGGGGTGGGCCGGTCGTCGTCGGCGTGGGGCTCGGGCACACGTCGATCGTAGGCGAGGGGCCGCGCGACGGCCGGTCGTCAGCGCTCGCGGGCCGCCTGCAGGGGCAGGAGCACCGACAGGTCCGCCCGCTCCCCCGACGCGTGCACGCGGCCGGCGGCCACCGCCTCGTGCCACGTCGTGCGGCCGGTCGCGAGGGCGAGCCACGTGGCCGGGTCGGTCTCGACGACGTTCGGCGGGGTGCCGCGGGTGTGCCGCGGGCCCTCGACGGCCTGCACCGCGCCGTCCGGGGGCACGCGGACCTCGACCGAGTTGCCGGGCGCCACGTCGGCCAGCTCCTCGAGCGTGAACCGCACGGCGGTGCGGCGGTCCCGGACGGTGGCCGCCTCCGGGTCGGCCCGCCAGGCGGCGAGCGCGGCCCGCCCGTCGGCGGGGTCGGTGCGGCGGCGCGGTGGCATGGGCCGATCCTGCCGCACGCCCCGGGGCCCGACCGTCGGGACCGACGCGACGAGGCCGCGGACGTCGGGGACGTCCGCGGCCTCGTCGGGTGCCGGCGAGCCGGCGTCAGCTCACCAGCGCGCGTTGCGGGCGAGCTCGAGGGCCATCTCCTGCCACCACTGACCCGCGGCCGGGCCGCCGTTGCAGGCGCCGTCCGACTCGCCGGGCAGCTTCACCCAGAGCAGCGCGTCGAGGCCGGCCACGCCGGTGCTCGTGGTGGGTCGCTCACCGAGCGCCCGCCCGCGCGGGTTGCACCACTCGCCGTTCGAGCCGTTGCCGTTGCGCGAGGTGTCGATCACGAACGTCCTGCCGCCGGTCAGGCGGGAGATCTCCTGGCCGTACGCGATGGACTCCGCGGTCGTGCGGTAGTTCGACGTGTTCAGCGCGAAGCCGACCGCGTGCTCGAAGCCGACGAGCTGGAGGCGGCGGGCGGCCTCGGCGGCCGTCAGCCACGCCGAGTGCCCGGCGTCGATGTAGACGCGCGCACCCGCCTGGGTCAGCGCGCGAGCCGCGTACTTGAGGAAGCCGATGCGGTCGCCCTGGCCGGCGCAGTCGCCGAGCTGGGCGAGGGCGTCCGGCTCGAGGATGAGGATCGGGCGGCCCTGGATGCCCTGGGCGACCTGGTCGACCCAGCGGGCGTACTCGGACTCGGCGACGCCGCCGCCCGAGTGCGAGCCGCAGTCACGGCCCGGGATGGCGTAGAAGACGATCGTCGCCGTCTTGCCGGCCGCGAGCGCCCGGCCCGTGTAGTCGCGCAGCTCCGCCTGCGCGACCGACGCGTCGGACCAGTTGCCCACCCAGTACGCCTGCGGCGTCAGGGCGATCTTCTCGAGCAGCGCCTTGTCCGCGCCCGACGCGGCCTGCCACGCGCGGTAGGACTGGTTGGCCGTGTCGACGTAGAGCGAGCCGGACGTCACGGGCGGCGGCGTCGTCGTCGGCGTGGGGGTCGGCGTCGGCGTCCGCGTGGGGGTCGGCGTCGGGGTCGACGTCCGCGTGGGGGTCGGCGTGGCCGTGGGCGTGGCGGGCGGCGTACCGACCGTGCCGGTGCAGACGGTGCCGTTCAGCGTGAACTGCGACGGCACGGGGTTGCTCCCCGACCACGACCCGTTGAAGCCGAACGTAACGGTGCCGTTGGTGGGCACCGAGCCGTTCCAGCCGATGTTGCGCACCGAGACCTGCGAGCCGGAGGTCGTCAGCGCGCCGTTCCAGAGCTGGCCGATCTGCTGCCCGGACGCGAGCGTCCAGCGCAGGTCCCAGCTCGTCAGGGGGTCGCCGAGGTTGGTCACGGTGACGTTGGCGCCGAAGCCGCCGGGCCACTGGCTGCTGACGGCGTAGGAGACGCGGCAGCCGGGTGCGGCCTGGGCGGCGGTGCTGGTCAGGGCCGTGAGGCCCGCGGTGACGACCGCGGCGGCGGCGACCGCGGCGGCCACCTTCCGGCGGACGGACGTCACCGTCGTCGTGCGGGGGGACATGTGCGCTCCTCGGGTCGGGAGGGTGAGCTCCGCGCGAGGCGCGGGCACCGGTGGCGCGGGGAGCGGCCGTCGTCGATGACGTCGGCGCCTCGCGCGATCGCCCTGAGCAAACCCGACGAACCTCCGCCGGGGCGAGCGCACGGCGGTTCCCTAATCGTTTTGTCACGAAGCCCGCGACATCGAAGCGCTTCCCGCGGCCGCCGGGACCCGGCGGCGCGACCTCCGGACGGGTCGGACGCCGGTGCCGCCCGTCAGGGACGCGTGCGGACGTCGCGGTGGTACTCCCGCGTGGCACGCCGCCAGCGCGCCCGCTCCTCCGCGGCGAGCCGCGCGTCGGAGCGCCGGGCCTGCCACGCGGCCTCCTTGGCGAGGCGCCGCCAGCTGTCGTAGCGGCGGGCGTCGAGCGCACCGCTCTCGAGCGCCTCCCGGACCGCGCACCCCGGCTCGGCCCGGTGCGCGCAGTCGCGGAAGCGGCAGCGCGCCGCGAGCGCCGCCACGTCGGCGAACGTCGCGTCGAGGGCGTCCGCGTCGGCGACGAGGCCGACGCCACGGATGCCGGGGGTGTCGACGAGCACCGCGCCGCCCGCGAGCGGGACCAGCTCGCGGTGCGTCGTCGTGTGCCGGCCCCGGCCGTCCCCGCGGCGCTCCCCCGTGGCCATCACCTCGCGGCCCGCGAGCGCGTTCACCAGCGTCGACTTGCCGGCCCCCGACGGCCCGACGGCGACGAGCGCGACGCCCGGGCCCAGGAGCGCCCGCAGCGGCTCGAGGCCGTACCCCGTCGGCACGCCCACCGCGTGGACGTCGACGCCGAGCGCCACACCCGCCACGTCGGCGGCCATCCCCGCGGGGTCGGGCACCAGGTCGGCCTTCGTCAGGACCACGACCGGCGTCGCGCCGGACCGCCACGCGAGCGTCAGGAGCCGCTCGACCCGACCGAGGTCCGGGTCGGGGTCGAGGTGCTCGACGACCAGGACCACGTCGACGTTCGCCGCGAGGACCTGCGGGAGGGACGTGCGGCCCGCGGAGTCGCGGACGAGCGCCGTGCGCCGCGGGTGCAGCCGGGCGACGTGGGCGGGCGTCCGGTCGTCCGGCTGCTCGACCTCGACGAGGTCCCCCACGGTCGGCGGCACGCGCGACGCGTCCAGCGGGACGAGCCCGTCCCGGTCGAGCCCGACGCGCACCGGGGCGGCGCCGAGGTCGTCCGCGGGGACGACGAGGAGCGCGCCGCGGTCGGCGCGCACGACGCGGCACGGGCCGGTCACGCGGGCCGGTCGGGCCGGCGGCTCCGCGGAGGTCATGCCGGCGACGGTAGGCGCGCCGCGGACGACGCGGCACGCGCATTTTCCGCCGGCGCGACGGGCACCTGCCGGGCGAACCGGGACGGGGCCGTCAGCCGCCCACGTACTCCGGTCCCCCGGTGACGCCGAGCGCCTCCTCGAGCGACGGCGTGCCGTTGGCCGCCAGCCACGCCGTGAGCTCACGGCCGACCCAGCGCAGGTGCCAGCCCTCCGGCGCGTAACCCGTGACGTCGGTGTTCTGCTCGGTGTACCGCACGACGAAGCCGAACTCGCCGGCGCGCGCGGCGACCCACGTGCCCTCGGGCGTGGTCGCGAAGCACGTCTGCAGGTCGCAGGACGGGGTGGAGCCGCTGACCACGTCGACGGCCAGGCCCGTCTGGTGCTCCGAGTGCCCGGGCCGCGCGCTGTAGCGCTCGGCGTGCGCGAAGCCCCGGCGTGCCTCGATGTCGGCGCGCGCCGCCGCCTGCACGTCGTAGGACCGGTAGCCGCTGCGCACGCCCAGCGCGACGCCCTCGGCGCGGGCGGTCGTCAGCATCGCCGTCAGGTCGGCCGCGGCCAGCCCGCGGACCTGCACGCCCTCGACCTCCACGATGTCCGGCGGGACGTGGTCCGCGGGCAGCGGGTGCTGCTTGTTGACGACGACCCACGGCGACGCGGGGTCGGACGACGAGTGCTGGGCCAGGTCGAACGCCGGCGTCGGCGCCGACGTCGGGGCGGCGGTGCCCGCACTCTCGCGGGTGGGCACCGTCGGCGCCGACAGCGCGGCAGCCCACGGCTTGGGCTCGTGCGTGCGCCCGAGCGCCGTGCCCACCGTCAGGGCGTCGTCCACGCGCGGCCACAGCACCGCGCCGGCGACCACGAGCACCGCCGCTGCGGCCAGCACCACGACGGTCAGGCGTCCACGCGAGGGGGTCACCCGCGCGATGCTAGGCGCGATTCGGGACGAACCGGACGTTCGAGCGCGAACACCACCCGACGGTGTGGCACCGACGCCTCGGTCAGCCGCGCCTCGACGGCGTCGCCCAGGGGCAGGGGGGCCGCCCCCGTCACGCGCGCACGCACGGCCGGCTCGCGCAGCTGCAGCTGCCCCCGGGCCTCCCCGTCCCGCGGCTCGTCGGCGTCGACGACCACGCCGACGAACGTGCGGCCCACGGACGGGGCGAGCACGACGGCCTCGACCAGGTCGAGCACCCCGCGGTCGAACGCGCTCGCCCGCCGCCCGGTGCCCGCCATGGTCGCGGGCAGCCCGGGCAGGGCGTCGCGCACCCACGCGGGCACCTCCCGTCCCGCCGTCACGGCGAGGCAGACCTCCGTGCCGTAGCGGTCCACGAGGCGCCGCAGGGGCGCGGTGACGTGCGCGTACGGCAGCCGGATCGCGGCGTGCTCGGCCGCCTCGCCCGCGGGTGCCGGTGCGCCGTCGGCGCCGCCGAAGGCGACGTAGGCGGCGCCACGGAAGAGCGACGTCGCCTCCTGCAGGAAGGCGGCGTGGCCGTCGACCGCCGAGTCCAGGCGCGGCAGCAGGTCGCCGTACGGCTCGTCGGCGTCCCACGGGATCTCCAGGGCCGCGGCCGTGCGGCGCAGCCGGTCGACGTCGCGGGCGTCCGCCGGCGGCAGGGTGCGCAGCACGCCGACCCCGGCGTCGAGCATGATGCGCGCCGCGACGGCGCCCGTGAGCAGGGAGATCTGGGCGTTCCACCCCTCGACCGGCAGGGTGCGGCGGAACCGGAGCGACCAGCCCCCGGCGGGGTCGGGCACGACCTCCTGCTCCGGGACGTCGAGCGAGACGCCGCCGCGGGCACGCTCGCGCTCCTCGCGCAGCAGCCCGACGGCCCGGACGCCGGCGAGCACGTCGTCGGCCGTGCCGGCGTCGAGCGCCTCCTGCACGCCCTCGTACGTCAGCTGCGCCCGGCTGCGGACCACGGCGCGCTCGACCTGGACGTCCACCGGCTCGCCGTCGGCGTCGAGGTCGACGCGCCACAGCACGGCGGGGCGCGCCTGCCCGGGCAGGAGGCTCGCCGCCCCCTCCGAGAGCACCTCGGGGTGCAGCGGCACGCGACCGTCGGGCGCGTAGACCGTGGTGCCGCGCTCCTGCGTCGCGGCGTCCAGCGCGCCGCCGGGCCGCACGAACGACGCGACGTCCGCGATCGCGTAGTGGACGCGCCAGCCGCGACCGTGCGGCGCCACGTGCACGGCCTGGTCGAGGTCCGTGGAGCCGGCCGGGTCGACGGTGACGAACGGGATGTCGGTGCGGTCGGCGCGCGCGTGCAGCTCCGCGCGCTCCTCGGCGCCCGGTGCCGCGCCGGTGCGGGCCGCGTGCTCGGCCTCGGCGAGCGCGTCGGCGGGCCAGTCGCTGACCACCCCCACCTCGGCACGCAGGGACTCCAGGCCCGCGGCGACCTCGGCGGCGTCGGCGGGCGCAGCGGCAAGACGGACGGGGCGGCCGGGCACGCGCCGACTCTAGGTGGCGGCGGGCGGGTGCGCCGGTCGGGCGGGGGCGCCGGTCGGGCGGGGGCGCCGGTCGGGCGGGGGCGCCGGTCGCGGGGCGATGTCGCCGTCCCCGCGCCGCCGCCGCCCACCAGCCCTGACCCGGACGACCTCGTGACCGACCTGACCCTGCCCACCCCTGGTGCGGTCCTGCGCGCGTACGCCGGCGTCAGCCGAACAGGCGCGGCAGCGTGCCCTCCCAGACCTCACGGCCCTCGGACAGCGGCAGCGTGAACAGCCCCGCGATCTCGACCGCGGCCTCGTGCGCGTGCTCGGGGTCGCCCGCGACCGTGCCGGCGCCGGGCTCGCACGTCTCGGCGGTCTCGCCCAGGCGGATCACCGGCACGCCGCGCGCGGTGCACAGGTCGGCGAAGCGGACCTCCTCCGACCGCGGCACGGCGACGAGCGCGCGTGCCGTGGACTCGGCGAACAGCGCCTCGAACGGCGTGACGCCGTCGCGCGCGCACACGCCGTCGAGGGTGACCTGCACGCCCATGCCGTACCGCAGGCTCGACTCCACGAGGGCCTGCGCGAGGCCGCCCTCCGACAGGTCGTGCGCCGCGTCCACCAGGTCGTCGCGGGCCGCCGTGGCGAGCACCTGCGCGAGCCGGCGCTCGGCGTCGAGGTCGACGCGCGGCGGGGTGCCGCCGAGGTGGTCGTGCACGACGTCGGCCCACGCGGACCCGTCGAGCTCGCCGCGCGTCGTGCCGAGCAGGTAGACGGCCTGGCCGGGTGCGCGCCAGCCCGACGCGACCGCGTGGGCCACGTCGTCGAGCACGCCCAGCACGCCGACGACCGGCGTCGGGTGGATCGAGGAGTCGAGCTGACCGGGCTCCCCCGTGCCGTTGTAGAGCGAGACGTTGCCGCCGGTGACGGGCACCTCGAGCGTCCGGCACGCGTCGGCGAGGCCGCGGATCGCCTCGACGAGCTGCCACATCGAGTCCGGGTGCTCGGGGCTGCCGAAGTTGAGGCAGTCGGTCACGGCGAGCGGACGGGCACCCGACGTCGCGACGTTGCGGTACGCCTCCGCGAGCGCGAGCTGCGCACCCGTGTACGGGTCGAGCTTGGCGAACCGGCCGTTCGCGTCGGTCGCCAGGGCGACGCCGAGGCCCGTCGTCTCGTCGACGCGGACCACGCCCGCGTCGTCGGGCTGCGCGAGGGCGGTGTTGCCCTGCACGAACCGGTCGTACTGGTCGGTGACCCACGCCGGGGACGCGAGGTTCGGCGAGCCGAGCAGGCGCAGCACGGTCTCGCGCAGCTCCGCCTGGGTGGACGGGCGCGCGTACCGCTGCTGCCCCTCGGGGGTGCTGAGCGAGTCGGCGACGAGCGCGTCCTGCCACGCGGGGCGCGCGTACGGCCGGTCGTAGACGGGCCCCTCGTGCGCCACGGTCTTCGGGTCGACGTCGACGATGCGCTGCCCGAAGTGGTCGATCGTCAGGCGGCCGGTGCCGGTGACCTCGCCGATGACGGCGGTCTCGACGTCCCACTTCCCCGTGATCGCGAGGAACTCCTCGAGCTTCTCCGGCCGGACCACGGCCATCATGCGCTCCTGCGACTCCGACATGAGGATCTCGCCGGCGGTGAGCGTCGGGTCGCGCAGCAGCACGTTCTCGAGGTCGACGTGCATGCCGCCGTCACCGTTCGAGGCGAGCTCGCTCGTCGCGCACGAGATGCCGGCCGCGCCGAGGTCCTGGATGCCCTCCACCACCCGGGCGGCGTACAGCTCGAGGCAGCACTCGATGAGCACCTTCTCCATGAACGGGTCGCCGACCTGCACGCTCGGGCGCTTGCTCGGCTTGGTGTCGTCGAACGTCTCCGACGCGAGGATCGAGGCCCCGCCGATGCCGTCGCCGCCCGTGCGCGCGCCGAACAGGACGACCTTGTTGCCGACGCCCGACGCGTTGGCCAGGTGGATGTCCTCGTGCCGCAGCACGCCCAGGCACAGCGCGTTGACGAGCGGGTTGCCCTGGTAGCAGGCGTCGAACACGAGCTCGCCGCCGATGTTCGGCAGGCCGAGGCTGTTGCCGTACCCCCCGACGCCGGAGACGACGCCGTGCACGACGCGCGCCGTGTCGGGGTGGTCGACCGCACCGAACCGCAGCTGGTCCATGACCGCGACGGGCCGCGCGCCCATCGAGATGATGTCGCGGACGATGCCGCCGACGCCCGTCGCGGCGCCCTGGTACGGCTCGACGTACGACGGGTGGTTGTGCGACTCGACCTTGAACGTGACGGCCCAGCCGTCGCCGATGTCGACGACGCCGGCGTTCTCGCCGATGCCGACGAGCAGGTGCTCCCGCATCGCCGGCGTCGTCTTCTCGCCGAACTGGCGCAGGTGCGTCTTCGACGACTTGTACGAGCAGTGCTCCGACCACATGACGGAGTACATGGCGAGCTCGGCGGCCGTGGGACGCCGGCCGAGGATGTCGCGGATGCGCTGGTACTCGTCCGGCTTGAGGCCGAGCTCGGCGAACGGCTGGGCCTGGTCGGGGGTCGCGGCGGCGTTCTCGACCGTGTCGGACGCGTGCTGCGGGGCGGGCGCGGCGGCGGGGCGCACAGGTGCGGTGGTCATCGGTTCCCTCGGTGGGGGCCCGGGTCCGGGGGCGGCTCGCCCTCACCGGTCCCGCGCCGCGGGTCGGCAGACGCGCTCAGCGTACCGGCGCCGGGTGGGCCGACCACCGCACCGTCCCGGCACGTGGGCGCGGCGCGCACGCACCGCCGCCCCGGCGGGCGCGGGGCCCACCGGGGCGGCGGTGACGTGCTGCCGGCCCGGGCCGGTCAGCGCGTCGGGAAGTTGTCCGCCGTCATGATGCGGCTGCGGACGAACTGCCCGGACTGCGTCAGCTGCGACGTCCCGTAGCTCGAGCCCGCGCACGTGCCCGGGCGGAACGCGGCGCTGCTCTCGTTCGCGTCCGAGTACGTCCAGTTCACGTGGCTGATCTTGAGCTCGTCGAGCAGGTCGAGCCACGCCGTCGAGCTGGCGAGGTCGACCGTGCCGCCGCCGGTCGCGCTGGTGGTGCCCCACTCGGAGACGAACAGCGGGATCTTGCCGGCGGCGTTGCGGACCTCCGCGCGGTAGTTGTCGAGGTGCGACGCCGCGTAGAAGTGGAACGTGTACATGATGTTGGAGAACGTCAGCGGGTTGGCCACGATCTCCGCGGAGGTCGAGCCGTTGGAGACGCCGAGCGAGGACCAGCCCCGCGTGCCGACCAGGATCACCGCGTCCGGGTCCGCCGCGCGGATGATCGGGATGATCTGGTTGGCGTAGGTGCGGATCTGCTCCCACGAGACGCCGTTCGGCTCGTTCGCGATCTCGTAGATCACGTTCGTCTTCGCGGCGTTGCGCGTGGCGACGTTGCGGAAGAACGTCTTGGCGTTCTCGAGGTTCACGTTCGGGTCACCGGGCGTGAGGGTGTGGAAGTCCACGATGGCGTACATGCCGCGCTTCTCGGCCTCGTCGACGAGCCCGTTGACGCGGGACGTGAACCCGGCCGGGTTCGTGACGTAGCCGTCCTCGTTGACGTACATGGCGATGCGGAAGACGTCGGCCTTCCAGTCGTTCGCGAGCGTGTCCAGCGAGGCGGTGTTGTAGCAGCCGGGGAACCACTGCAGGCCGTGCGAGCTGATGCCGCGCAGCTGGATCGGGTTGCCGTACTGGTTGCAGAGGTTGACGCCGCAGACGCGGAGCTGGCCGTTGATCGCGACGGGCGTGGTGCCGGTGGGCGGCGGGGGGGTCGTCGTCTGCGTCGGGGTGGGCGTGGGGGTCGGCGTCCGCGTGGGCGTCGGGGTCGGCGTGGCCGTGGCCGAGCCGGTGCAGGCGACGCCGTTGACGGTGAACTGCGTCGGGACGGGGTTGGAGCCGCTCCACGAGCCGTTGAAGCCGAAGCTCGCGGTGCCACCGGTGCGCAGCGTGCCGTTCCAGCCGGCGTCCTTGACGGTGACCGTGCTGCCGGACTGGGTGGCCGTGCCGTTCCACGCCTGCGTGATCCGCTGGCCGGAGCCGAACGTCCAGCCGACGGTCCAGCCGGTGAGCGGGTCGCCGACGTTGGTGATCGTGACGTTGGCGCCGAAGCCGCCACCCCACTGGTTCGTGATGGCGTAGTCGACCCTGCAGCCGGCTGCGGCCTGCGCGGACGTGGCGGTGCCGGCACCGATCCCCGTCATCGCCAGCAGTGCCGCGGCCAGCAGGGCGACCGCCCTGGTGCGCTGGGACATGCGTCTCCTCGTGTGTGCGCGGCGCCGCGTCCCGCTCCGCTGCGGGCTCGCGCAGCGGATCGCCGCCTCGGGAGTCGAGGGTGCGCCGCGTGGGCGCGCGTTGCCAGGGCGCACGGCACGCCGGGGCCTACCGAATCGATTCGTCCCCGATCGGGTGGCCGCCGGACGTGATCCCGCCGGCGCCCGGGACAGCCCGTGGGACACCGGCACCCGGCGTCAGGCGCGCAGCCGACGCTCGACGGCCGTCCACCCCCGGGCCCGGGCGGCGAGGCGCACGTCGCCGAGCGACGCCGTGAGCGCCGCCGCCCGCTCCGTCACGGCCTCGGCGGCCTCGCGACCGACGTCGTCGAGCAGCTCGACGACCACCTCGCCGTCGGCGCGCTGCACCCAGCCGCCGACGACCCGCCCGTCCACCCAGACGGTCGGACCGGCGTTGCCGTTGCGGTCGTACACCTGCTCGCGGTGGGCGCCGAGGAACGGGTCCCGGTGCTTCCAGCCCATCGCGGTCGGGTCCAGCGCCGGCAGCAGCGCGACCCACGGGTCGGGCGGCGCGACGGCGTCCGCGTCGTCCGCCAGCAGCAGACCCGGCGCGCCGTCCTCGAGCACGACGTCCACGGTGTCGAGCGCGGCCAGCGCGGCGCGCGTGCGGGCGACGGTCCACCCTGCCCACCACTGCAGGTCCGCCGGACGGGCCGGGCCGTACGCGCGCAGCCACCGCTCGGCGAGCACCGCCGCGGCGTCGGCCGTCGCGGGAGCGGGCCCGAGGTCGCGCCAGTGCTGCGGCGTGGTCCAGCGGAACTGCGGCGTGGCCCACCCGCCGACCTGCCGGCCGCGCAGCACGCGCCCCTCGGCCGAGAGGACGGTGAGCAGCCGGCTGGCGACGCTCTGGGTCGTCTCGTACCTCGTGCCGCGCTCGAGCGTGACGCGTTGCGCGAGCAGCGCGTCGGCGGCGGCGAGCTCCGGTGCGGTGGCCTCGCCGGCGGACGCGAGCGCGTCGAGGAGGGCGCGCTCGGCCCGGGCGACCCACGGCTCGGGGGCGTCCGTGACGCCCGACGCGACGAGCAGCTGGTGCAGCAGCCGGCGTTGCTGCGCGGCGACCGTGTCACCCGCGGCGGCCAGCGCCGTCGCGGCGAGGTCGTGCGGCACCGCGAAGAGCGTGCGGCGCATCGCGAGCACGCGGAGGAGGTCGCGATCGTCGTAGAGGGCGCGCTCGACGTCGGCGGCCGTGGTGCCCGGGGCCCGCGCGAGCGCGGAGAGCACGGTCGACGCCGGGTCGGTGCTATGCAGCGCGACCACGGCGCGCGCGGCGCCCACCGGGTCGGCGGCGGCGTGCCCGGGCGCGAGCGCGTGGCGGCGCCCGAGCCGGGCACGCCGCTCCTCGGCGGTCACGGTGCGGGGCCCAGGACTCGTCACACCGCGGACGCTAGTAGTGCGGTCCGACACCGCCCGCCCGCATGACCCGGGCCACGCCGTGTCCGTCCCATCGCCCGCCCCGCGGCGTCGGACCCTGCCGTGGTGGTGGGCGGGGCTGCTCCTCGGATACGGCCCACGACGGCGGAGGACCGACGCCGCGCAGGGGCTCAGGCGTCGGCGTCCGTGGGGTTGCAGCGCGTCGCGAGCATCGTGACCGTGTCGACGTCGGGCCGCCACGGCTCGAGGTTCCACGCGTCCTTCTCGGGTGCGCCGAGCGCGTGGCACCACAGCTGCGCCCGCATGGAGGCCGACGCCGCCTCGGGCTCCGCGGCGGCGAGCTGGGCGGCGAGCGCCTCCTGCGCAGCCAGCGCGCCGCCCCGCACCCACCCGGCCGGCACGACGGCGAGGGAGCGCCCGCCCTCCGCCTCGCCCCAGGTCGCGGACACCAGCGCCGTGGTCCCGAGCACGAACGAGGCGGCGCCGGACCCGGCGTCGAGCGCGACCACGTCACCCTCGACGCGCCAGGAGGCGCGTCCTGCGCCGGCGGCCGTCGGCGCAGCGAGCGCCGCGAGGACCGCACCGTCCGCGTCGCGCAGCACGACCGAGCCGTCCACCTGCGACTCGACGGTCCCTCCCCGCGGGGGCGCGGCCCACGCGAGCACGCCCGCCGGCCCCGTCACGGTGACGGTGCTCGCCCCCTCCGCCGGCGCAGGCACGTCGACCTGCACCGCGTCCGCCGCGGGCAGGAGCGCCCCGGCCGCCGTCCCGAGCGGCACGCCGGAGTCCCGCACCTCCCCCGCGGCCGGGACCTCCGGGGTCGGCACGGCCGCCGGCGACGTCGCCACCGAGACGCTCGGGCCCGGGCCGTCGGCCGCCACCCCGCACGCGGCGACGCCCACCGCGACGCCCGCCACGAGGACGCCTCGACCCCACCCCCACCGGACCACGTCGCGACGGTAGCCGCCGGGCGCCGGAGCCGACGAGGGTGAGGTCGACCAGGTCGTTGGCGCCGCGGCCGGTGATCGTCGCCACGACCTGCCGGGCGGTGGCGGTGCCGTCGGCAGACAGGGCCCGGACGTGTCGCCGACCCGGACGTCCGAGATCGCCTTCGTCGACCCGTCGGCCAGCACCACCCGGGTGGCGGGCGTGAAGGAGTTGCACTCCTTCTTCTGGTTCTCGGCCTGCTTGCGGGCCTGCTGGTTGGCCTTCTTGGGCGAGTCGACTTCCTTGGACGTGCGCGCCGCGACCTGGCGTGACTCGGTGGCCGCGTTCCTGGCCTGGGAGACCGCGGTGTTCGCCTTCTGCACCGCCGCGGTGTCCGGCACCACCTTCGCGGGGGACGCCTTCGGGATCTCCGACAACGCCCGGCGGGCGAGCCGGAGCCGCGAGCAGGCCAGAAGTCGTCAGGTGCGCCCGGTGCCGGAGCGTTGGCGACGGTCTCGCCTCCTGCGCGGCTCTCGACGCCGAACCGGCCAACGGGTTGACCGTTCCCACGTGGATCTGTCCCCGTGCGTCGACAGGGACCACAAGGATCTGGCCTGCCCCGGCATGACGACAGCCACGCGAGACGGGACGATCGTCCCGGCGGGACGGCCGAGATGCGTGCCGCTCATTCCGCGGCGCCTCGAGTGAAGATCACGATGTCGTCCGGCGCAATCTCCGCGTTCCCTCGCACTCTCGTCCAGCCTTTCGCCAGCAGCTGCTCGAGCCATGCAGGCGTCGCCCGCGTCGCGAGATCGCTCCCACGCACGCGTCGACCGGCGCCGGGGCGGCGCTCGCACGGACGCGGCTGCATCGGCGCAGGTCGGCGCTGGTGTCGCGATTCACCCGATTCGTCCGTACTCGCCACTCCCGACGCGGGAGATGAGAGAACTCTCATGCTGCGCCCCCTCGCCCCACCCGGACCGGGGCGTCCGGAACGCCCGCCGCTGACCCGGTGGCACGCCGTCCCGAGCGGTGCTGTGCTGCCGGGATGGACCACTTCACCCGGGACGGCCTCCGGTTCGACGTGCGCGACCACCCGCCGGCCGACCCGGGCCACGACGCGCCCGTCGCGGTGCTGCTGCACGGCTTCCCGCAGGACGCCTCCGCCTACGACGCCGTGGTCCCGCTGCTCACGCGGGCCGGTGTGCGCGTGCTGGTCCCGGACCAGCGCGGCTACTCCCCGGGTGCCCGGCCGCCCGGCCGCCGGCCGTACGCGGTGCCCGAGCTCGTCGCCGACGTCGTCGCGCTGCTCGACGCGGCGGGGGTCGACGAGGCGCACGTGGTCGGGCACGACTGGGGCGGCGCCGTCGCGTGGGCCGTCGCGGCGCGCGTGCCCGACCGGACCGCGTCCCTCACCGCGCTCGGCACACCGCACCCGGCGGCGATGCGCGCGGGGCTGCTGCGCGGCAGCCAGGCCGTGCGCTCGTCCTACGTCGGCTTCTTCCAGCTGCCGGGGGTGCCCGAGCGGCTGCTGCTCGCCGACGGCGGCGCGCGCCTGCGCCGGTCGCTCACCACGGCGGGCCTCGAGCCGGACCGCGCGGAGCGCTACGTCGCGCGCATGCGCGAGCCCGGCGCGCTCACCGCCGCGCTCGCCTGGTACCGGGCCCTGCCGGTCCCGAGCGGTGGCGGCACGGCCCGCGTCGAGGTCCCGACGACGTACGTCGCGGCCCGCCGCGACCCGTTCTTCGCGCCCGCGTCCGTCGCCGCGACCGCCCGCCACGTCGACGGCCCGTACCTGCGGGTCGACCTCGACGCCGACCACTGGCTGCCCGAGCACCGGCCCGCCGACGTCGCCGCGGCCGTGCTCGGCAACGTCCGGTGACGCCGGGCCGATGAGGCTGTGGTCGCTGCACCCCGCGCTGCTCGACCGGCAGGGCCTGACCGCGTGCTGGCGCGAGGCGCTGCTGGCGCAGGCCGTGCTGCTGGGCCGCACGCGGGGGTACACGAGGCACCCGCAGCTCGACCGGTTCCGCGCCCAGCCGGAGCCTGCCGTCGCCGTCGCCGCGTACCTGCACGGGCTGCGCGACGAGGCCACCCGGCGCGGCTACCGGTACGACGCCGCGCGCGTGCACCTGCCCGACGACGCCCGCACGCGCGGCACGGCCCGCCTGCCGGTCACGTCCGGGCAGCTCGAGCTCGAGTGGCGCCACCTGCTCACCAAGCTGGCGGGGCGCTCCCCGGACCGGCACCGCTGGGTCGCCGCCGTCGGACGGCCGTCGCCGCACCCGCTGTTCGTCGTCGTCCCGGGCGACGTCGAACCGTGGGAACGGGCGTCCTGACCCGTCGCCGGGCCGTCAGCCCCGGACGTGCTTCTCCGGGATCGGCGCCGCGCCCGACGCCCGCTGGGCGCGGTAGTGCGCCCGCGCCTGCTCCTGCCGCTCGTGCTCAGCGCCCGAGGAGATGGGCGCACGCAGGTGCTCCTGCCGGTAGCCGAAGGCGTCGACCAGGTCCTGCGCGTGCGGGCGCAGGCGGACCAGCAGGCGGTCGATGTACGACGTCACGGTGCGCGCACGCCCGGCCGACAGGCGCCCGTTGATGAGGTACCAGGCGAGGTTGCGCTCGACCAGCGAGAGGCCGAACAGGTCGCGCACCCACGTGAGGACCTGCCGGGTGGCGGGGTCCTCGACGCCCGCGAGCGCGCGCGTGAACGCCTCCCACTGGACGCGCTCGGCGTGCGCCGCGGCGGCCTCGATCAGGTCGTGCTGGTGCGTGTCGAACAGCGCCGCCGCCTTCTCGGGGCTCATCGTGCGCGCGGGCGCCAGGGCCTGGGCCACCTGCGCGACCATCGTCTCCACGCGGTCCGTGAGCAGGTCGCGCTGCGTCTCCTCGTCGCGCAGCCGGCCGACGGACCGGCGTGCGTCCCCGAGGTCCCCCAGCGCCTGCACGGCACGCACGAGCGGCGTGCGGTGCAGCGCGGCGTCGGCGACGCGCTCCGCGACGAACCGCGCCATGTCGCCGCGGTCGCTCTGCAGCGCCGTCAGCGACTTGGCGTAGTCCCCGAGCAGGCGCTTCGCGACGAGCTGGTAGAGCACCGTGTTGTCGCCCTCGAAGGTCACGTACACGTCGAGGTCGGCGCGCAGGCCGGTGAGCCGGTTCTCGGCCAGGAACCCCTGCCCGCCGCACGCCTCGCGCGCCGTCTGGATCGTGCGCAGCGCGCCCCACGTGGACGTCGGCTTGAGCGCCGCGGCGAGCGTCTCGAGGTCCTCGCGGGCCTCGGGCGTGTCCCCGCGTCCCGAGAAGACGTCGTCGAACGCGGCGAGCAGCTCCTCGTGCGCGAACGTCGCCGCGTACGCCTCCGCGACGAGCGGCAGGAGGCGGCGGCGGTGCTGCCCGTAGTCGAGGAGCGTGACCTCGTCCGACCCGCCGCCGGCGAACTGCCGGCGCTGGTTCCCGTACGTCACGGCGATGGCGAGCGCGATCTTGCTCGCGTTGACCGCCGCGCCGTCGAGCGAGACGCGGCCCTGCACGAGCGTGCCGAGCATCGTGAAGAACCGGCGACCGGGGCTCGCGATCGGCGACGAGTACGTGCCGTCGGGCGCGACGTCGCCGTACCGGTTGAGCAGGTTCGTGCGCGGCACGCGGACGCGGTCGAAGTGCAGCCGCCCGTTGTCGATGCCGTTCAGGCCGCCCTTGACGCCGTCGTCCTCCCCGGCGATCCCGGGCAGGAACTCGTGCGTCTGCGGGTCGCGGATCGGCGTGTAGAAGGCGTGCACGCCGTGGTTGACCTTCGGTCCGCCCGGTGCGGCGGTGACGAGCTGCGCGAACACCACGGCGGCCGTGCCGTGCTGCGCCGCGTTGCCGAGGTAGTCCTTCCACGCCCCGCGGAACGGCGTGTGGATCACGAACTCCTGCGCCTCGGCGTCGTACTCGGCGGTCGTGCCGATCGACGCGACGTCCGAGCCGTGGCCCGTCTCCGTCATGGCGAACGCGCCGGGCACCTGCAGGTGCATCGCGCCCGGCAGGAACGTCTCGTGGTGGTACTCGGTGCCGAGGTGCAGGATCGCGGACGCGAACAGCCCCCACTGCACGCCCGCCTTGATCTGCAGCGACGGGTCGCCGGCGACGAGCTCCTCGAACCGTGCGAGCGAACCGCCGTGGTCGTCCGCACCGCCGTGCCGCGCAGGGAACGAGCGCAGCACGTCGTGCTCGGCCTCGAGGCGGCGCAGCTGGTGCAGCACGCGCTCGCGGTGCTCCGCCGCCGGCATGCCCTCGATCTTCTGGAAGTCGGGGTCGGCGGTGACGGCGCGCGCCTCGCGGCGCAGCTGCGCGTACTGGCCGAGCAGCAGGTTCTCGAGCGCGGCGACGTCCACACGGTCGGTGGGCTGGTCCTTCGCGGCGCCGGACGGTGCGGGACGGGCCGCGGGGCGGGCGGTCGTGGTGGTCATCGCTGCTCCCTCGGGGTGCCGGCCGCGTGGTCGCTGCCGGTCGGGCGGGTCGGTGCCTGGTGGGCGGGTGCCGGTACGTCGTCGGTCGGTGCGTCGGGTGCGGGTGCGTCGGGTGCGGGTGCGTCGGGTGCGGGTGCGTCGGGTGCGGGTGCATCGGGGGTGGATCGGTCGCGCGGCGGCCGGTCGCGCGCGAGCAGGCCGACCGGGCCGGCCCACAGCCACGCGGCGACCTGGGCGGTCAGCACCTCGCGGTCGGGGGTGCCGGGGTCGTCGCGGTGGGCGAGCCACCACTCCCCGGCGCCGCGCACGAAGCCGACGGCGCCGGCGGCCCACGACTCGGCCAGCGCGCGGGTGGCGGCGTCCGGCCCCGCGGCCGGCGCGGCGTCGCCCGGGCGGCGGGCGACCTGGCGCCCGTCCCGGTCCTCGGTGAGCCCGCGGGCGAAGGGTGCGGCGACCAGCGCCGTCACCGAGTCGAGGAAGTGCCCGAGCGGCCCGCCGGACTCGACCGAGCCGTCCCGCGTCACGAAGGCGTACACGTGCGGCGACGACTCGATCATCTCGAGGTAGACCGCCACCATCGCCCGCAGGCCGTCCCGCGGCGTCGGCGCGACCCGCAGGACGCCCTCGAGCGCCCCCTGGATCTGCAGCACGACCGCCTCGGCGACCGCGATCTGCAGGCCGGTCTTGTCGGTGAAGTAGCGGTACACGATCGACTTCGACGTGCCGGCGGCGGCCGCGATCTCCTCCATCGACACGTCGGGGCCCCGGTGGTGCACCGTGCGGCGCGCGACCCGGAGGAGCTCGGCGCGGCGGGCCTCGCGGTGGTCGGCCCAGCGCGTGGACCGCCCGTCGGCGGGTGCGCCGTCGAGGTCGTCGTCCGCGGGCCCACCCGAGGTGCCGTCCCCGGCGTCCGTGGCCGGGACGGGCGCCACGGCCAGGGCGCGGCGGGGGGCCGCGTCGTCGCGAGCGGGGGGCGGGGCCGTCGTCCTCGACGGTCCGGGCGTGACGGACCTCACGCAACCGAAGGTATCAGGTACTGTGGGTTTCGGACATCACCGGGACCGACGTCCCTCGACGCGCCACACCGCACGCGGTAGGGCGCCCACGGGGCCTGCGACGGTCGCACCACCGGCTCGAGTTCGTCATCAGTGCCGATGCGAGAGGGAACGCCCGACATGGCAGCCTCCACCCCCGACCCGAGCACCACCGACACCGCCGCCACCGCGACGACCGGCCCCCGCGCCGCGTACGTCCTCGGCGGCAACCGGATCCCGTTCGCCCGTGCCGGCGGCGCGTACGCACAGGCGTCGAACCAGGACATGCTCACCGTGGCCCTCGACGGGCTCGTCGCCCGCTACGGCCTGCAGGGGGAGCGGATCGGCGAGGTCGCCGCCGGCGCCGTGCTCAAGCACAGCCGCGACTTCAACCTCACGCGCGAGGCCGTGCTCGGCTCGGCGCTGTCGCCGACGACGCCGGCCTACGACGTGCAGCAGGCGTGCGCCACCGGCCTCGAGACCGTCGTCTCCCTGTCGAACAAGATCCGCCTCGGCCAGCTCGAGTCCGGGATCGCCGGGGGCGTCGACACGACGTCCGACGCGCCCATCGCCGTGAGCGACCGGCTGCGCCGCGTCCTGCTCGACCTCTCGCACGCCAAGACCCCGCAGCAGCGCCTGACGGCCATCGCCCGCCTGCGCCCCAAGGACCTCGCGCCCGCGACGCCGCGGACGTCCGAGCCCCGCACGCACCTGTCCATGGGCGAGCACCAGGCCCTCACGACGGCGCAGTGGGGCATCACCCGCGAGGCGCAGGACGAGGTCGCGCTGCGCAGCCACCAGCGCCTCGCCGCCGCGTGGGACGCCGGGTTCTTCGACGACCTCGTGACGCCGTACCGCGGCCTCGCGCGCGACGGCAACCTGCGCGCGGACACCTCCATGGAGAAGCTCGCCAAGCTCCGACCGACGTTCGGGCTCGGGCTCGACACGCCCGCGACGATGACGGCCGGCAACTCCACGCCGCTCACCGACGGCGCGTCCACGGTGCTGCTCGGCTCCGCGCAGTGGGCGGCCGAGCACGACCTCACCCCGCTCGCCGCGGTCGTCGACGCCGAGGCCGGCGCCGTCGACTTCGTGCACGGCGTCGACGGACTGCTCATGGCGCCGGTGTTCGCCGTGCCGCGCCTGCTCGCCCGGCACGGGCTCACGCTCGACGACTTCCAGTACGTCGAGATCCACGAGGCGTTCGCGTCGACCGTGCTCACGACCCTCGCCGCGTGGGAGTCCGACGAGTTCGGCCGCGAGCGCCTCGGGCTCGACGGCGCGTTCGGCACGGTGAAGACCGACCGGCTCAACGTGCACGGCTCGTCGCTCGCCGCGGGCCACCCGTTCGCCGCCACGGGCGGACGCATCGTCGCCACCATCGCCAAGGAGCTGCACCGCCGGCGCGCCGCGCAGGTCGCCGCCGGGGACGACTCCCCCGTGCGCGCCCTCGTGTCCGTGTGCGCCGCGGGCGGGCTCGGCCTCACCGCGATCCTCGAGGCCCCCTGACCGCCGGGTCGTACGCCCCCACCCCCCCGCGGGGCGTGCGGCCCGGCACCCTTTCTCCCGACGCCCGTGGCGCTCGTCCGCCCGGCCGGACCCACGCAGGAGCAGCGATGACCGACACGTACCTCGAGCTCGTCAACAGCGGCCTCACCAAGAAGCTCGCGCAGCAGCTCGGCCTGCCGCGCCCGGCACGCCTGCGCCGGCACCGGCCGGGGCAGCCGCTGCTGGACGGACCGGTGCTCGTGCTGGGCACCGGCCCGGACGCCGACGCGGTGGCGACCCTCCTCTCCTCGCCGGCCGGCGGACCCACCGCGCCCCTCGCTGCCGACACGCCCTCCGTGCTCGACGGCTGGGACCTCGAGGTGCACCGCCACGCGACGCCCGACGTGCGGTACGCCGCCGTGGTGCTCGTGCTCACCGACGTCGCGCACCCCGACGACCTCACGGCACCGGTCCTCGCCGCCGCGTCGACGCTCAAGACCCTGCGTCCCGGGGCACGCGTCGTGACGATCTCGCGTCCCGCGCTCGACACGGACGCGCCGGCGGTCGCCGCCGCGCGGCAGGGCGTCGACGGGTTCCTCCGCTCGCTCGCCAAGGAGCTGCGCGCGGGCGGGACCGGCAACGGGCTGGTCGTCGCGGCCGACGTACCGGTCACGGCGGCGAGCGTCGTGGCGGGGCTGCGGTTCTTCCTGTCCGCCCGGTCGGCCTTCGTGGACGGGCAGCTGCTCGAGGTGGACTCCGACGCGGGCGAGCTGCCCGCCGACTGGGAGCAGCCGCTGGCGGGCAAGGTCGCGGTCGTCACGGGCGCGGCACGCGGCATCGGCGCGGCGATCGCCGACGTGCTGGCCCGGGACGGTGCCACCGTCGTCGCGGTCGACGTGCCCGCGGCCGGCGAGCAGCTCGCGCAGGTGGCGAACCGGGTCCGGGGCACCGCGCTGCAGCTCGACGTCACCGCGGCCGACGCCGGCGAGCGGATCCTCGAGCACGCGCGTGCCCGGCACGGCCGGCTGGACGTCGTCGTGCACAACGCCGGCATCACGCGCGACAAGCTGCTGGCCAACATGTCCGACGACAAGTGGTCGTCGGTGCTGGCCGTGAACATCGCCGCGCAGCTGCGCATCAACGAGGCGCTGCTGACGTCCGGCGACTTCGTGGACGCGCCGCGGATCGTCGCGCTCGCGTCCACGTCGGGCATCGCGGGCAACCGCGGGCAGACGAACTACGCGGCGAGCAAGGGCGGCGTCATCGGCATGGTCCGCGCGACCGCGCCCCTGCTGGCGGCGTTCGGCGGCACGGCCAACGCGGTGGCGCCCGGGTTCATCGAGACCGAGATGACCGCGCGCATCCCGGCGGTCACGCGCCAGGTCGCGCGCCGCCTCAACTCGCTGCAGCAGGGCGGGCTGCCCGTCGACGTCGCGGAGGCCATCGCGTTCCTCGCGTCGCCCGCCGCCGGCGGGATCGTCGGCCGCACGCTGCGCGTGTGCGGGCAGAACATGGTCGGCCGGTGAGCGACGCGCGCGAGGTCGTGCTGCCCGCCGTCCCCGGGCTCGGCGGGCTGTACGGCCGCGGGGCGGCCGGGGCGGCACGGCTGGCGCTGCGCGGTGGTGGCTCGCGGCGGGTGCAGCGGCCCCTGCCGGACGTCGTCGACGCCGTCGACGGCGTGCGCGTCGACGCGGCGCACCTGACGGCCTACCAGCGGCTGCTCGGCGAGCCCGGCACGGACGCGCTGCCCGCCGGGTACGTGCACGTGCTGGCCTTCCCGGTCGCGACGGCGCTCATGGTCCGCGACGACTTCCCGCTCCCGCTGCTCGGGATGGTGCACCTGGCCAACCGGGTCGAGCAGCGGCGGCCGCTGGTGCTCGGGGACGTGCTGCGCGTCCGGGCCCACGCCGAGGCGATGCGACCGCACCCGCGCGGGACGCAGGTGGACCTCGTCGTGGAGGTCGCGACGGATGCGGCGTCGGATCGTGCGGACGGCGTCGCGTGGCGTGGCGTCTCGACGTACCTCGCACCCGGGCTGCGTCTCGCGGACGCCGTCGACGAGCCCGCCGCCGAGCGGACGGCGTTCGCGCCGCCGGCCCCCACGGGCACGTGGCGGCTCGACGGGGACACGGGCCGCCGGTACGGCGCGGTGTCGGGCGACCGCAACCCGATCCACCTGTCCGCGCTCACCGCCCGGCCGTTCGGGTTCCCGCGGGCGATCGCGCACGGCATGTACACGGCGTCGCGGCTGCTCGCGGACGTGGGAGCGGCACGCGGCGACGCGTTCGTGTGGTCGGTCGAGTTCGTGAAGCCGGTCCTGCTGCCCGGAACCGTGGCGGTCAGCACGCGCCCCGCCGACGGCGGCGGCTACGACCTCGCCGCATGGCACGCCCGCACGGGCAAGCCCCACGTCCTCGGCTCGATCCACCCCCTCCCCTGACCCTCCCTCCCCCATCCCCCGCTCGAACCCGGAGTTCCTGACCACCTCGGCCCCGCCGTGATCAGCAACTCCGGGTTCGCCGACGCGACCGGGGGTGAGGTCACGAAACCGGAGATCCTCGGCCCCGACGTGGTCAGGAACTCCGGTTTCGGCGGCGCGACCGGGGTGACGTGACGGTGTGAGCGGTCGCGTGCGGGGCGCCCGGGGGTGCCGCCGACGAATCGGGCCGTTCTCGGGCAGGGCGGGCTCACCCTGTGCCCCGGCCCGCGCACCGCCCTACGGTGGCGGGGACGCCCGTCGTCCGACGCCGCACCCGGCCACGGCGGGCCGCGAGGAGGCACCGTGAGCAGCACCCGGCAGATGGTCGAGGCCTACCCCGGCGACCCGTTCGCCCCCGTCGACGAGCTCGTCGCGTGCATCGAGGCGTGCCTCGCGTGCGCCCAGGCGTGCACCGCGTGCGCCGACGCCTGCCTGGGCGAGGAGCACGTCGCGGACCTGCGTGCGTGCATCCGGTCGGACGCGGACTGCGCCGACGTCTGCACCGCCACCGCGGCGGTGCTCAGCCGGCAGACCGAGCCCGACCTGCGCGTCGTCGCCGCGCTGCTCGAGGCGTGCGCCGTCGCGTGCGGGCAGTGCGCCGCCGAGTGCGAGCAGCACGTCGGCATGCACGAGCACTGCCGCGTGTGCGCGGAGGCGTGCCGGCGGTGCGAGGCGGCGTGCCGCGCGCTGCTCGCGTCCATGGCCTGACCTCCATGGCCTGATCGCCGGTCGCGGGACCGTCCGCTGTCGGCGCCGCGTGGCACGCTCGACCCGTGGACGCGACCGCCGACGACCTGCTGCTCGACGCCGACCTCGACGACCTGACCTTCGCCGGGCTCGACCTGTCCGGCCGCGACGCGTCGGGCGCCCGCTTCCTCGAGTGCGTCCTGACCGACTGCCGCGCGGACGGCCTGCGCCTCGACGGCGCGCGTCTGCTCGACACCGCGTGGACGGCGGTGCAGGCGGGCGAGCTCCGCGCCCGGTCCTCGTCGTGGCGGGACACGACGCTCACCGACGTGCGGCTCGGCGCGCTCGCGGCGTCCGGCGGCGAGTGGCTCCGCGTGCGCGTCGTGGGCGGGAAGATCGACTACCTCGACCTGCGCGGCGCGACGGTCGAGGAGGTGCGGCTGGAGCGCGTCACCGTCGGGGACCTCGACCTGGCGGGCGCGCGCGTCAAGCGGCTCACGGTCGTCGACTGCGACGTGCGACGGCTCGACGTCGGCAACGCCCGCCTCACGGACGTCGACCTGCGCGGCGCGCGGCTGCGGGAGGCGGTCGACGGCGTCGGCGGCCTCGCGGGCGCGACCGTCACGTCGGACCAGCTGCTCGACCTCGCGCCGCTGCTCGCGGCGCACCTCGGGATCCGCATCGGCTGACGTCGCCGCACGCGGCTCCCGGATCGCCGGCGTCGGCGGCCGTCAGGCGCCGGGGACCGTCGGCCCGGCCCGCTCACCACCCCGCGAGGCGCAGCACCTCCGCGGCGACGTCCTGCGGGGTGCGGCCGTCGGTCGCCACGCGGTGCACGTCGGCGCCCGCCTGCGCCTCCAGCCGCCTCGCGGCGGCGTCCGACCGCTGCGCGTGGGCGGTCAGCGACGCCCCGTGCTCGCGGCGGCCGAGCCGCTCGTGCGCGGTCGCGTCGTCCGCCGTGAGCAGCACCGACGTCACGTGCGGCCGGTCACCGACGGCCGCGGCGAGCACGTCGGCCTCGAGGACGCTGACCGTGTTGGTGACGACCAGCCGCCGGTGCCCGAGCGCGCGGTAGCGGCGCCACACGTCGGCGAGGTTCGCGGCGGCGACGCCGTGCTCCCACGGCGCCGGGTGCGCCAGGTCGAGCGCGTCGCCCTCGACGACCGCGTGCGGCACGTCCCGCGCCGTGAGCAGGTCGTGCACCGCCGACGCGACCGTCGTCTTGCCGACGCCCGCGCGGCCGCCGACGAGCAGCAGGTGCGTGCGGTCGTCCGGCACGTGGGCCCCGGCGAGCCGGGCGAGCAGGCGCCCCCGCACGGCCGGCCACTCGTCGGCCAGGACGGAGAAGTACAGCGACGCACCGCGCGTGCCGTCGGGGCGCAGGCGGTGGTCCCGCAGCCGCCCCTCGGGCACGGCCCCGAGCTTCGTCACGGCCGCGACCGAGCGGTGGTTGCGCTCGTCGACGCGGTACGCGACGCGCGCGACGCCCCACCCCTCGAACGCGTGCGCCATCAGCAGCAGCTTGCAGGCCGGGTTCACGTGCGTACCCCACACGGCCGGGGCGTACCAGGTGTGGCCGACCTCGAGCCGGCCCGCGGTGAGGTCGACGTCGTAGAACGAGGTCGACCCGACGACGCCGCCGGTGGCGTCCTCGAGCACCGCGAAGGCGTACCGGCCCGGTGCGGCGAGCGCCGTCGCGACGACGCGGGCCATGTCCGCGACCGTGCGCGGTGTCGGCGAGCTCATCCCGCGCCACACCGCGTCGTCGGTGCAGGCGAGGAGGTCGGCCGCGTGCTCGGCACGCAGCGGGACGAGGCGGACGCCGTGGCCGGTCAGGACGAGGTCGTGCTCCACGGCGGCAGCGTGCCACGGGCGCCGCCGCGCACTCGGCGGCGTCTCAGGCGGCAGGCCCTAGCGTGGCGGCACCACCGACGACGGAGGACGCATGACGCACTGGTCGATCGCCCTGCGGGACGTGCCCGCTCCTGACCACGCCGACGCGGTGATCGTCACGCTGCCGCCCGGCGCGCCGACAGACCCGGCGGTGTGGGCGCGCGAGATCTTCTCGCTCGCGACGATGCCGCGCTGGGTGCTCGCGGCCCTCGCGCTGCGGCAGGCGCTCGTGCCGGTGCTGCGCATCCCGCCCGCACCGCGCGCCGCGTTCGCCGTCGACGAGGTGGTCGGCGGCGAGGCGCTCGTCGCGCACGACGACGTCCACCTCGACTTCCGTTGCGGGGTCGCGGTGGACGCCGACGCACGCCTGGTGCGGGTGACAACGACCGTGCGCCTGCACGGGTGGCGCGGGCGGGTCTACTTCGCGCCCGTCCGGCTGCTGCACCCGGTGGTCGTCACCGCGATGCTGCGCCGGGCGCGGCGGCGGCTCTCGCGCTGACGACCGGCCCGGCGGCAGCCCTCACGCTGACGACCAGCCGGGTGGCAGCGACGTCGGTGCCCGCTCAGTCGTCGACGGCGGGCCCGCACGCGGCGGCCGCCGTCGCGGCGAGGTGGTCCAGCCCGCGCACCTCGACGAGCGGGCGCGTGTCGTCGACGACCGACCAGCAGCCGTCGACGACCTCGTACGCCGCCTGCGCACCACGGGCGACCAGGGCGGCGACGGCCGCGACGAGCCGGTCGACGTGCTCGGCGGTGGTCCCGACGCCGATCGACGCGCGGATCGCACCCTGCGAGGCGCCGAGGTGCGCGAGCAGGGGGTGGGCGCAGAAGCGGCCGTCGCGCACGCCGATGCCGTGCTCGGCGGACAGGTACGCCGCGACCAGCCCGGGGTTGAGGTCGGCGACCGTGAACGTGACCACGCCGACCGGGTCCGGCGAGTCGGGCCAGATGCGGGCGACGCGCACGCCCTCGATGCCCGTGAGCCCGTCGACGAGCCGCGCGCGCAGCTCCTGCTCGTGCGCCTCGAGCGCACCCGTGGGCAGCTCGGCGAGCGTCTCGCAGGCCTGCGCCAGCGCGATCGCGCCGATGACGTTGGGCGAGCCCGCCTCGTGGCGTGCGGGCGCGGGCTGCCACAGCGTCCGGTCGGGGCGCACGTCGCGCACCGCGCCGCCGCCGGCGAGGTACGGAGTGCCGGTGTCGAGCCAGTCGCGCCGCCCGACGAGCGCGCCGGCGCCGTACGGCGCGTACGTCTTGTGGCCGGAGAACGCGACGTAGTCGACGCCGGTGGCGGCGAGCGAGAAGCCGCGGTGCGGGACGAGCTGTGCGCCGTCGACCGCGACGCGCGTGCCGGCGGCGTGCGCCAGCGTGACGACCTCCTCCAGCGGCAGGGCCTCACCCGTCACGTTGGACGCGCCCGTGATCGTGAGCAGCGCGTACGGACGCCGGGCGAGCTCGTCGCGCAGCGCGGCGAGGGTCGCGGCGACCGTCGGCCGCAGCGTCAGGACGGTGGCCGTGCGGGTCTCCCCCGCGTGCGTCCCGGTGCACCGCTGGACCCACGGCAGCAGGTTGGCGTGGTGCTCGACGTCGAGGACGAGCACCCGCCCGCCGTCGGGCACGACGCCCGCGAGCAGGTTCAGGCTGTCGGTCGTGTTGCGCGTGACGACGCAGACGTCGTCCTCGCGCGCCCCGACGAACCGCGCGACCGCCTGGCGCGACGCCTCGAACAGGGCGGTGGAGACCTGCGAGAGGTAGCCCGCACCGCGGTGCACCGACGCGTACAGCGGCAGCACCTCGGCGACGCGCGCGGCGACCGACTCGAGCGCGGGCGCGCTCGCGGCGCAGTCGAGGTTGGCGTAGGTGCGGCTCGTGCCGCCGACCAGCGGGACCGTGGTGGACGCGCCCACCACGGGGAGCAGGGGACCGCGGCCGACGGCGGGGCGGGGCGCCGCCGCGGCGGACGGGGACGCGGTGCCCGACGCCTCGTCGGCACACGCGAAGAGCTCGGTGACGGTCGTCATGGCAGCCTCCTGGACCCGGGGACCCGGAAGGGAGGTCCCGCGCTTGCCGGCACCGGACGGCGCGCGGCCAGGTCGTCACCCGGGGCACCCCACCGCGGAGGAGGGTTGCCGGCCAGCGAGCCGGGGCTTCGCGCTGGCGCTCATGACCTGGCACGAGGATCCGCGCGCCCTCCGGCGGGTGTCAACGTGGGGGCACGGATCGTCTCTCGTTTTGAGACGTTGCTGCCCGTCAGTCCGTGGTCGACGTAGATCCGGTCGGCATCGACGCCGAGGCTCCGAAGCGCGTCCCGCTGGGCGGTCGCATCCTGCGATCTCGTCGAGACCCGGGCATAGCCGATCAGCAGTCCGCTCGTGCCCTCGCTGTCCGGTACAGCTCCCCCTGACCGGGCCTTTTCGGGGGCGGGTCTTTCGGGGACAGTGTCCTGCGCGGCGCTGTGGTCCACGAGCGGCCCATCGCGACTGTCCCGTTGAGCAATCCCCAAACGGGGCGCCAATACCCCTCGTCTCGCATGAGCACACGAGTGACCCAGCTCGCTCCGCCCAGGGGCGTCGAGTCTGCGACGCGGTACGCGCCACCCAACATCACTCCCCCGCGACGGACCTCCTGGGGCCGTTACGAGGCGCGCGCGTTCTTGCGCCGTCCGGTCGATGGCTCATATCTGCAGCACCCGCGGCTGCCACACATGGGTCACATGCGCCGAGACCGACGATGAGAGGAACGCTCATGACCCCGAAGACCCGCCCCGACCAGGCCCGATCGTCGATGACGGCGACTGCTGGCGTTGTCCGTCCTGCAACCGGACCTTCGGAGCCATCCGCCGGCGGCGCTGATGGACGCGCGCGCCAACTCACGGCTGGCGGCGCGCTAGGGCCGTACCAGCCCGATGTTGGCGTCGACTCCCCGATACTCACGGCATGGGTGGTATCGCTGAGGACGTGCGTCCCCCGTTGGCACGGCTGGCCGAGAGGGTGGTCCTGCAAGAACGCGACGCCTACGGGAAGTTGTTCGCCGCTGCTTCGGCGGCAGCGGAGGGCGCAGGGTCCGGGCTGTGGGCCGTCGACCAACAGCGTGCCGCGGGCATTGATGGTGCGGTGGCAGCGTTATCTTGGGCGAGCGATCACGTACAGCGTTGGAGCTTCTCTGTGCGTGACCACGCGGACACGCTCTTACTCCTGCTGCGTCATCAGAAGCTGCTGCCGGTGCCGGCATGGACGGTGAGCCGCGCCATCATGGAAGCGGTGCTTCAGACCTGCTGGTTGCTCGACGCCGAGGCGTCGTCCGAGACTCGGATTGCCCGGGCTGCAAGCATTCTACCGGCGGTGCTCAACGAATCGATTGTCTTACTCGAGCGGTTTGGCAGCAGCGTGGTGGACGAACTTGAAGAGAAGCGGCAGGCGCGCGCAGACCTCGAGTGCGTCTTGACCCAAGACGGGTTCCGGGTTGAGCGCGCGACGGACAAGCATGGGCAAGTCACGGACGCCATCGGTCGGGTTTGGTTCGCGGGCCAGTCAGCCTCGACACGGAACAACATCACCCAGCTAGCGGCGAAGTACGTGCCGGATGACCCGTGGCTCTATGGACTATTCTCCGGGGCTGCCCACGCCAAGCCTTGGCTGCTCATGGGGCTCAGCGACGACGTCGACGAAGCGATACGTTCCCTCGTGCTGCCGCTGCTGCCGATCAGTGATGCGTATAGCCGGGCCCTGTGCGGGTACTTCGACCTGGACGCTGAGCCGTACGTCCGGGCCCGACGTACTCGTCTGGTGGCGATGGTCGAGCGCGGCTCGTCGGTTCGAACTATCGATCGGTCCATCGAAGAGTCAGCATTTGGGACAAAGATGAGCGGTCTGCGGTACTACGAGCTCGGGCGCACCGAGAAGAGGTGATCCCCCGTCAAGGCAGCTCGTCGGGCACCGAACGAAATCGGGTCGTGCGTGACCGGCCACCGCGCCGGATTCGGCCTGTGGTTTCGGCCCCTTGCGCCCTGGGGTCTGACGTGCCGGGGCGGGGTGGCCGGCGACGATCTCTTCGGCCGCCGCTCGGCAGTTGTCGTAGCCGAACTAGTCCCCTGGTCCACGCGCGACCGTCGCCGCCTGGCAGTCAGCGCACGTGAGATGGCGCCAGCCACAGGCCACACCCGTTGACCTCGAAGCCCTCGCCATCGCGGACGCTCACGCTCACCTTGCCAGGGGAGAAGGAGACGAACGTTGTCATCGATGATGTCACCGCCGCCGGACGTGCGGGACCAGTAGCAGTTCTCTAGCCGTGGTGGCAGGCCAAGACGGTCTGGCTCCCGGCTGCAGGCATCTGCCGCCGTTGAGGCGCCCTCATCGGCACCGGCCCGCGGCGCGGCGCGTCGCCGCACGAGGCGTGAAGGGCGTTCTCGACGTCGACGCCGGGCGCTCGAGGACCGCCGGCACAGCGGGGGGCCGCAGCGACGCCCCGCGCCGCCGGTCGGAGGCCCACCGGAGTGGCGATCCAGCGCTCGAGCGCTACGCCGCCGGAACCGGGCTCGGCGGCACGCCGCACTGCGCTGACCGGGTGACAAGACGCGACGCGCGGCTTCGCGTACCGGGAGAAACCGCCCGGGCGGCTGGTCGATGTGTCGGCGCCTACAGGTAGACGACCGGCATGGCCTTGGACGAACTGCGGCATGCGGTGACCGATGGTGCCGACGGGACGGCGCACGTCGTGGCGCCGGCGGAGCGCGAGGACGCGCTGCGGCTCCGGATTGATCACCAGTTCTGGTGCACGACCCAGGCAGGAGGCTGCGGCCAGCAACTGGAGCTGCCGGCAGGGCCGGTACGAGGGCCCTACTTCCGGCACAAGCGCGGAGCCTCGCCATGCGCGCTACTCAGTTCCGGGCGGGACGTGGGTGGCGCGTACGCGCATCTGGCGTACCAGCGCGAGCTCATGGCGTGGCTGCAGGGGCAGGGCTACGTGCCGACGATCGAGCACACGTTGGACGGCGCAGGGCGCGCGGACCTGCACGTTGTGGTGAACGGGGTCGAGCACACCCTTGAGGTGCAGCTAACGGACCTTGGCAGCACGGCGTGGCGCGACCGAGATGACCGGTACCGCGGCGCGGTCGATCAGGTCACGTGGCTGTTCGGGCCGGCGGCGGATGGCGCCGCGAGCACGCAGCGTGCACGTGAAGGCGTCACCCTGCGGATCGGGCGCGACGTGCAGGGGGTGCGCGTCGGTGTCGAGGTCGACGGGGTGGAAATCGACGACTCGTGGAACGCGCTGCCTGCGTGCCGGATGGAGGCGGGCGGGGTGTGGACGCCGAGCTTGGATCAGGCGCGTGAGCGGCTGCAGGAGCGGCGCGCGGCGGAAGCGCTGCGCCGCGCGGAGGAGGAGGCCGAGCGCGCGCGCTTGGAGGACGAGCGGCGACGTGCGCAGGCCGATGCGGACACGCGGGCGCAGCGCCGAGCGGATCGACAGCTGGCGGAGCGCATGACGCGGCCGCGACCGACCGCTCCTCCCCCGCCGCGACCACCGGTACCGACCCTGCTGCCGCCCGGTCCGCGTCCGACCGAGCAGTGGCGGCGTGTGCACTTCGACATGCCTGCGTGGGGGCGAGAGCACCCGATCTGGCGGTGGCTCGCTCGGTATCCGGTGGAGCAGCACGAGGCCGGAACGTACCTGGCGTACACGGCGCTGCACCTGTTCGGAAGCGGGCCGTTGTCGATGCTCGACAACCCGGACCTGCCCGGAGGTGTCGCCAGCGCGATGGTCGTCGACATGGCTGACGCCGGGTGGTTACGGCTGCAGGACGGGATGTGGCGTCGGGAGGACTCTGCGCCGCGGTTTTGAGAGGGCGGGCGGGTGGTTTCGCCCTGGTGGGTGCGGCCGGGGTGAGCTGAGCGGCCGAGAGCCCCCGGGCGAGCTGGCGCTGGCGGCAGGCGCGACGTCGTGTTGGTCGTCCAGTGAGCCGGCGCGGTGGTCCCTGCCGGGCGCTTCCCGGTCGTGCTGTCGATCTAGTAGCGGGTGGGCGGTCGGCGATCTGGTCGCCAGGCGTTGTCGATGAGGTCTTGATGACCTTGCGCAGCGTGGTGTCAGGCCGCGAGCTCACGAAGTCGCTGAGCGTATCCATGCTGTAGCAAGGCGGTGATATGAAAGCGCAATGTGCGGATATGCTTCGCGTATGCGCACGACGCTGAACCTGCCGGACGACCTCTACCGCGAGGTGCGGACGACCGCGGCGGCGACCGGCCGCACGGTGACCTCGGTGGTCGAGGAGGCGCTGCGTGACGCGTTGGCCCGGTACCGCGCGGAGCAGGCCGGCGCCCGCACCCCGTTCGTGGTGACGCCGTGCGGATCGGGCGGGCTCGCGCCCGGCGTCGACCTCGACGACTCCGCCGCGCTCGTGGACGTGCTGGAGGGCCGGTGATCCTGCCGGACGTGAACGTGCTCGTGGGCGCGTTCCGCGCGGACGCCCCGCGCCACGACGCCCTGCGTGCCTGGCTGGAGGAGGCCGTGGCGGGCCCGGAGACCCTCGGCGTGACCGACGCGGTGCTCGGGGGGACGGTGCGCGTCCTGACCCATCCGCGGGTCTTCGCCCGGCCCACCCCGCTCGCCGAGGCGCTCACCCAGGTGGAGGCGCTGCGCAGCCACCCGGACGTCGTCCGCGTCGCGCCGGGCGCGCGCCACTGGGACCTGGTCACCCGGCTGTGCCGCGACGCGGACGCGCGCGGGAACCTCGTGGCGGACGCCCAGCACGCCGCCGTCGCGGTCGAGCACGGCGCCACGTGGGTGTCGCAGGACCGCGACTTCGCCCGGTTCCCCGGGCTGCGCTGGCGGCCGGCGGTCACCGACGTGACGTGACGCGACGTCGGTGAGACGGGCCGACCGGCGCCCGCGCGCCTGCCGTAGCATCGCCGGCGACCATCCAGAGCGGCCGAGAGATCTGGCTCGACGACGCCGCAGCAACCCGCGGGACCCGCACGGGCCCGGACGAGGGTGCTACCGCCAGGACCGATGGAGGACGCATGACCGTGCAGCCACGTCCCGCCGACGGCTACGCCGGCGACCTCACGCCGACCGAGGCGTGGGAGCTCCTGAGCCAGGACCCCGACGCCGTGCTCGTCGACGTCCGCACCGACGCCGAGTGGCGCTACGTCGGCGTGCCCGACCTGCGCACGGTCGGCCGCCAGGCGGCGCTGGTCGAGTGGGTGTCGTACCCGTCGGGCCGCCCGAACCCGCGGTTCCTCGACCAGCTCGCGGCCACGGGCGTCACGCCCGGGGACGGCCGGCCGGTCGTGTTCCTCTGCCGGTCCGGCCAGCGCTCGATCGGCGCCGCGCAGGCCGCCACGGCCGCCGGGTACGGCCCGGCGTACAACGTGCTCGAGGGGTTCGAGGGCGCGACGGGCCCGGACGGCCACCGCGGCCACGAGGGCTGGCGCGCCGCCGGCCTGCCGTGGGTGCAGCCGTGAGCACGCGCCGCGTGCCCGGTCCCGGCGACTGGGACGACCGCCGCACCGACCGCACCGCGCTGCGGCCCGACACCCTGGCGGTGCGCGGCGGGCTCGTCCGCAGCGAGTTCGGCGAGCTGTCCGAGGCCGTGTTCCTGACGCAGGGGTACGCGTACCCGTCGGCGGCCGACGCCGAGGCGGGCTTCGCGGGCGAGGTCGACCGGTTCCTCTACTCGCGGTACGGCAACCCGACGGTCTCGACGTTCGAGGAGCGCCTGCGGCTGCTCGAGGGGGCCGAGGCCTGCTACGCGACCGCGACCGGCATGTCCGCGGTCTTCACCACGCTGGCCGCCCTCGTGCGGTCCGGGTCGCGCGTCGTGGCGTCCCGGGCGCTGTTCGGCTCGTCCCTCGTGGTCTTCGAGGAGATCCTCGCGAAGTGGGGCGTGCGCACCGACTACGTCGACGGGCACGTGCCCGCGCAGTGGGAGGAGGCGCTCGCGGCACCGGCCGACGTCGTCTTCTTCGAGACGCCGTCCAATCCGATGCAGGACCTGGTCGACATCGCGACGGTGAGCCGCCTCGCGCACGCGGCCGGCGCGACGGTCGTCGTCGACAACGTCTTCGCGACCCCGGTGTTCTCCCGGCCGCTCGAGCACGGCGCGGACGTCGTCGTGTACTCCGCGACCAAGCACATCGACGGGCAGGGGCGCGTGCTCGGCGGCGCGATCCTCGGTTCCGCCGAGTTCGTGCACGGACCCGTGCAGACGCTGGTTCGCAACACCGGCCCGTCGCTGTCGGCCTTCAACGCGTGGGTGCTGCTCAAGGGCCTCGAGACGCTGAGCGTGCGCGTGCGGCACCAGGCGGCGTCCGCGCTGACGCTCGCGACGTGGCTCGAGCGGCACCCCGGCGTCGCCCGCGTGCGCTACCCGTTCCTGCCCTCGCACCCGCAGCACGACCTGGCGCGCGCGCAGCAGACCGGCGGCGGCACCGTGGTGACGTTCGACCTCGCCGTGCCCGAGGGCGCGACGCCGGACCTCGCGAAGAAGACGACGTTCGGCGTGCTCGACGCGCTGCAGGTCATCGACATCTCCAACAACCTCGGCGACGCGAAGTCGATCGTCACGCACCCGGCGACGACGACGCACCGCAAGCTCGGTGCCGCCGGTCGCGCGGCGGTCGGGATCGCCGAGTCGACCGTGCGGCTGTCGATCGGCCTCGAGGACGTCGAGGACCTCCGCGACGACCTCGAGCGGGGCCTGGGCACGCTGCGCGCCTGAGGCGGGCACATCGGCCCGGGAGCCGGGCGCCTGGTCGCGGCCACCCCGTGACCGCTACGGGGGCGACCCTGCACCTGCACGTGTCGAGATGCAAGACAGATTGACCAGCTCTGAGCGTCCAACTCTGACCAGCCACCCCTCCGCGGACGCGGTCGGTCGAACTGTCCCGGAGCTCACACCTCGGCGGGAGCGAGGAGCCAACTGCGGCGTAGGTGCACGGTGAAGCCATTGCGGGCCAGGTTGCGGACGCTGGGAGAGCCCGGGGCCGCAGTCGCCACAGCGCCGCGGGCACCGGCGGCTGCTGCTGCGTCGAGGCGGCTGTGCAGCAGTGCGGTCTGCGCCCCGCAGCTTCTGTGGGTCGGCAGGGTCGCCGCTCCTCCCAGAACCGCCACGTCGTCGTGCAGTGACATCGCCGCCGCTGCCACGGGCCGGTCTTCCTTCCAGGCCATGAAACGCAGCACCTTCGGGTCCGAGTGTTCGGCGACGAGGAACCGGTCAACGTCGACCGGTGCCGCGTAGCCGGCGGAGAGCACCTCGAAGAAGGTCGCCAGGTCCTCGCCCACCGCCGGTCGCACCTGCAGGTGGTCGCTCGGGGCGACACGTTCGTCACGGCTTCTCGGATCGAGCACCGCGATCGGTCGGACAGGGCCGGGGGCCGCACGAAGATCGCTCAGCCGCTCAGCCGAGGGGAGATCGCCTGAGGTACCCACCACCGCGGGTAGCGGAGCACCGGCGGCCGTGAAGACTGCAACGACCTCCCGAAGAGCTGCAACCGTCCGCGCGTTCGCCCCGGTCACCGAGTTCAGGAACCCCAACCCAGGCGAGTTGGTCAGCAGCGCCCGTAGGCCCCCGAGCTCGAACGCCTCGAAGCGTCCCGGCAGACCCGCTGCTGTGGCCGCGCCGAAGGCCAGGCGGCTGCGGTGGTACACGGCGTGTTCGCCGGGGCTCAAGTCCATCGGCCCATTCTGGTGTCGAAATGCAGGACAGATTGACCGGCGTCAGGCGTCGTGCGTTGACGGCCCAGCCGTCCGGACAGGTCCGCCCGCAAGCTGCGTCGGTCCATCCGCGCCTTCATGGGCAGACTGGTGGGCATGGGGCACACGGTGATCCAGGTTCCCGTTCCAGCGCTGGAGTCGATCGCTGCGCGGCTCGAGGTCGCGCCCGTGTGCCCCCACGTCACGTTGCTCGGACCGTTCGTCGATCGGTCCGACGTCGATGAAACCCTCGTCGGCACCATCCGCGAGCTCCTGGCTCCCGTCCGAGCATTTGGCTTCAAGCTCTCCGCGGTCGGCCGCTTCGCCGGCGGACTCACCTACCTGGTGCCCGACCCTGGCGCGCCGTTCACCCGGCTCACGGAGATCTTCTCCGCGGCCTTTCCGCAGTGGCCGCCGTACGGCGGGATGTTCGACGAGGTCGTGCCTCACCTGTCCATAGGCGAGGCACTCCCCGAGACCGACGTGGCGATCCTGAGGGAGCTGCTACCCATCAGCGCGACCGCAGACGAGGTGACGCTCGCCTGGTGGTCGGACGACATCGTGGAAGTGCTTGAGCGCTATCCGCTTCGAACCGGGTAGTCACGCTCGCGACCGATACCAATCAAGCGAGCCCTGGGCGTGCTGGCGTCCTCGTCGTCGTCGGGGGGGCCGCGCGACTGAGTGGTCAGACTATGGACGCCGTCTAGCCAAACCATCTTGCATCTCGACAGCTCCGCGAAAACCAGGGTGCACGTCGACAGCACGTCGACCGTACGCTCGACGCCGCGTCCGCCGGCCCGTGCACCCGATGAGTCGGGGGCCACGCACGGGTCGGTACCGCCGTGCCGCCCACCGCCACCCGAGGAGCAGCCGTGCCCGACGTCATCGCCATCCGCGGTGCTCGCGAGAACAACCTGCAGGACGTCGACCTCGACGTCCCCAAGCGCCGGCTCACCGTGTTCACGGGGGTCTCCGGCTCCGGCAAGTCCTCGATCGCCTTCGACACGATCGCCGCGGAGTCGCAGCGCCTGCTCAACGAGACGCACAGCGCGTTCGTGCAGAACTTCCTGCCGCAGAGCGCGCAGCCCGACGCCGACTCCCTCACGGGGCTCACCGCGTCGATCGTCGTCGACCAGGAGCCGATGGGCGGCAACGCGCGCTCGACGGTCGGCACGGTGACCGACGCGTACGCCATGCTGCGCCGCCTGTGGGCCCGGCTCGGCACGCCCTCGCTCGGCACGCCGACGGCGTTCTCGTTCAACGACCCCCGCGGCTGGTGCCCCGCGTGCGAGGGCGTCGGCTCCGTCGCGGCGATCGACGAGGACGCGCTCGTCCGGCCGCACCTCAGCCTCAACGAGGGCGCCATCGACTTCCCGAACTACCAGGCCGGCGGGTGGTACTGGAAGATCTTCGTGATGTCGGGCTTCTTCGACCCCGACGCGAAGGTCGGCACGTACACCCCCGAGCAGCGCCGGATCCTGCTGCACGGGCCGGACGGCAAGGCCCCGAAGATCGACGTCGGCGGCGCGTCCTTCACGTACGAGGGCCTCATCAGCAAGCTCCGCCGCTCGTACCTGGCCAAGAACCCCGAGCAGCTGCAGGGGCACGTGCGCACGGCGGTCGAGCGGATCTCGACGCGCGGCGCCTGCCCGGACTGCGGCGGCGCCCGCCTGAGCGCCGCCGCGCTCGGCAGCCTGGTCGCCGGCCGGTCCATCGCCGAGTGCACGTCGATGCAGGTCAGCGAGCTGGCGCGGTGGGTCCGCGGCCTCGACGCCCCGGAGTACCGCCCGCTGCTCGACGACATCGCCGACCGGCTCGACGCGCTCGTGCGCATCGGGCTCGGCTACCTCAGCCTCTCGCGCGAGAGCACCACCCTGTCCGGCGGGGAGTCGCAGCGCGTGAAGATGGTCCGCCACCTCGGCTCCGCCCTCACGGACGTCACGTACGTCTTCGACGAGCCCAGCACCGGCCTGCACCCGCACGACGTGCACCGCATGAACGAGCTGCTGCGGGCCCTGGCCGACAAGGGCAACACGGTGCTCGTCGTCGAGCACAAGCCCGAGGTCATCGAGATCGCGGACCACGTGGTCGACGTCGGCCCCGGGGCCGGCGCCGCGGGCGGCCGCGTCGTCTACGAGGGCGACGTCGAGGGCCTGCTGGCGTCCGGCACCGTGACGGGTGAGCACATGGCGCGCCACCAGCCGCTCAAGACGGAGCCGCGCACGCCGACCGGCTCGCTGCGGGTCGAGCACGCGACGCTGCACAACCTGCACGACGTCACGGTCGAGATCCCGACCGGCGTGCTGGTGGCGGTCACCGGCGTCGCCGGGTCCGGCAAGAGCTCGCTCGTGCGGGGCGTCCTGCCCCGCCAGCA
Organism: Cellulomonas shaoxiangyii; assembly: GCF_004798685.1. NCBI lineage: Bacteria > Bacillati > Actinomycetota > Actinomycetes > Micrococcales > Cellulomonadaceae > Cellulomonas > Cellulomonas shaoxiangyii. The sequence continues at coordinate 600,688 of NZ_CP039291.1, read as the reverse complement.
CCCGGACGCCGTCGTCGTCGACCAGGCGACGACGCGGGGGTCACGGCGGTCCAACCCCGCGACGTACACGGGCATGGCCGACCACGTCCGCAAGGCGTTCGCCAAGGCCAACGGCGTCAAGCCGGCGCTGTTCAGCGCGAACTCCGAGGGCGCGTGCCCGGCGTGCAACGGCCTCGGCATCATCTACACGGACCTGGGCACGCTCGAGCCGATGAAGAGCCCGTGCGAGACGTGCGGCGGGCGCCGGTTCACCGAGGAGGTGCTCGGCCTGACCCTGCGCGGGCGGTCCATCGCCGACGTGCTGGAGATGTCCGTCGCCGACGCCCGGGAGTTCTTCACCGAGCGCGCCGAGAAGCCGATCGCGGCGATCCTGTCCGCGCTCGACGCCGTCGGCATCGGCTACCTCACGCTCGGGCAGCCGCTCTCGACGCTGTCCGGCGGTGAGCGCCAGCGCCTCAAGCTCGCCATCGAGCTCGGCTCCCCCGCCGACCTGTACGTGCTCGACGAGCCCACGAGCGGCCTGCACATGGCGGACGTCGACCGGCTCATCGCCCTGCTCGACCGGTTCGTCGACGCCGGGTCCACCGTGGTCGTCATCGAGCACAACCTCGACGTGGTCTCGCGGGCCGACCACGTGCTCGACATGGGCCCGGGCGCCGGGTCGGAGGGCGGGACGGTCGTGTTCAGCGGTCCGCCGGCAGCGCTGGTCGACGCCGACACGTCGCTGACCGGGCGGGCGCTGGCCGTGCGGCACGGACTGGTCGGCGCACCGGCCTGACCGGTGGGCGATCAGCTGAGGTCGACCTCGACGTTGTCGCCGCCGTCGTACCGCTCGCCCGTGACCCTCGCCTTCGCGAGGCTGAGGACCGTCGCGAGGCGGCCCCCGGGGCTGTCCCAGTACTCCGCGCTCTCGGCCTCGAGCTTGATGAGGGCGACGCCGGGCGACGCCGGGCCGTCCGGGAACCAGGCCTGCGCGGCCGCGCCCCACAGCTCCTCGATCTTCGCCTGGTCGCGCACGACCTCCGCCGTGCCGGAGACGGACACCCAGTGCGTCGAGCCGGCGAACGCCGCGTTCGCCGGTCCGCCGCCGCGCACCTCGTCCGCCTTGTGGCTGTCGAGCTCGGTGAAGAACCACAGGTCGCCGTCGAACTCGACCTCCTGCACCGCCATCGGGCGGCTCACCAGCGCACCGGACGGGTCGATCGTCGTCAGCATCGCGATCCGCACGTCCTTGATGAGCTCCGCGACCTTCGCGACACCCTCCTCGCGGTCCAGGTGCTGCGCCTCGTGCGCCATGGGTGCCTCCCGTCGCCGCGGCGCCCCCGCGGCGCCCGTCCCGCCACGCTAGGCAGGGGCGGGCCGGGCTGCACCCGCACCGAGGGCGTCCCACCCGGCGGGCGCTCCCCGCCGCGGCGCCGGCCGCCCGGGCCGCGTCAGGCCGCGGCCGCGGCGACGGCCGGCGCGAGGGCGGCCGAGGCCCCGACCAGCGCGAGCTCCACCGCGTCGACCTGCGCGCGGGCCGCGAGCGCGTGCGCGTCCGCCACGAGGCGCTCGACGGGCGCCACCAGCCACGTGACCGAGGAGGCCCAGACCGCCCCCGAGAACGCCTCGGCGTAGGTCACCGCCTCCCGGCGGCGAGCCGCGTCGGCCTCGTCGCGGGCCACGACCGCCTCGACCTGCAGCACGACGCGCACCTCGGTGCGGTCGCGCCCGACCGCGGCGATCTCGGCGGCGAGCACGTCGACGAGCGCGCGCACCGCTGCGGGTGTCGGGAGCACCGCGCTGTGCACGAGCCGGATCACGTCCGCACGGGCGGCGGCCAGGGCCACGGTGGTCTCGGTCAGGGACTCCGCGTCGAGCAGGAACTCGACGGCCCCGGGGGCGGCGTCGAGGCCGGCGACCCCGACGCGGTGCACGGATCGGGTCGAGGAGGTCGCGGCGGGGGCGCCGCCGTGCGGCTGCCCGGTCGGGGCGGCGGTGTCCGGCGTGCGGGGACGGGCGAGAACGGGCTGAGCCACGGGAGGAGGTCCTCAGGTCGTACCGGGTGCACAGCCAGGGCCGGTCGGCCACGGGCGCGCGGGGTCGTCAGCTCAGCGACAACACACCCGGGACGAGGACATGCGCCGAGGGTAGCCGCCAGGACAGGGCCCTGACCACCCCTCGCGCGCTCGGCCCCAGCCCGTACGGCCGCACGTCGTCGGGCCACCTCTCGGGGCGCGCCGCACGGCGGTGACCGGCCCCTCAGCCACCGAGGAAGGAGCGCAGCCGCCAGGCGTCGCGCACCGCGTTCCCACCGCCGTCGTTGTTGAAGTACGCGACGACGTCGTGCCCGGCGGCGTCCCACTCGCCGATGCGGTCGGCCCACCAGCGCAGGTCGTCGTCGGAGTAGGAGCCGGCGTACAGGTGGTCGTGGTCGGGCCCGTGCAGGCGCACGTACACGAGCCGGGACGTGGCGCGCAGCACGCACGGGATGCGGGCGCCGGACACCACGCAGTACGCCGCGCCGCGCCGGGCGAGCAGGTCGAACACGGCGTCGGTCTGCCACGAGGGGTGCCGCAGCTCGACGGCGACCTGCACCCAGTCGGGCAGCGTGCCGAGGAACCAGTCCAGACGCGCGTCGTCCCGCTCGGCGTCCGGGCGCAGCTGGACGAGCAGCGCCTCGCGGTGACCGCGCAGCTCGTGCCAGCAGCGGGCGATGCGCTCGGACCACACCTCCGGCCCGTACAGCCGGCGGGCGTGGGTCAGGCCCCGGGGCGCCTTCACCGACATCGTGAACCCGTCAGGCAGGCGCTCTCGCCAGCTCGCGAACGCCCGCTCGCGCGGCCAGCGGTAGAAGCTCGCGTTGAGCTCGACGGTGTCGAAGGCCTCGACGTAGCGGGCGAGCCGCTGCGCCGCCGGCAGCCCGGGCCGGTAGAGGACGCCGTCCCAGTGGTCGTAGGACCACCCGGACGTGCCGATGCGGACCGTCATGCCCGCAGGCTGCCCGGTCCGCCCCGACGCCGCACGCGGGGCGCACGCGCCGGGCGCCGCCGTCGAGACGCGCGAGGGTGCGACTCGCCCGGCGCGGATAGCCTGATGACCCGAATCGTCCCGATCGGCTGGATACGCCCTCTGCGCCACCACCGAGCCGCTCAGGCGGCGGGAAGGGGGACGGGATGGCCGGCGAGCGCACCTACCCCGTGCTGCCGTGCGCGGACCTGGATGACGCACTCGCGTTCTACGTCGCGCTCGGGTTCACCGTCAGCTTCCAGCAGCGCCGTCCCAACCCGTGCGCGGTCGTGGAGCTGGACGACATAGCGATCCACCTGTTCGCCATGGACGGCTTCGACCCGGCGACCTCGTACGGCAGCGCCATCATCACCGTCGCAGAGCCCGGCGAGCGCCACGCCGCGTTCAAGGCCGGGCTGCGGGCGCTGTACGGCAAGGTCCCGGTCACCGGCATCCCGCGCCTGCTCCCACCGCGGCGCAAGGCCGGCACCGCGACCGGGTTCTCGATCGTGGACGTCGGTGGCAACTGGCTCCGCTTCTACCGAGCCGGCTCGTCCGAGGACGACGTGACGGAGCGACGGTCCGGCCTGGGCCGGATGATCGACGTCGCCGCACGGCAGGGCGACGCGCGCGGCGACGACGCCCAGGCGATCGCGGTGCTCGACGCGGGGCTCATCCGGTTCGCCGACGCCCCGCCGATCGAGGTGTTCGAGGCGCTGCTCTACCGTGCGGAGCTCAAGGTGCGCACCGGCGCGGACGCGGCTCCCGACCTCGCCGCCGCGAGCGCGCTGCTCGCTGAGCACGAGCTCGGCGAGCAGGCACACCGGGCGTTCGCGGTCGCAGCCGAGGCGGCGCGTCCCTAGCGGGCGTCGGGGCGGCGGGGACTCGGCGGCCGGGTGTCAGCGCGGCGGGTGTCAGTGCGGGCTGTGTCAGCGCGGCGGGTGTCCGAGCGGCCGCGCGAACCAGAGGACGTCGGGGCGGGCGGACGCGTCGACCGCCGGGCGCACCGGCCGGTAGCCCAGCGACCGGTACAGCGCGATCACCGCCTGCTGGTGGATGCCCGCGTCGACCACCGCCGTGGTGCAGCCGAGCCCGCGGGCGGCGTCCTCGGCCGCGGCCAGGAGCCGCCGGGCCACACCGGCACGCCGGCCGGTCGGCGATACGTACAGCCGCTGCACCTCGGCCCACCCGTCCGGCCACGGCGCGGGCGCGCGCCGGACCGTGACGCACCCCACGGGCTCGTCGTCGACGCGTGCCAGGAACGTGGCGGGCGCACCCGCACCGGATGCGGTGCCGAACCGGGCGTACCCGCCGTCGGGCACCGGCTGCGCGGGGGCGAGCTCCGCGACCATCGCGCGGCGCACGGCGACCGCGGCGGCGTCGTCCCACGCCACGGGCGCGATCACCACGGGGCGCGCCGGCGCCTCGCCGCGCGGGCCCCTCGGCGCTTCGGGGCTCGCACCGGGGGCCGCGGGACCACCGTCCAGGTCCCGGGAGAAGCAGCGCGAGTCGGCCTCGTCGGCGTACTCGCCGTAACGCGGGACCGGCGCGTACCCGGCCGACAGGTAGAGCCCGATGGCCTCCGGCTGGAGCACGCCCGTCTCCAGGACGAGCCGGGTGACGCCGCGTGCCCGGGCGGCCGCCTCCAGCTCCGTGAGCACCCGCCGCGACAGCCCGCGCCCGCGCCAGGCGGGGCGGACGTACATGCGCTTGAGCTCGCCGGTGCCCGCGCCGAGCTCGGCCGACGCGTCCCGCAGAGCACCGCACGCGACCGCCTCGCCCCCGACGCGCAGCACGAGCATCGTGACGATGCCGTCGGCGGTCATGTCGTGCCCGATGTCGGGCGCGCCGTACCGCTCGTGCAGCTCCGCCTGCTGGGCGTCCCGGAGCCGGCGGGCGTCGGGGTCCTCCCACGGGACGGCCTCGACGCGCACGTCCGTGACGTCGCCCCCGGCCACGCGGGTCAGCCGACGAGCGCGCGCAGGACCGACGTGAAGAAGCGGAGCCCGTCGGTGCCGCTGCGCGGACCCTGCGCGGTGTCGGGGCCGAAACCGGGCTCGACGGCGTGCTCGGGGTGCGGCATGAGGCCCACGACGTTGCCCGCGGCGTTGGAGATGCCCGCGATGTCGCGGCGCGAGCCGTTCGGGTTCTCGCCCTGGTAGCGGAACACGACACGCCCCTCGCCCTCGAGCTCGTCGAGGGTGCGCTCGTCGGCGACGTACTGCCCGTCCTGGTTCTTCAGCGGGATGGTGATGCTCTCCCCCTGCTCGAACTCGCGCGTCCACGCGGTGTCGCTGTTCTCGACCTGCAGCACCTGCTCGCGGCAGAGGAAGTGCAGGCTCTCGTTCTTGATCATCGAGCCGGGCAGCAGGTGCGCCTCGGTGAGGACCTGGAACCCGTTGCAGATGCCCAGCACGGGCAGGCCCTTGCCCGCGGCCTCGACGACCTCGCCCATCACGGGCGCGAACCGGCTGATCGCCCCGGCGCGCAGGTAGTCGCCGTAGGAGAAGCCGCCGGGGAGCACGACCGCGTCGACGTCCTTGAGGTCGGCGTCCGCGTGCCACAGCGCGACGGGCTCGCCGCCGGCGAGGCGCACGGCGCGGGCCGCGTCGCGGTCGTCCAGCGTCCCGGGGAAGGTGACGACGCCGATCCGGCTCATCAGGCCAGACCCTGGCTCGCGACCGTGCCGGCCGCGTCGGCCTCGATGTCGGCGACGCGCACGACGTCCTCGATGACCGGGTTGGACAGCACCTGCTCGGCGGCGGCCGCGGCGGCCTCCAGGACCTCGGGCGTCACCGGCCCGTCCACCTCGAGCTCGAACCGCTTGCCCTGACGCACGGACGTGAACTGCGCGAAGCCCAGGCGCGGCAGCGCGCCGGCCACCGCCTTGCCCTGCGGGTCGAGGATCTCCGGCTTCGGCATCACGTCGACGACGACTCGTCCCACGGGTGCTCCCTGGTTCGCGACGAAAGGGGGTCGGGCCTGATCCTACGACCCGGCACGCGGGGGCGAGGTGCCCGTCCAGGGAGACGCGCTCAGGGTGACGGTGCAGGCCGTGCCGACGGGGCGGAGGGGGCCTCCACCAGGAGGAGCCCCGGCCGGGGCAGGTCGAGGGCCGGGGGCAGCCCGTCCGCGAGCGCGCGCACGACGTCGACCGCGACGAGCTGCCGGTGGGCGGTCAGCCACCGCCGCGTGACCACGACGACCGGCGCGGCGACGAGCGCGCCCGCGAGCAGGACCGTCGCAGCCGCCCCGTGCGCGTCAGCGCCGAGGTACAGCGCGACGGCCAACGCGACGGCCGCCGCGGCGGCGAGGGGACCGGCGAGCAGCGCCCCGGGCGTCGCCGCCACGACGCGCCGTCCGGGCTGCTCCGGCGGGTCGTCCAGCAGCCAGCGCCGGTGGCGCGTGCCGAGCGCGAGGGCGCCGCCCACGGCCAGGGCAACCCCGGCGGCGACGGCGGTGCCCACCTCCAGGTCACCCTGCGCGGCGACGACCGCCAGCAGGCCACCCGAACCCGTGCCGAGCACGGCGACCGCGCGCACCGCCGCACCGGCCGCCGGCAGCGCCCGCACACGGTCGCGGAGCACGACCGCCCGGCGCACACCGCCCGCTCCTACGTCCTCACCGACACCAGGCAGCAGGTGCCGCTCGGCGAGCATGCGCCGGTGGCGTGAGTCGCGACCGCACTCGGCCGCCGCCAGCGCGAGCACGTAGGCCACCAGGGCGACCGCCTCGGCGCCCGAGTCCAGGCCCGCGCCCATGAACGCGAGCAGCGGCGCGAGCCCGGTCAAGGACCACGGCAGCTCGCGCAGCGGCCGCCACGGCGCCTCGAGATCCGCACGCACCCACGGCCGGTACCTCGCCGGCACCGGACGGTTGAACAGCCGGTACCCCAGGACCACGTGCAGCGGCGGCCGCGCGCGCCGCCGCGTCGCCAGGCCGGACCACAGCAGCGGCATCCCCGCACGCACGCCGACACGGTGGGCGCCGGGAGGCGCGAGGTCCGCCAGCAGCGACGTCATCTCGCCGGTGCGCGCGTCGCGCCAGTCGCGCGGGTAGGCGGCGAGCCAGCGGCGCGCCGACCGGGCGAAGCGCAGGTCGACGCCGAGGGCACCCTCGTCGTGCAGCCCGCTCACCAGGCACCGCCCGACGCCGGCCGCGCCGCGGGGCCGACCACCCGGCGGGCCCGCCGCGCGAGGGCGGCCAGCCGGTCGGTGTACGCGGCGACGGCCTCGCGTCCTGCGCCCGTGAGCCGGTAGTACCGCCGCAGCCGGCCGTCGACGACCTCCTCACCGGACGCCTCCGCCCAGCCCGCGGCGACGAGCCGGTCGAGGACGCCGTACAGCGTCCCGGCGCCGAGCCGGACCTCGCCGTCGGACAGGTCCCGGACGGCCTGCACGATGGCGTAGCCGTGCCGCGGCTCCTCGGCGAGCGCGAGGAGCACCAGGTAGCTCTGCTCGGTGATGCGCACGGACGATATATATCGCCTCACGAGCTATCGCACCAGACCCGTGCCGCCGGCCCCCTGCCGGTGTCGGCGCCCCTCACTACCGTGGCCCGCATGGCGGCGACCCCCGCGGACGACCCGACCGGCTACGACCCCGACTTCCTGGGCCCGCGCGTGCCGCTCCCGGCGGCCGGGCGTCCGCTCCGGGACCTCCCGTCGACGCACTTCACGGTGCTCCTGGACCCCGTGCGCCGCCTCGCCGCGGCCACGGCCGTGAACGTCGACGGCACCGCGCTGCGCGACGTCCCCCGGGATGACGACTGGTTCCTCGACCCGCGCGTGCCCGCCACGGAGCAGTGCGGGCCGGAGCTGTACGCGCGCAACGACCTCGACCGGGGTCACCTGGTGCGCCGCCGCGACCCCGTGTGGGGCGCCCCGGGCGTCGCCGCCCGCGCGAACCGCGAGACGTTCGCCTACCCGAACGCCGCGCCGCAGGCCGCGGGCTTCAACCAGGGCGCGGAGCTGTGGCTCGGGCTGGAGGACCACGTGCTCGGGCACGCCGCCGCGCAGCGCCTGCGCCTGACGGTCCTGACCGGGCCCGTGCTCGCGGACGACGACCCGGTGTACCGCGGGATCGCCCTCCCGCGCCGCTACTGGAAGGTCGTGGCCTGGTCGCTCGACGCCGGCGACCGGCTGGCCGCGACGGCGTTCGTGCTCGACCAGTCGCCGCTGCTGGACGACGGCGCGCTCGGCGCCGCGACCGCCGCCGCGCAGGCCGCCGGCGACCCGCCGCCGCTCGGCCCGTTCCGCACGTCCCAGGTGCCCGTCGGGGACGTCGCCGACCTCACCGGCCTCGACCTGGGACCGCTGCCGGCCGCCGACGTGCTGGCCCGCACCGGCCCGCAGGCCGACGCGCCCGCGTGGCGCCCGCTGCGCTCCGCCGCCGACGTGGTCCTGCGCTGAGCCGCCGGACGAGCGGCGGCGCTGAGCGCGGCCCTCAGAGCGCGAGCGTGCGGCCCGTGAGCCGCTCGTACGCGTCCAGGTACCGCACGCGCGTCCGCTCCACGACCTCCGCGGGCAGCGCGGGCGGCGGGGCGTCGGACGCGCGGTCCCAGCCCGACGCCGGCGACGTCAGCCAGTCGCGGACGAACTGCTTGTCGAAGCTCGCCTGTGCGCGCCCCGGCTCCCACTCGTCGGCCGGCCAGAACCGCGACGAGTCGGGCGTGAGCACCTCGTCGCCGAGCGTGACGGCGCCCGTCGCCGGGTCCGTGCCGAACTCGAGCTTCGTGTCGGCCAGGATCACGCCGCGCCCGCGCGCGACCTCCTCGGCCCGCGCGTAGACCGCCAGCGTCAGGTCGCGCAGCGTCTCCGCCGTCTCCGGCCCCACGAGGTCCACGACCGCCGAGAACCGCACGTTCTCGTCGTGCTCGCCGACCGCGGCCTTCGTCGCCGGCGTGAAGACCGGCTCGGGCAGGCGCGAGCCGTCCACGAGCCCCGCGGGCAGCGGGATGCCCGTGACCTCGCCGTTCCCCTGGTACTCCGCGAGCCCCGACCCGGTGAGGTACCCCCGCGCGACGCACTCCACGGGGAACATCTCGAGGCGCCGGCACACCATCGCCCGGCCGGCGACGGGGTCCGGGACGTCGGTGGTCACGACGTGGTTCGGCACGAGGTCGGCGAGCTGCTCGAACCACCACAGGCTGAGCTGCGTGAGCACGACGCCCTTGCCGGGGACGCCCGGGCTCAGCACGTGGTCGTACGCGGAGACGCGGTCGCTCGCGACGACGAGCACCACGTCGCCGTGCAGGTCGCGCAGCGCGATCCCCGCGGTGGTGTCGTCCGGCTCGTACAGGTCGCGCACCTTCCCGGAGTAGACGTGCCGCCAGCCGGGCAGGTCGGGGGTCGAGGTCGCGTCGCTCACGCGCACAGTGTGCCGTGCGGCGGTCGGCGGCGGGCGCACGTCCGGGCCGTCAGAGCGCCCGGTGCGTCCAGCGTCCGCCGACCAGCGTGCCGGCCACGCGGGTCCCCCGCACCGACCCGACGGACGCGAGCAGCGCCGCCGGGTCGTCGTCGAGCACGACCACGTCCGCCGGACCACCGACCCGCAGGTCCGGCGGCACGCCGTCCACGGACGCGGCGAGCGCGACGTCGAGGTCGAGCCGCTGCTCCGGGTGCCACGCCGGGCGGCCGTCGCGCCGGCGGGTCACGGCCGCGTCGACGGCGGCCCACGGGTCGAGCGGCGCGACGGGCGCGTCGGAGCCGAGTGCCAGGCGCACGCCCGCCGCGTGCAGCGCCGCGTAGGCGAACGCGCGGGCGGTGCGGCCGTGCCAGTACCGGTCGGCGACGTCCCGGTCGTCCATGGCGTGCTCGGGCTGCACGCTCGCCATTACGCCCAGCGCGGCGAAGCGCTGCACGTCGTCGGCCGTCACGAGCTGCACGTGCTCGACGGACCCGCGGGCGCCGCTGGCCGCGAACGCGTCGAGCGCGACGCCGTTCGCCGCGTCGCCGATCGCGTGGATCGCGCACGTCAGCCCGTGCTCCGCGGCGCGCGCCATGAGCGGGACCAGCCGGTCGGGCGGCACGGTCAGGACGCCGTGCGCGTCGGGCCCGCGCAGTCCCGGGTAGGGGTCGTGGCACCACGCGGTGCGGGTGTTCAGCGCGCCGTCGGTGATGACCTTGAGCGGCCCCTGCGTGACCAGCCCCGTCGCGTCGAGCGCGTCCCCGGTGCGCAGGCCCTCGGCCAGCACGGCGTCGAGGTGCTGCTCCCACACCGCGGCGCGCACGCGCACCGGCAGGTCGGGTGCCGAGCGCCGGCGCCACACCGCGCGGTTGTCGGCGATCTCGAGGTCGACGACGCCGACCACGCCGCGCGCGGCGGCGTCGCGCAGGGCGTCCGTCACCAGCGCATCGGTCGCGGCGTCGCCGACGCGGTCGAGCGCGGCCATGCGGTCCAGCCACTCGGCCTCGCGCACCAGCCCGCTCGCGCGGTGCGGCACGCCGAGGTGGCGCAGACCGGCGGTCGACGCCCACGCGCAGTGCAGGTCGCCGGAGACGAGCACGACGGGCACCTCCCCCGCGACCGCGTCGAGCAGGTCCGCCGTCGGCGCGTCCGGCCACAGCCCGTCCCGGAACCCCTGCCCCACCAGGAGGCCGTCCGGCCCCGGCGGCGCCGTCGCGAAGCGGTCCGCCACGAGGCGGGCCGCGTGCGCCGCCGACGTCGCCCCCGCCACGTCGAGCCGCGCCCGCGCGAGCGCCCACTGCGTCAGGTGCGCGTGCGCGTCCCACAGCCCGGGCAGGACGCGCCGGCCGTCGAGGTCGACCGGCTCCGCGCCCCGCACCGTGTCGTCACCCAGGCTGCCCGCCGGTCCCAGCGCCGCGACGCGCCCGCCGCGGAGCAGCACGTCGACGAGGCCGTCGCCCCCGACCCGGCGGGCGCGGCGCAGGAGCAGGGGGCGGTCGGTCGTCATGGTGTCCTCACGGTGCTGCGGTGTGCCGGGCGCCATCGAAGCACGTCCCGCGATCCCCTCCGCACGTCGGCGCCACCCCCTACGGTGTGGCGCACCGACGACGGGAGGCCGCCATGGCGCCGCAGATCACCGATGACCAGCTCGACGCGTTCCTCGCCGCCCACCAGGCGCTCGGTGCCGCGGCGGCGCACCGGGAGGGCGAGCGCACGGGCGGGGTCGAGCCGCTCCTGCCCGTCCTCGCCGCGCACCTCGGCACCGAGCCGCGCGGGCTGGCCGTGCACACGGCGGAGCTGGCGGTGCTCCGGCGCGTCGACGTCGACATCGCCGTGGCGGCCGTCGTCGAGGCGGCGGGCGGCGGCCGGCTCCTCGGCATCGGCGGAGGGGACCAGCGCACGCACCAGTCCCTGTCCGAGATGCTGCAGAACGCCGGCTCCTGGCCGGCGCACTTCCCCGTCGGCCCCGTCGACTACCACCGGGCCGCCACCGGACCCGACACGACGCGGCAGACCGTCGCGTTCGGCATGCACCTGTTCGCGGTCGACGGCGTGCCGGTCGCGCTGCTGCAGCGCCGCGCGAGCATGCGGCACCAGGGATCGCCGCTGGTGGAGGTGCTGTGCCCCGACGAGGGCACGGCGACGGAGGTGCTCACGCGCGTGCGCCACGAGATGGACGCCCGCAGCGCGCTGCGCGGGCAGGTGGTGACGTTCGCGGCGTCGCCGTTCGACCCCGGCGAGTCGGGCGTCGTGCACGTGCGGCGACCCGTCGTCCCGCGCGAGGACGTCGTGCTGCCCCACGGCACGCTGGACCGCGTGGAGCGGCAGGTGCTCGGCGTCGCGCAGCACCGCGACGCGCTGCGGGCGGCGGGGCAGCACCTCAAGCGCGGCGTCCTGCTCTACGGACCGCCCGGCACCGGCAAGACGCACACCGTCCGGTACCTGGTCGGCGCGAGCCCCGGGACGACCGTCATCCTGCTGTCGGGCCCGGCGCTGCAGCTCATCGGCGTCGCGGCCGAGACGGCGCGCGCGCTGCAGCCGTCGATCGTGGTGCTCGAGGACTGCGACCTCGTCGCGGAGGAGCGGGCGATGCACAGCAGCTCGCCCGTGCTGTTCGAGGTCCTCGACGCCCTCGACGGCCTGGCCGCCGACGCGGACGTCACCTTCCTGCTCACCACCAACCGCGCGGACGTGCTCGAGCCCGCGCTCGCGCAGCGGCCGGGGCGGGTCGACCTGGCCGTCGAGATCCCGCTGCCGGACGACCGCGCGCGGCGCCGGCTGTTCGCCCTCTACGGGCAGGGGCTGCCGTTCACCGACGCGGCGCTCGACGCGGCGGCGGACGCGACGGCGGGCATGACGGCGTCGTTCGTCAAGGAGGCCATCCGCCGGGCGGTGCTGCTCGCGGCGGAGGCCGGGCGGGCGGTGCGCGACGAGGACCTCGCCGACGCCGTGGCCGAGATGACGGGCGACTCGGAGCGGATCACGCGCTCGCTGCTGGGCGTCGCGGACTGACGGGCGGGCGCCGGGCGCCGGGCGCACCGGGCGCCCGGCCGTCGCCGGGGCGTGCCGTCAGCCCTGCGCCGCCGCCTCGGCCGCCTCGAGCGCGATGTCCGTCCGGTGGTGCGCGCCACCGAGGTTGATGCTGTCGACCGCCACGTACGCCGCGCGGCGCGCGGCGGCGAGGGTCTCCCCCACGCCGACGACCGACAGCACGCGCCCGCCGGCGGAGACCAGCAGCGGCAGGTTCAGCGGGTTCTCGTCGGACGCCTCCGTCGTGCGGACCGCCGTGCCGGCGTGCAGGACGTGCACGCCGGGGACGGTCTCGGCGGCGTCCACGCCCGTGATCGGGTCACCCGTGCGGGGGCTCTCGGGGTACCCCTCGGAGGCGACGACCACCGCGACGGCGGCGTCGGCCCGCCAGTGCAGCCGCGGCAGCGCCCCGAGCCCGCCGGTCGCCGCCGCGTGCAGCACGCCCGCGAGCGGCGTGCCCAGCCGGGCCAGCACGACCTGCGTCTCCGGGTCGCCGAAGCGCGCGTTGAACTCGACGACCCGCACGCCGCGGCTCGTCAGCGCGAGGCCGCAGTACAGGACGCCGACGAACGGCGTCCCGCGCCGCGCCATCTCCGCGACGGTCGGGCGCGCCACGGTCGCGACGACCTCCTCGACCAGGTCGTCCGGCGCCCACGGCAGCGGCGAGTACGCGCCCATGCCGCCGGTGTTGGGGCCGGCGTCGCCGTCGAACGCGCGCTTGAAGTCCTGGGCGGGCACGAGCGGGACCACGTCGGTGCCGTCCGACAGCACGAACAGCGACACCTCGGGCCCGTCGAGGTACTCCTCGACGACCACGGTGCCCCCGTCCTTGGCGAGGCACGCCTGCGCGTGGGCGAGGGCCGCGTCCCGGTCGTCCGTGACGACCACGCCCTTGCCGGCGGCGAGCCCGTCGTCCTTGACGACGTACGGCGCGCCGAACGCGTCGAGCGCCGCCGCGACCTCCTCGACGGTCGTCGCGACGCGCGGCTCGGCGGTCGGCACACCGGCCGCGGCCATGACCTCCTTGGCGAACGCCTTCGACCCCTCGAGCCGCGCGGCCGCGCGGGACGGCCCGAAGACCGGCACCCCGGCGTCGCGGACCGCGTCCGCGACGCCCGCGACGAGCGGCGCCTCGGGCCCCACGACGACGAGGCCCACGCCCAGCGACGTCGCGAGCGCGGCGACCGCCGCGCCGTCGAGCGCGTCGACGTCGTGCAGCTGGGCGTGCGGCGTCATCCCCGGGTTGCCCGGCGCCGCGTGCAGCGCGGTGACCTCCGGGTCCAGCGACAGCGCGCGGACGAGGGCGTGCTCACGGGCACCGGTGCCGACGACGAGGATCTCCACGGGCGCCGAGCGTACCGGCCGGTGAGGGGTCGGCCCGCTGGACGGGCGTCCGTGACGGGCGGCACCGCCGCCCGTCACGTGCCTCAGCCGAGCAGCTCGTGCCGGATGATCGTCGCCTCACGCCCCGGGCCGACGCCCACCGACGAGATGCGCGTGCCCGAGACGTCCTCCAGGAACTGCAGGTACCGCTGCGCGTTGCGCGGCAGGTCGTCCATGTCGCGGGCGCCGGAGATGTCCTCGGTCCAGCCGTCGAGGTACTCGTAGACCGGCTTCGCGTGGTGGAAGTCGCTCTGGTCGACCGGCATGTCCTCGACGCGGCGGCCGTCGACGTCGTACGCGACGCACACGGGGATCCGCTCGCGGCCGGTCAGCACGTCGAGCTTCGTCACGACCAGGTCGGTGAGGCCGTTCACGAGCGAGGCGTACCGGACCACGACGGCGTCGTACCAGCCGGTGCGGCGCGGACGCCCCGTCGTCGTGCCGAACTCGCCACCGGTCTGCCGCAGCCACTCGCCGTCCGCGTCGAGCAGCTCCGTCGGGAACGGCCCCTCGCCCACGCGCGTCGTGTACGCCTTCGCGACAGCGACGACGCGGTCGATGCGCGTCGGTCCCACCCCCGAGCCGGTGCAGGCGCCCCCGGCGGTGCACGCCGACGACGTGACGAACGGGTACGTGCCGTGGTCGACGTCCAGCATCGTGGCCTGGCCGGCCTCGAAGACGAGCGTCTTGCCGGCGTCCAGCGCGCGGTTCAGCACGGTGGGCGTGTCGGCGACCATCGGGCGCAGGCGCTCGGCGTGGCGCAGCAGCTCCTCGACGGTCTCGTCCACCGTGATCGCGCGGCGGTTGTAGATCTTCACCAGCAGGTGGTTCTTCTGGTCGAGGGCGCCCTCGACCTTCTGCCGCAGGATCTTCTCGTCGAACAGGTCCTGCACACGGATGCCGACGCGGTTGATCTTGTCCGCGTACGTCGGGCCGATGCCCCGGCCCGTGGTGCCGATGCGCCGCTTGCCGAGGAACCGCTCGGTGACCTTGTCCATCGTGCGGTGGTACGGCGCGATGACGTGCGCGGCCGACGACACCAGCAGCCGCGAGGTGTCCACGCCGCGCGCCTCGAGCGCCTCGATCTCCTCGAACAGCACCTCGATGTCGACGACGACGCCGTTGGCGATCACCGGGACGACGCCCGGCGTGAGGATCCCCGACGGGAGGAGGTGCAGCGCGTACTTCTCGCCCTCGATGACGACCGTGTGCCCGGCGTTGTTACCGCCGTTGAACTTCACGACGTAGTCGGTGCGGTCCCCGAGCTGGTCGGTCGCCTTGCCCTTCCCCTCGTCGCCCCACTGGGCGCCGAGCACCACGACGGCGGGCATGCAGATCACCACTTCCTGCTGCCTGCGATGCGGCTCGGCCCGCAGACGGGCGCGAGCGGGCTCGCGGCGCGGGTGACCCGGGCGCGGGCGGCAGTGACCCGCGGCCACCGGGAAGGGTACCGGAGCAGGGCGCCGCGGCGACGGAGCCGTCCCCCGAGCGCCGCGGGCCCGCCCGCCGGCGGTGCGTCAGCGCAGCGCCCGCACCTCGTCCGCCGACGTGCCGGAGTCGGTGAGGAAGCGGCGGCAGCGCTCGGCCTCGTCGACCTCGCCGATCGCGTCCGCCGCGTCGGCGAGCGCCAGCAGCGCCCGCAGGAACCCCTGGTTCGGCGCGTGCGCCGCGGGGATCGGACCCTGCCCGCGCCAGCCGGCGCGACGCAGCGCGTCCAGGCCGCGGTGGTAGCCGGTGCGGGCGTACGCGTACGCCTCGACCGGGTCGTCGGACCGCTCCGCGAGCAGCGCCCACGCCAGCGAGGACGCGGGGACGAGGCGCGCGGCGTCGCGGGCGTCGGCGCCGGTCGCGAGGGCCATGAGCGCGGCACCGTCCGGGCCGTCGGCGGGCAGGAGCGTCGGGGTGGGACCGTCCAGGAGGTTCTCGTGAGCCATGGCGTCAGTGTGCACGGCCCCCCGTGCCCGTGCTCCGCGGCGACGGCGACCCCCGGCACCGGAACCGCCACGACGCGTGCGCACCCTGGGGACCGCCGCTAGAGTCGAACGGCCGACCAGCACGCCGTGACCGCGGCCCCCCTCACGATCGGCACCGTCGCACCGGAGCACCATGATCGAGATCTCGACGTCGTCCACGACCACGACCCTCGTCATCGCGGGCGACCTCGACCTCGCGGAGCGCGACCAGTTCCCCGAGGTGACCGCGCGGGTCGTCGGCCTGCGCCGTCAGCTCCTGGTCATCGACATGTGCCACGTCACGTTCATGGACTCCACGGGCGCCGCGTTCCTCATCTCGCTCGCCGACGCGGGCCGCCGCCGAGGCGGCGCGACGGTGCTGCGGGGCGCGGCCGAGCGCGACCTGTTCGTGCTGGAGATCTGCGGCGCGCTCGACCTGTTCCGCGTCGACGCGGTGCACGCCTGCGAGCCGGCCGACGGTGCGTCGCCGCCGGACACCGCCGACGCCCCCGCCTGACGCGGACGCGCAGGACGCGCCTCAGTCGTCGTCGTACGCCGATCGGGGCAGCGCCCCCGGGCGGACCTTCGCCCACACCACCTTGCCGCCGCGCGACTGCCGCCAGCCCCAGTCGGACAACCGCTCGACGATCTGCATGCCGAACCCGCCGACCCGCCCCGGGTGCCCGTCGGTCGTGACGGGCGGCGTCGGGTTCGAGTCCTCCACCTCGATGCGCAGGCCGTCGCCCGTGTCGTGCAGCTGCAGCGCCACGTGGCCCCAGCCGTGCAGGACGGCGTTCGCGACCAGCTCGCTCACGACCAGCTCGGCGTTCGACGGGTCGGCGACGTCCCACGCCTCGCACGTGCGCACCACCGCGTGCCGCGCACGGGCGATCGACGCCGGCTCGCTCGGCAGCGTCCAGCGCCGCCGCCGGGGGCTCGTCGTGCCGCGCAGGTGGTCGTCCGGGTCCGGGACGCGCACGACGACGACCGCCACGTCGTCCTCCGGGTGGTCCGCGAGCCGGGACACCAGGTCCTCGCCGATCCCGGGGGCGTCGCGCGCGGTGATGCCCGCGGCGACCGTCTCGAGCACCGTCAGGCCGTCGCGCAGGCTGCGGTCGCGCCGCTCCACGAGCCCGTCGGTGTAGTAGACGAGCACGTCGCCCGGCTCGAGGAGCACCTGCGCCGTCGCGCGCTCCCCCGAGCCGAACCCGATCAGCGGGCCGCCGGCGTCGCGCAGCTGGGTCGCGTGGCCGTCGCGCACGTGCAGGACCGGCAGGTGGCCGGCGCGCGCGTACCGCAGCGACCAGCGGCCCTCCGGCTCGCGGTCCAACGTCGACAGCACGAGGCTGGCGGCCCGCGGGATCCGCAGGCTCCCGAAGAGCTGGTCCACCCGCTCCAGGACCGGCCCGGGCGTCGTGATGTCGACCGAGTACGAGCGGACCACCGAGCGCAGCTGTCCCATCGCCGCCGCGGCCTCCACGTCGTGCCCGACGACGTCGCCGACGACCACGCCGACCGTGTCCGGCCCGATCTGCTGCACGTCGTACCAGTCGCCGCCGACCTGGGCGTCGTCCGCGCTGGGCGAGTAGTACGTCCACACGTCGACGCCGTCGACCTCGCCCTGCTCCGGCAGCATCGCCCGCTGCAGGGTCTCGGCGAGGCGGTGCTCGCGGTCGTAGAGGCGCACGTTGTCGATCGACAGCCCGACCCGGCGCGCGACGAGCTCGAGGACCTGCACCGTCGACGCGTCGAGCGCGGCCAGGCCGCCGCCGCCGCGCGGCTGCACGACGAGCAGACCCAGCGTCCGGCGTCGCCCCGGCACGGGCAGCACCACGACCCGCCGGTCGGGCGGACCGACCGCCCGGCGCCCGTCGCGGCCGACCACGGCGTCGCCCGGCCCAGGACCCGCGTGCGTCGCGAGCCACTCCGCGTACGTCCCGTCCGGCTGCGCCGCCGCCAGGTCCAGCTCGACCGCGTCGTCGAGCCGGCCGCCGAGCAGGCGGCCCACCGGGTCGCGCGGGCCGGACGTCGGCAGGCGCCGGCTCTGCGCGTCGGGCCGCGGTGCACCCCCCGGGCGGCGCGGGTCCAGGCCGTCGGCCGCCCACAGCCCCCGGTCGTGCAGGTAGAAGCCCGCCCACCCGACGACCTCCGCCGTCAGCAGCGACGCGATCTCCCGCAGGCCCTGCGGCTCGTCGACATCCATGAGCAGGTCCGAGACGCGCGCGATCAGCGTCACGCTCCGGCGCTCGCGCCGCTCGGCCTCGACCACCGCGGTGTGCTCCGCGTGCTCGGTCAGCTGCGACGTCAGGTCCTGCAGCGCGACGACCCAGGCGCCCACGCCCAGGCCCGCCACACCGACCGGCGACACGTGCGCCATGCACTGCACGTACGCGCCGTCGGGGCGGCGCAGGACGACCCGCTGCGCGAACGGCACGCCCGCCGCGAAGGCGGCGCGTGCCGCGGGGACGTCCGCGGGCCGGACGCGGCGGTCGGTCAGCACGTCGAGCGCCGCGACGCGGTTCGGGGCGTACCCGCTGGCGGCGACCAGGGCGTCGTTGACCCAGGCCACCCGGACGGCCTCCGCCGAGGCCGTGAGCAGCGCCGTCGGCACGAGCGTGGCGCGCAGGGCCTCGGCCAGCAGCTCTGCGGCCACCCCGGCGGGGGCGTCGGACGGGGTGGCGAGCGGCCACTCGGGGGCGTGGGAGTTGACCACCACCACCTCCGATCGTCTAGCGTGCCGAGCGGAGGGACAAGCTCGACCACACGGCGGGCCCCTCCCCCCTGCGCCGGAAGGAGCATCGTGCGAGACGGTAACAGTCCCGACCAGGGCGAGCCCACGCACACGACGGAGTCGGGCGGAGGGCCGGCTGCGGGTGAGCCGGGTGCCGTGCACGTCATCGTCGGGACCGACCGCACCCGCATCGTCCTGTCGGGCGAGGTGGACGCGGACCTGGGCCCCGAGCTCCAGGAGGCGACCGCCGAGGCGGAGCAGCGCGGGCTCCCGATCGAGGTCGACGCGCACCACGTGACGTTCATGGACTCGTCGGGCGTCGCGTTCCTGGCGCGCCTGTCGATCCGCAGCGAGCACCGGGTCCGACTGCTGCGCGTCCCACCGACGGTGCGGTTCCTCCTCGAGGTGACCCGCATCGGCGAGCTGCTCGACGTCGTCGACGACGACGACAGCGCCGAGCCGTTCGAGCCGGTCGACTCCGCCACCCCGTGAGCCTCACCCGTCCGGGCCGCACCCGGACGGACGACGACGGCCCCGGACCTGCCGAGCAGGTCCGGGGCCGTCGTCGTGCTCGCCGCGGGGACCCGCGGCGGCGGGGTCAGGACAGCTTGTGCCCCGCCGAGCGCAGCTGCTGGCACGCCTCGACGACGCGCGCCGCCATGCCGGCCTCGGCGAGCTTGCCCCAGGCGCGCGGGTCGTAGGCCTTCTTGTTGCCGACCTCGCCGTCGATCTTCAGCACGCCGTCGTAGTTGGTGAACATGTGGCCGACGACCGGACGCGTGAACGCGTACTGCGTGTCGGTGTCGATGTTCATCTTGATGACGCCGTTGTCGACGGCCTCCGAGATCTCGGCCGCCGTCGAGCCCGAACCGCCGTGGAACACGAGGTCGAACGGGTTCTCCTTGCCGATCTCCGCGCCGACGGCCTTCTGGATGTCGAGGAGGATCGACGGGCGCAGCTTGACCGCACCCGGCTTGTACACGCCGTGCACGTTGCCGAACGTGAGGGCCGTCAGGTAGCGGCCCTTCTCACCGGCGCCGAGCGCGCGGACGGTCGCGAGGCCGTCCTCGGCCGTCGTGTAGAGCTTCTCGTTGATCTCGGCCTCGTGGCCGTCCTCCTCGCCGCCCACGACGCCGACCTCGATCTCGAGGATCGTGCGCGCGGCCTGCGACATCTCGAGCAGCTCCGCCGCGATGACGAGGTTCTCGTCCAGCGGGATGTCCGAGCCGTCGAACATGTGCGACTGGAACGTCGGGTTCTCACCCCGCTTGACCTGCTCCGCCTCGAGCTCGAGCAGCGGGCGGACCCACGAGTCGAGGTTCTTCTTGACGCAGTGGTCGGTGTGCAGCGCGATCGTCACGCCGTAGTTCTTGGCGACCTCGGTCGCGTAGGCCGCGAGCGCGAGCGTGCCGCTGACGCGGTTCTTGATCGTCGAGCCGGACGCGTACTCGGCGCCGCCGACGGAGACCTGGATGATGCCGTCCGACTCGGCCTCCGCGAAGCCCTGGATCGCGGCGGTGACGGTCTGGGACGACGTGATGTTCACGGCGGGGTAGGCGAACTTGCCAGCCTTCGCCCGGTCGATCATCTCGGCGTAGACCTCGGGGGTTGCGATGGGCATCGCGGCATCTCCTGCACGTAGACGGATGCGTACCCCTGGAGTCTGCCACTCCGCCCGCCCGCCCGTCCGGGACGTCCGCCCCGCCCGCCCTGCTCGCCGGCTCCCGGCCTCACCGCCCGCTTCCCGTCCCACACCCACCGCGCGCCCCGCCCGCACCGCACGCCCCTGCGGCCCACCTACCGATCCCGTCCCCCTCCCGCCCGGCGCCCCCGGCCTCTGCCCCAGAGCCGACGAGGGCAACCTCGTGCCCCGCATGGGACGCGCATGCGCACACCCGGTTGCCCTCGTCTCGCGAGGGCGGGCGGGAGGGCCCGCGGCGGAGGCGCGGCGGGGCCCGGCGTCCGTGTGGAGGGCGAGGGCGGGGCGTGGCGCAGGGGCGGAGGCAGGGCGGTGCTGGGACCGGCGCGCGGGCGTCAGGGGTTCGGGGCGGCGAGCGTGGTGCGGATCGTCGTCGCGATGGCGCCTGTTGCGACGTCCGCGGCGGTGAACCTCAGGACCGTGTGACCCAGTGCCACCAGGGCGTTCTGTCGACGACGGTCGTGGTGGAGCGCGTGCGGGACGTCGTGGAACTCCCTGCCGTCGACCTCACCGAGCAGCCAGCGGCCGTCGGCACGCCGCCAGGCGAGGTCGCACCTGCCGACGAACCCGCCGTCGGGGGCGCGCACGACGAGCTGGACCGCGTCGGGCGGTACCCCGCCGTCGACGCAGCGGAGCCGCGCGAACGTCTCCAGCGGTGACTCCGCTCGCGGGTCGACGAGGGCCCAGCACCCGTGCAGCCGCGCGGCGCCACGCCGACCGGTCGTCCGGGCGCGCACCGACTCGAGCTCCGGACCCGTGAGGCGTCGGTGGTGCAGCACGTCGTCGAGCACCGCCACCGCGTGGTCCCGGGACATCTCGGGCAGCGCCTGCACGAGGGCCAGGGGCAAGGGAGCCACGCGCGCGTGGCCGAGCACGACGGCGCTCGTGGCGAAGCGGCGCACACGCACGTCCCCTCGGCCGGGTGCGTACCGGCGCGCTGGCAGGGCGACCTCTGGCACGACCAGGGCGGGCAGGCCGTTGACGCCGTGCAGCGCGAGCGCCGACGCGCCGACCGCCACGGCGTCGGGCCCGTAGGCCAGCACGCCGATCCAGGCGGCCCTCCGCCGCGACGCGTCCGGCGCGCGTGGACGTGCGGGGACCACGTCGTAGACGCCCGTGATGACGCGGGCCCACCGTCGCGCGCGCACGAGCCGGGACCGCCGTGCCGGTCCGACACCGGCGGCCTCGCACTGCCGCGTCGAGAGGAGGCCCTCCTGCGACGCCGCGAGGGCACACAGGTCGGCGGGTACGGGAAGAGCGCGCGCCATGGCCCGACCAAACCGCAGGACGCCGCGCCGGGCCCAGACGCCGCGCCCTCCTGTGGACACCCCCACTCCGACACCACCTGAGGGCGGGCCGCGCCGCCGTCCGGCTGCCCGCCGCCGCACGCACACCGACAACCTGGGCAGAACCACTCGACCAGGGCAACGTGGTGATCGCATGGGGCGCCAGTACCGACTCCCAGGTTGCACTCGTGGCCCGTGAACCGGCCGGGGGGCGCGGCGTGGGGGGTCAGGGGGGTCAGGGGGTCAGGGGTGGGCGTGGTGGAGGGCCCAGGTGTGCATGGCGATGGCGGCCGCGGCGCCCGCGTTCAGGGAGCGGGTGCTGCCGTGCTGGGTGATGTGCAGGACGACGTCGCAGACCGCCTGCGCCTGCGGGGTCAGGCCCGTCGACTCCTGGCCCAGCAGCAGGACGCACGCACGCGGCAGCTCGTACCCCTCGATCGGCACCGACCCGGGCACGTTGTCGAGCCCCACCACGGGCAGCCGCCCGCCGTCCGGTCCCGCACCGGCCGCCCATGTCGCCAGCGCCGCCGCGTCCGGGTGGTGGTGCACGTGCAGGTAGCGGTCCGTGACCATGGCGCCGCGGCGGTTCCAGCGCCGCCGCCCGACCACGTGCACGCCCGCGGCGTTGAAGGCGTTCGCGGTGCGGACCACCGAGCCGATGTTGAGGTCGTGCGCCCAGTTCTCGATCGCCACGTGGAACGGGTGGCGGCGCGTGTCGAGGTCCGCGACGACCGCCTCGACCGTCCAGTAGCGGTACCGGTCGACGACGTTGCGGCGGTCGCCGTGCGCGAGCAGCTCGGGGTCGTAGCGGGGGTCGAGCGCCGAGCCGGGGCCGGCGACGCGCGGCCACGCCGCCGGGCCGCCGGGCCACGGGCCGACGCCCACCTCCCGACCGCCGCCCGGCTGCGCACCAGCCGGCACGTCCCCACCCGGCTCCGCACCAGCCGACGCACCTTCCGTCGGCAGCATCCCCGCAGACGCCCCCACCGCCGGGCCCGCCACCGTCCCGTCCGTCCCGTCCACCGTCACGCGGCCATCATCCCGGGCCCGCCGGCGGCGACGGGTGCGCACGAGGCGCGGCCGACGGGTGCGCGCGGGCGCGGGCGGGTACGCGCGGCGCCCGCAGCGGACGGTTGCGCGCGGACCGCCGCCGGACCCGACGGATGCCCGCGGGCTGGTCCGCCGCCGCTCAGGCCGGCGTCGCCTCCAGCTCGACGACCGCCCACGAGAGCGGCGGCAGCCGCAGCGCGACGCCGGCACCGTCGACGCGCACGTCGTCGAGCCCGCGCAGACCGACGGCGTCCGGGCGGTCCTGCGTGTTGGCCGTCCACCGGTCGCCGCCCTCGGGCACGTCGAGCACCTCGGACCGCACCACCCGCCCGAGCGACCAGCCGCGCAGCGTGAGGTCCACGTCGGCGGGCTCGTCGAGCCCTCGGTGCGCGAGGAACAGCGCGACGCGCCCGTTCTCCTCGTCCCACGTCGCGGCGACGTCCACGAGGTCCACGTCGCCGAACCGCGCGGCCTCGTACCGGTCGGACCGCACGGCGGGCCGCAGGATCTCGCCCCGCGCGAGCGCGGCCGTGCGGGCGAAGGGCCAGAAGATCGTCTGCCGCCAGGCCGGCCCGCCCGCTTCGGCGCGGATCGGTGCGATGACGTTGACCAGCTGCGCCTGGTTGGCGACCTTGACCCGGTCCCCGTGGCGCAGCAGCGAGTTGAGCAGCGTGCCCACGACCACCGCGTCGGTGACGCCGTACTCGTCCTCGATGATCCGCGGGTGCTCGCGCCAGACGGCGTCGCGCCCGATGACGTGCGGCTGGTCGGGCGTCTCCCGGCCGGTCTGGTACCAGACGTTCCACTCGTCGAAGGAGAGGTTGATGCGCTTGCGGTGCTTGCCGGCGGCGCGCACCGCGTCGGCGGTCGCGACGACGGACTCGACGAAGTGGTCCGTGTCCACCGCCGAGGCCAGGAACGACCCGTGGTCCCCCTCCACCTCCTGGTAGTAGGCGTGCGCCGAGACGTAGTCGACGTACTCGTAGGCGTGCCGCAGGACGGTGTGCTCCCAGGCCCCGAACGTGGGCATGCCCGAGTTCGACGAGCCGCACGCGACGAGCTCGATCGTCGGGTCCACGAGGCGCATCGCCTTGGCCGCCTCGGTGGCGATCCGGCCGTACTCCTCGGCGGTCTTCTGGCCCATCTGCCACGGGCCGTCCATCTCGTTGCCGAGGCACCACAGGCGGATGTCGAACGGCTCCTCGTGCCCGTTCCTGCGCCGCAGGTCGGACCACGCCGTGCCGCCGGGGTGGTTGGCGTACTCGACGAGCGCCCGTGCCGCCTCGACGCCGCGCGTGCCGAGGTTGACGGCCTCCATGACCTCGACGCCGGCGGCCCGCGCCCAGTCGACGAACTCGTGGAGCCCGAACGCGTTGGTCTCGACGGTGTGCCACGCGCCGTCGAGCCGCACGGGCCGCTGCTCGCGGGGACCGACGCCGTCCTCCCAGGCGTAGCCCGAGACGAAGTTCCCGCCGGGGTACCGCACCACCGACGGGCCGAGCTCGCGGACGAGGTCGAGCACGTCGGAGCGGAAGCCCCGCTCGTCGGCCGCGGGGTGCCCCGGCTCGAAGATCCCGGTGTAGACGCACCGGCCCATGTGCTCGACGAACGAGCCGAAGAGGCGGCGGGGCACCGGCCCGGCGGTGAAGTCGCGGTCGAGCGTGATGCGGGCGCGGGTCATGGGGCTCCTCGGGCGATGCGGTGGCGCGGCGATGCGGTGGCGCGGCGGTGCGGTGTGCGGTGAGGTGCGGGGGTCACTGACCGCCGAAGCCGGTCGTGGAGAACCCGCGGATGATCTGCCGCTGGAAGAAGAGGAAGACGATGATCAGCGGCAGCGCCGCGAGCACGGCGGCCGCCATGGTCTGCGCGTACTGCAGGCCGTACGCGCTCTTCACGGTCTGCAGGCCGACGGGCAGCGTCATCAGCGACGCGTCGGACGTGATGATGAACGGCCACAGGAAGTTGTTCCAGGCGCCGATGAACACGAAGATCGCGACGGCCGCGAGGATGGGCCGCGACAGCGGCAGCACGACCGACCAGAACACGCGCAGCCGGCCGGCGCCGTCGATGCGGGCCGCGTCCTCGAGCTCGAGCGGGACCTGCTCGAAGAACTTCTTGAGGATGAACACCATGGCCGGGTGCACGAGCTGCGGCAGGATGATCGCCCAGTACGTGTCGACCAGGTTCAGCGCGAGCATCTCGTAGAACAGCGGCACGATCAGCACGGGCGGCGGCACGATGATCGACGCGATGATCAGCCAGAACAGCCACCGGCGGCCCGCGAAGTCGATGCGTGCCAGCGCGTAGGCGGCCAGCGCCGACACCGCGATGGTGATGACCGTGATCGCGACGGCGGTGACGAGGCTGTTCCACGTCCACAGCGGGACGTTGCCCTCCCGCAGGACGTTCCCGTAGGCGTCGGTCGTGAACCCGTCGGGCGGCAGCAGCGTGACGGGCGTCGCCGCGGCGGACGCCTCGGACTTGAACGACGTGACCACGGCCCAGACGAACGGCAGCAGCCAGCCGACGGCCATGACGACGAGGGCCACGATCGCGACGACGCGGCCGGGGCTCGCGAACCGCTCGCCGACGCGCAGGTTCGCGCCCTGCGTGAGCCGCCCGGCGCGACGGGGACGCGGACCGGGGCCGGTGGCCGCGGTGGGCTGGGGTGCGACGGTGGTGGTCATGCGTGGTCCCTCCGCGTCGTGAACCGCAGCTGCGCGACGGCGATGATGACGATGACCGCGAAGAAGACGTACGCGATCGCGGACGCGTAGCCGAACCGGTAGCCCGTGAACCCGGACTCGAAGATGTGCTGGACGACGGGCCGCGTCACGCCGCCCGGGCCCCCCTGGGTCATGATGTAGATCTGGTCGAAGACCTTCAGCGAGGCCAGGACCTGCAGCAGGACGATGAGCACGGTGGTCGGGCCGAGCTGCGGCAGCGTGATGGCCCACAGCTGGCGCCAGCGACCGGCGCCGTCGAGCGCGGACGCCTCGTACTGCTGCTCGGGGATGTTCTGCAGGGCCGTCAGGTACAGCAGGAAGTTGAAGCCGACGGTCCACCACAGCGTCTCGACGACCACGGCGGCCATCGCGAAGCGCGTGTCCTGCAGCCACGCCTGCCCCTCGATCCCCACCACGCCGAGCAGCGCGTTCACGAGCCCGAGCTGCGGGTTGTACATCCAGATCCAGAACTGCGCCGCCACGGTGGACGCCAGCAGGAACGGCATGAAGAACGACAGCCGCCACAGCCACTGCCCGGGCAGGCCCTGGAAGACGAGCAGCGCCATGACGAGCCCGACCAGCACGAGCGGCACGGTCGACAGCACCGTGAACCACACCGTGTTGAGCATGGCGCGCCACATGATCGGGTCCGACAGCGCCTCGGCGTAGTTGTCGAGGCCGAGGAACGCGCCGCCGGCGCCGGTGATGCTCTCGCCGGTGAAGCTCAGCCAGAGGCCGTGCAGGAGGGGCCAGAGCAGGAACATCGCGAACAGGACGCCGAACGGTGCGACGAACGCCCAGCCGATGCGGGTGTCGCGGGAGCGTCGCGCGGCGGCGACGTCGCGTTCCGGTGCGGCCGTGCCCGTGCGGGCGCGGCCCGTCCGGACGCCGAGGGTTGCGGAGGACACGATCGGACTCCTTCGTCGGATCGGGGACCGGGGGTCAGACCGGGTTCGGCTTGGCGAGCTGGACGTCGACGCGCCGGACGAAGGCGTCGAACCCCTCGGCGGGGTCCGCGCCCTCCAGGTAGACGTTCTGGACCGTCTCCAGGAAGTACGCCTGGAAGTCCGACCCGGACCCGGTGAACCACGCCTCCGGGTCGTAGTTGAGGATCTCCGCGGCGGGTGCGTAGTTCACCTGCGGGGTCAGCTCGGCGTACTCGGCGCTGTCCACGACCGGCTGGAACGCGGGGATGTGCCCGGCCTCCGCCCACGGCAGCGAGTTCTGCAGGAGGTCGGCGACGAACTGGTACGCCGCCCGCCGCTGCTCGGGGTCGGGGTCGTTCTGGTGCGGCAGCGTGAGCGCGTGCGAGTCGGCGTAGGCCGCGGGGGTGCCGAAGAGCGTCGGGATCGGCTGGGCGTCGAACGCGATGCCCGCGGCCTTCACCGTCGGCAGCTCCCACACGCCCGTGAGGAACATGCCGCTCCCGCCCGTCACGAACTCCGACACCGCGGTGCCGTAGTCGCCGTTGGGCGTGCAGACCGTGCCGTCGAGCATCCGCTGGATGTACTCGAGGGACGCCACGGCCGCGTCGGTGTCGACCTGCACGCGGTCGCCGGACAGGTCCATCTCCCCGCCGTGCTGCTTGAAGAACGTGTAGAAGAGCCGCCACATCTGGGCGCCGTCGCCGAGGTACCCGTACGAGACGCCGTGCCCGCCGGTGACGCCCTGCATGGCCCGGGCCACCTCGAGGAACGTCTCGGGGTCCTCGACCGGGACCAGCCGCCCGTCGTCGCCGAGCGCCCCCGCCTGCTCGGCGACGTCCGTGTTGTACATGAGCACGAACGGGTGCGAGTCGAGGGCGATCGAGTACACGTTGCCGTCGAGCGTGCCCTTCTCCCAGACGCGCTCGAGGAAGTCGCCCTCCTGCACGCCGACGTCGGCGAGCAGGTCGAGGTCCCACGGGTCGAGCAGGCCGCCGGGTGCGTACCCGGCGACGCGGGACGCGTGCATCACCGCGACGTCGGGCGCCCGCCCGCCGACGCTCGCCATGGCGAGCTTGGTGTAGTACGGCGCCCCCCAGGCCAGCACGGTCTGCGTGGCCTCGTAGCCGTTGTCGGACGCGTTCGCCTCCTCGACCAGGCCGGCCATGACGACGCCGTCGCCGCCGCTGAGCAGGTGCCAGTAGGACAGCGGGCGGGCGCCGCCCGCGGCGACGGTCGCGGGGCTGCAGCCACCGAGGGCACCGATCGTCGCGACGCCGCCCGCGGCGGCGAGCGAGCCGAGGAGCATCTGGCGGCGCGTCACGCCACCGCCCGGGCCCGGCGGCCACCCGGTCGCGGGTGCCCGCGGGACGGGCGTCGGCGGGACGGGATGACGAAGGGGTCGTCGAAGGCCCATGTCCTCACTCCTTCGTGAGACATCTCGGTCCGTCGCGGGCGACGAGCCGCACGGCCCTCCCGGACCCCGTGGCTCCGTCGCCGACCCGGTGATCATTACATCGTTATAACGCCCGGACAAGTAGGAGCGAACAGGTGTCAAACGGGCGTGTCGGCCCTCGTGCGGCGGCAGGCGCGGTCCGTGACGAAGCGGGCGCCGGCGGCAGGGCCGCGCCCCGTACCCTGGGGGCATGCTGACGACGACGGTGCTCGCCGCCGCCCTCTCCCCCGACGTGGCCCTCCTCGCCGGCGGACCCGTGCCCGCGCTCGGGCCCGAGTTCCTCCAGCCGGAGAACCTCATCGAGTCGTTCGGGACCGCGGCCCTCATCGGGATCGTCGCGGTCGTCTTCATCGAGACCGGGCTGCTCTTCCCGTTCCTGCCGGGCGACTCCCTGCTGTTCACGGCGGGCGCGCTCGTCGCGCAGGACTCGCTGCAGCTCAACATCGGGGTGCTCTGCCTGCTGCTGTTCCTCGCCGCGTTCCTCGGCGACCAGGTCGCGTACGTCATCGGACGCCGCCTCGGGCCCAAGGTCTTCAGCCGGCCCGACTCGCGCTTCTTCAAGCAGAAGTACATCGACCAGACCTACGCGTACTTCGACCGCTACGGCGGCCGCACGATCATCGTGGCGCGCTTCGTGCCGTTCGTGCGCACGTACGCGCCCGTCGCCGCGGGCGTCGGCCGCATGAGGTACCGGACGTTCGTGTCGTACAACGTGGTCGGCGCGCTGCTGTGGGGCGTGGGGGTCACGCTGCTCGGCTACTGGCTGGGCAACTTCGCGTTCATCAAGGACAACATCGAGGCCCTGCTGATCCTCATCGTGCTGGTCTCGGTGATCCCCGTCGGCGTCGAGCTGTGGCGCGCACGCCGCAAGGAGGCCGTGGGCGAGACCGTCGGCGGCCGCGACCCGGCGTACGACGAGGCCGCCGAGCGCGCGGCCGTCGAGCGCGAGGCGTTCGGGCGGTCGAGCACCCCCGCCGTCGCCGGCCCCGTCGGCGACGCCCCGCAGCAGCCGGCAGGCCGCACCCCGGAGGAGTAGGCGCATGACCCGTGAGATCCGCTCCTGGCTGTCCGACATGGACGGCGTGCTCGTGCACGAGGGGACGGCGCTCCCGGGGGCCGCCGACTTCGTGGGCGCCCTGCAGACCGCGGGGCGGCCGTTCCTCGTCCTCACGAACAACTCGATCTTCACGCCGCGCGACCTGTGCGCGCGCCTCGCCGCCACCGGCATCGACGTGCCGGAGAAGGCCATCTGGACCTCGGCCCTGGCGACGGCGCAGTTCCTCACCGACCAGATGCCCGGCGGGTCCGCGCACGTCATCGGCGAGGCCGGGCTGACCACCGCGCTGCACGAGGCCGGGTACACGCTCACCGCAGCGCAGCCGGACTTCGTCGTGCTCGGTGAGACCCGGACGTACTCGTTCGAGGCGATCACCCAGGCCATCCGGCTCATCCAGGGCGGCGCGCGGTTCATCGCGACGAACCCCGACGTCACCGGACCGAGCGCCGAGGGCGACGTGCCGGCCACGGGCGCCGTCGCCGCGATGATCAGCGCCGCGACCGGCCGCAAGCCCTACTTCGTGGGCAAGCCGAACCCCATGATGATCCGCTCGGCGCTCAACCGGATCGACGCGCACTCCGAGACGACCGTCATGGTCGGCGACCGCATGGACACCGACGTCGTCGCCGGCATCGAGGCCGGCCTGCGCACCTACCTGGTGCTCACCGGCTCGACGCGCGCCACCGATGTCGAGCGCTTCCCGTTCCGCCCGACGGCCGTCCTCGACTCCGTGGCCGACCTGATCGACCTGGTCTGAGCCGCGACGCACCGGGCCGGACGCACGACGGCCCGCCGGGTGCCGTGGGCACCGGGCGGGCCGTCGTCGGGCCGGGCGGTCAGAAGCTGACGCTGGGCGCCCGCCGGACCTGCGGGTCCTCGGCCTCGAAGTACTCGGCGCGCGTGAAGCCGAACATCTTGGCGATGACGTTCGCCGGGAACGTCTCCACCTTCGTGTTCAGGGCGCGGACGTTCGCGTTGTAGAACCGGCGCCCGGAGGCGATGCGGTCCTCGGTGTTGGTGAGCTCGTCCTGCAGCTGCTGGAAGTTCTCGCTGGCGCGCAGCGCCGGGTACGCCTCGGCGACCGCGAACAGCCGGCCGAGCGCACCGTTGAGCGCCTCCTCCTGCCGCGCCCGCTCGGCCGGGCCCGCGCCGGGCGCCGCCGCGGCGGCACGCGCACGCGTCACCTCGTCGAAGACGCCGCGCTCGTGGGCGGCGTAGCCCTTCACGGACTCGAGGAGGTTCGGGATGAGGTCGTGCCGGCGGTGCAGCTCGACGTCGATCTGCCGCCACGCCTCCTGCACGAGGTTGCGCAGGCGGACGAAGCCGTTGTACTGCGCGACTGCCCAGAGCAGCGCGATCACGACGATCGCGACGACGACGAGCAGGGCGATGGTGCCACCGGTCACGGGAGGGCCTCCGAGGAAGGGACAGGACGTGCCGCGATAGTACCGAGCGGGACGGGGCCGCCGGTCCGACGTGGCCGTCAGCACGCCCCGGGGACCCCCGGGTGGCGCAGCGGGTCGTACCCGTGCTCCTGCCAGACGTGCCGCGGGACGCCGCGGACGACCGCGTGCAGGACCCCGAGGCGGGGCGCGATGCGCGCGGTGTCGGTGCGCCCCGGCGCCCAGGACGCGATCCAGGTGCCCTCGATGCGCCAGTCGGTGCGCAGGGCGTCCGGCTGCAACAGCCGCTCCATGAGGCGCGGGTGCAGGATCGCGTGCCCCACCCGCTCGTCGCCCGCGGCCACGCGGTAGGCGTCGTTGAACGCGACCGACTCGGTCTGCAGGTCGCGCGCGCCGAGCGCCTTGGCGATCCGCGCGCCGACGCCCTCGCCCGTGAGCTCGAGCACCGGCAGGTACGCGGGCAGCGCGAGGGCGACGACGTGCGCGTAATACGTCCTGCGCTCCTTGCCCGCGCCGGTCGACCACTCGTAGGTGTAGGAGACGGCCGGAAGCCCCTGCCAGCGGCCGGTCAGCACCTCGGAGACGCGGCGGCCGTGCCCCTGCTCGAACGGCTGGTTGTGGTGCAGGCGGGCGAGCCCGTACCCGGGGTCGTGGCGGACGTGCTGCCACCCCGTCGCTCGTGCCCACGTGTCGAGCTGCTCGCGCCGCTTCTTCGCCAGCCACCACGCGCCCGCGACCACCAGGGGCAGGAGGAGCAGGAGGACGACCGCCGCCTCCATCAGCGGCGGCGCGTCACGGCGCGACCATCAGGCGAGGCCGAGGTCCGCGAGCCCGAACAGCGGGTGGTACGGCACGCCCAGCGCCTCGATCGCCTCGCGGGCACCCGTGCCCCGGTCGACGATCGTCGCGACGCCCAGCACCTGGCCGCCGGCCTCGCGCACGGCCTCGACCGCGGCGATGGGGGAACCGCCCGTCGTCGACGTGTCCTCGACGACCACGACCCGCCGACCCGCGACGTCCGGGCCCTCGATGCGCCGCTGCATGCCGTGCGCCTTGGCCTCCTTGCGGACGACGAACGCGTCGAGGTCCTGCCCACGCGACGCGGCCGCGTGCAGGAGTGCGGTGGCGACCGGATCGGCCCCGAGCGTGAGTCCGCCGACCGCGTCGACCTCGGCGGTGCCGAGCCCCGCCTCCTCCAGCATGTCGAGCATCAGGTGCCCGATCAGCGGGGCCGCGCGGTGGTGCAGCGTCACGCGGCGCAGGTCGACGTAGTAGTCGGCCTGGCGGCCGGACGACAGCGTCACCGTGCCGCGCACCACGGCGAGCTCGACGATGAGGTCGCGCAGCTGCTCGCGCGGGGTGGGCGTCAGGTCGGAGGTCACGGCCGACAGACTAGCCACGCCGCGGCGGCCGCCGAGGGCTGCCGGGGTGGCACGACGCGGACCGTCGCCGCGCGGGGCTGGGGTCGGGTCGACGTCCGCTCAGTCGTGGTCGTCGGCCTCGGCGGGCGCCGGCGCCTCGGGCGCCTCGACCGACCGCCGGTACCGGCCGAACGCGCGCACGGCCGACCGGGGCAGCGCCCGCGCGAGCGCCGACGCCGCCTTGTAGCGCACGCTCGGAGTGGAGATCACGACGCCGCGGCGCACGTCCGCCAGCGCGGTCGCGACCACGTCCTCGGGGTCCAGCCAGGCGACCTCGGGGTACGCGCCCGTGTCGATCTCCCCGCGAGCGTGGAACTCGGTGTGCGTGAAGCCGGGGCACACGACGGTCGCGGTCACGCCCGTGCCGCGCAGCTCGACCGCGAGGCCCTCCGTGAAGCTGCGCACCCACGCCTTGTGCGCGGAGTACGTGCCCGAGGCCAGCAGCGCCGCGACCGAGCCGACGTTGAGGATCGCGCCGCGGCCCCGCGCGACCATCGCACCGGCGGCCGCGTGCGAGAGCACCAGGACCGCGCGGACCATCACGTCGAGGCCCTCCTCCTCGCGGTGGACGTCCCCGCCGACGAACGGCTGGTGGATGCCGAACCCGGCGTTGTTCACGAGCAGCCCCACGGGGTGCTCGCTCGCGCGCAGGCGGTCGGCGACGCGCTCGACGTCCGCCCGGTCCGTCAGGTCGGCGACGAGCACCTCGGTCCGCACGCCGGCGGCCGCCTCGAGCTGGCGGGCGAGGCGCGTCAGGCGAGCCTCGTCCCGCGCGACGAGCACGACGTCGTGACGCGCGGTCGCGAGCTGCCACGCGAACTCCAGGCCGAGGCCGGCGCTCGCTCCGGTGACCAGTGCGGTTCCCATGGGCGCCACCCTACGGAACCGGCCGGTGCCCGCGCGGGCCGTCGGGCGTCCGGCCGGTCGCTCCACAGGCGCGGGCGGGGGCCCCCGCGGGCCGGCGGCGCCTCGTAGGGTGGTCGGGTGCTGCCGGACCCGACCTCCCCCGACGCGCCGCCGGCCTGGGCCGACGGCGGTGACGAGCCGCCGTGGTGGGACGTCGAGCCGCCCGCCGACGCCTGGGAGCCCCCCGCCGACCCCTGGGCCGAGCCGGCGGCGTCCGGCGCGGCGCGCACCACGACGCGCACCACGACCCGCACCGCGGCGAGGACCGCGACGGCGGCACCGGCTCGCGCGCCGGGCGTGCCGGCACCGTCGCACGGCACGCCCCTCGAGGTGCTGCACCGCGTGTGGGGGTACGACGCGTTCCGCGGCGACCAGGCCGAGATCGTCGACGCGGTGGTCGCGGGCGAGGACGCGGTCGTCCTCATGCCGACCGGCGGCGGCAAGTCGCTGTGCTACCAGGTGCCCGCACTCGTGCGGGAGGGCACGGGCGTCGTCGTCTCCCCGCTCATCGCGCTCATGCAGGACCAGGTGGACGCGCTGTCGGCGCTCGGTGTGCGCGCGGGGTTCCTCAACTCGACGCAGGAGCGGGACCAGCGGCGGGCCGTCGAGGACGCCTTCCTGGCGGGCGAGCTCGACCTGCTCTACCTCGCGCCCGAGCGGCTGCGCGTGCCGGAGACGCTCGCGCTGCTCGAGCGCGGGCACGTCGCGCTGTTCGCGATCGACGAGGCCCACTGCGTGTCGCAGTGGGGGCACGACTTCCGCCCGGACTACCTGCAGCTGTCGGTGCTGCACGAGCGCTGGCCCGACGTGCCGCGCGTGGCCCTCACCGCGACGGCCACCCCGGCGACGCACCGCGAGATCTGCCAGCGCCTCCAGCTCGAGGACGCGCGCCAGTTCGTCGCGAGCTTCGACCGGCCGAACATCCGCTACCGGATCGTCGGCAAGGACGACCCGCGCCGCCAGCTCCTGCAGCTGCTGCGCGCGGAGCACGACGGCGACTCCGGCATCGTGTACTGCCTCTCGCGTGCGTCCGTGGAGCAGACGGCCGAGTGGCTGGTCCGCAACGGTGTCGCGGCGCTGCCCTACCACGCGGGGCTCGACCGCCGGGTGCGGGCGGAGAACCAGTCCCGGTTCCTGCGCGAGGACGGCCTCGTGATGGTCGCGACCATCGCGTTCGGCATGGGCATCGACAAGCCGGACGTGCGGTTCGTCGCGCACCTCGACCTGCCGAAGTCCGTCGAGGGGTACTACCAGGAGACCGGGCGTGCGGGCCGCGACGGGCTGCCGTCGACGGCGTGGCTGGCCTACGGCCTGGCCGACGTGGTGCAGCAGCGCAAGATGATCGACGGCTCGGAGGGCGACGCGGAGCACCGCCGGCGCCTCACGCAGCACCTCGACGCGATGCTCGCGCTGTGCGAGACGGTCGACTGCCGGCGCGTGCAGCTCCTGGCGTACTTCGGGCAGCCGTCGGACGGGCCGTGCGGCAACTGCGACACGTGCCTCGAGCCGCCGGAGTCGTGGGACGGCACGGTGCCCGCGCAGAAGCTGCTGTCGACCGTGGTGCGTCTCGACCAGCGCGGGCAGCGGTACGGCGTCGGGCACGTGGTGGACATCCTGCGCGGCAAGGAGACGCCCCGCGTGCGCCAGCTCGGGCACGAGCAGCTGTCGACGTTCGGCCTCGGCGCGGACCTGTCGGACGGCGAGTGGCGCGGGGTCGTGCGTCAGCTGCTCGCGGCGGAGCTGCTGGCCGTGGACACGCAGGGCTACGGGACGCTGCGGATCACGCCGGCGTCGGCGGACGTGCTGCGCGGCGAGCGCGAGGTCCGGCTGCGGCGCGAGCCGGAGCGGACGGGCCGGGCGACCCGCGAGCGCCGCAGCGGCGGCCGGTCGGCGGCCGCGGCGGACCTGACGGGCGGCGACGCGTCGGCCTTCGAGGCGCTGCGGACGTGGCGCGCGGCCGCGGCCAAGGAGCAGGGCGTGCCCGCGTACGTGGTGTTCCACGACGCGACGCTGCGCGAGATCGCGACCCGGCGGCCGACGACCCGGGCGGAGCTCGGCACGATCGGCGGCGTCGGCGCGGCGAAGCTCGACCGCTACGCGGACGGGGTGCTGGCGAC
Organism: Cellulomonas shaoxiangyii; assembly: GCF_004798685.1. Lineage (NCBI taxonomy): Bacteria > Bacillati > Actinomycetota > Actinomycetes > Micrococcales > Cellulomonadaceae > Cellulomonas > Cellulomonas shaoxiangyii. The sequence continues at coordinate 566,153 of NZ_CP039291.1, read as the reverse complement.
GCTCGCGGAGCTGGGCGGCGACCCGGCCTGACCGCGGGGCCGGCGTCCCCCGCCCCGCGGCGGTGCCGGTGCGACGTCCCGGCCGTCCCGGGCCGTCCGCGCGTCAGGCGGGCGCGGGGCCCGTCGAGGCGCGGATGACCAGGTGCGTGGGGAGGACCGCCGGCTCGGTGCCGAAGCCCGTCGACGGCCCGGTGCCCTCCAGCCGCGAGATGAGCAGGTCCGCGGCGAGCCGGCCGGCCCGCTCCATCGGGGACGCGACCGTGGTGAGGGCGGGGCGCACGAGGTCGGCGCCGAACACGTCGTCGCACCCGACGACGCTCAGCTGGGCCGGCACGTCCACCCCGCGCGCGTCGAGCCGCTCGAGGATGCCGAAGGCGAGCAGGTCGTTGAACGCGACGACCGCGGTGACCCCGGCCTGGACGGCCGCGTCGGCGGCCGCCGGCCCGGCCGTGCGCACGGGCGCGTACGGGCCGAGGACGGTGACGTCGAGCCCGAGCCGTTCGGCCGCGGGGTGCAGGGCCGCCTGCCGGCGCCGGTCGGACCAGGACGTCCGCGGCCCGGACGCGTAGGCGACGCGGCGGTGGCCGAGGGACGCGAGGTGCTCGAGCGCCTGCACCAGGCCGCTCGGGGTGTCGATGAGGACGGACGGGGCGGCGAGCGACGGGCTCGTCCGGTTCACGGCGACGATGGGCAGGTCGGCCGCGAGCTCGGCGAGCCGGGCGTCGGTGAGGCGCGAGGCCGCGAGGACCGCGCCGTCGACCGTCCCGCGCAGGCCGACGAGCGCGCGCGCCTCTGCCTCGGCGGACTCCTCGGTGTCCACGAGGACCTGCACGTACCCGCCCTCGCGCAGGCGGGCCCCCGTGCCGCGGACGAGGCCGAAGTAGAACGGGTTGGTCACGTCGGGCACGACGAGCGCGACCGTCGTCGTGCGGCCGGAGGACAGGGCCCGCGCGGAGGCGCTCGGCGTGTAGCCGAGGGCGTCGGCGGCCGCGCGCACGCGCTCGGTGGTGTGGGCGCTGATGCGTCCGGGGCGGGTGAGGGCGCGCGAGGCGGTCGAGACCGCGACGCCGGCCTTCTCCGCGACGTCGCGCAACGTGGGCTGCCTGCTCACGCGGTTCTCCGTTCGCCGGCGGGTCGTGGACACCCGGAGGCCTGACCTGGCACATCCGCTGGCAAATCATGGCACACGATTGCCACGGTACGGCAGCCCTGCCTACGCTCACCCGGGCCCGCCGACGACGTGCGGGCGAAGGGAGACACCGATGTCCACCGCGATCCGCACCGCCGAGGTGCTGGTCTCCAGCCCCGGCCGCAACTTCGTGACCCTGCGCGTGGTCACCGAGGACGGCGTCGTCGGCCTCGGCGACGCCACGCTCAACGGCCGCGAGCTGTCCGTCGCGAGCTACCTGACGGACCACGTGGTCCCCCTGCTCATCGGCAGGGACGCGCACCGGATCGAGGACACGTGGCAGTTCCTCTACCGCAGCGCGTACTGGCGCCGCGGCCCGGTCACCATGGCCGCGATCGCGGCCGTCGACATGGCCCTGTGGGACATCAAGGCGCGGATCGCCGGCATGCCGCTGTACCAGCTGCTCGGCGGCGCGAGCCGCAGCGGCCTGATGGCGTACGGGCACGCGTCCGGCCGCGACGTCCCCGAGCTGTTCGACTCGATCCGCCGGCACCTCGACGAGGGGTTCCGCTCGATCCGCGTGCAGACGTCCGTGCCCGGCATCACGGCCGTGTACGGGGTCGCCGCGCAGCCGTCGACGTCCGGCCGGTACGACTACGAGCCCGCACAGCGCGCGCCGCTGCCGGCCGAGGAGGACTGGGACACCCGCGCGTACATGCGCCACCTGCCCGGCGTCTTCGAGGCCGTGCGGGGCGAGTTCGGCCCCGACCTGCCGCTGCTGCACGACGGCCACCACCGCATGACGCCCATCCAGGCCGCCCGCCTCGGCAAGGACCTCGAGCCGTACGACCTGTTCTGGCTCGAGGACTGCACGCCGGCGGAGAACCAGGAGGCGCTGCGGCTGGTCCGCCAGCACACGGTCACTCCGCTCGCGATCGGCGAGATCTTCAACACCGTGTGGGACTACCAGACGATCATCCGCGAGCAGCTCATCGACTACGTGCGCTCGTCGGTCACGCACGCCGGCGGCATCACGTCGCTGCGCCGGATCGTCGACTTCGCCGCCCAGTACCAGATCAAGTCCGGGTTCCACGGGCCGACCGACATCTCCCCCGTCGGCATGGCCGCGGCGCTGCACCTGGGGCTCGCGATCCACAACTTCGGGATCCAGGAGTACATGCAGCACTCGGCGACGACGCACGAGGTGTTCCGCACGTCGTTCACGTTCACCGACGGGTACCTGCACCCCGGGGACGAGCCGGGCCTGGGCGTCGTGCACGACGACGACGCGGCCGCGCGCTTCCCGTACGAGACGGCGTACCTGCCGTTCAACCGGCTCAAGGACGGGACGGTGCACGACTGGTGAGCGGCGCGACGCAGGACCTCGCAGGGCAGGGCGTGCCGTGGCAGGACGTCCCGTGGCCGGAGCGCGGCTGGCACGACGCCTGGCTGCCCGACGCCGCGTTCCGGCCCCTCGGGTCGCGGCGCGTGCTCGTCGCGCTCGGTCCGGACGCCGGGCCGGTCGGCGACACGGTCGTCGCGGAGCTGCGGCGGGCGACCGGGCTGTTCGGCGGGTCGCTCACCGTGAGCACCGCGGGCGCACCGGTCGAGGCGGACGCCGTCGCGGAGCACGACGTCACGCTGGTGGTCGCCGTGCGGGCGCCCCACGTCGGCGGGACCTCGACGCGCTCCGGGCAGCCCACCGCCGACCCGAACGCGCACCTCGTCGGCCCGGCGAGCGGCGGCGCGCCGGACGGGGACGCGAGCGCGCCCCTCGGCGAGGAGTCGTTCGTGCTGGGCCGCCGGGACGGCCGGGCCTGGGTCGTGGCCGGTGGGCACCGCGGGCTGCTGTACGGCCTGCACGCACTCGTCCGCGAGGGCGAGCGCGCGTGGGCACCGGGCACGGACCACGTGCTCGATCTGCCCGTCTCCTCGCTGCGCATGCTCGACCACTGGGACAACGTCGACGTCCACCCCGTCATGGGCCAGGTCGAGCGCGGCTACGCCGGCGGGTCGCTGTGGTTCGAGGCGGGCCGCGTGCGCGACGACCTCACCCGCGTCGGTGCGTACGCGCGGCTGCTGGGCTCGGTCGGCGTCAACGCGGTCTCGCTCAACAACGTCAACGTCGGCCGCACCGAGGCGCGCCTGCTCACGGACGGGCTCGCGGACGTCGCGCGCCTGGCCGACCTGTTCCGGCCGCACGGGATCCGCACCTTCCTGTCCGTGTCGTTCGCCGCGCCCATGCGCCTCGGCGGGCTGCCGACCGCCGACCCGCTCGACCCGGACGTGCAGCGCTGGTGGGCCGAGGCGGCCGAGCGCGTGTGGGCGACGGTCCCCGACTTCGGCGGGTTCGTCGTCAAGGCGGACTCCGAGGGGCAGCCGGGGCCGTTCGCGTACGGGCGCGACCACGCCGACGGCGCGAACCTGCTGGCCCGCGCGGTGGCCCCGCACGGCGGCACGGTGTTCTGGCGGGCGTTCGTCTACAACCACACGCAGGACTGGCGCGACCGGTCGACCGACCGCGCCCGTGCGGCGTACGACCACTTCCACCCGCTCGACGGGCGGTTCGACGACAACGTCGTCGTGCAGGTGAAGCACGGGCCGATCGACTTCCAGACGCGCGAGGCCGTCTCCCCGGTCATCGGTGCGCTCCCGCGCACGCGCGTGGCCGTCGAGCTGCAGGTGACGCAGGAGTACACCGGGCACCAGAAGCACGTGTGCTACCTGGGGCCGTGGTGGAGCGAGATCCTGCGCTTCCCGCTCACGGAGGACGCCGGCCGGACGGTCGCGGACATCGTGACGGGGCTGCCGGGCGGGCCGGACGGCACGGTCCACGGCCCGGAGGTCGCCGACCTGCGCGCCGGCGGCATCGTCGCGGTCTCCAACGTCGGCGACGACGCGTTCTGGACCGGCCACCCGCTCGCGCAGGCGAACCTCTACGCGTTCGCGCGCCTGGCGTGGAACCCGGAGGCGGACCCGGTCGAGGTCCTCGACGAGTGGATCGGCCTCACGTTCCCCGACGCCGATCCGCGCGTGCGCACGACGCTGCACCGGCTCATGGACGGCTCGTGGCGGACCTACGAGGCGTACACGGCGCCGCTCGGCGTCGGCTTCATGGTGACGCCCGGCAGCCACTACGGCCCGTCCGTCGACGGGTACGAGTACAGCCCGTGGGGCACCTACCACTTCGCCGACCGCGACGGCATCGGCGTCGACCGCACCCGCGCGACCGGCACCGGGTACACGGGCCAGTACGAGGCGCCGTGGCGGGACGTCTACGAGGACGCCGCCACCTGCCCCGACGAGCTGCTGCTGTTCTTCCACCACGTGCCGTGGGAGCACCGACTGCGCTCGGGCACGACGGTCGCGCAGCACGTGTACGACTCGCGCGCCGACGCCGTCGACGAGGTCGAGCGGACGGTCGCCGCGTGGGCCGAGGTCGCCGGGCTCGTCGACGACGGACTGCACGCGCGCGTCACCGAGCGCCTGGCCGAGCAGCTGCGGTCGGCCACGGAGTGGCGCGACCAGGTGCGCACGTACGTGTTCCGCACGTCCGGCGTCCCGGACGCGTCGGGCCGGCCGATCTACTGACGCACCCTCACCGCGTGCAGCGTTGCGGACACCTGAGGTCCGCAACGCTGCACGCGGGGGGCCACCCGGGCGTCAGCGACCCGTGCCGTCGACCGCGTGCTCGTCGATCGCCGCGATCTCGTCCGCGGTCAGCGGCGCGGCGGCCAGCGCCTGCACGTTGTCCTCGAGCTGCGCGACGGAGCTCGCGCCGATCAGCGCGGACGTCACACGCTCGTCCCGCAGCACCCACGACAGCGCGAGCTGCGCGAGCGACTGCCCGCGCCCGGACGCGATCTCGTCCAGCGCGCGCGCCCGCGCCAGGTACGTCTCGGACAGCGACCGCGAGGACAGGAACGGGCTGGCGCCCGCCGCGCGCGACCCCGCGGGCGCCTCGCCGCCGAGGTACTTGCCCGTGAGCAGCCCCTGCGCGAGCGGGGAGAACACGATCATGCCGACGCCCAGGTCGCCGACCGCGTCGAGCAGCGACTCCGTCTGCCCCTCGCCGACCAGCTCGACGTGCCGGTTGAACATCGAGTAGCTCGGCTGGTGGATGAGCAGCCGCGTGCCCATCCCCGCGAGGATCGCGTGCGCCTCGCGCGTCTGCGCCGGCGTGTAGTTCGAGACGCCGACGTACAGCGCCTTGCCGCTGGTCACCGCGTGGTGCAGCGCGCCCATCGTCTCCTCGAGGGGCGTCGTCGGGTCCGGGCGGTGGTGGTAGAAGACGTCGACGTACTCCAGGCCCGTGCGGGCGAGGGACGCGTCGAGCGAGGACAGCAGGTACTTGCGGGAGCCGCCGTCCTGGTACGGGCCCGACCACATGTCGTAGCCGGCCTTCGTCGAGATGACGAGCTCGTCGCGGTACGGGCGCAGGTCGCGCGTGAGGTGCCGGCCGAAGTTCTCCTCGGCGGCGCCCGGCAGCGGGCCGTAGTTGTTCGCGAGGTCCAGGTGCGTGATGCCGAGGTCGAACGCCCGGCGCAGCACCGCGCGCTGCGTCTCGAACGGCGTCTGGTCGCCGAAGTTGTGCCACAGGCCCAGCGACAGCGCGGGCAGGTCGAGGCCGGAGCGGCCGGTGCGGCGGTAGGTCATCGCGTCGTATCGGGCGTCGTCGGCACGGTACGGCTGCAGGCTCGGCATCGCTGGCGTCCTCACGTGGGGGCGGGCGCCGCCCGGGGTGGGGCGGCGCCCGTCAGGCTACCCAGGCGCGCCGACGGTCCCGCGCAGGCCTGCGTCGGCGGGCGTCGCCGGGAACAGCCGCGCCAGCACGTCGGCCAGCGTGACGACGCCGACCACCTGGCCCGCCGCGTCGTGCACCACCGCGAGGTGCTGGCGCCGCTCCCGCATCTCCGTCAGCGCCGCCGCGACCGGTGCGTCCGCCGCGAGGCGCAGCACCGGCCGCACGAGCGGCGCGACGGGGGCGTCGTCGGTGTGGGACAACGTGTCGCGCACGTGCGCGACCCCGTCCGGCCGGTCGGCCGGGCCGACCAGCACCCGCAGGTGCCCCGAGGTGCGGCTGACCGCCCGCACGTCGGCCATCGTGGCGTCGGCCGGCACGGCCGTGGGCGGTTGCTCGGCGGTGACCAGGTCCCGCACGGTCAGCGTCTGCAGCTCCAGGGCGCCGCGGATCTGGCGCGAGTACGACTCGTCCAGTGCGCCCACGTTGGCGGAGTGCTCCACCAGGTGCCGCAGGTCGTCCGGGTTCTGGCCCGTCGCGAGCTGGTCGGTCGGCTCGACGCCCACCCTGCGCAGGCACCAGTTCGCCGCCTCGTTGAGCACGTGCAGCAGCGGGCGGGTCAGCCACATGAACGCCCGCATGGGCGTGGCCAGCATGATCGCCGACGTCTCCGGGTGGGCGATGGCCCACGACTTCGGCGCCATCTCGCCGACGACCAGGTGCAGGAACGTCACGATCACGAGCGCGAGCACGAAGCCGGCCGCGTCGGCCAGCCACAGCGCCGCACCCCAGTCCTCGAACACCGGCGTGAGCCAGTGGTGCACGGCCGGCTTGGTGACGGCACCGAGGGCCAGCGTGCAGGCGGTGATGCCCAGCTGCGAGCCGGCCAGCAGGACGGTCAGCTCCCGCGAGCTGCGCAGCGCGGCGCGCGCCGACCGGCTGTGCGGCGCCCGCTCCTCCAGCCGGTACCCCTTGGCGGCGAGCGCCGCGAACTCGATCGCCACGAAGAACGCGCTCAGCGCGATCAGGGCCACGGTCGTCAGGACGACCGTCAGCGGGTCGCTCATCGGTGGTCCTCCTGCTCGTAGGCGATGGCGGTCGCGCGCTCCGCCCCGGTGGGCGGCGGTGCGGCGGGCACGGTGACGCGGACCAGGGCGGGCACGTGCCGCTCGAGCCCGAGCACCTCGACCCGCATCCACACCGGGTCCGGCGCGCCCGCGTGCGCGAGGTCGCCCGGGTCGCCCGGCAGCAGCACGACGACGCTCGTGCCGGCGTCCGGCAGCGCACCGTGCACGGCGGTCGTGAGCCCGCCGATCGTCTCGTAGTCCCCGCGGGGCAGGTCGCGGCCCACGGCCCGCTCGACCTCGTCGACGTGCACGTCGCCGGCCATGGTCCAGGACCCGTCGTCCTCCACGACCGCGGCGGACGCGTCGGACGGGTCGTGCTCGTCCGTGATCTCCCCGACCAGCTCCTCGGCGAGGTCCTCGAACGTGAGCACGCCGGCCAGGCCGCCGTACTCGTCGAGCACGCACGCGAGCTGGTTGCGGGCGCCGGCCAGCCGGCGCAGCGCGTCGGGCAGGCTCATCGACGTCGGCAGGAGCTGGGCGGGGCGCATCAGGGTGTCGACCAGGGCGTCCTGCGGGCCTTCGGCGGCGAGCACGTCCTGCAGGTGCACGACGCCGCGCACCTCGTCGTCGTCGCCGAGCACGGGGTAGCGGGAGTGCCCCTCGCTCATCCGGGTCCGCACCTGCGCGACGGTCTCGCCCGTGCGGACCACGTCGACACGCGACCGCGGGATCATCGCGTGCTCGACGTCCTGCTCCGGGAAGTCGAGGATCCGGTCGAGCAGCATCGACAGCTCGCGCGGCAGGTCCCCCGTCTCCGCCGACTCCGCGACGATGTGGCCCAGGTCGCGCGCGGTCGCCGAGTGCTCCACGTCGTGCACCGGCTCGATCCGCAGCACGCGCAGCAGCGCGTTGGACGCCGAGTCGAACACGCGGATCAGCCAGCCGAGCACCTTCAGGTACAGCGTGGTCGACGTGGCGAGCGCCACCGCCACGGGCTCGGGCCGGGCGATCGCGAGGTTCTTCGGGAACAGCTCGCCGAACAGCATCTGGATCAGCGTCGACAGCAGCAGGGCGAGGACCGTCCCCACCGCGATGCCCACACCCGTGGGGACCCCGACGCCGCCGAGGGCCTCGCCCAGGGACTCACCGATCAGCGGCTCGGCCACGTAGCCGACGAGCAGGCCCGTCACCGTGATGCCGAGCTGCGCGCCCGACAGCATGAACGACGTGCGGCGCGTCACCGTCAGCGCGCGCCGGGCGCCCGCGTCGCCGTCGGCCGCCCGCGCGTTCAGCCGGGACCGGTCCACCGCCATGTACGCGAACTCCTGGGCCACGAAGTAGCCCGTCACCGCCGTGATCGCCAGCACGACCAGCAGACCCAGCAGGAGCGAGAGCACCCACATCACCACTCACCCCCCGTCGCGGTCTCGCACCGGTCCGGGGGGTACTGACTGTCGCCGTCCATCTCTCTCCAGGTCAGGGGGACGTTCCGAGGCGTGAACGACACGCAGGCGCGTCGAGTTCCCGGCGGCTCCGCGCGCGCCGGGGACGACCGCGCCCGGCCGCCGGCGGGTGCCGGGGCCGGGCGGGCCGGTGCTGGGTGCCGTCAGCGGTGGTGCTGCGCGCCCGGCTCGGCGACGTGGGCGGAGCCCTCGGCGTCGCCGTCCTCGCCGCGCGTCGCGTACAGGCTCGTCGCCGTGACGACCCCGAGGATCGCGACGATGACGACGAGCGACCAGACCGTCGGGATGGTCGGGACGCCGGGCCAGACGCCGTGCGCCCAGTGCAGGACGAGCTTGACGCCGATGAACCCGAGGATCGCGGCGAGGCCGTAGCCGAGGTGCACGAGCTTGGACAGGGCCCCCTGCAGCACGAAGTACAGGGCGCGCAGACCGAGCAGGGCGAAGGCGTTCGTGGCGAACACGAGGTAGGGGTCGCCGGTGATGCCGTAGACGGCCGGCACGGAGTCGACGGCGAAGACGATGTCGGTCGCGAACACCGCGACCACGACGACGGCGAACGGCGTGAGCATCCGCCGGCCGTTCTCGACGACCGACATGCGCGTGCCGCGGTAGTCGTCCGTGACCGGCATGAAGCGGCGGATGAGCCGGACCGAGCGCATGGTCGCGACGTCGACGTCGTGGCCGGCGCCCGTGACCTGGTCCCGCAGGATCTTCACGCCCGTGGCGAGCAGGATGATCCCGAAGACGAGGAACGCGACCGCGAAGTTCGCGAGGAACGCCGCACCGAGCGCGATGAAGATGCCGCGCAGCACGAGCGCGCCGATGATCCCCCACAGCAGGACGCGCTGCTGCAGGACCGCCGGCACCGCGAACGCGGTGAGCAGCAGCATGAAGACGAACAGGTTGTCCACCGACAACGACTTCTCGACGAGGTAGCCGGTGAGGTACTCGACGCCGGTCTGCTGGCCGTACTGCGACCAGATCCAGCCGCCGAACGCGAGCGGCAGCGCGATGTAGAAGGCCGACCAGCCGGCCGCCTCCTTCATCGAGACCTCGTGCGGCCTGCGCGTGACGAGGAAGTCGAGCGCGAGCAGCGCGATGACGCCCGCGAGGGTCAGGCCCCACATCAGGGGCGTGGCGACGGTGCTGATGGCCGAGCCGGACGCGGGGTCGGCGGCGGCGACAAGTGGGGTCAACGGAGTCTCCTACACGTGTGGTGTGGCTCCGAGGTCTCCTTCACCCGCCGTGCGGCGGGCCACCGCCCGAGGTCGCATGGTGCGCCGTACTGACCGGGTCGGTGCGGGGAAGTACTCCCCTCGATCGGGAAAGGCTACGGGACGAAGGTCCCGCGCACCGGCGCACCGGCGCACCGGCTCAGCAGGCGGTGCCCTGCCGCAGGACCATCACCTGCGCCGGCGCGAGGGTCAGCTCCTCCCCCACGGCGACCTCGCGGCCCGTGAGCAGGTCGGTGCCGCCCACCTCGAGCGTGATCGTGCGCAGGCCGTCGCCGTGGTGCAGCAGGAAGCGGTAGCAGGTGCCGTCGGGCGCGAGCCGGTCCGCGACCTCGACGCCCGCGTCGGCGGCGTGCGGGCCGACCAGCCCGTGCCGGTCGAGCACCGCGCGCAGCACCGCCGCGACGCCGTCGTCGTCCAGACCCGTGCCGACGTGCCACGCCTGCCCCTCGCCGCGCGTCGCCCGCGTGACGGCGGGGGTGCCGGCGTAGAAGTCGGCGCCGTACGTGCCGACCACCTCGGTGCCGGGGTGCGGCACGAGCAGCTCGAAGACGAGCTCCGCGGCGTGCACGACGTCGCCGCCGGGCAGGTGCAGCGTCACGGGGTTCGCCGCGCCGGGCACGGCCGAGTCGGTCTCCTCGACGCGCACGCCCAGCAGCGCGTCCAGCGGCGGCTCACCGAGGAAGGCGCTGGTGTCCTCGTCGACCCGGCCCCCGTAGAACGTCGTGACGAGGGACCCGCCGCGTTCGACGTGCGCGCCGAGCCGGTCGGCCACGTCGCCCTTGAGCATGTGCAGCAGCGGCGCGACCACCACGTCGTACCCGGACAGGTCCGCGGTCACCGGCACGACGTCGACGGGGACGTTCGCGTGCCACAGCGCCCGGTGGTAGCGCAGGAACGTGGCGAGGTAGCCGACGTGCCGGTTGTAGCCGTCGGTCATCTCGACCGCCCACCACGAGTCCCAGTCGAGCAGCAGTGCCACGCGCGCCGGCGTGCGGGCGCCGAGCAGCGCGTCCCCCGTGACGGCGAGCGCGCCGCCCAGCTCCGTGACCTCCCGGAACACGCGCGTGTCCGTGCGGCCCGAGTGGTCGAGCACGGCGCCGTGGTACTTCTCGCACGCGCCGCGGGACTGGCGCATCTGGAAGTACAGCGTCGCGTCGGCGCCGTGCGCGACCGACTGCCACGTCCACAGCGCCAGCACGCCCGGGCGCTTCACGGGGTTGACGTCGCGCGACGCGGTCGTCGACGGCGTCTGCTCCATGACCCAGAACGGCTGCCCCCCCTTGAGCCCGCGCATCGCGGCGTGCGTCGCGGCCATGCGGGCGGCCGTGCGCAGCGGGTCGTCCGCGGGCGGGTAGTTGTCCCACGACGCGAAGTCGAGGTGCGGCGCCCAGCGGTGGTAGTCGACGGGCTGGAAGAAGCCCATGAGGTTCGTCGTGACGGGCGTCGCGGCGTCGTGCGCGCGGATCGCGGCCTTCTCCGCGACGAACCCGCCGAGCAGCGCGTCGGACATGAAGCGCCGGTAGTCGAGCGTCGCGCCGTGGAAGGCCGTATGGTTCGGGCCGCGCCAGTGCTCGGACAGCGCGTTCGGCGGCACGACCTCCTCCCAGTCGCCGTACAGGTGCGACCAGAACACCGTGCTCCACGCCGCGTTCAGGCGGTCCAGCGTGCCGTAGCGCCCGCGCAGCCAGACCCGGAACCCCGCCGCGCAGCGGTCGCAGTAGCACGCACCCCCGTACTCGTTGCCGACGTGCCACGCGACGACCGCGGGGTGGTCGGCGTACCGCTCCGCGAGCCGGTCGGCCATCGCGACCGACAGCCGCCGGAACGCGGGCGAGGACGGGCAGTGGTTGTGCCGCCCTCCGTACCGCTTCTCGTGTCCCTCGAAGTCGACGCGGCACGCCTCCGGGTACGCCCGCGCGAGCCACGGCGGCATCGCGCCGCTCGGCGTCGCGAGGACCACCTGCCGGCCCTCCGCGGCCACGCGCGAGACGATCGCGTCCAGCCGGGAGAAGTCGTAGCGGTCCTCCGCCGGCTGCAGGTGCGCCCACGCGAAGACCCCGACGGTCAGCGTCGAGATGCGGGCCGCGGTGAACGCCGCGTGGTCCGCGTCCCACACGTGCTCCGGCCACTGCTCGGGGTTGTAGTCACCGCCGTAGCGCAGGTGGTCGGAGAGCGGCAGACCGGGGCCGTCCGGGGTCATGCGGCGGACCTCATGCGTGGTCGGCGGGACGGGTGAAGCGGGCCGCCGCGTCGGTCAGCACGGGGCCGGCGTTGCGCGTGAGGGCGAGCGCGAGCAGCCCGAGCAGGCCGACGAGCACCCAGTCGGACCAGAGCCAGACGACACCGGCGCACAGCACGAGCAGCGAGAGCGCGCCGAGCGTCACGAGCGGGCGCGCCGCCAGGTAGTACGCGGCGAGGCGCGCGACGTCCCGCGTGCGCAGGCTCAGCGTCGCGGACAGCACCAGCGCGTTGACGGCCCACAGCGCCACCGCCACGGCCACGACGAGCAGCACGACGCCGTACCCCGCGGGCACGCCCGCGGAGTCGAGGTTGCCGGCGCCGATCGAGATCACGGCGAGCGCCGCGAGCGTCGGGACCCACCAGCGCAGCACGTCGAGGACGTTGAGCCGGTACCCGCGCCAGAAGTGCCGGCCCGGGCTCAGGTCCCGGTCCGCGACGAACCGGCGCCACGTGAACACCGCGGCGGCGAGCGCCGGGCCCAGCGGGACGAACGCGAGCGCGACGAGCGGCGCGTTGCTCGCGTCGACCGCCAGCAGCGGGACGACGGCGAGCGGCAGCCCGCCCGTGAGCACGGTGAGCGCGCTCACCACGAGCACCCACCACACCACCGCCGCACCCCGCGACAGCGGGCCGGCACCGATCTCGTCGTCGGGGGCACCGCGTCGCACACCGTCGTGGGTCATGGCCGTCATGCTCGCAGCCGCTCGTGCCGTGCCACGAGCCGGTCGTCGTCCACGCCGAGGATGCGGCGGTCGTCGAGGCCCTCGTGGTGCGTCGGCGTCACGGGCAGCACCTCGACGAACGTGACCTCGTGACGGGCGAGGTCCAGGTCGAGGTCGACCCGGCCGTCGTGCACGGACGCGTGCGCGTGCTCGGTCGCGGGCGTCGCGCACGCGCGCATCAGGTCCAGCTCGCGCGCCGTCGGGTACATCGGACGGCCGAGCTCGCGCCACGCGGCGAACGCGTTGCCGTCGTGCTCGTTGACGCGCTCGCGGCGCACGAACGCGGCGGGCGTGCCGGCCGGCACCGGCACCGACAGCTCGAGCCGGTGCGACGCCGGCGCCTCGGCGCCGTCCGTGCCGCCGACCGGCTGCCACGCGAGCACCGTCACGCGGCCGTCCGGGTCGACGCACACGAGGTGGTCCTCGCCGCGCGCGAGGACGTCGCGGCCCATCCGCGCCATGAACGCGTACAGGTGGTACGTCGGCTTGGCGACCTGCCGGTGCGTCAGCATGCCGAACCCGCCGTGGAAGAACGACGTCGGGATGTTCGTCTCCTCGAACACGTCGCAGAACGTCCAGTACGAGAAGGAGTCGACGACGTCGCCGCCGCCCGCGAGGACGGGGGCCAGGTAGGCCGCGTTGTAGGCCGTGTCGTGGATCGGGTTGTCCGGGCGGTACGAGGTGTTGAACTCGGTGATGTGCACCGGCAGGCCCGCCAGGCGCGTGTCCTGCAGGTACCGCCGCGGCGCGTCGAACTGCTCGAGCAGGTCCTGCGGCGGCATCAGCGTCTGGTAGGTCCCGAACGGGACGTGCTGCGCCGGCCCGGTCGCGTACGCGTGCCGGCTGACGAAGTCGATCGGCACGTCACGCCGGGTCACGAAGTCGGCGAACGGCGCCCACCACTCGTCGTCGGAGCCGCCGCAGATGGCCGGGCCGCCGACCTGCAGCTCCGCGTCGACGTCCTTGACCGCGCGCGCGGTCTCCTCGTAGAGGCGGAAGTACGCCTCCTGGTCGGCGTCCTTCCAGAACCCCGCGAGGTTCGGCTCGTTCCACACCTCGATGGGCCAGCGGCGCACCTCGTCGATGCCGTACCGGTCGATCTGGTGGCGCAGCAGCGCCTGCACCAGCGCGGCCCACTCGCCGTGGTCGCGCGGCGGCGTGACGTTGCCCTTCCACCAGAACACGGTCTGGTCGCCCGACGCGAGCTGCGACGGCATGAACCCGAGCTCGAGGAACGGGCGGATGCCGACCGAGAGGAAGAAGTCGTGCACCTGGTCCACGTAGCTGAACGAGTAGCGGCTGTGCGTGCGGCCGTCGACCTCGTCGGTGCGCAGCAGGCCCATGTCGTCCGAGACCAGGCCGTGGCCGCGGATGTGGCGGAAGCCGATGTCGCGCTGCACCTGGGCCAGGGAGTCGCGGTAGTCGGCACGCAGGGCGAGGTTCATGCGTCCGGTGCCGACGCAGGCGCGCCAGGCGTCGGGGAGCGGGCCGGAGGGCAGGGCGGGGACGACGGTGCGCACGGGGGGACGGTCCTTCTTCTCGGGGGTGGTGCTGGAGAGCGGGTTCTTCGTGGAACGTACCGGGGGAACGCGGCGACCCGGCCCTGCGTGCGCAGGACCGGGTCGCCGTGTCGTCCGGTCGGGTCAGCCGTTCTTCTCGGCGAACCGCTGCTGGGCGCCGTTCACGACGTCCAGGTACTGCTGCATGTTCTTGCCCTCGAGCTCGGCGACGTACGCGTCCCACTCGGACAGCGGGCGCTGGCCGAGGATGAACGCGGCCGTGTTCTGCAGGACGTGGTCGCGCAGACCCGTCTGCCAGAGCGTGACCTGCTCGCGCTCGAGCTCGTCGAGCGGCGCCGGCGGCGGGACCGGGGCGGGCTCCTTGTCGGACATCGCCTCGACGAAGTCGACGACCTCGGGGCGGAGCATCGAGCGGTCCAGCTCGTCGCTGGAGCCGTGCTCGAGCATCCACACGCCGTTGTGGTAGCCGAAGTCCACGTTGAGCGCCTTCGGCGCACCGGGGTTGAGCCCGTTCTGGTCGATCTCCGGGTTCAGCGTCCGCGTGTCGCCGTCCTTCGTGTACGTCTCGCCCTCGACGCCCCACTTGGCGAACTCGAGGCCCTCGTCGGAGTAGAACAGCCAGTCGAGGAACTGGAGCATCGCGAGGAAGTCGTCCTCCTCGGCCGCCGACGACGACAGCATCACCCCGCTGATCAGGCGCTCACCGGCCTGGATGTCACCGGCCGGGCCTGCGGGCACCCGGATCATGACGACCTCGCCCGCCGTGCCGACCTCGGCCATGGCGGTGCGGACCTTGAGGATCTCCTGGTCGTTCGTCAGCTGCGCGAACGTCTGGCCCGACGCCATCTTCTGGACGGCCTGGTCGTCCTCCTGCGTGAGGCTCTCCGGGTCCATGAGGCCGTCCGCCACGAGCCCGTGGTAGTACTCGAGCAGGTCGCGGTACTCGTCCATGGCGCCCGTGTACACGAACTCCTCGGCGTCCTCGTCCCACCAGGTGCCCTCGCCGTAGCCCCAGCCGGCGGCCGTGCCGAAGTTCGGCGCCGCGACGTTGAGGCTGGCCTCGAGCGGGCCGTTGGCGGACCAGCGGTCGGACAGCGGGAAGGTGCCGGGGTAGGCGGCCTTGACCTTCTCCAGGTCGGCCGCGAAGTCCTCGAACGTCTCGGGCTCCAGGCTGAGGCCGAGCTGCTCCCAGACGTCCTTGCGCACCGCGTAGGTGTAGGACGGCCGCACCGACTCGCGCAGGCCCGGCAGGACGTAGTACTTCCCGTCCTCCTGGCGCATCCCGTCGAGGTCCTCCTCCAGGCCCCACTTCTCGACCTTGTCCTGGAAGTTGGGCATGTGCTCGACGTAGTCGCTGACCGGCAGGATCGCGCCGCCGGCGACGAAGGACACCTCCTGGCCCGGGTACGTCACGGAGACGATGTCCGGGGCGTTGCCCGCGCCGATCGCGATCGACTGCGCCTGCTGCCAGTCGGACAGCGGGGCGGTCTGGATCTCGAACGTGACGTTCTGGTTCTCCTCGAGCTTGGTGAGGATGTCCCAGTCGTCCTTGAGCGGGTAGTTCGGGTGGTCGCGGTACATGAGCCCGAACGACACCGGCTCGGTGGCCGCGAACGTCGTGCCGACCCCGTAGTCCTCCATCGCGCCGACCTGGCCGAGCTCGCTGGCCTCGGCCGTCTCGCCCCCGCCCTCGCCCTCGTCCGAGCCGCCCGAGCAGGCCGCCAGGGCCAGGGCCAGCGTCGCCGCCGTCGCGACGGCCGCCAGCGGCCGCCTCTTCGTGGTCCTCATCGTTCTCCTTCCGAATGGAACGTCGTCGTCTCGCATCCGAAGTGCACCGCGGGCCGGGCGGACCGCGGGGAAGTGCCTGACGAATGCCTCACTGCTTGACCGAGCCGAGCATCACGCCCGACACGAAGTACCTCTGCACGAAGGGGTAGAGGCACACGATCGGCAGGACCGTGAGCAGCATCGTCACGGCCTTGACGTTCGCGGCGATCTGCGTGGCCTCCGCCGACCCTGCGGCACCGTCGACGCTGGTCGCGCCGGCGATGAGGTTGCGCAGGTAGACCGTGACCGGGTACAGCTCGCGGTGGTCCATGTAGAGGAACGCGGCGAACCACGAGTTCCAGAACGAGACCGCGTAGAACAGCACCATCGTCGCGATCACCGCCTTGCTCAGCGGCAGGACGATGCGCCACAGCTTTCCGTAGGTGCCCAGCCCGTCGATCTCGGCGGCCTCCTCGAGCTCGGTGGAGAAGCTCTCGAAGAACGACTTCATGACGAGCAGGTTGAACACGCTGATCGCGTTGGGCAGCGCGATCGCCCACACGGAGTTGCGCAGCCCGAGCTCGTTGACGAGCACGTAGTTCGGGATGAGCCCGCCGTTGAAGAACATCGTGAACACCGCGATGCCGATGAAGAACTTGCGGCCCTTGATGTGGTGCTTGGAGATCGCGTACGCGAACGTCGTCGTCAGCACCATCGCCACGAGGGTCGCGACGACCGTGTAGTACACGGTGTTCTGGTAGTTGCGCCAGAACATGCGGTCGCTCATCACCAGGTCGAACGTCGTGAGGTTGAACCCCTTGGGCCACAGGTTCACCTGGCCGGCGTTGATGTACGCCTCGGAGCTGAACGCCTGCGCGACCAGGTTGAGGAACGGGTACAGCGTCACGCCCGCGATGATCACCAGGAGCGTGGCGTTGATGACGCGGAAGGCCCGGTAGCCGCGGGTGTCCTTCACGGCGCGGACGGTCGGCTTCGACAGCCGCTCGTCGAGGTGCGTGACGTCGTCGGCGGTCACCACAGGGACGCTCCCACCACTCGGCGCGAGATCGCGTTGGCGGACAGGACGAGGGTGAGGCCGATGAGCGCCTCGAACAGGCCGATGGCCGTCGCGTAGGAGAACTGGCTGGACCCGATCCCGACCCGGTACAGGTAGGTGGCGATGACGTCCGCCGTCGGGTACAGCAAGGGGTTGTACAGGAGCAGGATCTTCTCGAACCCGACCGCCATGAACGACCCGATGTTGAGGATCAGCAGCACGACCATCGTCGGGCGGATGCCGGGCAGGGTGACGTGCCAGGTCTGGCGCCACCGGTTCGCGCCGTCGATGCGCGCGGCCTCGTACAGCTGGGGGTCGATCGTCGACAGGGCGGCGAGGTAGAGGATCGTGCCCCACCCGACCGTCTGCCAGATCTCCGAGCCCACGTAGACGGTCCGGAACCACTCCGGCAGCTGCATGAAGCTGATCGGGGCGCTGCCGAACGCCGTGATGAGCTGGTTGATCGTGCCGCGCACCGCCGTGAGCTGGAACACCAGCCCCGCGACGATGACGACCGACATGAAGTGCGGCAGGTAGGAGATCGTCTGGATGATGCGCTTGAACCGGCGCGAGCGCAGCTCGTTGAGCATGAGCGCGAGCACGATCGGCAGCGGGAAGATGAGCACGAGGCTCAGGACGCCCAGGATCAGGGTGTTCTGGAAGACGTTCCAGAACGTCGGGTCCTGGATGAACATCCGCACGTAGTGCAGGCCCACCCATTCCTCGCCGAAGATCGACCCGCCCGGGCGGAACCGGCGGAACGCGATGACGTTGCCGAGCATCGGCCCGTACCGGAAGATCGCGAAGAACACCAGCGGCAGGATCAGCAGCGAGTACAGCTGCCAGTCGCGGCGCAGCGCCTTGCCGAGCGGGACGCTGCCGCCCAGCCGGCGCCGTGCGGCTCGCTCGGCGCGGCCGTTCGGGCCACCGGGCGTCGTGGCACCGGTGGCCGCCGCGACGCCGGTCGCGGCGGCGGCCGGGCTCGCGCCCGTCACCAGGGACGAGGCCGCCGACGCGCTCCCCACGGGGAGGGGGTCGTTGACGGTCATGTGCTCACCGCCTCTCTGCGGGGGACACGAGCACGCGTGCCGTGCTCAGCAGGTGACGGTCGTCGCCGACCGTCCGGACAGGGCCGTCCATGCGCAGGCGGACCGCGTGCTCGGCGTCGGCGCTCGAGCGGGCGAGCCGCAGCTCGACGTCCCCGGGTTCCACGACCCGGCTGCCGTCGCGACGCGTGAACGACGCGAGGTCGGCGTGCACCGTCAGCTCGACGGTCGCGCGCTCCCCCGGCGCCAGGTCGACCCGGGCGTGCCCGACGAGGCGGACGACGGGGCGCACCATCGACGCCACCGGGTCGTGCAGGTAGAGCTGGACGACCTCGGTGCCGGCGCGCTCGCCGTCGTTCGCGACGTCGACCGCCACCCGGGTCTCGCCGTCCACGGGCCACACCTCGCCGTCGGGCGCGCGGGCGTCCGACCACGTGAACGTCGTGTACGTCAGGCCGTGGCCGAACGGGTACAGCGGCGTCGGGTCGACGTCGGAGACGCCGGAGCGCCGGCCGAGCGGCTGCGACAGGTACGTGCCGGGCTGGCCGGAGGCGTCGCGGGGCATGCTGACCGGCAGGCGTCCCGAGGGCGCGACCTCGCCGGTGAGGACCTCCGCGACGGCCTGCCCCCCGAGCTGACCGGGGAAGAACGCCTGCACGACGGCGGCCGCGCCCGCGGCGAGGTCGCCGACCGCGTACGGGCGGCCCGTGAGCAGGAGCAGGACGACCGGCGTGCCGGTCGCCAGCACGGCGCGGACCAGGTCGCCCTGCTGCCCGGGCAGGTGCAGGTCGGTGGCGTCGCAGCCCTCGCCGGACGTCCCGCGCCCGAACAGGCCCGCCCGGTCGCCGACGGCCACGACGACGACGTCGGCGGCCCGGGCGACCGCGACGGCCTCGTCGAACCCGGAGCGGTCGTCGGACTCGACGTCGCAGCCGCGCGCGGTCGGCACGTCCCCGCGCAGGCCGCGCAGCGACGCGACGACGCTCGCCACGTCGACGCCCATCGGCACGTCGGGGTGCCGCGCGCCGACGTGCGCGGGGAAGGTGTAGCAGCCGAGCATCGCCATCGGGTCGTCGGCGAGCGGGCCGACGACGGCGACGCGGGCGTCGGGGGCCAGCGGCAGGACGCCGCCGGCGTTGTCCAGGAGCACCACGGACTCGCGCGCCAGGCGCAGCGCGACGTCGCGGCCGACCGGGTCGTCAAGGGTGAGCACGTCGTCGGCGGGCTCCGGGTCCCAGTCCTCGTCCAGCAGGCCGAGCTCGGCCTTCTGCTCCAGGACCCGGCGCAGGGCGCGGTCGACGAGCTCGGCGGGGACCGTGCCGTCGCGCAGCGCCGCGAGCAGCGGGGCGCCGTACGCGTCGACCGACGGCAGCTCGACGTCCACGCCGGCGCGCAGGGCCAGGTGCGCGGCCTCGCCGCGCGAACCCGCGACCCCGTGCAGCGACTGCAGGAACGCGATGCCGAAGTAGTCGGCGACGACGACGCCGTCGAAGCCCCACCGCCCGCGCAGCAGGTCGGTGAGCAGCCACTCGTCGGCGGCGGACGGGACGCCGTCGATCTCGGCGTAGGAGTGCATGACGGACCGCGCGCCGCCGTGCCGCAGCGCCGTCTCGAACGGCGGCAGGATCACGTCGGCCAGCTCGGCGGGGCCCATCGACACCGGTGCGAGGTTGCGGCCGGCGCGCGAGGCGGAGTAGCCCGCGAAGTGCTTGAGCGTCGCGACGATCCCGGCGCGCTCCAGGCCCCGCACGTACGCGGCGCCGACGACGCCGACGAGGTACGGGTCCTCGCCGATCGTCTCCTCGGTGCGGCCCCAGCGGTAGTCGCGCGTGACGTCGAGGACCGGGGCGAGGCCCTGGTGGACGCCCGCCGCGCGCATCGTGGCACCGATCCGGCCGGCCATCTCCTCGACGAGGTCGGGGTCGAACGACGCCCCCCAGGCGAGCGGCGTCGGGTACGTCGTGGCCTGCCAGGCGGCGAAGCCGGTGAGGCACTCCTCGTGCACCTGGGCCGGGATGCCGAACCGGCTCGCGGCGACGACCTCGCGCTGGCTCGCGGCGAGCGAGCGGGCGGCCACCGTGGGGTCGACGGGGGCGGTGCCGTACGGGCGGGTGAGCTGGCCGAGGCCGTGCGCCACGACGTCGGCGAAGGCGGGGACCGTGCCCGTCATGTCGGCCTGGTGCGGTGCGACGCCGCCGCCGGACGCGTCCGCGCCCACCCACAGGCCGACGAGCTGGGCGACCTTCTCCTCCGCCGTCATCGAGGTGAGGAGGTCCTGCACGCGGGCCTGCCGGCGCTCGGCCACGCCGGGCGCGAGCGTCGGCGCGAGCGTCCCGGCCGGGTCCGTCGTCGCGCCGCGCGGCGCGACCGGACGGACGTCCTCCTGCTGTGCCGACATCGGCGTCCCCACATCCTTGTGGTATCGGAAACTTTCGGCATGTTGCCCGAAACGCTGTGTCCGCCACCGTAGGCAAGCGTTTGCACACGCGTCAACCCCGGTGACCGAACCGAGACCTGACGCGACCGCCGGGACACCGCTCCCCGGCGCGTCACCCAGGTGCTACGGTCGCAACCGAAACTTGCGCGACGGCGGCGCGGGACCCAGACCCAAGGGGGCGCGGTGACGGTACCCACCGGACCGACGGGCGACGTGCGCGCGGTGACCATCGCGGACGTCGCGGCCCTGGCCGGCGTCTCCGTCCCCACCGTCTCCAAGGTCCTCAACGGGCGCGCCGACGTCGCACCCACGACCCGCGCCCGCGTCGAGGCGATCCTCGAGGAGCACAGCTACCGGCGGCGGCGGGCCCGCACGTCGACCGACCCCTCGCTCATCGACCTGGTGTTCCACGAGCTGGACAACGCGTGGGCGCAGGAGGTCATCAAGGGCGTCGAGGACGCCGCGTCCGCGCGCCGCGTCGGCGTCGTGCTGTCCGAGCTCGGCGGCTCGCACCGGCCGCAGCAGGACCTCATCGACGACGTCCTCGCCCGCCGGCCCCTCGGCGTGCTGCTCGTGCTGTCGTCGCTCGACGCCACGCAGCGCCACCAGCTCGAGTCGCGCTCCATCCCGTTCGTCGTCGTCGACACCTGGGGCGAGCCGCCCGCCGGCGTGCCGACCGTCGGGTCCAACAACTGGAACGGCGGGCTCATCGCCACGCGGCACCTGCTCTCGCTCGGGCACCGGCGGATCGGCGTCATCGCCGGGCCCGCCGACGTGCTGTGCAGCCGCGCGCGCGTCGACGGCTACCGCAGCGGGCTCGAGGAGGCCGGCATCCGGCCCGACCCCGCGCTCGTGCGGTGGGGCGACTTCCACGTGCTCGGCGGGTACACGCACGGCATCGACCTGCTGTCCCGCCCCGACCGGCCGACCGCGATCTTCGCCGGGTCCGACTACCAGTCCCTGGGCGTCATGCGCGCCGCGCGCGAGCTCGGGCTGAGCATCCCCGAGGACCTCTCCGTGGTCGGCTACGACGACCTCCCGCTCGCCCAGTGGCTCGGCCCGTCGCTCACGACGGTGCGCCAGCCGCTGCGCGAGATGGCGGCCACCGCGACCCAGATGCTGCTCAGCCTCGCCGCCGGCGAGCGCCCCGCGAACCTGCGGATCGACCTCGCGACCGAGCTGGTCGTGCGCGAGTCGACCGCCCCGCACCGGGCGGGCTGACCGCCGCTCGCCGGCCGCACCCGGGCACCCGCACCCCCCCCCCGACGCCCCCGCCGAGGGCAACCTGGTGTGCGCCTGGCGCCCGAGGTGCGCGCACGAGGTTGCCCTCGGCGGGGCCGTCACCCGGGTGGGGGGCGGGTGGGTGGGGCGGGTGGGTGGTCAGGGGGTGACGCGGACCGGGGTTGCCGCCGGGAGGTCGAGGCGCGTGCCCGGTGCGTCCGCGCCCGCGCGGACGACCACGACGGCCGGGCGGGCGGCGGACAGGACCGCCCGGGTGACCCGGCCGTCGCGCCACACCAGCTCCGCGAGGCGCAGGCCGCCGCGCAGGCGCAGGCCGCGCACGTGCCCGTCGGGCCACGCGTCCGGCAGCGCGGGGAGCAGGTGCACCTCCCGGACGCCGTCCGCGTCGACGCGGTGCGCCTGCACGAGCGCCTCGGCGACGCCGGCCGTGAACCCGAGGTTGCCGTCGATCTGGAACGGCGGGTGCGCGCACAGCAGCGACCGGTAGACGCCCCCGACGTGGCGGGGCGCCGCACCGTCGGCGTCGGTGCCGCCGGTGGTGACCGCGGCGGCGAGGTCGGCGTCGACCGGGTGCAGGAAGGCGTGCACCAGGTCGGTCACGCCGCCCGGGTCGCGCAGCCGCGCCCGCAGCGCGAGCCGCCACGCGAGCGACCAGCCCGTCGAGTCGGGGCCGCGGGCGTCGAGCGTCCGGCGGGCCGCCGCCGCGAGGTCCGGCGCCTGGTCCGGGTCGATCGACGTACCGGGGAAGACCCCGTACAGGTGCGACTGGTGCCGGTGCTCCGGCTCGGCGTCGGGGACGTCGGTGGACCACTCCGCGAGGCGGCCGTCGGGTGCGACGCGCTCGGCGGGGAGGCGGTCGAGTGCCGCGTCGACGGCCGCGACCAGCGCCTCGTCCTCGCCCGCGGCGGGCGCGAGGCGGCGGACGTGCCCGAGCAGGTCGCGCGCCATCGCGAGGTCGGAGGTCGTGGACGTCCCGACGCTCGCGACGGACCCGTCGGGCAGCAGGTACTGGTTCTCCGGGCTCGTCGAGGGCGCGGTGCCCAGCGAGCCGTCGGGCTGCGGCACGAGCCAGTCGAGCAGGAAGAGCGCCGCGCCGCGCACCACCGGCCAGTGCCGCCGCAGGGCGTCGTCGTCGCCGGTCCAGTCGTGGTGGTCGACGACGTGCCGTGCGAGCCACACCCCGCCGAACGGCCACGTCGACCAGCTCGCGCTGTCCCGCCCCGCGCCGACGGGGCCGGTGAAGCACCAGGGGTCGCTGTTGTGGTGCGCGACCCAGCCGCGCGCACCGTAGAGCTCGCGCGCGGTGCGCTCCCCCGCCGCGGCCAGGCGGTCGAGCCACGCGAGCAGCGGCTCGTGGCACTCCGCGAGGTCGCCGACGAGCGTCGGCCAGTAGTTCATCTCGGTGTTGATGTTGATCGTGTAGTTCGCGTTCCACGGCGGCGTCACGTGCGGGTTCCAGACGCCCTGCAGGTGCAGCGGCAGCGTGCCGGGGCGCGAGCCGGCGACCGTGAGGTACCGGCCCAGCTGGAACGCGAGCACCGCGAGGTGCGGGTCGGCGGCGCCGCGCGCGTGCGCGACGAGGCGCGCGTCGAGGGGCGCGTCGGGCGGCGTGGCCGCGAGGCCGAGGTCGACGCGGCCCATGAGCGCCCGGTGGTCCGTGACGTGCCTGTCGGGCACGCCGTCGAGGTCCGCGAGCGCGGACGTGAGCACCGCGACGGCCTCCGCGACGACGCGGTCGGCGTCGCCGTGCAGGTGGGCGTCGCCGACGACGTGGTCCGTGGCGGTCGCGAGGACCACCCGGACCCGGGAGGCCCCGGCCACGTGCACGGTGCCGTCGTCCGCGGACGCGCCGGCCGGCCCGTCCGGCACGACGGCGACCGCGACGGCCGCCAGCACGCCGGGGCCGTCGTAGGACACCGCGTGCGCGTCGTTCAGGTAGTCCGGGAGGACGCGCGCGGGCATCCGCACCAGCGCGGTGAGGACCGCGACGCCGGCCGGCACGGCGGCCGCGTCGGGCGTGGCGGCACCGGGTGCGTCCGCCGGTGCGGCCGTGCGCAGCGCCGCCGGCGGCCGCAGCCACGGGTGCGGGGACGTCAGCGCGACGTCGACGTCGCCCGTGGACCCGTCCGTGCGGCGGTCGAGCAGCAGCACGCCGTCGGGGTGGCTGACCAGCACGTCCTGCCGACAGGCCGCGCCGTCGGCGGCCGTCCACACGCTCGTCGCGCGCGCGTCGGCGAGGTCGAGCGTGCGCCGGTACTCCCGCGGCTCGCCGGCGGAGCGCTGCGTGAGCAGGAGGTCGACGAGCGGCTGGTTCGCCTGCGTGTACCCGCTCTGCAGCCGGGCGACGTGGCCCTCGGCCGCGCGCACGTCGCCGTCCGCGAGCGCCCCGCGGGCAGCGGCCAGCTCGCTCGCCGGCCCGCCGGGCCCCGCGAGCGGAGCGATCGGGTGCGCCACCGGCGCTCCCGACCAGCAGGTGTCGTCGTTCACCTGGACGCGCTCGGACGACGTGCCGCCGAAGACCATCGCCCCGACGCGCCCGTTGCCGACCGGGAACGCGTCGGTCCACGTGCGTGCCGGCGCGTCCAGGCGCAGCTCCAGCCCGCCGGGACGGGCGTCGCCCTCGCTCCCGTCCAGCCCCGTCTCGTCCAGCCCCGTCTCGTCCAGCCCCGTCGCGTCGTCGCCCGCCCGGCCCACCGCGTCGTTCATCCGTCCCCCGTCGCACGCCCCGTCACGCCCCCCGGCCGCCGGGCACGCTAGCAGCGCACCCGGCGCCGGCGTCGGTACCGGCGGGGCGGGTCCGGGTCCGCGGTCGCGCGGCGCACCCGGCCGTCGCAAGGTGGGGGCATGACGACCGAGACCACGACGCCCGACCTGACCGCACTCGTCCTCGTCGGCACGCTGACCCCGTCCCCGGCCCCGTCGAGCTCCGAGCTGCTGGGCCGCCAGGTGCTCGCCGCGCTCGGCGCGCACGGCGTCACGGGCGAGGTCGTCCGGGTCGTGGACCACGACGTGCGTCCGGGCGTGCAGAAGGACATGGGCGAGGGCGACGCGTGGCCCGCGATCCGGGAGAAGATGCTGGCCGCCGACATCCTCGTGATCGCGACGCCGATCTGGATGGGCCAGCCGTCGAGCGTGACGAAGCGGGCGCTCGAGCGGCTCGACGCCGAGCTGTCCGAGGAGGACGACGAGGGCCGCCTGCTGACGTACGGCAAGGTGGCGGCGGTCGCGGTCGTCGGCAACGAGGACGGTGCGCACCACGTGAGCGCCGAGGTGTTCCAGGCGCTGAACGACGTGGGCTTCACGATCCCCGCGGCCGCGATCACGTACTGGGTCGGCGAGGCGATGGGCTCGACCGACTACCAGGACCTCGACGAGACGCCGGAGAAGGTCACGACGACCACGCGCACGCTCGCCGCGAACACCGCCCACCTCGCGCGGCTGCTCAAGCAGCAGGGCTACCCGCCCGCCTGACGCACGCACGGCGTCGGCGCCCCGCCGCGGTGGGAGGATGCGGGACGTGCTGCACGTCGCCCTCTTCGAGCCCCGGATCCCCGGCAACACGGGCAACGCGATCCGCATGTGCGCCGGCACGGGCGCGACCCTCCACCTGGTCGAGCCGCTCGGCTTCGACCTGTCGGAGGCGCGCCTGCGCCGGGCCGGGCTGGACTACCACGACCTCGCGCACGTGGTCGTCCACCCGGACCTGGCCGCCCTGCTCGACGCGTTGCCGGACGCCCGCGTGCTGGCGTTCACCACGCGGTCGGACCGCTGGTACACCGACGTCGACTGGCGCGACGGCGACGTGCTGCTCTTCGGCCCCGAGCCCGACGGCCTGCCGGACGAGGTCGTCGACCACCCCCGCGTCACCGACCGCGTGCGCATCCCGATGCTGCCCGGCCGCCGGTCGATGAACCTGTCGAACGCCGCCGCCGTCGCGACGTACGAGGCCTGGCGGGTGCTCGGGTTCCCGGGCGGGGCATGAGCGGGGCGCACGTGAGGGGCCCGGGCGCCGGGGTCGTCGTCGAGCCCGCACGGCCCGACGACGTCGGCGCGATCCTCGCCCTGCGCACCTCGCTCGAGGAGTGGATGGAGACGGCCGGCGTCGTGCAGTGGCCGCGCGGGTCGCTGCCCCGCGCCCGCGTCGAGGCGCAGCTGGCCGCGGGCGAGTGGCACGTCGTGCGTGGCGCGCCGGGCGAGGTCGTCGGGACGCTGCGGCTGCTGTGGGCGGACCCCGAGTTCTGGGGCGCCGACGACACCCCGGCGGTGTACGTGCACGGGCTCATGACCGCCCGGTCCCGGCGCGGCACCGGGCTCGGGCGCACGCTGCTGGACTGGGCGGCCGAGCGCGGGCGCGCGGCGGGCGTCGGCCTGTTCCGGCTCGACTGCCGCGACACGAACCCGGTGCTGCGCCGGTACTACGAGCGGTACGGCTTCGCGGTCGTCGGGCGGCGTGACTTCCCGCTGTTCAGCGCCACCCTCCTGCAGAAGCCGCTCGACGGCGTCTGACGCCGGGCTCCCGGCGCGTCCTCGGCGACCCGCGGGGCGCCGCGTGTTGTCCAGGCCACCGGGACGGCGCAGGATCGTCCGGTGTTCACCACGCGACCCGTCCTGACGGGCACCTTCGGCATGGTCGGCTCGACGCACTGGCTCGCCAGCGCGGTCGGGATGCGCACGCTCGAGGCGGGCGGCAACGCGTTCGACGCCGCGGTGGCGGCCGGCTTCACGCTCTCGGTCGTCGAGCCGCACCTGAACGGCCCCGGCGGGGACGTGCCGATCATCGGCCACCGGGCCGCGGACGGAGGCACGTTCGTGGTCGTCGGGCAGGGCACCGCACCCGCCCTGGCGACGCCGCTGGCGTTCGCGGCGCTCGGGGTGGACGTCGTCCCGGGCACCGGGCACCTCGCCGCGGTCGTGCCCGGCGCGTTCGGCGCGTGGCTGGACCTGCTGGCGCGCTACGGGACGATGACGCTCGCGGAGGTGCTCGCCCCCGCGATCGGGTACGCGCGCGACGGCTACCCGCTCGTCCCGGCCGCGGCCCGGACGGTCGCGACGGTCGCGGACATGTTCGCGGCGCACTGGCCGACGAGCGCCGAGGTGTACCTGGCCGGCGGGCACGCGCCCGCGGCGGGCAGCCGGTTCGCCAACCCCGCGCTCGCCGCGACGTTCGAGCGGCTGGTCGCGGAGGCGGAGTCCGCCGGCCCCGACCGTGAGGCGCAGGTCGAGGCGGCGCGGCGGGCGTTCTACGAGGGCTTCGTCGCCGAGGCCGTCGACACGTTCGTGGCGGGCACGCCCGTCATGGACGCCACCGGCTCCTCCCACACGGGGCTCCTGCGCGGCGACGACCTCGCCGCGTGGCGGGCCACCGAGGAGCCGACGGTGTCCGTGCCGTTCGCGGGGGTCGAGGTGCACAAGACGGCCGCGTGGGGTCAGGGCCCCGTGCTGCTGCAGCAGCTGCGGCTGCTCGACGCGCTCGGCGTCGACGGGCTGGTGCGCGACGTCGTGGCCGCCGAGGCGCGCGGCGAGGTCGCCGTCGAGGCGGCCACCGAGCTCGTGCACCTCGCCACCGAGGCCGCGAAGCTCGCGTTCGCCGACCGGGACGCCTGGTACGGGGACTCGGCCGACGTGCCGCTCGACGCGTTGCTGTCCGCGGCGTACGCGGCCGAGCGGGCCCGGCTCGTGGGCGCCGACGCCGACGGCGGCTACCGGCCGGGCAGCCCCGACGGGCGCGAGCCCGTCCTGCCCCGCGCGCTCGTCGAGGCGCGCGCCGAGGTCGAGGCCGGCCGGGGTGCGGGCGGCGCGGCCGCGGGCGGGCTGGGCGAGCCGACGGTGTCGGCCCTGGGCCTGTCCCCCGGCGACACGTGCCACGTCGACGTCGTGGACCGGTGGGGCAACCGCGTGTCGGCGACGCCCTCGGGCGGGTGGCTGCAGTCCAGCCCCGTCGTGCCCGGCCTGGGGTTCGCGCTGCCGACGCGCGCGCAGATGTTCTGGCTCCAGCAGGGGCTCGCGTCGAGCCTGGTCCCGGGCACGCGCCCCCGTACCACGCTGAGCCCGGCCCTCGTGCTGGGCGGCGACGGGAGCGGCTTCGCGTTCGGGACCCCGGGCGGCGACCAGCAGGACCAGTGGACGGTCCCGTTCCTGCTGCGCCACCTCGTCGGCGGGGCGGACCTGCAGGCGGCGATCGACGGCGCGTCGTGGCACTCCACGCACGTGCACGGCTCGTTCCACCCGCGCACGCACACGCCGCGCGGGCTCTCCGCGGAGTCGCGGCTGGGCGCCCCGGTCCTCGCCGCGCTCGCGGCCCGCGGGCACGCGCTGCAGGACGCGGGCGCGTGGTCGCTCGGGCGCATCAGCGCCGCGGGGGTCCGGGCGGACGGCCTGCTCGAGGCGGCGGCGAACCCGCGCGGGATGCAGGGGTACGCCGTCGGACGCTGACCACGTCCTGAGTCATCGGATGTCTCGTCCACCTGACGCCTCGCGGATGAGGATTGGATGAGGATCGGGCACCCGGGACGTTCCAGACATCGGAGCACCGGCTACGGTCGGACCATGCCCTACGACGTCGTGGACGCACATCTGCAGGTGTGGGACCCCGAGACGGTCCACTACCCGTGGATGGCGCAGGACCCCTCCCTCCTGCACCGGGCGTACCGCGTCGCCGACGTGGGCGGAGCGCTGCACGAGCACCACGTGGACGGCGTGGTGCTCGTGCAGTCCGCCGACAACCGGGCCGACTCGGAGAACCTCCTCTTCCAGGCGCTGTCGTCCCCGGACGTCGTGGGCGTCGTCGGGTGGGTCCCCCTCGACCGCCCCGACGAGGCCGCGACCCAGCTCGACCACTGGCGCGCCGAGCCCCTCGTGGGCGTGAGCCACCACATCGACCGCGAGCCCGACGCCCGGTGGCTGGTCCGGGACGTCGTCGACGACGGCCTGCACATGCTCACCGAGCGCCGCCTCGTCCTCGACCTGCCCGCGACGACGCCCGAGCTCCTCCGCCACGTGGCCACGGTCGCCGAGCGGCACCCCAAGCTGACGGTGGTCGTCGACCACCTCGGGGGGCCACCCCTCGGGGCGCTCCGCGCGGGCGACACCGCGACGTGGAGCCGGTGGACTGCCGCGCTCGACGAGGTCGCGCAGGTGCCGAACGTCGTCGCGAAGCTCGCGGGCCTCGGCCGCGTCGCCGGGCCCGGCTGGACCGCGGACGACGTGCGACCGGCCGTCGACCACGCCCTGGCCGCGTTCGGCCCCGACCGCCTCATGGCCGGCAGCGACTGGCCGAGCGCGCTGCGCGGTCAGGCGTCCTGGGAGGACGCCTGGCGGGCCGTCCGCGCCACGCTCGACGGGCTCGACGACGTGGGACGCGCACGCGTCCTGGGGCGGACCGCCGTCGAGGTCTACGGCATCCCCGTGCTGGTCGCGGGCTAGCATCGACCGGGCCGACCCTCCAGGTCGGCGCGTCACAGCGGACGAGGACGGGCACGTGTCACGCACCCAGGGTGTCGTCGAGGACATCCAGCGGCTGATCCTCGACGGCGGTCTGCGCCCGGGCGACCGGCTGCCGGCCGAGAAGGAGCTCGCCGTCGAGCTCGGCGTCAGCCGCGGCTCGTTGCGGGAGGGGGTCCGGGCGCTCGTCGTGCTCGGCATCCTCGAGGCGCGGCACGGCGACGGCACCTACGTCACCGACCTCAACCCCGCGACGCTGCTGACCCCGCTCCAGTTCGTGGCCGACGTCCCCGGCGACCGCACCGAGCTGCAGGCGGTACGGCGCATGCTCGAGACCGAGGCCGCCGGGCTCGCGGCCCTGCGGATGACGGACCCGCAGATCGCGCGGGCGCGCGCGGCGCTCGACGACACGACGCGGACGCTGGTCGACGCGGCCCCCGACCCCCAGGCGCTCGTGCGCGCCGACCTCACGTTCCACCGGGCCGTGGCCGACGGGTCGGGGAACTCGGTGCTCGCCGCCCTCATCGACGGCCTGGCCGGCACGCACGCGCGCCGCCGCGCGTGGGAGGAGCTGCACGACGTGGCGGGCGAGCGCGTCGCCGCGGAGCACGAGGCGATCCTCGCCGCCGTCACCGCCCGCGACCCGGACCGGGCCCGGCTGCGGATGGCCACGCACCTGCTCGGCGTCGAGGACCTGCTGGCGGGGCGCGCGGTCCGGGCGGCCGTCGGCGCGCGCTGACCGCCACCCCTCACGTGCGGGCGTCGTCGGGCACGCCGCACGCCGCACGCACGAACTCGTGCAGGGCACCGCGCAGCTGCGCGGAGGCGGCGACGTAGAGCTCGGGCTGCTCCACGCCGTCCACCACGGCCCGCACCCCCAGCACGGTGCCGCGCTTGTCCTCCGCGATCGCGTGCACGTCGCAGCGGGCGGGGACGACGGGCAGGACGACGCGCCCGTCGGCGGGCGGGTGCGCCGAGTCGACGTCGACGACCCAGGGCCCGAGCGCGGCGGCCGGGCGCAGCAGCGTCGTCCCGCCGACCTGCACCAGCCGCACGTGCGGGCCGCCGGCCACGGGCTCGACCCGCAGCACGAGGTCCGCGACGGGCCGCCCGTCCTCCTCGCGGGTGACGAGCGCGTCGTCGAGACCCAGCCGCAGCCCCGCCGCGACGGCCGCCGCGGCGCAGTCCTCCCCGTGCACGCGCCGCAGGTCGTCCGTCTCGTCGGTCGGCACCACCCGCACGGTGCCCGCGCGGCCCTCGGCGTCGACGACGTCGAGCTCGACCACGGGCGCCGGGTCCGGCCCGGCGGTGCCCGTCGCGACGGCCGGGCAGGTGGGCGCGGCCAGCGCTGCCCGCATCGCTCGCGTGGACCCGCCACGGATCTCGCGCTCCTTCTCCGTGACGGCCGGGGCGGCGGTCGTGGCGGTCGTGAGCCGGCCCTCCACGACGGTGACGTCCACCGGACCGGCGTTGCGCACCCGCAGCTCGACGACGCGCGCCACGCGGTCCGTGCGCGCCTGCGCGACCTCGACCGCGAGCGCGCGGGCGACGTCGTCGGGCAGCGGCCCGGCGTCGGTGGCGGTGGGTGCGGGGGTGGTGGTCGACGGCGTCGGTGCGGGCGGCCCGCACGCCGTCAGCGTCCCGGCCAGGACCGCGGCCGCGACCGCGGCCGCCGGAGCGGGACGCCGGCGTGCCCGGCCGGCGCGGGCGACGACGAGAGGCATCCGGGCATCGTCCCGCAGCGGACCGGCCGACGCGAGGGTGCTCGCCCCGTCCGACAGCGCGCCCGACGCCGGGCGCCGTGCCGGGCGCCCGTAGGCGACCGGCGCATGCCCCGCTGCACGTACGAGGTGTGCCGCACCAGCGTGCTGCGGCGGCGTGTCCGCCCGGTGCGGGCATCACGTCCACGGGCGTACGCACACCGTGCGTACGCCCGTCAGAAGGGCCCCTACCCCCGGGCGACCCGCCGCCGCGGCAGGAGCGGTATCGGCGGGGTGCGCAGCCGCCCGGCGCGCGGCAGGTGGCCCACGTGCCCCCGCGTCGGCCACCGCCCGGCGGCCGGGTCGCGCGGCGGTGTCGCGTCAGACCGTGCGGTCGGGGGTGGACGCGCGCAGCACGACCTCGGTGGCGACCGTCCGCACGCGGGCCGCGCCCGTGTGCTCCTCGAGGGCCAGCTCGGTCGCGAGGACGCCGACGTCGACGAGGGGCACGCGCACCGTGGTCAGCGGCGGCACGACGTCACGCAGCGTGAGGATGTCGTCGAACCCGGCGAGCGCGACGTCCTCGGGCACCCGGACCCCGAGGTCGCGGGCGGCCGCGAGGGCACCGAGCGCCATCACGTCGTTCACGGCGAACACCACGTCGACGTCGCCTCCCGCGCTCAGCAGCTCGCGCATCGCGGCCTCGCCGCCCTCGTGCGTGAACTCGCCCGTGACCACGTGCGCGGGCTGCACGGGAGCGCCGAGCTCGGCGAACGCCGCGGTGAACGCCTCGCGCCGCTCGCGTGCCGTGAGGTGGTCCTCGGGGCCGCCGAGCACGCCCGCGTGCCGGTAGCCGCGTGCGTGCAGGGCCCGCGCGAGCGCGTCGGCGCCGGCCGCGTTGTCGACCGCGACCGTGTCGACGCCGAGCACCGGCTGCCCGACGAGGGCGACGGCGCCGCCGGCGCCGCGGAAGTCCGCGAGGGCGTCGCGCATGGCGGCGTTCCCCGCGTCGTCGTCGTGCCGGCCGCCCGCGATCACGATCGCGCGGGCCCGCTGACGCTGCAGCAGCCGGACGAGCTCGACCTCGCGGGCCGGCTGGTGCTGCGTGCTCGCGAGCGTGACCTGCAGCGCCGCGCGGTCCGCCGCCTGCGTGACCCCGGCGGCGATCGAGGAGAAGAACGGGTCGGCGATGTCGTGCACCACGAGGCCCAGCGACGTCGTCCGCCCGCGGGCCATCGCCTGCGCGTTCGCGTCCGGGGTGTAGCGGAGCCGCTCGGCCGCCTCGAGCACGCGCTCGCGCAGGTCCGGACGGACCGTGCGGTTGGCGCTGCCGTTGATCGCGCGCGACGCGGTGGCCAGCGAGACGCCGGCCTCACGCGCCACGTCGCTGAGGGTCACGCTCGAGGCCATGGGCGTCAGGCTAGGGCAGCGTGACCCCGACGCGCCGGGACGCGCGCGACGGCGAGACGGCCTGCACCCGGACGGCCCCGCACCGCGGACGGCCCAGCGGACGGCTCAGCGGTCGACGCGGGCGCTGCCGCCACCGGCGAGCTTGAGCACCTCCGCCTTCGTCGCCATGGTCGTGTCCCCCGGCGTCGTCATGGCCAGCGCGCCGTGCGCCGCGCCGTACTCGACGGCGGTCTGCAGGTCCTGGCCGTCGAGCAGGCCGAAGGCGAGGCCGGACGCGAACGAGTCGCCGCCGCCGACGCGGTCGAGGATCTCCAGGCCCGGGCGGTGCGTGGCCTGCACCAGTCCCGACGCGCGCGACCACGCCAGGGCGCCCCAGTCGTTGACCGTCGCGCTGCGGACCGTGCGCATGGTCGTCGCGATGACCTGGAAGTTCGGGTACGCCGCGGCGACCTTCTCGATCATCGCGGCGAACTGGTCCACCTCGAGGTCGGACAGGTTCTCGTCGACGCCCTCGACCTCGAACCCGAGCGAGGCGGTGAAGTCCTCCTCGTTGCCGATCATTACGTCGATGTGCGGGGCGATCTCCCGGTTGACCTCCTGCGCGCGCGCCTGCCCGCCCACGGCCTTCCACAGCGACGGCCGGTAGTTGAGGTCGTAGGAGACGACCGTGCCGTGCCGGTGCGCGACCGTGACGGCCTCGATGACGGTCTCCGCCGCGGAGTCCGACAGCGCCGCGAAGATGCCGCCCGTGTGGAACCAGCGCACCCCGAGCTCGCCGAACAGGTGCTCCCAGTCGACGTCGCCGGGCGCGAGCTGCGACGCCGCGGTGTGCCCGCGGTCGGACACGCCCACGGCGCCGCGCACACCGAAGCCGCGCTCGGTGAAGTTGAGGCCGTTGCGCACCGCGCGGCCCACGCCGTCGTACGGCACCCACCGGACGAACGACGTGTCGAGCCCGCCCTGGAGCACGAGGTCCTCGACCAGCCGCCCGACCTCGTTGTCCGCGAGCGCGGTCACGATCGCGGCGCGCAGCCCGAACGCGCGGCGCAGACCACGCGCCACGTTGTACTCGCCGCCGCCCTCCCACGCGCGGAAGGTGCGCGTCGTGCGGATGCGCCCCTCCCCCGGGTCGAGGCGCAGCATGACCTCGCCGAGGCTCACCGCGTCGTAGCGGGTCTCGGCGGCGGGGCGGATCGTCACGTCGGGCATGGTCGGCTCCTGAGGCGTCGGGGGGAACGGGGGGCGGCGCGGGACGCCGGTCAGACGGCGGGGCGCAGGTCGGTGGCCAGCGCGACGGCGTCGGCGACGAGGTTGCGCACCGCTTCCAGGTCGCCGGCGCGGACGAGGTCGCGCGGGACCATCCACGAGCCGCCGACGGCCGCGACGCACCCCAGCGCGAGGTACTCGTCGAGGTTCGCCGGGCCGATGCCGCCGGTCGGGACGAAGCGCACGCCGCCGAAGGGCGCGGCGAGCGCGGCGATCGCCTTCGACCCGCCGGACGTGCCGGCGGGGAAGAACTTCACCGTGGTCACGCCGAGCTCGAGCGCGGCCTGCACCTCCGTCGCGGTGACGGCGCCGGGCAGCGCGAGGACACCGTGCTCGGCGCAGCGCTCGACGACCGCGCGGCTGGTGCCGGGCGAGACGACGTAGTCGGCGCCGGCCGCGACGGCCGCGTCGACCTGGTCGGGCGTCAGGACCGTGCCGGCCCCGACGAGCACGTCGCCGCGGTCGCGCAGCGCGCGGATCGCGTCCGCGGCCGCGGCGGTGCGGAACGTGACCTCGGCGACGGGCAGGCCGCCGGCGACGAGGGCGCTGCCGAGGCCGTCCGCGTCCTTCGCGTCGTCCAGGACGACGACGGGGACGAGGCGGTGCGCGGCGAGGCGCTCCAGGACGGTGGGGCCCGCGTCGGTGGCGGGGGCGCTGACGGTGCCGGTCACGGGTGGACCTCCTGAGGGGCTGCGGCGGGGTCGGAACTGCTGGGGAAAACGCTTGCTGCGACGGGAGGGTACGCCGCCCGCGGCAGGCGGTACGCGAGGTCCACGGCCGTCTGCACGGCCTCGTCGAGGTCCAGCCGGTGCTCCGCGACGAGTCGCGCCAGGTAGCCCGCGTCGATCCGGCGAGCCAGGTCGTGTCGCGCCGGGATCGACAGGAACGCGCGGGTGTCGTCGACGAACCCGGTGGTGTTGTAGAAGCCGGCCGTGTCCGTGACGGCCTCCCGGTACCGGCGCATGCCGTCCGGGCTGTCGAGGAACCACCACGGCGCACCGAGGCGCACGGCCGGGTACACGCCCGCGAGCGGCGCGAGCTCGCGGCTGAACGTGTCCTCGTCGAGCGTGAACAGGATCAGGCGCAGGTCCGGGTGGTGCCCGAAGGCCTCCAGCAGCGGCGCGAGCGAGCGCACGTACTCCGTCGCGACGGGGATGTCGTAGCCGACGTCCGGGCCGCGCTCGAGCGCCACGCGCGGGTCGTGGTCGCGCAGCGCACCCGGGTGCAGCTGCATGACGAGCCCGTCCTGCGTCGACATGCGGGCCATCTCGAAGAGCATGTGCGCGCTGAACGCCTGGGCCTCGCCGGCCGTGACCTCGCCGCGCAGCGCCGCCGCGAACACGGCCTGCGCGTCGGCGGGGTCGAGCGGCGTCGTGTCGGCGCGCAGGTGGCCGTGGTCCGTGGCGCGGGCCCCCGCCTCGACGAACGCCCACCGGCGGGCCTCCAGCGCCCGCACGTAGTCGCCGTACGACCCGATCTCGACGCCGGCACGCTCGCCGAGGAGCGCGACGTCGTCCCGCCAGCCCGGCCGGTCCACGTGCAGCAGGGCGTCGGGACGGAACGTCGGCACGACCCGCTCGCCCCAGCCGCGCGCGGCGAGGTCCGCGTGGTCCGCGAGCGTCGCGGTGGCGGCGTCGGTCGTGGCGATGATCTCGATGCCGAGGCCGTCCAGCAGCGCCAGCGGGCGGAACGCCGGGTCGGCGAGGCGCTCGGCGATCGTGTCGTACGCCGCGTCGGCCGTCTCCGCGGAGAGCTTCTGCGTGACGCCGAGGACCTCCACCAGCTGGTGCTCGAGCCAGAACCGCGTCGGCGTGCCGCGGAACAGGTGCCAGTGCGCGGCGAACGTCCGCCAGATCGCGCGCGGGTCGGTCTCGACCGGCTGCCCGTCCCGGCGCGGGACGCCGAGCGCGTCGTGCGGGACGCCCTGCGAGACGAGCATGCGCACGAGGTAGTGGTCCGGGACGACGAGCAGCGACGCCGGGTCGCCGAACGGCTCGTCGCGCGCGAGCACGCCCGCGTCGACGTGGCCGTGCATGGACACGATCGGCAGGTCCCGCGTCGCCTCGAGCACCTGCCGGGCGAGGCCCCGGGTCACGGGGTCGGCCGGCAGCGCTCGGTCGGGGTGCAGCGTCCAGCGTGCTGCGGTGTCGCTCATGGGTCCTCCCGGACGTCGTGGGCGGCGGGCGCCCCTGCGCGCCCGCCGCCGCTGGCCCGGCCGCGTGCCACGGCACACCCGGCGGGCGGCGCATCCGACGATGAATGCGTTTGCAGTCCGACCATGCCAGGGGTCGCCGGATCGGCGCAAGCGCTGACCACGTCGTTGCGGAGGGTCGGTAGGGCGTGCTGAAATCGCTTTCATCGCGGACGCCCGTCCGCCCGGCACCACCCGGCCCGTCGGACGAGGAGGACGGATGGCCGTCACCTTGCGCGACGTCGCGCGCGCCGCCGGCGTCTCCCCCGCGACCGCGTCCCGGGCGCTCAGCGCACCCGACCTCGTCGCGCCCGAGCGTCGCGAGCTCGTCCGGCGCGTCGCCCGCGAGCTCGGGTACCGGCCCAACCGCGCCGCGCGCGAGCTCATCACCGGCCGCTCCGGGCACCTCTGCCTGGTCGTGCCGGACCTCGAGAACCCGTTCTTCTCGGCCGTGGCGAAGGCCGTGCAGGCGCGCGCCCGCGCGGCCGGGCACGCCGTGGTCGTCGCCGACGCCGAGGAGGACCCCCTGCTCGAGGCGGAGCTGGTCTCCCACCTCGGCGCGCAGGCCGACGGCGTCCTGCTGTGCTCGCCCCGCATGTCGCCCGACGACCTCGCGGACGTCGCCGCCGACGGCGGGCCCCTGCTGCTCGTCAACCGCGAGGCCGCCGGGCTGCCGTCCGTCGTCATCGACAACCGCGACGGCGTGCGGCAGGCGGTGCGCCACCTGCACGCGCTCGGGCACCGCCGCATCGCGTACGCCGGCGGGCCGCCGGGGTCGTGGTCCGACGCGCGCCGGCGCGAGGGGCTCGCCGACGACCCGGGCCCGCGGCTGCCGGGGCTCGACGTCGTCGACCTCGGCGCGCACGCACCCGTGTTCGCCGGCGGCGTCGCCGCGGCCGACCTCGCGCTCGCCGCGGGGGCCACGGCCGTGCTCGCGCACAACGACCTCATGGCGCTCGGGCTGCTCGACCGCCTGCGCACGCGCGGGGTGCGCGTCCCGGACGACGTCTCGGTCGTCGGGTTCGACGACGCGCCCGTCGCGACCCTGGTGACGCCCGCGCTCACGACCGTGGCCGCGCCGCTCGCCCGGCTCGGGCGCACGGCCGTCGACCTGCTCCTCGACCCGCCGCGCGGCGACGAGCCGGCACGCGTGGCGCTGCCCGTCGAGCTGGTCGTGCGCGCGTCCACCGCGCCGCCGCCCACCGCACCACCGCCCGCCGCACCCGCCTGACCCGACAGACCACCCCCCCACCACCGGAGCCCTTCGATGACGAACCCCCGGCTGTCCCTGCCGGCCTGGCGCGAGCGCGCCGCCCACCCCCTCCCCGACGCGGTGCGCGGCCCGGCCGTCGACCCCGCCGCGCTCACGGTCGGGCAGGTGCACCTGGGGCTCGGCGCGTTCACGCGCGCGCACCAGGTGGTCTGCACGGAGGACGCCGCGGCGGCGACCGGCGAGACGGGCTGGGGCGTCCTCGGCGTGACGCAGCGCAGCCCGCGCGTCGCCGAGCAGCTCGTGCCGCAGGACGGCCTGTACGGCGTGCTGACCGCGGGCGCCGACGCGACGTCGCTGCGGCTCGTGGGGTCCGTGCGGGACGTCGCGTTCCCCGGCCGCGACACCGCCCGCGTGCTCGCCGCGCTCGCGGCGCCGACCACGCACGTCGTCACGCTGACCGTGACCGAGAAAGGCTACCGCCGGGCGGCGGGCGGCGGCCTCGACGTGACGGCGGACGAGGTGGCGGCGGACCTCGCCGACGCGGCCCGGGAGCTGTCGGCACCCGTCGACGGGCCCGCGCGGACGCCCGTGGGGATGCTCGTGCGCGGGCTCGTGCGGCGGCACGCGTCGTCGGGCGCGCCGCTCACGGTGGTGTGCTGCGACAACCTGACCGACAACGGGACCGTGCTCGCCGGGCTCGTCGCGGACGCGCTGGCCGCCGTCCCGGGGTCGGACGCCGTGCGCGCGTGGGTCGAGCAGGACGTGCGGTTCCCGTCGACGATGGTCGACCGGATCGTGCCCGCGACGACCGACGCGCACCACGCCGAGGTGGAGCGGCTGCTCGGGCTGCGCGACGAGGGGCTCGTCGTCGGGGAGCCGTTCTTCCAGTGGGTCGTCGAGGACGACTTCGCGGGGCCGCGCCCGGCGTGGGAGCGCGCGGGGGCGACGCTCACGGGCGACGTCGCGCCGTACGAGCGCGCCAAGCTGCGCGTGCTCAACGCGACGCACTCGACCCTCGCGTACCTCGGCGCGCTGCGCGGGCACGCGACGATCGCCGAGGCCGTCGCGGACCCCGACCTGGCGGCCGTCGCCCGGGCGCTCATCGACGAGGACGTCCTGCCGACGCTGGTCGCGCCGGACGGCGCGGACCTCGCGGCGTACCGCGACGAGGTGCTGCACCGGTTCGCCAACCCCGCCACCGGGCACACGACGGTGCAGGTCGCGATGGACGGGTCGCAGAAGCTGCCCGTGCGCCTGCTGGGCACGGTCGCGGACCGGCTCGCGGCGGGGGCGGTGCCGCACGCCGCGGCGACGGCGTTCGCCGCCTGGGTCGCGTACGTGCGCGCGGCGGCGGCGGGCGACCTCGTGGTCGCGGGCCGGACGGTCGCGCTCGACGACCCGCTCGCGCCGGTGCTGGCGCGGGCCGCGGCCGGGTCGCCGCAGGAGGCGGTGGACGGCGTGCTGGCCCTGCGGCAGGTGGTGCCGGCGGACGTGGCCGCGTCGCCCGGGTTCCGGGCCGCCGCCGTCGCGGCCCTGCGCACCCTGCGCCGCTGACGCCAGGGCCCTCCGGGAGCCGCCCGGCCTTGACGCGGGGCGGCATCGCTCCGGTACCATCCGGAAAGCGCATTCCTCGGGCGGGCGACGGTGCCGGCCCCGACCACAGGGAGACCCGATGACCACCCGCACGCTGCGCATCGCCATGAACGGCGTCACCGGCCGCATGGGCTACCGCCAGCACCTCGTCCGCTCGATCCTGCCGATCCGCGACCAGGGCGGCATCACCCTGCCGGACGGCACGCGCGTGCAGGTCGAGCCCGTCCTCGTCGGCCGCAACGCCGACAAGGTCCGCGAGCTCGCGGAGAAGCACGGCGTCGAGCACTGGACCACCGACCTGCAGGCCGCGATCCACGACCCGGCGACCGACATCGTCTTCGACGCGTCGATGACCAGCCTGCGCGCGGCCACGCTCACCGAGGCGATGAAGGCCGGCAAGCACGTCTACACCGAGAAGCCGACGGCCGAGACGCTGGCCGAGGCGGTCGAGCTCGCCCGCCTGCGCGAGACGACCGGCGTCACGGCGGGCGTCGTGCACGACAAGCTCTACCTGCCCGGGCTCGTGAAGCTGCGCCGGCTCGTGGACGAGGGCTTCTTCGGCCGGATCCTGTCGCTGCGCGGCGAGTTCGGGTACTGGGTGTGGGAGGGCGACGTGCAGAGCGCGCAGCGCCCGTCCTGGAACTACCGGACGGCCGACGGCGGCGGGATGACCGTCGACATGTACTGCCACTGGAACTACGTGCTCGAGGGTGTCGTCGGCACCGTGCGCACGGTCTCGTCGCAGACCGCGACGCACATCCCGACGCGCTGGGACGAGCAGGGCAACGCCTACGAGGCGACCGCCGACGACGCGGCGTACGGGATCTTCCAGCTCGAGACGCCGGGCGGCGACCCCGTGGTCGCGCAGATCAACTCGTCGTGGGCCGTGCGGGTGCACCGGGACGAGCTCG
Source organism: Cellulomonas shaoxiangyii (assembly GCF_004798685.1). Taxonomy (NCBI): domain Bacteria; kingdom Bacillati; phylum Actinomycetota; class Actinomycetes; order Micrococcales; family Cellulomonadaceae; genus Cellulomonas; species Cellulomonas shaoxiangyii. The sequence goes on along the minus strand of NZ_CP039291.1, from coordinate 526,762 downwards.
TCGAGTTCCAGGTCGACGGCACGGAGGGCTCGGCCGTGGCCGGCCTGTTCCACTGCGTCGCGCAGCCCCGCTCGGCCACGCCGAAGCCGGTGTGGAACCCCGACCTGCCGACCACCGAGCGGTTCCGGGACCAGTGGATCGACATCCCCGCGAACGCCGAGCTCGACAACGGGTTCAAGGCGCAGTGGGAGGAGTTCCTCGCCGACGTCGCGCTGGGCCGCCCCCACCGCTTCGACCTGCTGTCGGCGGCGCGCGGCGTGCAGCTCGCCGAGCTGGGCCTGCGCTCGTCCGCCGAGGGCCGGCGCCTCGACGTGCCCGAGATCGCCCTGTGAGCACGCGCGCCGTCGCGGTGGCCCCCGTCGCGCAGGCCGCGCACGGGCGGCGCGCGGACCTCGCGCGGCTGTCGCTGAACACCGCGACGACCAAGCACCTGACGCTCGCCGAGGCGGCCGCCGCGGCCGCGGCGGCCGGACTGTCCGCGATCGGCGTGTGGCGCGACCGCGTGCAGGAGGTCGGCGCCGACCAGGCCGCCCGCGTCGTCGCGGACCACGGGCTGCGCGTGTCGTCGCTGTGCCGGGGCGGGTTCCTCACGACGCCCGACCCGGACGCGGCGGGCGCCGCGCTCGAGGACAACCGGCTCGCGGTCCGCGAGGCGGCGGCCCTCGGGACGCACGAGCTGATCATGGTCGTCGGCGGGCTGCCGGCGTGCCCGGCTCCGGGTGCGGGCGCGCGTCCGTACCCGTCGGCCGACCCCGGCGCCGCGGACCCCGCGCGCGACCTCGTCGCGACGCGCCGGCGCGTCGCGGACCGCATCGCCGAGCTCGCGCCCTACGCGGCCGAGCACGGCGTGCGGCTCGCGCTCGAGCCGCTGCACCCCATGTTCGCCGCCGACCGCGCGGTCCTCTCCACGCTCGGCCAGGCCCTCGACCTGGCGGCGCCGTTCGACCCGGACGTCGTCGGCGTCGTCGTCGACACCTACCACGTGTGGTGGGACCCGGACCTGGCGCGGCAGGTCGCCCGCGCGGGCGCCGAGGGCCGCATCGCGTCCTACCAGGTGTGCGACTGGGTGCTGCCGCTGGCGGCCGAGCCGCTGAACTCCCGCGGCCACGTGGGCGACGGGTACGTCGACTTCGCGACGGTCACGCGGTGGGTGCGGGACGCGGGCTACACGGGCGACGTGGAGGTCGAGATCTTCCACGAGGACGTGTGGGCGACGCCCGCCGACCGCACCCTCGCGACGATGGCCGAGCGGCACGTCCGGCACGTCCTGCCGCACCTCTGAGGGGCGCGGGCGGCCACGGCCGGGGCGCGCGTCCGGGCTGTGACCGACGGCACACAGGAAACGTCCAGGTTTGCCCGCGGCGCACGAATCCCGCGTCCGACGGAACCGGCCGGCGTCGGGTTGACTTCACTGGTGAACCCGAACCGCCGCAGTGCCCTGCTCCCCGTCGCCCTCCTCGCCGCCGCCGCCGCCCTGGCCGGCTGCTCCGAGACCCCGCCCCCCGCCCCGCGCGCCGAGCCGGGTGGTGAGGTGACGGCATCCGCGCAGGCGGACGTCTTCACGCTCCAGATCGGCGACTGCCTGAACTACATGCAGGACGAGGGCTCCACCGAGATCACCTCCCTGCCGACGGTCCCGTGCGACGAGCCGCACGACTCCGAGATCTACGCGGAGACGACCATCACCGAGGACCAGCTCCCCACGGTCGAGGAGATCGCCGAGGCGTACTGCCTGGAGCAGTTCACCACCTTCATCGGCAAGAGCTTCGAGGAGTCGTCGCTGTACTACTCCTACCTCGTGCCCACCGAGCTGAGCTTCGAGCAGGGCGACGACGTGGTGCAGTGCCTCGTCGTGCAGCAGGAGGGCGGCCTGACCGCGTCGCTCGAGGGCGCCGGCATCTGACCCACCCGACCGAGCGCGGGCGACCACGTCGCCCGCGCTCGGTCGCGTCCGGGGCCCGCGTGCGGGGCCGGCCGCGCCGCGCGCCGGGGCCTCAGAGCGCGCGCAGGACCGCCGCGAAGCGCTCGCCCATGCGGCGCTGCGCGGCCGCGTCGGGGTGCAGCAGGTCCGCCGTCGGGAGCTCGGCTGCGTCGGCGTCGCCGTACAGGGTGCGTCCGTCGACGTAGGCGAGGGCGGCGTCGCCCGCGTCCCGCCGCGCGGCCACGACGGCCGCCAGCACCTCGCGCACCACCCGCAGCGACAGCTTGCCCTCGGCGACCTCGGACGCCCGGCCCGCGGTCCGGAACCGCACGTCGGGCGCGTCCGGGTCGATGGACGTCGGCCCGGGCACGTCCTCGACCAGCGGGCACAGCACCGGCGAGACCACGACCAGCGGCGTCGTCGGGTGCCCCTCGCGGACCGTGTCGAGGAACCCGTGCACGGCGGGCCCGAACGCGCGCCGGCGCATCGCGTCGTGGTTCACCACGTTGATGCCCAGCTTCACGGAGACCACGTCGGCGGGCTGGTCCCGGATCGCACGCGCGACGAACGGGTCGAGCACCGCGTTGCCGGACAGGCCGAGGTTGACCAGGTCGAGCCCCGCCGTGCGGGCGGCGACGACGGGCCACGTCCCGGTCGGCACGTCGGCGTTCGCGCCCTGGCTGATCGAGGACCCGTGGTGCACCCAGCGGGGGGCGTCGACGGCGGCGGGCGGCAGGACGGGCGCGTCGGCCACGACGGCGACGAGCGCGACCCGCTCGCGGTAGGGCAGCCACACCTCGACGTCGGCGGGGGTGCCCGCGCCGTCGGGCAGCGTGAACGCCACCGCGCCCACCGGCGCCGGCCCGGCCGCCGTGGTCGCCGTGCCGGGGTCGAACGTCAGGACGCCGGCGGCGGTGCACACCGCGGACCCGGCGACGCGCCCGTCGACGACCACCTCGAACCGCTCGGGAGGGGCGGGCTCGGCGTGCGGGAGCGTCGCGACGCGCCACGTCCGCACGTGCAGCGTGAGCCGGCGCGCGGCGGTCCGCAGCCGCAGCCGGACGCCCGCGGGCTGCTCGTCGCACATCGCGACGAACGCGTCGGGGAACTGCGCGCGCGTCCACGCCGGCAGCCGGTGCGGCAGGACGCCGTCGGCCGTCGGCTCGAACCACGCCGCCCCGCGCACCTCGACGCGTGCGTCGGGCAGCGGGACGACGGCCTCAGTGGACGTTGCCGTGCGCACGGAACTCGCGCCACACGTTCTCGAAGAAGTCGTCGTCCGCGGGGATCGGGCGGCGCGGGCGCCACCGGAAGACGGGCGTGCCGGCGGGGTCGGCCACGTCGCGGACGACGACCGGGGCCCACCCGGGTCCGTCGTCGTCGCCGGGCGGGGCCTCGCCGGGAGGAGCCTCGCCGGGCGCGAGCCACGCCGTCTCCTGCACCACGTCGTCGAGCACGCCGCCGTCGAGGGCGAACCGGAAGACGTCGGGCAGGTCGAGCTCGGTCTCGGCACCGGGCCCGTACCCGGCGCGCGGCAGCCCGCCGGACGCGTCGGAGTAGAGCACCGACCCGCGTGAGCGCCCGCCGTGCGCGACGTAGTCCGCCATCGCGGACAGGTACACGTAGGCGCTGGTGAGGATGTCGCGGACCAGGAACGTGCGGTTGACCGAGCGGCGCGACGTGCCGTCCGCGGTCACGAGGTCGTCGTAGCGGGTCAGCCAGTCGTGCACCTGTGCGAGGGCCTCCTGGATCGACGCCGCGGAGCGCACCGGCCCCGCCTTCGCGCTCATCAGCTCCTGGACGTCGGTCAGCAGGTCGCCGGTGTTGTCCGGGACGCCGGACGCCGCCCGGGCGGTCGCGGCGGCCGTCAGGTCGAGCGCCGCGCCCAGCACCGGCGCGGCGGCCTGCGCGAACTCCGCCACGGGCAGCGGCTCCTCGTCGCGGCGCGCGGCGATGAACTGGGCGGCCCGCGTCGCGCCGACCTGCCCGCTGTTGAGCGCCGCCCCGCCCGGCCGGTACACGCCGTGCGCGCCGCCGGCCTCGCCGACGGGGAAGAACCCGGTGACGTTCGACTGCCACCACGCGTCGACGACGAGGCCGCCGTTGTTGTGCTGCGCGCACACGTCGACCTCGAGCAGGTCCTTCTCGAGGTCCACGTACGGGTTCTTGTCCAGGTAGAACTGGTAGGCGGGCTCGTTCATGCGGCGCAGCCGCTCGATCGGGGTGCCGAACAGCACGCCCGCCTGCTCGAGGTAGGCGTACGCCTCCGGGCTGAGGGCCGACGGGTCGAACTCCTCCTGCACCGGGTTGCGGCGGAAGTCCAGGAACACCCGTCGCCCGCGCAGCACGGTCTCGCGGTAGACGAGCAGGTCGACCAGCGACGACCCGTCGCGCGCCTTCCGGATGTCGAACGGCCACTGGTAGCCCTTGAGGAAGACCAGGGACATGAGGCGCCCGTAGTCGCCGATCGCCTCGGTGAGGAACTCGCGCTCGTCGCCGCCGTCCTGGTCGGTCGAGACGAACCGCGGGACGACCTGCATGTACGTGCCCGACACGTTCCACCGGGGCTTCGTGGACGCGAGCCCGAACTGCCACTCGGTGAGGTTCTTGCCGTGCACGCCCGCCCGGTAGGCGGCGCCCGACGCGCCCCACTGGCCGTGGGGGAAGACGCGCGTGGCGTACATGCCGGCCGGGCCGCCGGTGGCGTAGACGAGGTTCGAGCAGCGGAACAGCAGCCACGGGCTGGCGTCACCGTCGTGCGGGACGTCGGTGCGCAGCACGAGCAGGCCGGCGACCCGGCGCGTGCCGTCGGGGCCGGTGGTCGTGACGACGTCCACGACGCGGCACTCGTCGAGCACGCGCGTGCCGTCGCGCTGCACCTTCGCCTCGAGGTGCTCGACCATCGACCGGCTCGTGTACGGGCCGACGGACGTGGCCCGGCGGCGGGGGTCGTGGTCGGTCTTGTAGCCGATGAACTCGCCGTACCGGTTCTGCGGGAACGGCACGCCGAGATCGACCAGGTGCAGGAACCCGCGCGCGGACAGCGCGGCCTCGGCGAGCGCGTTGTCGCCGTCCATCGCGCCGCCGCTGAACAGCGTCTCGGCCATCTCGCGCACCGAGTCGCCGTCGCCGCCGGAGAGCGTGAGCTTGTAGTACGTCTGCTTGTCGGACCCGGCGTTGCGCGAGGCGCCGGCGCCGATCTTGTCCGCGACCATCACGACGTCGTCGTGGCCGAACTGGACCAGGCGCGCGGCGGCGCAGTACCCGGCCGACCCGGTGCCGACGACCACGGTCGTCGCGGTGACGACCGGGACGTCGTGGCCGGCGATGCGGAGGGTCTCGGGCTCGTGGTGCCGGGGGGCGGGGCGCGCGGGCCCGGTGCCGGGGGTGCTCATCGGTGCTCTCGTCTCGGGTCGGGCGGTCAGAGGACCGGGATGTGCATGCCACCGTCGACGTGGAAGACCTCGCCCGTCGAGTACGGCGTCTGGCCCGACGCGAGGATCGCCACGGCCCCCGCGACGTCGGCCGGGCGGCCCCAGCGGTTGACGGGCGCGAGGCCCTCGGCGATGAGGGCGTCGTACTTCCCGGTCACGCCGGCGGTCATGTCGGTGGCGATGACCCCCGGGCGCACCTCGTACACGACGACGCCCTCGGGACCGAGCCGGGCCGCCCACAGCTGGGTGGCCATGCCGACGCCGGCCTTGGAGATGCAGTAGTCGCCGCGGTTGGTCGAGACGGTCGTCGCGGAGATGGACGAGACGTTGACGACCGTCGCGACCGGACCGGCCGGGGGCTCGGGCAGCGCGTCGAGCGGGCCGCGCAGCTCGATGACGCGGCGCGCGAACTCCTGGGTGAGGAAGTACAGGCCCCGCAGGTTGATGCCGAGGACGCGGTCGAACGACTCGGCCGTCGCGTCGAGCAGGTCGGCACGCACGCTGGGCGCGACGCCGGCGTTGTTGACGAGCAGGTCGAGGCGGCCCCACGCGTCGACGGCGTCGCCGACGTAGCGGCGGTGGTCGTCGAGGTCGGCGACGGACCCGCGCACGTACCGGACGAGCGCCGGGTCGCCCGCGGTCTCGCGGAGCTCGTCGAGGACGTCGGTGGGCTCCTCGCGCGTCGCGAGGATCGAGACGGCGAACCCGTCGGCGACGAGCCGGCGGCTGATGCCGAGGCCGATCCCGCGGTTGCCTCCGGTGACCAGTGCGACTGCGGGCATCGTTGCCTTCCCTCGTGCGAGCACGCGCCCCGGGTGCGCGGGGCGCACGGCCGGGCCCGCCGTCGTCGGCGGCACGGCGATCGTGCCATGCCGCACGCGGGCGAGGCAAGCGCTTTCCGTCCTGCGGAGGCCGTGGCAGGATCCTCCCCGTGGGACGACCGGCCGGGAGCGCGCGCTGATGGGCGCCGTCCTCACCGCCCTCGGCACGATGGGCGCGGTCGTCGCGGTCGGCTGGCTGCTCGGCCGGTACCGCGTGCTGGGCGAGCGCGCCGCACCCGTGCTCGCGCGGGTGGTCTTCGCCGTCGCGACCCCCGCCCTGCTGCTCGGCACCCTCGCCCACGCCGACCTGCGCCTGCTGCTGTCCCGCACCGCCGCGGTCACGTGGGCGTCCACCGCGCTCGTCGCCCTCGCCGCCGCGCTCGTGCTGCGGCTCGTGCTGCGCCGCGGCGCCGCCGACGTCACGGTCGGCACGCTCGCCTCCTCCTACGTCAACGCCGGGAACATCGGCCTGCCGCTCGCGGTGTACCTGCTCGACGACCCGGTGGTCGTCGTGCCGACGCTGCTCTTCCAGCTCCTCGTCCTCGCGCCCGCCGCCTTCACCGTCCTCGACGGCGCCGCGGCGGCCCGGCGCCGCGCGGACGAGGCCGTGGCCGGCGGGCCGGCCGCGGCAGACGGGCGCGGGGCGGCCGACGTCGCCGCGGTCGTGCCGTGGGCCGTGCGCGTGCGCGCGGTCGTGCGCCGCACGCTGACCAACCCGATCATCCTGGGCACGCTCGCCGGGGTCGTCCTCGCGGCCCTCCCGTGGGACCTGCCCGAGGTCGTCTTCGAGCCGTTCCGCCTGGTCGGCGCGGCCGCGGCCCCGCTCGCGCTGCTGACCTTCGGCATGCAGCTGGCCGTCCCCCGCACGTCCGGCGCGAGCGCGCCGCGCGCCGACCTGGCCCTCGCCGTCGCGCTGCGCAGCGTCGTGCAGCCCGCGCTCGCCTGGGCCCTCGGCACCGCGCTCGGGCTGTCGGGCAGCGCGCTGCTCGCCGTGACGGCGATGGCGGCGCTGCCGACCGCCCAGAACGTGCTCGTCTACGCGATGCAGTACCGCCACGGCGAGGCGCTCGCGCGCGACGCGGGGCTCGTCACGACGCTGCTGTGCGTGCCGGTCCTGCTCGTGGTGGCCGCGACGCTGGGCTGATCAGCGTGTTCAGCATTGATGAACGTACATCATTGATGTACGTTCATCACGTGCCGGGAACCGGGTCGGGCGACGAGCGCGACGGCGTGGACGAGCGACTGGCGGCCATCCGTGCCGCCCTTCGCAGGCACGGCATCGGGCTGGAGCTCGAGGGCGACGTCGCTGTCCTGAGCATCGACGACATACGCCTCGAGCGCCCCTGGCAGCTGACCGAGCGTCGCGGACCGCGGGACGACTCGCCGCAGGGCGGTCGACTCCTGCTCGCCGACCGCATGTCTCCGGCGCGCGCCACGGTCGCACGCACGCGCGGCGACTGGTACGCGGACCCGAGCGGCCGCATCTACGTCCGTGCACCGGGCGTGCTCGTCGACGTCCGCGACCGCACCACGCAGACCCCGGGGCCGGTCCGCCGTTCCGCCACGGCGGGCCATCTCGTCGTCCAGAACCCGATGAGCCCCCGCCGCGCGCAGGTCGTCTGCCTCCTGCTCGACCAGCCGGGTCTCGTCTCCGCGAGCGTGCGGACCCTGGCCGAGAGGTCGGGCGTCTCCGTCGGCATCGCGCAGCAGGTGCTCTCGGACCTGGAGGCGCGCCGATTTCTGCGCCACGGCAGGGAGGGCCTGAACCGGGTGGACGAGCTGCTCGACCAGTGGGCAGGCACCTTCGGCAACGGGCTCGGCCCGAGGCTCGAGCTGGGCCGCTTCAGCGGTGAGCCCGAGCTGGGGGCGTGGCTCACCAGGGGCCAGTCGGTGTACCGGTCCGGGGAGGCGGCGTCCGACGAGCTCCGGGGCAGCGACGCGACCCTCTACGTCGAGCATCTCGACATGCACGCGGTCGTCGCCTCGCGCTGGAGCCCGCGCGGCGACCGGCCCAACATCGTCGTGCGCCGGAAGTTCTGGTCCGAGCCGCCCCGGGCGCCCGACGTGTACGACGCACTGCTGCCTCTGCGCCTCGCAGACCTCCTCGTGACGGACGATCCGCGGCACCGCTTCGCAGCCCGCCCCGTCCGCGAGGAGATCCTTGACCGCCACGCCCGCTGACCCGACCCTGCGTGACGTCGTCACCCCCGTCGTGGCCGACGTGATCGAGCGCGCCCCTCAGGTCGCCGGCCACCTCATGCTCGTGGGCGCGCTGTGCCGCGACGTGCTGCACCGGCAGGAGGGCCACCTGGCGATCCGTCTGCCGACCGTCCCCGGCTACACGGCGCTCAAGCTGGCCTCCTGGGCCGCCCGGAGCAGGTACGGGGAGTACAAGGACGCCGGCGACCTGGCCTGCGCGTCCTACTGGTACCTCACCTCGTCGACGGTGGAGGACCGCTTGTACGGCGGGGAGCGCGGCCAGCGCATCCTGACCGACGCGTGGAACCAGGACCGCACGACCGCCGTCGTCGCTTCGACGGTGCTGCTCGCCGACGACGCGATGACAGTCCTCACGCCTTCGCACCGTGCCGAGCTGCTCGCGCGCTGGGAGGGCGTCGACGACAACCTGCTCGCGACCTACTCCGACAACCCCCTCCTGCCCGGATGGCCACGGCGCGGACATCCGGGCCTCGCCGAGCACACCAGGTCGCTACGCACCGGCATGACGCTCTGAGTCCCTCGCGTCGGCCAGAGGACACCGCCCCCGCCGGGCACGCCGCCCGTCCGCCGGTCGCACCGGTCCGCCGTCACACGAGGCGCCCCCCCTCCGCACGCGGTGTCACCCCGGGTCCCCCGGTCGCACGAGCCCCGTCTCGTACGCGAGGACCACGAGCTGGGAGCGGTCGCGCGCGTGCAGGCGGGTGAGCAGGCGGCTGACGTACGTGCGCGCCGTCGCCGGGCTCAGGTGCAGGACCGCGGCGACCTCGTCGTTCGAGCGGCCGCGGCCCACCTCGCGCAGCACATCCCGCTCGCGCAGGGTCAGGGCGGCCAGGCGGGAGTCGTCGACGGCGGGTGGCGTCGCCGCGACGGCCGCCAGGACGCGCCCCGTCACCGTCGGGTCGAGCAGCGACTCCCCCGCCGCGACGGTGCGCACGGCCTGCCGCAGCTCGTCCGGTGCGACGTCCTTGAGGAGGAACCCGGCGGCGCCGGCACGGATCGCCCCGAACACGAGCTCGTCCTCGTCGAACGTCGTCAGCACGACGACGGCGACGCCCGCGAGCGCGGCGTCGGACACGATCAGGCGGGTCGCCTCGAGGCCGTCCAGGTCGGGCATGCGCACGTCCATGAGCACGACGTCGGGACGCAGCTCGCGCACCCGGGCGAGCCCCTGCCGGCCCGTGCCGGCCTCCCCGACGACCGTGACGTCGCCGTCGCGCTCGACGAGCGCGCGCAGCCCGGTGCGCAGCAGCTCCTGGTCGTCGACCAGCACGACGCGGATCACGACGTGAGCCTCGCCGGCAGGCGCGCGTGCACCGCGAACCCGCCGCCGTCGCCCGCGCCGGACGTGAGGGACCCGCCGAGCAGCGCGACGCGCTCGGCCATGCCGCGCAGGCCCTGCCCGTCGCCCGCAGGCCCCGACCCGGGGGGCCGCGTGGCCGCGGCCCCGACGCCGTCGTCCCGGACCGCGAGCTCGAGCCACCCGTCGACGACCGCCGCGCGGACCGCGACGCGCCGGGCCCGCGCGTGCCGCAGCACGTTCGTCAGCGCCTCCTGCACGATCCGGTAGGCGGCGGCGCCGATCGCCCCGTCCACCGCGCCGTCGGGCACGTCGAGGGCCAGGTCGACGGCCACGCCGGCGGCGCGCGTCGACTCGGCGAGCGCGTCCACGGCGCCCAGGCCGGCCGTGCCGCGCGCCGGGTCGTCCCCGGCGGTGCGCAGCACCCGGACCGTCGAGCGCAGCTCGCGCAGGGTCGACGCCGTCGCGGCGGTGATCCGCTCGAGGGACTCCCCGACGAGCGCGTCGTCACGCCCCACGGCCTCCTGCGCGACGTGCGCGTGCACCGCGATGACGGCGAGCGAGTGGCCGACGCTGTCGTGCAGGTCCCGCGCGATGCGCACGCGCTGGTCCTGCATCCGCTGCTCGGCCTGCGCCTGCTGCTCCGCGAGGGCCGCGGCACGCAGCCGCTCCTGGTCGTCGCGCGAGCGCCGCCGCACCCGGACGCTCACGCCGAGCGCGACGGCGGCGACGACGAGCGCGACGTTCGTCAGCAGCTCGTAGCTGAGCAGGTACGACGTGGGCAGCCCCTCGTCGATGCGGAAGTACGCCGCGACGCCCACGAGCACCGCCCCGGCGACCACGGCGACGCGCGTGCGCCCGAGCTCCGCCGCCGAGTACAGCGCCGCGGCCGCCGGCAGGGCCTGCCCGATCGCGGGGAACCCCAGCGCGTAGTACGCGAAGATGCCGAGCACCGTGACGACGAGGACCGCGACGGGCCACCGCCGGCGCACGAGCAGCAGCGCGCCGAACCCGAGCGCGAACGCGTACGCGACCGGGGACGGCGCGCGCTCGGCCGCCACCCCCGACCCGACCGTGAGCGCCACGGCGGCGCAGGTCGCGACGGCGAGCAGCACGTCGACGCGGCGCGACGTCGCGGGAGGGCCGTCCATCCCCCGAGCGTAGGAAGGGCCGGCGCTCCGGGACATCTCCCGGTGGTCGACCCCGGACGTCGCCTGGTGACGACACCGGCCCCCGAGCAGGACGAGGGCCCGGCGTCGACACCCGGCGGATGTGCCCGCGCGGCGCCGTTCCTAGCGTCGAGTGCATGGAGAACATGACTCTGACCAGCACATCGGCGCCGCCCGTGCGGTGGCGCACCGTCCTGGGCCTCGCCGCGACCGTGCTCGCGTGGCCCCTCGTCGGCGTGACCGGGTGGGACGGCGCCGCCTTCGCCGCGGTGGTCTTCGCAGCCACCGCGGTCACCTGGGTCGCGGTCCTCGGCCTGCGCGCGGTCCCCCGGCCCGTCCGCACGGGCACGCTCGCCGGGCTGCTGTACGGCGCCAGCCTCGTCACCGTCTCGACGCTCGTCGGCGGCGGCACCGGGTTCACGCCCGGCATGGTCGCGCTCGCCACGGTGTGGGAGATGGCGTGGGCCGCGCTGCTCGGCGCCGGCGCGGGCCTGCTGGGCCGCGCGCTCGCGCAGTGGCGGGCGGGGGCGCGGCCGTGAGCCGCGCCGCCGGCGCCCGCCGGGTCGCGGCTGCGCTCGCCGCGGCGGTCGTCCTGTCCGGGACGCTCGCCGCCTGCGGGTCGGTGTCGGTGTCGTCGGTCGACGAGCCGGCCGACTTCGACACGCCCATGCCCGTGCCGCCGCTGGCGCCGTCCGCGGTCGCGCCCGACGGCACGCGCGTCTTCTCGCTCACGGCGCAGGAGGGCACCACGCAGTTCCTCGACGGTGTCGACACCCCGACGTGGGGCTTCGACGGCGACCTGCTCGGCCCGACGCTGCGCGCGTCGCGCGGCGAGCAGGTGGCGGTGCAGGTGCGCAACGAGCTGCCCGAGCCCACGAGCGTGCACTGGCACGGCATGCACCTGCCGGCCGCCATGGACGGCGGGCCGCACCAGGAGGTCGAGCCCGGCGCGACGTGGCGGCCCACGTGGCGCGTCGACCAGCCGGCCGCGACGCTCTGGTACCACCCGCACCCCCACGGGCGCACCGAGGAGCACGTCTACAAGGGCCTCGCGGGGTTCTTCCTGCTGGACGACCCGGACGCGCCCGACGTGGGGCTGCCGCAGGAGTACGGCGTCGACGACGTCCCCGTCGTCGTGCAGGACCGCGACGTCGCAGCGGACGGCACGCTCACCACCGAGCGCGCGGAGGTCGGCATCCTCGGCTCGGTCGTCACGGCCAACGGCGTGCGCGGCGCGCACGTGCCGGTGACGACGGAGCACGTCCGCCTGCGGCTGCTCAACGGCTCGACCGCGCGCACGTACGCCTTCGGGTTCGCCGACGACCGCACGTTCACCCAGGTCGCGTCCGACGGCGGCCTGCTGGAGGCGCCCGTGCCCACCACCCGGGTGCAGCTGTCGCCCGGGGAGCGCGCGGAGGTCGTCGTCGCGATGGCACCCGGCGAGCGCGTGCGGCTGCGCTCGTTCCGGCCGGACCTGGGGCGCATCGCCGCCGGGTTCGCCGCGGGCGCGAACGACGAGTTCGACGTCCTGGAGCTGCGCGCGGCCGCCACCCTGGAGCCGTCGCCGGAGGTGGCGGGGGCGCTGACGGCGCTCGAGCCGCTGCGCGCCGAGGACGCGACCGTGACGCGCACGTTCACGGTCAGCGGGCGGGAGATCAACGGCCGGCGCATGGCGATGGACCGCATCGACGCCACCGTGGAGCGCGGCGCGACCGAGGTGTGGGAGGTCCGCAACCTCGACCTCGTGCCGCACAACCTGCACGTGCACGACGTGCAGTTCCGCGTCGCGGACATCGACGGCGAGGCGCCGCCCCCGCCGCTGGCCGGCGCCAAGGACACCGTCTACCTCGAGCCGCAGCGCACGTACCGGCTGGTCATGCGGTTCGACGACTACGCCGACCCCGACACGCCGTACATGGTGCACTGCCACCTGCTCCTGCACGAGGACGAGGGCCTCATGGCGCAGTTCGTGGTCGTGGAGCCGGGTGACGAGGCCGCGCGCGTGCCCGGGTCCGGCGCGGGGCACCACCACGGGTGACGCGCACCGGACCCGGCGTCGGGCGGCGACCAGCCCCCGATGCCGGGATCCTGGACGCCGGGTCGTACGTTGAGGGGCAGTGAGCGGCCCCGCGCGGCCGGACGCGACGACGAGAGCAGTGACATGAGCAGCACCCCCGCAGTCCTCCAGGCCACCGACGTCCACGCCGGCTACGGCGGCCCGCCCGTCCTGGACGGCGTCAGCCTCACCCTGCGCCCCGGCGACGCGGTCGGGCTGCTCGGGCGCTCCGGCGTGGGCAAGTCCACGCTCGTCGAGATCCTCGGCGGCCACCAGCGGCCCTGGCAGGGCCAGGTCACGCTCGACGGCGTCAACGTCTCCAAGCCCCCGCTGCGCCAGAAGAAGGCCATCAAGGCGCGGCTGCGCACGGTGCACCAGAACGGGCTGGCGGGCATCGACGCCCAGCGCACGGTCGAGAAGACGATCCAGGACGCGTTCACCGAGGCGCGCAAGGCCGGCCGCTCGACCAACAACGACGTCGAGGCGGCGCTCGGCGTCGTCGGCCTGCCGGTCCGGTTCGTCACGCGCACCGTCCAGTCGCTGTCCGGCGGCGAGCGCCAGCGCGTCGCGATCGCGCGCGCCCTGGCCGCGAAGCCGGACCTGCTGCTGCTCGACGAGCCGCTCACCGCCGTGGACCAGGCCATGCGCGAGGAGGTCGCCGCCGACGTCCGCGCCCTCGTGCGCGCCGACGGCATCGGCCTGCTGGTCGCGTCGCACGACGTGCGCCTGCTGGACCGCCTGACCGACACCGTGCTCGTCCTCGCGGAGGGGCGCATCGTCGAGTCCGGGCCGCTGGGCGACCTGCTGCGCGCGCCGCAGCACGAGGACACCCGGGCCCTGGTCGAGGCCCTGCCGGACGCGGTCGCCGGCCGGCTGCGCTGAGTCGGCCGGCTGGGCTGAGCCGGCCGGCTGGGCTGAGCCGGCCCGGGACGCGGACGGGTCGCGCCCGGCCCCGGTAGGTTGCACGCCGTGCTGCACGGAGCGGGTCGACGGCGCGCGGGTGCAGGCGCCCTCGCGGTGCTCGGCGCGGCCGCCGCCGCGCCGTGGACGTCGTCGTCGCACACCCTTCCCGTCGCCGGGCTCGCCCTGCTGCTGGGGCTCGTGCCGCTCGCCTGCCTCGCCGCCGGCACCGCCGGCACCCCGCCGACGCGCCGCACGCGCGCCGCCGCCGTGTCCGCGGTCGCGCTCGGCACCCTGCTCGCCGCGCTCGGCGTCCTCGCCGCGTCGCCGCTGGGCTTCCTCGACCTGCGGCTCGCGCTCGGCCACTGGCGGCTCACCGTCACCGCGGTGACGGCGTTCGCCCCGGTGGGCGTGGCGCTGCTGGGCGTCGCCGCCGTCCTCGTCGGCACCGGTGTGCTGCGTCGGCGGCGGCTGCCCGTGGCCCTCGCGGCGGGCACGTCCGCTGCCGTCGCGCTCGGCGCGGTCGTCGGCGTCGGCGCGCAGACCGTCGCCACCGCGGTCGCCCTCGCCCGGTACCGCACCGCGGCGCCGGTCGCGGCGCTGCTCGCCGACGGCTACGTGCCCGTGGGGGCCGTCGCGCTCGTCGCGGCGGTCGTCGCGACGTGGGCGGCGGTCCGGGCACCGCGCCGGCTCGCGCACTGGGTGCCCGCGCCGGTCGCCGCGCTCGACCCGGCGGCACGCCGCACGCGCGCGCGGCGGGGCGCCCTCGCCGCGGGGGCGGGCGCGGTCGTCGCCGTGCTCGTCGTGACCGGTGTCGTCGTCGCACGGACCGCGCCGCGGCTGCGGCTCGCGGACCTCGTCCCCGACCCGGCGCTGGCGGCGTGCCTCGCCCACGTCCTCGACGTCGCTCCCGACGCCTCCGTCTCGCGCTCGGCGCTCGACGCCGTGCGCACGGTCGAGTGCCGTCGGGACGACTCCGCGACGTGGGCGCCGGCCTCGGCACCCGCCACCGTCGCCTGCCGCGACCAGTCGCCCCGGCTCCCCGCCGCCGAAGGGGCCGCGAGCGCGGCGCCCGTCGACCCCTGCGTGCGTGACCTCACGGGCATCGACGCACTGCCGGAGCTCGTGGACCTCGACCTGAGCGGCCACGCGGTCGCCGACGTCGCCCCGCTGGCGGCCGCGGAGCACCTGAGCACGCTCACGCTCACGCACAACCCCGTCGCGGACCTGACCCCGCTCACCGGTCTGCCGCTCACCGACCTCGGCCTGTCGGGCACGGACGTCGCCGACCTGACGCCGCTCGCGGGCGCACCCGGGCTGCGCCGGCTCGGCCTCGCCGGCACCGGCGTCGCCGACCTGACGCCGCTCGCCGGCGCGACCGGCCTGACCGAGCTCGACCTGTCCGGCACCGCGGTCGCCGACGTCACGCCCCTCGCGGCGCTGACCGGCCTGACGCGGCTCACGCTCGCCCGGGCCCGGGTCGCCGACCCGTCCCCGTTGGCCGCGCTCCCCGCCCTGACCATGCTCGACGTACGCGAGAACCGGATCACCGACGCCGCGACGCTCGTGGCGCTGCCCGCCGTGGACGAGCTGTGGCTCGGCGGCAACCCCGTGGCCGACCTGCGCCCGCTGCTCGGCATGCCCGCGCTGCTCGGCGTCGACGTCGAGGGGCTGGACCCGGCGACGCCGGGCATCGACGAGCTGCGCGCCGCCGGCGTGTACGTGGGCGGCCTCGCGTAGCGGGTGCCGCCCGGCCGCGGGACGCGCTCCCTCGGGCTACCGGTGCGCGTCCGACGGGAGCGTGAGGATCTCGGCCCCGTCGTCCGTGATCGCGATCGTGTGCTCGCGGTGGGCCGTGCGGCAGCCCGTCGCGCTGCGCAGCGTCCAGCCGTCCGCGTCCGTCACGAGCTCGTCGGTGTCCGCCATGACCCACGGCTCGAGCGCGAGCAGCAGCCCGGGGCGCAGCGGGTAGCCGCGGCCGGGCCGCCCGGCGTTGGCCACGTGCGGGTCCTGGTGCATCGTCGACCCGACGCCGTGCCCGCCGAACTCGGTGTTGACCGGGTAGCCGGCCGCGGCGAGCACGGTGCCGATCGCGTGCGAGAGGTCCCCGACGCGGGCACCCGGCCGGGCCGCGGCGATGCCCGCCTCGAGCGCCCGCTCGGTGGCGTCGATCATCGCGAGGTCCTCGGGACGCTGCGTCGCCCCGACGACGAAGCTGAGGGCGGAGTCGGCGACGACGCCGTCCTTGGACACGGCGAGGTCGAGGGACACCAGGTCGCCGTCGGCGAGCGTGTAGTCGTGCGGCAGCCCGTGCAGCACGGCGTCGTTCACGGACGTGCAGACGTAGTGGCCGAACGGGCCGCGCCCGAAGGAGGGCGCGTAGTCGACGTAGCAGGACTGCGCACCGGCCTCGGTGATCATGGCCTGGGTCCAGCGGTCGATGTCGAGCAGGTTCGTGCCCACGGCGGTGCGGCTGCGCAGCGTCTGCAGGATGTCCGCGACGAGGGCGCCGGTGACGCGCGCACGGGCCAGCTCGGTGGGGCTGAGGATCTCGATCATGGGGCGCCTTCCGTGTCCTGCGACAACTATCCCGGTCATGCTATCCCGGTACTAGAATCCCGGGATGGTCCGGTTGCCGCTCACCCCCGCCGACGTCGAACGCGGCCGGCGCCTCGGCGCCCTGCTGCGCCGCGCCCGTGCCGAGCGCCCGATGCTCGCGACCGCCCTCGACGCGGGCGTCTCCCCCGAGACGCTCCGCAAGATCGAGTCCGGCCGCGTCCCGACGCCGTCGTTCGCGACCGTCGCGGCGGTCGCTGCCGTGCTCGGCCTCTCCCTCGACGCGGTGTGGGCGGAGGTCAGCCGGGGCGAGGCCGCCGACGGCGCCGCCCCGGGCGCCGCCCTCGACCGGGGCGCGCGGCTGGCCTCGTAGGCGTCAGTGCCGGTCCCGCGTCGGCAGGCCCGCGGGCGCCGACGCGCGCGGCGCCGAGCGCAGTCCCCGCTCGACCTCCAGGAGCAGCAGACCGGGGTCCGCCCACCCCGCGAGCGACGTCGACGTCGTGGCGCGCAGCGTCACCGGCAGCCCCGCGCACGCCCCGACGAGCCGCGCGCCCAGCGTGGCCGCGAGCTCGGTGGCGCGGTCGTCGTACACGGCCGGCAGCAGCACCAGGACGCCGAACGCGTCGCCGTCGATCCGCCCGACGACACAGCCCGCGGGCGCCGCGTCGCACAGCCGGGACGCGACCGTGCGCAGCGCGTCGTCGCCGGCGTCGAGCCCCGCGGACGCGTTGAGGTGCGCCATGCCGTCGACGTCGAGCCCCACCAGGAGCAGCCGGCGCCGCGTGCCGGGGACCGCACCGGCAGCCCACTGCGTCGTCGTCGCGACGAGGTGCGCGCGGGAGAGCACACCCGTGAGCGGGTCCCGCGCGGCGCGGTCGGCGAGGGCCGAGGTGAGCGCCTGCACGAGGTCGGCCGTCGACGCCGCGGACCACGACGGACCGGGGACGAGCACGTCGTCGTGCCGGACGGTCGCGTCCCGGGCCATGGCGGCCCGGGCGGCGTCGACGACGCTCGTCCCCGCGTCCAGCACGAGCGGCGCCCAGTCCGCGGCGCGGCCGACCTCACGGCGCGTCATCACGGCACGGCCGTAGCCCAGCCGCCCGGTCATCACCTCGGTGTACCGGTGCCGGGTGAGCAGGCCGACCCTCCCGCCCTGGGCGTCGTGCACGACGACGCAGCTGCGCCGGGGCGCGCGGAACAGCACCTCGATGTCGCTCATCACGTCGAGCGCGGACACGACCTGCACGGGCGCGCTGACCTCGCCGAGGCGGGCGGGCGCGGGGGCGGGGGCCGGCAGGGCGGGGGTGGCGGTCGGCACGCACGCCATGATCGGGGCCGCGCGCCCGGTGCGGGGCCCGGTCGTCCGGTGGCCGTGCAGCGTTGGCCGAGACTTCACGACCCCGGCGCCGCGTGGTCGCCCCGGACGCCCCGGTCCGGCCGCCGTCACCGAGAGCGACGGCCGGACCGCCTGCCTCAGCAGGTGGGAAGGCCTGGCGTCAGCAGGTGGAGTTCGTCTGCGTCAGCAGGCCGAGGCGCCACGGCAGCGAGTTGTAGTCGCCGCCCGACCCGGGTGCGAGCCCCTGGTAGAGGTACTCGAGCTTGCACGGGCTGATCTCCATGGTCTGGTCCACCACACCACGCCGGACCAGCTCCCCGTGCGAGATGTCGTTCGTCCAGACGCCGCCGGGGAACGACACGTTGTTCGCCCGCGCGAACGGGTTGCTCTCCTCGTCCGCGAGGTCCGTCCACGGCCCCGTGATCTGCGGCGCCGTCCACGAGCGGAACCAGCGGCGCCCGTCCGAGCCGATGGCCTCGTGCACCATCAGGTACTGCTGCTGCCCGGCGACCTTGTAGACGTTCACCGCCTCGAACAGCCGGTTGCGGTTGGCGTCCTGCATCGCGATGACGGTGTTGGTGAACCCGTTCGGGAAGCTCGCCAGCGTCGTCTCGGAGCGGTACAGGTGCCCGTTGTCGTCGGAGGAGAACAGGTAGCACTTCTGGGCGTCGCAGACGTTCCAGAAGTCCACCCAGTGACCGTTGCCGATGTTGTCGCGGATGATCTGCGGCTGGCTGCCGTAGAAGTTCTTCGGCGCGGACCACGACGACGGGTCGGCGATGTTCGTGGTCGTCGAGTACGAGCCGTTGCCGGTCTGGTAGACGAGGTACCAGAGCTTCTGCGGCTCGAACCAGAACACCTGCGGCGCGGCCCGGTAGCCCGTGCCGATCGCCGTCCGGTCGAGGTAGTGGTGCGGGGCCGAGGATGCCTGCGACCAGTCGGTGAAGCTCGTGTACATCAGGTTGTAGCCGTTGTTCGCCCACACCGT
Organism: Cellulomonas shaoxiangyii; assembly: GCF_004798685.1. NCBI lineage: Bacteria > Bacillati > Actinomycetota > Actinomycetes > Micrococcales > Cellulomonadaceae > Cellulomonas > Cellulomonas shaoxiangyii. The sequence continues at coordinate 508,064 of NZ_CP039291.1, read as the reverse complement.
CGCGAAGACGTGGTACTTGCCGTCGTGGAAGACGACCGACGGGTCCTTCACGGAGGCGGTGGTGTGCGAGGCGTCCGACCGCGGGCTGATGAGCGCCCCCGACGACGACCAGCGGAAGCTCGTCGGCAGCGCGCCCGTGGGGAGCGTCGGGGTGGGGGTGGGTCCCGTCGTCGGCGTGGCGGTCGGCTGCGTCGTCGGCGACGCGGTCGGCTGCGTCGTCGGCGTGGCGGTCGGCTGCGCCGCACCGTTGCACGGGACGCCGTTCAGCGCGAACGCGGTCGGGAGGGGTTTCGCCGAGCCGGAGAAGCCGCCGTTGAACCCGATCTCCACGGTGCCGCCCGTGGGCAGCGAGCGGTTGTAGTCGGCGTTGCGGATCGTGACCTGCTGCCCGCTCTGCGTGGCGACGCCGTTCCACGCCTGCTGCACCGTCTGGTTGCCCGGGAAGGCGAACGTGAGGGTCCAGCCGTCGAGCGCCGCCCCCCGGTTGGTGACCGACACGTTCGCCGTGAACCCGCCGGGCCACTGCGACGGCACGCGGTAGGTCACCTGGCAGACGCCCGTGCCGGGGTTCTGGGTCGGCTGCTGCGTGGGCTGCTGCGTCGGCTGCTGCGTCGGCTGCTGGGTGGGCTGCTGCGTCGGCTGCTGGGTGGGCTGCTGCGTCGGCGGCGCCGCGTTGAGCGCGTCGAGCACGGCGGTGTAGGCCGCCTTCTTGTTGCCCGCGGAGTCGAAGAGCAGCGGGTTCGTGCCCGTGCGCCACGAGTCGTTGTCCCGCACGCCCCACACGGTGATGCCCGTGCAGCGCGGGACGGCGAGGCACGCCTGCGTGACCTGCCGGTAGGCGGTGGCCTGGTTCGACCCCTGCTGGATGTCGAGCTCGGTGATCTGCACGTCGACGCCGAGGTCGGAGAACCGCCGGAGGTTCGCCTGGTAGTCGCCCGGCACGGTCGTGCCGAGGTGGGACTGGAAGCCGACGCAGTCGATCGGCACGCCACGGGACCGGAAGTCGCGGACCATGTTGTAGACCGCCGTGGACTTCGCGTTGACGCCGTCGGTGTTGTAGTCGTTGTAGCAGAGCTTCGCGGCCGGGTCCGCGGCGCGGGCGGCGCGGAACGCGGCCTCGATCCAGTCGTTGCCGGTGCGCTGCAGGTTCGAGTCACGGCGCGACCCGCGGCCGTCGTCGGCGAAGGCCTCGTTGACCACGTCCCAGCTGTGGATCTTGCCGCGGTAGTGCGTCGCGACCCGCGTGACGTGGTTGAGCATGGCGTTGCGCAGCGCCTGGCCGGACATGTTCTGCATCCACCCGGGCTGCTGGCCGTGCCACGCGAGCGTGTGACCGCGCACCTTCTTGCCCTTGCCGAGGGCGTAGTTCACGATCCGGTCGCCGTTGGTGAAGTTGAACTGGTTCTGGTTCGGCTCCGTGGCGTCCATCTTCATCTCGTTCTCGGCCACGATCGAGTCGAACTCGCGGTCGACGATGCCCATGTAGGTCGCGTCGTTCATCTTGCCGACCGTGATCGCGGCGCCGTAGTACCGGCCGCTCTGCTGGGCGGCGGCACCGAGGGTGCTCGCCGCGGCCTGCGCCGGCAGGGCCGCGAGGGCCCCCGTGAGCGCGAGGGTCGCGACCGTGGTCGCGGCGACGAGGACCCGTCGTCCGCGTCGCGTCGTCTGGTGCATGCGTCAGCCTCTCTGCGTCGCCCGCCGCAGGCGGCGGGCGGGACGGACGGCGGACCGGGACGCGCCTCCTCGGTGCGCCGGCACGAGGCGCGCGCGGGCCGCGCACGGGGTGCGGGGCTCGGGTGCGCCGGCGCGCCGGTCCGGCCGCGCGGGGGGTGTCGTGGCCCTCCGCGGCGGTCGGCCGAGGGGGTGCGGTGGTGCCCCGGAACGGCCGTTGTTTGCGCTAACAATGCAGCCCCGGCGGGGTCGTCGAAGCGCGTGCGTCGGATCAAAAACGCTTCACCGGCCCGATTCCTACATCCGTGCAGAAGGGCCCACGGGGCCGCGGCACCGCGGGGACCTCGCCGCCGGACCCGTCAGGCCGGGACGCCGCCCCGGTCGCCCGTGCCCCACAGCCGGCGCTCGGCCGCGTCCCACCGGGCGGCTGCGGCGGGGTCGGGCTCGTACCGGACGAGGTCGAGTCCGCGCGCGCCGACGGCCCGCAGGTCCGCCAGCGACCCGCTCAGGACGCCCGCGGCGCGCGCCTGGACCAGCACGTTGCCCAGCGCGGCGCCCTCGACCGGGCCGGCGACGACCGGCAGCCCGGTGGCGTCGGCGGTCAGCCGGCACAGCAGCGTGTTGCGCACGCCGCCGCCGACGAGGTGCACGACCGCCACGTCCCGCCCGGACAGCGCCGTCGCCTGCCGCACCGCGCGCCGGTACGCCAGCGCGAGGGAGTCGAGGACGCAGCGCACGGTCTCGGCCTGCGACCGCGGCGGCGTCTGGCCCGTGCGTGCCGCGGCCGCGGCGATGCGCGCCGGCATGTCGCCGGGCGGCAGGAAGTCGGGGGCGTCGACGTCGACGACCGTCGTCAGGCCCGGCACCTGCGCGGCGGCCGCCAGCAGGTCGGGCAGCTCCGCGGGCAGCCCCGCCTCGTGCCACGTCCGCAGCGACTCCGAGAGCACCCACAGGCCCATGACGTTCCTGAGGTACCGGACGGTGCCATCGACGCCGGCCTCGTTGGTGAAGTTCGCGGCGCGCGACTCCTCGGTGAGCACGGGCGCGGGCAGCTCGAGCCCGACGAGCGACCACGTCCCGCAGGAGACGTACGCGAAGTCGTCCCCCGTGGCGGGCACCGCGACGACCGCCGACGCGGTGTCGTGCGAGCCGACCGTCCACACGGGCAGCGGGGCGCGGTGGCCGATCTGCTCCGCGAGGTCCGGGCGGACGTGCCCGAGCAGCTCGCCGGCGTCGCGCAGCGGCGGCAGCAGGCCCGCGTCGACGCCGAGCCGCCGGGCCAGGTCCGTCGCCCACGTGCGGGTCGTGGCGTCGAGCAGGCCGGTCGTCGACGCGTTCGTCACCTCGGCGACCTGCTCGCCCGTGAGCCACGCGCCCAGCAGGTCGGGGACCAGCAGCGCGCGCCGGGCCGCGTCGAGCTGCGCCGTCCCCTGCGCCGCGACGAGCTGGAACACCGTGTTGAACGGCTGCACCTGCAGGCCCGTGCGGGCGTACAGCTCGGCCGCGGGCACGACGCCGAAGACGCGCTCCGGGACGCCGTCGGTGCGCCCGTCCCGGTAGTGCACGGGGTTGCCGAGCAGCGTGCCGTCCGCGTCGAGCAGGCCGTGGTCGACGGCCCACGAGTCGATCCCGACGCCCGCCAGCGGCCCCGCCTCGCGCGTGGCCGCCCGCAGGCCGTCGAGGACCCCGCGCCACAGCGCGAGGACGTCCCAGTGCAGCGTCGTACCGCCGGCCCCCGGCACGGGCACGGGCCCGTTGGGGAACCGGTGGACCTCGTGCAGGCCGACCCGCGGGCCGGCGCCGTCGTCGTGCACGCGCCCGACGATGACGCGCCCGCTGGACGCCCCGAGGTCGACCGCGGCGAACGCGGCCGGCTGCCGTCCCGTCACGCCCGACCTCAGCGCAGGAACGCGGCGGCGACGCCGGAGTCGACGGGCACGTGCAGGCCGGTGGTCTGCACGAGGTCCGGGCCGGTGAGCGCGAACACCGCGGCGGCGACGTGCTCGGGCAGGACCTCCTTCTTCAGCAGCGTGCGCTGCGCGTAGTACTCGCCCAGCTTCTCCTCCGGCACGCCGTAGACCGCGGCGCGCTTGGCGCCCCAGCCGCCGGCGAAGATGCCGGACCCGCGCACCACCCCGTCGGGGTTGACGCCGTTGACGCGGATGCCGTGCTCGCCGAGCTCGGCGGCGAGCAGCCGGACCTGGTGCGCCTGGTCGGCCTTGGTCGCGGAGTAGGCGATGTTGTTGGGGCCGGCGAACAGCGAGTTCTTCGACGCGATGTAGACGATGTCGCCGCCCATACCCTGCGCGACCATCGCGCGCGCCGCCTCGCGGGCGACGAGGAACGAGCCGCGCGCCATCACGTCGTGCTGCAGGTCCCAGTCCCCCACGGTCGTCTCGAGCAGCGGCTTGGAGATCGACAGGCCGGCGTTGTTGACGACGAGGTCGACGCCGCCGAACGCGAGGCTCGCGGCACGGACCAGCCCGGCCACCGCGTCCTCGTCGGTGACGTCCGCGTGCACCGCGACGGCCACGTCCGGGCCGCCGAGCGCGTCCGCGACCTCCTGCGCCCCCGCGAGGTTGACGTCCGCGACCACCACGCACGCGCCCTCGGCCGCGAGCCGCTCGGCGATCGCCCGGCCGATGCCCGAGCCCGCGCCCGTCACGAGCGCGACGCGCGTGGCCAGCGGCTTCGGCCTCGGCATCCGCGCGAGCTTGGCCTCCTCGAGCGCCCAGTACTCGATGCGGAACTTCTCCGCCTCGTCGATCGGCGCGTACGTGCTGACCGCCTCGGCGCCGCGCATGACGTTGATGGCGTTGACGTAGAACTCGCCCGCGACGCGCGCGGTCTGCTTGTCCTTGCCGAACGAGAACATGCCCACGCCGGGCACCAGCACGATCGCCGGGTCCGCACCGCGGATCGCGGGGCTGTCGGGCGTCGCGTGGCGCTCGTAGTACGCCGCGTAGTCCGCGCGGTACCGCGCGTGCAGCTCCCGCAGGCGCGCGACGACGTCCTCGAGCGGCGCGTCGGCGGGCAGGTCGACGACCAGCGGCGAGACCTTGGTGCGCAGGAAGTGGTCGGGGCACGACGTGCCGAGCGCGGCCAGGTGCGCGAGCTTCTCGCGGGCCACGAAGTCGAGGACGACGTCCGTGTCCGTGTAGTGGCCGACCTGCGGGCGGTCCGTCGACGCGAGGCCACGGACCACGGGCGCCAGCGCGGCCGCCCGCTCCCGCCGCTCGCCCTCGGGCAGCGGCTCGGACCCGGGACGCACGGCACCGAACGGGTGCGTGCCCCCGGCGGCCAGCGCGGCCGTGCGCCCGGCGACGAAGCGCTCCGCGGTGCGGACGATCTCGAGCGAGCGCTCCTCGGCCTCGTCCGACGTGTCGCCCCACGCCGTGATGCCGTGGCCACCGAGCACGCAGCCGATCGCCTGCGGGTTCTTCTCCCTGATCTCGGCGATGTCGAGGCCGAGCTGGAAGCCGGGGCGGCGCCACGGCACCCAGACGACGCGGTCGCCGAACACCTCGGAGGTCAGGGCCTCGCCGTCGGCCGCGGTCGCCAGCGCGATGCCCGCGTCCGGGTGCAGGTGGTCGACGTGCGCGGCGTCGACGAGGCCGTGCATGGCCGTGTCGATCGACGGTGCCGCGCCGCCCTTGCCGTGCAGGCAGTAGTCGAACGCGGCGACCATCTCGTCCTCGCGGTCCACGCCCGGGTAGACGTCGACGAGCGCGCGCAGGCGGTCCAGCCGCAGCACCGCGAGGTTCTTCTCCGTGAGCGTGCCGAGGTCGCCGCCCGAGCCCTTGACCCACAGCAGCTCGACGTCCTGGCCCGTCACCGGGTCGGTCGCGATCCCCTTGGCCGAGGTGTTGCCGCCGGCGTAGTTGGTGACCCGCGGGTCGGCGCCCAGGCGGTTCGAGCGGGCGATGAGCTGCGCGGCGGGCGACGGGTTCGTCGTCGTCATGGCGGTCAGGCTCCCCATCCGGCCTGCGCGCCACCGACGCGCATCGCCACGATCGTCTCGGCGTAGCCGCTGCGGCGGTAGGCGCCCAGCGGGTCGGGGTCGAGCCCCTGCGACTCGCGCAGCCCCGCCAGCAGCGGGCGCACGTCGGTGTTGTAGGCGTCCATGAGCAGGCCGTTCGCGCCGAGGACGTCGCCGTCCTGCTGCGCCTGGGCGAGCGCGTCGGCGTCGACGAGCAGCGCCTTCGCCGTCGCCTCCTGCACGTTCATGACCGACCGGATCTGCGCCGGGATCTTGGGCTCGATGTTGTGGCACTGGTCGAGCATGAAGTTGACGCCCGAGTCGGGTGCGAGCGCCCCGCCCTGGACGATCTCGTGCAGGATCCGGAACAGCTGGAACGGGTCCGCGGCGCCGACCATGAGGTCGTCGTCGGCGTAGAAGCGGCTGTTGAAGTCGAACGCGCCGAGCCGGCCGACGCGCAGCAGCTGCGCGACGATGAACTCGATGTTCGTGTTGGGCGCGTGGTGGCCGGTGTCGAGCACGACCATCGCGCGCTCGCCGAGCGCCAGGCAGTGCAGCAGCGACGTGCCCCAGTCCGGCACGTCCATCGTGTAGAAGTACGGCTCGAAGAACTTGTACTCCAGGATCAGCCGGTGCGCGGGGTCCGCCGCGGTCAGTGCCGCGTAGATCTCCTGCAGCGACTCGGCGAGGCGGTCCTGCCGGCCGCGGATCGAGTCCTGCCCCGGGTAGTTCAGGCCGTCGGGCAGCCAGATCTTGAGGTCGTGCGAGCCGGTGGCGGCCATGACGTCGATGCACTCGAGGTGGTGCGTGACGGCCTTCTTGCGCACGCGCGGGTCCGGGTGCGTGAGCGACCCGAGCATGTAGTCGTCGTCCTGGAACAGGTTCGAGTTGATGCCGCCGATCGCCACGCCCTGGTCGGCCGCGTGCCGGGCGAGCGCGTCGAAGTCGTCGACCTTGTCCCACGGGATGTGCAGCGAGACGCGCGGGGCGGCTCCGGTGAAGCGGTGCACCTGCGCGGCGTCGGCGATCTTCTCGTACGGGTCGCGCGGCACGCCCGCCTGCGCGAACACCTTGAACCGCGTGCCGGAGTTGCCGAACGCCCAGGACGGCAGCTCGATGGTCTGCTGCGCGAGGGCGGCGAGCGCGCGCTCCTCGCGCGTGCCGGTGCCGCCGGCTGCTGTCCTGCCGGCTGCTGTGTCGCTCATCGGTGCTGCTCCTGTGTGCTCTCGGTGGGGGGCGGTGCCGGGGCGGAGGGCCCGGTGGGGAGCCCGGCGGCGGCGAGCTGGCCCTCGAGGTGGAAGACCTCGTCCAGCAGGACGAAGCCCTCGTCGGGGTTGCCGTCGTCGACGAAGAGGTCGGCCATCCGTGCCTGCCAGCGGGCGTTGACGTCGGTGGCCGCCATCGCGGCCTGCGCGGCGGCGTAGTCGTCGGTCTCGAGGACGCCGACCAGCAGGCCGTCGGGCGACAGGAAGAGGCGGTAGTCCCGCCACCCGGTGTCCCGCAGCGCCTCGAGCATGTCCGGCCACACGGCGGCGTGCCGGCGGCGGTACTCCTCGAGGTGGTCCGGGTGCACGTGCGAGACGAAGCACACGCGGGTCATCGTCGACCTCCGGAAGTTCGCCCTTGAAACGATTCATGGTCACTGTAAGGACGGCCCGCCGACGGTGTCAACCACGGGCCCGCCTGACCACGGATCGCGCTTTCCGCCATCATGGCACCGCGGCGGCCCCGCTGTCCCGGCCCGCCTGCACGGCCGCCGCGCGGGCGTCGATACGATCGCTGCACCAGCCGCGACCAGGAAGGGGCGTCGATGGCCACCAAGGGCAACGGCCGCCCACGACGTCCGTCGATCACCGACGTCGCCCGCCGCGCCGGCGTCTCCGTCGGCACCGTCTCCAACGTCCTCAACCGCCCCGACCAGGTCACGCCCACCACCCGCGAGCGCGTCCAGGCCGCGATCGACGAGCTCAGCTTCGTCCGCAACGCGTCCGCACGGCAGCTGCGCGCCGGCACGATCCGGACCGTCGGCGCGATCGTGCTCGACCTGGCGAACCCGTTCTTCACCGAGGTCGCGCGCGGCATCGAGGACCGGCTGGCCCCCGACGAGTACACGCTCATGCTCGCGTCGTCGGACGAGGACCCCGAGCGTGAGGCCCGCTACCTGCGGCTGTACGAGGAGCACGGCGTGCGGGGCGTGCTCGTGACACCGTCGCAGGGCTCGCTCGAGACGATCCTGGCGCTCCGCGAGCGCGGCATCGGCGTCGTCCTGCTCGACGCGACGACGGCGGTCGAGGACGTCTCCAGCGTCGGCGTGGACGACGTGCGGGGCGCCGCCCTGGCCGTCGAGCACCTGCTCGACCTCGGGCACGAGCGCATCGCGTTCATCAACGGCCCCGACAGCATCCGGCAGTGCGTCGACCGGCGCGCGGGCGTCGTCGCGGCGCTCGTGGCGGCCGGGCGCGACCCGGCGGACGTGCTGACGGAGGTGACCGTCGGGTCGCTCAACGCCGACGCGGGCGAGAAGGCGATGCACGAGCTGCTGGACATCGACCCGTCGCGCCGGCCGACCGCGACGTTCTGCGTCAACGACTTCACCGCGCTCGGCGCGCTGCGCGCCCTGCGCTGGGCGGACGTGCGCGTGCCCGACCAGATGGCCGTCGTCGGGTACGACGACGTCGCGATCGCGCCGATGCTCACGGTCCCGCTGACGTCGGTGCACCAGCCGACGCACACGCTGGGCTGGACCGCCGCCGACCTGCTGCTGCGCGAGGCGGCCGCCGACGGCGACACCGAGCACCAGCGCGTCCTCTTCCAGCCCGAGCTGGTCGTCCGCACGAGCACCGCCGGCCCCTGACGAACCGGCCCCTGGTCCGCCGGGTAAGGCGCCCCGGCGAGGTGCGGAGGAGCCGGCGTATGGCGTCGAGAAGCCGGCACATCTGCACCTCGCCGCCTGGCATGCGCGGACGGCAGGGGCGCGCGGCCGGTGCGGGGTCAGCCCGTGGTGCCTTCGGCGATCGCGCGCAGCTCGGCCACGTGGGCGGAGAACGCCCGCCGTCCCGCGCGCGTCAGGCGCAGCCAGGTCGTCCGGCGGCGGTCGAGGCGGTGCACCGACGCGGCCTTGCGCACCTCGACGAAGCCGGCGTCGGCCAGGACCTTGAGGTGCTTGGACAGCGTCGCGTCGGACACGCCGAGGGCGTCGCGCACGACCGCGAACTCCAGGTGGTCGACGCCGGCGAGCAGCCCGCACGCCCGCAGGCGCACCGGGGCGTGGATGACCTCGTCGAACTGCGGGACGACCTCCTCGGCGGCGTCCGGGGGCGCGTCGTCCGGCCACCCGTCGAGCGCCCCGTCCGCGGGCGCCGCCGCATGCTCGCCGGGCGCCCGGCCACCGGCCGCGTCGCGGGGCCCTCCGCCGTCGTCGCCCGCGGCGCCGGCCCGCGCAGCCCCGGCGGCGTCAGCGGACACGGTGCACGTCCCGGCGGACCACGGCCTCCAGGCGCCGCACCAGCGCGTACGTCGCCGCGCCGGCCGCGAGCGCCGGCAGCACGACCCACGCGTGCAGACCCCCGGCCACGAGCCCGAAGGACACGCTGAGCAGCAGCAGCACGACGGCGAGCAGCGCCACGACCAGGCCCGCTCCGGCGACGCCGCCGCCCCGCGGACGCACGAGCCGCTGCTGGTGGGCGAGGACGGAGAGCGCGAGCACGCCGCCGAAGATCATCGAGACGACCGGCGTGGGGTCGTCGCCGAGCAGCGGCACGGCCACGTACGCGGCAGCGAGCGCGGAGACCGCGGGCACGTACCAGGCGGGGCCCGCCGCCTGCTGCGCCAGGGCGGCGCGGTCGCCCTCGAGGTCCGCGAGCAGCTCGCTCGCGCGTCGGGGGTCGGTCGAGTCGTTTTCCATGTCGGTAACTCTAGTGTTTCTTTCCGCCAGGGCAAGTCATTGCCGCGCCCGCGCACGGCCGCCCGGGTCCGACGTCGCCGGGACGCCGGACCGGGGCGGCGTGCGGCGTCAGCCGGCGACCGTGAACCCCGCGCGCAGCAGGTCGCGGTCGCGCGACGACCGCCCCACCAGCAGCTCGAAGTCGCCGGGCTCGACGACGCGCCGGCCCTCCGCGTCGACGATCGTGCAGTCGGCGACGGGCACCTCGACGTCCACCGTCACCGACTCCCCCGGCGCCACGTCGACGTGCCGGTACGCCTTGAGCTCCTTCTCCGTCCACGTCAGCGACGTCACGAGGTCGCTGACGTAGACCTGCACGACCTCGTGCGACGGGCGCGTGCCGGTGTTCGTCACGGTGACCTGCGCACGGACGGTGCCGTCCGCGCCGAGCGTCTGCTCCGCGACCGTCAGGTCCGTGTACTCGACGCTCGAGTACGACACGCCCTCGCCGAACGCGAACGCCGGGTCCTGCGTGAGGTCGGCGTACCGCGTGCCGTGCTGGCCGCGCAGCTGGTTGTAGTAGACGGGCTGCTGGCCGACGTGCCGCGCGAACGTGACGGGCAGGCGCCCGGCGGGCTCGACGAGGCCCAGCAGCAGCTCCGCGATCGCCCGCCCGCCGCGCATGCCGGGGTTCGCGGCCCAGACGACCGCGTCCGCGCCGAGCGCCGAGTCCGGCAGGACCAGGGGCTTGGAGGCGATGACGACCACGGTCATCGGCGTCCCCGTCGCCGCGAGCGCGTCGAGCAGCGCGACCTGGCCCCCGACGAGCTCGAGCGTCGCGGTGGACCGCGTCTCACCCATCAGGCCGATCGTGTCGCCGACGACCGCGACGACGTGGTCGGCCGCCTCCGCCGCCGCGACCGCCCCGGCGACCATGGCCGCGTCCGGCTCGGCCGCGTGCATGATCGGCATGCGCGGCTGGCCGTCCGGGTAGACCTCGCCGTCCGGGTCGGGGCCCAGCTCGCCGATCTCGGCGCCCTGCGCGTACGTGACGGTCCAGCCGGCGGGTGCGACGGCGCGCAGGCCGTCGAGCACCGTCTCGGACATGTGCCGCGGGTGGCCCTCCTCGCGCATCCAGTCCACCTGGCCCGAGCGGCCGGCCCAGTCGCCGAGCTGCGCGTCGACGTCGTCGGCGTTCGGCCCGACGACCGCGACCGTCCGCGGCGCCGGCGCGCCGGCCGGGCCCGTCGCGCGTCCGTCGTCGCCCGCGACCAGGTCGCCGCCGAGCGGCAGCACGCCACCCTCGTTGCGCAGCAGCACGAGCGAGCGACGCGTGACCTCGAGGTTCGCCTGCTGGTGCGCGGCCGACCCGATGACCTGCGCCTGGCGGGCCGGGTCCGGGCGGCGCGGGTCCTCGAACAGCCCGAGCTCGAACTTCACCGTGAGGATGCGCGCGACGGCGGCGTCGATCTGCGCCTCCGTGATCAGCCCGTCCGCGACCGCCTTCTGCGCCCCCTCGAAGAACCCGGGCGTCGTCATCACCATGTCGTTGCCGGCGTTCACCGCCATCGCGGCGGCCTGCGTGTGGTCCGCGGCGATCTTCTGCTCCCACACCATGCGCCCGACGTTGTCCCAGTCGGTGATGAGCGTGCCCGTCCAGCCCCACTCGCCGCGCAGCACGTCCTGCAGCAGCCAGCTGTTGACGACGATCGGCACGCCGTCCGTCGACTGGTAGCCGATCATGAACGTCCGCGCGCCCTCGCGCGCCACCCGCTCGAACGGCGGCAGGAACCACGAGCGCAGCTTGCGCCGCGAGATGTCCGCCTCGGACGCGTCCCGCCCGCCCTGCGTCTCGGAGTACCCCGCGAAGTGCTTCGCGCACGCGAGGATCGCCGTCGGGTCGGTCAGGCCGTCGCCCTGGTACCCGCGGACCATCGCCGCCGCGAGCTCGCCGAGCAGGAACGGGTCCTCGCCGAACGTCTCGTTCACGCGCCCCCAGCGCAGGTCGCGCGTGATGCAGACGACCGGCGAGAACGTCCAGTGCAGGCCCGTCGACGACACCTCGACGGCCGTCACGCGCGCCATCAGCTCCGCGGCGGCCGGGTCCCACGACGACGCCACGCCGAGCTGGGACGGGAAGATCGTCGCACCGCGCCAGAACGAGTAGCCGTGGATCGCGTCGTCGGCGACCAGCAGCGGGATGCGCAGGCGCGTGCGCCCCACCGCGTCGAGCGCCTCGAGGACCCGCTGCGGCGACGAGTGCAGGATCGACCCGACGTGCATGTCCTCGACGAGGTCGTCGACCCCGGGCTGCGCGTCGAGCTGCAGCATCTGCCCGACCTTCTCGGGCAGCGTCATGCGGCTGACGAGGTCGGCGACCCGCTCACCGATCGGCAGCGACGGGTCCTGGTACGGGAGCGTGTCCACGACGGTGTCCTCTTCGACGTTCGGATCGTTACGACCGGCAGGACGACGCTAGCGGACGGCACCCTCCGCCCCCACCGCTGCGCCCCTCCCCGGCCGCCCGCGGCGCGCCCACCTGCCCGGCCGCCGCCCAGGCCCCGACCTCGTCACTCGCGCGCCGACCTCGTCACTCCTGGATGACGAGGTCGCGTCAGAGTGACGAGGTCGCCGATCGCCATGGCGGGCGGTGGCCGCGACGCGCGCGGACCGCAGCACGCGCCGAGATCGCCGGTTCCGCACCGAGGTCGCCGCTCGTGAGAGGCGAACTCGGCGCCGGACCGGCGAACTCGGCGCCGGACCGGCGAACTCGGCGACGCCGGGGCGGGACGTGAGGCGTGCGACCGGGGTGGGCGGCGGGCGGCGGGCCTGCGGACGTCACGCGGGCGAACCCGTGGGCGTCAGGCCCCGGTCCGGTACGCGTCAGGCGCGCGACCAGGGGGCGCCCGGGCCGGCCATCGTCGTGTACGACGGGTGGCCCGGGGCGATCTCGCCGCGGCGGACCGGGCGGCCCGTGAACGCCGACGCGTAGATCGACGCCACCAGGTCGAGGGTGTCGCGGGCCTCGCGGAGGCTCACGGGCAGGGCCGTGCCGGCGTCGAGCGCGTCCAGCACGGCACCCACCTGGCCGGCGTGCGAGCTGCCGGGCGCGTCGGGGTCGAGGCCGTCCGTCCACCACGACGCCGCCTCGGGGTGCCCCGGGGCCGCCGTCACGCGCCAGTCCTGGTCGGTGTAGCCGTAGAGGTGCTCGACCTCGACGGTCGCGTTCTCGGTGTCGACGCGGATCGCGGACGTCTCGCGCGGCGAGAGCAGCGAGTTCATGACGGTCGCGAGGGTCCCGTCGGCGAAGCGGACGACGGCGGCGGAGACGTCCTCGGTCTGCGTCGGCCGGGCGCGGCGGGCGGCCATCGCGGTGACCTCCTCCCACGGCCCGAGCAGCGCGAGCAGCAGGTCCATCTGGTGGATGCCGTGCCCCATGGTCGGGCCGCCGCCCTCGACCTCCCACGACCCGCGCCAGGGCGCGTCCCAGTACGAGTCCCCGCGGAACCACAGCGTGTCGCACACCGCGACGAGCGGACGTCCGAGCGGGCGCCCCTCGCCCAGCGCGTCGGCGACCCGCAGGCCGGCGTGCCCGAACCGGTGCTGGAACACCACGGCGACGTCGACGCCGGTGCGCTCGCTCGCGGCGAGCAGCTCGTCCATCTCGGCGAGCGACAGGGCCGGCGGCTTCTCCACCAGCACCGGCACCCCGGCCTCGAGGCACTGCGTCGCCAGCGCGACGTGCGTGCCGGGCGGCGTGCACACGTGCGCGAGCGCGGGCCGGACGCCGTCGACGCCCGCGAGCGCGGCCGCCAGGTCCGTGCCGGAGCGCGGCACGCCCGTCTCGTCGGCGAACGCGCGGGCGCGGTCCGCGTCGACGTCGACCACGGCAGCCACCCGGGCCCGCTCGGCGTGCTCGCGGACGGCGTGGACGTGCGCGTGGGCGATGGCTCCGCCACCGACGACGATGGTCTCGTGCACGAGGGGTCCCTCCGGGTCGTGGGTCCGCCACGACGAGGGCCGGGGCCGTCGTCGGCGACGGTGAATCGGTTCACTACTGTAGGTGACGCCCGCCACTCGACGAGGAGAGAGCGACACCGTGACAGCATCCGCGCAGCACCCCGACCGCGCACGATGGCCCCTGGGGCTCGACGGCATCGGCTTCGGCGGCGACTACAACCCCGAGCAGTGGCCCCAGGACGTCCGCGAGGAGGACGTGCGCCTCATGCAGGAGGCGGGCGTCACGATCGTGAGCCTCGCGATCTTCTCCTGGGCGCGCATCGAGCCGCGTGAGGGCGAGCTCGACTGGACCTGGCTGGACGAGACGATGGACCGCCTGCACGCCGCCGGCATCCGCGTCAGCCTCGCCACCGCGACCGCCAGCCCGCCGCCGTGGCTGACGACGAAGCACCCCGAGATCCTGCCGGTACGCGCCGACGGCGCCGTGCTCTCGCCGGGCTCGCGCCAGCACTACCGGATCGCCTCGCCCGTCTGGCGCCGGTACGCCGTCGCGATGGCCCGCCGGGTCGCCGAGCGGTACGCCGACCACCCGGCGCTGGCGGTCTGGCACGTCGACAACGAGATCGGCTGCCACGTCCCGCACGACTACTCCGAGGACGCGGCCACGGCGTTCCGCGCCTGGCTCGTCGCCCGCTACGGCACCGTCGAGGCCCTCAACCACGCGTGGGGCACGGCGTTCTGGTCGCAGCAGTACGGGTCGTTCGACGAGGTGCTGCCGCCCCGCACCGCCGCGACGCTGGTCAACCCGACCCACCGGCTCGACTTCGCGCGGTACTCCTCCGACGAGCTGCTCTCGTACTGCACGGACCTGCGGGACGTGCTGAACGAGGTCACGCCGACCGTCCCGTGCACGACCAACTTCATGGTCCAGCGGGTCACCGGGAACATGGACTACGCGCGCTGGGCCGACGAGCAGGACGTCGTCTCCAACGACCACTACGTCTTCGCCGACGACCCGGCGCCGCAGGTCGAGCTCGCGTTCAGCGCCGACCTCACGCGGTCGGTCGCGGGCGGGCGGCCGTGGATGCTCATGGAGCACTCGACCTCCGCCGTGAACTGGCAGGGCCGCAACCGCACGCGCCCGTCCGACGAGTCGCTGCGCCACTCCGTGCAGCACCTCGCGCACGGCGCCGACGCGATCATGTTCTTCCAGTGGCGCCAGTCCGCCGCGGGCGCGGAGAAGTACCACTCGGCGATGCTGCCCCACGCCGGCACCGACACGGACGTGTGGCGCACCACCGTGCGCCTGGGACGCCTCCTCGAGGCGGTCGGCGAGGTCCGCGGTGCCACGCAGCGGCCGCGCGCCGCGGTGCTGTTCGACTGGCCCTCGGCGTGGGCGACGCAGCTCGGCTCCCACCCGACGGACGCGCTGGACCCGCGGCAGCTCGCCGTCGCGCTGCACCGCGCGCTGGCCCGCCGGGCGGTCGAGGCGGACGTCGTGCGCGCCACGGCGGACCTGTCCGGCTACGACGTCGTCCTCGTGCCGGCCCTGTACCTGCTGAGCGACGAGGGCGCGGCGGCCGTCGCCGCCGCGGCCGAGCGCGGGGCGTCGGTGCTGGTCACGTTCTTCTCGGGGATCGTCGACGAGAACGACCACGTGCGCCTCGGCGGCTACCCGGGCGCGTTCCGCGACCTGCTGGGCGTGCGCACGGAGGAGTTCTGGGCGCTGCAGGCCGACGAGCGCGTGCGCCTCGACGACGGCACCGAGGCCGAGCTGTGGAGCGAGAAGGTGCACGCGCTGGACGGCACCGAGGTGGTCCGCACGTTCGCGGGCGGCCCGCTCGACGGCGTGCCGGCCGTGACGCGCCGGTCCGTCGGCGCGGGCGCCGCCTGGTACCTCGCGACGTGGCCGAGCGACGCGGACGGGCTGCAGCGGGTCGTCGACGCGCTCGTCGAGGAGTCGGGCGTGCCGCGCGTCGTCGCGGACCTGCCCGAGGGCGTCGAGGTCACGCGCCGCGTCGCGGACGACGGCCGCACGTGGCTGTTCGTGCTCAACCACACCGACGCGCCGGTGCGCGTGGCGGCGTCCGGGCGGGCCCTCGTCGACCCGCGCGACGTCGACGGCACGCTCGACGTCGCGGCCGGCGCCGTCGAGGTGGTGCGCGAGACCCACTGACGGGCACCGACGCGGACGCACCGCGGGACGCACGACGGCCGCGGCGCACGGGACCCCCGGGCGCCGCGGCCGCGTCGCGCGGACCCCGAACGCGTCCCGGTCGGTCCGCGACGCGCATCCCGACCAGCGCGGACGTATCAGCGGCACCCCGCCGGCCCCCTACCCCTCGGACGGACCGACGGGAGGGCACCACCATGCACAGGATCACGGCCACGTCGGCGCTCACGCACGCGGCGTGCGTGCTGCTGCGGACGTCGGAGACGGTGACCGCGACGCTGCACCGCGACGGGCCGACCCTCGTCGCGCACGTGTTCACGGTCGACGGGGTGACGACGCTCGCGTGGCCGTCCGACCCGGTGCTCGACGCGATGCTCGCACCCGGCACCGCCTACGATGCGGGCCTCGCGGCGGTGCTCCTCGACGAGGCCACGGGCGACGTCCTGGTCACGCTCGACGGCCCCGACGGGGACCTGTGGATGGCGATCCCGGGCGCAGCCGTCCGGGCGGCGCTGACGCGCTGACCCGCGCCGGCCGCGCCGGTCGTCTCGCGCCGGCGCCGCGTGCGCCCGGCGTCGGTGGCAGGCGGGAGGATGAGCCGTGCCCGCGTACGTGCTCGTCGCCCCCGACGCGCCCGGGCGTACCGTCACGCTGGTCGACCTCGACGAGCACGCGGCCGAGACCGGGCGTCGCACCGTCGCCGCCGACGCCCTGCCGGCGGAGGTCCGCCGCGTCGAGGACGCCCACGCCGGCGCCCCGCCGCGGTGGGTGTGGGACGACACGCGCACCCGCTACCCGGCGCTGCTGACCGCGGGCGTCCGGGTCGAGCGGTCGCACGACCTGCGGCTGTGCCACGCGATCCTGCGGCACTCCGCGACCTGCGCGGCCTCGCACCTCGCCCAGGCGCCACCGGGCCCGTGGGACGCCGACGCCCCGGTGCCCGTCCCGCACGCACCGTCGCTCTTCGACGCCCTCGACGACGACGCCCCCGCCGCCGTCCGCGACCCGCTCGCCGAGCTGCGCGCCCAGCTCGGCGCCGTCGCGGGCTCCCGCCACCCCGGCCGCCTGCGCCTGCTCCTCGCGGCCGAGTCCACCGGCGCCCTGGTCGCCGCCGAGATGCACCACGACGGCCTGCCCTGGGACGCCGCCGTGCACGACCGCATCCTCACGGACCTCCTGGGCCCGCGGCCGTGGGGCGGCGCCCGCCCGCAGCGGCTCGAGGCGCTGGCCGACGAGGTCCGCACCGCGCTCGTCGCCCCCGCGCTCAACCCGGACTCCCCGCCGGACCTGCTGCGCGCGCTGCGCCTGCAGGGGTTCGACGTGCAGTCCACGAGCAAGTGGGAGATCCGCGGCCTCGACCACGCCGTCGTCGGGCCGCTGCTGGAGTACAAGAAGCTGTCCCGGCTGCTGTCCGCGAACGGGTGGGCGTGGCTCGACCAGTGGGTGCACGACGGGCGGTTCCGGCCGGACTACGTCGTCGGCGGGGTGGTCACCGGGCGGTGGGCGTCCGACGGCGGCGGTGCGCTGCAGCTGCCCGCGCAGGTGCGCGACGCCGTGCGGGCCGACCCCGGGTGGCGGCTCGTCGTCGCCGACGCCGCCCAGCTCGAGCCGCGCGTGCTCGCCGCCATGTCCGGCGACCGCGACATGGCGGCCGCCGCCCGGCACGCCGACCTGTACCAGGGCGTCGCCGACGCGGGCGTCGTGCCGACCCGCAAGGACGCCAAGTACGCGATGCTCGGCGCGATCTACGGCGCGACGACCGGCGCCTCCGCCCAGCTCATGCCGCACCTGGCGCGGGCGTTCCCGCGGGCGGTCGCGCTGGTGGAGGGCGCCGCGCGGGCGGGCGAGCGGGGAGAGGTCGTGACGACGTGGCTGGGCCGGTCGTCGCCGCCGGCGTCGGACGCGCTGCGGTCGGCGCTGACGGCCGCGACGGGCGAGGGGGCGGGCGCCGACGACGTCCGCGAGACCCGCCGCCGGGCGCGCGACCGCGGGCGGTTCACCCGGAACTTCATCGTCCAGGGCACCGCCGCCGAGTGGGCCATGTGCTGGATGGCGTCCCTGCGGCGGCGCCTGCGCGGCATCGACGGGCGCCCGCACCTCGTGTTCTTCCTGCACGACGAGGTCGTCGTGCACTCCCCCGCCGACGTGACCGACGAGGTCGCCGCCGCCGTCCGCGACTCGGCCGACGAGGCGGGGCGCCTGCTGTTCGGCGACGCCCCGGTCGAGTTCGCGCTCGACCTGTCCGTCGTCGACTCGTACGCCGCCGCGACCTGACACCGCCCACCCGGGTGGTCGGCGGCGCTCGTCGGGGGCCGGCACTAGGGTTCCAGCGTGTCCACGAGCCCCTACGCCGCCACCGGTACGTCCGGGTGGCCCGGCACCCCCAGCACCGCGACCTCCCACCAGCCCGCTGCCATGCCCACGCAGTGGGCGGGCGGACGCGGGCGGTCCGCCGGGGCCACGGTCGTCGCGGCCGTCGGGATCGCGCTGGCGGGGCTCGCGGCGCTGGCCGGCATCGCGTTCGTCATGCTCGAGGTGGGCATGGGCCCCGGTCTGACGGGCACGCTGCTCGCGCTGGTCCCGCTCGCGCTCGTGCTCGCGGGCGTGCGGTGGCTCGACCGGTGGGAGCCGGAGCCGCGCGGCGCGCTGGTGTTCGCCCTGCTGTGGGGTGCGGGTGTCGCCGTCCTCGTCTCGGCGGTCGTCAACGACCTGGCGGCGTGGACCGTCGCGAACGCCACGGGCAGCCTGGACGCGGGCGTCATGGCCGCCGCCGTGGTGTCCGCGCCGATCGTCGAGGAGTCCGCCAAGGGGGCGGGCGTCCTGCTGCTCTTCCTCACGCGGCGCCGGTACTTCGACGGCGTCGTCGACGGGATCGTCTACGCCGGGGTGGTCGCCGCGGGCTTCGCGTTCACGGAGAACATCCTCTACTTCGGCCGCGCCGGCGGCGCGCTGGCGGAGACGTTCGTGCTGCGCGGTCTCGCGACGCCGTTCGCCCACCTGCTGTTCACCGCCTGCATCGGCGCGGCGCTGGGCCTCGCGGCCCGGTCCCGCAGCCGCGGCGCGATCTGGTGGCTGCTGCCCCTGGGCCTGCTCGCCGCGATGGTGGCGCACTCGCTGTGGAACCTGACGTCGATCCTCGCGGGCGGCTCGTACATCGGCATCTACCTGCTCGTGCAGGTGCCCGTCTTCCTCGGCGTCGTCGGCATCGCGCTGTGGCTGCGGGGCAAGGAGCGCCAGGTCGTGGAGGTGCGCCTCACGGAGTACGCGCGCGCCGGCTGGTTCGCCCCGCACGAGGTGCAGATGCTCTCGTCCCTGCGGCTGCGCCGGGCCGCCGTGGCCTGGGCGGGCCGCGTCGGCGGGCCCGTCGCCGCCGAGGCCATGCGCGACTTCCAGCGGCGGGCGACGACGCTCGCGTTCCGCCGTCAGCTCGCGGTCAACGGCCGGGCGGACCTGCGCACGCACGGCCTCGACGAGCGCGAGACGCTCGCGTCGCTCACGGCCGACCGCGGACGCGTGCTGGCGTCCGCCGGGACGCTCTGATTAGCACGTCCACCCGCACGTCCACCGGAGGCATCACCCTCCGCGCCGGTCGCCCTCAGGACCCCAGGTCCCACGTCTGCAGCCGCCCGCACATCCCGTACCGCCGGGGCGCGGGCTGCGCCTCGACCCGCTCCGAGCGTGCGAGCTGCAGGTGCGGCGCCACGCCGCGCATGAGCCCCTCGAGCACCCGGGCGGTGCCGTCGGTGTCGGCGAAGGCGGTGCGTCCCCACAGGTCCTGCCAGCGCGGCACCTGCGGGCGCACGAGCCGCACGGCTGCCTCGTAGAACGGCAGGAGCGCCGCGCGCGGGCCCTGCCGCTCGGCGGCGGCCAGCAGCGCGGCGTACCCCTCGAGGGCGAGGTCGCGGCGCGCGCGGGCGGCGGCGGCGACGTCCGCGTCGGTGACCGTGCCGCGCGTGCCGCCGGTCGGCAGGGCGGCCGTCTCGCGGTAGGCCGCCCCGTCGGCCAGCACCTCGGGCGGGAACGTCATGACGGCGTCGCCGGCCTCGGGCAGACCGGCGTTCGACATGAGGACCATGACCTCGAGCTCGCCGTCGTTGACCGCCCGGTGGATGACGCCCGGGCGCATCTGGACGATCACGCCGGGCGCCAGGGGGTGCACCGCGAACCCGTCGGGGCCCAGCGTGTGCACCGCCCCGGTGCCGGACAGGACGACGTACGCCTCGGCGGAGGCGAGGTGCATGTGCGGGGTGCCGCCGCCGGCGAGCCCGACGCCGTCGGGCGCGGCCCAGTCGTACACGCGCAGACGGCTGACGGACACGCCGCCGGGCAGGGTGGTCATGCGGACAGGATGCCCGTCCCCAGCTCGGCCAGGGCCGCGGCCGACGCAGGATCACCCGTTCCGTCGGCGACGATCACGGCATACCGGAACCGCAGCGACGCACCCGCGTCGAACGGCACCTCCTCGCTGAAGAACGGCGCCGGGCACAGGCACGCGAACATGTCGCGCCGCGCGAACCACTGCGGCGGGTGCACGGGGTTGTCCCCGGCGTCGACCATGACGATCGTCGCCGCGTTACCCGTGCCGTCCTGGCGGCCCGTGAAGCCCATCCACGGCGCGCGCTGCCCCCGCACCTCCTCGCCGCCGGCGAAGTCGGGCGCCAGCAGGGTGCCGCCGGTGAACGAGCGGGGGCCCCGCCAGAACAGGCCGCCGTACCCGGCGTTCTCGCGGCCGCGCGTCGTCGGCGAGCCGATCGGCATCGCGGCGCCGGACACGTTCGTCATGGTCGTGTCGAACAGCAGCACCCAGGCGTCGTCGCGGTCCGCGGGGACCACGACGGACAGCGCCCGCTCCTCGTCGACGACGTGCTCACCGGCCTGGGTGTGCCAGGCGAGGGTGTGCGCGATGTCGACCCGGTCGCCCGCCGGCCCGGTCGTGACGTCGAGGCGGGTGAGCGCCTGGTGGTCCATCGAGCCGTCGTTGTCGAGCTGCACGTACCCGTGCTCGGACGCCTCGAGCGAGACGAACGTCGGCCCGCCCCAGAAGTTCTCCTCGCCGACGACGGGCAGCGACCACGCGACGCCCTTGTGCCACACGTGGTCGTGCGGGCGGAACTCGCTGACCAGGTCGCCGCCGCGCGTGCGCAGTGGGTGCACGTAGGGCCGCGGCGACTCCAGCTGCACGTCGTCCGGCACGTACACGTACCGGGCGAGCGTCGTGCCGTCGTGGACGACGTCGACCGCGTGCCCCACGTCGTGGACCGCACGCGTGGCGGGCCTCAGGTCGAGGCGGGGCAGGAGGGTGTCGGTCATCGGGCGGCTCCGGTCGTGACGGGGGTGGTGGGGTCGGGCGTGGTGGGGTCGGGGGTGGTGGGGTCGGGGGTGGTGGGGTCGGCGGTGGTCGCCGTGCCGGCCGGTGGCGTCGCGGGCACCGCGGCCGGCTCGGTGTCGACCGCGGGCGCGAGGTCGCCGAGGCCGAGGTCGTCGACGAGGACGGGCTGCCCCGTGACCATCGAGCGGTTCGCCGCGATGCCGACGGCGACCGCGCGCAGGCCGTCGCGGTACCCGGCCGCCCGGCCGAGCGGGTCGGCCGCGAGGCGCAGGTCGCGGCGGAAGACGTCCATGAGCAGGATCGCGTCACCGCCGCCGTGCCCGCCGACGCCCCGGGGGATGCGCCACTCGCGCGCGGCCTCCCAGTGGCGCTGCACGAGCAGGCGCTCACCCTCGGGCCGGGCTGCCTGGGCGGCGACGCCCTCGGGTGTGGCGGAGGGGTCGAGGACCGCGCGGCCGTCCGCGTCGAGGATCACGGCACCGCGCTCGACGACCTCGAGCTCGGCGCGTCCCTCCGTGCCGTTGACCGTGACGCGGTACCCCTCCCACGGCGCGTGCGCGTTCAGCGAGTAGGTCAGCGTCGCGCCGCCGCGGTAGTCGACGACGACGGACATGTTGTCCTCGATCGTGATGCCGGGCGCGAAGACGTCCTGGTCGCGCCGGTACCCGTCGTGGTGCTCGGTGTCGAGGTAGAGGCCCTGCAGGCGCGGGTCGTGGGTGAGGTCCAGCGACCACGGGTCGCCCGTGGTGCCGGTCCCCCGCTCCGGGCGCGGGCCCATGCCCCGCGCGGCGGCGTTCGCGTCGCCGTAGAAGCGCAGCCCGCCGGACGCGTACACGCGGGACGGCACGTCGTGCAGCCACCAGTTGACGAGGTCGAAGTGGTGGCTGGACTTGTGCACGAGCAGCCCGCCCGAGCTCGCCTTGTCGCGGTGCCAGCGGCGGAAGTAGTCCGCGCCGTGCACGGTGTCGAGCGCCCACTCGAAGTGCACGCTCGTCACGCGGCCGATCCGGCCGGACGCGATCACGTCCCGCAGCGAGGAGTTCCGCGGCGCGTAGCGGTAGTTGAACGTCATGACGACGTCCCGGCCGGTGCGGGCGACGGCCCGCACGACGGTGCGGCAGCCCTCGACGGTCGTCGTCAGCGGCTTCTCGACGACGACGTCGGCACCGGCGTCGAGCGCGCGGGCGACCACGCCGGCGTGCGCGACGTCCGGGGTCGTGACGACGACGACGTCGACGCGCTGCTCGTCGACCATGCGCTCGACGTCCTGCGCGCCGTACTGCGGCAGGCCGGCCGGGCCGCCGAGGCCGAGCGCCTCGCCGGCCTGCGCGTCGTACCAGTCCATGCGGCCGGGGTTGGTGTCGCACCACGCGACGATCTCGCCGACGTCGGCGTGGTCGCCCGTCAGCGCCGCGACGTACATGCCCGCGCGGTGGCCGGTGCCCACGACGGCGTACCGCAGGCGGCGGCGGCCGGCGTGCGGCGGGGCGAACGCGGGCACGACCGCCGGGTCGCCCTCGGTGGCCCGGCTCGACGCCGGACGGGGTGCGGTGGGGTTCTGGTCGGACTCGTTCACGGGGGTCCTTCGACGACGTCGGCGATGGCGAGCCGCTCCCGGGCGGGAGCGCACGGCCCACCCGGGGCCAGCGCACGCGTCGGGAAAGCGCGTTCCGTAGTGCGGACCACCCTAGCCGACGGCCGCGCCCACCTCCACGGCGGACCACGGGACGGGCGCGGGGCGGGCGTGCGGGCATGCGTATGCTGGCTCCACTACAACGTTGTACACGTCGCCACCGGGCGGCGTCGCCCGATCGGAGACCCATGACCCAGCGCGCCAGCGTCCTGCTGCACCCCGCCTTCCGCACCGGCACGATCGACCGCCGGCTGTTCGGCTCGTTCGTCGAGCACCTCGGCCGCGCCGTCTACACCGGCATCTACGAGCCCGGCCACGAGACCGCCGACGAGCACGGCTTCCGCCGCGACGTCGCCGACCTCACGCGCGAGCTCGGCGTCACGGTCGTGCGGTACCCCGGCGGCAACTTCGTGTCGAACTACGTCTGGGAGGACGCGGTCGGTCCCGTCGAGGACCGCAAGCCGTTCATCGACCTGGCGTGGCGGACCGTCGAGCCGAACACCATCGGCACCGACGAGTTCCTGCAGTGGGCCGAGCGCGAGGGCGTCGAGCCGATGATGGCCGTCAACCTCGGCACGCGGGGCGTCGCCGCCGCGGCCGCGCTGGTCGAGTACTGCAACGGCGAGGCCGGCTCCCGCTGGGCGGACCTGCGCATCGCGAACGGCCGCGAGAAGCCGTACGGCGTGACGCTCTGGTGCCTGGGTAACGAGATGGACGGCCCGTGGCAGATCGGCCACAAGGACGCGCACGAGTACGGCAAGCTCGCCGCCGAGGCCGGCAAGGCCATGAAGCTCGTCGACCCGTCGATCGAGCTGGTCGTGTGCGGCTCGTCGTCCATGCAGATGGCGACGTTCGGCGAGTGGGAGCAGACCGTCCTGTCGTACACGTACGACCTGGTCGACCACATCTCCATGCACGCCTACTACGAGGAGGTCGGCGGGGACCGCGCGTCGTTCCTCGGCTCCGGCACCGCCATGGACCGGTTCATCGACCGCGTCGTCGCCTCGGCCGACGCCGTGGGCGCGCGCCGCCGCTCCGACAAGCGGATCACCATCTCGTTCGACGAGTGGAACGTCTGGTACCTCGAGACCCGCTTCCCGGGCGAGCAGAACCTCCCCCTGCAGCGCGACGCCCCGCGCATCATCGAGGACGTCTACTCGGGCCTCGACGCGGTCGTCGTCGGCGACCTCATGCTCACGCTGCTCAACCACGCCGACCGCGTGCCCGTCGCGGCGCTCGCCCAGCTCGTCAACGTGATCGCGCCGATCATGACGGAGCCGGACGGCCCGGCGTGGAAGCAGCCGACGTTCCACCCGTTCGCGACCACCGCGCGCCTCGCCCGCGGCGACGCCCTCGACGTGCGCGTCCAGGCCCCGACCATCACGACCGCCAGGTACGGCGACGTGCCTGCCGTCACGGCCGCGGCGACGTGGGACGGCGCGGAGACGGACGGCCAGGTCGCCGTCTTCCTCGTCAACCGCACCGCCGAGCCGGTCGAGGTCGAGCTGCGGCACCCGGGCCTGGCGCTGTCGCTCGGCGGCGGCCTGCAGGTGACGGCCGACCACGAGCCCGCGGTGCGGGGCCCCGAGCACGCGGCCAAGGTCGAGGCGGAGCACGTGACGACGCTCGACGCGGCGCCCGTCACCGCGTCGGCGGTCGGCACGACGACGCTCACGCTCGCCCCGGAGTCCTGGACGGCCCTGTCGGGCACGGCCCGCACGGCCTGACCGACGCTCGAGGTCGGTCGGTCGCGCCCGCCCCACGACCGACCGCCCCTCCCGCCCCGCCACCCCTCCCCGCCTGCGGGCGATGAACCCGGACTTCCTCATCACCACGCCCCTCGGATGCTGAGGAGGTCCGGGTTCGCGGGTGGGGGTGGGGAGGGGGGAGCGGCGGGGGTCAGCGGCGGGGTGGGAGGCGGTGCTCCACCGCGACGACTGCCAGGGCCAGGAGGCCCGGTACCAGGATCGCCAGCGGGGGCAGCATCCAGACGATGACGCCGCACAGGCCCATCGCCACGACGAGCAGCCCCGACCCGACCAGGTCGTCGCCCGCCCGCGCGCCGGCGTCCCGCAGCACCTGCCGCCAGGACGCCCCGCGCCGCCACCCGCCCGCCGCGCGCAGCAGCACGACCGCGAGCATCACGGCGACCGCGCCGGACAGGACGAGCACCCCCGCGCCCCCGGGCAGCCGGCCCGTGCTGACGACGGCGGCGTTGAACCACAGCAGGACGAGCAGCGCGAGCGAGCCCAGCGCGTAGGGCCACACGCCGCGCAGCGCGGCGACGAAGTCGTGCCACAGGTCGACGATCCGGTCGGTCTCACCGGTCAGGTGGCGCCGGACGTGCGCGGCGCCGGCGGCCAGCGCGGGCAGCACGGTGACGACCGGCAGGCTGAGCACGGAGACGCCGAGCCCGACGACGAGCACCTCGCTGAACAACCCGAAGCGTCCGCCGCCGAACGTCGCGCGCTGCTCGGGCGCCGTCGGGTCGGGTGCCGTCGGGTCGGGTGCCGTCGGGTCGGGTGCCGTCGGGCCGGGACCGCGGCGGTCGTCGTCGGTCGGGTCGGTCATGCGCTCAGCCTCACACGTCGCGGGGGCGGCCCGGCCGGGCCCGCACGCACGGACGGCCGGCCGGCGGCCCCCGGGAGGGCCACCGACCGGCCGCCGCCGGGTCGAGGGTCAGCCCTTGAGACCCTGGGTGGCGACGCCCTGGACCAGGTAGCGCTGGAACACGAGGAAGAACAGCAGCACCGGCAGCAGCGCCAGCACGGCCATCGCCATCTGCGCGCCGTAGTCCGAGACCGTCGTCTGGTCGACGAACAGGCGCAGCGCGAGCGGCAGCGGGAACGTGTCGGGCGAGCTGAGGTAGATCAGCGGGCCGAAGAAGTCGTTCCACGACCAGATGAACGCGAAGATCGAGCTCGTCACGAGCGCGGGCTTCATCAGCGGCAGCATGATCGACCGGAAGATCCGCACGTGCCCGGCGCCGTCGATGCGCGCCGCCTCGTCCAGCTCGCGCGGCAGGTTGCGCATGAACTGCACCATGAGGAACACGAAGAACGCCTCGGCGGCGAGGAACTTGCCGATGAGCAGCGGTACGTACGTGCCGACCAGGCCGAGCTGGTTGAACACGATGTACTGCGGGATGATCACGACGTGGAACGGCAGCAGCAGCGTGCCGATCATGAGCGTGAAGAACAGCCCGCGGCCGGGGAAGTCGATCCGCGCGAACGCGTAGGCGCTGACCGAGCACGACAGCGTGATGCCGACGACGGACCCGAGGGCCAGCACGAGCGAGTTCAGGAAGAACTGCCAGAACGACACGCCGCCGATGCCGGCGAACGCCTTGACGAAGTTGTCGAGGGTGACCGTGGTCGGGATGATGCTGACCGACCCGATGATCTCGCTCGACGGCTTCAGCGTGGACACGAACATCCACACGGCCGGGTAGAGGATGACGGCGACCACCGCGAGCGACAGGGCGTGGAACAGCACGGACCGGACGCGGCCGCGGGACTGGTTGCGGCGGCGCAGGTCGGCGGAGTGCTGCTCCGAGGGGAGGCCCGCGCGGCCGGACGTGGCCGGCGACGGCGCCGGTGCTGTCGTGCTCACTTGGACTCCCCCGAGTAGTGCACCCACCGGTTCTGGGTGCGGAACATGACGAAGCTGATGGCTCCGACGACCAGGACGAGGACCCAGGCCATCGCCGAGGCGTACCCCATCTGGAAGTCGCGGAACCCGCGGAAGTACAGGTACAGCGTGTAGAAGAGCGTCGACCGCGCGGGCCCGCCCGTGCCGGACGAGATGATGAACGCCGACGCGAAGATCTGGAACGCGTGGATGGTCTCGAGCAGCAGGTTGAAGAACAGCACCGGCGAGAGCATCGGCAGCGTGATCCTGACGAACTTGCGGATCGGCCCGGCGCCGTCGACCGACGCGGCCTCGTACAGCTCGGCCGGGACCTGCTTGAGGCCGGCGAGGAAGATGACCATCGGTGCGCCGAACTGCCAGATGGTCAGCAGGATCAGCATCGGCATCGTGCGGCCCGGGTCGCCGACCCAGCCGCCGGCCGGCAGGCCCAGCGTCTGGCCGGCACGGTCGACGATGCCGTTGTCGATGAACATCGCCTTCCACACGATCGCGATCGACACGCTCGCGCCGATCAGCGACGGCGCGTAGAACGCCGACCGGTAGAAGCCCTGCCCGCGGCGGTTGTTGTTGAGCAGCATCGCGACGGCGAGCGCGGAGATGAGCTTCAGCGGCGTCCCGATGAGCGCGTAGAGCGCCGTGACCTTCCACGCCTGGATATAGTTCGGGTCGCTGACCAGGCGGCGGAAGTTGTCGAGCCCGACCCACTCCGGCGACGTGAACAGGTTGTAGTTCGTGAACGCCAGGTACAGGGACGCGATCATGGGCCCCGCGGTCAGCAGGACGAAGCCGAGCAGCCAGGGGGCGAGGAACGCGTAGCCGGCTCGGGTCTCGGCGGCCTTGCGGCGGCGCCGGATCGGCGATGCGGACGTGGGCGTCCGGGTCGCGCTCGCCTCGGCGGTGAGGGTCACGGTGCTGTCCGATCTGTGTGGTGCGACGGCCGGGGCCGTCGGGCGCCGCGGTCCCGCCGGGCAGGACCGGGACGCCCCGGGCACGGGTGCCGGCGTCGGTGCCGGCAGTGCGGTCCGGGCCGCCGCGCGGGGCGGCGGCCCGGACCGGCGGTCACATCGTGGCCATCTCGGCCTCGGCGAACCACTCGTCCACGAACTGCTCGATCGAGATGGTGCCGTAGTTGAGGTTCTCGCCGAGCTCGAGCCACTTAGCCTCGAGGGTGCCGAAGCCCTTGACCGGGATCGGGGTGCTCTCGGTGACCTCCTCGGCCACGGCCTCCTCGTACGCGATGACCTTCGCGTCGACGGAGCCCTCGGGCGCCTCGACGGCCGCGCGCTGCTCCTCGTCGGCGGGGACGCCCTTCGACGTGCCGAAGACGGCGCCGACCTCGGGGTCGGTGAGCAGGAAGTTCACGAGCGTGGCCGCGGCCTCCGGGTGCTCGGTGTTCGCGCCGATCGAGTAGAGCATGGAGGGCTTGAAGAACAGCGCCTTCTCGCCCGGCTCGATCGACGGGATCTGCGTGATCTCGAGGTTCTCGGTGCCGGAGTCCGCCACGTAGCCGGCGAGGAAGTTGTCCCAGCTCATCTCGGTGGCGTTCTCGTTGACCGTGAAGCCGCCCAGGGGCTTGAGGGCCACGCCCCGCTCGACCGGGTAGACGGCCTTGTCGGTCCGCAGGTCGGACGTCAGCTCGAGGAACTCCGTGACGTCGCCCTCGTCGAAGCCGAGCGTGCCGTCCTCCTCGAACGGAGTGACGCCCTTCTGCAGCAGGTACTGGAGGAAGAACCAGAACGTGCCCGTGTAGTCGCCGCCGCCGTAGACCTGGTAGCCCTCGGGCGTGGTCAGGCCGGCGCCCGAGACGCTCGAGATGAACTCGTTGAACTCGTCGTACGTGTACGTCTCCGGGTCGGGGAACTCCACGCCCGCCTGCTCGAGCAGGTTGGGGTTGTAGAACATGCCGAGCGTGTTGGTCGACGTCGGGATGCCGATCGTCTTGCCGTCGAGCACGCCCGACTCGACCAGGGTCTCGTCGAAGCCCGAGATGTCGATCGTGCCGTTGTCGATGTGCTCCTGCAGGTCGAGCAGCTGACCGCTCTGGTTGAACTCACGCAGGTAGGACAGGTCGAACTGCATGACGTCGGGCAGGTTGCGCCCCGCCGCCTCGGTGGACCGCTGGGTCCAGTAGTCGGGGAACGCCGCGAAGTTCGGGTTCACCGTGATGTGGGGGTACTCCTCGTTGAACAGCTCGAGGGCCTCCGTGTAGCGGGCGGCACGGTCGTCGTTCCCCCACCAGGTGAAGTCGAGGGTGACGGGGGTGGTGTCGTCGGCACCGCCACTGGCAGCGGGCGAGGCCTCACCCCCGCTGCCGCCGCTGCACGCGGCGAGGCCGAGGGCGGCGACGGCGGCCAGGCCGCTGGCCTTCAGGACGGATCGCATCATTGCGGTGAGCCTCCTTGCTCGGGGTGAAAGCGCATTCCGCACGCTAGGTGCGCCACTCCAAGGGTGTCAACGCCTCACGATGAAACGTTACAATCCTGACGTCCGGCCCGGCAACCCGACCCTCGCGACCGGTCGCCCCCGCGTCGGGCTACCCTCCCGGGAACCCCGGTTCCCACCGCCCGACGACGCGCACGAGGTGACCGCCATGACCCGCCGACAGCTCCCGAAGTGGTCCGAGCTGGCGCCGCTGCTGCAGCCCAAGCCGCTGCGCCTCGACCCCACGCGCCGGGCCCTCGAGGACGCCCTCACGATCGCGGACCTGCGCCGCGTCGCCAAGCGCCGCACCCCCCGGTCCGTCTTCGACTACACCGACGGCGCCGCCGAGGCCGAGATCACCCTGCGCCGCGCGCGTCGCCTCTTCCGCGAGCTCGAGCTGCGCCCGTCCGTCCTGCACGACGTCAGCCGCGTCGACACCACGACCGAGTACCTCGGCCGGCCGTCCGCCCTGCCGTTCGCGCTGGCCCCGACCGGCTTCACGCGGATGATGCACCACGAGGGCGAGCGCGCCGTGGTCCGCGTCGCCGAGCGTCGCGACATCCCGTACGCGCTGTCGACCATGGGCACGACGTCCATCGAGGACGTCGCCGCCGCGGCGCCCGACGCGCGCAAGTGGTTCCAGCTGTACGTGTGGAAGGACCGGTCCGCCGGCGAGGACCTCATGGCCCGTGCCAAGGCCGCCGGGTACGAGGCGCTCATGCTCACGGTCGACGTCCCGGTCGCGGGCGCCCGCCTGCGGGACACCCGCAACGGCTTCTCGATCCCGCCGGCGCTGACCGTCAAGACGGTGCTCGACGCGGGCATGCACCCGGCGTGGTGGCTCAACCTGCTCACCACCGAGCCCCTGACGTTCGCGTCGCTCAACTCCTGGGGCGGCACCGTCGGCGACCTGCTCGACAAGCTGTTCGACCCGACCATGACGATCGCGGACCTCGAGTGGCTGCGCGCCTCGTGGGACGGCCCGCTCATCATCAAGGGCGTCCAGACCGTCGAGGACGCCCGCCGCGTGACCGACGCCGGCGCCGACGCCGTCGTGCTGTCCAACCACGGCGGCCGCCAGCTCGACAAGGCGCCCGTGCCGCTGCGGCTGCTGCCCGACGTCGTCGACGCCGTCGGCGACCGCACCGAGGTGTGGGTCGACACGGGCATCACGAACGGGTCGGACGTCGTCGCGGCCCTCGCCCTCGGCGCGAGGGCCACGCTGGTCGGGCGCGCGTACCTGTACGGGCTCATGGCCGGCGGCGAGCGCGGCGTCGACCGCGCGGTCGAGATCCTCGCGCGCGAGGTGCGCCGCACGATGGCGCTGCTGGGCGTCACCGACGTGACCCAGCTCGGTGAGCGGCACGTGCGCCTGCCCTGACGGGCGACGTGCGCCACCGAGACGGACGCGGGACGAACCTCGAGCTCGCCGCCCGCCCCGCGCCCCGGCCCTCGGACCCGCCGCTCGCGGGGCACCTGCGCGCCGATCCGGCATGAAAGGTTTCATAGGCTGGATCTGGAAAACGTTCTCCCACCTACGGTTCCCTCGCACGCGACGCGCACAGGCCGTCGCTCGTCGAAGGGGACGACATGAGAGCACTCCGGACCGGCGCCGCCGCGGCCGCGCTCGCGACGGCCGTGACCGGGCTCGCGCTCGCACCGGCCGCGCAGGCCGCGGTCGGTTGCCGCGTCACGTACGCGGTGACGAACCAGTGGGGCGGCGGCTTCGGCGCCGACATCCGCATCGAGAACCTCGGCGACCCGCTGAACGGGTGGACCCTCACCTGGGACTTCGGCGCCGGGCAGACCGTGACGCAGGCGTGGAACGCCGTCACGACGCAGTCGGGCGCCACGGTCACCGCCCGCAACGCCGGCTACAACGCGGCCGTGCCGGCGGGTGGCACGGTCGGGTTCGGGTTCAACGGCGCGTGGTCCGGGTCCAACCCCGTGCCGACGTCGTTCAGCCTCAACGGCACGGCCTGCACCGGCTCCGTGGGCCCGACGGCCTCCCCCACGCCGACGCAGCAGCCGACGACGTCGCCGACGCCGACCACCGAGCCGACCCCCACGCAGCAGCCGACGCCGTCGCCCACGCCGCAGCCGACGACCGGGCCGGACCCCGCGCCGACCACCCCCACCGCCGGTGCCAAGCAGGTCGAGGACCTCGACCGCGGCCTCGTCTCGGTCCGCTCCGGCAGCGGCAACCTCGTGCAGTGGCGCCTGTACGGCTGGGAGAACCGCGCCACCGGATTCCACGTGTACCGCGACGGCACGCGCATCACGTCGTCCCCCGTCACGGACTCGACGAACTACCGCGACGAGGGCGCCGCGGCCGGCGCCCGGTACACGGTGCGCGCGGTCGTCAACGGGGCCGAGCAGGCCCCGTCCGCCACGTCCCTCACCTTCGCGGACGGCTACCTCGACGTGCCCGTCTCGCGCCCGTCGTCCAACCACGTGATCAACGACGGCAGCGTCGGTGACCTCGACGGCGACGGCGACCTCGACGTCGTCCTCAAGTGGGACCCGACCGACGCCAAGGACAACAGCCAGTCCGGCGTGACGGGCAACGTGTACCTCGACGGTCTGCGGCTCGACGGCACGCGGCTGTGGCGCATCGACCTGGGCCGCAACATCCGCGCCGGCGCGCACTACACGCAGTTCCAGGTCTACGACTACGACGGCGACGGCGTCTCCGAGGTCGCGGTGAAGACCGCCGACGGCACCCGGTCCGGCACCGGCCAGGTGATCGGCAACGCGAGCGCCGACCACCGCAACGGCAGCGGCTACGTGCTGTCCGGGCCGGAGTACTTCACGGTCTTCCGCGGCGACACCGGCGCGATCGGCGCCACGACGGACTACGTCCCGGCGCGCGGCAACGTGGGCAGCTGGGGCGACACCTACGGCAACCGGGTCGACCGGTTCCTCGCCGGCACGGCGTACCTCGACGGGCAGCGCCCGTCGATCGTCATGGCGCGCGGCTACTACACGCGGGCCGTCGTCGTGGCGTGGGACTACCGCGACGGGCGCCTGACCCGGCGGTGGACGTTCGACTCCAGCAGCTCGGGCAACGGCGCGTACGCCGGGCAGGGCAACCACTCCCTGTCGGTCGCCGACGTCGACGGGGACGGCCGCGACGAGATCCTCTACGGCGCGGCGGCGATCGACGACGACGGCCGCGGGCTGTGGACCAACGGAACGGGCCACGGCGACGCCGGGCACGTCGGTGACCTCGTCCCCGGCCGCGCGGGCCTCGAGTACTTCAAGGTCACCGAGTCGTCGAACCAGCCGAACATGTGGGTCGCGGACGCGCGCACGGGCCAGACGCTCTGGCGCTCCCCGTCCGGCACCGACAACGGACGCGGCGTCGCGGCGGACATCTGGGCGGGCAGCCCGGGCGCCGAGGCGTGGTCGAACTCCGAGGCGGACCTGCGCAACGCGGCAACGGGCGCGGCGGTCGGCCGCAAGCCGTCGTCGGCGAACTTCCTGGCCTGGTGGGACGCCGACCCGGTGCGCGAGCTCCTCGACGGCACCCGGATCGACAAGTACGGCACGGGCGGCGACACGCGCCTGCTGACCGGGGCGTCCGTGCGGTCCAACAACGGCACCAAGTCGACGCCGGTGCTGTCGGGCGACATCCTCGGCGACTGGCGCGAGGAGGTCATCTGGGCGCGGTCCGACGAGGCGGCCCTGCGGATCTACGCGACCCCGAACCGGACGTCGCTGCGGGTGCCGACCCTCCTGCACGACCCGATGTACCGCGTCGCGCTGGCCTGGCAGAACACCGCCTACAACCAGCCGCCGCACCCGTCGTTCTTCCTGGGCGACCCGTTCACGGCACCGCCGCAGCAGCGGCTGTACGTGCGCTGACCGACGGCCGGTGCCGGTGCGGACACCCCGCGCCGGCACCGGCCGCGGCGCGCCCACCGGCCCAACGCCGCGCCCACCGGTCCAACGCCGAGTTCGCCGGTCCAGCGCCGAGCTCGCCGGTGCAGCGCCGAGTTCGCCGGTGCCGGGCGGCGATCTCGACGCGGAACCAGCGACCTCGGCGGGACCCGTGCGACGCCGTCAGGGCGCGGCGGCCGGGCGCAGGGCCGTCGCCCACGGTGCACCGACGGCCCCGAAGCCCGCGCCGCGCTCGGCGACGGCGGCGCACCACGCCTCGACGTCGGCGACGACCGGGTGCGCCTCCTGGCCCGCGCCGACCCACGTGACGAGCGCGTCCGGCACGGCCCGCGGGTCCGGCGCGGTGCGCACCGCCTCGAGCACGGCCATGAACGCGCCCGTGGCCTCGACGTCGCAGCGCAGGCGCACGGCCGGGTCGAGCCGCGCGTCGAGCAGGTCGGCGAGCAGGTCACGCCGGCCCGTCCGGATCGTGCGGGCGCCCCGCGCGGTGCGCACGTCGAGCTCGTCCGCCTCGTAGCGCAGCGTCGCCTCGCCCTGCGTGCCGCGCACGACGACGGTCGCGAGCGACCGCTCCGGCGCGCACAGCGTGAGCCCGGCGGCGACCGTGCGCCCGTTCGTCGTGGTGACGACGACGGACGACGTGTCGTCCGCCTCGATCGGGTGCGCGTGGAACAGCTCGACGTCGACCGACGCGACGTCCTCGGCACGCGTCGCGCCGGCGACCCTCAGGGCGGTCGCGACCGCGTGCGCGAGGGGGTTCGTCACGACGCCGTCGACCACCGGCACGCCGTCGAGCGAGCGTCGGCCGGCCCACGCGGCGCGGGCGTAGTACGCCCGGGGGCGCACCCACGTGCCCACCGCCCCGACGGTCGTGACCTCGCCGAGCTCGCCGGACGCGACGAGGCGCGTCAGCTCGTCGGCGGCGCCGGAGCCGAACGTCTGGAACCCGACCTGGCAGCGCCGCCCGGTGGCACGCACGACGTCGACCAGCTCGGCGTGCTCCGCGAGCGTCGCGACGGTCGGCTTCTCGAGGAGCACGTCGCAGCCGGCCCGCAGCGCCGCGGTCGCGAGCGGCAGGTGGGTGTGGATCGGCGTGGAGAGGACGACGACGTCCGGCGGCGCGGCGGCGAGCAGCGCGTCGAGGGACGGGTACCAGCGCGCGTCCGGCGGGACGAGCGGACCGGCGCCGTCGGCGTCCGGCTCGGTCAGCCCGGTGCCGGCGACGGGCCGCGGGTCGACGACGGCCGCGAGCCGCGCGCGTCCGGCGGCGGCCAGCGCCCGCACGGTCCGCAGGTGGGACGCGCCGTGGCCGTGCACGCCGACGACGGCGACCTCGGCGACGTGGGCCGCGCGCACGCCCGGCGCGTCGGAGCCCGACCCGCCCGCACCCACGGCGTCCCCACCCACGGCGCCCGCACCCACCGAGTCCGCACCCGCGTCCCGGCCCGTCACGCCCATGCCCGCGCCGCCAGCTCGGCCGCCTCGTCGGCGCCGAGCGCCCGGTCGACGAGCACGGCCGCGAGGCCGGCCTCGAGCGTCCCGCCGGCCGGCACGCGCGTCACCGAGTCCCACGCGAGCGCCGGGCCGGCACCCGGGTACTCGGCCACGCGCACGAACCACGGCCGCAGCTGCTCGGGCGGCTGCACCAGCAGGAGCGTCGCGGACGCCAGCTCGCGCCGCTGCACGAACGCCAGCCACGGCGAGCGGCTGCCGTGCACGGCCTGCTCCCCCGCGAGGCCCTCGCCCAGCACGGACGTCGTGTCGGCGGCGGCGAGCCGCCAGAACAGCCCGCCGTACCCGGCCTGCGGCCGCCCGTTGGTCGCGGGGCTCTCGATGCGCAGCTCGCCGTGCTCGGCGTGCAGCGTGCTGGACCAGCGCAGCAGCCACGCGCGGGCGTCCGCCCACGGGTGCGCCTCGAGCGTGCGGTCCTCGCGCAGCAGCGGCTCGTCCCGCTCGTCGAGCCAGGCGACGTCCTCGACCAGGGTGCCGCCAACGACGCGACGCGACCGCGGCACCTGCCGGCCGTGGTTCGGCAGCAGCGTCGGGCCCTCGTCGCGCAGGAACGTCCGCCCGCCCCAGTAGGACGTGCCGTTGACCACGGGCACGGCGAACGACATCCCGTAGTGGTGGCGGTGGTCGACGGGGCTGACGTCGGTGAGGGCGGTCCCGCCCGCGGTGTGCACGGGGTGCAGGTACGGGCGCCGTGCGTGCACGGGCGGCAGGTCGGCACCGGTGACGTAGCGCGCGAGCGGCAGCTCGCCGTGGTGCGCGGCGCTGGACGCGCCGATCAGGTCCGCGGTCGCCTCGGCGGCGGGCACGCCGGCCTCCAGCCGCCACGCCACGTCGCGCAGCGGGTCCGCCGCGGCCTGCGGGGCGCCGCCCTCGGCGGCGCGGGCGAGGCGGACGGACGGGGGCACGGGGCCGGTGCTCGCGCGCACGGCGAGCGTCGGGCGGATGGGCGCGGGGTCCTGCACGGGCTCTCCTCCCGCCAGGAGGGGGCGCAGGTGCTCCCACGCCAGCCGTCCCAGCTCGGCCTGCGGCACCGCCGCCGTCGTCAGCGACGGGGTGGCGAAACGCGCCAGCTCGATGTCGTCGAACCCGACGATGGACAGGTCGCCGGGCACGGCCACACCCAGCTCGTTGAGCCGCGCGAGCAGGCCGAACGCGACGAGGTCGTTGTACGCGACGACCGCGGTGGGCCGCGCCGCGAGCACGTCGCCGGCCACGGCGTAGCCGGCCTCGACGCTGGCGCCCGCGGGCATCTCGGAGAGCCGGACGCCGGAGCGGTGGGCCGCGGCGACCCGCAGCGCCTCCAGGCGGCGCAGGTGCGACGCGCTCTCGGGCGGGCCGGCCAGGTAGAGCAGGTGGCGGTGGCCGAGCCCGAGCAGGTGGTCGACGATCTGCCCGATGCCGTGCGCGTAGTCGATCTCGAGCGTGGGCGTCGTGCCGTCGGGCGCACGGTTGACGACGACGGCCGGCCGCACCTGGGGCAGCAGGGCGCGCAGCGCGCGCTCGGGCATGCGGGGCGAGACGAGCACGAGCGCGTCGCAGCGCATCCGGGCGTCGACGACGACCTTCTCCTCGTCCCCGGCGTGCTCCGCGGTGTCGGCCACGAGCACGCGGTAGCCGGCGTCCGCGGCGGCCGCCGCGACCCCGCGCAGCACCTGCTGGAACATCGGGTTGGCGAGGTCCGGGACGACGACGGCCACGGTGTCGGTGCGCCCGAGCGAGAGGCTGCGCGCCACGTTGCTGGGGCGGTACTGCAGCCGGGCCGCGACCTCCTTGACGCGCGCCGCGAGCTCCGCGTCGACCGTGTCGCGCCCGTTCATGACGCGCGAGACGGTCGCGCGGGACACGCCGGCGGCCGTGGCGACCTCGGCGATCGTCGTGGCGCCGCGCGGCCAGCGGGTCTGCGGCCGTTCTGTGGGCACGTGCGGCCTCCTGCTCGCTCCGGCGGGCCCCGCCGACCGCGTCGCCGTCGACGCGTCCGGGCCCCGCTCGTCCGGACCATACACCACCAGAAACCGGTTCCCACGGCCGCCGCCGCGTGGTAGCGTCCCGGCCGGGAACCGGTTTCCGGACCGTCCGCACCGCCCGCCCGCCGAGCGGGAACCGGACGAACGGGACACCGCGAACCAGGGCCTCCCGGGCGACGACGCGCGGGAGTGACGCCGAGCACGAAGAGGTGATCGACGATGTCCGTGGTCTCCGAGCTGCGCCGCACGGCGCGCTCAGGCCCGAGCCGCTCGCCCGGTCGCGCGCCCCTGCGCCGCGGTGACGGCCGGGCCGCCGCCGTGTTCCTCGCCCCGTGGTTCGCCGGGCTCTTCCTGGTCACCGTCGGCCCGATGGTCGCGTCGGCGTACCTGTCGTTCACCGACTACAGCCTCCTCGCGCCACCCGAGTGGGTGGGCACGGAGAACTTCACGCGGATGCTCGAGGACACGCGTCTGCACAACGCGCTGCGCGTGACCTTCACGTACGTGCTCGTGGGCGTGCCGCTGCAGCTCCTCGCCGCGCTCGGGCTGGCGCTGCTGCTCGACCGTGGCATGCGCGGCCTGCCGTTCTACCGCTCGGTGTTCTACCTGCCGTCGCTGCTGGGCGGGTCCGTGGCGATCGCGATCCTCTGGCGGCAGGTGTTCGGCGTCGAGGGTCTCGTCAACGCGTTCCTGGCGTTCTTCGGGGTTCCCGGCCGCGGCTGGGTCTCCGACCCGGAGACGGCGCTGTGGACGCTCGTGCTGCTGCACGTGTGGACGTTCGGTGCCCCGATGATCATCTTCCTCGCCGGCCTGCGGCAGATCCCGGAGATGTACTACGAGGCGGCGTCGATCGACGGTGCGGGACGCGTGCGGCAGTTCTTCCACATCACGCTGCCGCTGCTCACGCCGATCGTGTTCTTCAACCTCGTGCTGCAGGTGATCGGCGCGTTCCAGTCGTTCACGCAGGCGTTCGTCGTCAGCGGCGGCACGGGCGGCCCGGCCGACTCGACGATGTTCTACACGCTCTACCTGTACCAGCGCGGGTTCACCGCGTTCGACATGGGCTACGCGTCCGCGATGGCGTGGCTGCTCGTGCTCATCGTCGCCGCGCTCACGGCGATCAACTTCGTCGCCTCCAAGTTCTGGGTCTTCTACGATGACTGAGGTCCGCGTGCGCACCGAACCCGCCACCGCCACCCCGGGCGCGCTCGCCGCCCGCACCAGCGCGCTCGCCGCGGAGGCCGGCCACTCCCGCCGCCCCTCGCGGTGGCGCTCCCACGTCCGCTCCGTGCTCAAGCACGTGGGGCTCGTCGCCCTCGCGGTCGTGATGATCTACCCGCTGATCTGGCTGCTCGTGAGCTCGATCAAGCCGACGGACCTGATCTTCCGGGACCTGTCGCTCATCCCCGCCGAGACCGACCTCTCGAACTACACCGAGGGCTGGAACGCGCTCGGCAGGCCGTTCGGGCACTACCTGATGAACTCGGCGATCGTGGTGCTGGGTTCCCTCGTCGGCAACCTCATCGCCTGCTCGATGGCCGCCTACGCGTTCGCGCGCCTGGAGTTCCGGGGCCGCAGGGTCTGGTTCGCCATCATGCTCATGACGATCATGCTGCCGATCCACGTGATCATCGTCCCGCAGTACATCATGTTCTCGCAGGTGGGCTGGATCAACACGTTCTGGCCGCTCGTCGTGCCCAAGCTGCTCGCCACGGACGCCTTCTTCGTGTTCCTCATGGTGCAGTTCTTCCGCGGAATTCCCCGCGAGCTGGACGAGGCCGCCCGGCTCGACGGCTGCGGGCACGGGCGCATCTACACGCTGATCATGATGCCGCTCGCGCTGCCGGCGCTCGCCACCACCGCGATCTTCACGTTCATCTGGACCTGGAACGACTTCTTCAGCCAGCTGATCTTCCTGACCAGCCCCGAGATGCACACCGCACCCGTCGCGCTGCGCACCTTCCTCGACTCCACGGGCCAGAGCTCGTGGGGGCCGATGTTCGCCATGTCGATCGTGTCGATCGTCCCCGTGTTCCTGGCCTTCCTCTTCGGCCAGAAGTACCTGGTCAAGGGCATCGCCACGACCGGCATCAAGTAGCCGTCCCGGCCCACGCACAGCACCACCCCTGCACAACAGCGGTCAGCACCTCCCCATCCCTGCACGGACACCGCCGTCCGCTCACCCAAGGAGAGCCATGCGCACCCCCAACCCCCGTCGTCACCTGCTGCGAACCGGAGCGCTGCTCGCGGCCGGCGCCCTCGTCCTGACCGCCTGCGCCGGGGGCTCCGGCGACACCGGCGGCGCCGCCCCGAGCGGCGACCCCGGCTCCGACTCGGACGAGCCCGTCACGATCCGCTGGTCGTGGTGGGGCTCGGACAGCCGGCACGCGCTGACCCAGGAGGTCATCGCCGCGTTCGAGGAGAAGTACCCGAACATCACGGTCGAGCCCGACTACACGGACTGGACGAGCTACTTCGACAAGCTCGCCGTCGGCGTCGCGGGCGGCGACGCGCCGGACGTCATCACCCAGG
This sequence comes from Cellulomonas shaoxiangyii, assembly GCF_004798685.1. Classification (NCBI taxonomy): domain Bacteria; kingdom Bacillati; phylum Actinomycetota; class Actinomycetes; order Micrococcales; family Cellulomonadaceae; genus Cellulomonas; species Cellulomonas shaoxiangyii. Next base: position 469,453 of record NZ_CP039291.1, on the reverse strand, counting down.
AGGAGCGGTTCCTGGCCGACTACGCCGACCGCGGCGTCCTGGCCGACGTCAACGAGCTCGACGTGGACACGTCCAAGATCGACGAGAACGTGCTCGCCTCCGGGACCATCGACGACAAGCTGTACGGCGTCGCCACCGGGGTCAACGTGTACTCCGTGGTCGCCGACCCGCAGGCGTTCGCCGAGGCCGGCGTCGAGATGCCGGACGACTCCACGTGGACGTGGGACGACTACGTCGAGATCGCGAACGAGATCAGCACGAAGACCGACGGTGCGATCCGCGGCGCGCAGGACTACGGCTTCAACGAGCCGGGCTTCTCGATCTTCGCCCGCCAGCAGGGCGAGGCGCTGTACACCGAGGACGGCACGCTCGGGTTCGAGCCCGAGACGATGGCGCAGTGGTGGCAGCACTCGCTCGACATGCAGACGGGCGGCGGCACGCCCGACGCGGCGACGTCGGTCGAGGTCGACGCGGGCGGCCCGGAGCAGTCGCTCATCGGCACCAACAAGGGTGCGATGGCGTGGTTCTGGTCCAACCAGCTCACCGCCATCCAGGAGGCGTCCGGCCGCGAGCTGCAGCTGCTGCGCGTGCCGGGCGAGGCCGCCGGCGAGCGGACCGGCATGTACTTCAAGCCGGCCATGTACTACTCCGTCTCGGCGCGCTCCGAGCACCCGGAGGAGGCGGCGCTGCTCGTCGACTTCCTGCTCAACGACACGGCGGCCGGCGAGATCCTGCTGTCCGACCGTGGCCTGCCGGCCAACACGGACGTCCGCGCCGCGGTCCAGGACGAGTTCGCGGAGACCGACAAGCTCGCCGCCGAGTTCCTCGCGGACCTCGAGGACGAGATCGTCGACGGCCCCGCGGTGCCCCCCGTCGGTGCCGGTGAGGTCGCGGAGATCATCCGCCGCGTCAACCAGGAGGTGCTCTTCGGTTCCCTGACTCCCGAGCAGGGCGCCGAGCAGTTCGTCACCGAGGTCCAGGCGGCCATCGGCTGACGCGCGGCGGGCCGTCGTTCCCCCGCCGGCCCACCGTGAGGTAGGGACCGACACGGCCCCGGTGCTCCGGCACCGGGGCCGTCGTCGTCCTGCCGGGATCCCCTCCGCCGAACCCGGAGCTCCTCAGCACCGGGGTGCCGCGCCGCTGACGATCTCCGGGTTCGCCGCCGCCGACGGCGGTGAACCCGGGGGTGGTGGGGCGGGGGTGGTGGGGCGGGGGTGGACGTGGTGGGGCGGCGTGGTGGCAGGCTCGGGGCGGCCGTGGTCGCGGTCTCGGACGCGGAGGTGCGGGGTGGACGAGGGACGGGTGGAGCCCGGGGCGGCGGCGTTCGCGTTCGCGAACGGGTTCGTCAACGTGCTCGCGACGCTGCCGACGGGAACGCGCGTCGCCACCGCGGGGCGGTGCGGCGGCATGTCGTACGCGTCGCTCGACCACCTGCTGGCGGGCCGGCCGGCGCCGCACTGGCCCGCACGCCTGTTCGCGCCGGGACGCGTCCCGCCGGACGGCCACCTCGTCGCCGACCTGCTGCAGCGCCGGCAGCTCGACTCGTTCGCGTCGTGGTCGGCGCTGCGGTTCCTCACCTGGTCGGTGCTGCCGGACGGCGACGCGGGCCCGCTGCGCGGCGTGCGCACGCTGACGCGAGCGGAGGTCCCCGGCGTCGTGTCGGCGCTCACCGCCGGGCGGCCGGTGGTGCTCGGCCTGGTCGTCGCACGCGGGGTCGTCCACGCCGGCGACAACCACCAGGTCGTCGCGCACGCGCACGACCGCGACGGCGCGGGCCGCCTGCGCCTGCACGTCCTCGATCCGAACCACCCCGGCGACGACGTGACGCTGACCGACACCGGCACCGGCTGGCGGGGGTCCGACGGGCGCACGTGGCGCGCGCTCTTCCTGCACGCGTACGCCGCCCGCCGGCCTCCGGCGCTCCCGAGCGCGTCGCGGCACCCCTCGCGGCCGGTCCGGGACGGCGACGCCGTCGGGCTGCTGCACGTGTGGAGCGGGCGGTCGCTCGGGCCCCGCGGGACGACGGCCGTGGCCTGCGCCGACGTCGCGCCGGCCTGGACGGTGCTGCTGGTGGCGCACGCGGACGACCGGGTCGGCAAGGACCACGCGCCGGCCGCGGCCCTCGCGGAGCCGCGCGGCCCCCGCGCGCCGGCCGCGGAGCCGCGCGGCCCCCGCGCGCCGGACGCGGACCCGTCGGGGCGGCCGGGGCACCGCCCCCCGCCCATCGTCGACGGCGACGCCGTGCGGCTCGTGGACTCCCGCACGGGCGCGGGCCTGACCCTGTCCCCCATGGGCCCCGCGGTCGGGCCCGGAGCGGGCGACACGTGGCGCGTCGAGGTCGAGGCAGGCAGCTGCTGGCGGTCGGGCGCGCGCGTGCGGCTCGTGCACTCGGCGACCGGTTCCCCGCTGCGCGTCGGGCGCGCGCGCGGCGTCCGCGCGCCCGTGGCGGCCGGTGGACCGGCGGACGGGCGCGCGTGGTGGACCGTCGCGGACGACCCGGCGCTGACCGACCCGGCGCTGACCGACCCCGCACCGCGCCGCCGCTGACCCGCGGGGGACGGGGCGCGGGACGACGGAGGGGGACGGCCGCGTGGCCGTCCCCCTCCGTCCGCGTCCGGGGTCAGACCGCCGGGACGTACTCCACGCCGTCGACGTGCGCCACCGTCTGCGTGGGACGCCCGGCGCTCGTGCCGTAGACCCCGAGCCACAGCCCGAGGAACCCGCCGGTCGCCACGGTGTCGAGGTCGGTGGTGGCGGCGGTGCCCACCACGACGGGTGCCCCGTCACCGGCGCCGACGAGCAGCTCCAGGTCGGCGCCACGTGCACGCACGGAGAGCGTCAGCGTCGCCCCCGCACCCGCCGCGAGCGACGTCTCCCCGAGCACGCGGTCCTCGCCGCGCTGCCGGTGCACCACGCGCGCCCGCAGGCCGTCGCCGTCGGGGCCGACCGCCAGCCGCACGTGGTCCTTCTCGGACTGGCGCACGGCCAGCCCGACCTCCTCGCCGTCGGCCAGGTCGGCGCGCACCCGCGCCGTCAGGTCGGCGTCGCGGTGCTGGAGCCGCAGCCCGAGGAACGCGGGCACCTCGACGTCGGCGAGGGTCGCCGCGCGCAGCGGCAGGTCCCAGCCGTCGCCGGCGGGCGTCGCCACCTCGGTCGGCAGCGCGCGCACGGCCGTCCACCGCGGGTCGGCGGACGGCACGACGCCGGACGTGCCGCCCTGCACGAGGCCCGGCCTCGGGTCGGTCGCGAACGGGACGTCGACCTCGGTGGGGACACGCCCGACGCCCGGCGCGAACACCGGCCACCCCTGCTCCCACTCCACCGGGACGAGGAAGGTCTCGCGCCCCAGCGGGTAGTGGTAGCCGCCGTAGGTGCGCATGGCGAGAAGCACGGCCCACCAGCTGCCGTCGGCGGCCTGCACCAGGTCGGCGTGCCCGGTGCCGACCACGTCGCTGCCCCGGCCGAGGTGGCGGTGGGTGAGGACCGGGTTGCCCTTGTACCCGACGTACGGGCCGGTGACGGAGTCGGCCCGCGCCACGCTCTCGGCGTGGTGGAACTCGGTGCCGGCCTCCGCCGCGAGCAGGTAGTAGGTGCCGTCGACCTTGTACAGGTGCGGCGCCTCCGCCCACACGACGCCCTCGACGGCGCCGTGCCAGATCACGTGCTCGGGCCCGACGAGCGACTTGCTCACCGGGTCGAGCTCGCGCACCCAGACCTCGGTCTGGTCGTGCCACCGCGGCTCGCGGGCGAGGCGGGTGCCGTGCACCCACACGCGGCCGTCGTCGTCGAAGAAGATCGACGGGTCGATGCCGCCGGCGTCGAGCCAGACCGGGTCGGACCACGGGCCGGCCGGGTCCGTCGCCGTCATGAGGAAGTTGCCGCCCCGGCTCGCGTCCCGCTGGTCGACGAGCGTGCAGATGATCCAGAAGACCCCGTCGTGGTGCCGGATCGTGGGCGCGTACAGGCCGCCGGACGACGCGACCCCGGTGTAGTCGAGCTGCCCCGGGCGGTCGACGACGTGCCCGATCTGCTCCCAGCTCACCAGGTCACGGCTGTGCAGCACCGGCAGGCCGGGCAGGTACTCGAACGTCGAGGTGACGAGGTAGTAGTCGTCGCCCACCCGGCAGATCGACGGGTCCGGGTAGCACCCGGGCAGGAGCGGGTTGGTGACGGTACTCATGCGTCGTTGACCTCCACGTCGACGATGCGGCGGTCGGCCGCCGAGATCTCGTGCACCTCGCCCGTCACGTGCAGGACGGCACGCGGCGTGGAGGCCCCGGGCAGCGTACGCACCGTGCGCGCGCGGCTGCTGCTGATCGCCCCGCCCGTCGTGTCGCCGACCGCCGCGGGCTCCGCGACGGCCGCGTGCGACGCGACCCAGACGTGGACCTCGCCCGGCTCGACCACGCGCACCAGGCGGCGGTCGGCGAGGGCGAGCCGCGTCGTCGGCACGCGGAACGTCACGCGCTGCGACGCGCCGGGCGCCAGCTGCACGCGGCCGTAGCCGAGCAGCTGCGCCACGGGCCGGACCGTCGAGGCGAGGACGTCGCGCCCGTAGAGCTGGACGACGTGCGCACCGGCGACGTCGCCCGTGTTGGTGACCGTGACCGCCGCGGTGAAGACACCGGCGGAGTCCACCGTGCCGTCGACCTCGAGGTCGCCGTAGGCGAACTCCGCGTAGCCCAGCCCGAAGCCGAAGGGCCGCACGGGCGTCGGGTCCGTGGACGTCACGTCCGACGGGCCGCCGAGCACGGGGTGCAGGTAGCGGTACGGCTGCGCGCCCGCGGCGCGCGGCAGGGTGACGGGCAGCCGGCCGGACGGGTTGACCGCGCCGGTGAGCACGTCGGCGATCGCCTCGCCGCCGGCCTCCCCCGGGAAGAACGCCTGCAGCACCGCCGCGGGTCGCGGCCCCTCGCCGTCGAGCGCCCACCCGAGCGCGTACGGACGCCCGGTGAGCAGCACCATGACGACCGGCGTGCCGGTCGCGACGAGGGCCTCGACCAGCGCCCGCTGCACGCCCGGCAGCTCGAGCGACTCGACGTCGTTGCCCTCGCCGACCGTCCCGCGGCCGAACAGGCCCGCCTGGTCGCCGACCACGACGACCGCGACGTCGGCGTCGGCCGCCGCGGCGACCGCCGCGGCGAAGCCGGCCGTGTCGTCGCCCTCGACCGTGCACCCCTCGGCGTACGTCACCTCGCCGGTCAGTGCCGCCTGCAGCGCCTCGTGCACGCTGCGGATCTCGAAGCCGAGCGGCAGGTCGGGGTGGTGCGCCAGCACGTGGTTGGCGAACGAGTAGCAGCCCATGAGCGCCTCGGGGCGTGCGGCGTTCGGGCCCACGACGGCGACGCGGCGCGGCTGCGCGAGCGGCAGCACGCCGTCGTTGGACAGCAGCACCAGGGACTCCTCCGCGAGCCGGCGCGCGAGCGCGCGGTGCCGCGGGGAGTCGAGGTCGACGTGCGTCGGCGGCTCGTCCTCGAACGCGTCCGGGTCGAGCAGGCCCAGCTCCTCCTTCTGGGAGAGCGCGCGCAGCACCGCCCGGTCGACCAGCGCCTCGTCGACCAGCCCGGCGCGCACGCGCTCGGCCAGCGGCTCGAGGAACGCGTCGCCCGTGGGCAGCTCGATGTCCAGGCCCGCGGCCAGCGCGAGGCCCGCCGCCTCGCCGCGGTCGGCCGCCACGCCGTGCATGACCTGGAGGAACGCGACCGCGAAGTAGTCGGCGACGACGACGCCGTCGAAGCCCCACTGCTCGCGCAGCACCTCGGTGAGGTAGTGCGGGTCGGCGGCCATCGGGATGCCGTCGACGTCGGCGTAGGAGTTCATGACGGACCGGACGCCACCGTCGCGCACGGCCATCTCGAACGGGGGCAGGTAGACGTCCGCGAGCTCGCGCGGGCCGGCGTGCACGGGCGCGTGGTTGCGCCCCGCGGCCGACGCGGAGTAGCCGACGAAGTGCTTGAGGGTCGCGTGCACCCCCGCCTCCTGCAGGCCGCGCACGTACGCGGTGCCGACCGTGCCGACCAGGTACGGGTCCTCACCGATGCACTCGTCCACGCGGCCCCAGCGGGGGTCGCCGACCACGTCGAGGACGGGCGCGAGCCCCTGGTGGATGCCGAGCTCGCGCATCGAGTCCCCGATGGCGCGCGCCGCCTCCTGCACGAGCTCCGGGTCGAACGACGCGCCCCACGCGAGCGGCGTCGGGTACGTGGCGGCCTGCCAGGCGGCGAGGCCGGTCAGGCACTCCTCGTGCACGAGCGCGGGGATCCCCAGGCGCGTCTCGCGCTTGAGGCGCCGCTGCTCCGCCCACAGCCACGCCGCGCGCTCGGCGGGCTCGACGGGGCGGGTGCCGTAGACGCGGGTGTAGTGGCCCAGGCCGTGCCGCGTGATGTCCGCGAGCTGGCCGGGGTCCTTCTGGCCGGCGGCCATCTCCGACTGCATCGGCGCGACGGTGCCGTGCTGGTCGAGCCAGTAGCCGACGAGCTGCGCGAGCTTCTCCTCGAGCGTCATGCGCGCGTGCAGCTCACGGACCCGGTCGGAGACGACGGGCATGGCGGGGGGGACGGACGGGGCGGACGCGACGTGCTTCGCGACGGTGCGGGTGGTCTCGGTCACGCGGGTAGAGCTCCTTCGAAGGCATGCGGGGGGGACGGGGACGCGCCGGACCCCGGGTGCGCTGGTGCGCACCCGGGGTCGGGGTCAGCCCTTGACGGCGCCGGTGAGGCCGCCGACGATGCGGCGCTCGAACATCGAGAAGAAGATGAGCGCCGGGATCATGGACAGCGACGTGAACGCCAGCACACGGGCCGTGTCCACGGAGTACTGCGACGCGAACGACTGCACGCCGAGCGGCAGCGTGTACATCACCTCGTCGTTGAGGACGAACAGCGGCAGCATGTAGCTGTTCCAGCTGGCAACGAACGCCAGGATGCCGACCGTCACGACGCCGGGCACCGAGAGCGGGACGACCATCCGGAAGAAGAACCCGAGCCGGCTCGCGCCGTCGATCGACGCGGCCTCCTCCAGCTCCTTCGGGATGGCCCGCAGGAACGGCACCAGGATGATGATCGTGGTCGGCAGCGCGAACGCGATCTGCGGCAGGACGATCCCCGCCAGGCTGTTCATGAGGCCGAGGTTCTTGATCATCAGGTACAGGGGCGTGATGGCCACCGTCATGGGGAACATCAGGCCCGCCGCGAACAGCGAGTACATCGCGCCGCGGCCGTTGAAGTCGTACCGCGCGAGGACGAAGCTCGCCATGACGCCCAGCACGACGACGCCGGCCGTCGTGGCGATGCCGGCGATCGCCGAGTTGGCCGCCTGCTGCCAGAACAGCGAGCTGCCGAGCACGTCGGCGTAGTTGCCGAACTCCCACGTGCTGGGGAAGCCCGACGGGTCCGCCGTGATCTGCGCGTTGGTGCGCAGGCCACCGAGGACGATGAACGCCACCGGGCCGATGCAGACGCCGACGAGCAGCCACGCGACGACGTAGACCAGCGGGTTGACCCGGTCGAGCGACTTCCCGCGCCGGCGCACCGGGGGCGGGGCCTGTGCGGGCGTTGCCTGCACGGCGATGGCGGCCATCACTTCTTCCCTTCCGTGAGCGCACCCTCGGTGTCGCGCCGGAGCACGAACCGCTGGTAGGTCAGGGCGATGACCAGCGAGATCAGGAACAGCAGGACGGCGACGGCGTTGCCGAAGCCGTAGTTCCCGGCGTTGCGCCCGTTGAGCACCATGTAGGTCGCCATCGTCGAGGTGCCGGCGGTGGCGGACACGTACTGGCCCCAGATGATGTAGACGAGGTCGAACAGCTGCAGCGAGCCGATGACCGACAGGAACGCCCAGATGCGCACCGTCGGCCCGAGCAGCGGCAGCGTGATGGCGCGCTGCGACTGCCAGTACGACGCGCCGTCGATGGCGGCGGCCTCGTGCAGCTCCTCCGGGATGGACTGCAGACCCGCGAGGAAGAGGATCACGGCGAAGCCGATGTACTTCCACGTGATGATGAGCAGCAGCGACCAGATCGCGATGTCGGGGTCGGACAGCCAGTCGACCGCCCAGCCCTCGAGGCCGACCTTGGCCAGGATGTCGTTCACGGCGCCCGACGTCTGGAGCATGAGGCTCCAGCCGGTGCCGACGATGACCTCGGAGACCACGTACGGCACGAAGATCAGCACGCGGATGACGGAGCGCCCGCGCATCCTGCGGTTGAGCAGGAGCGCCAGGATCACCGCGGCCGGCCCCTGCAGCACCAGCGACATCACGACGATGAAGCCGTTGTGCAGCAGCGCGTCGTGGAACGTCGTGTCCTGCAGGATCGTGACGTAGTTCTCCAGGCCGACGAAGTCGGTCGGGGCGCCGAAGCCCTTCCACTTGTAGAACCCGTAGTACGCCGCCATGACGACGGGGAAGATCACGAACGCGACGAACACGACGATCGCGGGACCGGCGAGGAGCGCGATCTCGGCGCGCTGGCGCCAGCCACCCCGCGACCGCCGGGTCCGGCGGGCCGGGGACGGGGCCGTGCGGGCCCCGTCCCCGGCCGCCGGGCGACCCTCGGGCGACGTCGTCATGACCAGCGCGTTCACGCCCTGGGAGTCACTCATGACTGCTCGTTACTCCTTGGCCGCCGCGGCGGTGACCGCGTCGACGATGCTCTCGGCGTCGCCGTTGCCGGCGAGCATCTCGACGACCGCGCCGTTGAGCGCGTTGCCGACGTTCTGGCCGAGCAGCGTGTCCATCCACACCGACACGTAGGCGGCGTCGTTGTAGGCGGCGAGCACCTCCTGCAGCGCGGGGTCGGTGACGACACCCTGCGCGTCCTTGCTGGCCGGCAGCGTCACGAACGCCTCGGCGTAGCCCTCCTGGTACTCCTTCTGCATGAAGAAGTTGAGGAAGTCGGCGCACTCCGTCGGCGCGTCCACGTGGCACGCGTAGCCGTCGACGCCGCCCATCATGGCCGTCGGGTCACCCTCGCCGCCGTCGACCGCCGGGAAGGGGAACCAGCCGAGGTCGGCGAGCGGCTGCTCGTCCGGCGTGAAGCCGGCGATGACGCCCGGGTTCCAGGCGCCCATGAGCTCCATGGCGGCCTGGTGGGTGGCGAGCAGGCCGGCCGACGAGCCGGCGCCCTGCTGCGCCGACGTGGTGAGGAAGCCGTTGTTGAAGGGCTCCGTCCCGGCGAAGTCGGCGAACGCCTCGCCGGCCTCGGTCCAGCACGGGTCCTCGAACGACAGGTCGCCGGCGCCGGCGATGGTCTCCTGCGAGCACGCGCGCAGGGCGAAGAAGTAGTACCAGTGCGCGGCGGGCCACGCGTCCTTCGCGCCCAGCGCGATCGGCGAGACGCCGGCCGCCTTGAGCTTCGTGACGGCGTCGTCCAGCTCCGCGAACGTCGTCGGGGGCGCGTCGATGCCGGCCTGCGCGAACAGGTCCTTGCTGTAGTACATGCCGCCGGGCAGGACCGCGGTGGGCATGCCGTAGACCTTGCCGTCGACGGTGAAGGCGCTGAGCGCCGCGTCACCGACCGCCGTGCGGGTCTCGTCGCTGATCACGTCCGTGAGGTCCATGACCTGGCCGGCCTCGACGACGTCGGCGAGCTTGCCGCCGCCGCGCGCCATGAAGATGTCCGGCGCGTCGCCGGAGTTCAGGGCGGTCTGGAGCTTGCCGTCCATGTCCTCGTTCTGGATGGACTGGACCGTGATGCTCACGTCCGGGTTGGCCTCCTCGAACGCGGCCGCCGTGCTCTCCCAGTACGCCTTGCCGTCCCCGGTGGTGGAGTTGTGCCAGAACGTCAGCTCGACGGCGCCGCCGTCGGAGCCGCCGGCGTCGTCCGAGCTGCCGCTGCAGGCGGTGAGCCCGAGGGCCCCCATGAGCAGAGCGGTCGAGACCGCGAGGGTCTTCGTCACCTTCATCAGGTCGTTCCTCTTCGTTGAGCTGAACTGCGTGGCGGAGCACCCGCGGGTGCTCCGTGCGCGGCGTGCACCGGCCGACCGGGCGTCGCGCTCGACGCCGGGGCCGCCCCCTGGTGGCGCACGGGCCGCCCGGCGTCATCGCTGACGGGGCGGCCGCTCCGACCATCCATCGTGGGAACGGCGGATGCAAACGTTATCGATAACGTTATCGGTGGCCAGACCGGGGTGAATCCTCCCGAAAGGGGGCGCCCTGGATGCCCGAGGTGACCGATCTCACCGGGGGCCGCAGGCCGGTGGCGGGGATCGCCGCAGCGGTCAGCGCGCGTCGGCGTCGTGCGGGGCGACGATCCGCAGGACGTCGACGAACCACGGCGTCGTGACGCCCGCGTCGACCAGGGCGCGCGCCTCCTCGGCCGACACCCACCGCGTCGCGCCCACCTCGTCCGGGTCCGGCCGCGGCTCGCCGCTCAACCGGCCCACGACCACGTGGTCGAACTCCGTCTCGACGTGGCCCGACCCCGCGTCGAGCGCGCGGTAGCGGAACGTGCCGACCGCGTGCGCGTCGACGAGGTCGGCACCGAGCTCCTCGTGCACGCGCCGTGCGGCACTGGCGGCCAGGTCGGCCCCGGGCGCCGGGTGCCCGCAGCAGCTGTTCGTCCACAGGCCGGGGAACCGGAGCTTGGCGTCGGCGCGCTGCTGCAGCAGCATCCGGCCGGCGTCGTCGACGACGACCACGGAGAACGCGCGGTGCAGCGTGCCGGGGGCGGTGTGCGCCGCGCCGACCTGCATCTCGCCCGTCACGGCACCGTGCTCGTCGACCAGCTCGACCAGGTCCGTCTCCGCCACGTCCGCCTCCGTCCGATCGTCCGACCGCCCGACCTCGCGGCCAGCATCGCATCCCCGTCACCCGCCCGCCGCCCCGCCGGCAGGCCGGAGCTCACCCGCCCGCCGCCCCGCACGCGCCCCGTCTCGCCGGCCCGGACGCGACGAGGCCCCGACCCCCCGGGCGGGGGGTCGGGGCCTCGTCGTCGACTGGCCGTCAGAGCGGGGCGAGCCCCGTGCCGCCGTCGCCGCGGGTGGCCGCGGGCGGAGCGGCCGGCACGTCGGTGCCCGAGCCGGGCGTTCCGACGGAGGCGCCGATCGGGACCGGCTCCTTGTCGCGCTCGGTGCGCGGCACGCCGCGGAACGAGAACTCCCCGAGCAGACCCTCGCCCTCGGCGTCGACGATCACGTGCTCGCCGGCCTTGAGGTCCCCGAACAGGATCTTCTCGGACAGGACGTCCTCGATCTCCCGCTGGATCGCGCGGCGCAGCGGACGCGCACCGAGCACCGGGTCGTAGCCCTTCTCCGACAGGAGCTTCTTCGCCGCGGGCGTGAGCTCGATGCCCATGTCCTTGTCGCGCAGGCGCTTGTGGAGCTTCTCGATCATCAGGTCGACGATCTGGAAGATCTCCGGCTGCGAGAGCTGCGGGAAGACGACCACGTCGTCGACGCGGTTGAGGAACTCGGGACGGAAGTGCGTCTTGAGCTCGTCGTTGACCTTGGCCTTCATGCGCTCGTACGACGTCGACAGGTCGCCGCCGGCCTGGAAGCCGGTCTGGACGCCCTTGGCGATGTCCCGCGTGCCGAGGTTCGTGGTCATGATGATGACGGTGTTCTTGAAGTCGACCACCCGGCCCTGCGAGTCGGTCAGGCGACCGTCCTCCAGGATCTGCAGCAGCGAGTTGAAGATGTCCGCGTGGGCCTTCTCGACCTCGTCGAACAGGACGACCGAGAACGGCTTGCGGCGCACCTTCTCCGTGAGCTGACCGCCCTCGTCGTACCCGACGTACCCGGGGGGCGAGCCGAACAGGCGCGAGACGGTGTGCTTCTCCGAGAACTCCGACATGTCGAGCTGGATGAGCGCGTCCTCGTCCCCGAAGAGGAACTCGGCGAGCGCCTTGGCGAGCTCGGTCTTACCGACACCCGTGGGGCCGGCGAAGATGAACGAGCCACCGGGGCGCTTCGGGTCCTTGAGGCCCGCACGCGTGCGGCGGATGGCCTGCGACAGCGCCTTGATCGCGGCGTCCTGGCCGACGACCCGCTTGTGCAGGTTCTCCTCCATGTGGAGCAGCCGGCTCGACTCCTCCTCGGTGAGCTTGAACACCGGGATGCCGGTGGCGTTCGCCAGCACCTCGGCGATGAGCTCCTCGTCGACCTCGGCGACGGCGTCCAGGTCGCCGTTCTTCCAGGCCTTCTCCTTCTCGGCGCGCTTGAGCCCGAGCTGCTTCTCCTCGTCGCGCAGGCGCGCGGCCTTCTCGAAGTCCTGCTCGTCGATCGCCGACTCCTTGTCGCGGCGCGTCTCGGCGATCTGCTCGTCGAGCTCGCGCAGCTCCGGCGGAGCCGTCATGCGGCGGATGCGCAGGCGCGCACCGGCCTCGTCGACCAGGTCGATCGCCTTGTCCGGCAGGTACCGGTCGTTGACGTAGCGATCGGCCAGCGTCGCGGCGGCCACGAGCGCGGAGTCCGTGATGGACACGCGGTGGTGCGCCTCGTACCGGTCGCGCAGGCCCTTGAGGATCTCGATGGCGTGCTGGAGGTTCGGCTCCGAGACCTGGATCGGCTGGAAGCGGCGCTCCAGGGCCGGGTCCTTCTCGACGTACTTGCGGTACTCGTCGAGCGTCGTGGCGCCGATGGTCTGCAGCTCGCCGCGGGCCAGCATCGGCTTGAGGATCGACGCGGCGTCGATCGCGCCCTCGGCGGCACCCGCACCGACGAGCGTGTGGATCTCGTCGATGAACAGGATGATGTCGCCGCGCGTGCGGATCTCCTTGAGGACCTTCTTCAGGCGCTCCTCGAAGTCACCGCGGTAGCGGGACCCGGCGACGAGCGCGCCCAGGTCCAGCGTGTAGAGCTGCTTGTCGCGGAGCGTCTCCGGGACGTCCCCGCGCACGATGTCCTGCGCGAGGCCCTCGACGACCGCCGTCTTGCCGACGCCGGGCTCGCCGATGAGCACGGGGTTGTTCTTGGTGCGGCGGGACAGCACCTGCATGACCCGCTCGATCTCCTTCTCGCGCCCGATGACCGGGTCGAGCTTGCCGTCGCGCGCGGCCTGCGTGAGGCTGCGCCCGAACTGGTCGAGCACGGCCGAGCCGGCCGGCTGGCCCTCGGCCGGGCCGCCCGAGGCGACCGGCTCCTTGCCCTGGTAGCCGGAGACGAGCTGGATGACCTGCTGGCGCACGCGGTTGAGGTCGGCGCCGAGCTTGTTGAGGACCTGGGCGGCGACGCCCTCGCCCTCGCGGATCAGGCCGAGCAGGATGTGCTCGGTGCCGATGTAGTTGTGGCCGAGCTGCAGCGCCTCGCGCAGCGACAGCTCCAGGACCTTCTTCGCCCGCGGGGTGAAGGGGATGTGGCCCGACGGGGCCTGCTGACCCTCGCCGATGATCTCCTGGACCTGCGCGCGGACCGCCTCGAGCGAGATGCCGAGCGACTCCAGGGCCTTGGCCGCGACGCCCTCACCCTCGTGGATGAGACCCAGGAGGATGTGCTCGGTGCCGATGTAGTTGTGGTTCAGCATCCGCGCCTCCTCCTGGGCGAGGACGACCACGCGGCGGGCTCGGTCGGTGAATCTCTCGAACATGTGCACTCCTCACGAGCGGCGTGCCCCGCCAGGAACCGCGCGGCAGGGGTGCGCGCGGTGCCGACGAAGGCGGCGTGTTTCGATGCTAACGGCGGGGTACCCCCGGGACGTCCCGTGTTCGCCGCAGGCGGATACGCCTCCCCGGGACGGGTGCACGCCGCGGCCCCGGGCGGTGGGTCAGCGAGGCGACGCGCGGCGCGCAGCGCGCGGGCGCCGCGCGCACGGGTGCCGCACCTAAACGCACAAGTCGCGGCCGGGCCGCCGGGGCGGGTTCCGCGCGCGGGGGACGCGTCCCTACGCTGCCCGGGCGTCGAGGTCCTCTGCCCCCGAGCGTCGGCGCCCGCACGACCCACCCGACACCACGGGCACACCCCGAGCAGAGGAGCCTCCATGACGACGCCGACCCCCGCCCGCACGACGACAGCCGCATCCCCAACCCTGCGGCGCCGGCGCCGGGCCGCCACGGTCGCCGCCGCGGCGCTCGCCGCCGTGGCGGCGCTGGGCCTCGGCACGTCGGGGGCCGCCGCCGGGAGCGGCACCGACGGCGGCGCCACGCTCGACGGCGGTCGCGGCGGCCACGGCCCGCGGACCGTGTGCGCCGACCGCAGCCTGCTGTTCTGCGAGGACTTCGAGGCCCTGCCGACGGGCGGCGCGGCGACGATGCGCTGGGGCGTCGACACCCGCAACGGCACGCTGACGGTGGAGCGCGTGCGCACCGACCGGCGCGGGCCGCAGGCCAAGGCGCTGCGCGTGCACACGGCCGACAACGGGCGGGCGTTCATGGTCGTCCCCGTCGACCCGCCGGACAACAGCTTCTACGGCCGGATCCGGGTGCGCGTCGAGGAGTTCCCGACCGCGCCCGACTGGGCGCACTACACGCTCGTCGAGGCGTCGGGCGTGGGCGCGGGCGTCGTGCGGCCCGTCGGCGGGCAGTACGCGCCCACGGTGCCGGGGGTCTTCTGGGGCGTCGGCTCCGACGGCGGCCCGACCGGCGACTGGACGAGCTGGCAGGAGTCGTCGCCGTCCGTGGCCGACCGCTGGCAGTGCATCGAGTGGCAGCTCGACGCCTCCGACAACCGCGTGCAGGTGTGGATCGACGGCGACCTGCAGGAGGAGCTGACGGTCGACACCGAGACCGCCGGCGGCGCCGACGTGCCGTTCGTCTTCCCCGACGTCACGGAGGTGAAGGTCGGCTGGCAGCTCTACCAGGGCGGCACCACGCCCGCGGAGTTCGACCTGTGGCTCGACGACGTCGCGTTCGGCACCGAGCAGATCGGCTGCCGCGCCTGACGCGCCCGCCGGTCCGCGCGTGCGCCCGCGCGCGGACCGGCCGGGGCGTCGTAGCGTCGTCCCCATGCCGCGTCCCGTCGCCACGTCCACGACCGTCGACCTCGCCGGGCTGCTCGACTTCGTCCGCCCGCGCCACCACATGCTGCTCGTGACGGCCCGCGCCGACGGCCGCCCGCAACTCTCGCCGGTGAGCGGCGGCGTCGACCCGGAGGGGCGGATCGTCGTCTCGACCTACCCCGGCCGCGCCAAGACCCGCAACGCCGAGCGCGACGCCCGGGTCTCGGTGTGCGTGCTGTCCGACGACTGGAACGGCGCGTGGGTGCAGGTCGACGGCACCGCGGAGGTGCTGCACATGCCCGAGGCCGAGGACGCCCTCGTCGACTACTACCGCTGCATCGCGGGCGAGCACCCCGACTGGGACGAGTACCGCGCGGCGATGCGCCTGCAGGGCAAGAGCCTCCTGCGCATCACCCCCGAGCGCTGGGGCCCGATCGCGACGGGCGGCTTCCCGGCCGACGTGGCGGCCCGCCTGGACGCGACCCCCTGACGCCCGGGCCCCCCTCCCCCGCGAAGGGGCTCTCGTTCGTCGATCCGGCTCTCCCACCACGCACCACGCCCCCTTCGACGGGTGGGGGTTGCCGGGGCGGGTGAAACCGGGTCAGGCCGGGGTGGAGGGGGTGCCGTGGCGGTGGCCGATCAGGGTGACCGCCAGGGCCAGCGCGCCCGCGACGAGCATGCCGATGCCGACGCCCTCGTCGCCGAGCTGCAGCAGCAGCGCGCCCACGCCCGCGCCGACGAGGATCAGCGCGACCGCGAGCGCGCGGCGGGCCCAGCTGTCGCCGGTGCCGCCCGCGAGCCGCGAGTCGGCCGCCAGGCCGGTGAGCGTCGAGGTGACGACGACGGTCGTCACGTCCTTGACGGCGAGCCGGCGCGCCGACGCGGCCTGCAGGCCCATCGCGACCGCCAGCGCCGTGGTCACGGTCAGCGCCCAGACGGTGCCCTCGACCGGGTGCTCCACGAGCGAGCCGACGCCCAGGAGCACCGCCATCACCCCGGTGGCGCCGAACGTGGCGGTCGTGCGGCCGGACCAGCCGGGCGCGGCGCGGCGCAGCAGCCGGCCCCCGACGGCCGCACCGGCCATGAACCCGACGAGCGCGAGCACCGGGCCGGCGACGGGCAGGTCCTGGGCGCCCGCGAGCGCCATGCCGAGGATGACGACGTTGCCCGTCATGTTCGCGGTGAAGACGCGGTCGAGGCCGAGGTAGCCGACCGCGTCGATGATCCCCGTCGTGAACGTCAGGGCGAGCATCAGCACGAGGTGCAGGCGGGAGGTCGTCACGGGCGCCATCGTCCCGGGCGCACGCCGGGCGCGACCAGGGCGCGCCGGTGCGGCGTCCGTCACGCCGGCGCCGCCGACGGCCCGGCGCCCGGGTGCACGATGAGCCAGGTGGCGACCGTGACGTCGTCGGACCGGTTGCTCAGCCGGTGGGGGGTCGTGCACGCGTAGGAGATGGTGTCGCCGGGCCGCAGCACGACGCGCTCGTCGGCGAAGTCGATGGTCAGCTCGCCGCGGGTGACGGTCCCGATCTCGTAGCCGCGGTGCGTGACGAGCTGGTGCTGGCGGCCCGCGACGGTGTGCGGGGGGTACGTCGACTCGAACAGGTCGACGTCGCGCGAGACGCCCGGTGACAGGCGGCGGAAGACGACCCCGCCCTCGAGCGTGACCTGCTCGCTCTCGACGGCCCGGCGCACGACGTAGCCGTCGGGCACGGGTGCGGACAGCTCGACCTCGGGCCGGTCCGCGCCGCCGAAGACGTCGACGAGGGTGGCGTCGACGGCCGTGACGAGCTCGAACAGACGGTGGACCGACGGCCGCAGGACGCCGCGCTCGATCTGGGAGACCGCGCTCGCCGAGATGCCGAGGCGGGCGCCGACCTCCCGCAGCGTGAGGCCGCGGGCCTCGCGCAGACCGCGCAGGCGCGCACCGAGCTCCTCGGTGTCGAACCGCGCGAGCAGCCGTCCGGGGTCGTCGCCGGCCGCATCGGGGGCCGTGCCGATGGCGGCGGTGCCGGGGGCGGTGCTCTCGCCGCTGCTCACCGGTGGTCTCCGTCCTGGTCGTCGCGGTCACGACCCACGCGTGAAGCAGGAAATTCACAGCGCCGAAACCGACCGGCGCGCGTGAAGCAATAGGTTCACAACTGCGCGCACCAGCTCGATCGCCTGCAGTGACCGCTTCACCGTACCGGTCCGCCCGCCCCGCGACGCCCCCCGCGTCGCCAGGCCTCGACGCCCGTGTGAGGACCCCATGCCCGCTCCCCAGCCCGAGACGCCCCCGGGCGTCACGCCCCTCGCCACCACGGCCCCGGCAGCCGACCCCGCACCCTCCGCACCGCTCGGCGCCCACCACCACGACCTCGTGCAGGCCGCCGGCATGCCGGTCGGCGCGGGCGAGATCAAGGTGACGTACGACCCGCGCCTGACCAACGAGGACCTCGCGCCGCTGCGCAAGCAGACCTGGTCGTCGTACAACATCTTCGCGTTCTGGATGTCCGACGTGCACAGCGTCGGGGGCTACGTGACGGCCGGCTCGCTGTTCGCCCTCGGCATCGCGAGCTGGCAGGTGCTGGTCGCGCTCGTCGTCGGGATCCTCATCGTGCAGGTCTTCTGCAACCTCGTCGCCAAGCCGAGCCAGCGCACCTCCGTGCCGTACCCGGTCATCAACCGCGCCGTGTTCGGCGTGCTCGGCGCGAACATCCCCGCGATCATCCGCGGGCTCATCGCCGTGGCCTGGTACGGCGTGCAGACGTTCCTCGCGGCCGAGTCGCTCAACATCGTCTTCCTCAAGTTCGTGCCCGGCGCCGAGGCGCTGCTGGCACCGACCTTCGTGGGCCTGAACGCGCTCGGGTGGATCTCCTACGCGATCCTCTGGTGCGCGCAGGCGGCGCTGTTCTGGAACGGCATGGAGACGATCCGGCGGTTCATCGACTGGGCCGGGCCCGCGGTGTACGTCGTCATGATCGTCCTGGCGATCTACCTCGCCTCGGAGGCCGGCTGGTCGAACATCTCGCTCAACCTCTCGACCGGTGAGCCGATGTCGTTCGCGGCCTCGATCCCCGTGATGTTCTCGGCGATCGCCCTCGTCGTCTCCTACTTCTCGGGCCCGATGCTGAACTTCGGCGACTTCTCGCGCTACGGACGCTCGTTCGCGGCGGTGAAGAAGGGCAACCTGCTCGGCCTGCCGATCAACTTCCTGTTCTTCTCGCTGCTGACCGTGGTGTGCGCGTCGGCGACCGTGCCCGTGTTCGGCGAGCTCCTCACCGACCCGATCCGCACGGTCGAGGCCATCGACACGCCCTTCGCGATCCTGCTCGGCGGGCTCACGTTCGTCACCGCGACGGTCGGCATCAACATCGTCGCCAACTTCATCTCCCCCGCGTTCGACTTCTCCAACGTGTCCCCGCAGCGCATCTCGTGGCGGACGGGCGGCATGATCGCGGCCGTCGGCTCCGTGCTGCTGACGCCGTGGAACTGGTACTCGAACGACGACGCGATCCACTACACGCTCGGCGTCCTGGGCGCCCTCATCGGCCCGTTGTTCGGCATCCTCATCGCCGGCTACTACGTCATCGGCAAGCAGCGGGTGCACGTCGACGACATGTTCACGATGTCCCCGACCGGCCGGTACTTCTACACGCGCGGGTACAACCGCAACGCGGTCGCGGCGGTCGTCGGCTCCGGCCTCGTCGCGGTCGGGACGGCCGTGCTGCCCAAGCTCGTCGCCGACCTCGGTCTCGTCGACGTCACGTGGATCGCGAGCTACTCGTGGTTCATCGGCTGCGGGCTCGGGTTCGCGGTGTTCACGTGGCTCGAGCGCCGCAACCCGCAGATGCCGGTGCTCGACGCCGACGACCCGCACGTGTCCGACGGCACGCGGGACGAGCGGGCCGTCACCAGCGGCACGGTCCCGGCCTGACGCGCCGGACGACGGGAGCGGCACCGTGCACGTGCGCGTGATCAACCCCAACACCACCCGGGCGATGACCGACCTCGTCGGCCGGTCCGCCCGGGCGGTGGCGGGGACGACCCTGCCCGGCGTCCGCGTCGACGCCGTGCAGCCCACCATGGGCCCCGCCTCGATCGAGAGCCACTACGAGGAGGCGCTCGCCGTGCCGGGGGTGCTCGAGCAGGTGGCCCTCGGCGAGGCGGAGGGCGTGGACGCGTACGTGCTCGCGTGCTTCGGCGACCCCGGGCTGGACGCGGCGCGCGAGCTCGCCCGTGGGCCCGTCCTCGGTCTCGCCGAGGCCGCGTTCCACGCCGCCGCGATGGTGGGCCGCCGGTTCACGGTCGTCACGACGCTCGCGCGCACGGTGCCCCGGGCGCACGAGCTGCTCGCCCGCTACGGCATGACCGGCGCCTGCGTCGGCGTGCACGCGTGCGAGGTGCCGGTGCTCGCGCTCGAGGACCCCGCCTCGGACGCGCTCGCCCGGGTCACGGCGGCGTGCGTGCGCGCCGTGGCCGAGGACGACGCCGACGCGGTCGTGCTCGGGTGCGCCGGCATGGCGGAGTTCACCGGGCACATCGCGGCCGCGGTCGGCGTGCCGGTCGTCGACGGGGTCGTCGCGGGGACGACGTTCGCGGCGTCGCTGCTCGCGATCGGCGCCCGGCCCGCCGGCCACGGCGAGCACGCCCCGCCGCCGCCCAAGGCGATGGCGGGGCTGCTCGCGCCGTTCGCGATCGCCCCCGGCACCGCGCTGCCCGCGCTCGCCCGGCCGCGGGCGGCCGTCGTCCTCTGACCGGTCGCCCGCCCGTCCCCCGCCCGTCCCGCGCCCGCGCCCCGCCCGTCCCGAGGAGGCCCCCGTGCAGCCCACCGCAGTCGTCCGTGCCCGGCGGACGTGGCTCGACGGCGGGCTGCGGCCTGCCCAGGTGCACGTGGCCGGGGGGCGGGTGACCGCGCTCGCCCCCTGGCACGCCCCCGTGCCCGACGGCGCCGCGGTGAGCGACGTGCCCGACGACGAGGTGCTCCTGCCCGGGCTCGTGGACTCGCACGTGCACGTCAACGAGCCGGGCCGCACCGCGTGGGAGGGGTTCTCCTCGGCGACGCGTGCGGCGGCGGCGGGCGGCGTGACGACCATCGTCGACATGCCGCTCAACGCGGTGCCGCCGACGACGAGCGTCGAGGCGCTCGACGCGAAGCTCGCCGCGGCCACGGCGTCCGGCACGAGCGTCGACGTCGCGTTCTGGGGCGGTGCCGTGCCGGAGAACCTCGGGCGCCTGCGGCCGCTGCACGAGGCGGGCGTGCGCGGGTTCAAGGCGTTCCTCGTCCCGTCCGGCGTGCCGGAGTTCGGCCACCTGACGCCGGCCGGGCTGGAGGCCGCGCTGACCGAGGTCGCCGCGCTCGGCAGCGTCCTGCTCGTGCACGCCGAGGACCCCGCGCACGTGCACCCGGGACCGCACCCCGACGGCGCGCTCGGCCCGTCGTACGCGGCGTTCCTCGCGAGCCGTCCGCCCGCCGGCGAGCGCGCCGCCGTCGCGTGCGTCGTCGCGGGCGTGCGCCGCACCGGCGCGCGGGCGCACGTGCTGCACCTGTCCGACGCGGGCACCCTGCCGCTCGTGCGCGCCGCCAAGGCCGAGGGTCTGCCCCTGACGGTCGAGACGTGCCCGCACTACCTCGCGCTGCGGGCCGAGGACGTGCCGGACGGCGCGACGCAGTTCAAGTGCTGCCCGCCCATCCGGGACGCCGCCAACCAGGACCTGCTGTGGGAGGCCGTCGCCGACGGCACGGTCGACGCCGTCGTGTCGGACCACTCCCCCGCGCCCGCCGCGCTCAAGCGCGTGCCCGCCGACGCCCCGGCGGGGACGCCGGACGCCGGCGACTTCGGCCGCTCGTGGGGCGGCATCGCGGGGCTCCAGCTGGGGCTGCCGGTGGTGTGGACGGCCGCGCGCGCCCGGGGCCTCACGCTCGCGCAGCTGCTGCCGCTGCTGACCACCGGCCCCGCGGGCGTCGCGGGCCTGCCCGACGCGGGCCGCATCGCGGTCGGGGCGCCCGCGCACCTGCTCGCGTTCGCGCCCGACGCCCCGCTGCACGTCGACGCGACCCGCCTGGAGCACCGGCACCCCGTGTGCCCCTACGACGGCACGACGCTCACCGGCGCGGTGCGCACCGTGTGGCTGCGGGGCGACCGCATCGTCGCGCGGGGTGCCGTCGTGGCGCCGGACCACGGCCGGCGGCTCGTGCCCGCGCCCGCCGCCGCCACCGCAGCCCGGGGCCCGGACGCCGACCCCGCGCCGCGGCCGCGCCCCGGCGACGGCCGGCCCGCCGCGTGACGCCCGACCCGGTTGCGGGCCGCGTCCCCGCGGACGCGGCGACGGCACGCGCGGTGCCCGCCGACCTGCCTGCCGACGTGCCGGCCGACCCACCCGCCGACCTGCCCGCCGACCTGCGCGCGGCCCTCGACGACTACGAGCGGGCGCTCGCCGCCGACGACCTGCCCGCGCTCGACGACGCGTTCGCCGACGAGCCCACCACGCTGCGCGGCGACGCCGCCGGCCTGCTCGTCGGCGCCGACGCGATCCGGGCCTTCCGCGGTACGCGCGGCGGCGTCGCCCCGCGCACCACGCGGCGGCTCGAGGCGCGCCGGCTCGCCGACGACTGCTGGCTGCTCGTGAGCGTGCACGCCTACGACGGCGGGGGCAGCGGGCTGCAGACGCAGGTGTGGCGCCGCGACCCCGACCGGTGGCGCGTCGTCGCCGCGCACGTCACGGGACGCACCCGCGCCTTCGACCGGACCGTGTGGCGCACCGTGGGCGACCCGATGTACCAGGGCGCGTACGACGGGCCGTTGCGCGGGCTGCGGGTCGCGGTCAAGGACGTCGTCGCGGTCAAGGGCTACCGCGTCGGCGCGGGGAACCCGACGTGGCTGGACGGCGCGACCCCCGAGCGTCACCACGCGCCGGCGGTGCTCGACCTGCTGCAGGGCGGGGCGTCCGTGCGGGGCATCGCCCGCACCGACGAGCTCGCGTACTCCGTCGCCGGCGACAACCCGCACCACGGCACCCCGCCGAACGGTGCGCTGCCCGGCGCGCTGCCCGGCGGGTCGACGAGCGGGCCCGCGAGCGCGGTCGCGACCGGCCAGGCCGACGTGGGCCTCGGCACCGACACGGCCGGGTCGCTGCGCGTGCCCGCGTCCTATCAGGGGCTCTGGGGCCTGCGCACGACGCACGGGCTGGTGCCGCGCCAGGGCGTGCTGCCGCTGGCGCCGTCGTTCGACACGGTCGGGTGGCTGGCGCGGGATGGCGCGACGCTCGAGCGCGTGGTGCGGTGGTGCCTCGCGGACGGCGACGACGCGGCCCCGGGGGACGGCAGCACGGACGGCAGCACGGACGGCGCGGGCACGCGGCTCGTCGTGCCGGTCGAGGCCGTCGAGGCGTGCGACCCCGGCACGGCGGAGGCGTTCCGCGCGTGGCTGCGGACGGCCGCGGCCGCGCTGCCCGGCTGCACGCTCGCGGAGGCGTCGCTCGGACCCCTCGACGCGTGGGCCGCCGACTTCCGCACGGTGCAGGCGGCCGAGGCGTGGCGGCTGCACGGCGCGTGGGTGCGCGCGCACCCCGGGGCGCTGGGAGCGGCCGTGGCGGGGCGGTTCGCGACGGCGGCGCAGGTCACGCCCGCGCAGGAGCGCGCCGCGCGGGAGCGACTGGACGGCCTGCGCGCGCGGGTCCGTGCGCTGGTGGCCGACGCCGTGCTCGTCCTGCCCACGACCCCGGGCCCGGCCCCCGCCCGCACGCTCGACCCGGCGGCGCTCGACGCGGTGCGCGCCGCCACGCTGCGGCTGACCGCGCCCGCCGCCGTCGGCCGGCTCCCGGCGCTGTCGGTCCCGCTGCTCACCGTGCCGTCGCCGCTCGGCCCCGCACCCGTCGGCGTCTGCCTGGTCGGCGCACCGCGCACCGACCTCGCGCTCGTCGCGCTGGGCCGCCGGCTCGCCGCCGCGACAGCCGTCCCCGCGCGAGCCGCCGCCGCCGCCACGGCGGCGGCCGCGCCGGCCGACCGCACCACCACGGGAGGACCCCGATGACCGCACCGGTCGACCCACCGGCCCGCCTGCTCATGGGCCCGGGGCCCGTCAACGCCGACCCGCGCGTGCTCCGGGCGCTCTCGACGCCCCTGGTCGGGCAGTACGACCCGGTGATGACGGGGTACATGGCGCAGACGCAGGCGCTGTACCGGGAGGTGTTCGCGACCCGCAACGACGCGACGCTGCTGGTCGACGGCACGTCGCGCGCGGGCATCGAGGCGGCGCTCGTGTCCCTCGTCCGGCCGGGGCAGCGCGTCCTGGTGCCGGTGTTCGGGCGGTTCGGGCACCTGCTCGCGGAGATCGCGCAGCGCGCGGGCGCGGAGGTGCACACGATCGGCACGACGTGGGGGCAGGTGTTCCCGACGTCGGTCGTCGAGGAGGCGGTGCGACGCGTGCGCCCGCACCTGCTCGCGGTCGTGCAGGGCGACACGTCCACGACGATGAACCAGCCGCTCGACGAGCTCGGCGACGTGTGCGCGCGGCACGGTGCGCTCTTCTACACCGACGCGACCGCGTCGCTCGGCGGCAACCCGTTCGAGGCCGACGCCTGGGGACTCGACGCCGCGACGGCCGGGCTGCAGAAGTGCCTGTCCGGCCCGCCGGGCAGCGCGCCGCTGACGCTCTCGGACCGCGCGGTGGAGGTCGTGCGCGGCCGCCGGCGCGTGGAGGCGGGCATCCGCGAGGACGACGACGAGGACGTCGGCGAGCCGATCGGCTCCAACTACTTCGACCTCGGGATGGTCCTCGACTACTGGGGGCCGCGGCGCCTGAACCACCACACCGAGGCGACGAGCATGCTCTACGCCGCGCACGAGTGCGCCCGCGTGCTGCTCGACGAGGGCCGGCAGAAGGTGGTCGACCGGCACGCGCGCGCCGGCCGCGCGATGCTCGCGGGCGTGCGGGGCCTGGGGCTGGGCGTGTTCGGCGACCTCGGGCACCGGATGCACAACGTCGTCGCGCCGGTGATCCCCGACGGCGTCGACGGCGAGGGCGTGCGCGGCGCGCTGCTGCACGACTTCGGCATCGAGATCGGCACGTCGTTCGGGCCGCTGCGCGGGCGCGTGTGGCGGATCGGCACGATGGGCGTCAACGCGCGGCTCGACACGGTGCTGACGACGCTCGCCGCGCTCGAGCACGTGCTGCGCCGGGCGGGCGTGCCCGTGCCGCCGTCCGGCGGCGTGGACGCGGCCGCCGACGCCTGGGCGGAGGGCTGAGCGTGCCGGCACCCGACCCGACCGTGCTGCCCGCGGAGGCCGTGCACGCGGCGGCCGCGCGGGTCATGGCGCGCTGCGACGCGCTGGCGCGGCACTCGGCGACACCCGGTGCGATCGAGCGCGTGTACCTCTCGCCCGAGCACGCCCGCGTCAACCGCGTCGTCGCCGGGTGGATGCGCGAGGCGGGTCTGCACGCGTGGCAGGACGAGGCGGGCAACCTCTGCGGCCGCCTCGACGCGCCGGATCCCGACGCCCCGGCGCTCGTCCTCGGCTCGCACCTCGACACCGTGCGGGACGCCGGCCGCTACGACGGCACGCTCGGCGTGCTCATGGCGCTCGAGGTCGTGCGGCTCGTGCGGGGCCGGCGCGCACCGCTGCCGTTCGCGCTCGAGGTCGCCGGCTTCTGGGACGAGGAGGGCGCCCGGTTCGGCACGGCGCTGCTCGGGTCGGCGGCGTTCGGCGGGCGGTGGGACGAGGCCTGGTGGGACCTGCGCGACGGCGACGGCACGGCGCTGCGGGACGCGTTCGCCGCGTTCGGCCTCGACCCCGGGCGCGTCGGCGCCGCGGCGCGCCGCCCGGACCAGCTCGTCGGCTACCTCGAGGCGCACATCGAGCAGGGCCCCGAGCTCGACGACGCCGGCGAGCCGCTCGGCGTCGTCACGTCGGTCGCGAGCGCCCGCCGGTACGAGCTGCGCGTGCGGGGCGAGGCACGGCACGCGGGCGGCACACCGTACGACCGGCGCCGCGACGCGCTCCTCGGCGCGGCGGAGGTCGCGCTCGCGGTCGAGCGCGTGTGCCGCGCGCGCCACCACGTCGTGGGCACGGTCGGGCGGCTCGAGGCGTTCCCGGGGGCCGTCAACGTCGTGCCGGGCGAGGCGGTCCTGACGGTCGACCTGCGGGCCGAGCACGACGACGTCCGCGACGCCGCCTGGGCGGCGATCCGGGCCGACGTGGAGGCCGTGGCCGGCCGCCGCGGCCTGTCCTGGCACGCCCGGGACGTGCACGAGGCGCCGGCGCTCGTGTGCGCGGGCCGCCTGCGGGACGTGCTGTCCGCGGGCGTCGCGACGACCGGCCGGGTGGACCCGCCGCACCTGTTCAGCCGCGCGGGGCACGACGGGATGTCGCTCGGTGGCCTCACGGACGTGGGGATGCTGTTCCTGCGCAACCCCGACGGGATCAGCCACCACCCGGACGAGTCCGTCGCCGCGGCGGACGTCGCGGCCGGGCTGCAGGCGTTCACCGCGGCGGTGCTGCACCTCGCCTCCGCGTGAGCGTCACCAGCCGCGCAGCACCGGCTCCGGCCCGGGGTACCGGGCGAACGTCGCGCGCTCCTCGTCGGTGAACGGCCGGGGCGTGTGCGTCGCGCGGTCGAGCTGCACCATCCGCGAGCGCGCGCGCAGCGCGACGCCGGCGTCCGGCCCGTCCCCGTCGAGCACCTCGTAGGCGAAGTCCGCGGACGAGCGCCCGAGCCGCGGCACCCACACCTCGACGACGACGGGTGCCAGCCGGAAGCGCAGCGGCGCGACGTAGTCGATCTCGTGCTTGACGACGACGAGCAGCGACGCGGTCATCGCCCCCGCCTCGTCGACGCCCATGCGGGGGAACAGCGTGAACCGGGCGTCGTCCAGGTAGCGCAGGAACGCGGCGTTGTTGACGTGCCCGAACAGGTCGACGTCGGACCAGCGCACCTGCATGACGACGCGTCCGCGCCCGGCCCCCGGCCCGTCCTCCGTGCTCACGCGACCACCGTACCGACGCGTAACCCGGCGAGCGGACGGCGGCGGTCAGCCGTCCGTCGCGTCCGGGCTCGGGTCCGTGGGGTTGCCGTTGACGACCGGCCAGTCGTCGCCCTGCGGCACGGCGAGGTAGCGCACGCTCTGCGTCGTGCCGGGACCCACGGTCACGAGCTGCTCGGCGGGTTCCGTGTTCCGCGGGTGCACCTCGAACCCGGACAGGTCGGCTCGCACGTCGTACACCGCGGCGAACAGCGTGTAGGTGGCGGTCTCCGCGCACTCCCCGGTGCACTCGGCACCCGGGTCCGGCGTCACGCCGGCCACCTCGACCGGCACGGTGTCGCCGCCCAGCCCCTCGACGCGCACCGTGCCGAGAAGCCCGTCGACGACGTGCCACTCCGCCGCGTCCTCGTCGTACCGCAGCCGCAGGTCGGCCTGCTGACGCTCCCCCGCGAGCGTGTAGCCGACCGCGACGGTGGCCCCGGTCCCCCGGACGTCCTCGGCCTCCACGCGCGGGTCGGTGATGCGCTCGCGCGCGCCCTGCAGCACGTCGTCGCCGAGCAGCCCGGTCGACGCGCCGTCGAACCGTTCCTGGTCCGCGCGCGACACCGCGAGCGCGGCCGTGGCGTCCCCGTCGGCCACGGCCGCGAGGTACGCCTCGACGACCGGACGCACGGGCGGCGGCGGGTCCGCCCGGTTCACCGCCGGCAGGACGACGAGCGCGGCCACGAGTCCGGCGACGGCCACGGCGACGACCGCCGCGAGCGCGACGGACAGGACCCTGACCTGACGTGCCGTCATCGCACCGTCGCGAACTGCGCGTGGTTCGCCCAGGTGTGGCTGAAGCCCGCCTTCGCGGAGTCGAGCAGCCCGCCCTGCACCTGCGAGGTCGTGACCGCGAGCGCGACGATGCCGCCGATGGCGGCGAGCAGGCTCGCGACCGTCGCGACGGCGGTGCCGACCGCGACGGGCAGGCCGATGCCGGTCGAACCCGCGCCGATGGTGACGACCAGGCCGGCGATCGCGCCGACGAGGCCGACGATCGCGATCGTCAGCTCGATGTAGAACGTCTCGATCGAGCTCGCCATCTCCCGGAGGATCTCGCGCATCGACCCGATGAACGGCAGGAGGCGCTCGAGCTCGCCCGGCTGCGCCTCCCGCGCGTCGGCGTAGTCGTCCGAGGCCGGTGGGTCGTTCCAGGAGTGGCGGCTCGGCACCGCACTCTCCTTGATCTGCAGGAGCAGCGCGTTCGCCGGGTTGTCGACGTCGGCGAGGAGCGCGTCGGCGGCCGCGCGCAGCGCCACGGGGCTGCCGATCCAGTCGACGAGCTGCTCGAAGAACGCGATCACCTCGAGGACGTAGCCGCAGAACTCCCGCACGACCCCGACGAGCCGCTCGGTGATCTCGTCCGCCACCCGGTCCTTGAAGGGGAACGGCGGGAACGTGCCGAGGTACACGTCGACGAGCGTGCGCACGAGCGGCTCGCACCCGTCGCGCAGCGTCTCGACCGAGACGCGGGCGCCCCGGAGCTTGGCCATCTCGACCGCCTTGATGGTGTCGACGTAGCTCACTGCAGTGCCTCCAGCTCGGCCTGGATCTCGGCGAGCTCGGCCACGTTGCCGTCCTCGAGCTTCACGTAGTCGGCGGACGCCTCGAGGAGCGTGCGGGCGATGCCCTCCATCACCTCGGAGCCCGTGTGCAGGAACTCGGCGACGTCACCGAGGAACTGCTCGAACGCCACGCGCACGTCCTGCGCGCCGGGGATGCCCGACCAGTCCGCCGCGGTGAGCGGCTTGTACGCCGCGCGGGTGGCGCGCTCGAGCTCGAGCACCTTGCCGGACCAGGGGTCCCAGTAGTCGGTGGCGTCGCTGCGCAGGTCGTCGGTGTCGACCTCCATCTCGGACACGGGTCAGACCTCCGGGGCCGGCGGGACGGGTGCGGACTCGCGGGCAGCGGCCGCGTGGGCGGCGACGACCGCCTCCGCGACGGCGGTGAGGGCGGTGCGCTCCACGAGGTCGGGGCGCAGGTGGACGCGGCCGGGACGGCCGAGGAACGCCTCGACGCGGATCGCGCCGCCGAGCGCGACGTGCTCGGTCGGCCGCGGCATCGTGCCGCCCGCGAGCGCGCCGAGGACGGCGGCCGCGAGCGCGTCGCCCAGCACGCCGGCCGTGCCCGCGGCGCGCCCGATCGCGACGTTCACCGCGTCCTCGACCTGCTGCGGCGTGGCCTCGGCGGCGGCCGGTGCGAAGGCCAGGGCCGTCAGCACGCCGTGCTCGTCGCAGGTCGCGGTCGCGAGGTCGGTGGCCGTGTCCGGCAGCATCTCGGCGATCTCGCGCTCGACGGCGCGCGTGCGCTCCTCGAGCGCGCGGCCACGGGCGACGAGCGCGTCGACGCGCGCCAGCACGGGCTCGGCCTGCTCCGCCGCGCCCACGTGCTGCTCCGCCGCGCTCACGCGCCGCTCCAGCGCGCGGCGACGGCCTCGCGGGTCGCGGTGTACCGGGCGGAGACGTTCGCGGCGCGGCGCGCCGCGTCGGCCAGCGTCCTGTTCATGCCCGCCAGCTCCTGGCGCCACTGCGCCTGGGCCCGGGCGTACGCGTCGCGCGCCTCGCCCGACCAGGCGTCGTCCAGCCGGCGCACCTGCGCGTCCAGGCGCTCAAGCTCGGCCTCGATGCCGGCGTTCGCGACGCGCAGCGCCTCGACGGTCCGCAGCAGGCCGTCCGGGTCCACCTTGAAGCGCGGCATCGCCCCTCCCTCGTCGACGGCCCGAGGGCACGCGGTCGGCAGCGTATCGGCGGCGGGCGGGCGCAGAAAGGCCCTGCACCCGCCCGCGACCGGATTCGCCCCATCGGCGCACCGCCGGCGCCGGTGGGCACCCGGCCGCGCACCGCGGCACGTGGGATCGTCGGTCCGTGCGACCGAGCCCTGTTCCCCGCGTCGTCCACGCGGGCGAGGCGCCCGCCGACGTCGCCGGCGTGCTCCTGACCCCCGGCGCGAGCGCCACGCGGGACCACGCGACGCTCGTCGCGCTCGACGCGGCCCTGTCCCCGCACGTCGCGGTCCGCCGCGCCGACCTGCCGCGCGGGCGGGCCGCCGTCGACCGCGTCCGGGCGGAGGCCGAGGCGTTCGCCGCCGAGCTCGGCGTGGGCACCGACCGGCTCGTCGTCGGCGGGCGGTCGTTCGGCGGGCGGATGGCGTCGGTCGCCGTCGCCGAGGGGCTGCCGGCCGCGGGGCTCCTGCTGCTGTCCTACCCGCTGCACCCGCCCGGGCGGCCGGACCGGCTGCGCACGGCCCACCTGCCCGAGGTCCGGGTGCCGGTGCTGGCGGTCAGCGGCGAGCAGGACCCCTTCGGCACGCCCGACGAGCTGACCAGGCACCTCGCGGGCCTCGGCGGCCCGTGGACCCTCGCCCTCGTGCCCGGCACGCACGCGCCCCGCGACACGGCGGTGGTCGCGGCGGTGCGCCTCTGGTGGCCGGCCGCGGGGTAGCCTCCCGGCCCGTGCCTCCCCGCGACACGCTCACCTCCCGCGACCTCCACCGAGCCGTCGCGCTCACCGAACGCATCGGCCGGGTCTTCGACCAGCGCGTCGTCGGCCAGGCGGGGCTGCGCACGTCGCTCGTGACGGCGCTGATGTGCGGCGGGCACATCCTGCTCGAGTCGGTCCCGGGCCTGGCCAAGACGACGGCCGCGCAGACGCTCGCGCACGCCGTGTCCGGGTCGTTCCACCGCATCCAGTGCACGCCGGACCTCATGCCGTCGGACATCGTCGGCACGCAGGTCTTCAACTACGGCACGTCGACGTTCACGACGCAGCTCGGGCCGGTGCACGCGAACGTCGTGCTGCTCGACGAGATCAACCGGTCGAGCGCGAAGACGCAGTCGGCGATGCTCGAGGCGATGCAGGAGAAGCAGACGACGATCGCGGGCGAGCTGCACCCGGTCCCGACGCCGTTCATGGTGCTCGCCACGCAGAACCCCATCGAGGAGGAGGGCACGCACGTCCTCCCCGAGGCCCAGATGGACCGCTTCCTGCTCAAGGAGGTGCTCGACTACCCCGAGCCGGCGGAGGAGGTCGAGATCCTGGACCGCATCTCCGACGGCCGCATGACCCGCCCGCTCGACGCCGACCGGCTCACGCTCGACGAGGTCCGCTGGCTGCAGGCCCGCGTGGACGAGGTCTACGTCGACGCGTCGATCCGCCGGTACGTCGTCGACCTCGTCGCGACCACGCGCGGCCGCGGGCCCGTGCAGGTGCCCGGCCACGACCGGCTGGTGCGCATGGGCGCGAGCCCGCGCGGGTCCATCGCCCTCATGCGCGTCGCCCAGGCGGTCGCCCTGCGGGACGGCCGCAGCCACGTCACGCCGGACGACGTGCGCGCGCTGCGCCACGCCGTGCTCCGCCACCGGGTGGTCCGCACGTTCGACGCGCTCGCCGACGACGTGACGCCCGAGTCGATCGTCGACGCCGTGTTCGACGCGGTCCCGGTGCCCTGACCGCCGGTGCGCTGACCCATGCCCCACCGGTCCCGTCTCGCGCTCGTGCGCGCCCGCCTCGACCTGCCCACGGTGCGCCGCGCCACGGGGCTGCTCGAGGGGCGCCACCGCGCGGTGTGGAAGGGCCACGGCGACGAGGTCGACGACCTGCACCTCTACACGCCCGGTGACGACGTGGGCGACATCGACTGGCGGGCGTCGGCACGGTCGGCGCAGCCCGTGGTCAAGCGGTACGTCGCGACGTCGAACCTGTCGGTGGTCCTCGTCGTCGACACCGGCCGGCACATGTGCGCCACGTCCGCGGGCGGGGAGCGCAAGGACGTCGTCGCCCTGCTCGTCGCGGACGTCGTCGCGCACCTGTCGCACCGGCGGGGCGACCGCGTCGGCGTCGTCGCGGGCGATGCGAGCCGGGTCCTGGAGCTGCCGCCGCGCGCCGGGTCGACGCACCTCGAGGTGCTGCTGCGGCGGGTCGAGCGGACGTTCGACCCCGGTGCCGGCGACGGCGACCTCGCGCGCCTGCTCGACCGCGTGCTGCGCCGCACGGCCCGCCGCTCGCTCGTCGTCGTCGTCACGGACGAGGCGCGGCCGACCGAGGCCGACGCGCGGGCCCTCGCGCGCGTGCGGACGCGGCACGAGGTGATGGTCGTGCAGGTCGCCGACGCGGACCTGTTCGGGGCGGACCTCGGCCCCGCGCCCGCGACGCTCGCGGGGGCGTCCGACGCCCGCGAGCGCGGCCGCCCGGTCGCGGTGACCGGACCCGTCCGCGCGGTGCGCGACATCGTGTCCGGCTGGACGCTGCCCGCGTACCTGCGCGGGCGCCGCGGCGTGCAGCAGGCGGTCGCGCAGGCGCGCGCGGAGCGGCACCTGGCCGTGCGGGCGCGGCTGCGGCGCGTCGGCGTCGAGGCCGTCACGGTCGAGTCGACGCACGACGTGCTGGACGAGATGGCGGCGCTGCTGGGGAGGGCGCGACGTGCCCGGCGGTGAGCTGGTCGAGCCGATGGCGTACCACGGGTGGTGGCCGCTGGTCGGCCTGCTGCTCGTGGCCGTGGTCGGCGGGTGGTTCTGGTGGGTCCTGCGCTCGACGCGCCCACCCGCGGACGCACCGGCGCCGGCCGCGCCCGCCGCGGCCGAGGGGTCGGCCCCCCGGCACCGGCGTGGCGGCGGGGACCCGTACGCCGCCGCGCGGGGCGTCGCGCTGGACCGGATCGCGACGATCGAGGGCCGGCACGGCGCCGGCGAGCTGGACGAGCGCGGTGTGCACCTCGAGCTGCAGTTCGTCGTGCGGGAGTTCGCGGCGGCCCGCACGGGCGTGCGCACCGCGTCCCTCACCGCGGGCCTGGCGCGCGAGGACAGGCGGGTGCGGCGCCTCGCCGGCCTGCTCGAGCGGTACGCGAAGCCGTCCTTCGCGGCGCACAGCCGTACGTCGGTGCGGACGTCGCTCGCGGAGGCGCGCCGGGTGGTGACGAGGTGGTGACCGCCGCCGTCCCGCTGGGCGCGGGCACGACCCTGACCACGCCGTGGGCGGTGCCGGCGCTCGTGGCGCTGGCCGTCGCCGCCCTCGCCGCGGGCCTGCTGTGGCGGCGGCGGGGTGCCACGACGACGTGGGTCGCGAACACCGCCGAGCTGCGCCACGTGCCGGCGATGCGGGCCTGGCGCGTGCGCTACCACGCGCTGCGCGCGGGCCTCGTGCTCGCCGTCGGCGCCGCCGCCCTCGCGGCGGCCGTGCTCGTCGCGCGCCCGGTCGCCGTCGAGGAGCGCACCCGCGACCTGGCGAACCGCGACATCGTCCTGTGCCTCGACGTGTCCGGCTCGATGATCGAGTACGACGCGGCCGTCGTCGCCGCGTTCGGGCGCCTGGTCGAGGAGTTCGAGGGCGAGCGCGTCGCGCTGTCGCTGTTCAACTCGACCTCGCGGACCGTCTTCCCGCTCACCGACGACTACGACCTGGTGCGCGAGCAGCTGCGCACGGCGCGCGACGTCCTGGAGGGGGACGCGCCCGACGACGTGGAGGACTTCTTCCGCGGCGGCACGGAAGGGCTGGAGATGCAGGCGTCGCTCATCGGTGACGGCCTTGCGACGTGCGCGCTGCTGTTCGACCAGTTCGACGCGGACCGGTCGCGGTCCGTGGTGCTCGCGACCGACAACGAGCTGTCGGGCGACCCGGTGTACTCCCTCGAGGAGGCGACGGTGCTGGCGGCCGACCGCGGCGCCGTCGTGCACGGCCTGTACCCGGACCGCGACGCCGGGTCGGGCGGCAGCGGGGTGCGCGCCCGCATGCGCCTGGCGGTCGAGGACACCGGCGGCGTGTTCGCGCAGGCGTCCGACCCCGGCGCGGTGCCCGCGATCCTCGCGCAGGTGCAGGCGGCCGAGCTCGTCACGATGGAGGCCGACCCGGAGCGGCTCGTCGTGGACGACTCCGACGGGTGGGTCGCCCTGCTGTACGTCGCCGGCCTGCTGGCCGTCGTCCTGGCCTGGCGGGTGCGCGCATGACGTGGCGGGCGGTGGTCCCGGTGGGCGTCGTGCTGGTCACGGCGCTGCCCCTGCTGGTGCTGTGCGTGGTGCAGGCCCTCGGCGTGCGCGTGGTGCGCCAGGACCGGCGCGCGCGCCCGGTGCGCGACGGCGCGCTCCGCGCGGGGCCCTGGACGTGGTGGCGCCGTGCGCTGCTCGTCGCCGCGGTCGCGGTCGTCGGGCTCACACCGGCCGTGACGACGACGCAGCCGGGCGGCGCCCGCGCCGGCGTGCAGACCTTCTTCGTGGTCGACCGCACGGGCTCCATGGCGGCCGAGGACTGGGGCCCGGGCGAGCCCGCGCCGCGGCAGCCCGGCCTGCCGCCCGAGCCGACCGTGCGCCGCCTCGACGGCGCCCGCCACGACGTCGTCTCGCTCGCCACCGACCTGTCCGGCGGGTCCTTCGCCGTCATCGCCTTCGCCGACGAGGCCGGCTCCCAGCTGCCGCTCACGGACGACGTGAACGCCGTGCGGTCGTGGGCGCAGACCGTCACGCAGGAGGTGACCGCCTCCTCGACGGGCACGCTGCGCGACCGGCCGCTCGACGTGCTGCGCCGCTCGCTCGAGGACGCGGCCCGCCGCGACCCGGCGATGGTGCGCCTGGTGTTCTACCTGTCCGACGGGGAGCAGACCGGCGAGGGCGACGCCGCGTCGTTCGCCGAGCTGGCGCCGCTCGTCGACGGCGGCGCCGTGCTGGGCTACGGCACCGCGCAGGGCGGCCGCATGCGCAGCTACGACGGCACGGTCGACCCCGACCCGCCCTACATCACCGACCCCGCGGGCGGCGACGCCGTGTCCCGCATCGACGAGGACGGCCTGCGCGCCGTCGCCGAGGAGCTCGGCGTGCCGTACGTCCACCGCACCGCACCCACGCCGACGGGGTCCCTCGTCGCCGACGTCGACGTGGCGGCGATCGCCGCCGACGGGCGCACCGACGTGATCGGCACGCGTGACGTCGTCTGGCCGTTCGCCCTGCTCGCCGCGCTGCTGCTCGCGGCGGAGGCCTGGACGTGGGGCCGGGCGTCCAGCCGCCGGCGGTCCGCATGAGCCGCGAGAAGGACCGGGCACGCGCCGCGCAGGCGGCCGCACGACGCCGGAAGGAGCTGGCGAAGGCCGAACGCGACGAGCAGGACCGCAGGTCGCGGGCCAGGCTGCGGACCACCGCCGGGCGCCGCGCCGCACGCCGGGCGGCACGCGCGGCCGAGCCGCCGCACGTCCGGCGCCGCCGGCGCCTGCTGTTCTGGACCTGGTTGCCGGCCGCCGTGTTGTTGTTCTTCGGCGTGCACATGCTCGTGCTGCTCCCGGTCTACGGGCAGGGTCGGGCGGCGTGGGACGCCGGCGACGACGGGGCGGCCATGGAGGTGTTCGACCGGCAGCGGTCCGCGGTACCGGTCGAGCAGTGGAAGGCCGACTTCAACGCCGGCACGGCGCGTGCGCGCGCCGGGCTGTGGTCGTCCGCCCTCGACGCGCTCGACCAGGCGCTGGTCGGCGTGCCCGACGAGCACCGCTGCGCCGTGCAGACCAACCGCGCGACCGTCCTCGAGGCGTACACCACCGAGATGGAGGCCGCCGCCGACGATGCGCTCGCGGAGGCCGTGGCCGTGGGCGTCGCGCTGGTCGCGCGCGCCGCCGGGGAGCCGTACGACGAGGAGGTCCTCGAGCCGCCGTACGAGGGCGCGGACCCGCCCGTGTACTCCGAGGAGCTGCGCTGGGCGCACTACCTGCTCGAGGAGGCCGCCGACCACGCCGCGCTGCGGGCCGAGGCGCTCGCGGACCCGGCCTGCCCGACCCCGCCGTCGTCCGGTGCCGGTGGCGGCGGCGGTGGTGGCGGTGACGAGGAGCGCGAGCAGGAGCAGCAGGCCGCGCAGGAGCAGCTCGCGGAGCTCAGCGAGCGCGCGCAGAACGTCGGCAGGGCCATGAACGCCGGGGAGATCGGCCCGACGCCGGGGGCACCGGCACCCGACGAGGGCGCGGACGCGGACGCGCCCACCGGGGCGGACCAGGCCCCGGCGCCGCAGGACGCGGAGGCCGAGCGCCAGGCCCAGGTCGCGGAGCGCAACCAGCAGGCCAACGGCGGGGGCGCAGGAGCCGACGACGCGACCGGCGGGGGCGCCGGACCGGACGACGGGACCGGCGGGGACGGCGCGCCGGACGGCCCGTCGGGCGGCACCTCCGGCGGCGGTGCGCCGGGCACCGGGCGGGACCCCGGTGCGGGCGGCGGCGCGCCGGGCGGGCGGAACTGGTGAGGCATGCTCGACCGGTGACCGTCGCCGACCCGCCCGTTCTCGACCACGTCCCGGACGTGCGGCTGATCGCGCTCGACATGGACGGCTCGCTGCTCGACGGCGCCAAGCGGGTGCACCCGACGTTCTGGCCGCTGCTCGACGCGCTGCTCGCGCGGGGCGTCACGGTGGCCCCCGCGAGCGGGCGGGCGTACCCCACGCTGCGCCGCACGATGGGCCGCGACGACCTCGTGTACATCGCGGAGAACGGCGCGCACGTCGTCCGCGACGGCGTGGCGGTCGCGGTCGACGGCCTCGACCTCGCGGTGGCGCGCGACGTCGTCCGCCGGGTGCGCGGGGCCGCGGCGACGCTCGACGTCGGGGTCGTGCTCTGCGGCGAGCGCAGCGCGTACGTCGAGCGCACCGACGACGCGTTCCTCGCGCAGTGCACGCCGTACTACGCCCTGCTGGAGACGGTCGACGACCTCACGGCGGTGCAGGACACCGTGCTCAAGGTCGCGGTGCACGACTTCGGGGACGCGGAGGCGGGCGCGGGCCCTGCGCTCGCGTCGTTCGGCGACGTCGCGCGGGTGCTCGTCTCGGGCGAGCACTGGGTGGACGTCATGAGCCCCACGGCGGACAAGGGCACCGCGCTGCGGGCCGTGCAGGCGGCGCTGGGCGTCGGCCCGGAGCACACCATGGCGTTCGGCGACTACCTCAACGACGTCGGCATGCTCGCGGCGGCGGACTGGTCGTTCGCCATGGCCAACGGGCACCCCGACGTGCGCGCGGGTGCGCGGTTCCTCGCGCCGTCGAACGACGAGAACGGCGTGGTCCGGACCATCGCCTCGGTCCTGCGCCTGGACGTCCCCGGCCTCTGACCCGGCCCGCCCGGGCGCCGGGAGCGCCTGGCGCACCGCACGCGTCCCGGCAGGCCGGGCCGGGCGCCCCCGCGTGCGCTCGGGTCGCCCCGGGCGTGGGATGGGGGCATGCAGACACGACACATCGCCGACGTCCCCGTGAGCGCGATCGGCCTCGGCGGCATGCCCATGTCCATCGAGGGCCGCCCCGACCGCGAGCGCTCGGTCGCCACCATCCACGCCGCGCTCGACGCGGGCGTCACGCTGATCGACACCGCGGACGCGTACCACCTGCACGCCGACGAGGTCGGCCACAACGAGGAGCTGATCGCCGAGGCGCTGCGCACGTGGCACGGCGACGCGTCGTCGGTGCTCGTCGCCACGAAGGGCGGCCACCTGCGCCCGGGCGACGGCACGTGGACGCTGAACGGCCGGCCCGAGTACCTCAAGCAGGCCGCGCAGGAGTCGGCCCGCCGGCTCGGCGTCGAGGCGATCGGCCTCTACCAGTTCCACCGCCCCGACCCCGAGGTGCCCTACGAGGAGTCTGTCGGCGCGATCGCCGACCTGCTCGACGCCGGCACGATCCGCCTCGCGGGCGTCTCGAACGCGAACCCCGAGCAGATCCGCCTCGCGCAGGAGGTCCTCGGCGGGCGCCTGGCGTCCGTGCAGAACCAGTACTCCCCCGCGTTCCGCTCCTCGCAGCCGGAGCTCGACCTGTGCGCCGAGCTCGGCATCGCGTTCCTGCCGTGGAGCCCGCTCGGCGGCATCGCCCGGGCCGGCGAGCTGGGCGACCGGTTCGCGCCGTTCGCCGAGGTCGCGCAGGCGCGCGGCGTCAGCCCCCACCAGGTCGCGCTCGCGTGGGAGCTCGCCCAGGCGGACGTCGTCGTCCCGATCCCGGGCGCCTCGCGCCCGGCGTCGATCCAGGACTCGGTCCTCGCCGCCGACCTCGAGCTGACCGCCGAGGAGCTGGACCGCCTCAACTCCACCGCGGACTGACCCGGAGCGGGCGCGCCCGGGTCAGAGGTCGTACGCGCGCAGCAGCACCGCGTGCTCGACGCCCGCGGCGCGCCCGCCCTCGGCGGCCATGGCCGGCACCATCTCCGCCGGGTCCGGGTGCCACGGCAGGCCCGCGAGGTAGGACGCGTGCGCCTGGAGCGAGGCGACGCCGCGGCGCAGCGGCTCCCCCGTCACGTCGACGGCGTGGGTGGGGCGCGTGTGCCCGTGCACGAGCAGGCGGCGGGCGCCCCAGGGCTCCAGGCCCTCGTCGAGCAGGTCCGTGAAGACCCACCGGTTGCCCGCGTCGCGCACGCCGTCCAGCGTCGCGAGGCCCGCCGCGCGGTGGTCCGCCTGGTTCAGGCCCCAGCCGACCTCGGCCTCCCAGGTCATCGTCAGCACCGCGTCGGGGCGGTACCGGCGGACGGCCGCCGCGACGTCGCGGCGCAGCGCGAGCCCCGGCTCCAGCACGCCGTCGGGGTGGTCCAGGAGCTCGACCTCGTGCACGCCGACCTCCGCGGCTGCAGCCACCTGCTCGCGTGCGCGCAGCGGGCCCGTCTCGGCCGGCGGGGACGCGTCCATCCCGGCCTCGCCGTGCGTGAGCAGCAGGTACGCGACGTCGACGCCGTGGGCCGTCCACCGCGCGACGGCGCACGACGCGCCGTACTCGAGGTCGTCGGGGTGGGCGACGACGCACAGCACGCGCGTCAGGTCGTCCTCGGGCAGCGCGGGCAGCACGTCGGCCATGGTCGCGAGCCTAGGCACGGGACCGCCGGCGGGCCACGCGCCGACCCGGGGCTCCGGCGCCGACGGGGGCGATCAGCGGTCGAGGGGCCGCTCAGGCGCCGAGCGCGCGCGCGAACGCGTCGTGGACGCGCGGCGAGAACAGCACGAACCGCACGAGCTCGACACAGGCGGGCCGCCGCCGACCGGCCGCCGCGCCCGTGGTCGTGCCCGTGCCCGTGGCGTCCGGCCACGCGCGGACGGCCCCGACCGCGACGCGGGCCACCTCGTCCGCGTCCCATCCGTAGACGCCCGCGCCCACGGCGGGGAACGCGACGCTCGTCGCACCGAGCCCGGCGGCGACCTCGAGCGATCGCTCGAAGCACGAGGCGAGCAGGGCGGGGTCGGTCTCGCCGGCGTGCCGGTTCGGCCCCACCGTGTGCACGACCCAGCGCGCCGGCAGGTCGAACGCGGGCGTCGCGACGGCGTCGCCCACGGGCAGGCCGCCGGGCAGCGTGGTGCGCCGCAGCTCCCGGCACGCGGCCAGCAGGCCCGGTCCCGCCGCGGCGTGGATCGCGCCGTCGACGCCCCCGCCCCCCAGCAGCGACGAGTTCGCCGCGTTCACCACCACGTCGACGTGCTCGCGCGTGATGTCGCCCTCGACCGCCTCGACCCGCATCCCGTCATCCTCCCGGCCCGGTCGCCCGCCGTGCCACCCGGCCGGTTCGGTCGAATGGTCCTGGTCGCTCCGACGAGCGCACGAACGTCGAAGCCCTTGATGTATCACGTTTCGGTCTCGCCGGGTGGGTAACCGATACGGCAGCCCGTAAGCCTGCGCCTGCGCGTCCTCCACGCAGCCACGCAAGACGAGGCGAGAAGGCACGACGACTAGGCTCTCTCTCGCGAGTCGCAAAAACGCAGCAAGTTCCGAATCTGACCACCGATCGACCTGCGCAGGACATATTCCTCACCCGCCGCCGCGAGACGTACCGAGCGCGTCCGGCGGCCACCACGAGCCGCAACTGTCACTCCTCCTTCAGTCAGGTAAATTGCCGCGAGACGCACATACAGACCCACGACGCGCCGCGCGTCACCGGTAGGCGTCTCCTCCTCGAAATGGTCGAGGGAAAAACCCCCGTCGATCTCGAGGGAGAACCACCTGTCTCCTGGTGTACTCACAACCGCCCAACGTTCGGGAGCAGCGGTGCGGTACACGCGGAGGAAAGCCACCTCTCCCCGAGTTCCCACCTCCGATGAGACGCCTTCGATGTCTGGTGCGAGCTCGGCCATGAGATCCCGCATTGCGTAGTTACCCATTCCACCTACCCCAAAGTCTCCGAGAGGAGTTGCTCGGATTGTGCGTGACACCACCCTTGGAGCGTTCCATGCACGTGAATCGGCTGAACCTTCTGCCGCCAGACGGGAAGCTTCAGCCAGTGCTTTCGCTGCGCGCCTAGCGACACCCTGAACGGTCCACCCTTGGTCACGGGACCAATGCGCACGATGTTGTTGTGCCTGATGGTGGTCGTCAACCGGGATCGGAGCCCTGTCGCGGCCTGTTGCCCTGCATGTTGGGTGGTTCGCTGTGTGAACTTCGAGCGGCGAACTGGAGCACGACACGTCCGCCGATGAGGAGGAGCGGAACGAAGATGGCTCGTCCGTCGAGGTCCGACTCAAGCGCTACGGAGCGACCTTTCGTCCGCCGTCCACGGAGCGCTCTTCCGGATAGCTTCCGCGCACCGTCGGCCCACTGGGTCCCGACCGAGCTCGGGGAGCGCGTGCTCGACTACCTCAGAGCGGCGCCTGCGCCGAACGGCGGCTAACACCTGGGTGGCGTCCGCTCTCAGGAGCGCACTAATGTCGTAACGGCGGTTATCGGCGATGCATGAAGCGGGTTAGAACGAACGGGCGGCG
Source organism: Cellulomonas shaoxiangyii (assembly GCF_004798685.1). Lineage (NCBI taxonomy): Bacteria > Bacillati > Actinomycetota > Actinomycetes > Micrococcales > Cellulomonadaceae > Cellulomonas > Cellulomonas shaoxiangyii. Next base: position 429,915 of record NZ_CP039291.1, on the reverse strand, counting down.
TCGTCTCCAGTCTCTTCCGAGCCAGTGTGGCGGCGGTGTGTCTGGCGGCCTACATCCCGACGCTTCGCCTACGCGCCTAGAACCATCCGCCGGACTCGATCGCGAGCGGTCGGCGAGTTACATACCGTACGGATCGACGCCCTGGCGCTTCAGGTTGGCACCATTTCAGGAGCCAGTTCGCGGCGGTTTGCCAGACTTCACCCATGCCACGCTGTCAAGCCAATCAGTCCAGGCTGCCGGATCAGCAGTCTCGCCGTTAGGGTAAATTTGGATGTCAGCGAGGATGGTCATCATGTATTCAGGGTTCCTGCGTGCATATTGCCAAACGAAATCGGTCATGGCCAAGAATGCTTCCTGCGCGGTGAGATTCTCCCCGCGGTCATCGTAAGATGCGCTCATTGAGGCCTCCGTTCGTTATGCCTCTCGAACTGTGAACCCTCGCCCACGCTTGAGTGCCGTCAGGTAGCGCGCGCAAGTACGTGGTGATGGTAGCGCCGTCGGGCAGGTTGACGACTGTCGAGATATTGCCCGGGCGCACAGCGGACTGAATCAGCGCTCGGTTAGCGGGGGTGTCGTGGGCGAGGTGTCCGCGATCCGTTCGGAATATGTGTGACAGTGCTGACTCGTCGAACGCCACGGAGGCTGCGCGCGGCGGGACCACGGGCGGCTTGGGTGTCGCTGGCCCCCGAACTGCAGAGGTACCTCCCGCTGCGAGGGACACAGCGCCTGCAGCATCAAACGATGCATGGGCAAAAGCTCGTGCCGACTCGTAAACGCAGCCCTTCTGTCCCAGCTCCCATCCGCGAGAAGTGTTGACCAGAAGGTGAAAAACCGGGTTGAACTGGTTCACAGCGAGCAAGAGCCCGCCCTCGCGGTATGCGGATTCGATAGCCGTGGGAAGTTGCTGTAATCCGTCAGCCCAGTGGGAGGGGTTGACGACATCAGCGATCCCTTGGTTCGCACCACGTGCTGCGGTGTCAAGGTCCCCCCAAAGCATGTCCCAGTCGACGTCGCCCCAAAACAAACCTAACGGGTCGGTGTACTGCAGGGGATTCCCGTCGGTGTAGCCGTAGGGGTTGCCGGTGGTGGCTTCGAGGGGGTCGCGGGTAAGGAATTGGGCGGTGGTGGGGTCGTAGTAGCGGGCGCGCAGGTAGAGGTAGCCGGTGGGGTCGGTGTACTCCCCGGCGTACCCGAACCGCGTGACCGCCGAGCTTCGCGCGCTGGTGACGTCTTGAGCGCGTCCGTAGGTGTCGTAGTCGGCGTCGGAGGTGACGCCACCGGTCGCGTCGGTGGTGCTGCGCACGGAGCCGAGTGTGTCGGTGTGGAGGTAGTCGATGGAGGCATCGGCGAGGTCGACCTGTGCGAGGGGTGTAGTGCCGTTGCCGTAGATGTAGGCGTGGGCGTGGTCGGTGAGTAGCAGCGGGACACCGGCGAGGGTGTCCCAGGTGTACTGCTCGGTGTTGGCGACGGTGGTGGCGCTGGCTCGTAGCCCGTCCGCGGCGTACGTGTACGTGGTGGTGATGCCGTCGGCTGCGGTGAGACTGGCGAGCTGGTTGGCCTGGTTGTAGGCGTGCGCGACGGTGCCGGCGGCCGCGCCCGTGTCGGTGACGGCGTTGGCGCGGTTGCCGCGCCCGTCGTACGTGTACGTCGTCGTGGCGGGAGCGTCGCCGGCTGCCGCGGCCGGGGTCACCAGGGTGGTGAGCTGGCGTGCGGTGTCGTAGGCCATGGCGCGTCCGTCGGCGAGGGTGGTGACGGAGCCAGCGGCGTCGAAGGTGAACGTGCCGGCGTCGTCCCCGGTCACCTCGCTGATGCGGGCGAGGTCGTCCCAGGCGTAGGTGGTGCTGGTCGCCGGGGTGGTGGGCGGCGCGCGGGAGTGGGGGGAGCGGGTGGTGGCCTGGTCGGCGAGCAGACCGGCGTCGGTGTAGCCGTAGGCGAGCTCGAGCAGGTCGGTCCCGTTGCCGCTGGTGGTCACGACAAGGGTCTGACCGTTGGCGTCGTGGTCGTAGTCGGTGGTCACGCCGTTGGGGTAGGCGAGCTGCTCGACCAGGCCGTCGGCGTCATAGGTGTAGGTGTATTCGCGGTTCGCCCAGTCGGTGACGGTAGTCAGCTGCCCAGCTGCGTCGTACTCGCGCTGCACCGTGTTTCCGGTGGGGTAGGTCAGCTCGGTCAGCCGGCCCAGCACGTCCCAGGCGTACCCGACCGAAGTGGCGCCGCGGTCGACCTCAAGGACACGCCCGAGGTTGTCGTAGGCGTAGGTGGTGGTGCCGGTGCCGTCCGTGACCGACGTCGGGCGCCCGGCGACGTCGTAGACGGTGGCCACGTCCGGGGTGGTGTCGGAGTAGTCCGTGCCGGTGCGACGACCAGCCGCGTCGTACGCGTAAGTGGTGACGGCGCCGTCGGCCCGGGTCACGGTGGTCAGCAGTCCGGCCCGGTCGTACCCGAACGTCGTGGTCCGCCCCGCGGTGTCGGTGGCCGTGGCCCGCCTGCCGGCGGTGTCGTAGGTGTAGGTGGTGCGGGCACCGGAGGCGTCGACGGTCGCGGTGACCTTGCCGGTGGCGTCGTACTCCCATTGCAGGGCGCTGCCGTCGGCGCGTAGCACCTTCACCGGTCGGCCGGCACGGTCGTAGCTGGTAGTCACCTTCCGCCCGTCGGCGTCGGTCACCGTGACCGGGCGACCGGCCGGGTCGTAAGCGGTGGTGGTGACCTTGCCGAGGGCATCGGTCACCGACACCAGTTGGTCGCCGGCGTCGTAGGTGTACGTCGTGCGCGCGCCCGACGGGCTGACGGTCGCGGTGACGCGGCCGGCTGCGTCGTACTCGTTGCGCGAGATCCGCCCCAGGGCGTCGGTGACCTTGGTTGCGCGCCCGAGGACGTCGTAGGTGGTGGTCGTCGTCGCCCCCGTCGGGTCGGTGACCGTGGTGACCCGGCCGGCGCCGTCGTAGGTGAACGTCGTGCGCTGCCCCTCGGCGTCGACGACGGCCGTGACCTGACCGGCGACGTCGTACTCGGTCGTCGTCGTCGCACCGGACGCGTCCGTGACGCTCGTCGGGCGACCGGCCGCGTCGTATGCCGACGCTACGACCGCGCCCACCGGGTCGGTGGCGGTCAACCGGCGCCCGGCGGCGTCGTAGGTGAACGTCGAGGTGAAGTCGCCAGCGTCAGCGCCCGGAGCGGCCCCACGCGGGTCGGTGGTCGAGGTAACCCGGCCGAGGGTGTCGTGCACGGTGGTCACCACCGCACCGTCCGGGCCGGTGAACGACGCAATGAAGCCTCGCGCGTCGTAGGCGTAGGTCGTGACCCGGCCGAGCGGGTCGGTCGCGGTCGCAACCGTGCCGTCCGGGTTGACCGTAAAGGTCGTCACCGTGCCGGTCGGGTCGGTCATCGACAGCAGGTTCCCCCGCTCGTCGTAGGTGAAGGTCGTCGACTCCCCCGCGGCGTTCGTGGCCACAAGCGGGTTATTGAACTCGTCATACGTCGTGGTGGAGATTCGCCCAAGCGGATCGGTGACCATGATGCGATTCCCGCGCCGGTCGTATGTGAACTGTGTGAGCCGATCGAGCGGGTCTCTGATCGACACAACGTTATTGCTTGCATCGTAGGTGTAGTGAGTGACTGCCTCTTCAGTGGTCTTCGCGGCTCTGATTTGGGACATCAGGCGCCCACTGCTGTACCGCTCGACGGTGCTCGCTCCCGTGGAGTCGGTGATGGTTGTTTCGTTGTACTCATCAACCGGGGAGATGTCGTAGGCGAAAGTAAGAACGCGTCCGAGAGGATCTGTCTGCTGTGTGATGCGCCCATCGCCGTCATAGACGTTCGTCGTTGTGCCTCCGCTTGCGCTGGTCAAGCTGAGGACGCGGTGCGAGTGGTCGTACGTGTACACCTTCGTCGAGCCATCGGGAAGGGTTACATTCGTGAGCTCGCCGTTGGCGTTGTACGCGTACACCACCGTCCTGCCAGAGTGATCTGAAACGGAAGCGACGTTTGCACCGTTCCAACGAACGGTGATGAATCGACCTTTCGAATCGCCGATCCGACCGACCCGGCCGGCACTGTTGTACCCGACATCAAGCTGATTCTCTAGGCGGTCGAATACGGCGATCAGGAGACCGCTAGCGTCGAATCGGAAGTTCTCCGTTTGTCGACGGCTGAGCAGGAAGGACCCGTCGGCTTGCGTTGTCAGCGTCGCAAGCGTCTGCGAAGAGCTTGTGTAATGGCCGTTCGAGTCCCGTCGGAAGACTATGGAGCTGCCGTTCTCCTGCAGCACCCGGACGCTATCCGCATTCTCTAGGGTCGCCTCTGCAGACCCAGCCCCGATTTCTAGACGCATGTCTAGGTTGGACGTCCAACCCCAACCCAGAGATCCTGGAATGGATGCACGCGTGGCGCCATAGCTGCGAGTCCACGAGAGAGAGGGGCCAACTCCCTCGACGGAGAGGTCTGTGACGTCTTCCCAGAACTCACCGGTAGCGGAGTTTATCGGGTCGCCATGGCACAACTGAGTGCATGGCTGCGAGGGGTTGAAACCGCCATCCGTCTCACTTACTTCCTCAGGCGGTGGATCCTGGCTGGTCAGACCTTTACTGTGCGCACGGACATCTTCTCCAGATCCGCCCACCGCGCCGCCTTGGCTTACATAGGCAGTGAGATCGCGCGGGTTTTCGGGCGAGGTTGCGATGGCAACCTCGTACGGATCCGTCTTTCCACAGAAGTTGTAATCCGCGTAGCAGGTGTGAAAGCGTCGGCCTTTCTCGTCATATATGCTGACGTTGTAGGGGTCGCCCAGAGCCCTACTCAACTTCACCCGATACCGGCTGTCGCCAAGGTAGTCGAGTATGACAGAGCCGGTCCAGCCGACGTTACGCACCTTGGCCGCAGAGGTTGAGCGAATGTCGTTCACCGGTCGGCCAGTGTTAGGGGCGTCTTGAGCGACGTACGCCGTGTAAACGCGTTCGGCGTTGTTCGGGGTGTGCGCGGTGAAGGTAATGGGGTCGTCGGACCGACAGTGCTCGTATGTCGGAGTGCAGCTATAGACCTTGCGGCCAGTGTCGTCGTAGACGCTCAGTCTGTATGGTTCCGGAATGCCCTTGGTGCGATTGATGGTGAATGTAGTGGCGGGATCGTCCGCGTGGACATCGGTTCCCATGTGGAGGTTGTCGATGGGGTGGGCACGCAGGCTCACGGTCCCCGTCCAGCCGAGATTCCTCACCTCAACTGAGGAGGGGGAGCGCACGTCCTGCACCGGCGGCCCTGTCGTGGGCGCGTCCTGAGCCACGTAGGCCGTGTATGTGCGGGAGGCGTTATTCGCCGTGCGTGCGGTGAAAGTGATCGGGTTATCTGCCCGGCAGTGCTCGTACGTCGAGGAGCAGTTGTACAACTTTCGTCCAGTATCGTCATACACGCTCAATTGATACGGGTCTGGAGTGCCCTTCGTTCGCGTGATGGTGAAGGTTGTGGTTGGGCCGTTCGCGTCCACATCGGCTCGGTCCGCTGTCAATGACAGCGCGCCGGTCCACCCAAGATTGCTGACCGTCACGCTAGAGGAAGCACGGACGTCGGTGACCGGTGGCCCAGTGGTGGGGCTATCTTGCGCGATGTACGCGGTGTATGTGCGTACTGTGTTATTTGGTGTGCGACTTGTGAAAGTGATGTCTTGAGTGGATCGACAAAGGCTACTGGTGCTCGGGCTGCAGTTGTAGACGCGGCGTCCGGTCTCGTCGTAGACGCTCAATCGATAGGGTGAGGAGATGCCTGCGTGGCGCCTCACCGTGAAGGTGGTAGCGGGGCTATTGGCATCGACCGCATGACTCGCCGCGCTGAGACTCAGGACTGACGTATCGCTGACGACGGCCGTCGCGCTCGGCAAGAATTGATGGCCTGCCACAAGGGAGAGGCCCGCGATCGTCAGCGTGACCGCGAGTGTGGCCAGGAGAGCGGTCATACCGCGACGCAGGCTGGTAGGGCGACGTGCGGACGGCTTGTTCAAAGTTCCTCATGATGCTGGGCTTCAGCGGACGGTCGCGCATGACCCTAGAGGGGAGGGACGTCCGTGTGACCGGCTCGCGCGCGTGATCACTCGCTCAGCCGAGTGGAACGCGATTATGCGTGGGCGCTGGGGCCTCGGGAGGGGCGGCAGGCGCCTATGGTGCGAGCTTCGCACGAAGGTCGACGAACAAGCCGTCCGGAGGCGCCATGTAGGGCAGCGGCTCGCCTCTCTTGCACAAGTCGTGCGGGGCATCCGCCGCGCCGAAGGGTCCGTCCGGGTCCATGAGCGCCGGCATGTGGTGGTCGGCGTGGTCACGCCACCACAAGCTCTTCCCGGTGCCGGGGTCGAGGCGTAAGTGTTCCCAGGCGCGCCAGAGGGCTTCTAGACGGATGACGGCTTCGTCGTAGCGCCACCACTCGGCGGCCCAGTAGCGGTGCCGGCCGTCGATGCGGCGGCGGTAGACGTTGCGCAGGTACTCGCGTACGAACTCGTCGACCGACCCGTAGTACAGGCTCGGTACATCCGCGCCAGCACCGCCGGCTGCCTGCTCGTCGTCGATGTCGACGCGTAGCGCGTCGTCGCCGTACGCGTCCTGGCCCCAGTCGCTCACGACGCCACCTGCGAGTCGTCAGCGGCCGTGGCGGCAGCAAACTCGGTCCGGGCACCGGCGATGGTGTCGTCGGCCTGCGGGCGTCGTACGTCAGGATCTGGTCCGCGAGAACCGTGGTGTTCCCGCTCGCGTCGTACTGGAGCGACGTGCCGCCGAGGTTCAGCCCCGCGACCGGGCTCGCGCCCGTCGGCGCACCCGTGACCGTCGTGGCGGTGAGCCGGTCCGCGTGGTCGTAGCACGACGTCACCGTCGTCGGGGCGCCGCCGTCGAGGACGTCGGTCGAGGAGGTCCGGTTCCCGTTCAGGCCGGCGCCCGGGCTGGCCCCGCACCCGCCCGACGCGGCGAACCCGTACGTGAGCACGTGCCGCGGGATCGCGGCCCGGACCAGTCGACCGGTCGTGTCGTACCAGGACGACGACACGTCCTGCACTGCACCGTCGGTCAGCGTGTTGCGCAGCACCCGCCCGGACTGCGAGCGAACCACCGCGTCGGTCACCGGCGCAGACCCCGCCGCGAAGGACCAGGCGAGCTGCTGCAGCGCACCCGCGCCGTCGCGCCCGACCGCGACGGACGTGCCGTTCGCGTACACGACCGATGCCATGTCGCGGCACGGCGCGCGCCGTGCCGCGACGCCCCGCCGTCCACAGCTGCTGTCCACACCCCTGTGTCCGGCCCGCGGCACGCCTGGTGAGCGGCTGCGCACAGCTGTGGACGAACATGTGGACGAGCACCCGACCGGGCGCACCGACCCGGTGCCACCATCCGTCCGGGACTGGGTAGCGTGCCCGCATGGTGCTGCGCCGCGGCCGGACCGAGGTGGAGCTCGTCGAGGACGACGGGGCCGCCCCGGCCCCCGCGCGCCCGCACGCGGGCCCGGAGCACGCCGCGCCGTCGCCCGCCCCCGCCCGGCGCCGCCGGCGCCGCTTCGCCGTCGCCGGCGCGGCCCTCGCCGTCGTCCTGCTCGGCGCCCAGCTCGTCACCGACGCGCGCGACCGCGCCGCCCTGGCCGAGCTGCGGACGGTGCCGGGCGTGCGGGCGCCCCTCCCGGACGCGCTCACGGAGGTCTGGCGCCTGCCGCTCGACCGGCTGCCCCGCCCTGTCGTCCCCACGGGTGACCCGCTGACCGGCGTCCGCGGGACCCCCGACGGCAGCGAGCTCGTCGCGCTCGCGCCCGCCACCGGCGCGGACGCGTGGGTCGTGCCGCTCACCAGCGCCCCCGCCGACGCCGTGGACACGCTCGGCACGCCGCAACCCACGTGCCACGCCGGTGCCGCGACCACGGGCCGGCCGGCGCTGCTGGTCTGCCTCGTCACCGACGCCTGGTCACGGGACGCGGGCGTCCTCGCGCACGACGTGCCCCCCACGACCTCGCGGCTCGTCGTGGTGCGCGCGACGGACGGCACCGTCGTCGCCGAGCACGCCACCGACGCCGGGCCGGGCACGCCCGCCACGTCGCTCGCGCTGCTGGGCGAGGTCGCCGTGCTGGGCCACCCGGTGGAGCCCGACACCCTCCTCGTCCGGGGTGTCGACGTGACCACCGGCGAGGAGCGGTGGCGCCGCGAGCCGCCGACCGGCCGGCCCCTGCTCGGTCTCGACGCCCGGGGGGTGCGCCGCGTCGACGGTGCGGCGGCCGTGCGCGACGTCGATGGGGTCGAGCTGCTCGACGCGGAGGGCACGCTGGTGCGCCGCGCCCGGGTGCCCGCCGACGCGACCGTCGCCTGGACCGACGGCGCCGACGGGCGGGGCCGGCTCCTCGTCACCGACGGCGAGCAGTGGCACCTGGTGACGCAGCGCCTGAACGTGCTGCTGCCCAGGCCGCCCGTGGACGTGCCCGTGGACGACGGCAGCGGCGGCCGCCTCGTCCTCGCGGCGACGCGCGCCGGCCTGCACGCGGTCGACACCGCGACGGGACGGCAGCGGTGGACCGTCTCCGTGGACGAGGTGCACTCGGCCCTGGTCGTGCAGGGCCGGGTGCACGCCGTCGCCGCGGACGGCGTGCACACCTACGACGCGCGGACGGGCGCGCCGCTGTGGGAGCACCTGCACGCGGTGCACGACGAGGCCGCCGCCGGGACCGTCGGCACGGACGGCCGCGACCTGTACGTCCCGGTCGCCGACGAGGGCGAGGAGCAGGCGGTCCGGCTGCTGCGGCTCGCGCTGCCGGACGGGCGCCCGAGCACGCCCGTCGCGGTCCCGCCGGGGCTGTCCGGACTGTCGACGGGGCCGGGGCCGGTCCTCGGCCGGAACGCCGCGGGCGAGGTCGTGGGACTCGGCTGACCCGCGGCCACCGGCGCCGGCCGCGCCGGCCGCGTGGGCCGCCGCGGCGAGCGGGGCGTCAGACCGCGGGCGCCGACTCCACGAGGATCGTCACGGGCCCGTCGTTCACGAGCTCGACCTGCATGTCGGCACCGAACCGCCCCGTCGCGACCTCGAGGCCCCGCGCCCGCAGCGCGTCGACGACCGCGTCGACGAGCGGCTCCGCGACCGGCCCGGGCGCGGCGGCGTTCCACGTGGGCCGCCGCCCCTTGCGCACGTCCGCGTAGAGCGTGAACTGGCTGACCACGAGCACGGGCGCCCCGACGTCGACGGCCGACTGCTCGTCGCGCAGGATCCGCAGCTCGGCGATCTTGCGCGCCACGACCTCGACCTGCGCCGGCCCGTCGCCGGGCGTGACACCGACGAGCGCGACCAGCCCCGGACGCGTGATCTCGCCGACGACCCGGCCGTCGACCCGCACGGCCGCGCGCGTGACGCGCTGGACGACCGCCCTCACGCGCCGCCGCCCGGCGCGCGACCGTCCACCGCCGCGCCCGGACCGAACGTCGCGACGACCGCGCCGACGGGCACGCCGTGCCCCAGCACGGGCGTCGCGGCGAGGTCGCGCAGCACCGCGGGGTCGACGCCCGCCACGGCCAGCGCGGCGGCGAGCACCGCGGGCCGGGGCCGCGAGCCGCCGTCGGCGACCTTGAGCGCGACCGCCCCGCCGTCCGGCAGCCCGGCCGCGTACACCCCGTCGGCGCCGTCCTTGGCGACCAGGCCCGGCACGGCCGCCATCACCGCGGTCACGTCCCGGCCCGTGCCGCCGACGTGCCACGGGTGCGCGGACATCGCCCGCCCGACGCGCGCCTCCGGCGCCGCCCCGTGCCCGGCTCCGTCGCCCGAGCCGTCCCCCGTGCCGGCCGCCGCCGCGATGCGACCGAACGCCCGCGCGAGCCCGCGCAGCGTCGTCGAGAGCACCGGCGCACCGCACCCGTCGACGGTGACGTGCGCGGGCGCGTCGCCCGTCAGGTCGGCGACGGCACGCACCACCGCGCGCTGCAGGGGGTGCGCGGGGTCCCGGTACGTCGCCGTGTCCCAGCCGGCCGCCCGGCACGTCGCGAGCATCGCCGCGTGCTTGCCCGAGCAGTTCTGCGTGAGCGACGCCGGCCCGTGCCCGGCGGTGCGCCACGCGTACGCGGCCTCGGCGTGCAGCGGCCAGTCGGGGGTGTTCTGCAGGTCGTCCTCGGTCAGGCCGGCGGCCGCGAGCATCCGCCGGACGACGTCGAGGTGGCCGTCCTCAGCGTTGTGCGACGCGCAGGCCAGCGCGAGCCGCTCGCCGTCGACGTCGAGCCCGCTGCGCAGCATCGCGACCGCCTGCAGCGGCTTCAGCGACGAGCGCGGCCAGACGACGACGTCGGGGTCCCCGAGCGCGAGCCGCACCGTGCCGTCCGGCGCGAGCACGACGACGTGGCCGCTGTGGACCGACTCGACCAGGTCCCCGCGCCGCACGAGCGCGAGCGGCACGGCGGCCGTCCCGACGTGCGCGGGTGCTGCCCCCGTGGCCACGGTCCCCGTCACCAGCCGCCGCGCGAGGGGCCGCCGGGGCCGCGGCGGCGCGTGTACGGCGCGACGGCCGGACGCACGTCGACGAGGTAGACGATCGCGGCGGCGGCACTGACGAGCGCGAGGAAGCTCGGGAACGGCAGCCCGACTCCGATCGGCGGCGGGATGCAGATGAAGGCGACGACGGTCGCGGCCACGAGCACCCACGTCCAGAACGTCCTCGTGCGCTTGCCGGCCGTGGTGAAGGCCTGCGGGGGACGGCGGAGGCAGTCGACCAGCGCCCACGCGCTCAACCCGAAGATCACCAGGTAGAAGAGCACGAAGAGCCACACCTGCGCGAAGCCGATGATGTCCACGCGGCGAGCCTACGCACTGCGCCGACCGCTACAGCTCCGGCAGGGCGTCGCGCGCCTCCGCCGGCGGGACGTCGGCGGCCTCGAGCAGGTCGACGACGAGCGAGCGCAGCAGGAGCACCAGCGACTGCACCTGCCAGTCCCCGGGCGCGAGCGCGTGCGGGTCGAGCGACGCGGCCACCGTGAGCAGCCGCTCGCGGGCGGCCCGCGGCGGCGCACCGGTGCCGAGCGCGTCGGCGAGCTCCTCGACCGCGCCGGCCGTCGAGGCGAGGGCGTCGGCCAGCGCCGGCGCGTCGTGGCCGTCGGCGACGGTCCGGCGGGCGCGCCTGGCCAGGACGCGCGCGTTGCGCATGGCCCGGTCGAGGAGCACGGCGGTGAGGACCATCCGCTCGAGCTCGGGCCGGTGGCGGCGGTGGGCGGGCGCGAGCCGGGCCAGCTCCGCGGCCGACGACGCCGCGGACCGCCACTCGTCGAGCGCGGGCTGCGAGGCGCGTCCGGTCAGCAGCGCCGCGCCGATGTCGTCGCCCGACCGGCGCGCCAGCCCCCGGGACACGCCCTGCAGCACCCCCGCGAGCTCCTCCGCCGCGGCGCGCGCGAGGCGGCGCGGGTGGCGCCGCGGGTCCGTGGGCGTCAGGAGCGCGACCGCGAGCGCGACGCCGCCGCCGATGAGTGCGTCGACCCACCGGCTGAACGGCCCGGCGCCGGGGATCGACGGCAGCCCGACGATGACGATCGCCTGCACGCCCGCCTGCGTGGTCAGCATCGGGCCCGCGTCGAGGAACCGCCCGAGCAGCGCCGACAGGAACAGGACGAGCGCCATCTGCCAGGCCCCGGAGCCGATCACGTGCACGACCAGGTCCCCCGCGGCGACGCCGATCGCGACGCCCGCGGCGAGCTCGGCGACCCGCCGCACGGACCGGTCCCGCGAGAAGCCCAGCGCGATCCACGCGCTGACGGGCGCGAAGAACGGCAGCTCGTGCCCGAAGACGTACCGGCCGATCGCGTAGGCGACGCCCGCCGCGACAGACGCCTGCAGCACGAACGCCCACGACGCCCGGACCCGCGCCCGCCCGGCCCGCACGCGCGACGCGACGAGCACGCGCACCGCGGCGGACCCCCGCAGCGACGACGCGGCCGCGCCCACGGCTCAGCCGCCGAGCATCGGGTGGTGGCCGAGCCCGCGGGTGAGCGGACCGCGCGCGGCCGGGCGGTCGGCCGACACGCCCTCGCCCGGGACGACGACCTCCTGGCCGGCCGAGACGGCGCCGCCGTCGCAGTCGACCAGCAGCACCGCGTCCTCGGGCACCGACCGCTTCACGACGGCGAGCGCGATCGGCCCCAGCTCGTGGTGCCGCGCGACCGACGTCACGCGCCCGACGGGGCGCCCGGGCGTGCCGCCCTCCGACGCGTCCCCGGCGCGCGTCACGGCGCCGCGCTCGTCGAGGTCGGGCAGGAAGACCTCGGCACCGGCCTCCGGCACGAGGTGCCCGGAGCCGTCCAGGTGCAGCATCACGAGCCGGCGCGGCGGGCGGCCGAGGTTGTGCACGCGCGCGATCGTCTCCTGCCCGCGGTAGCAGCCCTTGTGCAGGTGCACGGCCGTGCGCAGCCAGTCGAGCTCGTGCGGGATGGTGCGCTCGTCGACCTCGCGCGACGTGCGCGGGCGCCACGCCTCGACGCGCAGGGCCTCGGACGCCCAGGTCCCGACGAGCGGCCAGCCGGCGGCCTCGCGCGCACGGACCTCCTCGACGAGCCGGTCCCGGGGCACCAGCACGAGCCGCCACCGCCGGTCGGCGCCGGGGTGGTCGGCGTCCGACGGGCCGTAGCGGGTCCCGCCCGGCCCGGTGCGCGGCCACGGGTCGCGCCACGTCACGGGCTCGCCCTCGCCGCCCTCCGCGTCGAGCGGCTCGGCGACGGCGGCCCAGTCGTCGGTGACGTCGGCGACCTCGACGCGGAGCATGAACCGCATCCGGTCCAGCCAGGCCGCGAGCGCGGGCGCCGTCTCGGTGATCAGCCACGTCGTGCTGCCGTCGTCGACGACGCCGGCCGCGTGCTCGAGGCGCCCCTGCGGGTCGAGCACGAGCAGCTCGGTCGACGTGCGGGGCGGCAGGTCGGTGAGCTCCTGCGACGTGAGCGAGTGGAGCCAGCTGAGCCGGTCCGGGCCGGTCACGGTGACGACGCCGAGGTGCGACTGGTCGACGACCGCACCGCCGCGCGTGAGGGCCCGCTGCTCGGCGGTCGGGTCGCCGTAGTGCCACGCGACGCCGGCGTCGGGGCCGGCCGCGGCGACCGCGCCGTGCCGGGCCAGCAGGGGGCTGCGGTGGCGGGGTCCCGGCGCGGGAGCGGCGTCGGCGGGGGTGGTGGTCACGTCAGTCCTCCACACGCGCGAGCCGGCCGGACGCGTACGACTGCATCGGGTGGCCGAACGCGGCCAGGTCGTGCGCCCACATGAGCTCCCCGTCGACCAGCCCGTACAGGCGCTTGCCGGCGTTCACGGCCGCGCCCGTGGCGGTGTGCGCGATGAGGTCGGAGACGAGGTCGATGCGGCCGTTGCCGACGGCGCCGACGTACACGGCCACGTGGCCGGACGGGTCGGCGAGCAGCAGCTCGACGGGGTGCTGGCCGTCGGCGAGGCCCTCGGGGCGCTCCGGCGGCACGCGCCAGTACCCGGACTCGGTCGACCAGACGGGGCCGTCGCCGGCCGCCGCGTCCTCGCCTGCGGCGGGCGCGGGTGCGTCGTCGAGCGCGGCCGCGTCGTCGGGTGCGACGACGAGCCGGAGCGTCGTCGTGTACGCCAGGTACGGCCCGCCGTCGTGCGTGATGTCGAGCTCCTGCGTGAAGGCGCTCTCCTCGACGCCGGGGTACCCGACGACGCCCTCACCGCGCCAGCGCCCGACCAGCCAGGCGAGCGGGTAGACCTCGGGCGCCAGGCCCTCGGGCAGGACGAACGGCACGTTGCCTCCTCGACTCGGACGCCGGCCCGGGACGGACGCCGGCCCGGACCTGCGCGCTGCGGGTGCCCCGACCGGTCACCCGCAGCGGGTGCACGACCCGTCGACGGGTCAGCGCTGGCCCTTGTACAGGCGGTAGACGACGAACACGGCGAACCACCCGATCGCCAGCGTGGCGGCCACGAGCAGGCCGATGAAGAAGCCCTCGAGCGCAGTCATGCACCGATCCTAACGACCGGCGGGGCCCACCTCTTCCCACGGCGCCCGCGCTCCCTACGCTGGGCGCGTGACCCCCACCCCCCGTCCCCTCGTCGTGAAGACCACCAGCGGCACCGACCGGCCCGAGGCGGCCAACCAGGCGTTCACGGTGGCGGCCGCCGCGGTCGCCGCCGGCGCCGAGGTCAGCCTGTGGCTCACCGGGGAGTCGGCGTGGTTCGCGCTGCCCGGCCGCGCCGCCGGGCTCGTGCTCGAGCACGCCACGCCGCTGCCCGAGCTGCTCGACCTGCTCCTCGCCGAGGGCCGCGTGACGGTGTGCACGCAGTGCGCGGCGCGTCGGGGCATCACCGCGCAGGACGTCCTGCCGGGCGTGCGGGTCGCGGGCGCCGCGGTGTTCGTGGAGGAGACGCTGCGGCCCGACGCGCAGGCCCTCGTGTACTGACCGGTCTCAGCCGGCGAGCACGCGCCCGGCGACGTAGACCAGCACGCCGCTGACCGTCACGGGCAGCACCGCCACCGCGAGCGACGGCAGGCGGCGCGCGAGCGCGGGGACCCGGTCGAACAGCGCGTGCATCGCGGCGACCAGCACGCCCACACCGAAGCCCAGCACGGCGCCCGTGAGGAGCTCGACCGTCGGCAGCACGGCTCCCACGAGCGTCCCGCCGGCCGTCGCGGCGACGACCGTCACCAGGTACACCAGGCCCCGGCGGCCGTGCAGCGCGACGGCGGCCGAGCCGAGCGCGAGCGCCACCGCCCCGGCGACCACGAGGGCCGCCCCGCCCTCCAGGCGCGCCGTGGCGACCCAGCCGGTCACGCACACCGCGAGCACGGTGCCCGTCACGGTCCCGGACACCGACTCGACGAGGCGGACCCGCCCGTCGCGGCGCAGGAGCTCGTTGACGAACGCGAGCACGACGGCAGCCGCGAAGACGAGGGGCATGTGCTGGAGGTAGGGCTGCAGGGGCGTGAACGTCACGGCCGCCACCGCACCGAGGCCACCGAGGGCGACCACCGCCACGGAACCGGGCACGAACGGCAGGCCGGCGAGCGCGGGCCACCCCGCGGCGAGCACGACGACGAGGACGGCCGCGAGGCCGGCGAGCGGCAGCACGTCGAGGAAGCCGGCGACTGCGACGGCGGCGGCGAGGACGGCCGTCAGGACGGAGCGGGTCTCGACGCTCACGGCCGCACCGGGCACCCGGGCGCGGGCCTGCAGGGACGGCGGAGGGCCGGGCGGGTCAGCACGCCGGGATTCTCTCAGACGCCACCCCCCGGTCGGTCGACGCGACTGCGTGGGAGCACGCGGTACCGTGTGCCCACTCGCACGCCAGGAGGTGAACGTGGCGGACCTGCTGCTGCTCACGCCAGCGTCCGGTGGTTCGGCACAGGTGCTGCCCGCCCTGGGGCTCCTGTCCCACCGGGTCAGGGTCCTGCCGGTCGAACCGTCGGCGCTCGTGGACGCACCGGACGCGGACATCGTCGTGCTCGACGCACGGCGTGACCTCGTGACGGCCCGCACCACGTGCCGGCTGCTGCGCGCGACGGGCCTGACGGTGCCGCTCGTGCTCGTGCTCACCGAGGGCGGCCTCACGGTCGTCACGGCGGAGTGGGGCGCGGACGACATCGTGCTCGAGCACGCGACGCCGGCGGAGGTCGAGACGCGGTTCCGGCTCGTCATGGAGCGCGCCGCGACGGCGTCGTTCGACGACGCACCGCAGGAGATCTCCTCGGGCGAGCTGACCATCGACGCCGGCGGCTACACCGCCCGGCTGCGCGGGCGCCCGCTCGACCTCACGTACAAGGAGTTCGAGCTCCTCAAGTACCTCGTGCAGCACCCGGGCCGCGTGTTCACGCGCGCCCAGCTCCTGCAGGAGGTCTGGGGCTACGACTACTACGGGGGCACCCGCACCGTGGACGTCCACGTGCGGCGCCTGCGCGCGAAGCTCGGACCCGAGCACGAGCAGCTGATCGGGACCGTGCGCAACGTCGGCTACCGCTTCGACCCGCCGAAGGACCGCCGCGGTCAGGACGACCGCGCGGACGTGCCGGAGCCGGCCGACGCCTGACACGAGCGGCCGCGCCGCCCTCACCGGGCGTGCGTCACCTCGTCGTCGGTAAGGTGGACTCCCGGTGCGCCGGGAAGTCTGGTCGGCAACGTCTCGACCGACCCCACCGAGAGGTACACCTGTGCCCACGCCCCCGTCCGGCATCCCGGCGCAGCGCCCCGCGCGCACGCTCTTCTCCGCCCTCACCCCCGGTGGTGAGCGCAACCTGGCCGACACGCTGCGCGACGAGCGCATCGGCGGCATGCTCCTGCTGGTCGGCGCCGTCGTGGCGCTGCTCTGGGCCAACCTCGCCCCCGCGTCGTACGAGGCGGTGAGCGGGACCGTCGTCGGTCCCGCCGCGCTGCACCTCGACCTCGACCTCGCGCACTGGGCCGCCGACGGGCTGCTCGCGATCTTCTTCTTCGTCGTGGGCCTCGAGCTCAAGCGCGAGATGGTCGTGGGCGAGCTGCGGCACGTGGCCACGGCGGCGCTGCCCGCGGCCGCGGCGGTCGGCGGCATGATCGTGCCGGCGGGCATCTACCTCGCCGTCAACGCGGCGATGCCGGACGGCGCACCGGAGGGCTGGGCGGTGCCGACCGCCACCGACATCGCGTTCGCGGTGGGCGTCCTCGCCATCGTCGGCCGCGGCGTGCCCGTCGCGCTGCGCGCGTTCCTGCTGACGCTCGCGGTGGTCGACGACCTGCTGGCGATCGTCATCATCGCCGTCGGCTACACGGACACCGTGACGCTCGGGCTCATGCTCGGCTCGTTCGCGTGCGTGGCCGTCTTCGCCCTCGCCCTGCGCCGCGGCCTGCGCTCGCCGTTCGTGCTGGTCCCGCTCGCGCTCGCCGCGTGGGCGCTGCTGCACGCGTCGGGCGTGCACGCGACGATCGCCGGCGTGCTGCTCGGCTTCGCCGTCCCCGCCGCCGTGGGCTCGGCCGTCCCGGGGTCGGACGCCCAGGACGCGGACTCCGACCACTCCCTCGCGGAGCGCTACGAGCACCTGTGGCGGCCGGTGTCCGCCGGGTTCGCCGTGCCGGTGTTCGCGCTCTTCGCCGCGGGCGTGGCCGTCGAGCCGGCCACGATCGGCGCGACCTTCACCGAGCCGGTCGGGCTGGGCGTGGTGCTCGGCCTCGTGCTCGGCAAGCCCCTGGGCATCGTGCTCGCGACGTGGCTGGTGTCGCGGTTCACCCGCGCACGGCTCGCGCCGGGCCTGGGCTGGTGGGACGTGACGGGCGTCGGCCTGCTCGCCGGCATCGGGTTCACGGTGTCGCTGCTGGTCGGGTCGCTCGCCTTCGGTACCGGCACGGTCCTGGCCGACCACGTGGTGGTCGGCGTGCTCGCGGCGTCGCTGCTCGCGGCCCTGCTGGGCGGGTCCGTGCTCGCGTGGCGCGGGCGCGTGCACACCGCGCTCGCCGAGGGCGCCGCGGGGCCGGACGCGACCGACCGGGCCGCGACGGCCGCGGTCGACCCGCAGGCGCCTCCCGTGGCCGAGGACACGGCCGCCCCGGCCCCCGGTGCGGCGGAGGGGGGTCACGAGCGGGGGCCGAGCCGGTAGGTTCGCACCCGATGACCACCGTCGACTCCGCCGCTCTGCTCTTCGACGGCCCCTGGCAGCACCGCTTCGTCACCGCGAACGGCGCCCGCTTCCACGTCACCGTGGCGGGCGACCAGGACGCGCCGCTCGTCCTGCTGCTGCACGGCGTCCCGCAGTTCTGGTGGGCCTGGCGCCACCAGCTGCCGGTGCTCGCCGCCGCGGGCTACCGCGTCGCCGCCATGGACCTACGGGGCACCGGCGGCTCCGACAAGCCCCCGCAGGGCTACGACGTGCCGACGCTCGCGGCCGATGCGGCGGGCGTCATCCGCTCGCTGGGCGAGTCGGACGCGGTCGTCGTCGGCAGCGGGACGGGCGCCGACGTCGCCTGGGCCACCGCCGCCGCCCACCCGGACGTGGTCCGGGCGCTCGGCGTGCTCGCGGGCCCGCACCCGCTCGACCGCGTCCTCGAGCCACGCACCGCCCCGCACCCGGCCGCGGCCGCGCTGCTCGCGTTCACGCAGCTCCCGTCGCTGCCGGAGCGCGCGGTCGTCGAGGGCGACCTCGTCGAGCGCATGTTCACGCAGTGGGGCGGCATGCCCGGCCGCCCCGACGTCACGGCCGTGGACACGTACCGCCGCGCGCTGCGGGTGCCGTTCGCCGCGCACAGCCAGCTGGAGCAGGTGCGCTGGCTCGTCCGGTCGACCCCGCGCCCCGACGGTCGCCGGTACCGCGCGGTGCTGCGCGACGCCCGGCCGGTACCCGTGCTGCAGGTGCACGGGGCCCGCGACGGCCTGCGCCCGGCCTCGCACGCGGCGCTGCGCACGCCGACGCGCGCCCTCGCCCACCCCTACCGCTACGAGCTGCTGCGCGGCGCCGGGCACTTCCTCACCGACCAGGCGCCCGAGCAGGTCGGCGAGCTGCTCGTCGACTGGCTCGCGGAGGTCGGCAGCGCACGGGCCCGCGACCGGCGCGTCGGGGCCTGAGCCTCAGCCCTTGAGCATCGCGGTCGCGCGGACCGGGTCGGTCTCGCCGATGCCGGCCGACGGGCACAGCGCCGCGACGGGGCACGCCCCGCACGCCGGCCGCCGCGCGAAGCACGTGCGTCGTCCGTGGAAGATCAGCCGGTGGCAGGCCATGGTCCAGTCGCGCCGCTCGATCAGCGGCTGCAGGTCCTGCTCGATGACGAGCGGGTCCTCGCTCGTCGTGTAGCCCAGCCGCCTCGACAGCCGCGCGACGTGCGTGTCCACCGTGATGCCCGGGACCCCGAACGCGTTCCCGAGCACGACGTTCGCGGTCTTGCGTCCCACGCCGGGCAGCGTGACGAGGTCCTCGAGGCGCGCCGGCACCTCCCCGCCGAAGCGCTCCACAAGCGCCTGGCCGATGCCCATGACGGCGCGCGACTTGGCCCGGTAGAACCCGGTCGGCCGCAGGATCTCCTCGAGCTCGCTGAGGTCCGCCGCCGCGAGCGCCACGGCGTCCGGGTACCGCGCGAAGAGCTCGGGGGTCGTCTGGTTGACCCGCACGTCCGTGGTCTGCGCCGACAGCACCGTGGCGATCAGCAGCTCGAACGGGTCGCGGAAGTCGAGCTCGCAGTGCGCGTCCGGGTAACGGACGGCGAGCGCACGGTCGATGCGCCGGGCGCGCCGGGTGCGCGCGAGGGGGCTCTCGGGGCTGGTGCTGTCCACGCGGGCAGGCTACGCCGGGGCACCGACGCCGCACCCGCCCGGCGCGTGCCCGCCGGGCGCTGCTCCCCCCGGGTGACGTACTCCCCGCCGTGGGGCAGAACGCTCAAGTCCGACGCGACCCGGCCGATCCCCCTCACGTGACGTCGTCGGCCCTCGGGCACCCGCTGGACGAGCTCCGCCAGGAACGGCGCGCGCTGCGGGCCGAGCAGGCCCGCGTCGGGCGGTGGCGCCGCGTCGTGCGTGCCCGCATGGACCTGGTGGTGGCGAGCGCCGCGCGGCCCGAGGACCTCGGCGCCGGCATGGCGTCCGTGCTCCCGGTCGACGTGGTTCTCGAGGCGCCGCCGCCGGCCGCGCTGGCAGGGGCGCTGGAGGGCACCGCCGCCGTGCGCGAGGTCGGCGTGCTGCCGGCCCTGCGCGACCTCGACGCGCGCCTCGCGCGCTACGAGGACGGCGTCGAGCAGGCGCTGCACCGCGTGACGGACCGCCTCGTGGAGCGCCTCGCGCGTGACCCGGGGGCCGTCGCCGGCCTCCTGGCGCGCACCACCGGTCGCGGCTGAGCCGCCCGGCGGGCAGTCCCACCGGGCCGCCGCTGCGCGTGCGCACGGGCGCCCGACGCGCGACCCGCGTGCGATGCGGCAGACTGACATGTGACAGCAGGGGCGGGCACGACCGCACGCACCGCCCCCGCCGCGCCGTCCCGCGCACTCCGCGGGCGTCGCCGCGCGGTCGACCACACCGTGCTGCCGAGGGTGCGGGACGCAAGGCCGGCAAGGTCCGGGAGAGAGAAGGTGCCGCTGTGGCGGATGACATCGTGCTGACGGCCCCGCTGTTCGCGGGTCTGGACGCGGAGTCGTCGGGAGCGCTCATCGCGTCGATGAAGGAGATCGATGCCGGTCGGGGCGACGTCCTGTTCCATGAGGGCGAGCCGGGTGACCGCCTCTACGTCGTGCGCGAGGGCAAGATCAAGCTCGGCCGCCGCTCGAACGACGGCCGCGAGAACCTGCTCGCCGTGCTCGGCCCGGGCGAGATGTTCGGCGAGCTGTCCCTGTTCGACCCGGGCCCGCGCACCGCGACGGCGACCGTGGTCGCCGACGCCGTCGTGCTCGAGCTCGGCCACCCGGACCTGATCCGCTGGCTCGAGGACAAGCCGACGGTCGCCGAGCACCTGCTGCAGGCGCTGGCCCGCCGGCTGCGCCGCACCAACGAGGCGCTCGCCGACCTGGTGTTCTCCGACGTGCCGGGACGCGTGGCCAAGGCCCTGCTCGACCTGTCGACCCGCTTCGGGCAGGAGGTCGACGAGGGCATCCGGGTCGCCCACGACCTGACGCAGGAGGAGCTGGCGCAGCTCGTCGGCGCGTCGCGCGAGACCGTGAACAAGGCGCTCGCCGACTTCGCCGCGCGCGGCTGGGTCCGCCGCGAGGGCCGTGCGGTCGTGCTGCTGGACGTCGACCGGCTCGAGCGCCGCGCCCGCTGACGGGTCCGCACGCGGGGTGCCCGTGTGCACCGGCGTGCCACCGCGTGCCCGTCCGCCCCGGCGTGCCGTCGGCGCGCCGGGGTCAGTCGACCGCGACGACGATCTCGAGCTCGACCGGGGAGTCCATCGGCAGCACCGCGACGCCCACCGCGGACCGCGCGTGCACGCCGGCCTCGCCGAGCAGCTCGTGCAGCAGCAGGCTCGCGCCGTTGACCACGGCCGGCTGCCCGCTGAACGCGGGGTCGCTCGCGACGAAGCCGACGAGCTTGACGACCCGCCGGATGCGGTCGAGCGCCGTCACCGGGTCGGTCCCGTCCTCCTGGGCGAGCAGGGCGCCCACGGCCGCGAGGGCGTTGAGCGCCGCGACGCGCGCCAGGTCGGCCGCGTCCTCCGGCGTGACGTCGCCGCCGACCTTGCCCGTGGCCGGGAGCGCGCCGTCGACGAAGGGCAGCTGCCCCGAGGTCCACACGTGCCGGCCGTCGCGCACGGCGGGCACGTACGCCGCCAGGGGCGCCGCGACGCCGGGCAGGGTCAGGCCGAGCTCGGAGAGCCGGGTACCGACCCGCGCGGCACCGCTCACGGCTTCGGCCGCTTGAGGTAGGCGACGAGCCCCGCGTCCGGGCCCTGGATGACCGTCACGAGCTCCCACCCGTCGGACCCCCACTGGTCGAGGATCGCCTTGGTGGCGTGGATGATGAGCGGAACGGTCGCGTACTCCCACTGGGTGGCCATGGGCCCACCCTAGTGGCGGGCGCCCGCCCGCCGACGTCGGCTGCCGCGTCCCTGGTGGGAGCGCTCACACACGCGCGGACGACAGCGACGCCAGCGACATGTCCGAGCCGACGAGCTCGTTGCGCCACGACACCACGTCGGGACGCCGGCGCAGGAGCGCCCGCCGCTCGCGCTCCGTCATGCCGCCCCACACGCCGAAGTCGGCGCGGCTGTCGAGCGCGTCCGCCAGGCAGTCCAGGCGCACGGGGCAGCCCACGCACACGCTGCGGGCGTCCCGCTGCGCCGAGCCCTCGACGAAGAGCGCGTCGGGCGCCAGATTGTTGGACCCGCACGCTGCGCGCGCGGTCCAGTGGCCGTCCACCTCGAGCACCGTCACCTGTGACCTCCGTCCCTGCCGATAGCACCGGGGACGCTAGCGGGTCAGCAGGCGCCCGTATAGACCCGCCCGCCGGTTTCCGCCACCCGGCGCAGTCCGCGCGTCGGGCTGTGCAGGTCGCGTGGAGGAGGCGCGGGGGTGGCGAGCGCCACCCCCGCGCGTCAGCGCCCGCCGGTACCCTCACGGGTATGCCGACCCCTGCCCGCGCCCGCGGACGCAGCGTCAGCGCCGTGCAGGCGCTGGCACTGCTCGTCTCCTTCTGCCTCGTCGCCGTCGTGGGCGGGGTGCTGGCCGCCGGCATGCTGCTGCCGGCCGTGGCCGT
This sequence comes from Cellulomonas shaoxiangyii, assembly GCF_004798685.1. NCBI lineage: Bacteria > Bacillati > Actinomycetota > Actinomycetes > Micrococcales > Cellulomonadaceae > Cellulomonas > Cellulomonas shaoxiangyii. Next base: position 407,812 of record NZ_CP039291.1, on the reverse strand, counting down.
GACCAACGGCGCGACCGACCTGTCCGTCACGGCGTTCGAGGAGCTGCCGAGCCAGCTCGAGCAGCGCGACCTGCCCGAGAAGTCGGAGATCCTCGCCGCCGACGGCACGCTGCTCGCGACGTTCTACGTGCAGAACCGGGTGATCGTGCCGCTCGCGGAGATGGCGCCGATCATGCAGCAGGCGGTCATCGCGGTCGAGGACCGGCGCTTCTACGAGCACTCGGGCGTCGACGTCCCCAGCATGGCGCGCGCTGCGGTCGCGACCCTCATGGGCGACACGCAGGGTGCGTCCACCCTGACGCAGCAGTACGTCAAGAACGTCTTCGTCGACGCCGCCGAGCAGGCCGGGTCGGAGGCGGAGCGCCTCGCGCTCATCGACGCCGCGCGGGAGAGCGAGGGCGCCGAGGGCGTCGCCCGCAAGATCCGCGAGGCGAAGATCGCGATCACGCTCGAGAAGTCCATGTCGAAGGACGAGATCCTCGAGAGCTACCTGAACATCGCGCCGTTCGGTGCCTCCGTGTACGGCGTCGAGTCGGCCGCGCAGTACTACTTCAGCAAGCCGGCCAAGGACCTGACCTACCTCGAGGCCGCGACCATCGCCGGCATCACGCAGAGCCCGTCGGCGCTCGACCCGGTCGGTCCCGCGGAGCAGACCGAGGAGGAGCGCGCCGCGCGGCTGGAGAAGTCGCAGAAGCGGCGTGACCAGGTGCTGCGTGACATGGCGCGCGAGAAGTACATCACCCAGGAGGAGCTCGCCGCGGGGGTCGCGACGCCCATCGCCGACACGCTGCGCCCGCAGCCGCTCAAGCAGGGGTGCATGGCCGCCGGTGACGTCGTCGCGGGCTCCGGCTTCTTCTGCGACTACGTCACGAAGGTGATCATCAACGACCCCGCGTTCGGCCCGACCCGGCAGGACCGGCTCAACCTGCTGTACCGCGGGGGCCTGCGGATCACGACGACGCTGCTGCCCGGCGAGCAGGCCATCGCCGACGCCGAGGTGAAGGCCGGCGTCCCGGTCGACGACTCGTCCGGCATCGCCTCCTCGATCGTCACGGTCGAGCCGGGCACCGGCAAGATCCTCGCGATGGCGCAGAACCGCATCTACTCGAACCTGAAGGACCGCCCGGCGCAGGAGACGGCCGTCAACTACAACGCGTCGTTCGAGTACGGCGGATCGTCGGGCTTCTCCCCCGGGTCGACGTTCAAGGTCTTCACGCTGCTCGAGTGGCTGCGCAAGGGGCACGCGCTGAACGAGACGGTCAACGGGACCCGGATGAAGTACGACCAGCGCGAGTTCCCCAACTGCATCCGGCTCGTGGGCGACTACCCGTTCGCGAACTCCGAGGGCGGGCGCGCGATCCCGCAGTCCGTCCTGGACGCCACGCGGAACTCGGTCAACTCGGCGTACATGGCCATGGCCAAGGAGCTCAACCTCTGCGACATCATGCGCGGGGCCGCCGAGCTCGGCGTGACGCAGGCCGGAGACCCGAACGCGATCGACCCGTCGTGGGGCACCCCCATGAACGCACCGTTCACGGCGACCCCGGCGAACGTCCTCGGTTCGCAGTCCACGTCTCCGCTGCAGATGGCGGCGGCGTACGCGACGTTCGCCTCGGGCGGCACCTACTGCAAGCCGATCGCGATCACGTCCGTCCAGAACCCCGCCGGCGAGGAGCTGCCGGTCCCGTCCGCCGACTGCCGCCAGGGTGCCGTCGAGCCCCAGATCGCCGCGGCGATGAACTTCGCCCTGAGCAACGTGTGGACCGGCACGGCGATCAGCGTCGGCAAGCCGTCCTACACGGCCGCGGGCAAGACCGGCACGACCTCGAACAACGAGAACAACTGGTTCGCGGGCTACAACCCGCTGCGCGCCACCGTCGTGTGGGTCGGCCACAGCGACGGGATGCGCTCGATGGGCGGCCTGGTCATCAACGGCAAGAAGTACACCCGCGGCCCGTACGGCTCGTCCATCGCGGCGCCGACGTGGAAGCGGTACATGGACAGCACGCTCAGCGGCGTCGAGGTGCCCGGGTTCGTCTCGCCCAACGACCGTCAGGTGTTCGGCGAGCGCCGCGACGTGCCGTCCGTGGTCGGCCTCACCGAGCAGGACGCGCGCAGCAGGCTCGAGCGTGCGGGCTTCCGCGTGACGGTCTCGAACGAGCAGGTGGCGTCCCCGGTGCCCGCGGGCACCGTCGCCGACCAGTCGCCCGCCGGCACGGCGTCGCGCGGTGCCACCATCACCCTGCGGCTGTCCAACGGGCAGCCTCCCGCACCCGACCCGAACCAGGTCCAGCCCGGCTTCCCGGGCGGCGGGCAGGGTGGCGGCCCGGGCGGCGGGCAGGGCGGCGGCCCGGGCGGCGGGCAAGGCGGCGGCCAGGGCGGTGGCCAGGGTGGCGGGCAGGGCGGCGGCCAGGGCGGCAACGCCGGCCGCGGCAACGGCTGACGCGTGCACCCCTCGCTCACCGCGCTCCGCCCTGCCCTGCGCACCGTCGGCGGGCTCGCGCTCGCCGGCGGCGCCGGTGTCACCTGGTCGCTCGTGGAGGCGCGCTGGTACGCCTTGCGCGAGGTGACCGTCCCGGTGCTGCCGGCCGGTCAGGCCCCGCTGCGCGTCCTGCACGTGTCGGACCTGCACCTGACCCCCGGTCAGCGGCGCAAGGTCGACTGGGTCCGCGACCTCGCGACGCTCGACCCGCACCTCGTCGTCGACACCGGGGACAACTGGGCGCACCGCGACTCCATGCCGGCCCTGCTGCGGGCGCTCGAGCCGCTGCTGGCCCTGCCCGGGGCGTTCGTGCTCGGGTCGAACGACTACGTCGCCCCGATGCCGAAGAACCCGGCGCGGTACCTGCTCCCGGACGCGCGCCGCGCGCCGGCCCGCCCGCCCGTGGAGCTGCCGTGGCGCGAGCTCGTCGCCCGGCTGACGTCGGCCGGGTGGACGGACCTGTCCAACCGCCGCGACGCTCTCGAGGTCGACGGCCGCCGGCTGTCGCTCGTCGGCACCGACGACGCCCACCTCGAGCAGGACCGCTTCCCGGCGGCGGGCGGACCCGACGACGCGCGGGCGCGCAGCGACCGCCGGGACGCACCGGACATCGACCTGCACGTCGGCGTCACGCACGCGCCCTACCGCCGGGTGCTGGACGCGATGCACGCCGACGGCGTCGACCTGATGATCGCCGGGCACACCCACGGCGGGCAGCTCACCGTGCCGCTGTGGGGCGCGCTGACGACGAACTGCGACCTCGACACCGGGCGCGCCAAGGGCCTGCACGGCTGGCCGGGGGCGCGCCCCGACCGGGCGGGCGGCGCCGGGTCGGCGTGGTTGCACGTGTCGGCCGGCCTGGGCACGTCGCCGTACGCACCGGTGCGGTTCGCGTGCCGGCCGGAGGCGACGCTGCTGACGCTCGTCGCCGCCTGACGTCGCGGCCGGCGCCCACGAGAGCGTTCGTCGTCGCCCGGGCGCCGCGTCGGTCGGCGTGTCACCGGGGTGCGTCGGCCGCGGCCGGGACCTCGTCCCGGGGGTGTGCGCACGGCGTGCGTACGCCCGCGGGAGGACACCGGTTCCGGGGACGACACGCGAGTCGACACGCCCCTCCCGCGCCCGCCCGAGGCCGGTTTCACTCCCGCCCCGAACGTCCGCTATTCTCATGGGGCTCCACGGGGTGTGGCGCAGCTTGGTAGCGCGCTTCGTTCGGGACGAAGAGGTCGTGGGTTCGAATCCCGCCACCCCGACAGTGCGAGGAAGCCCCCGGTCGGCAGATGCCGACCGGGGGCTTCGTCGTTCGTGCGTCCTGCCGACGTGCGGACACGACGGAGGGCCGGCCCCGGGAGTCCCGGGACCGGCCCTCGCCACCGCCGCGCATGGGGTCGCGGCGGGGTCAGCGGTCGTGCGTCAGCCGGTGGTGCAGGTGGAGCCGTTCAGGCTGAACGCGGTCGGCCTCGGGTTCTGGCCGGTGTGCGAGCCGTTGTACCCGATCTCGACCGAGGCGCCGGCCGCGAGCGTGCCGTTCCACGCCGCGTTCGTCGCCGTCACGGTCTGGCCGGACTGCGCCCACTGGGCGCTCCAGCCCTGCTGCACCCGCTGACCGCCCGTCAGGTCGAACCGCAGGTTCCACCCGGACAGGGCCGTCGTGCCGGTGTTGGTGATGCGCACCGACGCGGTGAAGCCCGTGTTCCACTCGTTGCTGGTGTAGCGGACCGAGCAGGCCGCGGTCGGGTTCCGCGTCGGGGTCGGCGTGACCGTGGGGGTCGGCGTCACCGTCGGCGTGACCGTCGGCGTCGGCGTGACCGTCGGCGTCGGCGTCACCGTCGGCGTGGGCGTGACCGTGGGCGTCGGCGTCACGGTGGGCGTCGGCGTCGGGCCGCCGCCCTCGAACAGGCGGGCGTAGTCGGCCAGTGCGCCGGCGATCGCCGTCTGCGACCAGAACCGGTGGTACGTGAACGTGGGGTTCACGCCCGTGCGCAGCGCGGTCTCCACCTTCGACCACTGCGGGTCCTGCTTGTAGAAGGACCGGATGTCGAGGAAGGAGACGCCCGGCTTGATGACGTCGCCGTTCGGCATCGTGCCCGAGAAGGACGACGGCACGTACACGCCGTTGCCGTTCGCCACGTACGCGTCGTCGAAGCGCTGGTAGTCCCCGCGCGTCTCCGGCGCCGCGACACCGAGCTCGTCCTGGTTGTTCTCCCAGATGGCGTCGAGCAGGGCCTTCGCCTTGTCGCGCGACGCGGTGTCGCCCGAGCGGGCGGCGTAGAAGAGGAGCGCACGGGCGGTGTCGCCGGCGACGCCGACGTCCTGGCCCGAGCTCTTCAGCGTGACGGTGAGGCCCGCGTTGGCGCCCGGGTTCGCCGCGTTCCACGTGTCGGGCTTGCCGGACCACGTGAGCTCGCTCGGCACCGACCAGTCGGCGCCGTTCACCTTGATGTTCGCGACGACCCACGGGACCCACTTGTCGAGGACCCGCTTGGCCTTCGCGTTGCCGGTCTCGTAGTAGAGCTCCGCGACGCGCTGCACGCCCCACGCCTGCATGCCGAACCACTGGTTCGACGGTGGGTCGACGTACACGGGCGCCTCGGTGTAGGCCATGCCGTAGAACGTCGGGGTGCCGGCCGGGGGCTGCGCGTACGCACCGTCCCAGCTGTTGGTGGCGCCACCGGCGATCGGGCCGTTGCTCGACTGCAGCCACGTGTAGAACTCGAGCTGGCGGTCCATGGCCTTCGTCCAGTCCGACTTGGCGGTCGGGGACTTCGGCGTCAGCTTCGCGTCGTTGGACAGCGCCCACGCCGCGAACGGGTTCTGGTACCCGAAGTGCGCGTGCGAGGAGCTGATGCGCCACGACCAGCCGGCCGCCGCGTCGGTCGCGCCGCCCCACGCCATGTACCAGGACAGCAGGTAGTGCGCGCTGTCGCGGCCGGTGCCCGCGGGGCACGACGGCGAGGTGCAGCCGATCGTCTTGAAGTACTTGTCGAACAGCGTGTAGCGCAGGTAGTCACCGAGCTTGGCGGCCTTGGCCACCGTGCCGGCCACCTCGGCCGCCTTGCCCTGCTCCGTCGCCCACTTGTTGGCCCAGTAGACGGCCTCGACGGCGCGTGCGTCGGCGTCCGACGCGGACGTGAACTTCCACTGCTTCGCGTACGACGCGTCACCGGTGAAGATGTCGAGGAAGCCGTTCCGCCCGCCGAACGTGAAGTCGTCGCAGGTGGGCTGCGGGATGGTCTCCCAGACCGACTCCTGCGGGCCGCGCTGGAACGTGTTGATGAGCGAGACGCCCTCGTGGTCCGGGCCGAGCTGGCAGCCGGGGCCGGGCGCGTTGCCGAAGCCGTAGACGTTGTCGACGTCCGCGAGCCAGTGCATCTGGTAGATGTCCGACGTGCCGTAGGTCGACTTCAGCTCGTTGGCGAGCGGGTCGACACCCACCGTGCCGCTCGTGTTGAGCTGCGAGGGGTAGCCGCTCGGGTGGTTGTACTCCGCCGCGTACGTGGCGGGCTTCTGCGGGTTGTAGAACGAGTTCGTCGGCTGGTCCGCAGCCTGCGGGATCATGTAGGTCTCCATGGTGGCCCACGCCTCGTTCAGCGGGGCCCACTCACCGGTGGCCTGGCCGTAGAGCGCCTCGAGCCACAGCCAGTAGCTGTACGCCTCGGACGTCGTCATGTGGCCGTAGTCGGGCGCCTCGACCATGAGGGTCTCGACCGCGTGGTACGGGATGCCCTGCGGGCTGAAGTACCCGTTGGCCGGGTCCTTGATCTTCTCGTACTGCTCGAGGAACCGTTGGGCGTACTCGGAGTCGGCCGGCGCGGCCGCCGCGGCGACGGGCGCGTTCTGCGCCGTCGGCCCCGCGAGGGCGATCGCGGACTGGACGCCCGCGATGCCCACGAGCGACGTGGCGGTCAGGACGGCCCAGGCCGTCCTGACGGCACGCCGTCGGGTGGATGAGGACATCGTTTCCGTACCTTTCTCGGCGTCCGGGGCGCGCGCGTCGGTGCGGGCGGTCCCCGGTGTCCCGGCGGGCGCGGGTGCGCGCGCCGGTGCGGTGCACGAAGAAACGGACGCACGGGGCGGGCGCCTCGGTGCGCCCGCGATCGTGGTCTGTACCGGGCTCACTCTCCTGAGCGCGCCGGGACCGGGGAAGGTCGCGAAACGATTAGTGGGAGGAACTGGTGGGAGCGCGCCCACCGGGACGGCGACGGGCCGGGCCGTCCGGCGCCGTCCCCTCCGACGGCGTCGTGCGGCCCGGCCCGTGCCGGTCGGTGGCCGGCGTCCGTCCGGACGCCGGCGGCCCGGTCACGTCCAGCGGAACAGCCGCACCGCGACCGGCGTGGCGATCAGCGCCCACGCGGCCATGACGAGGACCTGCGTGGTGGGGAACGGCTGGCCCACCCACGCCGCGGTCATCGCCTGCGACGCGGCGCCGAGCGGGGTGTACGCGGCGATGTCCTGCACGACCTGCGGCATGACCGGCAGCGGCAGCCACACGCCGGCGAAGAACAGGGACACGAAGTAGAGCGTCATGCCCCACCCGTTGGCGGCCGCCGCCGTCGGCGCGAGCGCGGCGACGAGCGAGCCGAGGGCGAACGACGACAGCACGGCGAGCGCGAACACGCCCAGCACCAGCAGCGGCTGCACCGGCAGGCTGATGCCGAGGACGACCGCACCCGCGGTGACCGCGAGCGCCGCGGCGGCGAGCAGGGTCGCGAGGTTGACCAGCACCTGCGCGACCAGCAGCCGGTAGGGCCCCACCGGCGTGGTCGACAGGCGCCGCAGGACGCCGCGCTGGCGGTACGTCGCCACGATCGACGGGAACGTCGACAGCGCGACCGTCGCGACGGCCATGCTCAGGACGATCGGCGTGTAGCCGGTGATGGCCGTGATCCGCGCCAGCAGCGGGTCGGACGTGTCGTACGGCTCGTCGGCCCACGGCATGACGAGGCCGAGCACCGTGAGGACGGTCGCGGGGAAGAGCAGGGCGAAGAACAGGACCGACGGGTCGCGGACCAGCAGGCGGCCCTCGACCGCGGTCATGCGGGCGAGGACGGCACCGCGGCGGGTCGGCGCGGGGGTCGTGGGGGTCATGGGGGTCGTGGGGGTCGTGGTCATGTCACACCTCCGAGGCGGACGCGGGGACGGACGGACGGGCGTCGGCGGCGGTACCGGGCCCGTCGCCGGTGAGGGAGACGAACGCGTCCTCGAGCGACGCGCGGTCGAGGCGGACGTCGGACGTGCGCACGCCGTGCCGGTCGAGGGCGACCAGCACGTCCTGCACGAGCGTCCCGCCGCCGCGGACGACGAGCGTGCGGTCGTCGACCGACGCGTCCCGCACGCCGGGCACGCCCGCGAGGGCACCCAGCAGGACGTCGTCGGTCACCGCGCCGTCGGGGCGCACCCGCAGCACCTGCTCGCCGTGCGCGAGCGCGACGATCTGCTCGGGCGTGCCGACCGCGCTGACGCGCCCCGACGCGATGAGGGCGATGCGGTCGCAGAGCCGCTCGGCCTCCTCCATCAGGTGCGTGACCAGCACGATCGTCACGCCCGCGGACCGGATCGCCTCGACGACCGCCCACGTCTCGCGGCGCGCGTGCGGGTCGAGGCCCGTCGTCAGCTCGTCGAGGATCGCGACCTCGGGCCGGCCCACGAGCGCGAGCGCGACCGACAGGCGCTGCTTCTGCCCGCCGGACAGGTCCTTGAACGCGGTGCCCGCCTTGGCGGTGAGCCCGAGCAGGTCGAGCAGGTCCGCGGGGTCCGCGGGACGGGCGTAGAAGGACGCGTACAGGTCGAGCGCCTCGCGCACGCGCAGCCGGTCGGGCAGCGCGCTCTCCTGGAGCTGCAGCCCGACGCGCTCGTGCAGCGCGGTGGCGTCGCGCGTCGGGTCCAGCCCGAGGACGCGGACCGTGCCGGCGTCCGGGGTGCGCAGCCCGGCGAGCATCTCGACGGTGGTGGTCTTGCCGGCGCCGTTGCGGCCGAGGATGCCGTAGATCTCGCCGCGCTCGACGGTGAGGCTGACGTCGGCGACGGCGACGGTGCTGCCGTACGCCTTGCGCAGGCGCTCGGCCTGGACGACTGGGGTGCTCATGGTGCCCTCCGGTGGGTGACGGGTGGTGCGGACGGGCGGTGCGGACGGGCGGTGCGAGGGTGCAGGGTGCCGCGGGACCGGCGCGGGCCGGACCCGTGGGGACGTGGGCGGGTGGTGCGGGGTGCTGCGGGTGCGGCCGGGGCCGGGAGGTCAGCGCCTGCTGCGGATGGCGACGCCGCCGACCACGGCGGCGTGGACGCCGGCCGTCGCGACGGCGAGGGCGACCCCGCCGAGCACGTGCGCCGCGGCGGCATGCCCGGCCGCGAGCGGCTCGGCGAGCGCGACGGGACCGAGGCGCTCGTCCTCCAGCGTGACCACGAGCAGGAGCGGCAGGCAGGTCAACGGCAGGGCGAGCGTGCCCCACCAGGCGCCGACCCGCTGGTAGACGGACCCGACGAGCAGGCCCGTGACGCTCGCGACCAGGTGCACGGGCACGAGCTCGGCGAGCAGCGCGCCGACCGTGCCGTGCGGGCCCGGCAGGAGCGCGTCGGCGAGGCGGGTGTCCCAGCCGAGCAGGGTGTGCACGGCGCGCTCGACGAGCACGAGGACCGTCAGGACAGCGCCGTAGCCGATGCCGGCGACGGTCGCCGTCAGGACGCTCGAGCGGGCGAACGTCCGGCGCGTCATGCCGGCGGCCACGTGGACCGGGAGGTGGAGCGTCACCAGCCCGATCGAGAGGGCGAACAGCAGCCAGACCCCGCCGTGCCGCGCCACCGCGACGACGGAGACGTCCACCCGGCCGTCGAGGACCGCCAGCACGAGCGTGCCGACGACCGCGCCGACGACGACGACGGCCCAGAACCACGCGCTGAGCGAGGCGACCGGGCGCAGCTGCGCGCGCAGCGCGTGCCGCACGGGGGCGGTGCGCGTGCCGGCCGGGACCGCCCGCGACGGGCGCGTGTGGGGCGGAGCCGGGGTGGCGGTGCTCATCGTGTCCTCCGGGGGCGGGTGCGGGTGCGGGGCGGCGCGCGTGCGGGGGCCGGCGGGTGCGGTCAGCGCGGCGTGCGGATGGCGATGCTGCGCAGGACCAGGACGTAGGCGACCGCGGTGACGGCACCGAGCACGAGCGCGACGACGACGCCGGCGGTCGCACCGGCCCACGGGTCGAGCGCGTCCCAGGTGAACCACTCGCCGCCGGCCGCGAGCGCGACGAGCACGGGTGCGACGGTCAGCGGGAGCGTGAGCGTGCCCCACCAGGCGCCGCCGCGGTGGTACACGGCACCCACGAGGAGGCCGCTCAGGTTCGCGAGCACCATCGCCGGGCCGAAGAGGCCGAGGAGCTCACCGGCTTCCGGGTCGGCGCTCGCCGGGAGGTCCCACACCTCCGTGTCCCAGCCGAGCGCCCCGTGCACGGCGCGCTCCACGAGCAGCAGCCCGACCAGGACCAGCGTGTAGAGGACGCCGGTGGCGACCGCGGTGAGGAGGCTCGCGCGCAGGAACGTCCGCCGCGTCATGCCCGCCGCGACGTGCGGGCGCAGCAGGGCCGCGACGAGCAGGATCGCCTGCGAGAAGGGGAACCAGATCGTCGCCTGGCGTGCGTACTGCACGACCGAGACGTCCACCGACCCGTTGACCCGCCAGACGACGAGGCTCGCGGCGACGAGGCACACGAGGGCGACGGCCCAGAACCACGCCGCCAGGTAGACGGCGACCCCGAGCTGGCGCTGCAGCGCGTGCGCGAAGGGCGAGGGCCGACGCGCGGCCGGGGGCGCGCCCGCGACGGCGGCGCTCACGGCAGGACCGCGCTGCCGGTGCGGCCGGACGCGAGGTCACCGCGCCGGCGTGGGTCGGTGAGGTGCACGAACAGGTCCTGCAGCGGCACGGGCCCGAGCTCCAGCCCGGCCGTCCGCGCCTGCGCGACGTCGGCGTCCGTGAGCACGCCGCGCACGGTCACCTGCGCCGTGCGCCCCAGGCGCTGCGTGCCGAGCACCGTGCGGCCGGCGACGAAGGCCTCGACCGCGTCGACGGGACCGGTGACGGACACGCCCTCGGCGCGCAGCGAGTCCGCGTCCTGGCGGATCAGGACGCTGCCGCGGTCCAGCACGACGACGTCCTCGATCAGCCGCTCGATCTCCTCGATGAGGTGGCTCGACAGCACGATCGTGCGCGGATGGGCGAGGTAGTCGGCGAGCAGCGCGTCGTAGAACGCGTACCGGCTCGGCGCGTCGAGGCCGAGGTGCACCTCGTCCAGCACGGTCAGCGGCGCCCGGCCGGCCAGGCCGATCGTGATGCCGAAGGCCGACTTCTTGCCGCGCGACAGCTTGCTCGGCTTGCTCTTCGGGTCGAGCTCGAACAGGTCCATCAGCTCGGCGGCGAACGCGCGGTCGAACGTGGGGCGCGCACCGGCGAAGAACTCGAGGTTGTCGCGCAGCCGGTCGTCGTCCAGCACGTCGCCCGACTCGCGGACGAGGCAGACGCCCGGGGCGGTGCGCTCGTTCTCCCACGGGTCCTCGCCGTCGACGAGCACCTGGCCCGACGTCGGCCGGCGGAACGCGGCGACGAGCGCGCCGAGGGTGGTCTTGCCCGAGCCGTTGCGGCCGAGCAGCCCGGTGATCGTGCCGGGACGGATCTCGAGGTCGACGTCGTCGAGCGCGACGACGTCGCCGAAGCGCTGGGTGACCCCGCGCAGGCTGACGCCGTAGCCGGGGCTGGTGGCGGTCATCGTGCGGCCTCCGTGTCGGTCGTGGGGGCGGTGACGTCGAGGTGGGCGGCGCGCTCGCGCAGGCGGGCGACGACGTCCTCGAGCGGGATGCCGAGCACCCGCGCCGCGTCGGCGACGGGGTCGACGGTGTCGGTGAAGAACGACTCGCGGCTCTCGGCGAGGAGGCGCTCGCGGGCGCCCGGTGCGACGAACATGCCGACCCCGCGGCGCTTGTAGAGGACGCCCTCGTCGACGAGCTGGTTGAAGGCCTTGGCGGCGGTAGCCGGGTTGATCCGGAACGTCGTCGCGTACTGCGTGGTGGACATGACCTGCTCCTCGGCCGCGAGGTCGCCGGCGAGGACGTCCTGACGGATCTGGTCGGCGATCTGCAGGTACACGGGGTCACGACCGTCGAACACGTCGTCCCTCCCTACCTGTTCCGTGGTTCATTACATGACTAATGAACCACCGAACCGCCGGGAGCGCAAGACCCTTCCCGCGGACCGGCCCGCGGCACGGGCGGGGTGGCAGGATCGGCGCGCTGGGGACCCGCGGCGGCCGGTCCGCGGGGCCGCACGGACGGAGGACGGCATGCGCTGGGCGGGCCACGACCCCAGGAACCCCCTGGCCGGGCGCGGTGACGACGACCTGCGTCGCGTCCGGCTGCCGCTCGGGACGGTGCCCCAGCTGGCGGCGTTCGTGGCCGACGGCCGCCGCCCCGCGGGCACCGGCCTCCTGTGGCTCCTGACGCTGACGAACGTGCTGCTCGGCGCCGCCCTGGCCGCGGGCGCGGCGGCGGCCCTCGCGGCGGGCGAGGGAGCCGGCTGGGCCGCGGGCGTCGTGGCGGGCACGGCGTGGGTCGGCGTCGGGGTCGGGTTCGGCGTGCTCCACCTGCGACGGACGCCGCCGGCCGACGGCGCGCGGGTGGAGGTCGCCAGGGTGCAGGGGTGGCCCGCCGTCGTGCTGCGCCTCGACGGCACGCTCCCCCGCTACCATGCCGTCGGCGCGACCGGGGTCGCGGTGGCGCTCGTGGCGGTCGCCACCGCCGCGGGCCGGTCCGGCGGCGCCCTGCTGCTGTGGCTGCTCGCGCTGCCGGTCGCCGCGTGCGTGCCGGACCTGTGGGTCCGGGTGCGGCGCGGCGGGCGGCTCGTGCTCACCCGCGAGGGCGTGCACCTGCACGGCCCGGACGGGGCGGGCTCGCTCGTGTGGGACGACGTCGCGCGGGTCCGGCTCGCGGACACCGGGCGCCACGTGGAGCTCGTCGTCGAGGGACACCCGGACGCGCCGTCGTGGACGTGGCGGCGACGCCGGGGCCTGTTCCCCCGCGCGCCGCGCACGCCCCGGCTCGCCGTGCCGCTGCCGCTGCTCGACGTGCGCCCGTCGGCGCTGCTGCGCTCGCTCGACCGCTGGGCGCGCGACCCCGGCGCGCGCGCCGAGCTCGACGACGACCGCGGACGGCGCCGGCTCGTCGAGGACGGCCCGTACGACCCGTGGTGACGGGTTCTAGTCCAGCAGGCGCATCAGCAGCCGGACCGGCCAGCTGATCACGCGGACGACCGCCACGCCGAACTCGAGGACGTCGGCCGTCTCGACGGCCCGGCTCAGGAACCGCCGGGGGCGGCTCGGGTGCCGCCGTCGGTGCGTGCGCACGTGACCTCCTCGGTCGCTGGGTGCACGGACCGCGCCGGCCCGCCGCGGACGCCACGGTAGGCCGTCGGCCGCCGCTGCGGCGGGAGCCTCACCCGAACGCGCGCCGGGGCCGGGGCCGGCGCGCGTCCGGGTGACGCCGTCACGGCACGAGGACGACCTTGCCGCCAGGGTGGCCGCCGTCGACGAGCGCGTGCGCGGCGGGCGCGTCGGCGAGCGGCAGCACCGCGCCGACGGTGGTCACCAGGCGGCCGTCGGCGACGCGCACCAGCTGGTCGGCGAGCGCGTCGACCGACGGCTCCGCGCGGTCGCTGAACTCCACCCCCAACCCGGGGCCGCGTCCGTCGGCGATCGTCACGACGCGGTCGGGGCCGCCCGCGAGCGCGACCGCGTCCACCAGCCCGCCGCGCCCGGCCGCGTCGAGGACGGCGTCGACCCCCTGCGGGGCGAGCGCCCGCACGCGGTCGGCCCAGCCGTCGCCGTGCGCGACCGGCACGGCGCCGGCGGCACGCACGCGGTCGTGGTGGCGCGGCGACGCGGTCCCCACCACGCGTGCGCCCGCCGCGACGGCGAGCTGCACCGTCACCTCCCCGACCGCACCGCTCGCTCCGAGCACGAGCAGCGTCTCGCCGGCGCGCACCCCGAGCCGGCGCAGCACGCGCGCCGCGGTCTCCCCCGCGACGGGCACGGTCACGGCCCGCACGGCGTCGAGGCCCTCGGGCACCCGGGCGAACGTCCGCAGGAGCGCCTGCTCGGCGTACCCGCCTCCGGGCGGGTCCGTCCAGCCGGCGACCCGGTCGCCCACGGCGACACCCGTGACGCCCGCGCCGACCGCGTCCACCGTCCCCGCGACCTCGAGCCCCAGCACGGTGGGCGGCGCGACCGGGACGACGTCCCGCAGCACGCCGGCGCGCACCTTCCCGTCGAACCCGTTCACCGCCGCCGCCTCGACGTGCACGCGCACCTGCCCCGGGCCGGGTGCGGGCACCGTCGTCGTCGCGAGGCGCAGCACCTCCGGACCGCCGAACTCCTCGAGGACGACCGCGCGGACCGTCACCGGCGCCGCGCCGTCGTGCGCGACGGCGCTCATGCCCCGACCGCCACGTCGTCGACGTCGGGGGCCGGGGCGAGCGTCGGGTAGTCGGTGTACCCCGCGCCGTCCCCGCCGTAGGCGCGGGCGAAGTCGGGGGCGTTGAACGGACCGCCGCGGCGCAGGCGCTCCGGCAGGTCCGCGTTGGCGAGGAACAGCCCGCCGAACGCGAGCAGGTCCGCGTCGCCCCGGTCGAGCCGCTCGAGGTCCTCGGGGCCGGTCATGCGGCCGGGCGTCCACGGGTTCAGGACCAGCGACCCGGACCAGCGGGCGCGCAGCAGTCCGGTCAGCTCGACGTCGGACGCCTCGACGAGGTGCAGGTACGCGAGGCCGAGCGGGTCGAGCGCCTCGACGAGGTGCGTGTACGTGGCGCGGTGCCCCTCCTCCTCGATGTCGTTGAGCGGGTTGGTCGGGGAGATGCGCAGGCCGACCCGGTCGGCGCCGATCGCGTCGGCGGCGGCGCCGGCCACGTCGAGGGTCAGCCGCGTGCGGCCCACGACGTCCCCGCCCCACGCGTCGGTGCGTCGGTTGGCGTTGGTGGACAGGAACTGGTGCAGCAGGTAGCCGTTCGCGCCGTGCAGCTCGACGCCGTCGAACCCGGCCTCGACGGCACGGGACGCGGCGGACGCGAAGTCCTCGACGGTGCGCGCGATCCCGGCCGCGTCGAGCACCTCGGGGACGACCATCTCCTGCGGTCCGCTGCGGGTGTGGACCACGCCGGCGGCGCGCACGGCGGACGGGCCGACGGGCGTGCGTCCGGTGATGTCGGGGTGGCCGACCCGCCCCGTGTGCATGAGCTGGGCGTAGATCAGGCCGCCGCGCGCGTGCACGGCGTCGGTGACGCGGCGCCAGCCGGCGACCTGCTCGTCCGAGTGCAGGCCCGGCGTGTCGACGTAGCCCTGCCCGGCGGGCGAGGGCTGGGTGCCCTCGGTCACGACGAGGCCGGCGGACGCGCGCTGCGCGTAGTAGGTGGCCATGAGCTCGGTGGGGCTGTTGCCGGGGCCGTACGCCCGGCTGCGCGTCATCGGCGCCATGACGACGCGGTTGCGCGTGGTGCGGCCGCCGATGCGGCCGGGGGTGAACGCGACGGACATGGGACTCTCCTCCTCGACAGCAATTTGCTGTTCGAGACAGGTAACTACCTGTCTGGGACAGGTATTCCGCCGACCGTGCCGGTGCGCGCGCGTAGCCTGGGCCGGTGGCGACGACGGGAGCCGGCCCGGGCCGGGAGGACGAGGACGCCACGCCCGGGCCCGTCAGCCTCGCCGTCTTCCGCCTCGCCCGCGCGCACCGCGCGCTGGCCGCCGACCTGCTGCGGGAGATCGGCCTGCACCCCGGCCAGGAGCTGCTCCTGCTGCACCTGTGGGAGCACGGGCCGCAGCGGCAGGCCGACCTCGCCCGGCTCGTCTCGACCGACTCCGCCGCGATGACGCGTACCGTCCAGCGGCTCGAGCGCGCCGGGTACGTGCGCCGGGTCCCCAGCCCGGACGACGGGCGCGTCTCGCTCGTCGAGCCCACGGCCGCGAGCCAGGCCCTGCGCGCACGCGTCGAGGCGATGTGGCGGACGCTCGAGGACGCGACGGTCGCCGGGATGAGCACGCAGGAGCAGGCGGCGGCGCTCGACGTGCTTGCGCGCCTGGAGGCGAACGCCACCACGGCGGAGGAACGGGGCCGCGCGCACTGACGCCCGTACGGGTCAGGGCGTCGACAGGTCCCGCAGCTCGTCGCGCAGCCGGCCCATGCGCCGGTCGAGGTCCGCCGCGACGCGGGCGGCGTCCTCGAGCTCGCCCAGCAGGTGGGGCGGCACCTCGCGGTCGTACTTGTAGTACAGCTGGTGCTCGGTGCTCGCCCAGAAGTCCATCGCGATCGTGCGGACCTGCAGCTCGACGTACACGTGCTCGGTCCGGTCGGACAGGAACACGGGGATGCGCACGATGACGTGCAGCGAGCGGTACCCGTTCGGCTTCGGGTGCGCGATGTAGTCCCTCACCTCGACGACCTCGACGTCCGGCTGGCGCGAGAGCATCCGCACCACCCAGTAGGCGTCGGAGACGAAGCTCGTCGTGACCCGCACGCCCGCGACGTCGCGGATGCGCTCGCGGATCGCGGGCAGCGTCGGCTCGCACCCCGTGCGCAGCACCTTCTGCACGAGCGAGTCCATCGACTTCAGGCGCGAGCGGACGTGCTCGATGGGGCTGTGGTCGTGCGTCTGCTCGAACTCCTCGCGGAGGATGTTCACCTTCGTCAGCAGCTCGTCGATGCCGAACTGGTAGGTCATCAGGAACCGCGTGAGCTCGCGCTGCAGCTCGCGGATGCGCCGGGGCAGCTCGTCGGGGTCGGCGTCGGGGCGCATCAGGCGGTCGGTGCGCACGTGGACCAGCTCGGCGAGGACGCGACCCTGCGCACCGGTGTCGGGGTGCGCCTCGCGGGGCCGCGCCCCCTGCCGCACGGGCGGCAGCCCGTCCGCGTGCGTGTCGGTGCCTGGCGTCCGCTCCACGTCCACGCCCGGTCGAACGGTCGCCGCGGTGCGCGTGTTCCCCGGCGGGCCCGGGACCGGCCCCGCGGCGCGGCCCGCGGGCGTAGCGTCGGCCCGTACGTCCGTCGCGGCGCGGACGTGGCAGGGTGCGTGCGCCCGCCACCCGCCCCGCCCCCGCAAGGGAGAGGCGCCATGACCGACACCGTGCTCGTGACCGGCGGCACCGGGACCCTCGGTGCGTCCGTGCTGCCCCTGCTGCACGCGGCGGGGGTGCGCCCACGCGTGCTCAGCCGGCGGCCGCACGCCGACACCGCCGACACGACCTACGTCGTGGGCGACACCGTCACGGGCAGCGGGCTCGCGGCCGCCGTCGACGGCATGGCGACGGTGCTGCACATGGCCGGCGGACGCGGGGACGACCGCGCGGCGGTGCAGGTGGCGACCGCCGCGCGCCGGGCCGGCGTGCGCCACCTCGTGCTGGTCTCCGTCACGGCCGCCGACCGGATCCCGCTGGGCTACTACCGGGCGAAGGCCGCGGCGGAGCAGGCCGTCGCGACGTCCGGCGTGGGGTGGTCCGTGCTGCGCCCCGCGCAGTTCCACGGGTTCGTGCTGCGCACGCTCGGGCGCCTGGCGACGCTGCCCGTGGTCCCCGCGCCGCGCGACCTGTGGGTCGAACCCGTCGACGTCCCGGCCGTCGCCCGCCAGCTCGTCGAGGTCACGCTCGCCCCACCGCAGGGACGGGTGCCGGACGTGGTCGGCCCCCAGGTGCTGACCGGCGAGGAGGTCCTGCGCGCGCTGCTGGCCGCACGCGGGCGGTCACGGCGCGTCGTCCGGGTCGGCGTGCCCGGGCCCGTGGGACGCGCCTGCCGGGAACGGGCGAACCTGTCCGGCCCCGACGCGCTGCGGACGGGGCGGACGTGGGCGCAGTTCCTCGCCGACCGGGAGTAGCGGCGCCGAGCAGCCGCGCCGTGCAGCCGCGTCAGCCGACGGACACCACCGCGCACACGTCCTCGCCGTGCGCGGGCGCACCGCTCGCGCGCGACAGGAGCGTGCGCAGCGTGGCGCGCTGGCCCGGGTCGAGCGCGGCGAGCACGTGGTCCTCGGCCGTGGCGATGCGCGTGGCGAGGTCGGCGTGGGTCGCGCGGCCGGCGGCCGTGGGGACGATGCGCCGCACGCGCCGGTCGGTGGGGTCGGGCTGCCGCTCCACGAGCCCGCAGTCCACGAGCCTGTCGACGAGGTAGGTCATGACCGTGCGGTCGATCCCCAGGTCGGCGGCGAGCGCGGCCTGCGTCGGCGGGCTGCCGTGCACGACGGCGCCGAGCACGTGGAAGCCGCGCGGACCGGACGGCACGGCGGCGAGGACGTCCCCGACGGCCGCGCGCCACCGGCTCAGCAGGGTGCCGAGCTGCCGGCCGAGGTCACCGTCGGGCGTGCTCATGCCACCAGCGTACCTGCAGTGACACAGATCGTCTGCTGTGCATACGATCATCACCGCAGACGACAGGAGACCCCCATGACGGACTACGGCCACGAGCTGACGTTCGGCACGTTCCTCACCCCGCAGGCCGCCGACCCGCAGGCGCCCGTCGCGCTCGCCGTGCTCAGCGAGGACGCCGGCCTGGACCTCGTGACGTTCCAGGACCACCCCTACCAGCCGGCGTTCCTCGACACGTGGACGCTGCTGACCTGGGCGGCGGCCCGCACGGAGCGCGTCCACCTGGCGGCGAACGTGCACAACCTCCCGCTGCGCCCCCCGGCCGTGCTCGCGCGGTCCGTCGCGAGCCTGGACCTGCTCTCGGGCGGGCGGGCCGAGCTCGGCCTCGGCGCCGGCGCGTTCTGGGACGCGATCGAGGCGATGGGCGGACGCCGGCTCACCCCCGGGCAGGGCGTGGACGCGCTGAGCGAGGCCATCGACGTCATCCGCGGGCTGTGGGACGCCGACGAGCGGCGTCCGCTGCGCGCCGGCGGCGAGCACCACCACGTCAGCGGCGCGAAGCGGGGGCCGGCGCCGCTGCACGACGTCGGCATCTGGCTGGGCGCGTACAAGCCGCGCATGCTGCGGCTCGTCGCCGAGAAGGCCGACGGCTGGCTGCCGTCGATGGGCTACCTGCAGCCGGGCGACCTCGTGCGCGGCAACGCGACGATCGACGAGGCGGCCACCGCCGCCGGCCGCGACCCCCGCGAGATCCGCCGCCTGCTCAACCTCTCGGGACGGTTCACGCCCGCCTCCGACGGCCTGCTCGTCGGCCCGCCCGAGCGGTGGGTCGACGACCTCGTCCGCCTCGCGCTCGAGGACGGGATCGGCACGTTCGTCCTCGGCACCGACGACCCGCGGGACATCCGGACGTTCGCCGAGCGGGTGGCGCCGGCGGTGCGCGACCAGGTCGCCGCGGCCCGTGCGGCCGCCGGCACGCGGACCGGTCCCGTGCGGTCGGTCTCGCGGCTCGCGAAGCGGGTCGAGGGCATCGACTACGACGCGGCGCCCGCGGGCCTCGACGCCGTCGAGCCGGGCGACCGCCGGTACGGGGCCCTGCGCTCGACGTACATGCGTCGCGGCGAGCCGGGCCTGGTCCTGCTCCCCCGCACGCACGACGAGGTCGTCGACGCGCTCGCGTACGCACGCGCCCAGCGCGGGCCGCTCGCGGTGCGGTCGGGCGGGCACGGCATCAGCGGCCGCTCGACGAACGACGGCGGTGTGGTCCTCGACGTCCGGCGGCTCGACCAGGTCGAGGTGGTCGACGAGGCGACGCGACGCGTCCGGCTCGGCGCCGGTGCGACGTGGGGCGCCGTGGCGGCCGCGCTCGCACCGCGCGGGTGGGCGATCTCGTCCGGGGACTACGGCGGCGTGGGCGTCGGCGGGCTCGCGACGACGGGCGGCATCGGGCTGCTCGGGCGCTCGTACGGGCTGACGATCGACCACGTCGTCGCGGCCGAGGTGGTCACCGCCGACGGCACCGTGCGTCGCGTCGACGCCGAGCACGAGCCGGAGCTGCTCTGGGGCCTGCGCGGCGCCGGCGGCAACCTCGGCGTCGTCACGTGGGTCGAGGTCGAGGCCGCCGAGGTGCCGGACGTCGTCTTCGCGACCATGGTCTTCGACGCCTCCGAGCCGGGTGTGCTGCTGGAGCGGTGGGGCCGGATGGTCGAGGCGTCGCCGCGCCGGCTCACGAGCTTCCTGCACCTGCAGGCGTCGTCGCCCGGCCGCGGCCCGATCGCGCAGGCCATGACCGTGTGGGCGGACGACGACGCGCAGGCGGCCGTCGAGGCGCTCGAGCCGATGCTCGGCGTCGCGCCCGTGCTCGACCAGCGGGCCCAGCTGACGCCGTACGCGGGGATCGTCGGGCCGGTCGCCCGGCACCACGACGGCGCGGCGCCGCCGGTCTCGCGCTCCGGGCTGCTGCCGACCATGACCGCGGACGCCGCCGCGGACCTCGGCCGCGTGCTGGAGTCCGGCGAGGCGATGCTGCTCCAGCTGCGCGCGACGGGCGGCGCGGGGAACGACCTCGCCCCCGACGCCACCGCCTACGCGCACCGCCACCAGGCGTTCTCGGTCACCGCGTTCGCGGGCCGGCCGGGCCGCGCGGGTCTCGACGGCACCTGGGACCGGCTCGCGTACCCGCACATGGACGGGCTGTACCTGTCCTTCGAGACGGATCCGCGCCCCGAGCGCCTGCTCGACGCCTTCCCGCCCGCCACGCTGGACCGCCTGCGCGCGCTCAAGCGCACGTACGACCCGGACCACGTCTTCGACCAGAACTTCCCCATCGACCCCCGCGGCTGAGACCGCGGGCCCGGCGACTCCACACATCCGGGTCGAGCCGCGTTCTGAGGGGGCACGCATCCACGAGCCCTCACGGAGGACCCGATGAACCCGAGCACCACGACCAGCCCCGCCGCCGCCGCATGGTGGCGGTCGGCGTCATCGCCGCGACGCTCACCGTCGGCGGCGCCGGCGCGGCGATCGCCGCCAACCCGGACTCGGCCGCCGGCAAGGCGGTCGGCAGCGCGCTCGACGCCGTCGGCGTCGACTGGTCCGGCATGCCGGACGGCTACACCAAGGAGCAGTACGAGGCCTTCTGGGGCGCCGGCTACACGCACGATGACGCCACCGCCCTGGCCGAGCTGTGGGGCACCGGGTACACGGAGACGAAGGCCCGTGCGGGCCAGATGATCCTCGACGGCGAGGAGCTGCCCGTCGCGCCGGGGTCCACGCCGTTCTCGATCATGGAGACGTCCCGGCCGGAGGCGCCCGAGGACGCGCCGGCCCCGGCGGCGGCCCCCGCCGACGGTGCCGAGGGCGCCGCGCCGGCGACCGACGCGCCGCCCGCCGTCGAGTACACCCCCGCGCAGTACGACGCCTTCTGGGACGCGGGCTACACGTACGACGACGCGCTGGCCCTCGCGGCGCTGTGGGGCACGGAGATCATCGAGACCAAGGCGCGCGCCGGCCAGGCGCTCCTCGACGGGCAGACTCTCCCCGTCGCCCCCGGCAGCACCGTCGCCGGCTCCTGACCCCGCCGCCCGGCACCCCCGACGAGAGGACCGACGTGGACGAGCTGTCGCTGCGCACGGGGTTCGAGATCGAGCTGCTGGCGCCCGCCGGCTCCGACCGGCAGGAGCTGGCGGTCGTGCTCGCCGAGCGCCACGGCGGCGCCGTGCACCGCTCCTTCCACACGGACAGCGAGCCGTCGGCGGTGCCGGGCGTGGGCGTCTTCCGCCACCTGTCGCCCGCGTTCGACGTGGTCGACGCGGCCGGTGCGCCGGTCGCCCGGCTGGTGGACGACATCACCATCGAGGCGGACCTCGCCCCGGTGCCCGGGTCGCGGGCGCGGCCCGGGCACCGGGGGTGGTACCGGCTGCTGTCCGACGACGCGCGGCTGCTGCGGCTCGTCGCGCACCACGCGGACCCGGCCGCGCCGCTCGCGACGGTGCTCGACCCGGTCGCGGACCTGTTCGACGTCCGGGCCGACGTCTTCCCCGGCGCCGCGCGGGTCAACGACCCGACGGGCGCGACGATCGCGGTCGCCCTCCCGCTGCCCGCCGGCCGCGAGCGCCCCTGCGAGGTGGTCACGCCGCCGATCGGCACGGACCACGCCGCCGCCCTCGAGCGGCTGCTCGCCCCGGCACGGGCCCTCGGGTTCACCGTGCCCCACGAGGCGGCGGTGCACGTGCACGTCGACGGCGCCCCGTTCCGGCGGCCGGCGGCGTTCGCCAACCTCGTGCGGCTGTTCGCGCACTGGCGCGAGCCGCTGTGGGCGGCGCTCGGGACCAACCCGGCGTGCCGGCGCCTCGCACCGCTGCCCGACGCACTCGTGGCGCTGGTGGAGCGTCCCTGGGCCGACGACGACGCCGGGTGGGCCGGCCTGCGCGCCGAGGCGCGGGCGGTCGGCCTCACCAAGTACGCGGACGTGAACCTCACGCAGCTCGTCACGGACCGGCCGGTGCGGGACACGGTGGAGGTCCGGGTCCTGCCCGGCGAGATCGACGGCCACGCCGTCGTCCGCCGTGCGGCGCTCGTCGAGCGGCTGCTGCTGCGCTGCCTCGACCCCGCGCCGCTCCCCCGGCCCGGCGCCGCCGCGGCCCACGACCCGCGCGCGGCGCTCGCGGACCTCGCGGGCGTGGTGGTCCGGTGACCACGTGGATGCGGCCCGCCGGCCCGGACTCCGCGGCGATCCCGCTCGTCGGGGCCGGCCGCGTGCGCGAGCGCGGGGCGGCCGGCACGCACCCCGGCACGCACCCCGGCCCACCGGACCACCACCCACCGGATCACGGTGCGTCCGCGCGGGGCGTGCCGGACGCCGTGGCCACCGGTCCGGCGCCCCTCACCCGCGTCGCGGCCCGCGCCCTCGACGACGTCGTGCGCGACCACCTCCCGGGCCTGCTGCGCTATGCGACGGTCCTCACGGGCGACGGCCACACGGCGGCGGACCTCGTGCAGGAGGTGCTGCTGCGGGCGCACCTGCGCTGGACGCGCATCTCGCTGATGGAGCGCCCCGACCTGTACCTGCGCCGCATGGTGACCAACGAGCACCTGTCGTGGCGCCGGCGCTGGCACGTGCGGACGATCCACCCCGCCGCGGACGACGTCCTCGCCACGCACGCGGACCCGCACGCCGACCACGCGGACGACGTGGTGCACGACGACGCCATGTGGCAGCACCTCGCCGCGCTGCCGCCACGGCAGCGCGCCGTGCTCGTGCTGCGGTACTACGAGGGCCTGTCCGACCCGGAGATCGCGACCGTGCTCGGCACGTCCTCCGCGACCGTCCGGTCCCACGCCTCCCGCGCCCTGGCCGCGCTGCGCCAGACCGACCTCACCACCCCACCGGAGCACCGATGAGCGAGCAGCAGCGGGCGGCGGACGACCCGCCCCCGTTCCCGGCCACCGACGACGAGCTCGCCGCACGCATCACCCGCGCACTGCACGCGCGGGCCGCCGCGCAGCACCCCGACCTCGACGACGTCGCCGCGCGCCTGCGCGCGGCGGCCCGGGACGCCCCGCCCGCACCCGTGCGCGCGCTGCACCGCGGCGGGAAGATCGTCGCGGCGGGCGTCGTCACGGGCACGCTCGCGATCGCGGGGGCCGGTGCGGCCGCCGCCACGAACCCGTACTCGGACGTGGCGCGTGCGGTCGAGGGCGCCGTGCAGGCGGCCGGGATCGACTGGTCGCCCATGCCCGAGGGCTACTCCCGCGACCAGTACGACACGTACTGGGACGCGTACGGCATCCAGGAGGCCCAGGCGCTGAGCGAGCTGTGGCAGGTCGACGTGATCGAGGCGAAGGCGCGGGCCGGCCAGATGCTGCTGGAGGGCCAGGCACCGCCCGTGGACGAGGCGTTGCTCGCGGCGCCCGGGGTCGCGGCGGACATGCGCCGGGACGACGAGCTCGCCGCCTTCTGGGCCGCCGGGTACACGATCGACGACCTGCGCCGCCTCATGACGGTCTGGGAGGGCGAGGAGCTGGAGGTCAAGGCGCGCGTCGGCCGCACGCTCCTCGACGGCGGCGAGGTGCCCGTCCCGCCGTCGGGGGCGAGCCGCGACGACGGACCGGCCCGCCCGGCCGAC
Source organism: Cellulomonas shaoxiangyii (assembly GCF_004798685.1). NCBI lineage: Bacteria > Bacillati > Actinomycetota > Actinomycetes > Micrococcales > Cellulomonadaceae > Cellulomonas > Cellulomonas shaoxiangyii. Next base: position 384,332 of record NZ_CP039291.1, on the reverse strand, counting down.
CCGAGCCGCGACGACGCACCGGTCCGCCCCTCGGACCCCGCCCGCGACGACGTGCCGGTCCGCCCGTCCGACGGGCCGCCCCCGAGCGAGCGGTGACGCCGCCCTCGACCACGTGCGCCTCCCACCGTCGACCTCGTCACTCCCGCGGCGACCTCGTCACTCCGGAGTGACGAGGTCGCGCACACGTGACGAGGTCGCGCACAGCTGACGAGGTGACGGAGGAGGCGGGCGAGCGCGTGCGGGTCAGACGGTCGCGAACCGCCGCGCCACCAGGACCTCCGCGATCTGCACGGCGTTGAGCGCCGCGCCCTTGCGCAGGTTGTCGTTGCTGATGAACAGCGCCAGGCCGCGGCCCTCGGGCGCGCCCTCGTCCTGCCGGAGGCGGCCCACGAACGACGGGTCCTGCCCGGCGGCGACGAGCGGCGTGGGGACCTCGGCGAGCTGCACGCCCGGTGCGGTCGAGAGCAGCTCGGTGGCGCGCTCGACCGTGATCTCGCGCTCGAACTCGGCGTTGACGGACAGCGAGTGCCCCGTGAACACCGGGACGCGCACGCACGTGCCGGAGACGAGCAGGTCCGGGATGTCGAGGATCTTGCGCGACTCGTGCCGCAGCTTCTGCTCCTCGTCGGTCTCGTGCCGGCCGTCCTCGACGATCGACCCGGCCAGCGGGATGACGTCGAACGCGATCGGCGCGACGTACTTCTCCGGCGACGGGAACGCCACGGCGCCGCCGTCGTGCACCAGACCCAGCGTGTCCTGCTCGACGGCCGCGCGGACCTGGCTGTCGAGCTCGCGCGCACCCGCGAGGCCGGACCCGGAGACCGCCTGGTACGTGGAGACGACGAGGCGGCGCAGGCCGGCCTCGTCGTGCAGCACCTTGAGCACCGGCATCGCGGCCATGGTCGTGCAGTTCGGGTTCGCGACGATGCCGATCGGGATCTCGTCGAGCGCGTCCGGGTTCACCTCGGACACGACGAGCGGCACGCGCGGGTCGCGGCGCCACGCGGAGGAGTTGTCGACGACGATCGCGCCCGCCTCGGCGAACCGCGGCGCGTGCTCCTTGGACGTCGACCCGCCGGCGGAGAACAGCGCGAGGTCGATGCCCGACAGGTCCGCCGTCGCGACGTCCTCGACGACGACGTCCTCACCACGCCACGGCAGGGTCGTGCCCGCCGACCGCGCCGACGCGAAGAACCTGATCGACGCGAGCGGGAAGTCCCGCTCGTCCAGCAGCCGGCGCATGACGGCGCCGACCTGCCCCGTCGCGCCGACGACGGCGACCCGCAGCCCGGTGGTGGCCATGCCTCAGCGCCCCGTCCCGCCGTACACGACGGCCTCGTCCTGCTCGGAGTCCAGCTCGAACGCGGTGTGCACGGCGCGCACCGCGTCGTCCAGCGAGTCCGCGCGCGTCACCACGGAGATGCGGATCTCGGAGGTGGAGATCATCTCGATGTTGATCCCGGCCTCCGACAGCGCGGCGAACAGCCGCGCCGAGACGCCGGGGTGCGACTTCATGCCCGCGCCGATGAGCGACAGCTTGCCGATCGCGTCGTCGTACTGCAGCGAGTGGAAGCCGATGTCGGGCTGGTGCGCCATGAGCGCCTGCGTCCCCGTCGCGCCGTCGCTCGCGGGCAGCGTGAACGAGATGTCCGTCAGGCCGGTCGCGGCGGCCGAGACGTTCTGCACGATCATGTCGATGTTCACGCCCGCGGCCGCGACGACCTCGAAGATGCGCGCGGCCTTGCCGGGGACGTCCGGCACCCCGACGACGGTGATCTTGGCCTCGCTGCGGTCGTGCGCGACGCCGGCGATGATCGGCTGCTCCATGGTCGTGTCCTTGCTCGGGTCGGGCTCGTCGGTGACGAGCGTGCCGGTGTGCGTGGAGAACGACGAGCGCACGTGCACGGGCACCCCGTAGCGGCGCGCGTACTCGACGCAGCGCAGCACGAGGACCTTGGCGCCGCTGGCCGCCATCTCGAGCATCTCGTCGTAGGCGATGCGGTCGAGCTTGCGCGCGTTCGGCACGATGCGGGGGTCGGCCGTGAACACGCCGTCGACGTCGGTGTAGATCTCGCAGACGTCGGCCTTGAGCGAGGCCGCGAGCGCGACCGCGGTCGTGTCCGACCCGCCGCGGCCGAGGGTCGTCACGTCGTTGGTCGACGGGTTGACGCCCTGGAAGCCGGCGACGATCGCGACCTCGCCGCGTGCGACCGTGTCGCGGATGCGGCTGGGGCTGACGTCGATGATGCGGGCCTTGCCGTACACCTCGTCGGTGATGACGCCGGCCTGCTGCCCCGTGAACGACTTCGCCTCGACGCCGAGGTTGTTGATGGCCATGGCCAGCAGCGACATCGAGATGCGCTCGCCCGCGGTCAGCAGGATGTCCATCTCGCGCTGCGGCGGCAGCGGCGTGACCTGCTGGGCGAGGTCGATCAGCTCGTCGGTCGTGTCCCCCATCGCGGAGACCACGACGACCACGTCGTGCCCGGCCTTCTTCGCCTCCGTGACCCGCTTCGCGACGCGCTTGATGCCGGTGGCGTCGGCGACGGACGAGCCGCCGTACTTCTGCACGATGAGGGCCACGGTTCGGGTGCTTCCGGGAGGTGGGTCGGGGACCCGGCGAGTGTAGGTCGGGACCAGGATGCGGACGGGCGTGATTTCGCATGACGGACGGTGGCGTCCGGGCAGGTGAAGCGGTTCGCGGCCTGGTCCCCGCTCGGCCGCGGGCGCACGCTTGCGTCGTCGAGTGCGACACCGCCCCGCCCCCGGGCAGGTCGTCGCTGCACCGCGCCGCCACGGCGCCCGCCCGGGGAGAACGATGACCACCAGCCGCCTCACCGCACGCGCCCGCGCACTCGTCGCCGTCCTGGTCGCCGCGATGCTCACGTCCCTCGGCGTGCACGTCGCCACCTCCGCCCAGGCGGTCGAGACGTGCGCCGTGCAGTGGACCGCGAGCTCGTGGCCGGGCGGCTTCGTCGCCGAGGTCCGCATCACGACCGGGCCGGCACGGGACGGCTGGACGCTGACGTGGGGATCGGGCCGGCACACCCTCACGAACGCGTGGAGCGCCCAGGTCACCGAGCGCGGCGGGTCCTGGACCGCGACGAACGCGGCGTGGAACGGCCGGATCCCGGCGGGCGGGACCGTGACGTTCGGGTACCAGGGCACCTCCACCGTGAACCCGGCGCCGCGGCCCGGCCCGTTCCTGCTAAACGGCGTGCTGTGCGAGGGCGAGACGCTCCCCGTGCCCACGGACCACGGTGGCCTGCCGACGCCGACCGCGACGACGTCCCTGCCCACGCCCACCGCATCCCCGACCGTCACGCCCTCCCCGACCGTGACGCCCACGCCGACCGCGACCCCCTCCCCGACCGTGACGCCCACGCCGACGCCGACCGTCACCCCCACGCCCACGTCGACACCCACCCCGACGCCCACCCCGACACCCACCACCCCGCCCGGCACCTGCACGGGCACGTTCTGCGACGGCTTCGAGACGCAGACCTCCACCACCCCGTCGGCGCCGTGGACGGTGACCCACCCCGACTGCTCGGGCACGGGGCGCGCGAGCATCGACTCGGCGGTGGCCCGCAGCGGCAGCCGCTCCCTGCGCGTCGACGGTGCGGTGGGCTACTGCAACCACGTCTTCGTCCAGGCGCAGACCGCGGCGCTGCCCGCGGGTGCCACGCCGCCCCCGACCACCTACGTCCGCTTCTGGGTCCGCCACACCACGGCCCTGCCCGCCTCCCACGTGACGTTCCTGGCGATGCGCGACGCGGCGGACGGCGGCAAGGACCTGCGCATGGGCGGCCAGAACGGCGCGCTGCAGTGGAACCGCTCGTCCGACGACGCGACCCTGCCGGAGCAGAGCCCCGCGGGCGTGGCCCTGTCCCGCCCGCTGCCCACCCAGCAGTGGCACTGCGTCGAGGCGCTCGTCGACGGGACCGCCGGCCGCCTGACCACGTGGCTCGACGGCACCGAGGTGCCGGGTCTCGTGGCCGACGGCACGCCCACCCACGACGTCGACCGGCAGTGGTACGCCAAGGCGTGGGCCCCGCGGCTCACGGACCTGCGGCTCGGCTGGGAGAGCTACGGCGACGGCGCCGACACCCTCTGGTTCGACGACGTCGTCACCGGCACCCGACGCACGGGCTGCTGAGCCCACCCACCCGAGGACGGACCCCATGACCAGCACCCGTCTCACCGCACGCACCCGCGCGCTCGTCGCCGTGCTCGCCGGGTCCGTCCTGACCGCGGCGGGGCTCACGACGGCCGCCCAGCACGGCAGCGCGCTGGGGCTGACCGTCGAGCGGTGCAGCGCCGCCTTCACGACGTACGCCTGGGCAGGCGGCTTCGTCACCCACGTCCGCGTCACCACGCCACAGGCGCTGTCCGGCGGCTGGGTCGTGGAGTGGATGGACGTGGTCCCCGGCACCCGGCCCACGCAGGCGTGGAACGCGACCGTCACCGCGACGCCCCGGCAGGGCACGTCGTACTCGGGCTCCGAGTACACGGCGCGCTACCTCGCGTGGAACGGGTCGGTCCCGGCGGGCGGCGCGGTGGAGTTCGGCTTCCAGGGCACGACGAGCGCCGCACCGCGCGACCCGATGGGGGTGCGCCTGAACGGCGAGCCCTGCACCGGCTACGTGACGCCGACGGAGGGCTGGGGCGGACCGCCGCCCTCGCCGACGCCGACCCCGACGCGGACCTGGAACCCCACGCCGCCGCCGACGCCCACGCCCACTCCCTCGCCCACGGTGCTCCCGACCACGACCCCCGCACCGACCCCGTAGCGCCCCCCCCCCCCGCGGGCGCCCTCCCCGCCGGCGGCGCCCGTCGGCCCCTGGTCGGCCCGTCGCCCCCCGCTGTCCGCCCACGGGTGGACCCCGGCGCGCAGGGCACGGGCCTAGCGTTCCGGGCATGCCCGACGACCCCCGCGCACCCGACGTCCCGCCCGGCGGCACCGGCCCGGCGCCCGCCCCGACGCCCGGCATCGACGTGCGCGGCCTGCGCCGCGCCTTCGGTTCCGTGCAGGCCCTCGACGGCGTCGACCTCGTCGCCCGTGCCGGCGCCGTCACCGCGCTCGTCGGGCCCAACGGCTCCGGCAAGACGACGCTGCTGCTGGTGCTCGCCGGGCTGCTCGTGCCGGACACCGGCGAGGTGCGGATCGCGGGCGTCGACCCGGTGACGCAGTCCCGCGCCGCCCGGGCCGTCACGGGGTGGATGCCCGACGCGTTCGGCACGTGGGACTCCCTGACCGCCCGCGAGGTGCTCACGACGTTCGCGCAGGCGTACCGCGTCCCCCCGGCGGCGATCACGGGCCGCGTCGAGGAGCTGCTCGCGACCGTGCACCTGTCCGAGTACGCGGACCGTCCCGCCGCCGTCCTGTCCCGCGGGCAGAAGCAGCGGCTCGGCCTGGCGCGCGCGCTCGTGCACGACCCGCAGGTCCTGCTGCTCGACGAGCCGGCGAGCGGCCTCGACCCGCGGTCCCGCGTCGACCTGCGCGTCCTGCTGCGCCGGCTCGCCGACCAGGGCCGCACGGTGCTCGTCTCCAGCCACGTGCTCTCGGAGCTGGAGGAGATGGCCGACGACGCCGTGTTCCTCTCGCGCGGGCGCACGGTCGCCGGGCACGTCGCCGACGGTGCGGCGGCCGCGCGGCGGACGTGGCGGCTCCGGGCGCTCGACCGCGCACCGCTGGTCGCGTGGCTCGACGCCTCGGGGACCGTCTGGCGCGCCGACGACGACGGCGGGGCGCTGGTCGAGCTCGACGGCGACGCGGCCGCGGCCGCGCTCGTGCGGGACGCGGTGACGGCCGGCGTGCCGGTCGTGCAGGTCACCCCCGCCGGCGGCGCGCTCGAGCAGGCGTACCTGGCCCTCGACGAGGAGCGACGGTGAGCGGCGTGGACGGGCGGAGCGGTGGCGGCGTGGGGACGGGAGACGTCATGACGGTGGACCAGCCGGCGCGTCCGGCGGCCGGGGCCGGCGGCGGTGCGTGGTCGCTCACGTGGCACGGCGTGCGGACGGTGGCGGCGCTCGAGCTGCGCCAGCGTGTGCGCTCGTCCCGCTGGAAGACGGCGCTCGTCGTGTGGGTCGTCGCGGTCGGCGCGATCACGCTGCTGTCGTCCGGGGCGCTGACGGCGCTCAGCTCGGGCGACGGCGGGCCGTCCCGGGGGCCGCTGCTCTTCGCGATCGTCTCGGCCCTCGTGCTCGGGCTGGGGCTGCTGGTGACCCCGACGCTCACGTCGACCGCCGTCAACGGGGACCGCGGCGCGGGCACGCTGGCCACCCTGCAGGTGACCCTGCTGTCGGCCGCCGAGATCGCGCTCGGCAAGCTGCTCGCCGCGTGGGCGGCGGCGCTGGCGTTCCTGGTGACGAGCGTGCCGTTCCTCGTCATCGCGCTGGCGCTCGGCGACGTGCCCGTGGCGGCGCTGCCCCGCGTGCTCGCCGTCGTCGCGGTCGTGCTCGCCGCCGTCTGCGGGATCGGTCTCGGCTGGTCCACGGTCGCCGCGCGACCCGCCGGGTCCACGGTGCTGACCTTCCTCACCGTCGCCGCACTGGCCGTCTTCACGCCCGTCTTCTTCGGGATCGCGTTCGCCTCGACGAGCGTGACCGAGACCGTCACCGTGCACGGCGTCAGCCCCGCGCAGTGGCAGGAGCTGGACGAGGAGGAGCTCGCGGCGGGCACGCCCGACGACCTGGAGTGCACCACCTACACCGAGGAGCGGGAGGTCGTGCACACCGAGCGCATCTGGTGGCTGCTCGCGCTCAACCCCTTCGTCGTCCTCGCCGACGGCGCGGGCACGTCCCCGGGCGAGATCGACGGCGACGACCTGCGCGTCGACCCGCTCGGTCAGATCGGTGCCGGCGTCCGCAGCCTGCGCACCGGCCCGCCCGAGGTGGCCGACGAGTGCAGCGGCTGGTTCGCCGGCACGGCGGGGCTCACATCGAGCGACGTGCCCGAGCCGGAGCCCGGCGCCGCGGTATGGCCGTGGGGCCTGGGCGCGCACGTGCTGCTGGGCACCCTCGGCCTCGTCGTCGCCGTCCGCCGCCTGCAGATCCCGCAGCGCACGCTCCCCCGCGGCACCCGCGTCGCCTGACGCGGGTGCCCGCGGCCGGGCTGCTCAGGGCAGCCGGGAGAGCTCAGGGCAGCCGGGACAGCTCAGGGCTGGAGGGCGTCGTACTCCGCCTCGGTCGCGACGTCGTCGTCCACGTCCAGACGGACGTGGGCGATGATCGTCTGCAGCGCGCGCAGCGTGCTCGCGGCGCGCTCGCCCCAGTCGGACAGGTAGCTGAACTGCCACCACCACAGCGCCTCGATCACGTGCCCCCGGTCGTGGTGGGCCAGGCCCTGCGTGAGCGCCCCGACGATGGCGACGAGGTCGCCGGAGATCGTCGCCTCCTCGACCTGCGGGCCGAGGATCGGGTCGATGACCTCGACGTACTCGTCGATGCCGTCGAAGAGGTTCGCCAGGTTCACGCGCAACGGCTCGACGTCCGGGTCGGGGCCGACGTCCGGCTCGAAGCGGGACGGCGGCACCACGTCGGTCGTCGCGCCGAGCCGCGCGCCGGCGGCGAGCAGGTCGGACACCGCGAGCAGCAGCAACGGCATCGACGCCTCGGGGGCGGAGCCGGCGGCGACCTCGGTCACCGTGGCCAGGAAGCTGCGCGCCTCGTCCGCGACCGTCTCGCCGATCTCCCGCAGGTCCGCATCGGCCAGCAACCGCTCGTCCTCGACGCGGTCCTGCGTGCGCTCGTCGTCCGTCATCTCCGTCCTCTCCCTCACAGGTCCCGGCACCCTCTCGGCGCCGTCGTCGGGCGGCGCGGTCCGCCGCGCCCCCGGCCGGTCGTCATGCGCTGAGCCGTCGCCGGCCCTCGAACGCCCGGCCCAGGGTGACCTCGTCCGCGTACTCGAGGTCCCCGCCCACCGGCAGACCGGACGCGAGCCGGCTCACCGTCAGGCCCATCGGCACGAGCAGCCGCGCCAGGTAGGTCGACGTCGCCTCGCCCTCGACGTTCGGGTCGGTGGCGAGGATGACCTCCGTGACGGTGCCGTCGGCCAGGCGCGTCATGAGCTGGGCGATCCGCAGGTCGTCCGGGCCGACGCCCGCGATCGGGTTGATGGCCCCGCCGAGCACGTGGTACGTGCCGCGGAACTCGCGCGTGCGCTCGATCGCGACCACGTCCTTGGGCTCCTCGACGACGCAGACGACCGCCGGCGAGCGGCGCGGGTCGCGGCAGATGCGGCACCGCGGCTCCTGTGCGACGTTGCCGCAGACCTCGCAGAATCGGACGCGCGCCTTCACCTCGCTCAGGGCGTCCGCCAGCCGGCGCACGTCCGCGGGGTCGGCCGCGAGGATGTGGAACGCGATGCGCTGGGCGCTCTTGGGACCGACGCCGGGCAGCCGCCCGAGCTCGTCGACCAGGTCCTGGATCGCGCCCTCATACACCCCACCAGCGTAGGCGGTCGGTGGGGGTGCGGCGGCGACGCCGAGCCGGTCAGGCTCCGGGCGCGAGCCGGTCGAGCGCGTCCAGCACGCGGTCGAGCCCGAACCGCCACGCGTGGTCGGGGCTGTACGCCGCCCCCTGCTCCGCGCCGGCGGCCGCACCGACGCGCTGCGCGAGCGGGTGCGCGTCGCCGAGGTACGCCGCCAGCCGCGGGCCCCACGTCGCCCAGTCCGCGGCCATCGCGGCCCCGTGCGGGTCCGGCCGGCGGGCGCGCGCGGCGCCGCGGACGAAGTCGAGGACGAACGTGAGCGCGGCGTCGCGGTCGACGTCGGGCAGGGCGAGGGAGTCGAGGGCGTGCAGCTCGTGGTCGTACTTCGCGATGGTCCCGGGCCCGAGCGCGGTGCGCTGGTCGGCGACGTCGAGCAGCCAGGCGTGCGCGGTCAGCAGGGCGAGGTTCGCCTCGGCGACCGCGCGCACGCGGGCGCGCCAGTCCTCGTCGGCGTACGGCGGGCGCGGCGCGGTCGCGTGGACGGCGTCGGCCATGAGGACGAGCAGGTCGTCGCGGCTGCCGACGTGCGTGTAGAGCGCCATCGCGGACACGCCGAGGCCGCCCGCGAGCCTGCGCACGGTGACCGCCGCGAGGCCGTCGGCGTCGGCGAGCGCGACCGCGGCGCGGACCGCCTCGGACGTGCTCACGCGTGCGCGCGGACCGCGGGAACCGCCCTGCGGGGCGTCCGGGTGGTCCCGCCAGAGCAGGTCGATCAGGTCGCGCGGCATCTCACCCCCGTCGGCGGGAACATCCCCGCCCGGCTAACGTTATACGGCGTACGTAGTTTCTCGACCCGGGAGGTCCCGTGCACGCCAGCTCCATGACCGTGTCCCTCAACGTGGCGGACGTCGAGGCGTCCGCCCGCTTCGCCACCGAGCACCTGGGCTTCGTCCGCGGCATGGCCGCGGACGGGTTCGTCGCGCTCGAGCACCCGGCCGCGCACGCCCACGTGGCGCTGCTGCGGACCGGGTTGTCGTCGTTCCGCCCCGCGTCGCACGCCGGTGCCGCGGGCCAGGGCCTCCTGCTCGCCTTCGTGGTGGAGGACCTCGACGCCGAGTTCGCGCGCATCGCGGCGGCCGGTGCGCAGGTCGTCACCCCGCCCGAGACGGAGCCGTGGGGCGAGCGGTACTGCCAGTTCGCCGACCCGAACGGCATCGTCTGGCAGCTCGTCCAGTGGGTGTGACCCGCGGGGCGTGACGGTGCGCGGCCGGTGGGCGGCCGTCGCGAGCGGCCGCCCACCGGATCCGGTCACGGCCCGTCGACCTGCTCGTCGATGACCCGGCCGCCGAGCACCTGCATGACGAGCGGTGCGCCGACGAGCCCGGACGAGGCGATCGTCGGGTCGTCGGGGCTCGGCTCGTCGGGCTCGGCGGTCCGCGCCTGGCTCTGTGCCGCCCGGGCGGCGGCCACGCCGCGTTCGCGTGCGGACACGGGCGCGGCGCCGGCCGGGCGCGTGGGCGCGGACGGGCGCCGCGCCGGCGCCCCGTCGTCGGGCGGCGTCGCCCAGGGGTCCTCGGGCTCCGGCCCGAGCGGGATGTCGTCGGCAGGCCCGGCGGCGGAGCGTCCGGCCGCGTCACCGGTCGCGTCGGGCCGGGACGTCGGACGACCCGCGGGCTCGGCCGCCTCGTCCGCACCGCCGTACCCGGCCGCGTCCGGGGCCGGCGCGCCGGGCCGCTCGGCGTCCCGGTCCCCCGCCGGGACTGTCGCGTCGGCGCGGGAGCGCGCGTCGCGCGGGCCGTCGCCGGCCGGTGCGGGCGCCGCCGGCGCGGGGGTCGCGGGCAGGTCCCACGACGCGGCGGCCCGCTCGCGCGACATCGCGACGGGTGCCTCCGGCGCGCCGGGCGCGGCTGTCGGGGCGGCGGGGCGCACCGGCCCACCGCCGGGCTCCGTGAGCGCGGCCTCGACGCGCACCCGGACGCCGAGCGTCTCGTGCAGCGCGCGTGCGACGACCTCACCGTGGCCGCTGTTCTTGAACGTCGTCACGAGACCGGGCTGCAGGAAGCCGAGGCGCAGCGTCGTCGCGTCGAGCTCCAGCACCTGGGCGTGCTGGTTGACGAGCGCCCACGACGGCACCCGCAGGCGGCGCAACGTCGTCAGCACGTCGGGCCAGCGACGGCGCAGCATCTCGGTGTCCGCGGCGGTCGCGACGCTGCCGGGGGCCGGGGGCGCGGCAGTCGGTGGGGGGGTCGCCGGCGGGGCGGTGGTGGCCGCCGGAGCCGGTGCCGGTTGGGGCGCCTGTGCCGGTTGCGGTGCCTGTGCCGGTTGCGGTGCCTGTGCCTGTTCCGATGCCTGTGCCGGTTGCGGTGCCTGTGCCTGTTCCGATGCCTGTGCCGGTTCGGGTGCCGGGCGCTCCTCGGCGGACCGCGGCGCGTCCGCGGCCGCGCCGGTCGGGCCGGCGGGCGGGACGGGCTCGGGCTCGGGCTCGGGCTCGGGCTCACGCGAGGCGGTCGCGTGGTCGGTGGGGACGGGTCCTGCCTCCGTGCGCGCCTCACGTCCGGAGCCCTCGGGCACGGGCCGTTCCACCGGGTCGGGTCGGGTCGGCTCGGGAGCGACCGCGGGACGCGCGTCCGCAGCGTCGGCCGCCCGCTCCGGGACACGGTCGGCGGTGCCCCGGCCGGCGGCACGCGCGGCATCGCCCGTGTCGGCGGCGCCCGGGCGGTCGGTGGCGGTGGCCGCGGGAGGCGCGGCTGCGGGCACGGAGGCGGGCTGGGCGGTCCGCGGGGCACCGGCGGACCGGGCCGGCGCGGGCGCCTGACCGGGAGCCGTGGCGGGCCCGGTGGCCTGCGGTGCCGCCGCGGGGCCGGCGGGCAGCCCGCGCTCGAGCCGGTCGATGCGCGCGCCGAGGCCCGCACGCGAGTCGTCCGTCGCCGGCAGGAGGAGCCGCGCCATGAGCAGCTCGAGGTGCAGGCGCGGCGACGTGGCGCCCACCATCTCCGTGAGCGCGGTGTTCGCGAGGTCGGCCGACCGCGACAGCTCGGACATGCCGAGGTGCGTGGCCTGCGCGCGCATCCGCTCCATCTGGTCCGACGGCAGGTCGCGCAGCACCGCGCCGGCGGCGTCGCCCGAGGCGGCGATGACGATGAGGTCGCGCAGCCGCTCGAGCAGGTCCTCGACGAACCGCCGCGGCTCGTGCCCCGTCGCGATGACGCGCTCGACGACCCGGAAGGCCGACGCCCCGTCGCGCGCGGCGACCGCGTCGACCAGGTCGTCGAGCAGCGAGCCGTGCGTGTACCCGAGCAGCGCCACGGCGCCCTCGTAGTCGATGCCCTGCTCGCCCGAGCCGGCGATGAGCTGGTCGAGCACCGACAGCGTGTCGCGGACCGACCCCGACCCGGCCCGCACGACGAGCGACAGCACGCCCGCGCCCACGGGGACGCCCTCGGTGGCGCAGAGCTGCTCGAGGTACGGCAGGAGCACGTCGGGCGGGACGAGCCGGAACGGGTAGTGGTGCGTGCGCGACCGGATGGTGCCGATGACCTTGTCGGGCTCCGTCGTCGCGAAGACGAACTTCACGTGCGGCGGCGGCTCCTCGACGATCTTCAGCAGCGCGTTGAAGCCCTGCGGCGAGACCATGTGCGCCTCGTCGAGGATGAAGATCTTGTACCGGTCGCGCGCGGGCGCGAACGTGGCGCGCTCGCGCAGCTCGCGGGCGTCGTCGACGCCGCCGTGGCTGGCCGCGTCGATCTCGACGACGTCGAGGCTCCCGGGCCCACCGCGCGCGAGCTCGACGCACGACGGGCACACGCCGCACGGGGTGTCGGTCGGCCCCTCGGCGCAGTTGAGGCAGCGCGCGAGGATGCGCGCGCTCGTCGTCTTGCCGCACCCGCGGGGGCCGGAGAACAGGTAGGCGTGGTTGGTCTGGCCCGAGCGCAGGGCCTGCCGCAGCGGCGCCGTGACGTGGTCCTGCCCGATGACCTCCGCGAAGGACTCGGGCCGGTAGCGCCGGTACAGGGCTGTCGTCACGCGCTGACCCTACGTGCCGCCACCCACACCCGGACAAGCGCCGAGATCACGGCGACGGGCGACGACGCGCCCGCCCTCCGCGCACCCGTCGCCACCCGTCCGTCCTGCCCCGTCGTCCGTCGTCAGTCCGCGCGCACCACCGTGTCCGCGAGCACGCGGCGCAGCAGCGGCCGCGCCGACTCCGTGGCGCCCAGCACGAGCGCGCAGCCGGCCGCCAGGCTGCCGAGCAGCAGGAGCAGCCCCTGCGGCGCGGTGACGGCCGCGTACCCGAAGACGGGGAAGAACATGACCAGCGCCGCGACGGCCGACCCGACCGATACGTAGACGACCGGCACGAGCACCTCGCGCCGCCGCACCTGGTCGAACAGGTCGGCGGGCACACCCGCGAGCGTGGCCAGGGCGTACTCGCGCCGGCGGTCGAGGATCTGCGCCGCCTGGGCGATGCCCGCGGACGCGGCCGCCAGGAGGAACGCGATGCCCAGCGTGAGCAGCGCACCGGTGAGGATGTCGCCCATCTGCATGACCATGTCGGGGTCGTCGCCCGCGCCCGCCGTGAGGACGGGCACGACCGCGAGGCAGCCCGCCACGAAGGACGCGAGGCCCAGCCCGCCGACGACGCGCCACACGGCGCGCGGGTCGTCCAGCAGCCGCCGCGCGGCGAGCAGCTGCGCCGGGGTCCGCGCGCGCTTCAGCTGGATGCGCCCGATGCGCCCCACGAGCCAGGGGCCGACCGCGTTCATCGTCGCGAACGCGAGCAGCAGCCCGCCGAGCAGGAACGCCACGAGCGCGGCGCCCAGCGCGCCGCCGAGCGCGGACAGCGCCATGAACACGCCGAGGCCGGCGAGCGTCACGAGCAGTCGCACGGCACGCATGCCCGGGCGCTGCATGCGCTGCGCGACGCCGAGCGGCGACACGACCACCCGCCGCAGCGAGACCATGCCGCTCACCGCGGCGACGACCGGCACGGCGAGCCACGTCAGCAGCAGGGCCGGCACGCCCACCCACAGCTCACCGACCGTGAACGGCCGCCCCTGGAAGGGCACCTGCGACCACACGAGCAGCAGCACGCCGTAGGCCGCTGACCCGACGACGGCACCCACGAGCCCCTGGAGCGCCGTCTCGACGACCGTCAGCGCGACGACCTCGCGCGGCGTCGCCCCGAGCAGGCGCAGGCTCGCCAGGCGCGCGTCCCGGCGGGAGACGCCGAGCCTGGCTGCGGCGCCTGCCAGCGTGACGACCGGCACCACCAGCAGGATCGCGGCCGTGACCGCGAGCGTGACGTAGAACGAGCCGTACTCGCGCTGGTAGTCGTCGACCGGGTGCGCCGCGCGCTCCATGAAGCCGAGCAGACCGCCGAGGACGCTCAGTGCGAGCGCCGTGGCGGCCGCGAACGCGGTGACTGCCAGCAGCGTGGTCGTGCGCCCGTCGCGGCCGCCCGCGCGCTGCAGGCGCGGCGCGAGCGCGAGGACGGGGTTGAGTGCGGGACGGCTCATCGCGGCACCGCCGCGGCGCGGATGGCCTCGAGCTCGCCCGTGCGGGGGCCGACGCCGCCGCCGGTCGTGGTGCCGGCCGGCACGACGCGCCCGTCCAGCATGTCGATGCGCGCGTCGCACCACGCGGCCACCTGCGCGTCGTGCGTCACGACGACGAGCGACGCCCCGACCGCCCGCGTGCTCTCGACCAGCACGCGCATGACGTCGTGGCCCGTGCTGCGGTCGAGCGAGCCGGTCGGCTCGTCGGCGAACACGACGTCCGGCCGCGTGGTGAGGGCCCGCGCGACGGCGACGCGCTGCGCCTGCCCGCCGGAGAGCTCACCCGGGCGGCGTCCCTCGGTGCCGGCCAGGCCGAGCGCCGCGAGCCACTGCTGGGCCGCCGTCTCGGCCTCGACGCGCGAGGCCCCGGTGAGCATCGCCGGCAGCGCCACGTTCTCGAGCGCCGTCAGCTCCGAGAGCAGCTGCCCGAACTGGAACACGAAGCCGTACTGGCTGCGGCGCAGCAGCGAGCGCTCCTTCTCCGACAGGCCCTGGACCTCCCGGCCGCGCAGCGCCACGACGCCCGCATCCGGCTGGTATATGCCTGCCAGGCAGTGCAGCAGCGTGGACTTGCCGGAGCCCGACGGGCCCATCACCGCGAGCGAGGCGCCATCGGGGATCTCGACCTCGACGCCCGCGAGCGCGGTCGTCTCCCCGAACCGCTTGATGAGGCCGCGCGCCGCCAGGCGTGGGACGTCGCCGGCCCACGCGGACGTCACGGGGCCGGCGGGCAGCGTGGTGGGCGCGGGGGCCGGTGCCGCCGTCGGGAGTCGGTCGGCGCTGCCAGGCGGCGGGGAGAGGGGAGGCGGGGTCGCTGCGGTCATGCCCCGATCGTGCGCCGCGGGCGGGGCGTCGTCGTGGGCCGGGGGTCGCGACCGGGCGCGGGGCCGGTCCGCCCGGGGGCGGACCTCGGGGGCGACGGGAGGACGACGGCGGGGCCGTCCCGGGCATGCAAGGACCCCCCGCACACCCGCCAGAGCCCGCCTGCCCTTGCTGCCTTCCGGCCCTGGGGGGGTTCAACGGGGTGACGCCGTACGAGGGGTCTGGACCCAGCCTAACGCAGCGCGGACGGGGGCCGGAACGGCGCCCGTCCGCGCTGCACGTCGTCAGCGGTCGACGTGCGGCAGCCGCTGGGTCGGCGGGCCGCCCTCCGCGCCGGGGTCGGTCAGGCGCTGCGTCGGCTCGCCGCCGGCGCTCGCCCGCCGGGTGCGCACGGACGGGGATCCGACGCTGCGGCGCGCGGGCGCGGGCGGCGGCTCGGGGACGTCGAGGTCGTCGTCGTCGATGAGGGGGCCCTCGACGACCATCGTGTCGTCGACCGCCGAGGCCGGCGGGGTCGCCGAGGACGTGGTGCGTCCCGCGGGCGTGGGCGCGGTCGACGTGGCCCCGGTCGGCGTCGGACCGGCCGGTGCGTCGCGGACCGGCTCGGGACGGCCGGTGCTCACGGGTGCCGGGTCGGCGTGCACCGGGCTGTCGGGGGCCGGGCTGCCGGGGGCCGGGCTGCCGGGGGCCGAGCCCGCGGCGAGGTCCGCGGCCGTGACCGCCGTCGCGCCGGCGGGTGCGGGGCGGGGCGGCGCGTCGGCCGCGGGATGGTCGGCGGCGGCACCCGGCTCGCGGCGCTCGCCCCACTCGGGCCAGTCGGCGAGGGACGCGTCGTCGTCGCCGGTCGTGGTCGGGTCGGCCGGGGCCGCGTCCCGTGCGGGCGCCGGCGCGGCGTCGTCGGTCGCGGCCGGACCGGGCGAGGTGACGCCCGGCGGGCGGCCGGTGGTCGAGCGTCCGGTCGTGCGGCCCGGCGCGCGGCCGGGTGCCGCGTCGGCGGCGGGCGCGTCGGAGTGCGTCCCGTCGTCGCCGTCGAGTGCGGGCGTGCGCACGTCGGACGCGCCCGGGGGCAGCAGGCGCCACGCGAGCCACAGCAGCAGGCCGAACAGCGCGGTCCACGCACCGCCGATCACCAGCATGACGGCGAGGGCCACCCGCTCGGTGCTCTCGAGCTCGAGGCCGACGACGACGCCCGCGACGAGCGTGACCAGGCCCCATGCGGCGGCCACCGCCGCCAGCAGGCGCACGGGCCCGCGGTCGCGGCGGCGGAACGCGACGGTCGCCGCCAGGGCGCCGATCGCCGCGGTGACCAGCGCGGACAGGACGACGAGCAGCCACGACAGCCGTCCCTGCACCGCGAGGACGAGCACGCCCACGAGCACGCTCGCGACGGCGGGCAGCGTCAGCAGTGCGACCGCGGCGCCGATGGCGGGCTGGCGCCACTCGTCGACGGGCCACGGCTCCGGGCGGGCGTGCGGCGGGGTGCCGGTGGGCGGGGCGGTCTGGTCCATGCGCCTCACGCTACCGACTCGCGTCCGGTTCGTCCGGCTCGGCCGGTCACCCGTCCAGCACGTGGCGCAGGTAACGCTGCGGGTCGTCGAGGAAACCGCGCCAGCGCCGGACCAGCTCGAGGTCCTCCCACGCGGTGCGGCGCAGGCCCCAGTCGCCGACCTCCCACACGGTGGCGCCCGGCAGCGCGGCGAGCAGCGGGGAGTGGGTCGACAGCAGCACCTGCGAGTCGTTGCGGACGAGGTCGTGCAGGTGCTGCAGGAGGGCGAGGCAGCCGGTGAACGACAGCGCCGACTCGGGCTCGTCGAACACGTAGAAGCCCGGCAGCATCATGCGGTCGCCGATCAGCGTGAGGAACGACTCCCCGTGCGACATGGCGTGGAACTCGGGCTCCGGGTTCTGGGGGCCACGGGCGCCGGGGTTCTCCTCGAGGTACGTGTAGAAGGAGTGCATCGTCTCGGCCCGCAGGAAGTAGCCGCGCCGCGGCGACCCCACGCCGCGCAGCAGGCGCAGCCGGTCCGCCAGGCCCGACTCGGTGACCCGCGTGCTGTGCCGGGAGCCGATGGCCCCACCCTCCGGGCCCATGCCGTACGCCCCCGCGACGCCCTCGACGAGCGTCGACTTGCCGGCGCCGTTGTCCCCGACCAGCACGGTGGCCGCGGACAGGTCCCACCCCTCGGCCAGCACCTGCGCGACGGCGGGCACCGCGCGGTACCAGTCGTGCGCGCCCGGCTCGTCGCCGCCGGGGGCGACCTCGACGCGCACGACCGGCAGCGCGCTGCGCATGCTCCCCGCGAGACCCCTCGCCACGCGGCCACCCCACCACGCCGGACCGACAGCGCGCGAGGGCCGGCCGCGGTGACGCGAACGCGCCGGGGCCCGGTGCCGCGTCCGGGGCGGTACGGACGGGCCGTCGGCTCGGCTAGACTCTCCGCGCGGCTCGTCGGTCCCGACCGGCTGCCGCGGCCAGGAGGATTCGCCTAGTGGCCTATGGCGCACGCTTGGAAAGCGTGTTGGGTGCAAGCCCTCGGGGGTTCGAATCCCCCATCCTCCGCCGACACGAGGGGCGGTTCGCCCGCGCAATCGCGGTGAACCGCCCTCGTTCGCTTGTCCTGTGGGAACACCCCGGCAAGCACGTGGCACACCACTCCTTTGAACCCCGGGGCGGTTCAGGAGTACGACTTGCTGCTCGACCCCGCTGTCCGTCGCTACGGTGGCATCGTGGGCAACGACGGCATCAAGCCATGGCCAGAGGTCCTGCAGCTCGCCGCCGTGAACCTGTTACCTGGAATTGGTGGCTCGTTTGCGGTCCTGCTCGAGCAAGCCCATGCCAGGGATCGAGCGAGGGCAGCGGAGTACGCCGAGCATGTTGTCGAGCGCACCGGGGTTGAGCGGCTCGGGCAGCGTCTGACCGACGATCCGATACTCGAGTCAACTTTTATCCGCGCAGCGGAGGCGGCCGTACGGACCGGCGTGAATGCGAAGCGCGCTTTGCTTGCGCAGGTCGTCGCCGCGGCTGTCCTCGACGACGCCAAGGTGGACGAGTCGCAGCTCTACGTGCAGGCGCTTACCCATCTGGATGCCCCGCACCTCCGCGCCCTTGAGCGTCTGCGCCGGGTTCTGGACGCCCTCCCCTCCGACGCCCAGAACGTAGAATCGCGCCTACGTGCTGCGTGGGCCGCCGAGCCGACGGCTGTCCGCGCGACCCTGTTTCAAGTCGGCTGCGCAGGAGTCGCCCCACTCAACGTGGCAGCGATCTTCACCCCCACGTACCGTCGCCAGCTCCTCACCGACTTCGGGCGTGAACTGCTCGATTGGATTCGAGTACTCGACACAGCGGGGCAAGTGACGACCGCGGATAGCGCGTAACGGGAGCGCCTCGGTGCGGCGTCCACCTGCACGACGGACGCACTCCGAGGCGCGCAGGGCGACAGCCCAACCCGCCGGCGTCGACTCGTGCACGTACGCCCTCGCGGCGTGTGCCCTCGTCGATCGTGCGCCCTGTCCCACGGGAACACCGAGCCCCGGGGAACTGCGGTCAACTGGGGCCTTGTGGGCGCGGAAACACGCTCGAGTGCACGTCTGACCTGTCAACGACAAGCCTTCGGCGGTTCGAAGTCCCCCATCCCCGCCGGTCGAAGGGCCCGTGGCCTGCGGCAGCGCAGTGCAGATCCCGGGCCTTCGTCGTTCACTCGGCGATACCGCTGAAGCGGCTCCGATAGCGGGTGGCGCGCCCCGCCGCGGCAGCCACGTCACCGATGCGCACAGCGCCTCCTCCTCGCTGGCCGCCCGCGGACAGGCTTGCCCTTGACGCCAACGTCAACTCCTAGCGTGGCGAGCGCGGGTCAAGGCCGCCATGGGCGGCGACCCGGCGGCTTTCTACCCCGACGTCGTCCGCGCGTGAGCCAGTGCCTCCTGAGGCACGGGGCCCCTGCCCCAGGACCGGCGCGGTGGCGCCTCCACGCCCGCACCGAGGGGACTCATCGCCACAGATATGGACACATCGTCCATGTGGTGCTTATATGGACTGAGCGTCCACTAAGGGCGTGGTCGATCGATCCCCCGGAGGGCCTCATGAGCACCACACCCACCAGCACCCGCGTCGCGCTCGTCACCGGCGGCTCGGGTGGCATCGGCAGCCGTGTCGTCGAGCGGCTGGCCCACGACGGGATCGCAGTCGCGATCCACTACGCCGGCAACCCGGCCCGGGCGCAGGACGTCGCCGCCGCGGTCACCGCGGTGGGAGGCCGGGCGATCACGGTCGGCGGGGACGTCGCCGACGAGCACGCGATGGCCGCCGCGTTCGACGCCGTGGAGGCCGAGCTCGGCGGGGTCGACGTGGTGGTCAACACGGCCGGGACGATGACCCTGGGGCCGATCGCCACGTTCGACCTCGACGCGCTCGACCGCATGCACCGCACGAACATCCGCGGCACGTTCGTCGTCTCCCAGCTCGCGGCGAACCGGCTGCGGCCCGGCGGCGCGCTGATCAACTTCTCCACCAGCCAGACCCGTGGCCAGCTGCCCACCTACGGGCCCTACGCCGCCAGCAAGGCGGCCGTGGAGGGCATGACCCTGGTCCTCGCCCGCGAGCTGCGCGGCAAGGACGTCACGGTCAACGCCGTCGCCCCCGGTCCCGTCGCGACGCCGCTCTTCCTCGACGGCAAGGACGAGGCGACCGTCGCGCACTTCGCCACGGTCGTCCCGCTGGAGCGCCTCGGACAGCCGGACGACGTCGCCGAGGTCGTCGCCTTCCTCGCGGGCCCCGGGCGCTGGGTCAACGGCCAGGTGCTGTTCACCAACGGCGGTCTCGCCTGACCGACGCCGTGCACACGGTCCGCGGTGCCGCACGCCGCGCCTCGGGTCCCACCGCCCGTGGGACCCCACCCCGATCGTGAGAGCGAGCAGATCATGAGCACACAGCAGCAGATCGTCCTGATCACCGGCGCGTCGAGCGGGTTCGGTGCCCTCACCGCGCGCGCCCTGGCGCGTGGTGGCGGCACCGTCTACGCCGGCATGCGGGACACGGAGGGGCGCAACGCCCCGCAGGTCCGGGACGCCGCCGACTACGCCGCCGAGCACTCCGTGGACCTGCGCGCCCTCGAGCTGGACGTCAGCTCGCAGCCGTCCGTCGACGCCGCCGTCGCGCAGGTCCTGGCCGAGCACGGCCGCATCGACGTGCTGGTCCACAACGCCGGCCACATGGTCGTCGGCCCGGCGGAGGCCTTCACCCCCGAGCAGCTGGCCGAGCTGTACGACGTCAACGTGCTGTCGACCCAGCGGGTCAACCGCGCCGCCCTGCCCGCGATGCGCGAGCGCGGCGCCGGCCTGCTCGTGTGGGTCTCCAGCTCCAGCGTCAAGGGCGGGACGCCGCCGTACCTGGCCCCGTACTTCGCCGCCAAGGCCGCCATGGACTCCCTGGCCGTCAGCTACTCCGCCGAGCTGGCGCGCTGGGGCGTGGAGACCTCGATCGTCGTGCCCGGGTCCTTCACCCGCGGCACGAACCACTTCGCCCACAGCGGCACGCCGGTCGACCGCGAGGTCGAGGCCGCGTACGAGACCCGGTACCCGGGCCTCATGGACCAGGTCGCCGAGAAGCTGGCCGCCCTGTCCCCCGCCGACGCCGACGCGTCCATGGTGTCCGACGAGATCGCCCGCATCGTCGCCCTGCCCGCCGGGACGCGTCCGTTCCGCGTCCACGTCGACCCCATCGACGACGGCTCGCGGGAGGTCTCCGAGGTCGCGGACCGCGTCCGGCGCGAGTTCCTCGCGCGCGTGGACCTCGCGGACCTGCTCCCCGCCGCCCGCTGACCCACCGGCCGCCCGCACCACGGGAGCTCGCGGTGCGGGCGGCCCGCCGCCACCGCGCGGCGGCCGAGCGCGCACGTCCCGGTTCGTACAGTGGCCCCAGGCCCCGCCGTCGACCCAGGAGAACCGTGACCAGTGAGCACCGCCCACCCGATGCGCCTCCCGCGCGTCGGGGTCGAGGTCGCCGGCCCGCCGAGGAGGTCCGCTCCGACGTCCTCGAGACCGTCGGGCACCTCCTGCTGACCGAGGGCAGCGCGGACCTGACGTTCGAACGGGTCGCACGACTGGCCGGGGTGAGCAAGACCACGCTGTACAAGTGGTGGCCGTCCAAGGGCGCCCTGGCGCTGGACGGGTACTTCCACGCCGTCGAGGAGCCCCTGGCGTTCGCCGACACCGGCGACATCCGCGCCGACCTGACCAGCCAGCTGCGGGCCTGGTCCCGGATCATGACCCGGACCCCGGGCGGCAAGGTCCTGACCGAGCTCATCGGCCAGTCCCAGACCGACGCCGACCTGGCGTCGGCCTACCGGAGCCTCTACTCCTCCGAACGGCGCCGCCTGGCCGGCGAACGGCTCGCACGCGCCCAGCAGGTCGGCCAGATCCGTCCCGACGTCGACGTCCGGGTCGTCATCGACCAGCTGTGGGGCGCGGCCTACCACCGCATGCTCATCCCCGACGAGCCGGTCACCGACGACTTCATCACGGCCCTCGTCACCAACGTCCTCGACGGCGTCGGCGGCGACTGAACGACCGTGCGACGCGGCGGCTGCGCACCCCGGCGGTGCGCGGTGCGCCCCGGGTAGTGACCGGAGCCCCCCGGACCGCCGTAGGCTGGAGCATCATGGCGACGTTCTCCTCCGTGACCCAGCAGCACATCCTCAAGGCGATCGAGGAGTTCGACGCGCGCGGCGGTGACGAGTTCCTCGCGCTGTACGGGTTCGAGCCCACCGGCGAGCTGCCGATCGTGCACGAGGGCCGCACCTACGACTCGAAGGCGATCCTCGGCGTCGCGCACCGCTACGCGACCGGGCGGCTGGCCACGTCGGAGGAGTTCAGCAACGGCATGGCCGGGGCCGTCGCGATCCTGCGCAAGCGCGGCTTCGAGGTCGTCGAGCCCGAGCCGGCCCCCGCTGCGGTGGCCGCGCCGGCGGCGAAGCCCGCACGCAAGCGCGCGACGACCCCCCGCGCACCGCGCACCACGGCGACGAGCACGCGCACCCCCACCCGGGAGGAGCGCCCGCCCGCGATCTGCCCGACGTGCAACCAGGTGCTGCCCGGGACGGGCGTCTGCGACAACTGCAGCTGACGCCCGCGACCGGTCGTCCGGGACTCCGCCCGGACGACCCCCCGCCGCGGACCCCGCCGCGTCCGGTCAGCGCGCCGCGACCGTCTCGGGCGCGAACTGCTGGGCCGCGCCGAGCATCAGCTCGTCGCTGTTCTTCGTGAGCCGCTCCCCCGACCACAGCTCCTTCAGCTCGAGCGTCGTGCCGTCGTGCAGCGTGAACGCGACCTTCACGGGCACGCGCTTGAGCACGGCTGCCGACGCGACGTCCTCGAACGGCACGAACCGGTGCTGCGCCGCGAGCTCCACGACCGACGCCGACGCGAGCAGCGCGGCGATGCGGTCCCGGCCGCCCTCGGTCCGCTTGGGGCACGGGACGAGCAGCAGGCCCCTGTCGAGGATCACGACGTCGTGGTGCGCCTTCGCGATCTGCATGTTCGCGATGCCCCCGAGCACCTCGCCGCCGTGCGCGGTGGCCCGCTCCTCGACCTGGCCCACCGCGTCGGCGTCCACGCCCAGCGCGGCCAGGAGCGTCCGCGCCGCCGGTGCGCCGCCCGGACCCGCCGCGGCCGTGACGACGTCCTCCACGGGGAACGGTGCACCGTCCCGGCCGACCAGCTCGGCCGAACCGCTCCACGAGTGCTGCCACCGGGCCGCGCCGGCCTGCGCCGCAGCGGCACGGACGACCACGTGCAGCGCCATCTGCACGGGCGGCACCTCGTCGGCGCCGTCGCCCGCACCGACCTCGTCCCCGTCGCTCTCCCCGGCGCCGGGGTCCTCGAGGCCGAGCTCCCGGGTCAGCTCCGCACCCCGGCCCGCGGCGACGAGGTCGAGCACCGTCCCGAGCGTCCCCCGCGGGACCCCGGCGACCCGCGCGGCAGCCCGGTGCACCGAGTCCGCGGTGCGCTGCTGGCCCGTGGCGACGGACCGCGCGGTGAGCTCGTCCCACTCCAGGCGCGTGCGGTCCTCGAACCGGACGGCCGCCTCGGCGACAGCCGTCGCGGCGTCCGCGAAGCCGGGCACGAGCACGGTCGCCGGGCGGGTGTCGCGGGGGACGTCACCGGACGGCATCCGCTCCATCGCGGCGACGCGCGCCGCCACCGACGGGTGGCTGTCCCACACCGACTGCTCCTGCGGCGGCGCCTGCGTGCGGATCTCGGCGAGCTCCGAGCCGCGCGCGGTCAGCAGCTCGCCGAACCCCCCGAAGAACCCGCGGGCGGTCGGCGCGAGGCCGGACTCCCAGCCGTCCGCCAGGTAGGTGCCGGTGTAGAACGCCCACGCCGTGTCGACGACGGGCAGCTCGCGCAGCGTCCCCTGCGCGACGTCGCGGCCCACGACGCGCACGGACAGCTCGTCGGCCTCCAGCTCCTGGCGGCGGCTGACCGACGCCGACACCAGCAGGTAGAGCCGGGCGTACCCGCGCAGCACCCACCCCGCGACGCCGGACAGCTGCTGCACGGTCGCGAGGATCACGGCGCGGCCCCGGTACGCGATGGGCCCGAGACGCGTGTGGCTGCGCGAGTAGTGGCCCAGCTCGTGCGCGAGCACGGAGCGCAGCTGTGCGACGTCGAGCGCCTGCACGAGCGGCACCCCCAGGTACAGCCGCCGGCGGCCGCCGACGAGGCCCAGCAGGCGGGCGTCCTCGGAGACGGCCGCGTTGACCTCGGGGACGAGCCGGATCTCGTCCGGCACGCGCGTGTCCGCGGCGGCCGCCAGCTCGCGGACCGTCGCCCACAGCTCGGGCGCCGCGGCGGCGCCGAGCTCGACGCCCGGGTCGGGCGCGGGCTTCGCGCGTGCCACGAGCCACAGCGCCCGCAGGAGCGCCACGACCACGACGATCGCGAGGAGCCCGAGCTTGGCGGCCCCGGCCCCCGCACCGGCACGGGCGGCCAGCACGGTGAGCCACAGGAACACGGCCACGAGGCCACCCGCGGCGACGTAGAAGCCGGCCAGCAGGAGGACGGAGAGCGCTGCACGCAGCGTGGTGACCATGCCGGGGTCCTTTCGCGGAGCCCGCACGGGCGGCGGGTCGCCGGGAGCGTAGCGGCGCGCGGGGGGCTCGCGGGGCCGTTCGCGGGTCCGGCGCGGCACGCGTCGGGACGGTGCCCGTTCCTGCTCTCTGCACCGGTGGACGGCGGCGCGGCGGCACGGCGGCGGGTGGGACCATCACCCGGTGACCGCGCCCCTCGCCCTGACCTGGTCCGCCTGGGACGACCTCACGCCGACCCAGGCGTACGACGTGCTGCGCCTGCGCGTCGACGTGTTCGTGGTCGAGCAGCGGTGCGCCTACCCGGAGATCGACGGCCGCGACCTCGAGGAGGGCGCGCGGCACCTGCGCGCCACGCGCGAGGGACGCGTCGTCGGGTACCTGCGCCTGCTCGAGGACGGGGCCACCGAGGGCACGCCGGCGCGGGCGCGGATCGGCCGGCTGTGCGTGGCGCAGTCCGCGCGCAACACGGGCGTCGCGTCACGGCTGATGCGCGCGGCGGTCGCGGCGGCGGACGGCCGGGAGCAGGTCCTCGACGCGCAGGCGCACCTCGAGAGCTGGTACGCGCGGTTCGGCTTCGCCGCCGCGTCCGACGTCTACTCCGAGGACGGCATCCCGCACGTCACGATGGTGCGTCCGGCGGCCTGACGTCCGTCCGGCCGGTCCGCACGCGCCTTGCGGGTGACGAACGCCCGGCCGCAGGTGGGTGACGCCGGAACAGCGGGGGTCCGGCGCGGTGTTGCACGCCGCATGACGACCATCGGGTTCATCGGCGCAGGTCAGATCGGTTCGCAGCTCGCCCGCCTGGCGGTGCGGCACGGGTTTGACGTGGTGGTGAGCAACTCGCGCGGCCCCGCGACGCTCGTCGACCTCGTCGCGGAGCTGGGCGACCGGGCCCGCGCCGGCACGCCCGTCGAGGCGGCGGAGGCCGGCGACGTCGTCGTCGTCACGATCCCGCTGGGGGCGATCGGCAGCGTGCCGGTCGAGCCCCTCGCGGGCAAGGTCGTCATCGACACCACCAACTACTACCCGCACCGGGACGGGCGGGTCGCGGAGCTGGACGACGAGTCGACGACCACGTCGGAGCTGGTCCAGCGGCACCTGCCCTCCTCGCACGTCGTGAAGGCGTTCAACCACCCGCACGCGGCCCAGCTGACGACCGACGGCACCGCCGCGGGCACCCCGGGACGCCGTGCGGTCGCCGTGGCGGGGGACGACGCCGGCGCCCGTGCGCGCGTCGCGGCGTTCGTCGACGAGATCGGCTTCGACGTCGTCGAGCTCAGCCCGCTGTCGGAGGGGTGGCGCGTCCAGCGCGACACCCCCGCCTACGACAACCGAGGCCCCGCCGACTCCCTGCGCGCCGACCTGGCCGCCGCCCGCCGGTACCGCGACATGTGAGAGGCCGCGGGTAGCGTCCGCGGCATGGCACCGATCACCTGGCCCGGCGCGCTCGCGTGGCGCCTGCGGCGGCAGCTGCTGGACCCGCCGGGCTCGACGACGCCCGCCGGCGTGGTCGGCGCCCTGGGCGCCGTCGCGGCGCAGCTCGACCCCGCGCAGGCCGAGCTCGGCGTCCGGGCACGCCTGCAGCGCTCGGCGCGCGGCGACGTCGCGCGCGCCCTGGCCGACGGCAGCCTCGTGCGGACGTTCGCGTTCCGCGGCGCGGTGCACCTCATGACGCCCGACGACGCGGCGGTCCACCTGGCGCTGCGGGCGTCGAGCCGGATGTGGGAGCGGCCCGGGTGGCAGAGCCACTACCGGCTCGCACCCGAGGACTGGCCGGAGCTGCGGGCGGCGGTGCGCGACGCGCTCGTGGACGGCCCGCTCACGCGCGAGCAGCTCGCGTCGGTCGTCGTGACCCACCCGCGCCTCGCCCACCTCGAGGACGCGCTCACCAACCCGTCGGCGACGCTGCTCAAGCCGCTGGCCTGGCAGGGCGACGTGTGCCTCGGGCCGCCCCGTGACGGCCGGCTCACGCTCCAGCGCCTCGACACGAACCGCCGCTGGCACGGGCTGGTCGACGTGGACGAGGCGGGCCCGCGCGCGATCGAGACCTACCTGCGCGCCTACGCCCCCGCGTCGGCCGCGAACCTGCACTACTGGCTCGGCGAGGGCCTGGGCGTCCGGCGCGCGCAGCTGACCCGCTGGCTCGACCGGCTCGGCCCGCACGTGCGCTGGGTCGAGGTCGACGACGAGCCACGGCTCGTGCTGGACGAGGACCTCGACGACCTGGCGGCGACGCCGCCGTCGCGGGCCGTGCGGCTGCTGCCGCGCTACGACCAGTGGGTGCTCGGGCCGGGCACCGCCGACCCGCACGTGGTGCCGCCGGCGCTGCGGCCCGAGGTCAGCCGGGGGGCGGACCTCGTGCTGGTCGGTGGCCGCGTCGCCGGCACGTGGGTGCTCTCCGGGGACACCGTGACGACCACCTGGGCCCCGGACGCCCCACCGCGCGACGCCGCCGCCGTGGACGCCGAGGTCGCGCGGCTCGCAGGCCTGCTCGGGCGTCCGCTGCGGCACGCGGGGTGACGCCGACGGCCCGCGTCGAGCGGACGGGGCCCGGGTGTGGGACCGGCGCGCTAGCGTCCGGCGGGTGAGCGAGTTCACGTTCGACGCCCCGCTGTTCCAGGAGAGCGGCACGTGGGTGTTCGCGGCGCTGCCGTTCGACGTCGCGGACGACGTCGACGAGCTCACGAGCGGGCGCACGGGCGGCTTCGGCTCGGTGCGCGTCGAGGTGACGCTGGGGCCGACGACGTGGCGCACGTCCCTGTTCCCCGACAAGGGCCGCGAGACCTTCGTGCTGCCCGTCAAGCGCGCCGTGCGCACCGCCGCCGGGGTGCAGCCGGGGGACACGGTCCGCATCGCGCTGCGGCTGCTCGACGTCTGAGGCCGGTCCCGAGCGGGCCCGGCCCGCGGGTCGCCGGACGGCTCCGCGCCACGCTCGTCCGGTGCGCGTCGGTGCCCCGCCGTAGCCTGACCCGCATGGAGCTCACCCTCGGCCTCGACGAGGCCCTCGTCCTCGCCCGCGCCGCCCAGGCCCTGCCCACCGCGGTGCGTGACGTGCGCGCGTCCGGCAGCACCGTGCACGCGACCGTCGCCGTCCACGAGCTGCCCGGCGTGCCCGGCGCCGTGAAGATGGCGACCCGGCTCGCCGGCCCGGTCGACGTGCGCATCGAGGACCGCGGGGTCACCGGCCGCACGTGGCAGGTGGCGGTCGTCGCGCAGCACCCGACGCTCCGGATGGACCTGTCGTCGTTCGTCACCAGCGCCGTCCGCGACCAGCTCGCGAAGCTGCCCGCCGGTGTCGCGACGGCCCGGTCCGAGGGGGGCGCGACCCTCGTGGACGTCGACCTCGACCGCCTCGGCCCCGTCGTGACGTCCTTCCTGCCCGCGGGCCGCGGCGTCGCGCCGCGCGTCGACGACGTCGCGCTCGGCGAGCGGCTGCGCCTCGTCGCGTCGGTCGTCTGACGCGACACCGGCCCACCGCCGTGCCCGCACACGCGCCCGACGACGGCTACGAGGTCGACGACGACCCCGCGCGCGTCGACCTCGACGTCGTCTGGGACTTCCTCTCGCAGGAGGCCTACTGGGGGCGCGACCGGACGCGGGCCGAGGTCGAGGAGCAGGTGCGCGTCGCGTGGCGCGTCGTCGCGGCCTACGCGCCGGACGGTCGCCAGGTCGCGTTCGCGCGCGCCGTCTCGGACGGCGTGCGGTTCGCGTACCTCGCCGACGTCTTCGTCGTCGACGCCCACCGCGGGCGCGGCCTCGGTACCCGGGTCGTGCGCGCGATGGTCGACGACGGCCCCGGCGCCGACCTGCGCTGGGTGCTGTTCACGCAGGACGCGCACGGCCTGTACGAGCGCTTCGGCTTCGCCGCGCCGGACGCCACGGCGCTCGTGCGGCCGGCCGGGCTCGCGGGCACGCCCGCCGCTCCGTAGCGTCGCGACGCGTCCCCCCACCCGCGATCCCGAGGAGCCCTCATGACGGACGACCCGCAGCAGAGCCGCCGCACGATCGTCGTGACGGGGGCGAGCGACGGCATCGGTGCCGCCGCGGCGCGCGCGCTGGCCGGCGAGGGCCACGAGGTCGTGGTCGTGGGCCGCAACCCCGAGCGCACCCACCGCGTCGCCGCCGAGGTGGGCGCACCCGCGTACCTGGCCGACTTCGCGCACCTCGACCAGGTGCGCGAGCTCGCCGCCCGCCTGCTCGCGGCGCACCCGCGCATCGACGTCCTGCTGAACAACGCCGGCGGGCTGTTCCCCGAGCGCGTGATGACGGACGACGGCCTGGAGACGACGTTCCAGGTCGACCACCTCGCGCCGTTCCTGCTCACGCAGCTGCTGCGCGACCGCCTCCTGGCCGCCGGCGGCGCGGTGGTGACGACGTCGAGCACCGCCCACCACCGGTCGCGCCTGACGGCCGAGCAGGTGGGGGTGCTGGGCGGGCCCGCCGACACCCGCCGCTACGTGCCGTTCCGCGCGTACGGCGACGCCAAGCTGGCCAACATCCTGTTCACGCGGGAGCTGCACCGGCGCTACCACCGCGCCGGGCTCTCCTCGGCCGCCGTGCACCCGGGCGGCGTCGCGACCAGCTTCGCGGGGACGTCGCCGGACGCGTTCGGCTGGTTCTACCGCTCCGCGCTGGGCAAGCGCGTGCTGCGCACGCCCGAGGAGGGTGCCCGTGACCTCGTGCGGCTGGCGTCCGGCCGCCCCGGCGTGGACTGGCCGTCGGGCCAGTACTGGGCGGACGGGCGCATCACGCGGGTGAACCGGCGCGCGGACGACCCGGAGCTCGCGCGGATCCTGTGGGAGCGCAGCGAGCAGCTCGTCGGCTGAGGGGGGCGGTCAGCCCGCCGGCGTCGACGGCGACCCGGGGGCGGGCACCGCCGCGGTGGCGGGGCCCGGAGCAGGCCGGACGCCCAGCTGCCCGGTGGCGACGAGGACCACCGCCACGGCGGCCAGCACCCCCCACGCGACGAGCCCGAGCGGCCCGGCGACCGCCATGTCCGGCGTGTGGCCGGCGGCGACGAGCAGCAGCACCAGCGCACCCACGGCGTTGAGCGACCCGTGCGCGACGACCGCCGGCCAGAGCGACGCGCTGCGCAGCCGCAGCCACCCGAGCAGGACGCCCCAGGCCACGCACCCGCCGACCATGAGCAGCACCCCGGTGACGTCCGTGCGCTCGAAGTTGTAGCCGAGCAGGACGAGCGGCGCGTGCCAGAGCCCCCACACGGCGCCGCTGACCAGCAGCGCGGGCCACGTGCCCAGCGGCAGGAGCGCGGGCAGCAACCAGCCCCGCCAGCCGACCTCCTCGCCGAACGCGACCAGGCTGTTGACGAGCGCGGCGAACGGGATGGCCAGGAGCTGCGCGGCGAGGAGCACCCCGACGGGCGGCATCGCGGTGCCCGCGGGCAGCGCACCCTCGACCTGCGCGGCGAACCCCGAGAGGCCGACCAGGTCGAGGTCGACGAGCCCCAGCGCACCGGCGAGCAACGTGGTCGCGGCCACGACGGCGACGGGCGCGACGAGCCCGAGGGCCGTCAGCCCGAGCGTGCGGCGGACCGGGCGCAGCGGCCGGATGCCGAGCGCGCGCAGCCGGTCGCGTGCGGGGGTCCGCAGCACCAGCGTCACGATCAGCACGGCGGCCGCGGGCGTCCACATCATCACCGCGGCGAGCGGCGCGAACAGCGGCGAGTCCGCCCCGTCCCCGGTCCACAGCGGCGTCGCGACGAGCCAGGCGAGGCCGCACGCGACGAGGACGAACACCGCCACGGCGCGCCACGGGACGCGCTCGGGCCCGACCGACGCGTCGAGGGGCGGGGTCGGGGCGGCGCTGCCCTGCGGTGCGGGCGGGACAGGTCGAGGGACGGTCATGGCGGGCCTCCGGGGTCGTCGACCGTGACGACGCACCGGCATGTATGGTGCGCTTGTTCTACAAGTTATCAAACATTCGCCCGTGCTGGACCCTCCGGTCGCGCACCGCACGCAGCCTTCGTAGCGTCGTCGCCAGGCACCCGGCACCCCGGGCGACGACGAGCGGAGGAGGCACCATGCGCGCAGGCGAGGTCCTGGCCGACGGGTTCGGACGCATCGGGGAGGAGCTGCGCGCCGCGCTCGACGGCGCCGACGACGAGCTCCTCGTGCGCCGCCCGGACCCGCACGCCAACACGCTGGCGTGGCTCGCCTGGCACGTCGCGCGCGTGCAGGACGCGCAGATCGCGCCGCTCGCGGGCACCGAGGCGGTGTGGACGGCCCAGGGCTGGGCGCAGCGGTTCGGCCTGCCGTTCGACGACGCGGCCACGGGCTACGGGCAGTCCCCCGCCGACGTGGCGCAGGTGCGCGCCCCCGCCGACCTGCTGCTGGGGTACCTCGAGGCGACGACCGCGCAGACGCTGGCCTACCTCGAGCGGCTCGAGGACGGCGACCTCGACGTCGTGGTCGACGAGGACTGGGACCCGCCCGTGACCCTCGGGGTCCGGCTCGTCAGCATCCTCGCCGACGACCTGGAGCACACCGGGCAGGCGTCCTACCTGCGGGGCGTCCTCGACCGCACGGCCTGACCCCACCCCGGCGACCGCGCCGGCCCACCCGCGCGCGTCAGCACCACGGCGGCAGGTGCACGGCCGCCGTGCGCACGCCGGCCGCCGAGCGCACCGCGTCCGCGACGGCCGCACGCACGGCCGTCGCCGCCGCCGCCTGGACGGCCACGAGCGCCGCGACGCGGTCCGGCCGGTCGCCGGGCAGCGCGACCGCGCCCGTGGCCAGCGCGAACACGGTGTCGCCGTCGGCGAGCGTGTGCACGGGGTCCAGCGCGCGGGCGAGGCCGTCGTGCGCGGTGGTCGCGGTGCGCGACGTCTCGGCCGGGTCGAGCGCGGCGTCGGTCGCGACCACCGCGAGCGTCGTGTTGAGCGGCGACGGCGCACCGCCCACGCCCTTCGCCGGCAGCGCCGTCGCGCTCGCCGCCCCGGCGGCGCCGAGCGGCCCACCGGTGCCTCGCGGCCCGTCCGCGCCGACCGGCCCGCCCGGCGCGGACGCGGGGGCCCCCAGGCCCAGGGGCGCACCGGCGGCGTTGACCACGACGAGCGCCGCGACGACGACACCCAGTGCGTCCAGCCGCACGGACGCCGTGCCGACGCCGCCCTTGTAGGCCGCACCGGCGATCGCGGCGCCGGTGCCGGCACCGACCGACCCGCGGGCGACCGGGGCGCCGTCACCGGACGCGTCCGCCGCCGCGGCGGCGGCGTACCCCATGGCGGTCGTCGGGTGGTTCCCGAACACCCCGCCCCGCCCGAGGTCGAACACGGCGGCGGCCGGCACGATCGGCACGACCTCGCCGGGCACGGGCGACACGGCGAAGCCGCGCCCCTGCTCGGCGAGCCAGCGCTGCGTCCCGTGCGCCGCGACGAGCCCGTACGCGCTGCCGCCCGTGAGCACGACCGCGTCGACGGTCGGCACGAGCGTGCGCGGGTCGAGCGCGTCGGTCTCGTGGGTGCCGGGCCCACCGCCGCGGACGTCGACGCCGCCGACGGTGCCGGGGGGCGGCAGGACGACGGTGACCCCGGTGAGCCAGCCGTCGTCGGTGCGCTGCACGTGCCCGACCCGCAGGCCCGGAACGTCGGTGAGAGCGCCCGTCGGAGCGTGGGTGTCGGTCACGGGAC
The DNA here is from genome assembly GCF_004798685.1 of Cellulomonas shaoxiangyii. Taxonomy (NCBI): domain Bacteria; kingdom Bacillati; phylum Actinomycetota; class Actinomycetes; order Micrococcales; family Cellulomonadaceae; genus Cellulomonas; species Cellulomonas shaoxiangyii. Next base: position 352,787 of record NZ_CP039291.1, on the reverse strand, counting down.
CAGCGTCGCACGCCACATCCCGCTCCGGCCACGGCGTGCTGACCTGCGAAGACGCCTCCCTGGACACGTGCGCGGGACGTCCGTCCGGGACTGGGCCTCGCATTCGGGGCGCAGGGCGGTTAGTGTTGTCCACGTAGTCGCAGTGCATAGCTTGTCGGTCCGGGTGCAAACCCGGGTATCACGTTCTCCGGAGCGGACGACGGCCACCGTGATTCACCGGTCCCGGTCGTCGGGGTCGCAGCAACCCGCATGAGGAGAAACAATGCCTACTGGCATCGTGAAGTGGTTCAACGCCGAGAAGGGCTTCGGCTTCATTGCCCCCGAGGACGGCGGCGCCGACGTGTTCGTGCACTACTCCGCCATCACGACGAGCGGCTACCGCTCGCTCGAGGAGAACCAGCGCGTGCAGTTCGACGTCCAGCAGGGCCCCAAGGGCCCGCAGGCGTCCAACGTCGCGCCGGTCTGAGCACCACCACAGCTCATCACGAGGGCGTCCCGGCTTCGGCCGGGGCGCCCTTGTGGCGTCTGGCCAGGTGACGTCTGCCCTGGCGACGCCTGCCCCCGCGCCCGTCCGCACGGTCCACGGCCTCAGGCCGGCCATGCGGGTGGGCGCTCCGCGTACCGGGGCGCCTGCGCGGGCATCGACGCCCGCGCTCCCGGTCCACGCCGCACTATCTTGCGTGGCTATCTAGTTAGCCCTACTGTCTAGCCATGCCCGGCACCGCCACCCCACCCCCGGCCGACTGGCCCGGCGAGTGGCTGCGCGGCGTGCTCACGCTCTGCGTGCTCCGCGTGCTCACCGACGGCGCGACCTACGGCTACGACATCGCGCAGCGGCTCGACGCCGCCGGCCTCGGTGAGGTCAAGGGCGGGACGCTGTACCCCCTGCTCGGGCGCCTGCACACGGCGGGTCTCGTCCGCGAGGAGTGGCGCCCCGGCGCCGGCGGGCCCGGCCGCAAGTACTACGAGCTGACCGAGGCCGGCCGCGCGCACCTCGAGCGCGACGCCGCCGCGTGGGCCCGCTTCGCCGACCTCACCCGCAGCCTCGTCACCGGCGCACCCGCCGGCCCTGCACCCGACGCCGGCGGCCCCTCCCGCCCGCCCGTCCCCGACCCGGAGGCATCTCGATGACCAGCGACCCGCGCACCATCGCCCCGCACGTGGAGCCGCGGTGGCGCGAGCGCCTGGTCCTCGAGCTGCGGCTGCGGGACGTGCCGGGAGCGACCATCGGCAGCGCGCTCGCCGAGGTCGAGGCCCACTGCGTCGACTCCGGCCAGGACGCCGCGACGGCGTTCGGCGCGCCGGAGGCCTACGCCGCGACGCTCGCCGACGCGGTCGCCGTGCCCGAGCCGCGCCGCGCACCCCTGCGCGACGGGCTCGCCGCGTTCGTCCAGATCGGTGGCGTGCTCGCCACGACGTGGTCCGTCCCGCCGTGGATCCGCGGCGAGGAGCTGTCGCTGACGGCCGGCGCGGCCACCACCATGGCGGTGGCGACCCTGCTCGCCGTGGCGTTCGCGGTCGCGCCGGGCTCGATCGTCCGCGCGCTCACACGCCTGCGCGTGTGGCAGGCGTCCCTGCTCGGCCTCGTACCGGTGGCGGTCTTCGCCGCCGCGATCGCGCTGCTGCCGGCGCACGTCCTGTCGGTGACGCCTGTGCCGGTCGCCGTGACGGGGCTCGTGCTCCTCGTCCTCGGGTCGGCGTCCCTCCTGGCCGGTGGCGCGGACGGCGACGCCGACCTCGTCACGGCACCGGGGCGCACGCCGCAGGAGATCGCTGCCGCCGCCCGCCGGGCCCGGCGCCTCACGTGGGCCGCCGCACTGTTCGTCCCCGCGGCGACGGCCGTGGCCGTCGCCCTCATCGCCCTCCTCCCACCCCGCTGACGCCCCCGCGGTGGCCGAACCCGGAGATCCTCAGCATCCGAGGTGCGCGGTGCTGAGGATCTCCGGGTTCGATGCCTCGGAGGTCGATGCCTCGGAGGTCGATGCCTCCGGGGCGGGGGTTAGCGGAGGGCGGTCGTGATGCGGTCGATCTGCGTGGTCAGGGTCGTGCGGGCCGCCGGGGTGGCCGACGACAGGCGCGAGTCACGCATCCGCTCGAGCCGCTCGGCCCACGCGTCCAGGGCCGCGACCGCGGCCCGGGTCTGCCCGCGGTCGGCCGCCCGGTCGGCGATCTCGATCGCCGCGATGCCCTCCAGCACCGCCAGGCCGCGCACCTGACCCGACGCCACGAGCTGCTGGAACGTCGCCCGCAGCGCGTCGATGCTGCCCGGCAGCCACGCCTGCGCGACCGGCACCGTCGTCATGTCGGTGTCGGAGGCCAGGTAGAAGCCGGGGTAGGACGGCTGGTTGTACGTCGTCTGCTGCCGTGCGACCTCGGCCCGGTACTGCGGGTCGTGCATGAGCGTGACGAGCCCGCGGTCGGTGACCTCGGTGGACGCGAACACCCGGATCGCGGACGAGTCAGCGGTCCGCAGGAAGAGCTCCTCGCGCCAGTCGCCGAGGACGTCGGCGACGAGCGACGGGTTGCCCTTGGTGCCGTTGTTCGTCAGCGTGCCGGTCGCGGTGAGCAGCGTGCCGCGCGTCGCGTCGTCGATGGTGGGCGTGGCCGTGCCCGAGCCGTTGACGAGCTGCGTCGTGCCGTCGGCCGCCCAGCGGATCGACTGGTTGGTGCCGTAGATCTCCGGCTGCAGCACGTCACCGTCCGCGGAGTAGAGCCCGGACGCGTCCGACCCGCCCGGCAGGCTGGCCCACGCCTCGAGGCCCGGCACGTCGGGGCGCACGTCGCCGATCATGCCGCGACCCGTGTCCCGGCCGGAGTAGACGCCGAAGAGCGTCTCGCCGGTCGCCGCGTCGCGCATGGCCATGCCGTAGGGCGCGTAGGCGCCGCCCTCGTGCACGGTGAAGATCTCCAGGCCCGGGCGCTGGGGGTCGATGTCCGTGACGTGCATGGCGTCGCCGTGGCCGAGGCCCGCCTCGACGCCCGGGGTGGCGCTGCCCTCGGGCATGGTGGCGAACGACGTGTACAGGAGCGACCCGTCGTCGTCGATGGTGGCGGAGCCGTAGACGATCTCGTGCCGGCCGTCGGCGTCGACGTCCGCCGCGGACAGCGAGTGGAAGCCCTGGGTCGTGATGCGGCCGAACTCGGGGTCCGTGCCGGGGCGGCCGTGCGGGCCGTCGTTGAACGGGTTCGTCATGGGCGTCCAGCCGGAGTCCACGTACCAGCGCTCCTGCAGCCGCTTGCCGTCCCAGTCGTACGCCACGAGCGTCGAGCGCGTGTAGTAGCCGCGGGCGAAGACCGCGGAGGGCTGCTGCCCGTCGAGGTAGGCCACGCCGGACAGGAACCGGTCGACGCGGTTGCCGGGCTCGATGCGGGACATCGCGTAGTCGCCCCACAGCAGCCCGTCGTCGGTACGGCCGGGCTTGTAGTCGACCGTCTGCAGCTCGCGGCCGTCGCCGCCGACGACCGTGAGGTACTCCGGGCCCTCGAGCACGAAGCCCTCGAAGTTCCGGAGCACGTTGCGGGCCGAGCGGCCGGGCGCGTACACGTCCATGAAGTAGTCGGTCAGCGCGCGGGCGTCCGCGTCGGAGAGCGGGTAGGTGTACTGCGGCGCGATGCCGAAGGCCTCCTCGAGCGTCGCCGGCCACTGCCCGGAGACGACCTCCTCACGGGTCGACCAGCCGCGGAACATCTCCACGACGTGCTCGTAGTAGTCGGCCCGGCTCATCCGGTAGTCGTCGGCGTGCGTGACGCCGGCGGCCACGTCGTCGGCCGGCAGCGTCACGGGACGCGTCGCGCGCACCGAGCCGTCCGGCGCGTACGTCGTGATGGTCGTGCCCGGCGCCGTCTTCACCATGAGCTCGGCACGGCCGTCGCCGTCGAAGTCCGCCACCGGGAACTGCGTGTAGTGCGCACCGGCGCGGACGTTCACGCCGAGGTCCACGCGCCACAGGTGCCGGCCGTCGAGCTCGTAGGCGTCGAGGTAGACGTTGCCCGTGTAGCCGACCTGCGACACGTCCTTGGAGTTCGACGGGTCCCACTTGACCAGGTACTCGTACTGGCCGTCGCCGTCGACGTCGCCGACGCTCATGTCGTTCGCGGCGTAGGTGTACGCCTCGCCCGCGGGGGTCACGCCGTCGGCGGGCCTGCGCAGCGGGATGTCGTGGTGGCCGGCCCACGGGGTCGCGTCGGGGCTGACGTCGACCTCGACGCCGTCGACGACCGCCGCGACGCGGTAGACCGACGTCGCGGCGCCGTCCGCGTCGAGCAGGTTGGTCGCGCCCTCGACGGTCGCGATGCGCGCGCCGTCGCGGTAGACCGCGAACTGCGGGCCGGTCTGGGTGTCGGCCGTCGCGCCCGTGACCTCGGGGGCGAGCAGGCGCCAGGACACGAACACGCCCTCGGACGTCGCGACGGCGACGACGCCGCGGTCGAGCCGCTCGAGCTGGACGGCGTCGGTGCGGTGGCCGCCCTTCGCGGCGAGGGCGCCGGTCGCGGGGGCGGGTGCGGCGGCGGCCGGCGCGACGGCGCCCGCGAGCGCGAGCGCGCCGACGCACACGGCGGCGGGCAGGGCGGTCAGGAGGTGCACACGTCGTCGGGTGCGCAGGGTCATCGGTTCCCCTTCCGGAGCCGGACGGGCCGCGGTGCGGTCGTCGGTGACCGACGCGGGGAGCCGCAGGAATGCGCTCTCCCGTCCGTTTTGATCGATTCAACGCTGCCGGTGGCCACCGGGTCAACACCTGGGCGTGTATCCGCGCGCGCGGGCGTGCGGGCGGGTGACGTGCCGCACCCGCCCGTCGGGACGGCCCGGGCGGCGGGGGCCTGCCCCTACACTCGGCACGTGATCTTCAAGGCGGTGGGTGACGGGCGCCCGTACCCGGACCACGGGCGCGTCACCCCCGCACAGTGGGCGGACGTGCCCCCGCGGCAGGTCCGGCTCGACGAGCTGGTCACCACCAAGCGGACCCTCGACCTGGCGGCGCTGCTGGCGGAGGACTCGACCTTCTACGGCGACCTGTTCGCGCACGTCGTCGAGCACAGGGGCGTGATGTACCTCGAGGACGGCCTGCACCGCGCCGTCCGAGCTGCGTTGCAGCAGCGTGCACTCCTGCACGCGCGCGTGCTGGTGCTGAGCTGAGGCGGAGGGCGTCGTGAGCGACCAGGACCTGGCACGGCAGCTGCGGCGCCGGCACATGCACGAGCGGCAGGCCGTCGTCTTCGGGGTGCTGCTGGCCGGGCTGGCGGTCGCCGGTGTGGGCTCCGCCGCCCTCTACACCGAGAGCATCTCCCTGCCGTTCCTGGAGCGGGACTTCTCGCGCCCGGCACCGACGGCGACCGCCGAGGCCGTGTGGTGCCCGCCCGAGGGTGCGCTGCCGGTCCCGGCCGGCCAGGTGCCGGTCAACGTCCTGAACGGCGCGAACCGGTCCGGCCTGGCGGCGTCCACCGCCACGGACCTGCAGGGGCGTGGCTTCGTCGTCGCGTCCACCGCGAACGGTCCGGACACCGCGGGGGTCGGGCGCATCGTGTCCGGCACCAACGGCATCGCCGCGGCCTACACGCTGCGCGCCCACCTGCCCGAGGCCCAGCTCGCGCTCGACACCCGCGAGGACGCGAGCGTGGACCTCGTGCTCGGCGCGGACTTCGCCACGCTGCTCCCCGTGGAGCAGGTCGCACTCGACCCGGCCGCGCCGCTGGTCGGCCCCGAGGGCTGCAAGCCGTTCGCCGAGCTGGCGCAGGCCGCGCAGCAGCCCGCTCCCGAGGAGCCCGCGCCCGAGGGCTGACGCGCCGAGGGGGCCCGCGCGGCAGCTGCGCACGGGCCCCGTCGGCTCACGTCAGTGCCGCAGCTCCTCGCCGCCCGGCACGGACGCCGGCGTCGCCGGCTCGTCGTGCGTCCCGCGCCACCGGGCCACGACCCGCATGAGGTGGTAGAGCCCGATCGCGGCGGCGGTGCCCAGCGCGATGCCCTCGAACCGCAGCTCGCCGACGGACCACGAGTAGTTCGCGATGCCCACGATGAGGGCGACCGCGGCCGGCATCAGGTTCACCGGCGAGGAGAAGTCGACGCGGTTCTGCACCCAGATCCGCGCGCCGAGCAGGCCGATCATCCCGTAGAGCACCGTGGCGGCGCCGCCCAGCACCCCGTCGGGGATGGTCGCGACGAGCGCGCCGAACTTCGGTGACAGCGACAGCAGCAGCGCCGTCGCGGCCGCCACCCAGTACGCGGCCGTCGAGTACACCCGCGACGCCGCCATGACGCCGATGTTCTCGGCGTACGTCGTCGTGCCGGAGCCGCCGCCGGTGCCCGCGAGCGTCGTCGCCAGGCCGTCGGCCAGCAGCGCGCGGCCGACGTACGGGTCGAGGTCGGTGTCGGTCATCGCCGCGACCGACTTCACGTGGCCGACGTTCTCGGCGACGAGCACCAGCACGACGGGGAGGAACAGCCCGAGCACGGCGGGGTCGAACGAGGGAGCGACGAACGGGGGCAGGCCCACCCACGCGGCCTCGCCGACGGTCGTCAGGTCCACCTCGCCGCGCAGCAGCGCGACCGCGTAGCCGACCAGCACGCCCACGAGGATCGACAGCCGCCCGAGGATGCCCCGGAACAGCACCGTCACCAGGACGATCGCGAGCAGCGTCGCCATCGCCGTCACGGGCGCCGCGCGGAAGCCCGTGCAGCCGTCGTCGGTGCACGATCCCCACGCCGCCGGTGCCAGGTTGAAGCCGATGAGCGCGACGATCGTGCCCGTGACCACCGGCGGCATCAGCGCGTCGATCCACCGCGTGCCCGCGAGGTGCGCGACCACGCCGACGACCGCCAGCAGCAGGCCCGTGACGAGGATGCCGCCGACCGCGACCGACTGCCCGCCCGACGCCGTCGCGGCCCCGATCGGTGCGATGAACGCGAAGCTCGAGCCCAGGTAGCTGGGCAGCCGGTTGCGCGTGACGATCAGGAACAGCGCGGTGCCGACCGCCGAGAAGAACAGCGTCGTCTGCGGCGAGAAGCCGGTGATGAGGGGCACGAGGAACGTCGCGCCGAACATCGCGACGACGTGCTGCATCCCGATGCCGACGGTGCGGCCCCACGCCAGGCGCTCGCCGGGCGCCACCACCTCGCCCGGTGCGACGGACCTGCCGTCCCCGTGCACAGTCCATCCCCAGCCCGCCACGCGACCACGCTCCCTCGAGTCGGTGCGCCGCCCACGCGTGCGCACCGGGGGCGACGTTAGCCACTCGGCGTCACGAGGGCGTTACCGCGCCGCCGCGACACCCCGGGAGGCGCCCGGACGCTCCCCGTGGCAGCGTGGTGGCCCCTCTCCCCGAGACGAAGGAGGCCGACGATGTCCCTCCCCACGACACCCGACGAGCCGCGCCCCGAGCACGACGACCTGACGCCCGCGACGGCGCCCGACCCGGTCAGCAGCACCGAACCGCAGGCGCCGCCCGCACCCGACGACGTCGACGAGACGGACCCCGACGTGGGCCACGGCGTCGTGCCGCCGTTCCCGGCCGCACCGGGTGGCATGGCCGGGACGGGCACCGGCGGCCTCGCCGTCGCGGCGCCCGGCGGGATCGCCGAGCCGCTCGGCGGCCGCCGCGACGACGACGACCCGGACAAACGACCGCTGACCGCTGACCGCTGACCCCCGGACGGTCGCGCCCGTCGTGCGCGCGACCGTCCGCCGGCGCCTCCGGCCGCCCCGACCCCGCCCGCACGCGGCGCCCGTCACGTAGCCTGGACGCGCTCCCGTCGGCCCCGGAGGTCACCCTGCCCGGTACCACCGCCCTCGCGCGCCCGCGTGCCGTCACCGCCGCCGTGTGGGTCGCCTTCGTCGCGGCCCACGTGTGGCTGACCCGGCTCGGCTCCCTCGTCCTGGTGCACCAGTCCTTCGGCGACGTCGACCTGTACCGGCGCTGGATGGAGACGGGCCTGACGACCGGCCGGTGGCCGGCGCTCGACGAGGCGTGGGTCTACCCCGCCGGCGCACTCGTGCCGCTGCTGGCCCCGACGCTCGTGGCCGGCACCGCCGCGGGCGGCGCGTACCTGCTCGGGTGGTGCGTGCTCGTGACCGCGCTCGACGCCGTCGCTGTCGCCGCGCTCCTGCGCCGTCCCGGCGGGGCCGTCGCGGCGGGCTGGTGGCTCGGCTTCCTCGTCCTGCTCGGGCCCGTCGCGATCGGCCGCCTCGACTCCGTCGTCGCGCCGATGTCGGTGCTCGCCCTGCTCGCCGCGCTGTCCGCCCCACGGCTGTCGGCCGCGCTCGTCACGGCGGGGGCCTGGGTGAAGGTGTCGCCGGGGGCCGCGATCGTGCCGCTCCTGCTCGCGTCCCGCCGGCCGTGGCGCGACGTCGTCGTCCCCGCGGCAGCCGTGTGCGTCGTCGTCGTGGGCATCGTCCTCGCGCTCGGTGGCGGCCGGCACGTCGTCTCGTTCGTGCTGGAGCAGGGCTCGCGCGGCCTGCAGATCGAGTCGGTGGGCGCGACGCCCTGGCTCGTCGCCGGGCTGTGGACGACGTCGGTGCGGCGGTACCTCAACGCCGATCTCGTCACCTACGAGATCACCGGGCCCGGCACGCAGACGATGGCCGACGTGCTCGGCGCGGTGCTCGTGGTGGGCGTGCTGCTCGCGACGGCGGTGCTCTGGTGGTGCCGGCGCCGGGACGGGGCCACGTTCTGGTCGGACGACGCCGTGCGCGGGGACTTCGTCGTGCGCGGCGCCTTCCTCATGGCGCTCGTGCTGATCGTGGGCAACAAGGTGGGCAGCCCGCAGTTCATGACGTGGCTCGCGCCCCCGGTGGCGGTGGCGCTCGCCCTGCGGCGGCCGTGGTGGGGCCGCACGGCGGTCACGGTCGCCGCCGTCGCGCTGGCGACGCAGGTCGTCTACCCGTGGTGGTACCTCGACGTGCTGGAGGGCGTGCCGGGCACCACCCTGCTGCTGGCCGCCCGCAACGTCGGGCTGGTCGTGCTGCTCGTCGTGTCCGTGGTGCACCTGGTGCGACCGCCGTCGGCGTCGGACGCCGCCCGCGTGGGGGCGCGCCGGTGGCGGCCGCGGGGCGCGGTCGTCGAGGTACCGACGGACGAGGTGGCGACGGACGAGGCGCCCGTGGACGAGGCGCCGGTCGACGACGCACCGGGGGGCTCGGCGCAGGACGGCGCGGCCGAGCGCGCGCCGGCGGCGGGCCGGTCCGCCGACTGACGGACCGGCCGCCGGGGCGCCGCTCGCGCTCAGCCCAGGTGCGGTGCGACCTGCTCGGCGACGAGCTGCAGGTGCTCCAGGTCGTGCAGGTCGAGCACCTGCAGGTAGACGCGCTGCACCCCCTGCTGGGCCAGCGTGCGCAGCCGCTCGACGGCCTCGTCGGGCGTGCCGGCGATGCCGTGCTCCCGCAGCTCCTGCGCCTCGCGGCCGATCGCCGCGGCACGGCGGGCCACCTCGGCGTCGTCGCGGCCGACGCACAGCACGAGCGCGACCGACTGGATGAGGGTGTCGGGGTCGCGCCCCTCCTCGACGCACGCCTGGCGCACCTGGTCGATCCGCCCGGGGATGCCGTCCAGCTCCGGGAACGCCTGGTTGTACTCGGCCGCGAACCGCGCGGCGAGGCGCGGCGTGCGCCGCGGACCGCCGCCGCCGACGATGACGGGCACGCCGGCACGGTCGGGGTGCAGCGGCGAGTGCTGCACCGGCTTGGGCAGGGCCGGCGAGTCCGTCAGCGTGTAGTGCTCGCCGTGGTGCTCGAACCGCTCGCCGACGGGCGTGCCCCACAGGCCGGTGACGATCTCGAGCTGCTCGGTGAGGATGCCGAACCGCTTCTCCGGGAACGGGATGCCGTACGCCGCGTGCTCCTCGGCGAACCAGCCGGCGCCGAGCCCGAGCTCGACGCGCCCGCCGGACATCTGGTCCACCTGCGCGACCTGGATGGCGAGCACGCCGGGGTAGCGGAAGGTCGCCGACGAGACGAGCGTGCCCAGCCGCACGCGGCTGGTCTCGCGCGCGAGCCCGGCGAGCGTCGTCCACGCGTCGGTCGGGCCGGGCAGGCCGTCCCCGCCCATCGTGAGGTAGTGGTCGGAGCGGAAGAAGGCGTCGAAGCCCAGGTCCTCGGTGGCGCGTGCGACGGCGAGCACGTCGTCGTACGTGGCGCCCTGCTGGGGCTCGGTGAAGATGCGCAGATCCATGCCGCTCAGCCTCGCACGGCCCGTGCGCGCCGCCCGGCAGGGCCGCGGCACGCCCGACGTGCCGGTCGGCCCCGCGTCCGTCAGTGTGGAGACGTGCACGACGCAACTCCGCTCACCGCCGCGCTGGAGGTCGCCGACTGGCGACGCCGGGTCGCGGAGACCTACGCGCAGGTGCGCGCGATCGCGCGGGACGACCCGGCGGGCGCGCACGCCGTGTGGGTCCAGCAGCGCGACGAGCTCTTCAGCCGGCACCCCGCCTCACCGTTGTCGGCGGACGCCCGGGCCGACTTCGGCGGGCTGGACGTGGCGCCGTACGACCGCGCGTACCGGTTCGAGGTGTCGGTGGACCCGGCCCCCGGGCAGCGCCTCGACGTCGCGACGGGCACCGACGGCGTGGTCGGGTACGACCGCATCGGCACGGTCGACCTGCCGGGGCTCGGCCGCGTCACGCTGTGGTCGCTGCGCGGGTACGGCGGCGGGCTGTTCCTGCCGCTCAAGGACGCGTCGGCGGGGCAGCCGGGCGGCACGTACGGCGGCGGGCGGTACGTGCTCGACACGATCAAGGGCGCGGACCTCGGCTGCGACCGCGTGGAGCGGCTCGTCGTCGACCTCAACTTCGCCTACAACCCGTCGTGCGCGTACGACCCCCGCTGGGCGTGCCCGCTGGCGACGCGGTCGAACACGGTGGACCTCCCCGTGCCGGTCGGCGAGCGCGTCCCGCCGGCGACGACCGCGACCTGACGGGTACGCGGGCGGCCCGCCGGCGGGCGCCCCGGCTCAGACCTGACAGGCCGGGCAGCGGTAGAGCCGGCGCGCGGCCATGTCCTCCACGACGACGGGCGTCCCGCACACGCGGCACGGCAGGCCACCGCGGCCGTACACCCAGTGCCGCAGCGCGGGGTCGTGCCGGGCGGCCTCGCGGCCGGCGGCGTCGAGGTCCTCGCGCGTGAGCATGACGCCGTCGCGGATGCCGTCGGCGAGCAGGCCCGCCCAGTCGCGCCAGAGCGCGCGGACGGTCCCGGCGGGCACGCGGCGTCCGGGCGTCCACGGGTCGAGGCGCGCGCGGAACAGCAGCTCCGCGCGGTAGATGTTGCCGATCCCGGCGACGACGGACTGGTCCATGAGCAGCTGCCCGACGGCGACGCCGCGACCCGTCACGCGCTCGACGACCACCTCGCCGGCGGCGTCGACGTCGTCGACGGCGACCGGGTCGGGCCCCAGGCGGTCGCGCACCGCCGCAGCGTCGTCGGGCGTGAGCACCTCGCACGCCGACGGCCCGCGCAGGTCGGCCACGAACGCGTCGGTGGCGAGCCGCACGCGCACCTGCCCGAGCGGCGGCGGGGGCCACGCGAGGCCGTCGTCGGCGGCGTGCTCGGACTCGTCCTCGCCGACGCGCAGCCGCGTCGCCGGGCGCACGCGCGGCGCCCCGAGGCTCGCGCGCGTCGCGTCCCCGGCGGTGAGCGGGCTGACCTGCCCGTACAGGTCCCACGCGCCGTACAGGCCGAGGTGGACGCGCAGCACCTCGCCGGAGTCGAACGGGCAGAACAGCTGCTTGCCGACGGCGGTGGCCGCGAGCATCGTCCGCCCGTCGAGCCGGGCGGCCCCGTCCGCGAACCGCCCCTGCGGCGACGACACGGACACCGGCCGGCCCACGAGGTCGAGCGTCAGCTGCCGGGCGATGCGGTGGACGGTATGACCCTCGGGCACGCCCGCCACCCTACGGCGGGCTCCCACTCGGCTCACGGAGTGAGACGCACCGGGCCGCGGCGTCTCGGTCGTCGAGACGCCGACGGGGTGGGCGGAGCGGCCTGTGCTTCCATGACCGACATGTCATGCCACGCCCCGATCTGCGCGCGCCCGGCTGCCGCCGCGGCGGGCACGTGTCGCGGCGTCCTGTGTCGCCGCTGAGGTGACCCCGCGGGCCGCGGCTCGCCCCGCCGCCCCCGCGGCACGTCGGCGCCCCGCCCGGCGCCACCCTCCCGCCCGCGACACCCGCGGTCCGCGTCGCGCCCTGCGCCTCGACGAAGGGACGTCCCCGTGATCGAGCTGTCCGCCCTGCGCAAGGTGTACCCGTCCGCCGACGGGCCCGTCGTCGCGCTCGACGGCCTCGACCTGACCGTCGGGCGCGGCGTGGTGCACGGCATCGTCGGCCGCTCCGGCGCCGGCAAGTCGACGCTGATCCGCTGCCTCACCGGGCTCGAGCAGCCGACGTCGGGCACCGTCACGGTCGACGGCACGACCCTGACGGGGCTGTCGGAGAAGCAGCTGCGCGCCGCCCGCCGGCGCATGGGGATGGTGTTCCAGCACGTCAACCTGCTCGACTCGCGCACGATCGCGGCCAACGTCGCGTTCCCGCTCGAGGTCGCGGGCGTGCCGCGCGAGCGGCGCCGGGCCCGCGTCGCCGAGCTGCTCGACCTCGTCGGCCTCGGGCACCGCGCCGGCGCGTACCCGGCGCAGCTGTCCGGCGGGCAGAAGCAGCGCGTGGGCATCGCCCGCGCCCTCGCGACCGAGCCCGCCGTCCTGCTGTGCGACGAGCCGACGTCCGCGCTCGACGGCGAGACGACCCGCCAGATCCTCGGGCTCGTCCGCGACCTGCGCGACCGCCTCGGCATCACCGTCGTCGTCATCACGCACGAGCCGTCGGTGGTCCGCGAGGTATGCGACGAGGTGACGCTGCTCGAGCACGGCCGCGTCGTGCAGTCGGGCCCGCTGACCGAGGTCGTCACGGCCACGGGCTCGCCGCTGTCCCGCGCCCTCGTGCCCGTGCCCGACCTGCCGCCCGAGGCGCGCCGGGACCTCGTCGAGGTCACCTACGCCACGGACGACGTCGCGACCCGCGACGCCTTCGCCGCCGTCGCGGCCCTCGGCGACGACGTCGAGGTGCTGTCCGCCACGGTCGAGCCGCTCGCCGGCCGGCGGGTCGGGCGCCTGCTCGTCGACGCTCCGCGGTCCGGCACGGACGCCGTGGTCGCCCGGCTGCGCGCCGCCGGGCTGGACCCGGTGGTCACGGGACGCGAGGCGGGGGGCCCCGACCCCGCGGCCGGCCGCCGCGAGGGGGTCACCTGATGGGCGAGCTGTGGGCCGAGCTCACGTCGAACCGGGTGATCGCCGGGATGCTCCCCACGGCGACGGCCGAGACGCTGCAGATGGTCGGGCTGTCGGCGCTGGTGACGCTGGTCGTCGGGCTGCCGCTCGGGCTGCTGCTGCGGTCCGTCGCACCCGACGGCCTGACCCCGAACCGGCCCGTCTCGGCGGTGCTCGGCGTCGTCGTCAACGTGCTGCGCGCGCTGCCCTTCATCATCCTCGCGGTCGCGCTCATCCCCCTGACCCGTGCGCTCGTCGGCACGAGCCTCGGCTGGGAGGCCGCCGTCGTGCCGTTGAGCATCGGCACGATCCCGTTCTTCGCGCGCCTCGTGGAGACCGCCGTCCGGGACGTCGCCGCGGGCAAGGTCGAGGCCGCGCGCGTCATGGGGTCGACGACCGCGACGGTCGTCTCGCAGGTGCTGGTGCGCGAGGCGCTGCCGTCGATCGTGTCCGCGTTCACCGTCACCGTCATCTCGCTCATCGGCTTCTCCGCGATGGTCGGCGCGATCGGCGCCGGCGGCCTCGGCTTCCTCGCCATCAGCTACGGGTTCCAGCGCTTCGACCCCGTCGTCCTCTACACGTCCGTCGTCGTCATCGTCGTCCTGGTCACGGTCGTCCAGGTCGCCGGGGACGCCCTCGCGCGCCGCCTGGACCACCGGTGAGCGCGCACCCGGGCGCCGGCCCCCGTCCGCAGACCCGGCCCTCGACCCGAGGGCGTGCACCGAGAGGAACCACCCCCATGAAGCGAACCCTCCGCACCGCCGCCGTCCTGTCCGCCGCGGCCCTGGTGATGGCGGGCTGCTCGGGTGGCGGGGACGTCGAGCCGGACGGCCGCGCCACGGCGGAGGACGGCGCGACCGTGCTGGTCGTCGGCGCGAGCCCCGTCCCGCACGCGGAGATCCTGCAGTTCGTCCAGGACGAGCTCGCCGCGGACGCGGGCATCGAGCTGCAGATCCGCGAGTTCACCGACTACGTCCTGCCGAACACGGCGCTGGCCGAGGGTGAGCTGGACGCCAACTACTTCCAGCACGTGCCGTACCTCGAGGCGCAGGTCGAGGAGCAGGGCTTCGACTTCGACCACTTCGAGGGCGTGCACATCGAGCCCTACGGCCTGTACTCCGAGTCGGTGGAGTCCGTCGAGGACATCCCCGTGGGCGGCACGATCGCGATCACGAACGACCCGGGCAACCAGTCGCGCGCGCTGGACCTGCTGGTCGAGGCGGGGCTGATCACGCTCGCCGAGACCGACGGCGACGCGACGCTGCTCGACGTCGAGGAGAACCCGAAGGACCTCGAGCTCATCGAGACGGCCCCCGAGCAGCTCGTGGTGTCGCTGCAGGACGTCGACGCCGCGGTCGTCAACGGCAACTTCGCGCTCGAGGCGGGCCTGAGCCCCGCCGAGGACGCCATCCTGCTCGAGTCGGGCGTCGACAACCCGTACGCCAACGTGCTGGCGGTCCGGTCGCAGGACGCGCAGGACGAGGCGCTCGTGACGCTCGACGAGCTGCTGCACTCCGACGAGGTGAAGGCCTTCATCGAGGAGCGCTGGCCGTCCGGCGAGGTGCTGCCCGCCTTCTGAGGCCGGCGCGCGACCGCCCGCTCCGCCCCCGGCGACGGGCGCCGCTCACCCGCCGACCGCGGCGCCCCGGGCCACCAGACCGGCCTTGTCGGAGAGCTTCACCTCCTTCATGAGGAAGGCGATCCCGAAGCCGACCACGCCGAGCGGCACGAGGTACCAGAAGGCGGGGGCGAGGGCGTCGGTGTACGCGGTGACGACGAGCTCGCGCAGCGCGGTGGGCAGCCGGTCGACCAGCTCCGGCGTCAGCGCGTCCGCACCGAAGCCCTGCGGCACGTCGCCCGGGGGCGCGTCCCGGACCGCCTCGGCCAGCCGGGAGGTGAGGTTCGTGGTGAACACCGTGGAGAACACGCTCGTGCCGACCGCGGCGCCGATCTCCCGCAGGAAGTTGTTCGTCGACGTCGCCACGCCGACCATCTCGGGCGGGACGGCGTTCTGCACCGCGATCACGATCGTCTGCATCACCAGGCCCAGGCCGAACCCGAGGACGAAGATCATGGTCCCGAAGGTCACCATGGAGATGTCGGCGGTCAGCCGGGTCAGCAGCGCCAGCCCGACGGTCGCGACCCCCAGCCCGACGATCGGGTAGAGCTTGTACCGGCCCGTGGCGGAGATGAGGATGCCCGAGCCGATCGCCGTGATCATGAGACCGACCGTCATGGGCAGCATGAGCAGGCCGGCCTCCGTGGCGTCGTAGCCGCGCGCCATCTGCAGGAACGTCGGCAGGAACGAGAGCGCCGCGAACATCGTCATGCCGAGCAGCAGGGCGATCGAGACCGACACGGAGAACGTGCGGCTCCGGAAGAGCCGGAGCGGGATGAGCGGGTCGGCCACCTTCGTCTCCACGACCAGGAACGCCGCCAGCGCCGCCACCGTCGCTGCGGCGAGACCGAGCAGCACCGGGCTGCTCCAGTCGTACCGCGCGTCGCTGGAGATCGAGCTCCAGCTGGTCAGGAGCACGATGCCGGCGGTCGCCGTCGCCATGAGCACCGCGCCGCCGAGGTCGAACCGCCTGCTCGGCGTGCGCGACGGCAGCCGGAGGCGGGACCACGCGACGGCGAGCGCGACCAGGCCGATCGGCACGTTGAGCCAGAAGCACCACCGCCACCCCGGGCCGTCGGTGAACCAGCCGCCCAGCAGCGGCCCGGCGACGGTGGCGATCCCGAAGACCGCGCCCATGGGGCCCATGTACTTGCCGCGGTCCCGCGCCGAGACGATGTCCGCGATGATCGCCTGGCTCAGGATCACCAGCCCGCCGGCACCCAGGCCCTGGACCGAGCGCCACACCACGAGGTCGACGAACGACGCCGACAACGCGGAGCCCGTGGAGCCGACCACGAAGATCGCCAGCGCGACGAGGAACGGCTGCCGGCGCCCGCGCAGGTCACCGAGCTTGCCGTAGATCGGCATGACGACGGCGATGGCCAGCAGGTAGGCGGTGATGATCCAGCCCTCGTGCTGCGCCGCGCGCAGGTCGCCCACGATCGTCGGGAGCGCCGTGCTGACCACCGACTGGTCGAGGGCGGACAGGAACATCGCCGCCAGGAGGGCGCTGAAGATCACGTAGACCGTCCGCGGGGAGAGCACGAGCTCCGGCTCCCCCGTCGCAGCCCCGGAGTCCGTGGTGCGGCTCATCGCCGTTCCTCACTCGCGTGGGTGACAACCCTCCTCCCGAGTGTCATCCGGACGCCTCACCGGTGCAACCGTGGCGCCCGCGAAGCGATCAGGAACCGAGAAGTCGCAGGTCAGGGCCGCCCCTAGCATGGGCGTTGCCACCGAGACGAGGAGCACGGACATGACCGGGACGACGTCGACGCAGGCCACGGACGCGGAGGGCGCGGGCTTCACCGCCGAGGAGCGCGCCGCCATGAAGGAGCGCGCCGCGGAGGTGAAGAAGTCGCGCAAGCGCGGCACGAAGGCCGACCCCGAGGCGGACCTCCTGGCGAAGGTCGCGGAGCTGCCCGACGCGGACCGCGCACTCGCCGAGCGCATCCACGCGATCGTCCGCGAGGCCGCCCCGCACCTGACCCCGAAGACCTGGTACGGCATGCCGGCGTACGCGAAGGACGGCAAGGTCCTCGTCTTCTTCCAGGCCGCGGCGAAGTTCGGCTCCCGCTACGCGACGCTCGGCTTCAACGACGTCGCGGCGCTCGACGACGGGGCGATGTGGCCGACCGCGTACGCGCTGACGAGCCTGTCCGCGGCCGAGGAGGAGCGCATCGCGGAGCTGGTGCGGCGCGCGGCGGGCTGACCGGAGGGCGCGCAGGTCCCGTGCCGGCCCAGAGCCGACGCGGGTCGGTGCGTCACGGCGCGGCCGCGGCCGCGTGCTCCGGCGGCCACACCACGGAGAACCGCTCGAGGACGATCTCGTCGTCCTCCGACCACGTGCCGCCGCGACGCGCGACCGTGCGCTCCCAGTAGCGCCGGTGCTCGCGGCGCCACGACGCCAGCGTGCGGTCGTCCTCGCCCTCGTCGTACGCGAACCGCTCGTCGACCTGGCCGAACGTCGCGATGCGCAGCTCGGTGCTGCGCAGGACGGCCCGGGGACGCCCCGCCCCGTCGCACGCGACCCAGTGGGAACCGATGCGTGGCAGCCGCTCCGCGCGCGCGGCGAACTCGCTGACGAGCTCGGCGGTCGCGCGCTTGCGGCCGCTGAGCACCACGGCCAGGAGCTCGTCGGACAGGGCGGCGGAGTCGCCGAAGCGGTCCACGACGTACTCGTCGCCGGCCGCGTGCGGGTGCGCGGCGACGTAGTCGGCCCACATCGCCGCGGCCGCGGCGTGGTCCAGCGGGGCGGGGTCGAGGGGGGCCGGGTCGCGCGGTGCGGGGTCGGCGGTGTCCGGCGCGGGCCGGTCCGGGAGCACGTGCGCGGGCGTCCCGCCGCTCGGCACCGGCACCGCCGGCCCCGCCATCCGGCGCGCGACGTCGACGAGCTCGACCCGCGCGAGGGCGTCCACCTCCGCCAGCGGGACCCACGCCGCCGCGTCCGTCGACCCGTCCGCCTCCGGTGCCAGCACACCGCCGACCACGTGCGCGCGGTAGAGCAGGCGGATGCCGTGCGCGTCCTCGGAGGTCGGGTTGAACCGCTCCTCGGCCGGCACGACGAGCGAGTCGACGCCGAGCAGCCCGTCGAGGACCACGTCGAGCCCGGTCTCCTCGCGGGCCTCGCGCACGGCCGCGTCGGCGGGGTCCTCGCCCGGGTCGATCCCGCCGCCGGGCAGCGTCCACCGGCCGGCCGCGGCCCCGTTGAGCCGCGCGAGCAGCAGGTGCGGCACGCCCCCGACCTGGTCGAGCACCACCACGTACGCCGCGACCCGTGTCTGCACCCGCGGGAGCCTACGGGGGCGGCCGCAGCGGGACCACGGGATCGCGCCCGCCCGGGCGGAGGGCAAGGGATTCGAACCCTTGAGTACGGGGTCACCGCACCAACGGTTTTCAAGACCGTCGCTTTCGGCCGCTCAGCCAGCCCTCCCGGCCGGCGCACGCGCCGGTCCGCGGCAGTCTCCCACACGGTCCGACGGCACCTGCGCGCCTCGGAGGGCGGGCACGGCACGGCGCTCCGCCCGTGCCGGGTGCACGGACGGCCGGTCCCCCGCAGGTGACCGGCCGTCGTGACGTGCGGGGTCACCGGGAGCGCAGGCGCTCCATGGCGAGCTGGACGAGTGCGATGAGCGCCTGCTTGGTCGCGGCACGCGACCGTGCGTCGGTGTAGAGCACCGGCACGTGGGCGGGGATCGCCAGGGCCTCGCGGACGTCCTCGAGCTGGTGCTTCGCGATGCCGTCGAAGCAGTTCACGCCGACGACGAACGGGATGCCGCGGCTCTCGAAGTAGTCGACCGCCGGGAAGCACTGGTCGAGCCGGTCCGTGTCGACCAGCACGACCGCGCCGATCGCGCCGCGGACCAGGTCGTCCCACATGAACAGGAAGCGGTCCTGGCCCGGCGTGCCGAACAGGTAGAGCCAGAGGGAGCCGGGGAGCGCGATGCGGCCGAAGTCCATGGCGACGGTCGTGGTCGTCTTGCGGTCGCTGACCCCGCCGGCGTCGTCGACGCCGACCGAGTGCTCCGTCATGGCGGCCTCGGTGTTGAGGGGCTCGATGTCGGAGATCGAGCCGATGAAGGTCGTCTTGCCGACGGCGAACCCGCCGGCGACGACGATCTTGACGACGGTGGGGGCGATGGCGCCCGCGGTCCCCGCCGGAGCGGCGACGGCGGCGTCAGAGGGCGGAAATGCCATTGAGAACACTCTCCAGCACGCTCAGGGACAGGGCGGGGGACTCACCGGTGTTGACCTCGACCGGCTGTGAGGTGTGCACGCGGACGTAGTTGGCGTCGGTGAGGTCGGACACGAGGATCCGCACCACCCCGAGCGGCAGGTGGAGGAGCGCCGACAGCTCGGCGACCGAGATGTACCCGGCCGACGCGTGCTGGATGATCGCGCGCTTCTCAGGCGTCAGGCCCGTGCTGGCCACGGCGCCCGGCATGACCTCGACCAGCGCCTCGAGGGGCCAGTCGGAGCGAGCCGAGCGCACGCGACCGCCGGTCACGGCGTACGGCCGGACCGTCCTGGCCTCGTACTCGACGTGTTCGCTCATCGTCGATGCCTCAGGCGACCGGGGCCCGGGTCGCCCCGTCGACGGGGAGCTGACCACGCATCTCGGAGATGAGCTGCGGGGTCAACGTCGCCTCGGTGCGCGAGACGAGCATCGCCATCTCGTACCCGATCAGGCCGACGTCGCACGTCGACTCCGCGACCACGGCGAGGACGGAGCCGTTGGAGACGCTCATGAGGAAGAGGAACAGCTGGTCCATCTCGATGATCGCCTGACGCACCTCCCCCGCACGCAGCTGGCGCGACGCGCCACGGGTCAGGCTCGACATCCCGGAGACGATCGCCGCGAGCTGGTCGCCGCTGGTGCGGTCGAGCTGCTCGGACATCGCCATGAGCAGACCGTCGGCCGACACCACGAGCGTGTGGCGAGTGCCGGGCACGGTCCGGACGAAGTTGTCCAGGAGCCAGCCGAAGTTGGCTGCCTCGGTGCTGAGCGCGGTCACACTTCCTCCTTCATGGTGCAGTCAGGGCCGACTGCGGGCTGGGGCGTCACGGTAGCGCGGGCGTTACCGCGAGGAGAGGGGGGATCATGCGTCACCATCCGGGTCGCCGGCGGCACGCCGCCCGCGCGAGGTGCCGGACTGGAAGCTGGAGAGTCGCGAGCGCAGCTGCTCCGCGTCACGTTGCACGGGCCGCTCCTCCGTCGGTGCCGGCGCCGCGGGGACGGCGGTCGGCACGCGCTTGATCAGGCGCTCGGCGCCTGCCCCGACCGCACTCGGCCGGTAGGCCGAGAGCTGGCTCAGCTCGGACAATGCCTGCTCCTGGATGTCGGAGCGCAGCGCCAGCATGGCGGCGACCTCGTCGTCCAGCGTGCCGACGCGCGGGGCGACCGACGGCGGGACGGACGGCTGCGGCACGGCGGACGCCGGCTGCGCAGCGGGGGCCGGCCGGGCCGACCAGTCGGACGAGGACGACGACCACGACGGCGCGGGGCGCTGCTCCTGCACGGGCGCGGGCGCCGGTGCGGCCGCAGCCGCGGGGGCCGACCACGTCGGTGCCTGCCAGCTGTCCGCCGCCGGGGCCGCCGGCTCGGCGCCCCACGCGGAGGACCGGACCGGAGCGCTCGGCGCCACCGGGGCCTGCTGGCCCGCGTCGGGCTCCGTGCCGTCGTCCTTGCGGCGACCGAAGAAGGCACCCCAGCGGCGCTTGGGCTTGTCGTCGACCGGCCGGACCAGGTCCCCGAAGGCGGGGGCGTGCTGGTCGGTCGCAGCGGACGGCGCGGAGTCGGCCGGCTGCCACGCGGGCTGCGCCGACGCGGCGGGGGTCCGCTGCACCAGCGGCCGCGACGCCGACGGCGGCGCCTGGTACTGCGGTGCCGGGGCGTACTCGACGGGCTCCTGCGTCTGCGCGACCGCCTCGGCGGCCTCGATCGGCGAGAAGACCTGCGTCGGCTGCTCGACGGGCGCCTGCCACCCGGTGGCCTGCCGGCTCCAGGCCGGGGTGGCCGGACGGTCGTCCGCGGGGGCAGGCTGCGCCTGCGCGGGCGGGGTCTCGTCCTGCCACTGCGGCGCCTCCCACCGCGGCGGCTCGGGCGCGGTCGGCGCCCACGCGGGCTGCTCGGCGGCCACCTGCTGCTGGGCCGGGACGGGCGCCCACGGCCCCGCGGGGGCCTCCTCCTCCGGGTCGGGCTCGAGCAGGACCGGTGCCGGCGTCGCGGCGGTGCGGCTGGGCAGCTGCTCGGCCGTGGGCGCGGGGTCGTGGTGCTGCGCGGCCGGCTCCGGGTGCCGACGTGCGGGCTCGGGGACCACCGGGATCGCACCGGTGTGCCACGCGCGGGCCTCGTCGAGCGTGCGCTCGAAGGGGACGTACGGCGCGGTGTAGTCGATCGTCGGCTGGTCGGCGCTGCCGGCCCAGCCGGAGTAGCCGCTGTACGCGGTGAACGACGGCACGGGCTCGTCGGCGGGCGCGGGCTCGTCGGCGGGGGCCTGCTCCTCGGCGACGGCCTGCTGCGGGTCGCCCCACGCGGGGCCGGCGGCGGGCGCCCACGGCTGCTGCTCGGCCTGAGCAGGGGCCCACGGCTGCTGCTCGGCCAGGACGGGAGCCCACGGCTCCGACTCAGCCTGCGCGGGAGCCCACGGCTCCGACTCAGCCTGCGCCGGGGCCCACGGCTCCGACTCAGCCTGCGCAGGAGCCCACGGCTCCGACTCAGCCTGCGCGGGGGCCCACGGCTCCGAGTCCGTCACCTGCGCCGCGGGGGCCCACGGCTGCTGCTCCTCGTGGGCCGGCGCCCACGGCGCCGACTCCTCCTGGGCCGGTGCCCACGGCTCCGGCTCCGCCTGCGCCCATGGCTGCTCCTGCGCGGGCTGCTCCTCGGTCGCCCACGGCGCGATCGCGCTGGTGGCGTCCTCGGGAGCGGCCGACGTGCGGGACGGCAGGCCCTCGGCCCCGCGGCTGGGCAGCGGCGCCGGGCTCTGCGCCGGCTCCCGCCACGACGGCACGGGCCAACCGGAGTCGGGCGACTGCGCCGACGACGACGACGCGCCCTCGTCGGGCACGAGGCCCGGCACGTGGAACGCCGCGGGGGCGGACTCGCGCTCGTCCACGTGCGTCGTGACGAGCGCCTCGCGGTTGCGGAAGCCGGAGAACAGCCCGGCACGCGTCGCGGGGTCCGCCGGGGTCGGCTGCTGCGTGTCGTCCTGCGTGTCGGGCGCGGCCCACGCGGACGTCGCTGCGCGGGTCCGGCTCGGCAGGCCGCCGATCACGCGCGGCGCGGCCGCGACCTCGGGGATCCACTCGCCCCTGTCGGCGGACAGCTCGGGCGCGAGGGTGGCCTCGGGCGTCTCGGGGAGGACGATGTTGTCCTCGTCGAAGGTCTTGCGGGAGCGCGTCGGGAGGCCGTTGCCCCCCAGGCTCGGCACCGGGATCGGCGCGTCGTCCGGCGCGGGCGCCTCCGGTGCGACGGGGGTCGCGGCGCTGTCGTCGCCGCGGCGGCGGCGCGGCAGGCCGAGCGACGTGGCGCCGTCGGTCAGCTCCGCGAGGTCGACCTCGCGGACGGCCGGGGCCTCGATCTGGGCGACGGGGGCCTGCTGCGCCGGCGCGCCGGTGAGCGGAGGGGCGCCGAACCCGGCGACCTCGTTCGCGGAGAACAGGGTGCTGGGGAAGCGCACGAGCGCGTCGGTGCCCGTGCCGGAGGGGCGCTTGCGCAGCGTGACCTCGGCGCCCAGGCGCTGGGCGATGCGGCCGACGACGAAGAGGCCGAGGCGCTGGGCGCCGAGGGCGTCGCTCGCCGAGACCGACGCGATCTTGTGGTTGGCCGACGCCATCTCGGCCTCGGTCATGCCGAGGCCCTGGTCGGTGATCCGCACGATGACCGATGCGCCCTGCACACCCGTGCTGACGATGACCGGCGTCTCCGGCTCGGAGAACACGGTCGCGTTCTCGAGCAGCTCGGCCAGCAGGTGGGCGGCGGAGAGGGCGTTGAAGCCGAGCATGTGCGGGTCGACCTGCAGGTCGAGCTCGACGCGGTCGTACTGCTCGATCTCGGACGAGGCGGTGCGGATGACGTCGGACAGCGGCATGGCGTCGCGCAGACGACGGCCGGAGTCGATGCCGGCGAGGACGAGGAGGGACTCCGCGTTGCGTCGCATCCGGGTGGCGAGGTGGTCCAGGCGGAACAGGTTCGCCAGCGTCCCCGGGTCCTCCTCCGCCCGCTCGAGCGAGTCGATGAAGGACAGCTGCCGGTTCAGGAGGACCTGGTCGCGGCGCGCGACGTTGACGAACATCTCGGCGATGGAGCCACGCAGCGCGGCCTGCTCCTGGGCGACCGTGATGGTCTGCGCGTTGACCGCGTTGAACGCCTGGGCCAGGCGGCCGACCTCGTCGCTCGAGGTCACCGGGATGGGGGCCAGCGAGATCTCCGGCCCCTCGCCGGGGACGGCCACCTGCTCGACGAGCTTCGGGAGCTGCTCGCGGACGTCCGCGGCGGCGCTGGTCAGGCGGCGCAGCGGGACGACGATGCTGCGGGCGACGACGGTGGCGAACAGGAAGGACGCCACGGCGGCGAGCACCGCGAGTGCGATCGTGACGAGCGCGGTGTCGCGGGCGTCGCCCACGGCGGCGCCGGCCTGCCGGTCGGCGCCGGTGAGCACGCCGTCGTTGACCTCGTTGAGCATCGCGAGCTGGCGGTTGGTCTCGTCGAACCACTCCGGCGCGTCGATGGAGCGCAGGGCGGCCACGTTGCCCTGCGCGAACAGCGACCGCTGGGCGAGGAGCGTCGGGGTGGGGTCGCCGCTGGAGACCAGCAGGCCCTCGATCTCGAGGTTCGACACACTGATGCGGGCGCGCTCGCGGCCCAGCTCCGTCGTGGTGGTCAGGGCCTGGAACCCGCGGGAGGCCGCGGGGCTGTCGGTCACCGCCCTGAGCAGCTCGACACCGGCGATGTACTCGGTGACGAGCGCGTCGACGAGGACGGCGACCTCGCGGTTCGCGGTCAGGTACTCCGAGAGCTCACGGTCGCGCAGCGAGTTCGCGACGCCCTCGACGACGCGCAGCTGCCCGTCGACGATGGTGGCGAACCCGTTCTTGAGGACGGTGCGCTGCGCGTTCTGGTCGACGCGCTCCCGCAGCTGGGGCAGCGCGACCCGGTACGAGTCCTGCACCTCCTGGAAGTCGCGCACCACGGAGGCCGGGAACTGCGTCAGGTCCAGGTCCGCCGTCACCTCGCGGGTCGCGGCCAGCGCCTTGTCGGTCTCGGCACGCGCCGCGTCGACCTGCTCCTTGGGCGCGTACGTCAGCGACGCCGTCCGCTCCTGCTGGAACGCCGCGGCGAGCGGCGCGAATGCGTCGAGCGTGCGGACCACCTGCTGGGAGGCACGGGCGTAGCGCAGCTCCTGGAGCGCGTTGTTCGAGATGAACGCGCCGGCGGCCAGGAGGACGATCATGGGCACGGCGAGGACCGCCAGGACCTTGGCACGGATGCCGAGCCGTCGCAGCATGTCGATCCTTTCCTCTCGCCCGACGTCGGACGCTCTCGCGGACGCACCGTCTGGCGAGCCGCGCCGGCGTCGGGTGACTGCCGTCTGCGTCTCATCGGTACCTGGACACCGGACCATTAGCCCGGCGCTGAGTTTGCCACGGTAGCCACCTGGTCCGATACGCCGCGTACTTCGCGAATCCCCCACGCCGCCGCGACGCCTCATCCCACCATCGAGTGCCGCCGGTGCCTAGGGTTCGCGACGTGCGAGCCGTCGTCGTGACGAGGCCCGGCGGGCCCGAGGTCCTGCGCGTGCAGGAGGTGCCCGAGCCGTCGCCCGGTCCCGGAGAGCTGCTGGTCGAGGTCGCCGCCGCGGGCGTGAACCGCGCTGACCTGCTGCAACGCGAGGGGCGCTACCCGCCGCCGCCGGGTGCACCCGCGTGGCCGGGGCTGGAGGCGTCGGGCGTCGTCGCGGCTCTGGGTCCGCGTGCGGACGGTGCGCCGGGCCCGGGCGCCGTGGGCCCCACGGGTGACCCGTGGCAGGTCGGGGACCGGGTCGCGGTGCTGCTCGCCGGGGGCGGTTACGCCGACCGGGTGACCGTGGCGGGAACCCACGCGCTGCGCCTGCCCGAGGCGCTACCGCTCGTCGACGCGGCGGCGCTGCCGGAGGCCGTCGCCACGGTCTGGTCGAACCTCCGCGCGGCCCGGATCGCGCCCGGGGAGACGCTGCTCGTGCACGGCGGGTCCGGCGGCGTCGGGTCGGTCGCCGTCCAGCTGGGGCGCGCGCTCGGTGCCCGCGTCGTCGCGACGGCCGGCGGCCCCGAGCGGTGCGCCCGCGTGGCCGCCCTCGGGGCCGACGTCGTCCTGGACCACCGCGAGGGCGACGTCACGGACCGCGTGCGGGAGGCCACCGACGGCCGGGGCGCGGACGTCGTGCTCGACGTGCTCGGCGGGCGGGCGCTGGGCGCGAACGTGGCGGTGCTCGCGGAGGGCGGGCGGCTGGTCGTCATCGGGCTGCAGCAGGGTCGCCGCGGCGAGCTGGACCTCGCGGCGCTCATGGCACGGCGCGGGTCGGTCATCGGGACGACGCTGCGGGACCGGCCGGCGGCGCAGAAGGACGCGATCCTCGCCGAGGTGGCCGCGCACGTGTGGCCGATGGTGGCCGACGGGCGGGTGCGGCCGGTGGTGCACGCCCGCCTCCCGCTCGCCGAGGCCGGTGAGGCGCACCGCCTGCTCGCGTCCGGCGACGTCTTCGGCAAGCTCCTGCTGGAGCCGTGACGACCGGCGGCGGGACGCCTCAGCCGAGCAGGCCCGCGGCGAGGGCGGGCGCGAGCACGGGTGCGAGCGGCAGGCGCGGCACGAGCGTCGCCTGCACCGCGTGGTACAGGTCGGCCTTGCCGGCCCACACCGTGCGCGACACCCGGTTGTCGGTGCCGAGCTCGTGCCACCACGAGCCGCCCTCGCGGTCGAGGACGTGGGTGCCGATGTACTCCCACCACGTCGTGTACAGGTCGTCGAAGCGCTGCTCCCCCGTCGCGTGGGCGAGGGCGGCGGTCGCGGCGACGGCCTCGGCGGCGACCCAGTGCATGCGTTCGCGCACGACCGGGCGGCCCTCCCAGTCCACGGTGTAGACGAAGCCCGGCGCGCCGTCGACGTCCCAGCCCTCGCGGACGCCCGCGTCGAAGAGGGCCACGGCGTCGTCGAGCATCCACGCGGGCGGGTGGTCCCCGCGCGCCGTGAGCGCGGCACGGGCGTGCAGCGTCAGCCGGGCCCACTCGAACCAGTGGCCGATGGTCGCGCCATACGGGCGGAACGGGTGCGCGGGCGTGTCCGCGTTGTACTCGAGGTCGGGCGTCCAGGTGTCGTCGAAGTGCTCCGGGATGCGCCAGTCGTTGCCGGCGGCGAAGCCGTGCACGACGCGCTCGACGACCCGCACCGCCCGCTCGAGCCAGCGCCGGTCACCGGTGACGTCGGCGGCGGTGAGGTACGCCTCGACGGTGTGCATGTTCGCGTTCACGCCGCGGTAGGTGTCGAGGTCCGTGAACGTCCGGTCCCACGCCTCGACGGCCATGCCGGCGGCGTCGTCCCAGAAGTGCCGCTCCTGCACCGCGAGCGCCTCGTCGAGCAGCGCCCGCGCGCCCGGACGTCCGGCTGCGGTCGCGCTCGCCGTCGCCAGCACGACGAACGCGTGCGGGTACGCCGCCTTCCCGTCGTCCCGCGGGGTGCCGTCGCGCTCGACCTCGGCGTACCAGCCGCCGTTCTCGGCGTCGTGGAAGATCCCCGCGAGCGCGGCGAGCCCGTGGTCGACCAGCGCCGCGGAGCCCGGCCGCCCCGTCAGGTGCGCGAGCGCGTACACGTGCGTCATGCGGCACGTGATCCACAGCTCGACCGGCCCGTCGGCGGGGCGCCCCCGGTCGTCGAGGCGGGCGAAGCCGCCGCCCGGGAGCCGGGACGCGTGCCCGAACTCCCAGAGCCGGTCCGCCTCCGCCTCGAGCCAACGGTGATGCGCCGGGGTGCTCAGCCACGCCATGCCGCCAGCCTAGCCAGCGCCGACGCCGCGGCACGGGCGGCCGGCGGCGGGGTCGCGGGCCCTCCCGCCGTCCGTGGGTGGGCACCCGGCACCGGCCCCGGTCGGCGACCACCCCGACCCACGCTGCGGGCACGCGTGCCCGGGGCCAGAATGGCGAGGGTGGACGACACCCGGCACGACGAGGCCCGCACGCCCGACGACCGCCCGCGCATGGTGGTGGTCCCCGCGGGCGGGGAGCCCGGCGGCCCCGACGGCCCTGCGGGGGACGCCCCGCCGGAGCAGGACGACGACCGCCGCGAGGACGTCGCCGGCATGGTCGAGCAGCCCGCGAAGGTCATGCGGATCGGCACGATGATCAAGCAGCTGCTCGACGAGGTCCGGGCGTCGCCGCTCGACGACGCCGCGCGCGCCCGGCTCGCGGACATCCACGAGCGGTCGCTGCACGAGCTCGAGGAAGGGCTGTCCCCGGAGCTCGTCGACGAGCTGCGGCGGATCGCGCTGCCGTTCTCCGAGGACGCGGCGCCCTCCGACGCGGAGCTGCGCATCGCGCAGGCCCAGCTGGTGGGCTGGCTGGAGGGGCTCTTCCACGGCATCCAGACGGCGCTGGTGGCCCAGCAGATGGCCGCCCAGGCACAGCTCACGCAGATGCGCCGCGCCCTGCCGCCCGGCGCCCGCCCGCCTGGGCCGGGCGTCCCGTTCGGCATGCCCGCACCGCAGGCCGACAGCGGCGACGTGCGACCCACGCCGGGGCAGTACCTCTGACGGCCCCGGCTCTCCCGGCTAGGGGGCCGGGGGCGCCGCCGCCTCGGCGGGCTCCTCGGCGCCGGACCGCGCGGTCAGCGCGATGGCACCGGAGACCAGGACGAGGCCGACGAGCTCGAGCCCGTGCGGCCACTGCCGCAGCACGGCAGCGCCGACGACGGCGGCGGTGGCGGGCAGGAGCGCGAGCAGGACGGCGAACGTGGCCGCGCTGACCCGCCGCAGCACGACCTGCTCGAGCGCGTACGGCACCACGGACGAGCACACGGCGATCGCGACGACGAGCGCCGCGAGCCCCGGGTCACGCAGGGCCGGCCCCGCACCGCCGGCGAGGAACGGCGCGAGGACGAGCGCCCCGGCGGTCATCGCGACGGCGAGCCCGCCCGCCCCCGGCGCACCGGACCGGGCGACGCGGCGCCCGAGCACGATGTACGCCGCCCAGCAGACGGCGGAGACGCCGATGGCGACGAGGCCCGTGACGGCGCCCGGACCGGCGTCGAGGCTGACGCCCGCCAGCAGCACCACGCCCACGGCGGCGACGGCGATGGCCGCGCGGTCCCGCCAGCCGACGCCCGTCACGGCGGCCACGGCGACGGGCCCCAGGAACTCGAGCGCGACGGCGGTGCCGAGCGGCAGGTGCTCGATGGCGACGTAGAACGCGACGTTCATGACCGCGAGCACGACGCCGAACGCCGCGGTGAGGCCCAGGCGGCGCGGCTCCCACAGGCCGCGGTCGCGCCACGGCCTGCGCCACGCCAGCAGCACCAGGGCGGAGACCGCGATCCGCAGCCACGCGACGACGCCCGCAGGGAGCACCGCGAACAGGCCGACGGCGATCGCGGCGCCGACGTACTGCGTCAGCCCCGAGACGACGAACAGCAGCGGGGCGGGCACGCGGTCAGGCTACGCGGCGCACGACGAGGGCCCCGGTGCGGCGCGCACCGGGGCCCTCGTCGACGCGTCAGCCCTTGACGGACCCCGCCAGCAGACCGCGGACGAAGTACCGCTGCAGCGCCAGGAAGACGACGAGCGGCACGATCATCGCGACGAACGCCCCGGCGGACAGCAGGTGCCACTGCGACCCGCGGGTGCCGGCGAGCTCGGCGATGCGGACCGTCAGCGGCGCCACGTCGGTGGTGCCGCCGACGAACACGAGCGCGACGAGCAGGTCGTTCCACACCCACAGGAACTGGAAGATGCCGAACGACGCGATCGCCGGCGTCAGGAGCGGCAGCAGCACGCGGAAGAACACGGTGACGTGCCCGGCACCGTCGACGCGCGCCGCCTCGACCAGCGACGCCGGGATGTCCTTCATGAAGTTGTGCAGCAGGTAGATCGCGAGCGGCAGCGCGAAGATCGAGTGCGACAGCCACACCACCCAGAACGACCCGTTCAGGCCCCAGCTGACGTACTGCGACAGCAGCGGGATGAGCGTCACCTGGATCGGCACGACCTGCAGCGCGAACACCGCGACGAACAGCAGCTCGCGGAACCGGAAGTCGATCCACGCGAACGCGTACGCGGCGAGCAGGGCCAGCGCGATGGGGATGACGACGGCGGGCAGCGTGATCACGAGGGAGTTGACGAAGAACGTCGCGAAGCTCGTGGAGGAGCCGAACAGCACCTCGCTGTAGTTCTCGAGCGTCACCTGCGGGTCCTGCAGGAACGTCCACCACCCCGAGGAGCGGATCTCGGTCCGCGGCCGGAAGGACGTGACGAGCAGGCCGAACGTCGGCACGGTCCACGCGATCGCCAGCACGATCGCGATGCCCGAGGCCCACGGGGAGCTGAGCCTGCCCTTGGCCGCGATCGCCCGCTGCTCCGCCCGCGTGAGCGTGCCGAGCTTGCGCGTGTCGGCCTCGGTCGGGTCGACCAGCGTCGTCGGCGGGATGACGGTCATCGGATCTCCTCCGCGAGCCTCAGCTGCCGGACGTTGTACGCGATGATCGGGATGACCAGCAGGAACAGGATGACCGCGAGCGCGGCACCCAGCCCCCGCTGCTGCGCCCGGAAGCTCTGCGTGTAGAACTCGTACGCCACGACCGAGGTGTTGAAGTTGCCGCCGGTCATGGTCCGGACGATGTCGAAGACCTTCAGCGTCGCCATCGCGATGGTCGTCACGACGACGACGAGCGCCGGGCGGATCGACGGCACCGTGATGTAGCGGAACATCTTCGCGCCGTGCAGCCCGTCGAGCCGGGCGGCCTCGACGATGTCGTCCGGGATCGCCTTGATCGCCGCCGACAGCACGGTCATCGCGAACCCGGCCTGGATCCACACCATGACGACGATGAGCGCGACGTTGTTCCACGGCTGGTCGAGCAGGAACTGCTGCGGTGGCAGCCCCATCCAGACCAGGAGCTGGTTGAGCAGGCCCGTCTGCGCCACGTTGCCCTGGTCGGGCTTGTACTCGTAGACGAACTTCCAGATGATCGACGCCCCCACCAGCGAGATCGCCATCGGCAGGAAGATCAGCGTCTTGGCGACGTACTCGAACCGGGTGCGATCGACCAGCACCGCGTACACGAGGCCGAAGAACGTCGCCGCGAGCGGGACCAGCACCACCCAGAGGGCCGTGTTGCGCAGCACGAGCTGGAACTGGTCCTGCGTGAACGCGGTGACGTAGTTGTCGAACCCGACGAACCCGTTGCCGCGCGAGTCCTGGAAGGACGCGACGACGGTGCGCAGGCCCGGGTAGAGCAGGCCGAAGGTGAGGAACAGCAGGGTCGGTCCCAGGAAGCCGAGCACGACCAGCCAGGTCGGCGCCCGCTTCAGGCGGTCCACCCCGAGCAGGATCGCGCCCATCACCACGACGAACAGCGCCATGGCCACGACCATCAGCAGCAGCTTCTCGGGTGTCGTGTCCGGGCGGAGCAACCAGTCCACGGAAGGTCATCCCCTCGTCGTGCCGGCCCGTGGCCGGCGGGTACGGCGGACAGCCTGGTGGGGGCCACCGGAGCGGTGACCCCCACCACGCACGAGTCGCGACGTCAGCTGGTCGGCCAGGCCGCCTCGATGTTCGTCAGCGTCGTCTGCGCGTCCTGCCCGGGGCTGATCCAGGCCGTCATCTCGCGCCAGAACGCACCGGCACCGACGGCACCCGGCATCTGGTCCGAGCCGTCGAAGCGGAACGTGTACGCGTCGTCGGTCAGCAGGTCGAACGACAGCTGGTCGATCGGCGAGGTCAGCAGGTCACGGTCGAGGCCGCTGTTGGCGCTGAGCCAGCCGCCACCCGGGGTGGACTCGGCCTTGGCGTTGGCCCACTGCGGGCTCGACAGGTACGCGTGGAACGCCTGGACCTCCGGGCGGTCCGAGAACGCGGTCACGAACTCACCGCCGCCGAGCAGGGGCTTCTCGTCCTCGGTCGGGCCGGGCAGGTAGAACGCGAAGATCTCGCCGTCCTCGGCGACCTCGTAGCCCTCGAGGTTCGCGGCGTAGAAGTTGGCCGCGCGGTGCAGGAAGCAGGAGCCGTCGATGACCGGCAGCCCGGCCTCGGTCCACGGCGCCGTGGCGATGGACTCGACGTTGCCGAGGCCGCCGTTGACGTAGTCCTCGTTCTTGAGGATGCCGCCGGCCTCCTCGAGCGCCGCGACGATCTGCGGGTCGTCGAACGGGATCTCGTGGTTGACCCACTGGTCGTACACGTCAGGCCCGGCCGTGCGGAGCACGACGTCCTCGAGCCAGTCGGTGGCCGGCCAGCCGGTGGCGTCGCCGGACTCGATGCCCGCGCACCACGGCTTGGCGTCGGGGTTGTCCTCGACGATCTGGTCGGTGAGGTCGAGCAGGTCCTGCCACGTGGCGGGGATCTCGTACCCGTTCTCCTCGAACAGGGCGGGCGAGTACCAGACGAACGACTTCACGTTCGCGCCGAGCGGCGTCGCGTACAGCGTCCCGTCGACGGTGCCGTAGTTCACCCACTCCTCGGAGTAGTACTCGTTCGCGTTGTCGACCACGGCCTCCGGTGCCGCCTGCACGACGTCGGGGTACTCCGCCACGAGCGAGG
The DNA here is from genome assembly GCF_004798685.1 of Cellulomonas shaoxiangyii. Taxonomy (NCBI): domain Bacteria; kingdom Bacillati; phylum Actinomycetota; class Actinomycetes; order Micrococcales; family Cellulomonadaceae; genus Cellulomonas; species Cellulomonas shaoxiangyii. The sequence goes on along the minus strand of NZ_CP039291.1, from coordinate 321,154 downwards.
CGAGGAAGCCGGGCTGCGGGATGTACGCGATGTCGGGCGGGTTGCCGGCCTCGAGCCGGACGGGCAGCTGCGCCTCGAACTCGCGCGAGCCCTCGTACTCGATGGTCGCGCCCGTGCACTGCTCGAACGGGGCGTACGAGTCGCGCTGCTGCTCCGCCTCGGGGTCGACGATCGAGGTGTACACCGTGACGGTGGTGCCCTCGAGGTCGCCGTACTCCTCGAACTCGGAGCAGTCGACGGCCGCCTCCCCGGCGCCCCCGGTCGTCCCGCCGTCGCCCCCGTCGCCGCTGTCACCGCCCGAGCACGCCGTGAGCACGAGCCCGAGCCCGGCGACCGATGCGGCGAGCGTGAGCCCGCGCCTCCTCTGGATCCGCTTCATGGGACCTCCACGTCCTCGTGGTCGTTGGCGGACCGTCGTCGGCCCGGCCTGCACCGAGACAAGTCCGTTTCAGCAAGCCGTGCAAGGGCGAAACACAGACGAACCGGTCACGATCAGGTCACGGTGGGAACGTTGGGCGCGACGGTGCGCGGGAACCCCCGAGGGCCGCGGCGTGCGCGTCGCCGCAGGTCAGGCCAGGACGCGCCGCAGGACCGCGACTGCGCCGTCGTCCTCGATCGTGCCCGTGACCTCGTCGGCCGCGAGCCGCACGTGCTCGAGCGCGTGGCCCATCGCGACGCCGCACGCCGCCCACCGCAGCATCTCGACGTCGTTCTCCCCGTCGCCGACCGCGAGCGTCTCGAACGGCTCGACGCCCAGCTCGCGCCGCACCTCCTCGAGCGCGCTCGCCTTGGTCACGCCGCCCGGCGTGAGGTCGAGCCACGCGCTCCACCCGACGGCGTACGACACCTCGTGCAGGCCGACGCGCTGCACCAGCTCGTGGAACTCCTCCGGCGTGCCGGCGGGGTTGCGGACGACGACGCGGGTCGCGGGCCGCGCGACGAGCTCGTCGAACCCGACGACGCGGTGCGCGCCCGTCAGCTCGCCCGGCGGGAACTCCCGGGTGACGAGGAAGCCCACGCCGAGGTTCTCGACGGCGAACAGCGCGTCGGGGATCTCCAGCGCGATGGCCCGCAGCGCCGGCGCGGGGTCGAACGTGACGGCGTGCGCGACGGTGTGCCCGCCCGGGGCGTCGGGGTCGAGGCGGGCCGTGACCGCGCCGTTGGAGCACACCGCCCAGCCCCGCGTGAGGCCGAGGTCGAGGGCGACGTCCACGGCCGAGTGCATCGACCGGCCCGTGGCGACGACGACGTGCACGCCCGCGGCGACGAGGTCGGCCACGGCCGCCCGCACGTCCGCGGAGATGACGCCGTCGTAGCTCATGAGCGTGCCGTCGACGTCGAGGGCGACCAGGCGGGTGCGGCTCATCGGGCGGCCCCCCGACCCGCCCCCTGCGCCGCGACGGGCTCCAGCACCTCGAGGCCGCCCAGGTACGGGCGCAGACCCTCGGGCACCCGGACCGACCCGTCGGCCTGCTGGTGGTTCTCGAGGATCGCGACGATCCAGCGCGTCGTGGCGAGCGTGCCGTTGAGGGTGGCCACCGTGCGCATGCCGTCCTCGGTGCGCTCACGCACGCCCAGGCGGCGCGCCTGGTACGTCGTGCAGTTGGACGTCGACGTGACCTCCATCCAGCGCTGCTGGCTGGGCAGCCACGCCTCGCAGTCGAACTTGCGGGCGGCGCTCGAGCCGAGGTCGCCCGCGGCCGTGTCGATGACGCGGTACGGCAGGTCGACGAGCGCGAGCATCTCCTTCTCCCACGCGAGGATCCGGCGGTGCTCGTCCGCGGCGTCCTCGGGGCGGGTCCACACGAACGCCTCGACCTTGTGGAACTGGTGCACGCGGATGATGCCGCGGGTGTCCTTGCCGTACGAGCCGGCCTCGCGCCGGTAGCACGCGCTCCAGCCGGCGTACCGCAGGGGGCCGTCGCCCAGGTCGAGGATCTCGTCCTTGTGGTAGCCCGCGAGGGCGACCTCGCTCGTGCCGACGAGGTACAGGTCGTCCGCCTCGAGCCGGTAGATCTCGTCGGCGTGCGCGCCGAGGAACCCCGTGCCCGCCATGATCTCGGGCTTGACCAGCGTCGGCGTGATCATCGGCGTGAACCCGTTGCGCAGCGCCAGGTCGGTCGCGGCGGTCAGCAGCGCGAGCTCGAGGCGCGCGCCGATCCCCGTGAGGAAGTAGAACCGTGCGCCCGACACCTTCGCCCCGCGCTCCGTGTCGATGGCAGCGAGCCCCTCGCCGAGGTCGAGGTGGTCCCGGACGACGAAGTCGGGCCCGTACTCGGCCGCCAGGTCGCGCGGCGTGCCCACGTGCTCGAGCACGGTGTAGTCGTCCTCACCGCCGGCGGGCACGCCCTCCTCGACCACGTTGCCGATGCGGCGCGCGAGCTCGGTGGCGCGCTCCTCCGCCGCGGCGGCGTCCGCCTGCAGGGCCTTGACCCGCTCGGCGAGCTGCTTGGTGTGCGCGAGGAGCGCCTGCTTCTCGTCACCGGACGCCTGCGCGACCTTCTTGCCCTGCGCCTTCTGCTCGGCGCGCAGCGTCTCGAACTCCGTCAGGGCGGAGCGGCGCCAGGCGTCGGCGTCGAGCACCTCGTCGACGAGGTGCGGGTCCTCACCGCGCGCCACCTGGCTCGCGCGCACGACATCGGGGTCCTCCCGCAGGAGCCGCAGATCGATCACCCGACGACACTACCGACCGTCGGCGACACCGCCGCGTCCGGCAGACGTGCCGGGCCGATGCGCCGTCCGGATCGCCGGACCCCGGGCGTGCCGGTACGTTCGCGCCATGTCCTGGGTGGAGTGGGTCTCGGTCGTCGCCGCCGTGCTTGCCGTGCTGGCGCTCGCGCTGGCCGGCGTCGTGTTCGCGCAGCAGCGCCGCCAGCGCGCCGACGCCGACGTCGCGCGGGCCGAGGCGGAGGAGCAGGCGCCGGTGGCGCCGCGCGAGGGTCGCCTCGTCGCCTTCGTCGCCAACCCGTCGAAGCCCGACGTGCCCGAGCTGCGTGCCGCCGTCTACAAGGCCGCCTCCGAGCGCTACCTGCCCGAGCCCCTGTGGCTCGAGACCACGGTCGAGGACCCGGGCGTCGGCCAGACGCGCACCGCCCTGGAGGGAGGCGCCGACGTCGTCATCGCGGTCGGCGGCGACGGCACGGTCCGCGCGGTGGCCGAGGCGCTCGCCGGCACGGGCGTGCCGATGGGCCTGATGCCCCTCGGCACGGGCAACCTGCTCGCCCGCAACCTCGACATCCCGCTGAACGACCCGATCGCCGCGATGGCCGTCGCGCTGGACGGCCAGGACAAGCCGATCGACGTCGGCTGGCTGCGGGTCACGAAGTGGGAGTCGCAGATGGACGACGACATCGCCGAGGCGGCGGACGACATGCCCGCCGACACCGACCAGCCGCGCGACCACGTCTTCCTCGTCATCGCCGGGCTCGGGTTCGACGCGCAGATGGTCGCCGACACCGACGAGGACCTCAAGGCCAAGGTCGGCTGGATGGCGTACTTCGTCTCCGGCGCACGCCACCTCAACGGCCGCCGGCTGCGGCTGCGCCTGAAGCTCGACGACGAGCCCACGTCGACCATCCGGGTGCGCAGCCTGCTCATCGGCAACTGCGGCAAGCTGCCCGGCGGCATCACGCTCCTGCCCGACGCCGTGATCGACGACGGCGAGCTCGACGTGGCGATGATCGACACGCGCGGCGGGATCGCCGGCTGGGCGCAGCTGTTCGGCGAGGTCGTGCTGCAGGGCGTCGGCGTGCGCAACGACCTGCCGGCGAAGATCGGGCGCATCGACCACGTCCGCGCCAAGAAGGTGCGCCTCGGCGCCGGCGGGCCCGAGGCCGTGCAGGTCGACGGCGACGTCGTGGGCCGCGCCACGGAGATCGAGGCGCGCGTGGACCGCCAGGCGCTCGTCGTCCGCGTCCCCGCCTGACGGCTGCGGCACCGGTCCTCGCCGACGACCGGCACCCGGCCCGCGGGCCGGGGCGCCGGGCTCGTCACGCGCCGGCGGGCGTCGCCGGCGCCGCCGGCCCCTCGGTCATCGCCTCCCCCGGCGACGTGGCCGCGCCCACCGCGACGAGCACGCCCGCCACCGCGAGCAGGGCCGCCACGGGGGCGACGTCGCCGAACGCCCGCTGCAGCGGCGGCAGCCAGAACGGGTACAGGGCCGGCAGCACGATCGACAGGCTGTAGGCCGTGCCGTACCCGCTCGAGCGGACCGCGGGCGGGAAGCGCTCGGCCAGGTACGCGCCGATCGGCCCGTACGCCGACACCGTGACGACCTGCAGCACGGTGACGAGCGCGACGAGCGCCGCCGGCGACGCGGGGCCTGCGAACCCGGCGAGGTAGCTCGCCGGTGCGAGCACGGCCGCGGCCGCGCCGAACGCGGTCAGGTACCGCCGCCGGCCCGCGCGGGTCGAGGCGTGCCCGCTCGCGACCATCGCCGCCGCCGACACGGCCGTCGCGACGAGCATGGTGCGCGTGACGGCGGCGCCGTCGAGCCCCGCGACGACCCCCAGCTGGGACGTCACCACCGCGACGGCCAGGTTGGTGAAGAGCCACAGGCCCGTCATGAGCACCATGAGCCGCCACAGGCGGTGCCGCTCCGCGCCGACCAGCACGGTCGTCAGGGGACGCCCGGCCGGCGCGGCCGCCGCGCGCTCCGGCGTGTCCCGCACGTGCCGGCGGAAGTGCCCGACCGCGACGAACGCGAGGGCCGCGCCCACGACGAACGGCACGCGCCACCCCCACGCCGCGTACCCGTCCGGTCCCAGCGTGCCCAGCAGCACGAGCACGAGCGCGGCGATCGTCGCGTTGGCCGCGGGCGACATCGCCATGACGACCCCGCTGACGAGCCCGCGCCGGCGCGGCGCCGTCCACTCGATCGCGAGCGGCACCGCCGAGGTGTACCCGCCGCCGATCAGCACGCCGCTGACGAACCGCAGCACGACGACCGCGAGCAGCACCGCCTCGTGCGTCATCGCCGCCACCGGCAGCGCCGCGATGAGCAGCGTCGTCACCGCCAGGCCGAGCATGCTGGCCCGCGCGACGACCGCCCGTCCGACCCGGTCGGCCAGCGAGCCGAGGACCGCCGCCCCGAGCGGACGCCCGACGAGCGTCGCGACGAACACCAGGCCCGCGTAGGTGACGACTGCCCGCGTGCCGTAGAGCTCTGCGGCCACGGGAGCCAGCGCCAGGACGGGCAGGAAGATGTCGAACTGGTCGACGTAGTTGCCGAGCACGCCGCCGCGCACGGCCGCGCGGGCGGGGTCGGCGGCCGCTCGGGTGGGGTGGTCGGGGCCGCGGCGGGGCGGCCGGGCGCCGTCGGACGGTGCCTCGGCACCGGGGGTGGGCAGGACGGGACGCACGTCAGGCATGGCACTCCCTACGCCGGCATGATCCGGACAGGTGCGAACGGTCGACGGCCCGTCAGCCGTCCTCTCAGCCCGCTGGTGCGGGCTCCCGTGTGGTCGCGGCGATGCTAGCGACGCCCCCGGCGGACGCACGGACGCGTCCACGCCACCGCGACCGCGACCGCCACCGCCACCGCGACCGCCACCGCCACCGCGAGGGCAACCTCGCGCGCGGTCTCGGGCGTCGCACCGGTCACCAGGTTGCCTTCACGGCGAACGTGGGGCGGGGGCGGGGCGGGGGCGGCGAGCGAGGTCGCGGGGCGGGGCGGCGGGGCCGGTGTCAGGAGGCGTCGCCCGCGCGGAGGCGGGCCAGCCACGCCCGTGCCTCGACGAAGTCCGCGTCGGCGGTGCCCACGTGCACGGTCGGCGCGACGGCGTCGGCCCGGGGGTAGGAGCCGAGGAAGCGCACGTAGGGGCAGCGCCGGTGCAGGCCCATGATCGCCTCGCCCATGCGCTCGTCGGTGATGTGGCCCTCGGCGTCGATGGAGAAGGAGTAGCGGCCGAGCGCGTCGCCGATCGGGCGGGACTCGATGCGGGACAGGTTCACCCCCCGCACGGCGAACTGCTCGAGCATCGCGAGCAGCGCACCGGCCTCGTTGTCGGGCAGGTGCACGACGAGGCTCGTCTTGTCGGCGCCGGTACGCGGCGGGACCTCGCCCGGCGGTCCGACGACGACGAAGCGCGTGAGGGCCGACGCGTTGTCGGCCACGCTGTCCGCGAGCGGCGCGAGGCCGTAGGTGGCCACCGCCCCCGGCGGCACCAGTGCGGCGTCGAACGGCAGCGTGCCGGCGTCACCGGCGGCGAGCGCCTCGACGAGCAGCGCCGCGGGCGCGGTGTTGCTGGTCGCGGGCACGTGCACGGCGCGGGGCAGGTGCGCCGCGACCCAGCGGCGGCACTGCACCCACGCGTGCGGGTGCGCACTGACGCGCGCGACGTCCTCGAGGCGCGTGCCCGGCGCGGCGACGAGCGTGAACTGCACCGGTACGAGCACCTCGCGCAGCACGACGAGCGGCACACCCGTGGCGAGCGCGTCGAGCGTCGCGGTGACGCCGCCCTCGACGGTCGACTCGATCGCGACGACGGCGTAGTCCGCCGCGCCCGAGCGCACCGCCGCGATGGCCGACCCCACGTCGGTCTGCGGCAGGTACTCGGCCTCGTCCGGCGACGCGACCCGCCGCAGCGCCTCCTCGGTGAACGTCCCGGCCGGTCCGAGGTACGCGTAGCGCGGCACGCCCATCGACCCTCCTGCTGCTCGCGGCGGGCTCGGCACGCCGACCGCCGCGGGTGCCGGACCGGCGCCGCGACGGGGCGCACCGCGGCCCGTGGCCGCCCGTGCGGCCCCGCCGAGCGTAGTCCGCGCACGTACCCTGAGGCGGTGCCCCGGTCCCTGCGCGCCGTCGTCCCCGTCCTGCTGGCCGTGCTCACGGCCGTGCTCGGCGTGGGCGTCGTCGCACCGGCCGCGGCCGCACCCGGACCCGCCGCGAGCGCGCTGGAGACGCCGGTGCCCGGGCCCGTCGTGCTCGTGGGTGTCACGGGCCTGCGCTGGGACGACGTCGGCTCGTTGACGACGCCGGCGCTCTGGGAGCTCTCCCGCGACGGGTCGGTCGGCGCCGTGGCGGCGCGCTCCGTGGCGACGCGCTCGTGCCCCGCCGACGGCTGGCTCGCCGTGTCCGCCGGTGCCCGCGCCGCCGACCTCACGGTGGACGACCGCACGTGCCGCAGCCTGCGCGCGCCGGGCGAGGACGGCACCGTCCCCGGCTGGGACGACTTCCTCGCCTCCGCGAACGCCGAGTCCTACGGCGCCCGCCCCGGCACGCTGGGACGCATCCTCGCGGAGGCCGGCGCGACGGCCGTCGGCATCGGCCCGGGCGCGGCGATCGCGCTGGCCGACCCGCGGGGCGTACCCGTCGGCGAGCACGTGCGGAGCCCCACGTCGACGACCGCGCTCGGGCGCCTCGTGCGTGACGCGGCCGGCGCCGACCTGCTCGTCGTCGACGCGGGCCAGATCCGCGACCCCGGCTACGGCACCGCGCCGCGCCTGCCGTCGGCCGACCCGTCAGGGAACCCGGCCACCGGCGAGGAGGACGAGGACGAGGTGCCGCTCGGCGACGCCCCCGAGGGGTCCGACCTGCCGGGGTCCGAGTCGATCGTCGAGCCGTCGCGCGCGCAGCAGGCCGTGACGGTGGACGCCCGGGTCGGCGCCGTGCTCGATGCGCTGGCCGGCCGCGACGCGACCGTGCTCGTCGTCTCGCTGGCCGACTCGGGGCGCGTGGCGCTGCAGGTCGCCGCCGCCGTCGGCCCGCGCGAGACCGAGCCGGCCTTCGGGGAGAGCCTGCTGACCTCCGGGTCGACCCGGCAGGCGGGCGTCGTGCAGACCACGGACGTCACGCCGACGCTGCTGGCCCTGCTCGGGCTGCTCGACGACGCGCCCGCGCTGCCGGGGGCCGAGATCCGGCCCGTCCCCGGGCCCGCGACGGGCGGGGCCCGCGTGGCGGCGCTGCTCGACGCGCAGCAGGAGGCGTCGGCCGTCACGCGCGTGTCGGGGTCGTTCTCGGCACGGCTGGTGCTCGCGCAGGCGGCGTTGTTCCTCGCCGCCGCCGTGGTGCTGACGCGCCGGGGACGGGCCGACGGCCGCGCGCTGAGCCCCGCGCTGCGGGTGCTGCAGGTGGCCGCGCTCGCCCTGGGGGCGGCACCCGTCGCGTCGTTCCTCGTCGGGCTCGTGCCCTGGTGGCGCTCGGATCGGCCGGTCACGGCGTTCTGGTGGACGCTGCTCGGCATCATCGCGGTGGTCACCGCGGCGGCGCTCGCGGGGCCGTGGCGGCGGCACGTCCTCGGGCCGGCCGGCGTGGTCGCGGGCGTGACCGTCGTGACGCTCGTCGTCGACGCGCTCGTCGGCTCGCCGCTGGTGATCGACGCGCCGATGGGTGCGCAGCGCATCATGGCGGCCCGGTTCTACGGCATGAGCAACCAGGCGTTCGCCCTGATCACGGCCGCCGGTGTGCTCGTCGCCGTCGTCGTCGCCGACGCCCTCCTGCGTGCGGGCCGCCGCCGCGCCGCGGTCGCGTTCGTGGTCCTGCTCGGGCTCGTGCTCGCCGTCGTCGACGGGGCGCCGCAGTGGGGCGCCGACTTCGGCGGGCCGGTCGCGATCCTCGTGGCCTTCGCGATGCTCGCCGTCGCCGTGAGCGGGCGGCGGGTGTCCTGGAAGGTCGTGCTGCTCGTCGGCGTGGTGGGCGGTGCGCTCGTGCTGGGCTTCGCGTTCCTCGACTGGCTGCGCGCGCCCGCCGACCGCACGCACCTGGGCCGGTTCTTCGCCACCGTGCTCGACGGCGGCCTGTGGGACGTCGTGTGGCGCAAGCTCTCGGTGAACCTGCGCGTGCTCGCGTCGTGGCGCTACCTCGTCCTCGCGATCGGCGGCGTGGCCCTGACGTGGCTCGTGCTCGCCGGGCCGCGACCCCGGCGGGGCGCGCTCATGGGCGAGGGCTCGCCGCTCGCGGGGCTGCAGAGCGCCGTCCCGCTGCTGCGCCCGGCCGTCGCCGCCAGCGGCGTCGCGCTGACCATCGGGTTCCTCATGAACGACTCGGGCATCGTCGTGCTGGCCACGGGCATCGCCGTCGCCGTGCCGTGCCTCGTCGCGGCCGCCGCGCAGTGGCGGCTCGCGCACCCGGCGGACGACGCGCCGGGCGTCGGCCCCGGGCCGGGGACGGACGCGACCGACGGCGCCCACGCGCACGGCGACCACGCGGACGGCGACGCGGCCGGGCGGGACGGTGCGGCCGCGGACCGGCCGACGGTCAGCGGACCGGGCGCTCCCCCGGCGTCAGCGTCCGACGCACCGACGACGCCGCCGAGCGCGCGCGGCGGGCGTTGACCGCGATCTGCACGTCGCGGTACTGCGCGGCCCGGTGCAGCTGGCCCTTGAGGTCCGTGCCGGACGGACGGTGCCGCAGGTCGCAGGGCACCTCGAGCACGCGGTAGCCCTGCCGCAGCAGGTCGATGGTCATGCCGACCTCGACGCCCCACCCGCGGGCGAGCGGCGTCGCCGCCTCGAACGCCGCGCGCGTGAGGCACCGCATGCCGGACAGCGGCTGCGTCGGCGTCCACCCCGTCATCGAGACGATCGCCCGGCGCGCGGCGCCGACGACGAGCCCGCGGCCGCCGGCACCGGGCTGCGGCGGCAGCAGGGCGATCGTGAGGTCCGTGACGCCGTCGAGGACGGGCGCGACCAGCGGCGCGGTGTTGACGGCCGTGTCGCCGAGGTCGCCGTCGATGAAGAGGAGCATGCGGGGCAGGCGGTCCGGCGCGTCGCGCATCGCGACGACCGCGGCGCCCGTCTCCATGGCGGCCGCCTTGCCGCGGTTGTGGGAGTGCCGCACGACGACCGCACCGGCCTCACGCGCGACGTGCTGCGTGTTGTCCTCCGACCCGTCGTCGACCACGAGGACGAGGTCGACGTGCGGGATGGCGCGCGCGGAGCGGACGGTCGCGGCGATGCGCCGGGACTCGTCCTTCGCCGGGATGATCACGGCGACGCGCTGACGCTGCCGGGGCCCGCGGGGGCGGCTCTCGACGGCCTTCTCCTGGCTGCGGCCGGCCTCGCTCCCCGTGGGTGTCACGGCTCCCACCCTAGCGACGAACGGGGCGCGGCCGCCTCACGACCACGCCCCGTCCGAGCCGTGCGACCCCGCCGCCACCCGGACGGACGCGCAGGTCGCGCACGATTCAGCGGAGCGTGACCTGCCGCGCGACCAGCCCGGCACGGGCGCGGCGGGCGTTCGGGTCGAGCGGTGCGGTGTCGGCCATGGCCGCGGCCAGACGCGGCGCGAACTCGGCGAGGGGCGCCTCGACGTCGTCGGCCTCGGACCCGCGGGCGAGCTCCCACACGGGCACGACCAGGCCGGCGGCGCGGAAGTAGCCGAGGAAGCGCCCGCCGTCGAAGCCGGACTCGCGGCGGCCGTGCAGGCGCGCGAGGCCGTCGAGCACGACCTGCTCGTCCTCCGCCTGCGCCCAGCGCACGTACTCCCTGGCGCCCATCCGGCACCAGTAGGCGGAGTCCACCGCGGCGAGCTTGCGGGTGTCGATGATGCCGGCGTCGGCCTCCTCGATGGCGGCCTCGAGCTCCGGCGTCTTCTCGGTGCTGGGGTCGAGCCAGTAGGAGAAGCTCTCCTCGACCGTGACCTCGAACGGCACGGACAGGTCGAGCACGTCCTGCAGGCGGGGACCCGGCGTCGGCAGGCCGATCGTCTCGATCGCGGTGCCGGGCTCGGCGTCGAGCGCGAGCAGCAGCGCGGTCGCAAGGTCGCGGCTCGCGTCGCCCGAGCTCGTCCCGGTCTGCAGGGCGAGCAGCACGGTGCCGTCGGCGCGGTGCAGCGCGGACCAGGAGCTGGGCAGCACGGTCGTCACGACGACGTCGCGCGCGCCGTGCTCGGCGGTGGTCCGGGCGGTCGCGGTGGCGGCGGGGACCAGCTCGCGGAGCGCGACCCAGTCGGGCTCACCGGGCAGGCCCTCGAAGGGACGCAGGACGAAGGTGTCGTTGGCGGGCACGGGCCGAGGCTACCGGGCGGCGTCCGACGGCGACCCGTGAGACCGCGTCGGCGGGCACCTCACGCCCCCTCGACGACGGTCTCGCGGCACGGGTCCGCGCGGCGCGGGGCGGGGCCTTTCGGGCATCCTTGACGCACGTCCACCTCGTCCAGGCACGTCCACCTCGTCCAGGGAGGTCCGGTGCCACCCGTCGACCGCCGCCGCGTGCCCGCGCCCGCCGTGCCGGAGACCTCGCGCGCGCCCGAGGCCGTCGTCGTGGTGAACGCGCGGTCCCGGCGCGGCGCCGCGCTGCACGACCGCATCGCGCCGGCGCTGACCGAGCGCGGCGTGCGGGTGCTCGACGTCCACGTCGTCCGGGACCCGGCCGCCCAGCTCCCGGACCTGCTCCCGCGCGTGCTGGCGACCGACCCGGAGATGCTGGTCCTGGGCGGCGGCGACGGGACGCTCGCGACGGTCGTCGACCACCTCGCGGGGCGCCGCACCGTGCTGGGCTACCTGCCGCTGGGGACGACGAACAACACGGGCCGCAGCCTGGGCCTGCCGCTGCGCCTGGGCGCCGCGCTCGACGTCGTCGCGCACGGACGCACCGTCGGCGTCGACCTCGGCCGCGCGAACGGGGACTGGTTCGCGAACCTGGTGAGCGTCGGCCTGTCGTCCGAGGTGGCCGGGCGCACGCCGCACGCGCTCAAGCGGCACCTCGGGCGGGCGGCGTACGCGCTCACCGCGGCGCGGGCGCTCGCGACGCACCGGCCGTTCGAGGCCGAGGTGACGGTGGACGGTCGCGTGCTGCACGTGCGCACGCACCAGCTCAACGTCGCCAACGGCCGCGTGCACGCGGGCACGGCCATCGCGGCCGACGCCGGCATCGACGACCGCCTGCTCGTCGCGTACGCGCTCGGCGGCGCGCACCCGGCGTCGGTGCTCGCCGCGGCGGCGCACCAGGCGACGACGCCGTGGCGGCCGCTCGGGCACAAGGGCCACGTCACGGGCACCGAGATCCGGGTCGTCACGGACCGCGTCCTGCGCCTCGACGTCGACGGCGAGCTCACGGGCACCGTGGGGCCGGACGAGCCGCTCCTCGTGCACGTCGACGCGGGCGCGCTGCGCGTGCGCGTCCCGCAGCGGGGCCTGCGGCGCGGCCCGTCGGCCGGGTCACGCTGAGCTCGCACGCCGTTCCGTCCGGGGCGCGCAGACCGCCGCACGGCGCGTGCGCCGCCGGCGGACATCACGCCCGGCCCGACGTGTCGGCGTTGGACGCACGCCCGACCGGGTGCGGCGCGCCCCTCCCGTGCGGGAGGATCGGCGCATGGACCCGCGCGCCGGAACCCCCGCCCAACCGTCCGACCTCGTCGACGTGGACGCCCTGCTCGCGGCGTACCACGACCGCGAGCCGGACCTCGACGACCCCGCGCAGCGGGTGGTCTTCGGCACGAGCGGCCACCGCGGGTCCGCGCTGGACGGCGCGTTCACCGAGGCCCACATCGTCGCCATCACGGCCGCGATCGTCGAGTACCGCCGCGGCCAGGGCACCGACGGCCCGCTGTTCATCGGCCGGGACACGCACGCGCTGTCCGAGCCGGCGTTCACGACCGCCCTCGAGGTGCTCGCCGCGGCGGGCGTCGAGGTGCACGTCGACGCGCGCGACTCCTGGACCCCGACGCCCGCCGTCTCGCTCGCGATCCTGCGGCACAACGGCGCCGGCACCGGCGAGGGCGTGCGCACGTCCGGGCCCGGGCTCGCCGACGGCATCGTCGTCACGCCGTCGCACAACCCGCCGCGCGACGGCGGCTTCAAGTACAACCCGCCGCACGGCGGGCCGGCCGGCTCCGACGCGACCGGCTGGATCGCCGACCGCGCCAACCAGATCCTGCGCTCCGGCTGGCGCAACGTGCCGCGCGTGGGCGTCGAGCAGGCGCTGGCCGCGGACACGACGCGCAAGCACGACTACCTCTCCTCCTACGTCGACGACCTCGCGAACGTCGTCGACCTCGAGGCGATCCGGGCCGCGGGCGTGCGCATCGGCGCCGACCCGCTGGGCGGCGCGTCGGTCGAGTACTGGGGCGCGATCGGCGAGCGGTACGGGCTCGACCTGACGGTCGTGAACCCGACGGTCGACCCGCGCTGGGCGTTCATGACGCTGGACTGGGACGGCAAGATCCGGATGGACTGCTCGTCGCCGTACGCGATGGCGTCGCTGCTGGAGCGCATGCGCCCGGGTGCGGGCGGCGCCGCGCCGTTCGACATCGCGACCGGCAACGACGCCGACGCCGACCGGCACGGCATCGTCACGCCCGACGCGGGCCTGATGAACCCCAACCACTCCCTCGCGGTCGCGATCTCCTACCTCTACGGCGGGGCGCGGCCCGGCTGGCCGGACGGCACGGCGATCGGCAAGACGCTCGTGTCGTCCTCGCTGATCGACCGCGTCGCCGCGTCGCTCGGCCGCCGCCTGCTCGAGGTGCCGGTCGGGTTCAAGTGGTTCGTGCCCGGGCTGGTGGACGGGTCCGTCGGGTTCGGCGGCGAGGAGTCCGCCGGGGCGTCGTTCCTGCGCACCGACGGCACCGTGTGGACCACCGACAAGGACGGGATCCTGCCCGCCCTCCTGGCCTCGGAGATCCTCGCGACGACCGGCCGCAGCCCGTCGCAGCACCACGCCGAGCTCGTGGGCCGGTTCGGCGAGTCGTTCTACGCGCGCGTCGACGCGCCCGCCACGCGCGAGCAGAAGGCGACGCTCGCGGCGCTGTCGGCCGACCAGGTCACCGCGACCCAGCTCGCCGGGGAGCCGATCACCGCGCGCCTCACGCACGCGCCGGGCAACGACGCGGCGATCGGCGGCCTCAAGGTGACGACGGACAACGCCTGGTTCGCCGCGCGGCCGTCGGGCACCGAGGACGTCTACAAGATCTACGCCGAGTCCTTCGTCTCCCCCGAGCACCTGCAGCGGGTGCAGGAGGAGGCCAAGCAGGTCGTCAGCGACGCGCTCGGCGCCTGAGGCACCGGCTCCGGCCGCGGACGCGCGAGGGCCCGACCGCCGGCACGCGGTCGGGCCCTCGGCGCGTCACGCGTGCGCCCGCGTCGGTGGGTCAGGCGGCGACGCGTCCCAGACCCGTGAACTGCCAGCCCGCGGCGCGCCACGCGTCGGCCGCGAGCTTGCCGCGGGCGTCGATGAGGCGAGGGCTGGCGGTCAGCGGCGCGAGGGCCGCCGGGTCGACCTGGAGGAACTCGTCCCACTCGGTCAGGACCAGGACGACGTCGGCGCCCTCGACGGCCTCCTCGGCGGAGGTCGCGTAGGACAGGGTCGGGAACAGCCGGCGCGCGGTGTCACCGGCCTCGGGGTCGTAGACCGTGACCTGCGCCCCGCGCAGGTGCAACGCCGCGGCCACGTTCAGCGCCGGGGAGTCACGCACGTCGTCGGTCAACGGCTTGAACGCCGCCCCCAGGACCCCGACGCGCTTGTTCAGGACCGACCCGTCGCACGCGGCCAGGGCCAGGTCGATGACCCGCTCACGCTGGCCCATGTTGATCTCGTCGACCTGCTGCAACAACGCCGACGCCCGGTAGGCGCCGAGCTCGTTCGCGCGGTGCATCAGCGCGCGGATGTCCTTGGGCAGGCACCCGCCGCCGAACCCGAGCCCGGCGTCCAGGAACTGGCGCCCGATGCGCACGTCGTGCCCGAGGGCGTCGGCCAGGACCGTGACGTCCGCGCCGGCGGCCTCGCAGACCCCCGCGATCGCGTTGATGAACGAGATCTTCGTCGCCAGGAACGCGTTCGCCGACACCTTCACCAGCTCCGCGGTCGGCAGGTCACACACCACCACCGGCGTGCCCTCGCCGATCGGACCGGCATAGACCCTGCGCAGCGTCGCCTCCGCCCTGGCCGAGACCCCGCCCAGCACGATCCGGTCCGGGTGCAGGGTGTCCGCCACCGCCTTGCCCTCCCGCAGGAACTCCGGGTTCCACACCAGCTCCGCCTCCACCCCCGCCGGCGCCTCACGGGCCACCAGCTCCCGCAGGCGCGCCGCGGTCCCCACCGGCACCGTCGACTTGCCCACGATCACCGCGTCCTTGGTCAGGTGCCGCGCGATCGCGCTCGTCGCGGCCTCCACGAACCGCAGGTCCGCCGCGTGCGAGGTCCGCTGCTGCGGAGTGCCCACACACACGAAGTGCACATCACCCTGCGACACCGCCGACGCCACGTCCGTCGTGAACCGCAGCCGCCCCGTGGCCAGGTTCTTCTCCAGCAGCACGTCCAACCCCGGCTCGAAGAACGGGACCTTCCCCGCCGCCAACGCGTCCACCTTCGACTGATCGGTATCCACCCCCGTCACGTCGAAACCCAGCTCCGCCATCGCCACCGCGTGCGTCGCACCCAGGTAACCGGTGCCCAGCACCGTGATGCGGAGCGGAGCGTCCGCGGGGGGCGGGGCGAGATCCGGGGCCGAGGTCGGGGCGAGGTCGGGGGTGGGGAGGGCGTCCGGGCGGACGGCGGTGCGCAGGCTCTTCATGGCGTCTCCCTGGGTAGGGGTGGGGCGCCGGCGTGCGGAGACGCACGACCGGCGGGCGAGAGCGGAGGGACGCGCGGGGCGTCCGACGGGCGCGCGGGCGCCCGGTGCCCCGGCCGACCGGGCGCGCGGTGGGCGCGGCCGGCCGGCCGGGGGGGCCGTCAGGGCGTGGGTGACGGCGTGGCGCCGGCGGGCGCCAGGGCCGCGACCGTCGGCTCCGGGGTGGGCTCCGGGGCCGGTGCGGGCGCCGGTTCCGGGGCCGCCGGGACGGGCGCCGCCGGTGCGGGCGGGGACGTGGTCGTCGGCGACGGCGCGGCCGGTGCCGGCGGGCCCTGGACCGGCGCCGCCGGTGCCGCGGGGGCCGGCTCGGCGGGGGCCGCGGGTGCGGCCTCCGTCGTCGCCGCCGCGAGCGGCGACGCGAGCGGTTCGTACCCGAAGCCGGCGGCCGGGTCGTGGATCCCGTCGACGAACGCCCGGAGGGAGTCGGCGCGGGAGTTGATGCGCCAGTCGTTCGTGACGCGCTGCCCCCCGCTGATCGTCGTCACCGTGTGGTGGAACCACGCGATGCCGATGATGTCCTGGTTCTCGGGTCTGGCCAGGCCCCGGAACAGGTCCGCGACCCACTGCGGCTTCTGGTTGCCGACCTCCGACGCCCCGATCTCCGCGAGCAGGATCGGCTTGTCCGTGATCTCCCGCAGCTGCCCGAGCGAGCGGTCGTAGGTGTAGGAGAACGTCGGCGTCTGGTCGGCGCGGTACGGCGGGCGGAAGTAGCCGGACAGGCCGACCCAGTCCACGTACTCGTCGCCCGGGTAGAGCGACTTCATGTACCAGGAGGAGTTCTTGCCGTAGTCGGGCAGGGCGTTGACGATGTTCGGCGCCCAGACCCACAGCACGTACTCGTTGGCGCCCTCCTCCTCGAAGATGTCGTGCACGTGGCGCCACATCTTCACGAAGTCGCCCTTGCGGTTGCCGTTGAGCGGGCCGCCGCCCCACTCGCGCTCGCCCCACGGGTACCAGGAGCCGTTCATCTCGTGGTTGAGGCGGATCGCGAGCGGCATGCCGTGGGCGGCCACGTCGCGGGCGTACTTGCGCAGGTAGTCGTCGTACTTCCCGCCGATGATGACCGGCAGGGAGTAGTTCGGGTCGATCGCCTGGTCGTTCGCGGCGTTCATGGGCCGCGACTCCCACGTGAGCAGCGGGAGCATGCCCTTCTGCCACGAGCGCGTGACGGCGTCCGGGCGGAAGTCGCCGTCCCAGCCCTGGAAGTACCCCGACATGTCGGGCGTGGCCTGGACCTTGCGCGTGATGTCGTCGAACTCGGCCCAGTTGAACGGCGACTGGGTCGTGTACATCCCGAAGTACCGGTCCTTCGGTGCGATGAGCTCGGCGAGGGACGGCGTCACCGGCTTGGGCGCCGGCGCGGGCGGCGGCTTGGGTGCCGGGTTGTTGAGCTGGTCGCTCAGGTCGTCGCCGCGCGCCTTCTCGGCCGCGGCCAGCGCAGCGGCGTGCGCGGCGGCCTGCCGGGCGGCGTCGAGCGCACCTCGCGCGTCGGCCGCCTGCTTCTCCAGCGACACCTTCTGCGCGGTGCGGCGCTCGGCCTCGGCCCGCTCGGCGGCGGCCCGCTGCTTGGCCCGCGCGCCGGCAGTCGCCTTCTCGCCCGAGGCCTTCTGCTTGCCGCGCTGGGCCGCCGCGGCCTTGTCGCGGGCGGCCTTCTGCTTGCCGCGCTGGGCCGCCGCGGTCTTCTCGGCGGCAGCCTTCTGCGCGCTGCGCTCCTCGGCGGCCTTGGCCGCCGCCTTCTCAGCGGCCCCCTTCTCGCGGCCCCGCTCGACGGCCGCCTGCCGCTCGGTCTTCGCCTTGGCCTGCGAGCGTTCCAGGGCGGACAGCTCGTCCTCGCGGTCCGCGAGGACGGCCTTGAGGTCGGCGTTCTCCAGCTCGAGCTGCTTCTCGAGCTCGGTCTTCTCGGCGGACGTGACCGCGCCCGAGGGCGAGAGCCACACGATGCCGCTGACGGCGCCCAGGGCGAGGGCGAGGACGAGGGCACCGAGCCGGGCGGCCAGGCCCAGCCGCCCCGTGAGGGTCCACCAGTGCCGGGTGGGCGTGCTCGTGGGCTCAGACATAGAACACCGCCATGAGGGCGAACATCGCGAGTCCGATCGCGTAGGGGACGAGGGCGAGCGGGTTGCGACGTGGGCGTGGGGCGGGGACCGCCCCGCGGACCTGGGCGCGGTCGCGGGCCCGGGTGCGCAGCGCGAGCCGCGCCGTGCCGGGGCTCGCACCGGGTGCACCGGCGGGGCCGGTGACGGCGCCCGCGACGACGGGCGTGCCGCCGGGCGGGGTCCGGTCGACGAGGTCGACCGGGGCGTCCGCCTCGCGGACGCTCTCGAGCTCCGCCATCAGGTCGGCGTCGGTGCCGCCGTCCTGACCGGCGGTGTACGCGCCGGCCCGGGTGCCCCAGCCGGCGACGTGCGCCATGCGGAAGAAGCCGAGCAGCCGGATCGGCATGAGGAACAGCGTCGAGACGATGATGAACACGGGCAGGCGGAAGAAGTCCGAGGGCTTCTCCTGCAGGTGCCGGATCTGGCGGATCGCCATCGACAGCACCGACGACACGATCATGAGGCCGACCACCCACGCCCAGCCCTGCAGCTCGGTCGTGCTCTGCAGGATCGCCTCGTAGAGGTTCGTGCCCGTGCCGGACGCGGCGCGGTAGACCCAGCCCGCGATCGTCCCGAACAGCAGGAACGGCAGCAGGATGTCGGTGACGAAGAAGACGGCCAGCACGGGTGCGTGCCCGACCATCCAGGGCAGCATCCGCAGGGTGTTGTACTGGCTCCCGCGGGCCCAGCGCAGCTGCTGCTTGGCGAGCTTCTTGATCTTCAGCGGGGCGTCCGTGTAGACGAGGCTCGTGTACTGGTACACGGTCCGGTAGCCGGCCTTGAGCGTGAGGTTCGTCAGCGTGCGGTCGTCCGAGACCTCGAGGAAGACGCCGAGGAACTTCTCGTGCATGAACGCGTCCATGACCTGCATGAGGATGCGGCGGCGGAACGCGATGGTCCGGCCCGGCAGGCAGCCGACCTGGCCCAGCACCGACTGCGCGGGCATGGAGTAGAGGGCGCGGGTGTTCTCGAGCCAGTCGGCCCAGCGGGTGATCCAGGAGCGGTTCGGCTCGAGGATCCGCTGGCGCGTCGTGACGCCGCCGACCGACGGGTCCGCGAACGGCTTGACCAGCTCCGACAGGGTGTTCTCGGTCCAGACCGTGTCGGAGTCGACGAGCACCGTGATCTCCCCGCGCGACATCTGCGTGCCGATCTTCACGGCGTTGCGCTTGCCGGGGATGGGGGTGTGCACGCGCTGGACCAGGGGTGCGAACTCGTCGCAGACGGACTCGAGGTCGGGGTTGGGTGCGCCGTTGATGACGACGATGACCTCGTCGGGGCGCTGCTCGACGATGCGGCGGAGCACGTCGCGGAACAGCTCGAGGGGCTCGTCGACGACCGGGACGACGACGGACGTGCCGACGGCGTACGGCGCCGTGACGGGGCGGTACCGCCGGGACAGCACGACCTTGAGGATCCAGAGCGCCCAGACGAGGGCCGAGAAGACCGCGAAGAGGTAGATCTCGTTCTGGCCCTCGAGCATGTGCCGTAGCTGCAGGATGAAGATGAACATGGGTCTCCTGGCGGTGCCGGTGGCGGATGAGCTGACGGCGTCATCGGCGCGCAGCAGGAGCGTGGTCCGGAGGGTCGACCCGGTGCGTGCGGTCGACGGCCTCGAGGCCGTAGCGCCGCTGGATGCGGCGCCACCGGTGCAGTGGTGCGAGCCCACCTTGCAGGCCCCGTCGCGCACCGCGATAGGCGCCCAGGGAAAATTCGATGTGAACGCTCGTTCTGGACGCGCGTCCTGGACAAAGCCGGGCAACGGGGTGAATTCGCTGGTCGCAGACGCGGTTCGCCTCCCCCGATGGGGCGCCCGTCGCGACGGCCCGCGTGACGCACGTCTCACCCCGCCGGCGGGCCGCGGCCGGGACGATCCCGGCGTCCAGCGCGGCGCCGGGCGGTCCGGAGTTGTGCAGCGCGCGATCGTCCGCGTCGGGCCCGCGCCCACCCACGCAGGAGCGCGCGGCCCGACCCCCGGGAGGGGCCGGACCGCGCGCTCACGGTCGTACGGGTGCGGCTGTGGTCAGGCGGCGACGCGCCCCAGTCCGGTGAACTGCCACCCGGCCTCGCGCCAGGCGTCCGCGGAGAGCTTGCCGCGGGCGTCGATGACCTTCGCCCGGTGCGTCAGCGGCGCCAGCCGCGCGGCGTCGGCGGTGAGGAACTCGTCCCACTCGGTCAGGACCAGGACGACGTCGGCGCCCTCGACGGCCTCCTCCGCGGAGGTCGCGTAGGACAGGGTCGGGAACAGCCGGCGCGCGGTGTCACCGGCCTCGGGGTCGTAGACCGTGACCTGCGCCCCGCGCAGGTGCAACGCCGCCGCGACGTTCAGCGCCGGGGAGTCACGCACGTCGTCGGTCAGCGGCTTGAACGCCGCACCCAGGACCCCGACGCGCTTGTTCAGCACCGACCCGTCGCACGCGGCCAGGGCCAGGTCGATGACCCGCTCACGCTGGCCCATGTTGATCTCGTCGACCTGCTGCAGCAGCGCCGACGCCCGGTAGGCGCCGAGCTCGTTCGCGCGGTGCATCAGCGCGCGGATGTCCTTGGGCAGGCACCCGCCGCCGAACCCGAGCCCGGCGTCGAGGAACTGGCGCCCGATGCGCACGTCGTGCCCGAGGGCGTCGGCCAGGACCGTCACGTCCGCGCCGGCGGCCTCGCAGACCCCCGCGATCGCGTTGATGAACGAGATCTTCGTCGCCAGGAACGCGTTCGCACTGACCTTGACCAGCTCCGCGGTCGGCAGGTCACACACCACCACCGGGGTGCCCTCGGCGATCGGACCGGCATAGACGGTCCGGAGGACGGCCTCCGCCTTCGGGGACGTCCCACCGAGCACGATCCGGTCCGGGTGCAGGGTGTCCGCGACGGCCTTGCCCTCCCGCAGGAACTCCGGGTTCCACACCAGCTCGGCCTCCACCCCCGCCGGCGCCTCCCTCGCGACCAGCTCCCGCAGCCGCGCCGCGGTCCCCACCGGCACCGTCGACTTGCCCACGATCACCGCGTCCTTGGTCAGGTGCCGCGCGATCGCGCTCGTCGCGGCCTCCACGAACCGCAGGTCCGCCGCGTGCGAGGTCCGCTGCTGCGGGGTCCCCACACACACGAAGTGCACATCACCCTGACTGACCGCCGAGGCCACGTCCGTCGTGAACCGCAGCCGCCCCGTGGCCAGGTTCTTCTCCAGCAGCACGTCCAACCCCGGCTCGAAGAACGGCACCTTCCCCGCCGCCAGGGCGTCCACCTTCGACTGATCGGTATCCACCCCCGTCACGTCGAAACCCAGCTCCGCCATCGCCACCGCGTGCGTCGCACCCAGGTACCCGGTGCCCAGCACCGTGATGCGGAGCGGAGCGTCCGCGGGGGCGGGTGCCGGCGCGAGCTCCGGGGCGGGAACGGCGTGCTCGTCGGTGGGGCGAGGGGTCGTGCGGGGGACCTTGGTGGTGGCCATGGCGGCGCTCCGGGTGTCGAGGGGTGCGGGCGCGGGGGACGCGCCCGCACCGGGGCTGCGGGGGCTCATCGGGTGCGCGACACGGTCGGCGTCGGCGTGGGAGCCGGGCCGTCCGTGCGGGTCGGGGACGCCGGGGCCGGCGTCGCCGTGGGACCCGCGGGGGCGGGCGTGGGCGGGCCCTGCACCGGGGCGGCGGGCGCCTCGGCCGGGGCCGGATCGGCCGGTGCGCCCGGGAGCGGGGCGGGCTCGGCGGGGGCCGGCCCGGCGGGGGCGGGCTCGGCCGGGGCCAGCACCGCCGCCACCGGATCGGCCGGCGCGGCGAGCCGGGCCGCGGGTGCGGCGAGCGTGCTCGCCGCACCGAGCGGGGCACCGGGCAGGAACCTCGCCGCCGGGTCACGGATGCCCTCGACGAACGCGGCCTGGGAGTCCGCCCGCGACGTGATCCGCCAGTCGTTCGTCACCCGCTCGCCACCGGTGATCGTCGTGACGGAGTGGTGGAACCAGGCCATGCCGATGACGTCCGTGTTCTCCGGACGCGCGAGCGCGTCGAACAGGTCCGTGACCCACGCGCCCTTCTCCCCGCCGCTCTCCGACGCCCCGATCTCCGCGAGGACGACGGGCTTGGAGGTGATGGCCCGCAGCTGCGTGAGCGAGCGCCCGAACGTGTCGTCGAACGTCGGCTGCTGACCGTCCGCGTACGGCGGGCGGAAGTAGCCGGACAGGCCCACCCAGTCGACGTACTCGTCGCCGGGGTACAGGCTCCGCGTGTACTCGAGCGACTGGTTGACCGCGGGGAGCCGGTTGACGATGTTCGGCGCCCACACCCAGATGACGTGGGCGTTCGCACCCTCGGCCTCGAAGATGTCGTGCACGTGGCGCCACATCGCCACGAAGTCGCCCGAGCGGTTGCCGTTGATCGGCACGCCCTGGCTGCCCTGCTCGGCCCACGGGTACCAGGAGCCGTTCATCTCGTGGTTCAGGCGGATCGCCATGGGCAGGCCGAGGTCCCGGATCTCACGGGCGTACTGGCGCAGGTACTCGTCGAACGCGCCGTCGATGATGCGCGGCAGCGCGTACTCGGGCTCGTCGACCTGGTCGTTGCCGGCGGCCATCGGGCGCGACTCCCACGTGAGCATGGGCAGCATCCCCTTGCTCCAGGAGCGCGTCACCGCGTCGGGCCGGAACGGGGTGTCCCAGCCCTGGAAGTAGCCGGCCATGTCGGGCGCGACGCCGACCTGTCCTGCCACGTCGTCGACCTCGGCCCAGTTGAACGGCGACTGCGGCGTGTACAGGCCGAAGTACCGGTCCGCGGGCTGCAGCAGGCTCGCCAGCGACGGGGCCGTCGGCTTCACCGGCCGGGCCGCCGCCTCACGGGCCGCACGGGCGGCCGCCGCCGCGTCCGCCGCCTGGCGCGCCACGGCCTCGCGGATCGCCGCACCCTCGGCGGCTCCGCGCGCGTCGGCGAGCTGGCGCTCGAGCGCCGCCTTCTGCTGGCCGCGCCGGTCGGCGGCGGCACGCTCGGCCGCGGCCTTGGTGCGCCCGGCCTCGGCCGCGGCGGCACGCTCGGCGGCCGCCTTCGCCCTGCCGGCCGCGGCGGACGCGGCCTGGTCGCCCGCCGCCTTCGCCTTGCCGGCGGCGGCCGCCGCGGCGCGCTCCTGCGCCGCCTTCGCCTTGCCGCGCTCGGCCCCCGCGGCGCGCTCGGTCGCCGACTTGGTGTGGCCGCGCTCGATCGCGGCGAGCTCGTCGTCACGGTCCGCGAGGACGGCCTGGAGGTCGGCGACCTCGCGCTCGAGCCGCAGCTCGGCCTCGGTCTTGGGGCTGCCGGGCGACGCGCCCGACGGGGACAGCCACACGATGCCGGTCACGGCTCCGAGGGCGAGCGCCGTGACGAGGGCGCCGAGCCGGGCCGCGAAGCCCAGCCGGCCCGTCATGGTCCACCAGTGGTTCCCGGTGCGCTCAGACATAGAACACCGCCATGAGTGCGAACATCATGATCCCGATCGCGTAGGGGACGAGGGCCAGGGGGTTGTGCGTGCGGCGCGGCTGCTCGACGCGTGTGCGCTGCCGGACCGGTGCCCGCAGCGCGAGGCGCCCGTCACCGGTGCCCGGCGCCGGGGTGCCGGTCGCCGGCGTGCGGGGGCCGTCACGGTCGACCAGGTCGACGGGGACGTCGCCGGGGGTGCTCGCGAGCTCGGCCATGGGGTCGTCGCCGACGCTGTCCTCCTGGCCCGCCGTGTAGGCGCCGGCCCGGGTGCCCCAGCCGGCGACGTGCGCCATGCGGAAGAAGCCGATGAGCCGGATGGGCATGAGGAACAGCGTCGAGACGATGATGAACACGGGCAGGCGGAAGAAGTCCGAGGGCTTCTCCTGCAGGTGCCGGATCTGGCGGATCGCCATCGACAGCACCGACGACACGATCATGAGCGCGACGACCCACGCCCAGCCGTGCAGGCCCGCGCCGCTCTGCAGGATCGCCTCGTAGAGGTTGACGCCCGTGCCGGTGGCGGCGCGGTAGACCCACCCGGCGATCGTCCCGAAGAGCAGGAACGGCAGGATGATGTCGGTGAGGAAGAAGATCGCCAGGACGGGTGCGTGCCCGAGCATCCAGGGCAGCATCCGCAGGGTGTTGTACTGGCTGCCCCGCGACCAGCGCAGCTGCTGCTTGAACAGCTTCTTCACCTGCAGCGGGGCGTCGGTGTAGACGAGGCTGGAGTACTGGTAGACCGTGCGGTAGCCGGCCTTGAGCGTGAGGTTCGTCAGCGTGCGGTCGTCCGAGACCTCGAGGAAGACGCCGAGGAACTTCTCGTGCATGAACGCGTCCATGACCTGCACGAGGATGCGGCGGCGGAACGCGATGGTCCGCCCCGGGAGGCAGCCGATCTGCCCGAGGACCGACTGCGCCGGCATCGAGTAGAGGGCGCGGGTGTTCTCGAGCCAGTCGGCCCAGCGGGTGATCCAGGAGCGGTTCGGCTCGAGGATGCGCTGGCGGGTCGTGACGCCGCCGACCGACGCGTCGGCGAACGGCTTGACCAGCTCGGCGAGCGTGCCGTCCGTCCAGACGGTGTCGGAGTCGACGAGCACCGTGATCTCCCCGCGCGACATCTCGGTGCCGATCTTCACGGCGTTGCGCTTGCCGGGGATGGGGGTGTGCACGCGCTGGACCAGGGGTGCGAACTCGTCGCAGACGGACTCGAGGTCGGGGTTGGGTGCGCCGTTGATGACGACGATGACCTCGTCGGGGCGCTGCTCGACGATGCGGCGGAGCACGTCGCGGAACAGCTCGAGGGGCTCGTCGACGACCGGGACGACGACGGACGTGCCGACGGCGTACGGCGCCGTGACGGGGCGGTAGCGCCGGGACAGCACCACCTTGAGGATCCAGAGGGCCCAGACGAGGGCCGAGAACACCGCGAAGAGGTACACCTCGTGGTGGGGGCCTTCGATCATGTGCCGCATCTGCAGGATGAAGATGAACAAGTCGCGCTCCTGAGAACCGGGCGGTCGGCGGTCCGGCTGGGGCGTCGTCGGCGCAGCCGCATGACGCGCGGGTCGGGGTGGCCGGCCGGGCGTCGGGACGTGAGCGGCCGGGGCCGCGTGGCGCGAGGGCCGGGCGGTGCGGCCGGCCCCTTCGTCCGGTCCTGCTCCGCGGCGGTACCGGCCGCCGCTGGGTGCGTCGCCGTGCCTCGATGGGGTGACGATGCACCGCACGAACGAGTGACCACAAATTCGTATCAGTCATGATTTCGCAAACGGTCTAATCGGACAGATGTCCATGACCGCCCCGGACAGACCGGGTTATTGCGCAGGTCAGAGGCCTAGTCGTACAAATGTCCAGGATGCACGAAACGGCCGTGGCGGTGTGACGTAGATCTCACTCATTTGGACGCGCGCGCGAGCGCTGGCCGGACGTTCAGTGATCGATCACCATGTCGCGGTACTCGGGGTGCTCCGCCACGAACGCGCGCACGAAGGCGCACTGCGGCACCACCCGGGCGCCCGCCGCACGCAGCTGGTCGAGGGCCTGCCGCACGAGCGCGCTGCCGATCCCGTGCCCCTCCGCCGCGGGCTCCACGACGGTGTGGGTGAGGACGACGTCGTCCCCCCGCCGCTCGTACGCGGCGGTGCCGACCAGGTCGCCGCCCGGCGTGCGCGCCTCGAAGCGCAGCGCGTCCGGCACGTCCGTCACGACGACATCGGTCATGCCGCGATCATCGTCGACCGGCGCGGGCGCCGCAGCCGGAGAGGAACCACCGGCGCGGACCGGGGCGCGGAGGTGTCGCCGCCGGGTGCGAGAGTGAGGGCATGCTCCAGCCCTACCGGGACGTCCTCGCGCGTCCCGGCGCACTCGCGTTCTCGTCCGCCGGCGTCGTGGCCCGCATGCCCATGTCGATGGTCGGCATCGGCATCGTCCTCATGGTCGAGGCGCTGTACGGCTCGTACGGCCTGGCCGGGCGGGTCTCCGCCGTGTTCGTCGTCGCGCAGGCGGCGTGCTCCCCGCAGATCGCGCGGTTCGTCGACCGGTACGGGCAGGCGCGCGTCATGCGGCCCGCGGTGCTCGTGTCCGCCGCCGGGATCGTGCTGCTCGTCCTCGCCGCCACGCAGCGGGCGCACCCGGTGTGGCTGTACGCCGCCGCCGTGCTCGCGGGGTCGACGATCGGGTCCTTCGGGGCGCTCGTGCGCGCCCGCTGGACCCACGCGCTGGGCGAGGACCCGCGCGGCGTGCACACCGCGTTCTCGCTCGAGTCCGCGCTCGACGAGCTCGTCTTCGTCATCGGCCCCGTGCTGGCGACCGTGCTGGCCACGTCCGTGGCGCCCGCCGCCGGGCTCGTCGTGCCCGTCGTCGCGATGGTCGTCGGCGGGATCTGGTTCCTCGCGCAGCGCCCCACCGAGCCACCCGCCACGGGCACCCTGCCCGTCGCCGACCGGCCGCGCGGGAGCGTGCTGCGCTCCCCCGGCATGGTCGTGCTCGTCGTGGTCTTCATCGCCATGGGCGCGATCTTCGGCGCCACCGACGTGTCCACCGTGGCGTTCGCGGAGGAGGTCGGCCGCCCCGGGATGGCGGGCGTCGTGCTCGCCGTGTTCGCGCTCGGCTCGCTCCTGTCCGGCCTGCTCTACGGCGCCCGGCACTGGGCCTCCCCGGTGCACCGCCGGTTCGCGATCGGGGTCATCGCCCTGGCGTTCGGCGTGTGCGCGTTCTTCCTCGCGCAGTCGCTCACCGTGCTGGCCGTCGTCATGTTCGTCGTCGGGTTCTCGATCGCGCCCACGCTCATCAACGGCAACGCGCTGGTGCAGGGGCTCGTGCCGGCGGGCCGGCTCACCGAGGGGCTGACCTGGGTCAGCACGGCCCTCGGTGTCGGGGTGTCCGTCGGGTCGTCGGTCGCCGGGTCGCGCATCGACGCCGCCGGGGCCCACGCGGGGTTCCTCGTCGTCGTCGTCGCCGCGGCCGCCGCGCTCGTCGCGACGCTCGTCGCGCTGCCCGTGCTGCGGCCGCGGGCCGGCAGCCGCGCGCCGGCGCCGGACGCACCCGGCCAGCGGCGGGTCGAGGACCTGAGCCCGAGCGCGACGGGCGGCGCGACCGTCGCCGCCTGCGAGACCGCGGCTCAGGCGGCACCGCGCCCGGGCGCGCCGCACGCCTGAGGGGCCCGGACACCTCCCCCGGCGCCCCGCCGGGACGTCAGTCGGCGAGGCCGCCCTCGGGGTACTTCTGCACGATCGTCATGTGCCCGCCGAGGTACCCGCTGACACCCACGACGGCGCCGGCGGCCAGCACGACCGCCTTGCCGAGCCCGCGCCTGCCCTTCTTGCGCAGCAGGTAGGCGCCCGCGTACATGCCGAGCCCCACGCTGTTGAGCGCGGCGTGCACCGCACCGACGCGCTGCACGCGCCGGTTGCCGTTGAACCAGTCGGCCGCACCGGTCAGCGCCGTGGGCAGCGCCGCCAGCACACCGAGCCCGAGGAGCCGGTCCGCGGCATGCTCCGCGTCCTCGCCGCCGACGAGGTCCAGCGTCGTCGCGCTGATCCACAGGCCCAGCGGCAGGTCCGTCATCAGCGGGTGCAGCGCGTGGCCGATCGGCTCGCCGTTCAGCAGGCCGCGGATGCGGTCGTGCGAGAGCAGGGGCGCGTACGCCGCGCGCGCGGCCGCCACGGGGCGGTCGAGGCGGGCGTCCGCCTCGAGCCCGTGGGCCCACTGCAGGGCGGTGTTGTCGGTGTCGGACGAGCGGGAGTGGGACACGGGGGCCTCCGGGCGGTCGCTGCTGGGCTCGGTGCGTCGGGTGCGGCGCGGTCTCGACGCCTCGTCCAGCATGGCCGTGCGCGGCTCACCACGCAGCGCGACCGCGCCCGGTCGCGGCCCGCGGGTGACGGTCGGACGATGGAAGGACCGTCCCCACACCCCCAGGAGGTCCACCGTGGCGCGCCGTACCGTCGCCGACCAGCTCGTCGCCCAGATCGTCGCCGCCGGTGCGCGGCACGTGTACGGGATCGTCGGTGACAGCCTCAACCCGGTGGTCGACGCGGTGCGCCGGGCGAACGAGGCCGGCGTCGACATCCAGTGGGTGCACGTGCGCCACGAGGAGGCCGGCGCGTTCGCCGCCGCGGCCGAGGCGGAGGTGACCGGCCGGCTCGCCGTCTGCGCCGGGTCGGCCGGCCCCGGCAACCTGCACCTGATCAACGGCCTGTACGACGCGAACCGGACCGGTGTTCCGGTGCTCGCGATCGCCTCGCACATCCCGAGCGCGCAGGTCGGCACGAACTTCTTCCAGGAGACGCACCCCGACCGGCTGTTCGCCGACTGCTCGGTGTACTGCGAGCTCGTCTCGACGCCCACGCAGGCCGCCCGGGTGTTCCGCACCGCGATCCACCACGCGTACGGCGACCGCGGCGTCGCCGTCCTCACCATGCCCGGCGACGTCGCGGACCTGCCCGCGGAGGGCGACGACGTCGACGTGCTGACGCCGCCGCCCGCGCCGCGCGTCGTGCCCGACGCGGGTGCGGTGGCCGCGCTGGCGGCGGCCCTCGACGCGGCCGGCAGGGTCACGATCTTCGCGGGCGCCGGGTGCGCCGGGGCGCGCGAGGACGTGCTCGCGCTGGCCGACGCGCTGCGGGCCCCGGTCGGGCACTCGCTGCGCGGCAAGGAGCACGTGCAGGTCGACAACCCGTTCGACGTCGGCATGTCCGGCCTGCTCGGCTACGGCGCGTGCCAGGCGGCGATGGAGGGTGCGGACCTGCTCCTGCTGCTCGGCACCGACTTCCCGTACGACCAGTTCCTGCCGTCGGACGTGCGCACCGCGCAGGTCGACGTCGACCCGACGCACCTGGGCCGGCGCACGCGCAACGACCTCGTCGTCGTCGGCGACGTCGGGGAGACCGTCCGCGCGCTGCTGCCGCTGCTGACCCGCGACCGCGACCGCCGGTTCCTCGACGCGATGCTCGAGAAGCACCACCGCGCGATGACCGGCGTCGTCGGCGCCTACACGAAGGACGTCGAGAGGCACCGGCCCATCCACCCCGAGTACGCCGCCGTCGTGCTCGACGAGGAGGCGGCCGACGACGCGGTCTTCACGGTCGACACGGGCATGTGCAACGTGTGGGCGGCGCGGTACGTCACGCCCAACGGCCGGCGGCGCGTCATCGGGTCCTTCTGGCACGGGTCGATGGCGAACGCGGTGCCGCACGCCATCGGCGCGGCGTTCGCGGGCCGGGCCCGGGACGGCGGCGGGCTCGACGGCCGGCCGCGGCAGGTGGTGGCGATGGCCGGCGACGGCGGCCTGTCCATGCTGCTCGGCGAGCTCATCACCGCCAAGCACTACGAGCTCCCCGTCAAGGTCGTGCTGTTCGACAACGCGTCGCTCGGCATGGTGCGGCTCGAGATGCTCGTCGACGGCCTGCCGTCGTACGCCACGGACTCCCCCGCGGTCGACTACGCGGGCATCGCGGCGGCCATCGGCATCCCGTCCGCGCGCGTCGAGGACCCGCGGGAGATCCGCGGGGCGCTCCGGGAGGCGTTCGCGCACGACGGGCCCGCGCTCGTCCAGCTCGTGACCGACCCGCGCGCGCTGTCGCTGCCGCCGAAGATCACGCGCCAGCAGGTCGCCGGGTTCACCGCCGCCATGAGCAAGGAGGTGCTCGGCGGCGGGCTCGGCGAGGTCATGGCGATGGCCCGCTCGAACCTGCGCAACGTCCCGCGCCCGTAGCGCACGGGTGCGCGGCCGGCGTGTCGCCCGTGCGCCGGGCGGGACCGGGACGTCCTCCCGCGGGCGTACGCACGCTGTGCGTACGCCCTGACGACGGGCCCCGCCGGCGTCGCGCCACGCGGCGACGCCCTCGGCCGCGCCCCAGCCCCGCCGCGTGCGAGCTCGTCACTCGTGCGTCGACCTCGTCACCCATGAGTGACGAGGTCGGGCGGGGGTGACGAGCTCGGGCGGGAGTGACGAGGTCGCGCGCAGCGGCGAGGTCGGGCGGGGGTGACGAGGTCGCGCGGAGGGACGGGTCGGCGGAGTGTCCGGTCGGGCGGGGGCGCTCTCAGGGCGGGCCGTCCCGGCCGTGACGCGGCCCGGACCACGCCGCTAGCGTGCGCGGATGGCGCGCGCACGCCCCACGCAGGAGGTCGACCTCGTCGAGGACGAGCCCGCACGCGCTGCCGCGGGCGAGGACGGCGACGGTCGTCCCGCCGGCCGGCGCCGGTGGTGGGTCGTCGGTGGCGCCGGCGCGGTCGTCCTGGTGGGCGCGCTGGTCGCCGCGCAGGCCGTGGTCGACGACCGGGAGCGTGCCCGCCTCGACGACGTCCGGGAGGTCCCCGGCGCGGTCGCCCCACCCGCCGGCGCGCTGGAGGTGCTGTGGACGGCGCCGGACGTGCCGCCCTACGCGGACGGCTGGCACGACCCACGGACGTTCGCCGGGCTGCGCACGACGTCCGACGGTGCGACGGAGGTCGCGGCCGTCGACGCGCTCACGGGTGCGGACCGGTGGGTGCTCCCCCTCGTCCCCGCGCCGGAGGCGGACGACGCGCAGGCCTTCCGCGTGGGCAGCCGGTGCGCGGCGGCGGACGACGACCGGCTCGTGTGCCTCGGCAGCGACGCCGTGCTGACGCGCCCGGGCGACGAGCCGCGCGCCACCACCGGCGCCGGCACGACGTCACGGGTCGTCGTGGTGGACGTGCGCACCGGAGAGGTCGCCGCGGACCACGCCGCGCGCTCCGCGGAGGGGGTGCACGCGCACGCGTTCGCGCTGGCGGGCGAGCGGGTCGTGCTGGTCGGCACGGCCGCGGACGGCACGTCGCACGCGTGGTCGCTCGACCTCGCCTCCGGGCTGCAGGCCGGGGGCGAGGCTCTGCCCGCCGCCGACGACCGCCTGCTGCCGGCCGCCGCCGCCGACATCCCGTACGCGCTCGGCGACGGCACGGTCGGCGTCGCCGCCCAGGACGGCTCCGCGCTGGTCCTCGACCCGGCCGACGCACGCGTCGTGCGCGGGCCGCTGCGCGGCACGTCGCCCGCCGTGGTGACCCATCACATCGACGGACGCACCGACCTGGCCGTCCCCCGGGGCGAGGACGCCGACGTGGTCCGCGCCGCGGGCGACCTCCGGGTCCCGGGGCGCCTGCTGAACGTGATGGTGGACGACGGCTCCGTGCCCGGCGTCCTGTTCACCGAGGGAGCCGGCCGGGTGCACGCCGTCGACGCGCGCACCGGCGAGGTCCGGTGGGAGGCCGCCGTGGCGCTGCCGAACGCCGTCGGGGTGCTCGACGGGCGGGTGCACGTGCCCTCCCCGGCGACGCTCGTGACCCTCGACGGCCGCACGGGCGCGCGCCTGTGGGAGCGGGAGCGCTGGTCGACCGTGTGGGGCGCCGGGGTCCTCACCGACGGGACGCTGCTGTACG
Organism: Cellulomonas shaoxiangyii; assembly: GCF_004798685.1. Taxonomy (NCBI): domain Bacteria; kingdom Bacillati; phylum Actinomycetota; class Actinomycetes; order Micrococcales; family Cellulomonadaceae; genus Cellulomonas; species Cellulomonas shaoxiangyii. The sequence continues at coordinate 290,231 of NZ_CP039291.1, read as the reverse complement.
AGCCGCGCGCGTCGACCCGGGAGGCCGGGCGGCCGGAGCTCGTCGGGCTGGACCCCGCGGACGGTGCCGAGCGGGGCGTCGTCTCCCTGCCGCCGGACGTGTGGTCGGTCATCCCGTGGGGCGGGCGGCTCGTCGAGCTCGAGGCAGCGGGGGTGACCGTGCTCCGGTGACGGCCGGCGCCCGTCAGCCGAGGACGAGGACCTCCTCGTCCCCGTCGCCGGACAGCACCTGCAGCGCGAGCCGCCCGTCACGCAGGGCCACCCACCACGTCCCTCCGCCGCCGCCGCGCGGGCGCCCGCTCGACGGCGACGGTGCGGGCGTGCCCGCCCGGACGGTGACGCCGCCGTCCTCGCGCCGCACCTGCCCGGACCAGGTCGGCGCGCCGTCGTACGTCCACGCGTCGATGCGCGTCGGGGAGGTCGCGAGGACCACGGCGCCGTCGGTCATGAGCTGCACGTCCTCGTGCGACAGGGCCACGCGCCAGCGCGCGTGCCCGTCGCTGCCGTCCAGGCGCACGAGCTCGTCGCCCACCGCGGCGAGGACGCTCCCGTCGACGACCAGGGCCGAGCGGAGCTCGCCGTCGACGCGCCACCGCACCGCGCCGTCGACGTCGCGCAGGGTCGTCCGCGCGTCCTCGCCCTCGCCGCTCGTCAGCAGGACGTCGCCGAGGCTGCCGTCGTCGACGGCGACCCACCCGAGCGACTCGCCGTCGAGGTCCGTGGCCGTGCCGTCCGGGCGGTGCAGGTGGGCGGCGGGGCGCACGCCGCCGGTGCTGTCGTGGAGCAGCACCGACCCGCCGGGCAGGATCATGCCTCCTCCGCCGCCGCCTCCTGGGTAGCGCGCCAGCACGGCCCCGTCCGGGAGCGCGAGCAGCGCCGAACCGCCCTCCATCATGACGAGCACGCGGTCGTCCCGGACGGTCGCGTGCGACCACGGGTACTCCTCGGCCCCGGGCAGGGGCAGCGTCGTGCTCCAGCGCGGCGTCCCGTCGCCGGCGAGCAGCCTGACGACGACGTCGTCGTCCCCGTGGAGGGACGTCACCCACCCGCCGGGCACGCGCGTCACGGAGGCGTCGTCCGGCTGGTCGGCCCGGTGGACGACGCGCCCGTCGGACGGGTCGAGCTCGAGCAGGGCCACGACGGTCGGGACGCGGCCGTCCGGCGCGGTGGCGGCGTCGACCGGCCGGCTCCACTGCACCACGCACGCGACGACGTCTGCCGTCAGCTCGCGTGGCCGCTCGCGGTCCCGCGGGGGCGAGTCCTGCAGCGGCTCGGTGCACGAGGCGTACGACCCCTGCTGCCGGTCGACCCTGTCGGGCGGCGGGACGGTGGTGCGCCACAGCTGCTCGCCCTGCGCACCGACGCCCGCGACGACCGCGTCGGGCCCGGAGTCCCAGTCCCCGACCACCGTCACGTCGCCCACCTGGACCCCGGCCAGGAGCGCCTGGTTCTCCACCGACGGCCCGTCCGTGGCGGACCACGTCAGGTGCTGGGCGACGGGCAGCGCCGGGTCGACCGGTCGCAGCACACCGGGCACCTCCTGCAGCGCGGCGACGCGGTCCGCGTCCCGCTGCCGCGTCCGGTGCTCGAGCAGCACCCCGGTCCCCACGGCCCCGACGAGCACGACCGCGAGCGCGACCACCACGCCCGGGTGCCGGCGCAGCCACGCGCGTGCGGCCGGCTCCTCGTCGCGCGCGGCCGGCGCGGCGGGCTCGTCGTCCTCGACCAGCTCGACGTCGTGCAGGGTCATGGCCGGACGCTACCGGCGCGGGTGCGCCGCGCGGGCGGGGTCCGGCGGGCGGGTGCACCGCCGGCCGGCCGAGTCCGGGGTCAGGGCGTCGGGTTGCGCGCGTCGTAGTCCCAGAACGTGCGCTGCGCCCGGACGAGCACCCACACGAGCACGACGCACGCGACGCCGCCCGCGACGGCCGCCCAGCCCTCGCCGACGCGCGTCGACGCGGCGCCGAGCGCGAGCTCGCCCAGGCGCGGCCCGCCGGCGACGACCACGACGAACACGCCCTGCAGCCGCCCGCGCATGTCGTCGGGCGTCGCGGTCTGCAGGATGGTCTGGCGGAACACCGACGAGACGGTGTCGGACGCGCCCGCGAGCACGAGCATCGCCAGCGCGAGGACGAGCGCGACCGGCACCACCTGGTCCGGCGACGTACGCCCGGCGGCGACGAGCACGGCCCCGAAGCCGACGATCGACAGGCCCCACGCGGTGATCGCGGCCGCGATGATGCGGCCCTGCCAGCGCACGCGCGCGAGCCCGCCGGAGAACAGCCCGGCGCCGATGCCGCCGACGGCGATCGCGGCCGTGAGCGCGCCCGTCGTCGCCTCGCCGCCGCCCAGGTACAGCACGCCGACCGCGGGGAACAGCGCGCGCGGCATCGCGGTGACCATCGCGACGATGTCGACGAGGAACGTCATGCGCACGTTCGGCTGCGTGCCCAGGTACCGCAGCCCGTCGACGACCGAGCCCAGGCCGAGGCGCGCGCGGCGGTTCGCCGACGGCTCGGGCGGGACGGGCGGCAGGCGCAGCAGCGCGGTGAGGGCGAACGTGAACAGGACCGCGTCGACGGCGTACGCCCACGCGTACCCGACGGACGCGACCAGCACGGCCCCCGCGAGCGGCCCGATGGTGAGGGCCGTGTTCCAGCCGATGGTCTGCAGGGCGTTGGCGGCCGGCATGAGCCGCGGCTCGAGGAGGCGCGGGATGATCGCCGACCGGGCCGGGGAGTTCACGGCGCCGGCGGCGGACTGCACCGCCACGAGCGCGTACAGCAGCCCGACCTGCTCGTTGCCGACCACGGCCTGCGCGACCAGCGCCAGCACGGCGACCCAGCTGACGACCGACGCGACGACCGCGACCGTCCGGCGGTCGTAGTGGTCGACGAGCGCCCCGCCGTACAGCCCGAAGACGACCAGCGGCACGAGCGCGCACAGGCCCAGCACGCCGACGGCGAGCGTCGAGGCGGTGAGCGCGTACACCTGCAGGCCCACCGCCACGACCGTGAGCTGCGACCCGAGGTTGGCGACCGACAGGCCGAGCCACAGGCGCCGGAACGCCGGGCTGACCCGGACGGGGGTCAGGTCGACGAGCAGGTGGCGCACCGGGTGATGCTACGTGCGCGCAGGCCGTGCTCCCGCCGCGGGCGACGTGACGCGCGCCTCGCCGCCGCGCACGGCCGCCCCTACAGCCACCCGTTGCGCCGGAAGAGGCGGTGCAGCCCGACGCAGGCGCCGGCGATCACGCCGAGCACGAGGAAGTACCCGAACCGCCAGCGCAGCTCGGGGATGTACTCGAAGTTCATGCCGTACACGCCCGCGATGGCCGTGGGCACCAGCGCGATCGCCGCCCAGGCGGAGATCTTGCGCATGTCACCGTTCTGGCGCAGCGCGACCTCGCTCTGCGCGACGGTGACGCGTGCGGTGTTGGCCTGCAGCACGTCGGCGAGCTGGCGCTCGACGGTCTCGACCGCGTCGGCCGCGCGCAGCAGGTGGTCCTGCACGTCGCGGAAGTACGGTGCGGCCTCGGCCGGCACGTGCGGCACGTCGCCGTCGACGAGCCGTTGCAGGGGGCGGCCGAGCGGCAGCACCGCGCGGCGCACCTCCGCCGCCTCCTGCTTGAGCTTGTAGATGCGCTCCGCGTGGTTGACCTGCCCGGGCCCGAACACGCGCGCCTCGATGTCGTCCACGTCGATGTCGATCTCACCCAGGGCCGACTCGTACCCGTCGACCACGAGGTCCGCCGCCCGGTACAGCACGCCCGCGGGCCCGAAGCCGGCCGCCGGGCCCTCGCCGCGGTCCAGCTCCTCGCGCACGCGCCGCAGCACGTCACCCTTGCCGTGGCGCACGGTCACGACGAAGTGCGGGCCCAGGAACAGCGCGAGCTCGCCGACGTCGACGACCTCGTCGTGGTCGACGTAGCGCACGGGCTTGAGCACGACGAACACCACGTCGTCGTACACCTCGAGCTTGGGCCGCTGGTGCGCCTTGACGGCGTCCTCGACCGCGAGCGGGGGCAGGCCGAACTCGCCGGCCACCTCCGCGACGTCCGCGACGGTCGGCCCCTCGAGGCCGAGCCAGACGAATCCGCCGGTCTCGCGCGCGACGTCGCCGGCGCGTCCGAGCGGGAGGCGCCCGGGTGCGCGCCGCCCGTCGACGTAGAGCCCGCAGTCGACGACGACCCGGTCCGCGTGCCGCGTCCCGTCGGCCCCGGCTGCGCCGGCCCCGCGTGCGTCGGCCCCGCGTGCGTCGCCCGTCCCGGCGTCCGTGTCCACGTCCGCTCCCTCCGTCGCCGGTGACCGTACCCGGCGCACCGGCGGTCAGCCCCCGCACGCGCGGGACGGCCCGCGCCGGGCGCGCCGGGTGGCAGGGTGTCGGCGTGGACACCGCACCCGTCGAGCACCTCGTCGTCATGGGCGTCTCCGGCACCGGCAAGTCGAGCGTGGGCCGCGGGCTCGCCGCCCGCCTCGACCGGACGTTCGTCGAGGGCGACGACCTGCACCCGGCCGCCAACGTCGCGAAGATGAGCAGCGGCACCGCCCTCACCGACGAGGACAGGTGGCCGTGGCTCGAGGCGGTCCGGGACGCGATGACGGCGCACGCGCGCGCCGGCCGGTCCACGGTGACCGCGTGCTCGGCCCTGCGCCGGGTCTACCGCGCGACCCTCACGCAGGCGCAGGGGCGCGTGCGGTTCGTGCTGCTCGACGTCCCGCCCGAGCTGCTGCGCGAGCGCGTCGCCCGGCGGACCGGGCACTGGATGCCGCCGAGCCTGCTCGACTCCCAGCTCGCGGTGCTCGAGGCGCTGCAGACCGACGAGGACGGCGTCACGGTGCACGTGCGCGGTGACGTCGACGCGACCGTCACGGAGGCGCTGCGCCTGCTGCGCTCCTGACGGGTCCGGACATGACGACGGGCGGTGGGTTCTCCCCCACCGCCCGTCGCCCGTTCCGTGCCGAGCGCGTCAGATCTTCGGCGCGTTCGGGTTGGCGTCGTCGGCGTCGACCAGCGGACCGTCGGTCTGCGGGTACGACGTCTGCGGGTACGACGTCTCGCTCGTGGGCTCGTCGGCCGACTCGTCGGAGTCGCCCTTGTGGAACGCGGACTTGGCGGTGCTGACCGCCTTCTCCTTGAGCGCCCCGCCCTGGGTCTTCGCGAAGTCCGTGGCGGCCGACTCGGCGTCCTTCACGTAGCCCTGGACCCGGGGGTCCTGCCACGTCTCGGTCGCCCAGCCCTTGATCTTCTCGAACTGCTGCCGGCCGGCCCGGGTGCCCAGCAGGTACCCGACCCCGGCTCCGACGAGGAACGTGAGCTTGCCCTTCATGCGGCCTCCTCGGACCGGCCGCGACGGCCGGTCGTCGTCTGTGGGACATGCGTGCCGTCGGGTGGCAGCGGCCTGCTCGCACGCACCACCCGGAGGTCCCTGAGCGTAGGTGCGGACGGCCCGGCGCGCCTGTCGAGCGCACCGCGCGGGCAGCGGCCGGTGCGCTCGGCAGGCGCGACGGGGCGAGCAGGAGCAGACTCCCCCTCACCGCCGCCAGGGGAGGTCGCCATGGTCGCCACCGCACCACCGCCCAGCGCGCTGAGGCGCACCGTGGGCCGCCGGATGCTGCTGATCTTCATCGTCGGGGACATCCTCGGCGCGGGGATCTACGCGCTGACCGGCCGCGTCGCCGGCGAGGTCGGCGGGGCGATCTGGATCCCGTTCGTCGTCGCCTTCGTGCTCGCCACGCTCACGGCGACCGCCTACGCGGAGCTGGTCGGCCGGTTCCCGCGCGCCGCCGGTGCGGCCGTGTACGCGCAGCAGGCGTTCGGGCGGCCGTTCGTCACGTTCCTCGTCGCGTTCGCCGTCCTCATGTCCGGCATCACGAGCGCGAGCGCGGCCGCGCGCGCGTTCGGCGGCGACTACCTCGCCGAGCTCGTCACCGTGCCGACGCTCCTCGCCGCCTGGGTGTTCGTGCTGGTCATCGCAGCCGTCAACGCGGTCGGCGTCGCCGAGTCCGTGCGCGTCAACCTCGTGCTGACCGCCGTCGAGGTGACCGGCCTCGCCGTGATCCTCGTCATCGGGGCGCGGGCGTTCCTGTCCGGCGAGGGCGACCCGTCCCGCGCGATGACCCTCACCGCCGACGGCCCCGCGTGGATGGCCGTGCTCGGCGGCACCGCGCTCGCGTTCTACGCGCTGCTCGGCTTCGAGGACTCCGTGAACCTCGCGGAGGAGTGCCAGCACCCCCGCCGCGACTTCCCGCGCGCCCTGTTCGGCGGCATCGCCATCACCGGCGTCATCTACCTCGCGGTCGCCTTCACGACGTCGATGCTCGTCGAGACCGACACGCTGGCGGACTCGACCGGGCCGCTGCTCGAGGTCGTGCGGGTCGCGGGGCTCGTCTTCCCGCCGTGGCTGTTCGCGCTGATCGCCCTGGTCGCGGTGTCGAACACGGCGCTGATCAACATGATCATGGCGTCGCGCGTGGTCTACGGGATGTCGCGCGAGGGCATCGTCCCCGGCTGGCTGGGCAAGGTCGGCAGCGGCCGCCAGACGCCGTGGACGGCGATCCTCTTCACGACCGTCATCGCCCTGACGCTGGTCAGCACGGGCGACCTGTCCGGCCTGGCCGACACGACCGTGCTCCTGCTGCTGCTCGTGTTCGCGACCGTCAACGTGTCGGTGCTGGTGCTGCGCCGCCGCTCCCACGCCGACGACGACGCGACGCCGCAGGGCGACGCCGAGCGCACCTTCCGTGCGCCGACGTGGGCGCCCGCGCTCGGCGCCGTCGTGTCGCTCGTGCTCGCGTCGCCGCTCACCGGCCGCGACCTCGACGTGTACGCGCGCGCCGGCCTGCTGCTCGGCATCGGCGTCGTGCTCTACGTCGTCAACCGGCTGTTCGTGCCCCGGGCCTCCGCCGAGGGCGCCGCGCTCGGCGTCGACCAGGGCGAGCCCGCGGGGACGCACGAGTCCTGACCCGAGTCCCCGCCGGGGGCGTCAGCGGGGTGTCGCCTCGTACGTCTGGCCCGCGGCGCGCAGGCGCTCGACGAGCACGTCACCCAGGGCCGTCGCGGGCGTGAGCGAGCCGGCCGCGTCCGGGAGGCGGTCCTGGTCGAGGGCCAGCGCGAGGGCCGCCTCGCCGAGCATCACGGCCGTGGCGGCGTAGCCCGGGTCCCCGCTGCCCGCCGCGAGCGCGCGGTACTGCCGGCCGGTCGTCGTGACGGCGTGCACGTCCATGCGGAACCGGCCGGTGCGGCGCGTCTCCTCGTCCGGCCCCTCGCCCGGGGCGGGCAGGACGCGGTCGAGCAGCGCACGCGTCGGCGGGAGGAGGACCGCCCCGGCGAGCACGCCCAGCCCCACGGTCAGGCCCGCGGCCGCCGCGGCGCCGCGCGCACCCCGGCCCGTGCCCGCGACCTCGCCGTAGCGCAGCGTGCGCCCGTACGCCCAGCCCTGCAGCGCGTTGCTGCGGCGCACGACGCGCGTGTTGAACGACGCCATCGGGGACGCCGCGACCCAGCCGCCGTCGACCGTGCGGCCGGGCGCCGGGGTGTCCGGGGGCTGCGGGACGTCGGGCTCGGCGTCGCGGTCGGGGCTCAGCGCGTGCGGGTCCGCCAGCAGCCGGCGGATCCGCGCGTCGCGGGCGGCCTGCTGCACGATCCCCCGCATCGAGGCGACCGTGCCGCCGCTCACGCCCCCGCGGGCGGTCGCGACGAGCCGCACGTCGCGCAGCGCCCCCGCGTCGTCCGCCGCGACCCGGCGGTGCAGCGCGAGGACGGCGAGGTCGGACGGCACCGCGTCGTACCCGCACGCGTGCACGAGCCGCGCGCCCGACGCCCGGGCGACCGCGTCGTACCGGTCGATCGCCCGGCGCACGAACGGCACCTCCCCGGTCAGGTCGGCGTAGTGGGTCCCGGCCCGCGCGCACGCGCCGACGACCGGCAGGCCGTGGCGCAGGTACGGGCCGACGGTGCTCACCACGACCCGCGCGGACGCGGCCATCGCGGCGAGCGACGCCGGGTCGGCGGTGTCCGCCACGACGACGGGCCAGTCGCGGGCCGCCGCGGGCAGGGCGGCGCGCACGTCCTCGACCTTGGCCCGCGTGCGGCCCGCGAGCGCGACGCGCAGGCCCGGCGGGGCGTGCTCGGCGACGTGCGCCGCGACGAGCCTCCCCACGAACCCCGTCGCGCCGAACAGGACGAGGTCGTGCTCGCGCGGGTCCGTCATCCGGCGATGCTCGTCCCGCGGCGGGGCGGCCGCAACCGGCCGGCCCCGCGACCGGCCCGCGCCCGCGTGCTGCGCTCAGGACGGGTAGAGGTCCTCGACGTCGGCGAGCGGCACGCGGCCCGCGGCGGCGGTGCGGAGCACGGGGTCGAGCGTGACGAACGCGTCGGCCTGGAGCTGTGCGACGGCGAGGTACTCGGCGTCGGCGGTGTCGGACCAGCCCAGCTCGTGGGCGATGCGCCAGGCGGCCGCCCGCGAGACGCGGTCGCCCAGCAGCCGGATCCTCGTCGTCGTGACGCCGTCGAGCAGCCGCCGCCCCTCCGCCTCCGGCAGCACGCCGGCGCGCACGGCCCGGTACAGGTAGCCGAGCACGTGGGAGCGCAGCAGCGTCGGCCCGACGAGCTGGTGCTCCTCGGGCACGACGACCCCGTCCCGGGCGAGCTCGACGGCGACGAGGTGGTCGATGGCGTAGCGGGTCATGCCGCCATCCTGCCCGCGTCCTGCGCGCCGGACCCACCGGCACCGTCCGACGCGGCCGACGTGCGCGGTCCGGGCGTCGTCGCCCGCCGGCCTCAGCCGATCGCCGCGAGCGCCTTGCGGATGCGGGTGGGCGAGACGGGCACCGGCGTGCCGAGCTGCTGCGCGAACAGGCTCACGCGCAGCTCCTCGATCAGCCACCGGACGTCGTCGAGCGCGCGCGCCCGCGCCGGGTCGGGCGACGCCGCGGCGAGCCGGGCCCGGACCGCCTCGTACTGCTCGAGCACGTCGTGCACCTGCCACGCGAGGTCGGCGTCCCGGTGCGGGTTCTCCCCCGCCTTGCCGAGCCGGTGCCGGGCCGCGCGCAGGTACCGGACGAGCTGCGGGAGCCGGTCCGCGCCGACCTCGGAGACGAACCCGTCGTGGACCAGCGCGGCGGCCTGCTCGCGCACGTCCTGCGCGGTGGACAGCAGCGCGAGGCTCGTCGACGCCCGCACGTCGGCGTCGAGCTCGCGCCACGCCGTGAGCACGCCCACGAGGTCGCCGACCACGCGGTGCACGTCGTCCTCCAGGCCCCCGCGGACGTCCGCCCGCAGCGCGGCGTACGCGTCCGCGTCGCGGACCTCGCGCGGCGACCGGCCGCCCAGGTGGCGGGCCATGAGCCGGTCCACGGACGCGAGCTGCACGTCGGTGACCAGCGCCTCCGTCGACGGGTACGGCGACGCCGCGAGCGCGAGCGCCTGCGGGCCCGTCCACCGGCTCGTCACGCGCCCGGGGGGCAGGCCCGCGTCGAGCACGAGCAGCCGGCGCAGCCCTCGCCGGGCGGCGGCCTCCGCGACGGCGGCGTCGGCGAGCACGCGCAGCGCGACGGACGCGCGCCCGCCCGTGGTCTCCTCGACGAGCGTCGGGTACGCGCGCACGGCACCGCCCGCGGCGGACGGCGCCTCGACGACGTCCGGCAGCGGACCGGGCAGGTCGGGCCACGACGTCAGGCCCGTGCGCTCGAGGTCGACGCCCGGTGCGGGCGCCCGGTCGGACGGTCGCGGACCCGCGGCGCGACGCCCCGCCGGCGCACCGCCGTCCGCGGCCGCGGCGACCGGACCCGCCGACGCGCCGGTCGCCGCCATCGCCTCCTCCATCGCGGCCCGCACGGCGCTGCGCACCGCCGACGACACCGCGTCCTGCGCCCGGTCGGCGTTGCGGCGCTGCAGGACCAGCAGGTTCTTGCCCTCGTCGACGACGCCGCCGCGCTCGCCGACGACCCGGAACGTCATGCGCAGGTGCGGCGGGAGCTTGTCCTCGTCGACCGCGTCGGGCGGCACCTCGACGTCGCGCAGCGCGCGCACGGCGCGGGCGAACATCTCCCGGAACGACGGCGCGGCGTCGGCGGCGCGGACGGTGTCCTCCCACGTCGCGACGTGCTCGGCCATCCACGCGTCGACGGACCGGGCGACGTCCGGCGCGGGCACGAGCTGCACGCGCACGGCCTTCGGCAGCGCGCGGATCGTGGCCGTGAGCAGCTCGGCACGCAGGCCGGGCACCATCCAGTCGAAGCCCTCGGGCCGCACCCGCGGCAGCTGCGGCAGCGGGATGTGCACGGTCACGCCGTCGGCCTCGGTGCCGGGCTGGAACTGGTAGGTCAGCGGGAACGACAGCTCGCCCTGCGGCCAGCGCGACGGGAACGCGCGCTCGTCGACGGCCGTGTCCGACCCGACGAGCAGCTCGCGCGTGAACGACAGCAGGTCCGGGTCGCGGCGGCGCGCGTCCTTCCACCACCGGTCGAAGTGGCGCGCGGAGACGACGTCGTCCGGGACGCGCTCGTCGTAGAAGTCGAACAGCACGTCGTCGTCCACGACGAGGTGGCTGCGCGTGCGCGCCTCCAGGTCGCCCACCTCGGCGAGCAGGCGGCGGTTCTCGTGGAAGAACGCGTGGTGGGTCGTCCACTCGCCCTGCACGAGCGCGTGCCGCAGGAACAGCTCGCGCGCGCCCGCGGGGTCGACCTTGCCGAGCAGCACGCGACGGTCCGCGACGATCGGCACGCCGTAGAGCAGCACCTTCTCGACGACCATCGCGGCGCCCTGCCGCGTCGACCAGGTGGGGTCGGAGTACGTGCGCTTCACGAGGTGCGCGCCGAGCTCCTCGGCCCACTCCGGGCGGATGCGCGCGGCGTCGCGCGCCCACAGCCGGGACGTCTCGACGAGCTCGGCCGCCATGACCCACGCCGGCGGCCGCTTCGACAGCCCGGACCCGGGGAAGAGCGCGAACCGGGCGCCGCGCGCGCCGAGGTACTCGTTGCGCGCCCGACGGTCCGACTGCGCCCGTCCGCGGCCCTTCGCGTCCTTGCCGGTCGCCTGCACCTCGGTCGCGAGCTGCATGCCGACCTGCGAGAGCAGGCCCGACAGGATCGCCTGGTGGATCGCGTCGCCGTCCCACGACCAGCGCGTCCGCGTGCCCTCGGCCGCACCTGCGGGCGTCGTCGGCTCGACGACCTCCTGCACCGGCGCCCCCGCGGGCCCGCGCCGCCCCCGGCCGCCGTCCCCGCCGGCCGCCTCCGCCGCGGCGCGCGCGGCGACGACCTCGTCGGAGACGGGCGTCGGCGCGCCCTTCGCCGCGATGCCGAGCGGCTTGGTGAGGTCGCGCAGCTGCGTGACGACGTCCTGCCACTCGCGCACGCGCAGGTAGTGCAGATGCTCGGCCTTGCACATGCGCCGGAACGCCGAGCCCGAGAGCGCGTGCTGCTGCTCGCGCAGGTACGTCCACAGGTTGAGGTAGCTGAGCAGGTCGCTGCTCGGGTCGGCGAAGCGCCGGTGCATCAGGTCGGCGGCGTCGCGCTGCTCCGCGGGGCGCTCGCGCGGGTCCTGGATCGACAGCGCGGCCGCGATGACGACGACCTCCCGCGCGACACCGCGGCGGCCCGCCTCGACGACCATGCGGGCGATGCGCGGGTCGACCGGGATCTGCGCGAGCGCGCGGCCCGTCTCGGTCAGGCGCGTGCGGCCGTCGCGCACCTCGAGCGCGCCGAGCTCGGTGAGCAGCGCGACGCCGTCGCGGACCGCGCGCACGTCCGGCGGGTCGACGAACGGGAACTCCACGACCTCGTCGGGGCTGCGCACGACCCCCACGGAGATCATCTGCAGGATCACGGACGCCAGCGACGTGCGCAGGATCTCCGGCTCGGTGTACTGCGGCCGGGACGCGAAGTCCTCCTCCGAGTACAGCCGGATCGCGATGCCCGGCGACAGGCGCCCGGACCGCCCCGAGCGCTGGTTGGCCGACGCCTGCGAGATCGGCTCGATCGGCAGCCGCTGCACCTTCGTCGCCTTCGAGTACCGCGAGATGCGCGCGGTCCCGGGGTCGACGACGTACGCGATGCCGGGGACGGTCAGCGACGTCTCCGCGACGTTGGTCGCGAGCACGACCCGGCGGGTCGAGTGCGGCTCGAAGACCCGCCGCTGCTCGGCGGCGGACAGCCGCGCGTACAGCGGCAGCAGCTCCACCGCCTGCGGGTGCCGCGGGTCCGTCGCGCGGGTGCCGAGCGAGCCGCGCAGGCCCTCCTCGGCGTCCCGGATCTCCCGCTCGCCGGACAGGAACACCAGCACGTCGCCGGGGCCCTCCGCGATGAGCTCGTCCACCGCGTCGGTGATGCCGGTGACCATGTCCCGGTCCTCGCCGCCGTCACCCGTCAGCGGCCGGTACCGGATGTCCACCGGGTACGTCCGCCCGCTGACCTCGACGACGGGAGCGGGCACGCCGTCGGGGTGCTCGGGGGTCGGCGGGCCGGCGAAGTGCCGCGCGAACCGCGCCGAGTCGATCGTCGCCGACGTGATGACGACCTTCAGGTCCGGCCGCTGCGGCAGCAGGCGCGTGAGGTACCCGAGGATGAAGTCGATGTTGAGGGAGCGCTCGTGCGCCTCGTCGATGATGAGCGTGTCGTACCGGCGCAGCATCGGGTCCCGCTGGATCTGCGCGAGCAGGATGCCGTCCGTCATCACCTTGACGAGCGTCTCGTCTGAGGACTCGTCGGTGAACCGCACCTGGTACCCGACGACGCCGCCGAGCGTCGTGCCCAGCTCGTCGGCGATGCGGTCCGCGACCGACCGCGCCGCGATGCGCCGGGGCTGCGTGTGGCCGATCTGCCCGGCCCGGCCGCGGCCCAGGTCGAGCATGATCTTCGGCAGCTGCGTGGTCTTGCCCGACCCCGTCTCGCCCGCGACGACCACGACCTGGTGGTCGCGGATCGCGGCCGCGATCTCGTCCCGGCGCGCCGAGACCGGCAGCTGCTCGGGGTAGACGATCGGGGGCAGCTGCACCGCGGCGCGGCGCTCGGCGGCCTGCGCGAGGCGGTGCTCGTCGCGGGCGCGGCGGTCCGAGCGGGGCCGGCGGTCGCTGCGGTCGTCGGGCGTGCGGCGGTCGTGGGTGCGGCGGTCGTCGGCTGGGCGGTCGTCGGCTCGGCGGTCGCGCCGCGCGTCCGGGGTGCTGCCGTCGTGCGGCGCGTCGGGGGCGCTGCGGTCGTCGGGTGCGGTGCCGTCCGACCCGCCTCCGTCCCTGCGGCCTGCGTCCGGGCGGCCTGCGTCCGGGCGACCTGCGTCGGGGTGACCTGCGTCCGACCGACCTGCGTCCGACCCCCCTGCGTCCGGGCGGCCGCCGGACCGGCGGTCCTCGCCGTCCCTGCGGGGACGACGACCCCGCGGGCGGCGCGGTGCGCGCTCGTCCGTGCTCGGGGTGGGGTCGGTCGTGCTCACGGCGTCCCATCCTCCCAGGCCCGGGGCGCGCACCGCGCGGTCATAGCCCGGACCGCCACGGACCGGGGACGCGTGCGCGGCGTCGAGCCCGTCGCCGGCGGGCGTACAACCCCCGCCGACGCCGGTCTCACGCGGTGACCGCGGCGCGTGACACGTTCGGGTGCCGCGGTGCCCCCGGGGGCTCCGGGCAGGGCATGCTGGGGCGTCGGGTGATTCGTCCGGATCGTCCGACGTCCACGATGGGAGGGCACGTGCTCGACGCACCCTGGCCCCCCGCGCACGACGGCCCGCAGCAGCCGCGGGACGCGCACGCCCGCGCGTGGGCCGACGACGCCGCCCTGCCGGTCCGCCCCCCGGCGGCGTGGCGGCCCGCGGCTCCCCCGGGCGGGGCACCGCCGCACCGCACCGACGGCAGCGCGCAGCCGCAGCCCGCGCACGACGGCGGCGGGACCCGCGGCGACGGGGGGCGTGCGGGCCGGTCGGCACCCGAGCCGTCCGCCGACCCGCTGCGGGGCGCGACCTGGCTGCCCGAGCCGGCGTGGATCCCGCACCCGGCCCCCGCGCCCGAGCAGCGCTGGACCCCCGAGCAGGACTGGGTCGGGGCCTTCGCGCGCCGTGCCCCGGAGCCGGACGCACCCGGCCGCGACGGCGCGGGCACGGCCGCGCGCTGGCTCGTGGCCGGTGCGGTCGCGGCCGTCGTCGTCCCGCTGCTCGTGCTGGCGCTCGCGCTGGGCCTCTGACGTCTGGTTACCGTGGGCGCGTGAGCGAGCACGCGACCGGCGACGACGACCTGCGGACCGACGGCGAGCGCCGCGCGGCGGAGGCCCTGGCCGCGGCGGGCGTCACCCACGAGCGCACCCGGCACGGACGCGTCTCGTCCCTCGCGGAGGCGGCGGCGGCCCGGGGCGTCGCCCCCGCGGACCTGCTGAAGACGATCGTCGTGCGGCGTGGCGACGACGACTACGTGCTCGTGCTCGTGCCGGGCGACCGGACCATCGCGTGGCCGCGGCTGCGCGCGCTGCTGGGCGTCAACCGGATGTCGATGCCGGACGCGGCGACGGCGCTGGCCGTGACCGGCTACGAGCGCGGCACGATCACCCCGTTCGGCACGACCCACACGTGGCCCGTCGTGGCGGACGAGCGCGTGCGCGGGCACCGGGTGTCCATCGGCGGTGGCGGCCACGGCGTCGGGTTCACGCTGGACGGCGACGACCTCGTGCAGGCGCTCAGCGCCACGGTCGCGGACGTCACCGACCCGGAGGAGTGACGCGCCGGACGCCCCTCGCCGCGCCGGCGCACGCGTCCCACCTGCGCAGACGCGCGTCCGGGGAACGTCGAGCGCAGGTTCGGCGTTGAGGGAGACGGCCGTACGGGCGCCCGGTAGCGTGGCGGCGCCGTCGGACCGGTCCAGAGACGTGCCGGGATGTCGACGAGAAGCAGGAGACACCACCCATGACGGAGCTGAGGGACGCCGTGCGCGCGCTCGCGGACCCCACGCCCGACCCGGTCCTGGACCCGGCTCTCGACCCCGCTGTCGCCGCCGCGGACCCCGCGCCCGTGCACGCGATCCGTGTCGAGGCCGAGTACGGCCGCGCGGTCGTGCGGCTCGTCGGCGAGGTCGACGCCGCGCTGCGGGCCGAGGCGAGCGCCTCCATGGGCATGGCGCTGATGAGCGGCCTGCCGGTCGTCATCGACGCGACCGAGGCGACGTTCGTCGACTCCTCCGGCGTGGCGTTCGTCCTGCAGCTGCACCTCGCCGCCTCCGAGGCCGGCATCCCCGTGACCCTGCGCGACCCGCACCGGGTGCTGCGCGAGGTGCTCGACATGGTCGGGCTGTCCGTCCTCATCCCCGACGACGAGGGCTGATCTCACACCCCCTGCACGGCGGGGCGGGCGCGGCGGCGGCGGCCGTGTCGGTGCCCCCGGATACGTTGCCCGCATGCGGCTGCTGCACACCTCCGACTGGCACCTGGGCCGCACCCTGCACGGGGTGGACCTGCTCGACCACCAGGCGGCGCACCTCGACCACCTGGTCGAGGTCGTGCGCGCCGAGGCGGTCGACGCCGTCGTCGTCGCCGGGGACGTGTACGACCGCGCGATCCCGCCCGTCGAGGCCGTGACGCTGCTGTCGGAGACGCTCGCGCGCCTGGCCGAGCACACGACCGTGGTCGTCACGTCGGGCAACCACGACTCGGCGACGCGGCTCGGGTTCGGTGCCGTGCTCATGCGCGAGCGCGTCCGGCTTCGCACCCGCGTCGCGGGGCTCGCCGAGCCGGTGGTGCTGCCGTCCGACGACGGCGACGTGCTCGTCTACGGGCTGCCGTACCTCGACCCCGACGCCGCCCGCACGGAGCTGGGCGAGGACGGCCCGGACGGGCGCGTGCCGCTGGCGCGGTCCCACCAGGCCGTGACGACGGCGGCGATGGCGCGGGTGCGCGCCGACGCGGCGGCCCGCGGCGGCGGTGGGCGGCCGCGCACCGTGGTCGCGGCGCACGCGTTCGTCGTGGGCGGCGAGGCCAGCGAGTCGGAGCGCGACATCCGCGTCGGCGGGGTGGACCAGGTGACGGCCGACGTCTTCGACGGGGTCGACTACGTCGCGCTCGGCCACCTGCACGGGCCGCAGGCGGTGGCCGGGCCGGGCCGCACGGTGCTGCGCTACTCCGGCTCGCCGCTCGCCTACTCGTTCTCGGAGCTCCGGCACCGCAAGTCCTCGGTGCTCGTCGACCTGAGCGGCGACGTGCCCGTCACCGAGCTCGTGCCCGCGCCCGTGCCGCGGCGCCTGGCCGAGGTCTCGGGCGCGCTCGAGGACCTGCTGGGTGCGGCCGGCGAGGCCCACGCCGACGACTGGGTGCGCGTCACCGTGACCGACGCCGCCCGGCCCGCCGACCTGTTCCGGCGGGTGCGCGCGCGGTTCCCGCACGCCCTGGCGGTCCACCACCGCCCCGCCGGCGTCGAGCGGGTCGCCGCGCGGGCCGCGCTGGTCACGTCGGCCGCCGACCCGGTCGAGGTGGCGGGCGACTTCGTCGCGCACGTCACGGGCGCCCCGCCGACCGATGCCGAGGTGCACGTGCTGCGCCGCGCGTACGAGCAGGTCCTCGCCGGCGAGCGGAGCGCCTGATGCACCTGCGCTCTCTCACCGTCCAGGCGATCGGGCCGTTCGCGGACCGGCACACCGTCGACTTCGCCGCGCTCGGCGCGGCCGGGCTGTTCCTGCTCGAGGGGCCGACGGGCGCGGGCAAGTCGACGCTCATCGACGCGGTCGTCTTCGCGCTGTACGGCAAGGTCGCGGGCGCCGACGCGAGCGACGAGCGGCTGCGGTCGGCGTACGCGGCGCCGGACGTGGAGTCGGTCGTCGACCTGGTCCTCGAGGTGCCGTCCGGCGTCTACCGCGTGCGTCGCACCCCCGCGTACCAGCGTGCCAAGCGCCGCGGCGCCGGGACGACGACCGCCCAGGCGAGCGCCCGGCTGTGGCGGCTGCCGGCCGACGTCGACTGCACCGGCGGACCCGACGCGCTCGACACCGTCGGCGAGCTCGTCAGCACGCGCCTCGACGAGGTCGGGCTCGAGCTGCAGCGCGTGGTCGGGCTGGACCGGGCGCAGTTCGTGCAGACGATCGTGCTGCCGCAGGGCGAGTTCGCGCGGTTCCTGCGTGCCAACCCCGAGGACCGGCGCGGGCTGCTGCAGAAGATCTTCGGCACCGCGGTCTACGAGCAGGTGCAGCAGCGCCTCGCCCAGCTGCGCCGCGAGGCGGACCGCGCCGTGGAGGACGCGCGCAGCCGGCTGCAGGGCGCGTCGGCGCACCTGGTCGGCGCGTGCGGGCTCGACGCCGACGCGGCCGACACGCTCCGCGCCGAGCTGACGGCGGCCGCCGAGGCCACCTCGACCGGGGCCGAGGGTCCCGCGGCACACGCCGCGGCCGCCGTGGACGCCGTCGTGGCGCGGCTCACCGCGGCCGCGACCCGGCTCACCGCGGAGTCGGCGGCGGCGGGCGCCACGTGGGACCGCGCACGCCAGGGCTGCGACGACGCCGTGGCGACCGCCCGGCTCCTCACCCGGCGGACCGAGCTGCGGGCGGACCTCGCGCGCCTGGAGGACGCCCGGCCCCGTCACGACGCCGACGTCCTGCGGCTCTCCGCCGCGCGCGCGGCCGCGGCGGTGCGCCCGCTGCTGCTGGGCGCCGACGAGGCGGCCACGGCGTGGGCCGGTGCCCGCAAGGCCCTCCTCGCGGCCGTGGACGCCGCGCCCGCCGACCTGCACCCCGCGGCGCGCGTGCTCGACGCCCTGCGCGGCACCGACGCGACGGACCCGGCCGGCGGCGCGGGCACGGACGGGCCTGGCACGACCGGCACGCGCACCGGCGGCGCGGACGAGGTCGACGCGGAGGACTGGCGCGTGCGGCTCGCGGACGCGCGCGCGGCCAGTGCCGACGACGCGGCGGCCCTGCGGCGGCTCGTCGGCGTCGAGGAGGGGCTCGGGGCCCAGCGCCGTGCGGTGCGGGACGCGGGGACCACCATCGAGGACCTCCGGGTGGAGATCACCGCCGACGACGCCTGGCTCGCGGCGCGCCCCGACGACCGGCTGGCGCTCGTCGCCGCGCGCGACGCGGCCCGCGCGCACGGTGCCACGGTCGCGACGTGCGACGCGCGGGTCGGCGCGGCCGAGCAGGTGCTGCGCGACGTGACGTCGCTGCGTACCGCCGCCCAGGAGCACGAGCGCGCGCGCACCGCACGCGCGGCCGCCGCGCAGGAGGCGCACGCCGCCGTCCGCGCCGAGGCCGAGCTGCGCACCGCGCGCGTCGCCGGCCTCGCGGGCGAGCTCGCCGCGGGTCTGGGCGACGGCGACGCGTGCCCCGTGTGCGGGGGCGTCGAGCACCCGAGGAAGGCGTCGCTCGGCGCCGACCACGTGACCGCCGAGCGCGTCGCGGCCGCCGAGGAGCAGCGGGTCGCCGCGGAACGCCGGCTCGCCGCCCAGAGCACCGCGGAGGCCGCCGCGGACGCCCGCGCGACCGCGCTGCGCGAGCGCGTCGGCGACCTCGACGAGGCCGCCGCACGCGAGGCGCTCGCCGTCGCCACCGCCGACGCGACCGCCGCGCGGGCCGCCGCCGCCGAGGCGGGCCGGCGCGACGCCGAGATCGACCGGTTCGACGCCGCGACCCAGGCGCGCCGTGCCCGCCGTGAGGAGCGCGCCCGCCGTGTCGCGTCCGCCGAGGCGGCGCTCGACGCGCTGCGTGACGCGCTCGCGCGCGCCGAGGTCGAGGTCGGCGAGGGCCGCGGCGAGCACCCCACCGTCGCGGCCCGGCACGGCGCGCTCGCCGCGCGCGCGGACCTCGCGGCGGACCTGCTCGACGCCCTCGCGGCCGAGCGCGCGGCGGCCCGCGACGCCGGCCGCCGGCTCGCCGAGCTGCTCGTCGGCCTGCGTGAGCACGGGTTCGACGACGCGCGGACCGCCCGCGACGCGTGGCTGACGCCCGCGGACCTCGCGACCCTCGACCGGGACGTGCAGCGCTGGCGCCAGGAGCAGGCGCGCGTCACCGCGGGCCTCGGTGAGCCCGCGGTGCGCGACCTGCCCGAGGACGTGACCGTCGACGTGGACGCCGCCCGCGCGGCCGAGCGCGCGGCCCGCGCCGCGGCGGACGGCCTCGCGGGCCGCGCGCACGCCGCCCGCGAGCGCGCCGACGCCACGCTGGCTGCCGGCGCGGACGTGCGCCGCGCGGCGACGACGCTCGAGCGGCGGGTCGCCGACGCCGTGCCGGTCGCCCGCATGGCGGGCCTCGCGGCCGGCACGGGCAGCGACAACGCGCACGCGCTGTCGCTCGCGACGTACGTGCTCGCCCGCCGGTTCGAGGACGTCGTCGACGCGGCCAACGACCGCCTGCGCGTCATGTCCGACGGACGCTACGAGCTGGCGCGCAGTGACGAGAAGGAGGACGTGCGCACCCGCACGACCGGGCTGTCGATGCGCGTGCTCGACCACCGCACCGAGCAGGCCCGCGACCCCCGCACGCTGTCCGGCGGCGAGACGTTCTACGTCTCGCTGTGCCTGGCGCTCGGCATGGCCGACGTCGTGACCGCCGAGGCGGGCGGCGTCGAGCTCGGCACGCTGTTCGTCGACGAGGGGTTCGGGGCGCTCGACCCGCACGTGCTCGACCAGGTGCTCGGCGAGCTCGGGCGGCTGCGGGCCGGCGGGCGCGTGGTCGGCGTCGTCTCCCACGTCGAGGCGCTGAAGCAGGCCGTCGCCGACCGCATCGAGGTCCGTCCGACCCCGTCCGGCCCGAGCACGCTCACGGTGCGCGCGGGCTGAGAGCGGGCCGCGGCGCAGGCGGGAGGCGGCGCAGGCGGGAGGCGCGGCGTCACCACGACCACCCGCGCTCGGCCAGCTCCACCTCCTCGCGGAACCGCTCGGCGGGGTCCCCCTTCGCGGCCGGCAGCACCTCAACGCCGGCCATGCGGCACGCCTCGGCGAGCAGCTGGTCGTAGGCGAGCTGCGACGCGATGATCCGCTCCGCGCGCGCGAACATCCGGTCGTCGTCCTCGAGCCTGCGCACGTGCGCGGCGACCACGCCGAGGCGCTGCTGCACGCGCAGGGTCTGGAACGGGTCCTCCGGCACCGGCCGCTCACGGCGCAGTCGTGCCGCCGCCCGCTCGAGCCGCTCGGCCAGGGCCACCCGCCAGCGCGGGCGCTCCTCGGCCGAGGGGATCAGCGACCAGACGGCCGCCAGCAGCACCGTCGGTGCGACGGCAGTCAGCAGGAGGAGTGCCCAGGTCATCGCGCGTCCCTCGTGGTCCGGCGACCAGCCTAGGTCGCCGTTGTGACGCACGCCACACGCCGGGGTGGACAGGGCCGGCGGATGGCCGCGGCGGGCGACCCGGGCGCGCGCCGAACCACCCCGCACGCCGGCCCCGCGACCCGTACGGTGGGCGCGGCGTCGAGGGACGGAGGGTCATGGGAGCCAGGAGAGCGCTCGTCGGCACGGTGGTCACGCTCGTCGTCGTGGGAGCCGGTGCGGTCGTGGCGGACCGGGTCGCGCTCGGCCTCGCCGAGGACCGCGCGCGCGAGGTCGTCACCCAGCAGCTCGCCGTCACCGGCGAGCCGGACGTGACGATCCACGGGTTCCCGTTCCTCACGCAGCTGGCCGCGCGCGAGCTCGACGACGTCGACGCGGCCGCGGCCGGGCTGACGCTCGAGGGCATCGACGCGACCGACGTGCGCGTGACCGCGCAGGGCGTCGGCCTCACGGAGCCGGCCACGGTGCGCGCGGCCACGCTCGCCGCGACCCTGCCGCCCGCGTCGCTCGAGCGCGTCCTCGTGGAGCAGACCGACCTCGACGTCACGCTCACCGTGGAGGGCGGCCTGCTGCGCGTGGCCGGCGACGTGCTCGGCCTGTCGCTGTCCGCGGGGCTGGAGCCGCGCGTCGAGGACGGGGTCCTGCTCGTCGACCTCGCCGACGTCGCGCTCGGCGACCGCAGGCTCGACCTCGACGACCTGCCCGGCGGCCTCGGGGACGACGTCAGCGGCATCGAGGTGCCGGTCGAGGGCCTGCCCGAGGGCGTCGTCCTCACGTCCGCCGTCGTGGTGCCGGACGGCGTGCGCATCACCGCCGAGGGCACCGACGTCGTCCTGCCGGTGGCCCCGTGAGCACCGCCGTCACCGGCCCCGTCGCGGCCGCCCCCGCGGACCAGGACGTCACCGGTCAGCTCGCCGCGTGGTGGGAGCAGGTGACCACGCCGCAGCCCGCACCGGCCCGCGCGACGGTGGCCGTGGTGGGAGCGGTCGTGCTCGCCGCGCTGCTCGTGCC
Source organism: Cellulomonas shaoxiangyii (assembly GCF_004798685.1). Taxonomy (NCBI): domain Bacteria; kingdom Bacillati; phylum Actinomycetota; class Actinomycetes; order Micrococcales; family Cellulomonadaceae; genus Cellulomonas; species Cellulomonas shaoxiangyii. Next base: position 269,009 of record NZ_CP039291.1, on the reverse strand, counting down.
CGGCGTCTGGCACCTGCTGCGGCACGGCCTGACGATCGTGCACGAGGCCGGCCACGCGGCGGTGGCGGTGCTGGTCGGCCGCCGGCTCAGCGGCATCCGCGTGCACTCGGACACGTCGGGGCTGACGGTCTCCCGCGGCAAGCCGCGCGGTCCCGGCATGGTCGCCACCGTCGCGGCCGGCTACCCGGCCCCGGCCGTGCTCGGCGCCGCCGCCGCCTGGCTGCTCTCCCGCGGGTACGCGGTCGGGGTGCTCTGGCTGCTGCTGCTCGTGGTCACGCTCGTGCTCCTGCAGATCCGCAACTGGTACGGGCTGTGGGCGGTGCTCGTCAGCGCCGCCGTCCTGGTCGGCGTGACCGGCTGGGCACCCACCGCCGTGCAGACGGTCGTGGCGGCGGCGCTCACGTGGTTCTTCCTGCTCGGCGCACCCCGGGCCGTGCTGGAGATGCAGGCGCAGCGTCGTCGGGTGCGGCGCAACGGCGGCCGGGACCAGTCCGACGCGGGCCTGCTCGCCGGGCTGACGCACCTGCCGGCGGTCGCGTGGGTCGGGGTGCTGCTGCTCGTGTGCGTCGCCCTGCTCGTCGTCGGCGGGGCCTGGCTGCTGGCGGCCTGGCCGGCCTGAACCGCACGCCCCGACCCGCCCTGGCCACCGGTGCGGTCCCGGTGCCGGAGGGAGAGGATCGACCCATGGGGGCACCCGGCGGACGGCTCGCGCACGGGGTCGACGTGCCGCCCGCCCCTGGGCCGACACCGCCCGAGACGCCGCAGGGCGTCGAGCCGCCGACGACGCCGACGCCCGCGCCGACGGTCGACAGCCCCGCGCCCACCCCGAGCGCCACCGACGCCCCGACCGCCGGGCCCGTCCCCGGCCCCGCACCGGCCCCGACCGCCACGGACCTGTCCACGCCGGTCCCGGCGCCGGTGCCGACCGCGACGCCGACCACGGTCCCGACCGCCACGCCCACCACCCCCGCGTCCGTGCCGGGGACCGTCGTGCCGTGGTCGCGCGAGCCGGCCGTCGCGTCGTCGACCATCCCGTTCGGCGTGGTCCTCACCGCGGCCCTGGTCCTGCTGGTCGTCACCGCCGTGCTCGTCGTCCTGTACCGCCGCGCGCGCCGCGGCGACCCGGCGTCGGGGCCGGAGCCCGCGGCCGCGGCGGTCGTGACGAACGCGGACGGCGCCGTCACCGACACCCCCGCGCCGGCGACTGCCCCCACCCGGTCGGCCCCGGCGGCCGACCCCGCCGTGACGATGGAGTTCCTGGTCGCGCTCGGCACGGCCCTCACGGACGCGAGCGCCCCGGTCGTGCAGGTCGAGGAGACGATCGAGCGGATCGCCGCGGTCAACGCGCTGCCCGGCGTCGCGGTCGTCGCCCTGCCGACGGCGCTGGTGATCTCCGTGCCCGAGGGCGCCTCGCCGCAGACCGTGGCCTCGAGCGCGGGCGGTCGCGCGCTGCGGCTGCACCAGGTGGCCGACGTGCTGCAGGTCGCCGACGCCGCGGAGTCCGGCCGCATCGACCCGGCCGAGGGCCTGGCGCGCGTCCGCGCGGCCGTCCACGCGCCGCCGCTGTACGACGGCCCGACGCGGGTGCTGGGGTACGTGGCGTCGTCCGCGGGGCTCGCGATGATCCTGGGCGGCAGCCTCCTCGACGTCGTGGTCGCGGCGGTGCTCGGCGCCGGGGTCGCCGGGCTCCAGGTGGCCGCGACCCGCCTGCCCGCCGTGTACCAGGCGCTGCTCGTGCTGGTCAGTGCGTTCCTCGTCTCCGCCGCGGTCCTGGCGCTGTCCCGCACGGGTCTCGACGTCGGCACGCTCGCACCGCTCGCCGCGCCGCTGGTGTCCCTCCTGCCGGGGGCCCTGCTCACCACGGCCGCGATCGACCTCGCCACGCGGCAGATGATCGCCGGGTCCGCGCGCCTCGCCGCCGGATCGATGCAGCTGGTGCTGCTGGCGCTCGGCATCACCGCGGCCGCGGCGCTCGTCGGGGTGCCCGCGACGAGCGTCGGCGCAGCGTCCCCCCAGCCCCTGGGCTGGGCCGGCCCGTGGCTCGGCGTGCTCGTGTACGGGTGCGGCGTGGTGTTCCACAACTGCGCGTACCGCAGCGCGCTGCCGTGGATCCTCCTCGTGCTGGTCGTCGCCTACTCCGGCCAGGTGATCGGCGGGCTGCTGCTCGGCCGCGTGCCGTCCGCGTTCGTCGGGGCGCTGGCCATGACGGTCGTGGCGATGTTCGCGGCGACGCGGCCGACGGGCCCGCCCACGCTCGTGGGCTTCCTGCCGGGGTTCTGGCTGCTCGTGCCGGGCGCGCTGGGGCTGGTCGGCGTCACCACGGTGATCGGCGAGGGCGCACCGGCGCTCGCGACCGTGGTGACGGCCGGCGCCACGATGGTGGCGATCTCCCTGGGCGTGCTCGCGGGCATCGCGGTCGGGTCGGCGGTGGCGCGGCGCGCCCGGGCGGCGGCACCGTCGTCGTCGTCGTCCTGAGGCCGGCCCGCCGGTCGCCGCGCCGCGGGCGCGACGCACTGGACGGGTGTGCAGGTCGCGACGGCGACGCGCGACGGCGGGGGCGCCTCTCCCGGCAACCGGGCCGGGCGTGCCACGGTGTCGCGGTGCACGCAACGCCCACCGCGGCAGGACCCACCGACACGGCTCCCGGCGACACCCAGGCCGCCGGCGACCCGGGCGCCTCCGGGCGCAACGAGTCCCTGTCGCTGCGGCGGGCGCTCGCCCTCCTCGACGTGTGCGCGGCCGACCCGGACCCCGCGGGGCTGTCCGCCGCCGAGCTCGGCCGCAGGCTCGGCGTGCACAAGTCCACCGTGCTGCGGCTGGCCGTCCCGCTGCTCGAGGCGGGGCTCCTCGCCCGCGACGTCGCCGGCGGCCGCTTCCGCCTCGGGCCCGGGACCCTGCGCCTCGGGCACGCGTACCTGGCCGCGCTCGACGTCGGCGCCGTCGCCGACCCGCACCTGGCCGAGGTCGCCGCGACCACCGGGTGCACGGCCGTCCTCGCGGTGCCGGACGGGCTGCTCGTGCGCGTGACGCGCCGGCACGCCGCCCCCGCCGCGTCCGGGCGCGTCGCCGAGCGGGCGGCCGCGCACGCGCCCCTGCACTGCTCCGCCACCGGCAAGGCCGTGCTCGCGCTGTCCGCACCGTCCCTGGTCGACCGCACCGTCGCGGCAGGCCTGGCGCCCTACACGTCGCGGACCATCACCGACCCGGGCGAGCTCCGTGCCGAGCTGCTGCGCACGCGCCGGCGCGGCTTCGCGATCGACGACCGGGAGGGCGACCCCGAGGTGCGCGGCGTCGCGGCGCCCGTGCTCGACCACACCGGCACGGTGGTCGGTGCGCTCGGCGTCCACGCACCGGCGACCCAGCTGTCCGCCGCGGCCGTGCAGGCGCACGCGCGCACGGTCGTGCTGGCGGCGCGGGCCGTCACGCGGCTGCTCGGCGGCGCGTCCGTGGGACGCGTGCCCGTCCCGGCGACCGACACCGCGCCGGCACACCGCGGCGTGGCGACGGCGGCCCCGGGGTCGAGGACGGGGGCGTGACCGCGTGGGCCGGGCGCACGAGCGCGCGGACGGGCGCATGACGGCGGCGGCCGACGCCTCCGGGTGGACCCCGAGGCCCCGGCCCGCCCGGGCGCCGGGCGCCGCTGAGCCGGATGCCGCGGGGCCGGCCGCCGCGGGGCCCGCGCTCGTCCCCGCCCCCGTGCGAGTCACGTCCCGCGCCCGCGGCACCGCCGTGTGGGAGCGTGTCCACGTCGTCCTCGACCCCGCGCTCGCGGGTGCGCTGCCGCTGCTCGCCGACCTGGTCGTGCGCCGCCTCGGCCGCCGGCTGACGGTCGCGGACCGTCCCGGGTGCGCGGCACCCGCACCGTCCCCCGGCGGTCCCGCACGCCCCGCGCCCCTCCCCGCGAACGGGACCGCATCGCCCGTGCGGCCCTCCGCGGACGGCACCGCACCCCCCGCACCGCCCTCCGCGGACCAGCCGCCGCCCGGCGCCCTCGTCGTCACGCTCACGCACGACCCGGCGCTCGCGCCCGAGCACCACGTCCTCGACGTCGGCCCCGCGGGCGTGGAGGTCCGGGCCGCCGGCGCCGACGGCGCCCGGCACGCGGTGCAGACCCTGCGTCAGCTGGTCGGCCCGGCCGCGTTCCGCGACGCGCCGCTGGACGCGTCCGCCCTGCCGCTGCCGGGCGTGCGCGTCGAGGACGGCCCGCGCTTCTCCCACCGCGGCGTGCTGCTGGACGTCGCGCGGCACTTCCTGCCGAAGCGCGAGGTGCTGCGGTTCGTCGAGCTCGCCGCCGCGCACAAGCTCAACGTGCTGCACCTGCACCTCACCGACGACCAGGGCTGGCGGTTCGAGGTCCGGGCGTTCCCGCGGCTCACCGAGGTCGGGGGCTGGCGCCGGGAGTCGCAGCTCGGCTCGTCGCGCTCGCCGCTGTTCGACGGCCGCCCCCACGGCGGCTGGTACACGCAGGACGACCTGCGCGAGATCGTGGCGTTCGCGCGCACGCGGGGCGTCACCGTGGTGCCGGAGCTGGACGTCCCCGGGCACTCGCAGGCGGCGATGGCCGCGTACCCGGAGCTCGCGGCGGGGACCGCGCCGGACGAGGTGTGGACGCGGTGGGGCCTCAACCCGCACGCGCTCGCCCCGACCGAGGCGGTGCTCGACTTCTACCGCACGGTGCTCGACGAGCTCGTCGAGGTCTTCGACTCCCCGGTGGTGTGCCTCGGCGGGGACGAGGTGCCGCTCGACGCCTGGGCCGCGGACCCGGCCGCGCTCGCGCGGGTCGGCGAGCTGGGCCTGGAGGACGTGGACGAGCTGCTGCCGTGGTTCGTCGGCCGGCTCACCGAGCACCTGCGCGGGCACGGGCGGCGCGTCAGCGTGTGGGACGAGGTGGGCGGCGCGCGCGTGCCCCGGGACGTCGTCGTGAACTCCTGGCGGGGCGTGCGCAGCGGCCTGGACGCGCTGCGCGACGGCCACGACGTCGTGGTCTGCACCGAGCACCGCCTGTACCTCGACCACCGTGCCGCGCCCGGCCTCGACGAGCCCGTGCCGGTCGGCACGGTGCACACGCTCGAGGACGTGCACGCCTTCGAGCCGGTGAGCCCGGCGGCGGCCGAGACGATGGCCGAGGACGGCGCCGGGCGCGTGCTGGGCGCGCAGGCGCAGGTGTGGACGGAACAGCTCGACTCCCCGCGGCGCGTGGACTACGCGACGTGGCCGCGGCTGTGCGCGTTCGCCGAGGTGGTGTGGACGCCGCGCGAGATGCGCGAGCGCGCCGGGTTCGCCGACCTGGAACGCCGCCTCACGGGTGCGCACCTGGCCCGGCTCGACGCCGCCGGGGTCGGGTACCGCCCGCTCGAGGGGCCGCGACCGTGGCAGCGCCGGCCGGGTGTGCCGGGCTGGGCGCTGCGGTTCGACGACCTGGGCCAGCTCGTGCACACGCCGACGGGCGAGCGCTGACGCCGGAGCGAGCGCAGCACGGTCACCGCACGACCGCGCACCGGTCGATCTCCCGGGCCAGCGCGTCCCGCTCGGCCCGCGTCACCCACAGCCCGTACGCGTGCTTCACGCCGACCTGGCGCAGCGCGTACACGCAGCGGTAGCCCTTCTCCGGTGGGAGCCACGTCGCGGCGTCGCCGGCGCCCTTCTGCTGGTTGGCCCGGCCCTGCACGGCCTGCAGGTTCGCGGGGTCGTTGGCGAACTCGCGGCGCTGCTCGTCCGTCCACTGCTGCGCGCCCTTCTGCCACGCGTCGGAGAGCGCGACCACGTGGTCGACCTGCACCTGCGACGACTGCGGCCCGCGTTCGAAGTCGATGGTCGTGCCGGTGTAGACGTCGTGCAGCGTGCCCCTGAGCACGACGCAGTCCTGCGTGCCGGGCTTCGTCGCGATGTCGACGAGGTCGCGCGCGAGCACGTCGTTGCGCGTGTCGCAGCCGTTGCGGTCCACGTCCGCCCACGCCTGCCCGAACTCCTCGCGCTCGTACCCCGTGCGCGGCGCGCGGCCCTTGACCGGCAGGTCCGCGAGCTGGGCGCGGGCCGTCTCCACGTCGGCCGCCGCCACCGGGTAGCGGGCGCCCGCCCGCGCGTCGAGCCAGACGGGACCGCCGAGCCCCACCGCCACCGCCACCACGAGCACCAGCCCCCAGGGCCCGCGCCGGGCGCGGCGTCGTGGGCTGTCGGGCAGCGCGTCCAGCAGTGAGGTCACGGACCGGGAGCATGCCGGACACCTCGGACATCGACGCCGCCGACCCGCCGTCCACGGGGATCGCGTCGTCGCGGCGGACGCTGGGGACGGCCGAGCGCCCTCGCCGGGCGGTACCCCGCCCGACGGCGCCGCGCGCCGTCAGGTCCCCGTGCCGAGGTCCTCCGGCAGCGCCTCGTGCCCCGCGCGCCCGTGCGTGCGGTTCCGCTCCTTCAGCGCGGCCTCGTACACGTGCCGGCGGCCCGCCATGAGCTCGTCGCGCACCCGCTGCTCGGCCGCGCGGAACGTGGCGTGGTACCCGGCGTCGAAGTCCTCGACCACCTGGAACGTCCAGCGGCCCGCGAGCACGTTCGCGCCGAGCACGTCGGCGCGCAGGCCCGCGGCGAGCTCGGCGTGCCCGGCGGCCTCCAGCTTCTCGAGCGCCTCACCCAGCTCGATGTCGGCCTGGCCGATGAGCCGGTGGAACTCGTACAGCACCCCGCGCGCGTGCTCGACCACCTCGAGGGCCGCCGTCACGCCGCCGACGGCCTCGACCGTCGCGTCGTCCACGCCGGGCGGCCGGCGGTGCGCGTCGTCCGGGCCGTCCTGCCGCGACCGGGCGTCCCCGGCGGGCCGTCCCGCCACGTCGTCCTCGGCGAGGCTTCCCGTGGACCCGTCCTGCTGCGTCATGCGCGCCATGCTGCCCGCGCCCCCACCACCCCGCCCGCCGACCCCGGTCCCCGCCCCCCGTCCCCGCCCACCGCCCGTCGTCGACCCCGGACTTCCTCACCACATCCGCCCGGCCGTGATGAGGAAGTCCGGTTTCGCCGGCCGTGGCGGACCGGGTGTGGCGGACCCGGTGCCGCGGGCCGGGTGAGGTGGGCGACCGGCACCGTCGCGTCACCCGATTGGCCGTCGATCCGCGTCTCCGACATGCTCGTGCGCGGGGCGCCCCGCCGCGACGGCAGGTCCACGGTGACGCGCGCCGCCGGCCCGTACCAGGGGGAGGGGAACCACCATGACGCACGACGGCACGGCAGGCCGGGGGGCCACCGCACCGGCGCCCCGCGGCGTCCTGCGGCGCAAGTCGGTCGAGGCCTCGCTCGCGGACATCGACGACCCGGAGCGGCAGCTGCACCGGTCGCTCACCGCGTGGGACCTCGCGGTCCTCGGGGTCGCGGTCGCGGTCGGCGCGGGCATCTTCTCCGTCGGCGCGACCGCGGCGGCGCAGTACGCCGGCCCGGGCGTCATCGTCTCGTTCCTCATCGCCTCGGTCGTGTGCGGCCTGGCGATCATGTGCTACGCCGAGTTCGCGTCGACGATCCCGGTCGCGGGGTCCGCGTACACGTACTCCTACGCGACGATGGGCGAGCTCGTCGCCTGGATCATCGGCTGGGACCTGATCCTCGAGATGCTGCTCGCGTCGGCGGTGATCGCGAAGTTCTGGGGCGTGTACCTCGCGGACGCGTTCACGCTGCTGGGCATGGACGTGCCGACGACGTCCACCGTCGCGGGCGTCGACGTGGCGTGGGCGCCGATGCTCATCGTCGCCGTGTTCACGACGCTGCTCGCGATCGGCACGCGCCTGAGCACGCGCGTGAACAGCGTCTTCACGATCCTCAAGGTCGCCATCACGATCTTCGTGATCGTCGCCGGCTTCTTCTACGTCAAGGCCGAGAACTGGACGCCGTTCGTGCCGCCGTCGCAGCCCGCGGCGCCCGGCTCGACCACCCTGGACCAGCCGCTGTCGGGCTTCCTGCTCGGCTTCGAGCCCTCGACGTACGGCGTCATGGGGCTGCTGTCCGGTGCGGCGCTGGTGTTCTTCGCGTTCATCGGCTTCGACGTCGTCGCGACCACCGCCGAGGAGACGAAGGACCCTCAGCGCGCCGTGCCGCGCGGGATCCTCGGGGGCCTCGCGCTCGTGACCGTCCTGTACGTGCTCGTGACCGTGGTCGTCACGGGCATGGTCAGCTACACCGAGCTCGCGGAGCAGGACAGCCCGTCGCTGACCAGCGCGTTCGTCCTGGTGGGCGCCGACTGGGCGGGGCGGGTCATCTCGATCGGCATCCTCGTCGGGCTCACGAGCGTGCTCATGGTGCTCATGCTCGGCCTCACGCGCATCGTGTTCGCGCTGAGCCGCGACGGGCTGCTGCCGCGCGGGCTGTCGAAGACGTCGCGGCGGTTCCACACGCCCGTCGGGCTGCAGATCGCGTGCGGCGTGATCATCGCCCTCATCGCCGGCCTGTCGGAGGTGGAGCTGCTCGAGGAGATGATCAACATCGGCACGCTGTCCGCGTTCGTGCTGGTCAGCTTCGGCATCCCGCTGCTGCGCCGCTCGCGCCCCGACCTGGAGCGCGGGTTCCGCGTGCCGTGGTCCCCGGTCCTGCCGATCATCTCCGGCGTGGCGTGCATCTGGCTGATGCTCAACCTCACGACGCTGACCTGGCTGCGGTTCCTCGCCTGGCTGGTCGTCGGCTTCGTCATCTACGCGGCGTACTCCTACCGGCACTCGATGCTCGGTCGCGGCGCACCCGAGCCGCTCGGCGAGGACGCGCCCCCGCTGTGACGGACGCGCCCGGCCCGGGGAGCGGTCGCGACGAGCGCGTGCTCGTCGCGACCGCCGCCGGGTGGCGCGCCTGGCTGGCCGAGCACCACGCGACGAGCCCCGGCGTGTGGGTCGTCCGGTGGAAGCCGTCGTCGGGACGTCCGGCGCTCGGCTACGAGCCGCTGGTCGAGGAGCTGCTCGCGGTCGGCTGGATCGACGCGACGCAGCGCACCGTGGACGACGAGCGCACGGAGATCTGGTGCACGCGCCGCCGCCCCGGCAGCGGCTGGTCGCGGCTGACCAAGGAGCGGCTCGCGCGCGTGGAGGCGTCGGGGCGGATGACGGACGCCGGGCGGGCCGTGATCGCGGCGGCGCGCGCGGACGGCACGTGGGAGATGTACGACGACGCCGAGGCGGGCGTCGTCGCGGCCGACCTCGCCGACGCGCTGGCCGCCGACCCCGCCGCCGCGTCCGGGTGGGACGCGTTCACGCCCGGCGTGCGGCGCGCGCAGCTGCGCTGGCTGGCCGAGGCCCGCCGGCCGGCGACGCGGGCCGCCCGCGTGGGGCGCATCGTGGCGGCGGCCGCCGAGGGGCGAGCGGCGCACTGAGCCGGCGCGTCCGCGCGTCCGGGCCGCGACCGGGCTGGCAGCGACCGGGCGGCAGCGACCGCGCTCAGTCCCCGACGGCTCAGTCCGCTCAGTCGGCTCAGTCGCCGACGGGGCTCAGCACGAAGACGGGGATCTCCCGGTCCGTCTTCGTCACGTACTCGTCGTACGCCGGCCACGTCTGCACGGCCCGCGCCCACCAGGTGGCGCGGTCCTCGCCGGTGACCAGCCGGGCGTCGTACTCGCGGCGCACGGGCCCGTCCTGCAGCTCGACCCGCGGGTGCGCGGTGAGGTTGTGGAACCACGTCGGGTGCTCGGGGGCGCCTCCCTTGGACGCGACCACGGCGTACTCGCCGTCGTGCTCGACGCGCATGAGCGGGATCTTGCGCAGCTTCCCGCTCCGGGCGCCGACCGTCGTCATGACGATCACGGGGCGGCCGTTCAGCGTGTTGCCCTCCGCGCCGTTCGAGCGCTCGAAGAGCTCGACCTGCTCGCGCGGGAAGGCGTCGGGGCTGGGGGCGTACTCACCGTCGAGTGGCATGCCGGTCCCAACGACCTCCGCCCGCCGGCCATTCCCCTCCGGGCACGCTCCTCCCCGCCGATCGTCACCCCCTGCACCCCGAGCCCTCACCCGTCCAACCGCGCACCCGCGCACTCGCGAGCGCACCACTTGTCGCACGAGCGCGCCCGTCCTGAGTGGCGCGCTCGTGCGACGAGTGGCGCGCTCGACGGCCGGGACGCGGGTGCCGGGGCCGGCGGGTGCCGGGGCGGGCGGGTGCCGGCTGCGGGTGCGGGCCCGTGCGGGCGCGCGAAGGATGGACCGCATGCCGTCCCCCAGCCTGCCCACGTCCCCCGTCGCCGACCCCGGTGCCGTCGTCGCGGGCGACCGGTGGCGCATCACCGTCCTCACCGAGGGCCTGGTGCGGCTGGAGTACGCCGAGGACGGCGTGTTCGAGGACCGCGCGTCGACGTTCGCGCTGCACCGCCGCCAGCCCGTCCCGGACTTCCGCGTCGTCGACCAGGGCGGCCACCTCGAGGTCGTGACGAGCAGGCTGCGGCTGACGTACGACAAGGGCCCGTTCACGACGAGCGGGCTGTCCGTGGCGGTGCTCGGCGCGGTGACGAACTACCACTCGGTGTGGCGGTACGGGCAGGACACCCCGGACCGGAACCTCGGCGGCACGGTGCGCACGCTGGACGAGGCCGACGGCGCCATCCCCCTGGAGCCGGGCGTGGTGGGGCGGTGGGGCTACGCCGTGCTCGACGACTCCCGGTCCTTCCTGCTGACCGACGACGGCTGGGTCGCACCGCGCGAGGGCGGCCGCACCGACCTCTACGTGTTCGCGTACGGGCACGACCACGCGGAGGCGGTGCGCGCCCTGTACGCGGTGTCCGGGCCGCAGCCGGTGCTGCCGCGGTGGGCGCTCGGCAACTGGTGGAGCCGGTACCACCCGTACACCGCCGACGAGTACGCGGCGCTGCTCGACCGGTTCGCGGCGAGCGGGATCCCGTTCTCGGTGGCCGTGCTCGACATGGACTGGCACGTCACGGACGTCGACCCGGCGATCTCCAGCGGCTGGACCGGGTACTCCTGGAACCGCGACCTGTTCCCGGACCCGGGCGCGTTCCTCGACGACCTGCACGCGCGCGGCCTGCGCGTGACCCTCAACGTGCACCCGGCGGACGGCGTCGGCCCGCACGAGGACGTGTACGAGGAGATGTGCGCGGCGCTGGGCCTCGACCCCGCGACGCGCGAGCCGGTCGCGTTCGACGTCACCGACGCGGCGTTCCTGACGGCCTACTTCGACGTGCTGCACCGCCGGCTCGAGGCCGAGGGCGTCGACTTCTGGTGGCTGGACTGGCAGCAGGGCGCGCACTCGCGCATCGCGGGGATCGACCCGCTGTGGATGCTCAACCACTTCCACTTCCTCGACGCCGCGCGCGACGGGCGCCGCCCCCTGACGTTCTCCCGGTACGCGGGGCCGGGCTCGCACCGCTACCCCGTGGGGTTCTCCGGCGACACCGTGGTGTCGTGGGCGTCGCTGCGGTTCCAGCCGTACGTGACCGCGACGGCCGCGAACATCGGCTATGGCTGGTGGAGCCACGACGTCGGCGGGCACATGTTCGGCGCCAAGGACGACGAGCTCGCGACCCGGTGGGTGCAGCTGGGCGTGTTCTCGCCGGTCCTGCGCCTGCACTCCTCGAACAACCCGTTCATGACCAAGGAGCCGTGGGCCTACGCGCCCGAGCACGCCGCCGTCCAGACCGAGTTCCTGCGCCTGCGGCACCGGCTCGTCCCCTACCTGCACACCATGAACCACCGCGCGGCGCGCGACGGCGTGCCGCTCGTGACGCCGATGTACCACCGCTGGTCCCGGCACACGGAGGCGTACGACGTGCCCGGCCAGGTCGCGTTCGGCTCGGAGCTGCTGGTCGCCGCGGTGACCACGCCGCGGGACCGCGCGGCGGCGGTCGCGCCCGTGCGCGCGTGGCTCCCGGACGGCGTGTGGGTGGACGTGCTGACGGGCCTGGTCTACGACGGCGGCCGGCAGCTGGTGCTGCACCGCGACCTGGCCTCGGTCCCGGTGCTCGCACCGGCCGGGGCACTCGTCCCGCTCGACGCCGCCGAGGTGCCCGCGGACGACCCGGTCGAGCCGACCTGGCTCGAGGTGCTCGTCGTCGTGGGCGCGGACGGCGCGTTCACGATGGTGGAGGACGACGGCACGGGCGACGGCCGCGACGAGTCCCGGGTCGCGCGCACGCCGCTGCGGTGGGACCAGGCGGCCGGCGTGCTGACGGTCGGGCCGGCGACCGGTGCGACCGGGTTCCTGCCCGCGGCGCGGACGTGGACGGCGACGTTCCTGTCGGTGGCGGACGACGTCGCGCCCGTCGCCACCGTGGAGGGCGCGGCCGTCGAGCCGGTCGTGGCGCGCACCGCCGAGGGGCACCTGCGCGTGACGGTCCACGACGTGCCCGTCGGCGCGGTGCTGCGCGTCGGCCTCGGCGCGGCACCGACGCTGCGCCCGAACGACGTCGCGGGCCGGCTCCACCGGCTGCTCGACGCCGCGCAGGCGGGGTACGAGCTCAAGCGCCGCGTCCTGGAGGTGCTCACGTCCGACCGGCCGCTGCACGTGCGCCTCTCGCACCTGGCGGCCCTGGACGCGCCGCCCGTGCTGCGCGCCGCCGCGGAGGAGATCGTCCTGGCCCGCGCGTCGGCCTGACGGGCCCGCGGCGGGACGCGTGGGCGCCGGTCACCGGCCGGCGCCGGCCGTAGCAGGTGCCGGGGTCGACGGGGTACCGTCACTGTGCTCCACGTCACTCGCGCGACACGCACCTCCGTGCCGCACCGCGTCGGCTCGGCGCGGCCGACGCCGCACTTCCGCAGCAGGCCCACCCCCGCCGTGAGAAGACCCGGCATCCGATCGGAGCACCACGATGCACACCACCGTCGACCCCATCGTGTCCGCCGTCCCCTACGAGGTGCTCGAGGTGCAGGGGCGCACCCCGGTCGCGCTCACGGACTTCGTCGGCACCGTCTCCGTCCTGCTGCGGGGCAGCACGGGCGAGCACGTCGTCTGCGGCCAGGGCACCGCCGACACCCACACCGCCGTGCTGCAGGAGAAGAGCAACGACGGCGTCGGCAAGGACGTCCGCCGGTGGAGCGTCGTCGCCGACGGGGACGGGTTCGTGGCGCAGACCTCCTGACGGCTCCGTCGACCGCGCCGGTCGTCGGTCGAGCGCGCCCGTGCTCAGCGGTGCGCTCGTGCGACGTCCGGTGCGCTCGTGCGACGTCGGGTGCGCTCCCGCCGCGTCACCCGGACGCCTGACGCGGGCGGCCGGACGTATCCGGCACGATGGGCCCCTTCCCCACCCCCAGGAGCCTTTCCGTGCGCCCGCAGCGTCCCGTCCGTGCCCTCGTCGGCGCCCTGCTCGTCGCCGCGCTCGCTGCCTGCACGGCCGGCGGCTCCCCCGACCCCTCGGCTCCGGCGACCGCGAGCGCCGACCCCGGCCCGCAGCCGGAGGACGTGGTTGCCACCGCCGTGATCCCGGAGGGCGGCGTCGACCTCGAGGTCCGCGTGCACCCGCTCGTGCGTGCGGGCGAGCACGTGGTGCTGACGCTCGACCTGGTGCCCCTGGAGGAGGTGGACGAGGACGACCCCGTGCACGTGACCGGCTTCGGGGTCACGTCGTTCGTCGCGGAGGGCAGGCCGCCCGTCAACGTCCGGCTCCTCGACCTTGCGCGCGACGTCGTCCACCACGTGGGTGCCGGCGCCGACGGCAAGCCCGTGGTCGCACCCGAGCACTGGAACCGGGTGCGCGCCGATCACGGCACGCGGCTGCAGATGCCGTTCGCGGCGCCGCCCGCCGACGTGACCGGGCTGTCGCTGCTGGTCCCGGGAGCGCCCCTGTTCGCGGACGTGCCGATCGTCGACGGCGAGCTGCCGTCCGCCGCGCACCCCGACGACGTGGCCGCCGCCGCCGACGCCGCGGCGAGCGCGTCCGCCCGCCCGACGGGCGGCACGTCGTCGACCGCGACGCCCGACGACGTCGAGCCGCCCGAGGCGCTCGACCTGGACGCCGTCGTGACGGCGCCGACGTTCCCGCTCGAGTCCACGAGCGCCGAGCTGGCGGGCGCGGTGCGCACGACCGAGTCGACCGACCGGGTCGAGGTGACGCTCGGCTCGGACGTGCTCTTCCCGTTCGACTCCGCGGACCTGGCCCCCGAGGCCGCGGACGCCGTCGCGCTCGTCGCGCAGCGCCTGTCCGAGCGCGACCCCGGCACGGTCCAGGTGGTCGGCCACACCGACGACCAGGCGGACGACGCGTACAACCTGGACCTGTCCCGGCGGCGCGCGCAGGCCGTCGCCGACGCCCTCGGCGCGCAGGTCGACGCGGCCGCGTACCCGGCCCGCGTCGAGGGTCGCGGCGAGCAGGAGCCCGTCGCCGACAACGGCACCGACGAGGGCCGGGCGCTCAACCGGCGCGTCACGGTGACGCTGACGTCGACGGTCGTCACGCGCACCGACGTCACGACGACGGGCGAGCTGCCGCCGTTCGAGGCCCTCGTCGGCACGGCAGGCACCCCGCTGCCCATCGCGAACAACATCCGTAAGTGGGAGGTCGACGCGTCGGCACGCCGCGTGCACGGGCACGTCGTGGTCGACCTGACGGTAACGGCCACCGACCAGAAGGACGGCCTCGGCTGGGCCCCGGGCTTCCTGCGCGGCTTCTCCTCGCACCGCGGCAGGGACACGGTGACCCCGCACAGCATCACCGCGCGCGGCTCGGTGCTGCAGGGCGCGACGCGCCTGTTCCCGCTGGACTACCAGGTCGGCGCGAACGACGCGTGGCCCGGCGGCGAGTGGTTCACCGCCTCCGACCTGGACGCCAGCTCGTGGATCGACGGGGGCCAGACGCGGACGTTCTCGTTCGTGTACCCGCGCCTCGACGTGGAGACGGTCGTCTTCCAGGCCGGCACGGGCACCTCGTCCGCCACGGACGACTTCCGCCTCCTCGACGTGCCGGTCGCGGCGGAGGTCGCCGCCGAGGGCACCGCGAGCACCGCGAGCCCCGCGAGCCCCGAGCCCACCGCGACCACCGACGAGAACTGAGCACGGCGCCCCTCGGGGAACACCTACCCGGCGTCGACCGCCTCGCGCACCCACCGGCCCGGACGCACCTCGACGAGCTCGCCGTGCCGCGCGGGTGCGTCGTACGGCAGCCGCGGCCGCGGCGGCGCGTCGGGGTCCGGCACCGGGACCGCCGCCAGGAGGCTGCGGGTGTACGGGTGCAGGGGGTCGCGGTAGACGTCGTCCGCCGGGCCCACCTCCACGAGCCGCCCGTCGTGCATGACGCCCACGCGGTCGCTGACGTGGCGCACCATCGCCAGGTCGTGCGCGACGAACAGGTACGTCAGCCCCCGGTCGCGCTTGAGGTCGGTGAGCAGGTTGACGATCTGCGCCTGCACGGACACGTCGAGCGCCGAGATGGGCTCGTCGCACACGACGAGCCGCGGCTCGAGGACGAGCGCCCGCGCGATGCCGACGCGCTGGCGCTGACCGCCGGAGAACTCGTGCGGGTACCGGCCGCCGACCGCGGGGTCGAGGCCGACCGCGGCGAGGGCGTCGTCGACGCGGGACGCACGCCGGCGCGCGTCCGGCTCGAGGCGCCCGATCTCGAGGCCCTCGGCGACGATGTCACGGACCCGCATGCGCGGGTCGAGCGACGCGTACGGGTCCTGGAAGACCATCTGCACCTCGCGTCGCAGCTGCGACGCGTCGCGCGCGCGGGCCCAGCGGGTGACGTCGCGGTCGCGGTACCGCACGCTCCCGCCCGTCGGCGCGTACAGCCCGACGACGCAGCGCCCGAGCGTCGACTTGCCGGAGCCGGACTCGCCGACGAGGCCGAACGTCTCGCCCTCGTCGACCCACAGGCTCACGTCGTCGACCGCGTGCACGCGCGGCCCGCGCCGGCCGCCGAACGTGTGCACGAGGCGGGACACCTCGAGCAGGTGCTCGCCGCTCACCGGCCACCGCCCGGCTCGACGGGCTCGGTCGGCCGGCCCGCGGGCAGGTCCGCCGACGCGGCGTGGCGCGCCCACCGCTGCGCGACCGCCGGGGGCGGCTCCACCGCGGGTGCCCCCGGTGCGAGCAGCCACGTCGCGGCGCGGTGCGTCGGGGAGACGTCGAAGAACGGCGGCGCCTGCTCGGTGTCGATGCGCACGGCGTAGGGGTTGCGCGGCCAGAACGCGTCGCCGGTCGGCGGGTCGATCATGTCGGGCGGCGACCCGGGGATCGCGAGCAGCCGCCCGTCGGGCTGGTCGGCGGTGGGCAGGGACCCGAGCAGGCCCCACGTGTACGGGTGCTGCGGGTGGCCGAACACCTCCCGGGCGGTGCCGATCTCGACGATGCGACCGGCGTACATGACGGCGACGCGGTCGGCGACGCTCGCGACGACGCCGAGGTCGTGCGTGACGAGGACCACCGCCGTGCCGGTGTCCCGGCGCAGCTCACCGAGCAGGTCGAGGACCTGCGCCTGGACGCGCACGTCGAGCGCGGTCGTCGGCTCGTCCGCGAGCACCACGTCCGGCCCGCACACGAGCGCGATCGCGATGGCGATGCGCTGCCGCTGCCCGCCGGAGAACTGGTGCGGGTACTGGCGGGCGCGCACGGCGGGCTCGGGGATGCCGACGCGCTCGAGCAGGCGCACCGCGGCGTCCCGGGCCGCGCGCCGCGAGAGCGACGTGTGCACGCGCAGCGGCTCGGCGACCTGCGCGCCGATCGTCATCGTCGGGTCTAGGCACGTCATCGGGTCCTGGAAGACCATCGCGATGCCGTTGCCGCGCACGCGCCGCAGCGCCCGCTCGTCGGCGCGCACGAGGTCCTGCCCGCGGTACCGCACGGAGCCCGCGTCGACGCGCCCGTTGGCGGGCAGCAGCCCCGTCACGGCGCGCGCCGTGACGGACTTGCCGGAGCCGGACTCGCCCACCACCGCGAGCACCTCGCCCGCGTGCAGCGTGAGCGACACCCCGCGGACCGCCTGCACGCGCCCCGCGCGGGTCGCGAACGAGACGTGCAGGTCGTCGACCTCGAGGACCGGTGCGGCGCTCACCGGAGGGTCACCCCCCGCGGGTCGAACGCGTCTCGCAGGCCGTCGGCCAGCAGGTTGAACGCGATCATGAGGACCGAGAGGGTCACGGCGGGGGCGAGCATCTGGTGTGGCAGGAACGTGAACGTCTCGAAGCCGGTGTCGAGCAGCGTGCCGAGCGACGCGGTCGGCGGGCGCAGGCCCAGGCCGATGAAGCTGAGGAACGCCTCGAAGAAGATCGCGGTCGGGATCGTGAACATCGTCTGCACGACGATCAGGCCGACCGACCCGGGCAGCACGTGGCGCAGGGCGAGCCGCACGCGGCCGGCGCCGAGCACGCGCGCGGCCAGCACGAACTCCTGCTCGCGCAGCCGCAGCGCCTGCGCGCGCACGAGGCGCGCCATCGGGATCCAACCCGTGACGGCCATGGCCAGCACGATGGTCACCAGGCCGGGCTCCAGCACGGTGAGCATGAGGACGAGCACGACGAGCGTCGGGATGCCGGACAGCACCTCGAGCACGCGCTGCAGCACGCCGTCGACGGCCCGTCCCCCGAGCCCGGACACCAGACCCCACGCGACGCCGATCGTCAGGTCCAGCAGACCGGCGACGAGCGCGATCGTCAGGGAGACGCGCACGCCGACGAGCAGCCGCGACAGCAGGTCCCGGCCGAAGCCGTCGGTGCCCAGCAGGTGGTGCACGTCGGCGGGGACCCCGGCCTGCGCGTACCGGTCGACGCGCTCGCCACCGACGACCGCGGTGCCGTCGAGCCCGGCCACGTCGACGCCCGGCAGGCGCGGCGGCAGGTTGACGCGCGTGACGTCCTGCAGCGTCGGGTCGTGCGGCGTGAACCAGATCGCGAGCACCGCGACCGCGGCGACCACGACGAGCAGCGCGAGCGAGACGAGCGCGGCGGGCCGACGCCGCAGCCGGTGCCAGGCGTCGTGCGAGCGCGCGGGGGCGTGCGGCGCGTCGGGGCGCGGCGCACCGGCCTCGCCGTCGGGGCGCGGGACCGGCGCGAACGCCTCCGGCGGCAGCGCGGGCGCGGTCATCGCCGCACCTCCCCGCCGAGCCGGATGCGCGGGTCGACGAGGCTGTAGAGCACGTCGACGACGAGCACGACCACGAGCAGGAGGGCCGAGTACAGGATGGTCACCGCCATGATCGTCGGGTAGTCGTTCGCCAGCACCGACTTGACGAACTGCTCGCCGATGCCGGGGACCGCGAAGATGTTCTCCACCACGAGCGAGCCGGTGAGCAGCGCGACGGACATCGGCCCGAGCAGCGTGATGAGCGGGACGACGCTGTTGCGCACGCCGTGCCGCCACGCGACCTGCCACGGCCCGAGGCCCTTCGCGCGCGCCAGCTCGGCCTGGTCGGACGCGAGCACCTCCACCATCTCGGTGCGCACGAACCGGGCGGAGTCCGCGAGCGGCGCCATCGCGAGCGCGAGCGTCGGCAGCACGGTCGAGGACAGGTCGCGCCAGCCGGCGATCGGGAACAGCCCGAGCCGCAGCGCGAGCACGTACTGCAGCACCGCGGCCAGCACGAAGCTGGGCACCGAGCGGCCGATCACGGCGAGCACGGTCGACCCGCCGTCGAGCCACGTCCCGCGCCGCACGGCCGCGACCACGCCGAGGACGACGCCGAGGACGGTCCCGACCACGAGCGCCTGCAGCCCGAGCTGGACGGACGGGCCGATCCGCCCCGCGAGCAGCGCGGTGACCGGCTGGTTCTTGAACTGGAAGGAGACGCCCAGGTCACCGGTCAGGAGGTTGCGCACGTAGAGCACGTACTGTTCCAGGAGCGGTCGGTCCAGACCCGCCCGCGCGTCGAGGATGGCGATCTGCTCGGGCGTGAGCTTGTGCAGGTCGACGTAGGGCGACCCGGGCAGCAGGTGCATGAGGAAGAACGTCACGGTGACGACGACCCACAGCGTGAGCGCCATGTACACCAGGCGCCCGCCCACGTACCTCGCCAGGTTCACGACGACCTCCCGGGCGCGCGGCGGTGCCGCGTGAGGGCCGTGTCGGACGTCGCGTTCATCGTGGGTCTGCTGCTCCTGCTCGTCGGCGCCGTGCGGACCATCGGGGCGTCCGGCCAGCTCGGCGTCCTGCGCGGACGCCGGCCCGGTCCGGCCGCCGCACCCGGGCAGGTGCGCCGGGTGCGGCAGCCGCGGGGGTGGTCCCCCTGGGTGCTCGCCGGGGCCGGGCTCGTCGCGGTCGCGGCGCTGGCCGCGGCGCTGAGCCCGTCGTGACTCAGTCCTCCAGGTACGCCGACTTGTACTCGAACGCCGGCCCGGCGGTGTGGAACACCACGCCCTTGAGGTCCGGCGAGCGCAGCAGCGTCGAGCTCTGGAAGTAGATCGGCGTGACGCCCTGGTCGGCGACGAGGACCTCCTGCGCGTGCAGCAGGTCGTCGAAGCGTGCGGCGGCGTCGGTCGCGTGCGTGACCTGCGCGGCCTCGAGGGCGGCGTCGAACTCGGGGTTGGCGTACCCGCCCCAGTTGGTGCCGGCGTCCGACCGGACCAGGCCGAGCTGGCTGGACGGGTCGGCGTAGTCCGCGCCCCACGTGACGAGGTACGCGCCGAAGGCGCCCGAGCCCGTCTTCTCGAGGAAGTTCGCCACCGGGTTGGTGGTGACCGCCAGCGTGACGCCCTCCAGGTTCTCCTGCACCGCGCCCTGCAGGTACTCCGCGACGGCGCGCGTGCGGTCGGACTCGAACGTCTGCAGGTCGATCGCGAGCGAGCTCACGCCGAGGTCGGCGCGCGCCTGGGCCCACAGGTCCTGCGCGCGGGCGACGTCGGTCGTGAGCAGGTCACCGGCGGCGTCGGCGAAGTCCTCGCCGTCGGGGCTCGTGGCCAGGCCCGGCGGGACCAGGCCGGTCGCGGGGGTCGAGCCGTCGGCCAGCACGCTCGCCGTCAGCGCCTCGCGGTCGATGACGAGCGAGATCGCCTCGCGCACGCGCGGGTCCGCGAGCACCGGGTCGGCGTGGTTGTAGCCGAGGAACGCCGACGTCGCGGTCGTGTCGGCGACGAAGCCGGGGTCGGCCTGCTCGGCCTGGACCTGGGCGCCCGCGATCGCGACCTGGTGGACCTCGCCGCTCTTGTAGAGGTTGACCGCGGTGGTCGTCTCCTTGACGACCCGCACCGCGATCGAGTCGAGCCGCACGGACCCGGCGTCCCAGTACTCGTCGTTGCGCTCGTACGTCCAGTCGGTCCCGATGCCGGGGCCGGCGAAGTCGGCGAGCACGAACGGGCCGTTGTAGACCGCGTGCTCGGAGTCGGACGCGAACGCGTCGCCCTGCTCGGTCACGTACGCCTCGCTGACCGGGAAGAACGGCACGACGGCCAGCATCGAGGGGAAGTACGCGACGGGCGCCGCGAGCGTCACGACGAGCGTGTGGTCGTCGGTCGCCTCGACGCCGAGCTGGTCGGGCTCCTGCTCGCCGGCGATGATCGCGTCGGCGTTCAGGATCGTCCCGTAGTACTTCTGGTTCTCGCCTGCGTTGTCGAGGCCGACCGCCCGCTGCCACGCGAACACGTAGTCGTGCGCGGTGACGGGGGTCCCGTCGGACCACGTCGCGTCGGGGTTGAGCGGGATGGTGTACGTCAGGCCGTCCGCGCTGACCTCCGGGAGGTCGGCTGCGCCGGCGGGCACGGGCTGGTTGGCCTCGTCGAGGCGGTACAGGCCCTCGTAGACGTTGTTGACGACGATCGCGGAGTTGGAGTCGATCGCGAGCGGCGGGTCGATCGTGTTGAGCTCCTGGGCGACGACGACGGTCGCCTCCTGGACCGTGCCGCCGGCGGCGGCGGTCCCACCGGGCTCGGGGTCGCCGGTGGTGGTGCAGGCGCTCAGCAGGAGGGTCGCGGCGGTGAGGGCGACGAGCCCGCGGACGAGGGGACGACGGACGTTCATGGGGACCTCGGGGAGGACGCGCGGCGGCTCGCCCGCGCCGCGGACGGCGGAGCACCGGCCGCAGGGGGGCCGTGGGGACGACGGCGCGGGGGCGCCGTGGCTCAGCGGAGGAGGCCGCTCACCAGCCGGTACAACAGGACATCGCGCACGCTCCTCGAGTCGCTCACCAGCGCCCCGGTCCGGGGCCGCACTTGCCCTCCGGGGGAGGGCCCGGTCGTCATCTGGAGCACCCCGTCGCGGTCGGAGGGTTGCTGCCCGGCCAGCCAGAGCTTGTCGCCGGAACTCAGGACCTGTCCGGAGTATAAGCACGCACCCGCCACATGCTGGACGGGCGCCCAGCACGTGACGGGTGCGCGGCGTGCGTCACGCGGTGCGCAGGTCAGGGCCGACGCCCGTCCCCCGGGGCATCCCCCGTGGGTCAGCTCGCGAGCACGAACACGATGCCGAACACGGCCCCGAGCACGACCACGACGCCGAGCCAGACCAGCACCCGTGCGAGCTGCCGCGTCCGCCGCTCGTCGCCCCAGGGCTCGTGGTGCCCGTCGCCGCTCATGCCGTCGCCCCCGCCGTCATGCCCCCACCCTGCGCGCACCGACGCCGCGCCGCACGCGGGCGCCGGGCGGGCGGTGGTCGGTGGCGTCAGCCGAGACGGGCGCCGGCGATGCGGGCGCCCTCGGTGAGCGCCTCGAGCTTCGCCCACGCGATCTGCGGGTGGACGCGCCCGCCGAGCCCGCAGTCGGTCGACGCGACGACGTTCTCCGGCCCGACGCGCGCCGCGAACCGCTCGATCCGCTCGGCGACGAGCTCGGGGTGCTCGACGACGTTCGTCGCGTGCGACACCACGCCGGGCAGGATCACGGCGCCCGCGGGCAGCGTCACGTCGTCCCACACGCGGTACTCGTGCTCGTGCCGCACGTTGGCGGCCTCGAACGAGAACGCGCCGGCGTGCACCTGGAGCATGGTGCCGACGATGTCCCTCATGGGCAGGTCGGTGGTGTGCGGGCCGTGCCAGGAGCCCCAGCACAGGTGGAACCGGATGCGGTCCTTGGGCAGGTCGCGCAGCGCGTGGTTCAGCGCCTCGACGCGCAGCGCGGTGAACGCGAGGTAGTCGTCGACGGACGGCTCGGGCTCGATCTGGTCCCAGTTCTCGGCGATCGACGGGTCGTCGAGCTGCAGCACGAGGCCGGCGTCGAGGATCGCGACGTACTCCTCGCGCAGCACGTCGGCCCACGCGAACAGGTACTCGCGGTCGGTCGCGTAGTGCTCGTTCGCGAGGCGCGCGGCCGACCCGGGCGCGATGGAGGTGAGGAAGCCGGTGGAGACCCCGGCGGCGTCGAGGGCCGTGCGCAGGTTCGCGACGTCGGCGGCGATGGCCGCCTGGCCCGTGTACGTCAGCGGGCCGGTGGCCTTGGGGAAGCCGGTCGGCGCCTCGCCCGACATGACGCCGGACGCCGGGTCGCGGTAGGCCTCGGTGAAGCGCTGCTGGTCGCGGCGGTGCAGGAAGCCGGTCGTGCGCAGGTCGCCGGGGGACGAGAGGTGCTGCTCGGTCGCCCACGCCATGGACGTGTCGAGCTCGAGCCCGCCGGTCCGCTGGAACGAGTACGACCACCATGCACCGAAGTCGAGGGCGCTGCTCATGGCCTTGCCGTACTCGCCGTCGCCGGGGACGGTGATGCCGAGGTCGACCTGGCGCTGCACGAGCGCGACGACCTGGTCGCGCAGGAACTCGTCCCAGTCGGGGCGCTGCTCGCCGGCGGCGCGGGCGGCGTTGGCGGCGATGAGCTCGGGGGTGCGCGGCAGCGAGCCGGCGTGGGTCGTGGCGATGGGGGTGGTCACGGCTCGGGATGCTACGTCGGCGGTGCCGCGGCCCCGCCGACGGTCCACGGCACGCGCCCGCAGCGGCCCGCGTCACAGAGTCGTAACGCGGAAGTCATCCAGGGTGGTGACGTCGCAGGCCTCCGGCGCCTACGTTGGGCGGGCGACGTGACCATCGCGGCCCGGCCGACCGGCCGGCGCCCCTCACCGTGGAGAAGGGGGCACCTCGTGTCCGCTCGACGTCCCACCACCACCCTCGCCGGCGCGGTCGCGCTGACGCTCGGGGTGACGGCACTCCTGGCACCACCCGCGGCGGCCCACGGCAAGGGCGGCAGCGCCGAGCGCTTCGCGCAGAAGGTCAGCTCGCGCGCGGTCCTGCGCCACCTCGACGCGTTCCAGCGCATCGCGGACCGCAACGACGGCAACCGCGCCGCGCTCACCCCCGGCTACGAGGCGAGCGCGCAGTACGTCGAGCGGACGCTGCGCCGCGCCGGCTACCGCACGTGGCGCGACCCGTTCACGTTCGACCGCGAGGTTGTCGACGCCGCGACGCTCACCGTGACCGGCGGCGCGGCGTACGAGGTGGACCAGATGGCGTTCTCGGTCAACACGCCCGAGGGCGGGCTGACGGCCCCCGCCGCGATCCCGGACGACCCGTTCGGCTGCACCGCCGAGGCGTGGGGCGACGCCGACCCGGCGGGCGCGATCGCGGTCGTCAGCCGCGGCGACTGCCCGTTCTCCGCGAAGGCGCTCGCGGCGGAGAGCCTCGGCGCGGTGGGCGTCGTGGTGCACAACAACGTCGAGGGGCTGTTCGCCGGCACGCTGGGCGCCGAGGGCGTCGTCGCGGTGCCGGTGGTCGGGCTGTCGCTCGCGGACGGGCAGGCGATCGTCGCGGCGGCGCAGGCCGGGCCGGTGGAGGTCACGCTCGACGCCCGCCTGCACGGCGAGGAGGTCGAGAGCTTCAACGTCCTCGCCGAGACGCGCGCGGGCCGCGACGACAACGTCGTCATGCTGGGCGCGCACCTCGACGGCGTCGAGGAGGGCGCCGGCATCAACGACAACGGCACCGGGTCGGCCGCGATCCTCGAGGTCGCCGTGCAGCTGGCGCGCGAGAAGCGCCTCAACAACACCGTCCGGTTCGCGTGGTGGGGCGCGGAGGAGCTGGGGCTGATCGGGTCGACCGCCTACGTCGAGGAGCTCGCGACGCAGGAGGGGGAGCTCGACCGCCTCGCGACGTACCTGAACTTCGACATGGTCGGATCGCCGAACTACATCATCGGCGTCTACGACGCGGACGAGTCGACGTACCCCGCACCCGTCGCCGTGCCCGCGGGGTCGGCCGAGACCGAGGACGTGCTGACCGGGTACTTCGACGGGATCGGCCAGCCGTGGGTCGACACCGAGTTCTCCGGCCGGTCGGACTACCAGGCGTTCATCGTCAACGGCGTGCCGGCGTCCGGCCTGTTCACCGGGGCGGACGGCTCGAAGACGGAGGCGGAGGTCGCCCTGTTCGGCGGCACCGCCGGCATCCCCTACGACCCGAACTACCACTCCCCCGCCGACGACATCACGAACGTCAGCCACGAGGCGCTGCGGATCATGACGAAGGCCATGGCGTTCGCGACGTTCTCGCTCGCACAGGACACGTCCGCGATCAACGGCGTCTCCGGCCCCGGGGACCAGGGCAAGCCGTGGAAGCCGTGGTGGCCCGGCAAGGGCCGGCACGACCACGACGTCCGCCCGCTGGACGACGCCGCGTGACGCCGTCCTGACGCTCGCGGGGGCGCGTGCGTCCGACGGCCGGACGCACCGGACGGCGCACGCGCTCACCGCGGGGGCCGCCGCCACGGCCCGCCCCCCGGCCCGGCCCGGGTCCGCCGTCGCGGCGGCCCGGGCCGGGTCGTGGCGTCCCGGCGGTCACCCCCCCGAGGTGGCCGCCGGCGTCCCGATCCGCGGGAACGGCGTCAGCGAGAACACGACCTCGACCGGCACGTCGAAGAAGGTCGCGATCCGCAGCGCGAGGTGCAGCGACGGGGCGTACTCGCCGCGCTCGAGGTACCCGACGGTCTGGTAGTGCACGCCGAGGGCGTCGGCGAGCTCGCGCCGGCTGACGCCCCGCTCGGCGCGCAGCACGGCGATGCGGTTGTGGACGGACTCCCCGCCCTGCTCCGCCACGCTCAGGCCGTCCGCTGCAGGTGGGCCTGCAGGCGCGCGGCCATCGCCCCCGCGGTCTGGCGCGACGTCACCCGGCGCAGCACGAGCGGCGCCACGACGACCCCGGCGACGGCCCACGCGGCCAGCACGGCCGCCGCGATCCCGGGGTGCCACGCACCGCCGATCTCGAGCGCCTCGGCCGCCTCCGGAAGGGTCGTGGACCGCATCCCGTGCGCGAGCCAGTACAGCGGGAACGCCTGCACGGTGCCCTGCGCCCACCCGGGCAGGCCGGTCGGCGGGCCGAACACTCCGGACACGAACGCGAGGATCACCACCGGCGCCACGCCGAACGGCAGGACGCGCGCGGGCCGTCCGCACAGCGCACCCACCACGACGCCGACCGGCAGCATCGCGAGCGTGCCGAGCAGGAGCCAGCCGACCAGCGCGACCCAGCCGCCCGGCCCCTGGTGCATCGGGTCGCCGAGCAGGAACGGCCAGGGCACGAGCAGCACCGCGAGCATGGGCAGCGTGCCGAGCACCTGCGCCGTCAGCATGCCGACGGTGTACGTGCTCGTGCCGCGCGGGGCGGCGCGCAGCCGCAGCACGGTGCCGTCCTCGACCTCCGTGGCCAGGGCGAACGCGGGTCCGAGCGTCATGCCGAACATGATGGTCGCCGCGAGGATGCCCGCCAGGGCGAGCGCGGGCACGGTCAGGCCGTCGGCCCCCGGCACGGGCGTGTCCTTCTGCGTCCACAGGTAGACCAGCAGCGCGACGCCGATGAGGACGTTCCAGCCGACGTCCTCGGGCGTGCGCAGCATGTGCCCGAACTCGGTGACGCCGCGCCGGATCCCGAGCCGGACGGACCACGCGCGGGGTCCGGCGGCGCGCGGGGCGGGGCGCGGGTGGGCGGTGCGACCGTGCGGGGCGGTGCGGGGAGCGGTCATCGCCGGGCCCCCGTCCGGTGCGCGGGTGTGCGGGACGGCGTGCCCGCCGGGCCGGCGTCCGCTGCGTCGGCGGCTGCGGGGGCCGCCGCCTCGTCGGCCTCGTGCCGGTGCACGATCTCGAGGTAGGCGTCCTCGAGCCGGGCGTGCAGCACCTCGAGCTCGTCGATGGGCTCCGGCCCGGCGAGCAGCCCGCGGCTGAAGCCGACGGGGTCGTCGGTGCTGTGGACGTGCCGCACACCGCCCGACGTCCACCGGACCTCGCTGGGGCCGGCGACGGCGCGGGCCAGCGCGTCGGGGCTGCCGTCCGCGACGATCCGCCCGCCCGCGAGCACGAGGATCCGGTCCGCGACGACCTCCGCCTCCGCGAGGTCGTGCGTGGTGAGCAGGACGAGCGTGCCGTCGTCGTCGACGACCTCGTGCAGCAGCTCGTGGAACTCGCGGCGCGCGGCAGGGTCGAGCCCCGCGGTCGGCTCGTCGAGGACCAGCAGCTCGGGGCGGCCGACGAGCCCGACGGCGACGTCGAGGCGCCGGCGCTGGCCGCCCGACAGCGTCCCGACGCGCTGCGCGCCGACCGCGGTGAGCCCGACGCGCGCGAGGAGGTCGTCGGTGTCGCGGGGCCCGCGTGCGCGGCCGGCCGCGTAGGGGAGGTAGGCGGCGGCGAGCTGGTCGAGCAGCTCGCGCACCCGCCACCGCTTGTGGTCCCGCCACGACTGGAGCACGACGCCGACGCGCGCGCGCCACGTCTCGTCGGCGTGCTCCGGGTCGGCGCCCAGGACGCGGACGGTGCCCGCGTCCCGGCGGCGGAACCCCTCGAGGATCTCGACGGTCGTCGTCTTGCCCGCGCCGTTGGGCCCCAGCAGGGCGACGACGCCGCCGTCGATGTCGAAGGAGACGTCGTCGAGCACGGTGTGGCGCCCGTACGCCATGCGCAGCCCGGCCACGCGGATCGCTGGTTCGGTCGTCGTCGCCATGTAGTAGGTGTACTACATCTTGTCGTGCACCCGCTACCCCTCGACGCGCCGGACGGGACCCTTCGGGCGGCGCGCTCAGCCCTCCTGCGGCCCCAGGCCCGAGATGGTGACCATCCAGCCCGTGCCGAACCGGTCCGTGAACATGCCGAAGTCGTCGCCCCACGGCGCCCGCTCCAGCGGCAGCACGTCCGAGCCACCGGCCGACAGGCCCGCGTACCAGCCGCGCAGCGTGTCCGCGTCGTCGGGGCCGCCGCTCAGCGAGATCGTCACCGACGACTCCGTGGGCACGTCCATGTCCGCCGGCGCGTCCGACGCCATCAGGGTCAGCCCGCCCGGGACGTCGAGCTGACCGTGCATCACGTCGTCCGCGTGCTCGGGGTCGTGCGGCATGCCGCCCTCGGCGAACGTCGTGATCACCGGTGCGCCGCCGAGGACGGACGCGTAGAAGGCGAGCGCCGCCCGGGCCTCGCCGCGGAAGCCGAGGTAGGGGTTGAGGGTGACGGTCATGGCTGCTCCCGGGGTGCGGGCGCACAGGGCGTGCGCGCTCAGAGGGGCAGACGTCCCGCGGCGCGCCGACTCATCGGGTGCGCCGCGGTGCCGTGCGGGGCAGGGTGGTGCCCGGCAGATGATCGGCGCAGATGATCGGCGCAGGCGATCGCCGCAGGTGATCGGGCGGCAGCGCAGGGCGGGTACGGGACGGTCGTCGCGGGCGGCCACCAAGGGCGGACCAGCGGGACGAGGCGGGAGGGCACGTGGCCACCGACGGCAAGCGGCTGTGGACGATGGTGCGGCGGTACGGACCGATGGTCGTGGCCGCGTCGGGCCAGGTGACGGCCTACCTCAAGGCGCACCCCGAGATCGCCGGGCCGGTCCGGCGCCGGGTCGAGACGTGGAGCGACGCGGTCCTCGCCGCGCAGCGGCGGCGGTCCCCGGAGGGCCAGATCGACGCGACGATCGAGCTCGTCACCCGGCTCGCGGCGGACCGTCAGCCCGTGGACCCGGTGCAGGCCGAGGCGTGGGACGGCCGCGCCGACCACCTGCGCCAGGCGCTCGACCTCGCGCTCACGCGCAGCGGACCTGCCCGCCGGGACATGCTCGCGCGGGTGTCCGCCGAGGCCGACGCGCTCGCGGCGGAGGTGTTCGACTCGCTCGTCGGCCCGGGCGCCGACGACGGGCCGGCCGGTGACGCGGTGGCGGGCCGGACGATGCCGCAGGTGCGGTCGCGGACGGTGCCGCAGCTGCGCGGACGGCCCCTTCGGCGGCCCGACCGGGGGCGCGGCGGGGCGGAGCCGCGCTGAGCCGCGCTGAGCCGCGGGGCTGTGGTCGGCTCGGCTCGAGGGCTGGGGTCGGCCCGGCCGTGCGGCTGGGGAGGGTTCGTCCGAGATGTCGGTGGGCGCCCGTAACGTCACCGCCATGGACGTCATCCTGGTTCCCGGTTTCTGGCTCGACGCGTCGTCGTGGGACGCGGTCACGCCACCCCTTGTCGCCGCGGGCCACCGCGTGCACCCCGTGACCCTGCCGGGGCTCGAGGACGGCTCGGAGGTCGCCCGGCACGCCTCCCTCGGGCTGCGCGACTGGGTCGACGCCGTCGTGGCGCTCGTGGACTCGGTCGACGGGCCCGTGGTGCTCGTGGGGCACTCCGGCGGCGGCGCGGTGATCCACGCCGTGGTCGACGCGCGGCCGGACCGGGTGCGGCGTGCGATCTACACGGACAGCTGGCCGACCGGACAGGGCAGCGTCATCAACGACGAGCTGCCGGCCGAGGGCGACTCGATCCCGCTGCCGCCGTGGGAGTTCTTCGAGGACCGCGATCTCATCGGTCTGGACGACACGCTGCGTGAGCGCTTCCGGGCGGTCGCGCGCCCGATCCCGGCCGCGGCCGCGACGGACCCCCAGCAGCTGTCCGACTCGCCCGCTCGGTACCGGGTCCCGGTCACCGTCGTGACGTGCGAGTACCCCGCCGCCGAGGTGCGCCGCCTGCTCGAGGGCGGCCTGCCGTGGTTCGCCGAGCTCGCGACCGTCGAGGACGTCACGTACGTGGACCTCCCGACGGGCCACTGGCCGCAGCTCACCCGCCCGCAGGACCTCGGCGAGGTGCTGCTCCGCGAGGTGGAGCGCACGGCAACCTGACCGGTGGCGCGCGCGGCGCCTCGTGCGGCCCTGGTGGGCGCCCGTCCGGACCATCCCAAGCGTCCGGTGTGCACCGGTCCCCTCCCGTTCGGCGACGCGAGGCCGTAGCCTCCCCTTCGCGTCGCACGAGGCGGCCGGAGCGGGGGGAGCACCACATGTCGGTCACCACGTCGACGTCCGCGCCGTGGCGGACGCGTGCCGCCGTGGGCGCGGCCTACGCCGCGCAGGGGTACGGGTACGCCACCGTCGTCACGGCGCTGCCCGGGTTCAAGGTGCGTACGGGCATCGACGACATGACGATCTCGCTCGTCCTGCTGCTCGGCTGCCTGCTCGCCGCGGCCGGGTCGGTGACGGCGGAGCGGATCGCGACGCGCCGGTCCAGCGGGACGGCGCTCGTCGCGGGCCTGCTCGCGCAGGCGGTGGGTCTCGCGCTCGTCACGACGGCGACGTCGGTGCCGCCGCTCTTCGGGGCGTTCGCGGTCTTCGCGGTCGGCCTCGGGCTGGTGGACGCGTCGATCAACATGCAGGGCGTCCTGCTGCAGCGGTTCGCGGGCCGGTCGATCATGTCGACGCTGTTCGCGTGCCTGACCGCCGCGGCGATCGTGGCGTCTCTCGCGCAGGCGGCGCTCGCGAACCTCGGGGCCACGACGGGCGCCGTCGTGTCGCTGCTGGTGGCGGCGGTCGTCGCGGCGGCGATCGCGCTGTCGATCCGCGGGTCGCTCATCCCCCGGGCGGCGGCGGAGGCCGCCGGCACGGCCGCCCGGACCGTGGGCGGTGCCACCGCCCGGGCCGCGAGGACTCCCCTGCCCCGAGCCGGCATCTGGCTGTTCGGCGCGATGGTCGCGGCCGCGTTCGTCGCCGACTCGGCCGTGAGCAGCTGGAGCGCGGTGTACCTGGCCGACGGCCTCGACGCGCCGGCCACCGTCGCGCCGCTCGGCTATGCCGCGTACCAGGGCGCGGTGCTCGTCTCGCGGCTCGCGGGCGACCCGCTGGTGCGCCGGTTCGGGCGCGGCAGGGTCGTCGGCGCGACCGTGCTGCTCGCCGTCGCGGGCCTGGGGCTGGTCGCGCTCGTGCCGTCGCCGAGCACGGCGATCGTCGGCTTCGCGCTCACGGGCATCGGCGTCGGGGCGCTCGTCCCGCAGGCGTTCTCCGCGGCGGGCGAGCTCGCGCCCGACCGCCTCGACGAGGTCATCGCGCGCATCAACCTGTTCAACTACGTCGGCGCCCTGCTGGGCGCCGTCGTCCTCGGGCTGCTCTCGGAGGGCCCGGGGCTCGGCCCGGCGTTCCTCATCCCCGCCCTCCTGCTCCTGCCCGCCGTGGCGGTCTCGCCCCGGTTCGGCGGTGCACCGGCGACGGGCACCGCGGGTGCCGCGGGCGCTGCGGCCGGCGCCGTCGCACCGCCGACCACGCCCGTCTCCGCTGCCACCGAGACCCCGCCCACGACGCCCGACGCCGACTGACCGGGGCGGCCTCGCCCGAGGGAGCCGGGCACCTCGCCCGGGGTGAGCCGGTCGCCTCGCCCGGGTGAGCCGGTCGCCTCGCCCGAGGGAGCCAGGAACCTCGCCCGGGTGAGCCGGTACGGCGCGCGAGTGCGCCAGCGCCGACGGCGCGTCGTGGGTGATCGGGTGGTTCGCCCGGCCCCGGCTCATGCTGCGCCCCCGCCGGGCCGATGGAGCGGCGAGCAGGGAGGACTTCCACATGCCCGCAGGAGACTCCGCGGCGAACGAGGCGCAGCGTCAGCTGCTGCTCGCGACCGCGCACGAGAAGGCAGCGGCGGACGCCCGCCGGACCGCGGCGAGCTACGGCCTCGCGTCGGCGACGGAGCAGCGCACGGCGCGCGCCCTCGCGCCGCTGGCCGCAGCCGGGTACCACCTGCTCGCGGACCGGCAGTGGCCGGGGAGCCGGCGGGCGCAGGTCGACATGGTGGTGATCGGCCCGGGTGGCGTGTTCGTCGTCGACACCAAGGCCTGGGCGGAGGTGTCGATCGTCGGTGACCGCATCCACCGCGGCGACGCCGACGTCACCGACGAGCTGATGGCCCTCGCCGACCTGGCGTACCGCACGGAGGGCGAGCTGGCCGAGGTCGGGCTGGCGCCCGGCGAGGTGCACGCCGTGGCGGTGCTCGCGGGCCGGTCGGGCGTCGACGAGCACGTCGGCCCGGTGCGCGTGGTCGGTGAGCGGGACGTCCTGCAGCTCGTGGCGCGGCACGGTCAGCGGCTGTCCCCGACGCAGGTCGACGTGGTCCTCACGCGCGCGCTGAGCTGGTTCCGGCAGGTCGGTGCACCGGCCCCCGTCAGCACCACGCTGCCCGAACCGGTCCTGCCCGCGCCGTCGACCGCCGTCGTGGCCATCCCGGCCCAGCGGCACGCAGCGGACGACGCGCCCGTGGCGCCGCCCGTCCCGGACGACCCGGGCACGTTCACCATCGAGCCCCTGCTCGACGACGCGACGGTCCAGGCGGCGCTGCTCGACGGCCTCATGGCGGCGCCGGTCGAGGACTGGATGGCGTTCCTGCACCCCGCGCAGGCGCGCGTGGTGCGGCGCTCGTTCAACGGTCCGTCGCGGATCCGCGGCGCGGCGGGCACCGGCAAGACGGTCGTCGGCCTGCACCGCGCGGCGTACCTGGCGCGCACGCGGCAGGGCAGGGTGCTGGTCACGACGTACATCCGGACGCTGCCGGACGTGCTGCGCCAGCTGTTGACCCGCCTGGCGCCGGACGTCGTGGACCGCGTCGAGTTCGCGGGCGTGCACGAGACGGCCAAGCGCATCCTCGACGAGCGCGGCGTGCAGCACCGCATCGACGGCAGGCAGATCACCGCGGCGTGGACCAGCGCGTGGGGCCGGGTCGCGGGCGGCAGCATCATCGACACCGACCGCCACGAGCAGGACTACTGGCACGACGAGGTCCGCTACGTCATCAAGGGCCGTGGCCTGACGCAGTGGGAGCAGTACGCGGACCTGCCACGCCTCGGGCGACGGCACCGCCTCGGCCCGCAGCAGCGCCGCGTGGTGTGGGACCTGTACCAGGCGTACGACGCCGAGCTGCGCGTGCGCGGCGTGCACGACTTCGCGGACCAGATCGCGCTCGCCGAGGCCGAGCTGCGCCGTCAGCCGCCCGCCGAGCCGTACACCGCGGTGATCGTCGACGAGGCGCAGGACCTGTCGTGCGTGATGCTGCGCATGCTGCACGCGCTCGTCGGCGACGCTCCCGACGGCCTCACCCTCGTCGGCGACGGCCAGCAGACGATCTACCCCGGCGGGTTCACGCTCGCCGAGGCCGGCGTCTCGGTGGCCGGCCGCGGCACGGTCCTCGACATCAACTACCGCAACACCGCGGAGATCCTGCAGTTCGCGTCGATGCTGGTCGCGGACGACGAGTTCGCCGACATCGAGGGCGCCACGGCCCGCGGCGACCGCCCGACGCAGGTGCCCCGCCGCGGGCCCAAACCGGTGTACGTGCGCTGTGCGAACCAGGCCGACCGCGCCCGCCGCATGGTCACTCGCGTGCAGGAGGCCGTCCGGCAGGTCGGCACCGGCTACGGCGACGTCGGCGTCCTGTCGCTCTCGCGCCGCGGGGTGGACGACGCGACGGCGGCACTCACGGCCGCCGGCGTCCCGGTCGTGAACCTCGAGAAGTACGACGGCGTCCCGGTGGACGCGGTCAAGGTCGGCACCATCAAGCGGGCGAAGGGGCTGGAGTTCAAGCAGGTGCTCGTGGTCGACGTGCGCGCCTCCTGGTTCACCGAGAAGCCGGAGCAGCTCGACGAGGTCGACCGGGAACGCCGCGAGTACCGCCTGCGCGAGATGTACGTCGCGATGACCCGCGCACGCGACGGCCTGTGGGTGGCGTCGGTCTAGCCTCACGGCACCCCGACCTCGAGGACGCTCCACGACGCGCCGTCGTGCCGCAGCCGCACCCGCAAGGTCTGCCGGACCGGGTCCTCCACCTGGACCTGCCACTGCCCGCTCGCGGGGTCCACCCAGGAACGCGTCCCGAGCATCTCCGTGTCGACCTCGACGACCCAGCTCGCGTCGACGTCCTGCCCGACGAGCATGTCGTGGTCGACCTGCGTGCTGAGCATCAGGGTCTCGGCGCCGTCGGCCGCGGTCACCTCGTCGACCTGCCGTGCGATCTGCCCGCAGAAGGCGACCTCCGGGGCGCACAGGGCGAGCAGCGGCTCGGGCTCGAGGGCGGTCATGGCGTGGTCGGCGAGGGCGAAGAGGTGGACGACCGAGGCCATGGCGCCGTACTGGCCGGGGTCCTCCATGCCCGCCGCCGGCGGGGGCGCGGAACCGGGGACGCCGGCGACGGTGACCGTCCCGGAGGACGCCGGGGCGTCGGGTGTCGGCGGCGCTGCGCTGGGCGCGCCACCCACCCGCGACGGACCGGCGTCCGGGGTGGGGCTCGCCGCGGCGTTCGGAGCGGGGCGTGGAGCCGGCGAGGCGTCGGGTTCGGCGCCACCGGGCGCGCAGGCGCCGAGCGCGGCAACCAGCACGAGCACGGGCGCAAGGGCCGCGCGCTGACACACGGCGCGACGAACGGCCCGGAGACGGTGGCGGGAGGACGGAGGAGGTGTCGTAGCAGGCATGCGGAGGAGCCTCGTCGTCGCGCCGGGACGCCGGACGACACCTCCGGGCGGTCGTGGACGGGCTCGCCCTGATCGTGGTCTGTGGGCGGCTCACGGGGAGGTCGGAGGCGCCGCACGTGACCCGATGGCAGCACGCGCCGACCGCTCACCACCGACGTGCCCGCCCGCGGCGGCTCATCGGTGCGACACGACGGCGCAGGACTTCTCGGGTTTGCCTCAGCAGTCCTCGGGTGTGGGGACGGCGGTGCACAGCTCGGCGACGAGCTTGCTGGTGCGTTCGACGACGTCGAACGGGGCGCTGGTGGCGGTGGTCTGGGCGGTGCCGTCGACGTCGCGCCAGGCCGGGGAGCCGGCGACCTGGTAGCGGCCGGACCACTCGGTGGTCAGGGTGATCGTGCGGGTACCCAGCGCGCGGTAGACGTGGAACGTGTCGAACGCCGGGTACGGGGAGCCGGGGTCGGTCGTGACCAGGGGTGTCGAGCCGTCGCCGAAGTCGTAGGTGTAGCGGGTGGGGGTCGCCTCGACCGTGACCTGGTAACCCAGGAGGTCGGTGGTCAGGGTCACCGGGGAGGGGTCGGTGTAGACGATCGTCTCCATGTTCACCAGCACCCAGTCCGCGGCGGGTTGGACGTTGAGGACCGGGGCGGGGATGGGGAGGCGCCGGAAGTCCTCCGCCGTGAGCACGGGCAGGATGTCGGCACCGCAGCCGCCACTGTCGATCTGCTGCCACTGACCCCACGGCGACGCAGGAGTGGCGCGCTCCCGCCGCCACATCGGCTGCACGATCGTGTCGCCCTCGCAGGCGTCGAGGGCGCCCGCCGTGTCGGCTCCGGGCGGACACCCGCCGCCAGGCGCTCCCATGGTCCACGTCGCCGCCACTTCCCGGCACAACGGCGCCCGCACGTACTCGACCAACCTCTGTCCCGCCGGCACGGTGCTGTTGGCGTGAGCGAGCTGCTCCGAGCGAGCGGCCGAGATCCGCACCGCCGCAGAGTCGTCCTCAGGCACCTCGGCATCGACGCCGCGCCCTGGCAGTGTGGTCGCGGAGACGACGAGCAGGACCGCGACGGCCGGAAGCCAAGCGGTCATCCCGCGTCGGCCGGGTTCACGTCCACGGCGTCGACCGTCCAGCCGTCACTGGCGTAGGTCAACGCGACCTCAAACGCATACCTGCCGCCCTCGGAGGCCGAGACCCGCGACCCGCTGGCGTCCGTCTCAGTCGAGGGGGCCTCCGTAGCGATCACCTTGGCCGAGTACCAACGACCCGCATCAAGCTCTGTACCGCGCGCCTCGTGGATGTCGATCGCGCCACCGGTCACGCGGCCGTCGCCATCGTGCACGCGGCTGACCCCGTCGCGGGTACGGGTGCAGAACGCACACTGCGCCCCCGACATGGTGGCCCACTCGGCCGTGTCCCCCGTCGCGTACGCGTACGGGTAGAGCGAGATGAAGTACGACGCCGCCGCAGCTGCCCCATCGGCGCTCGGCGTCGCCATGGCGTCGGGCCGAGCAGGAGGGACGCTCAGGTCCGCCGTCGGTGTCGGTGCGGCGGTCGGCGCGGGGGTCGGTGACGGCGTGTCGGAGGACGCTGTTCCGGAGGACGTCGGCGCGGGCGGCGACCCCTGTCCCGTGCACCCGGCGACCAGCGCCCCGAGCATCACGGGCGTCAAGGCGGCCACGAGCGCACTACGCCGTCGTCGAAGCATGCCCGGAAAGTACCGGTTCCCGACGTGCTCGACGCCAGCCCCGCCCACCCTGTGGATGGCGCGTACGGCACTTGTCGCACCCCGCCCCTACAGTCGGCACCGATCACGAAGCTCGGCCTCAAGCCCTCCAGCCGGCCGACTGGCAACCGCGCGAGCGCACGGTGCCCCCGGAGGAAGATCCGCCCGTGCCGCCCGGCGCGGGAAGACGCTCGACCTCCCCAGGAGGAGACATGGCTACACCCTTCGACATCGAGTCCCCGCTCGGCACGCCGCGGACGGGCTGCGTCGGCCAGGAGCCCGGTCACGCGCCGGTGGCGCGCCGCGTCAGCGCGGCGGTGTCCGCGGAGGGCGAGACGTACCGCGTCGCGGGCGTCGACGGCGGCGTCGTGCAGGTGACCCGCCACGACGGCGTGCCCGCCCGGTGGTGGACGCACGACCCGGCGCCGTTCGCGGAGCACGCGGCGGCCGCGGACCCGACGGTCTGCCTGCACGACGGCGGCGTCGTGCGCGTGGGCAGCCGGTACCTCAGCGTCGCCACCGACGCGGTCGCAAGCCCGTGCGTCGAGGGGGTCGTCCGCCCGACGGGGCTGCGGTACGCGTTCCTGGTCCGCACCCTGCCGCTCGACCCGACGCTCGTCGCGCTGTTCCCGCACACGGCGTCGCTGTACCGCCTCGACCCGCCGATGCGGACGCGCAGCGGCGGCTACGAGCACGTGGTGGTGCTCGCGGAGCAGCGGGACGGGTACCAGGTCACGCAGATCTTCGGGTCGGACGCGGACGGGTGGATGCGGCCGGGCGACCTGCCGGGCTCGTTCGAGGGCGGCATGGACCACGTCGAGGCCCTGAACCGCGCGGGCTACGAGGTGGTCCTGCCCCCGCCGGCCTGACGGCTGCCGGCCGGGGCACGTGCGGCGTTCGTCGCGTGCGCTGCGACGAGCGCCGCACGGCTCATGCCAGCGGGCCCAGCATCTCGCGCGGCGGCCGGTCGCTCGTCAGCCTCGCGAGCGGCTCGAGCAGGCGCTTCTCCTCGTACCGGAAGTGCGTCTCCATGATCGCCTCGATGCCGTCGAGGTGGCGGTGCAGGGCAGCCGCGTCGTGGCCCGCCTCGACGGCCTCCTGCAGGGAGCCGAGCAGCTGCGCGAGCACGCTGTGGTCGCGCACCAGCTGGGCGACGACGTCGGCGAGCGATGGGTCGAGCGCCACGAGGTCGGGGAACATCGCCGCGTCCTCGCTGCGGTGGTGGCCGTCGAGGGCGGCGCAGAAGCCGGTGCAGAAGAGCCGGAGGTCGGACGTGAGGCGATCACCGGACGCGGCGTCGTCGTCGATCGCGTCGCGCGCGATCTGCAGGCTGTCACGGAGGCGGGCGTGGACGTCGCGGAGCTGACGGTCCCACGCGACGATGCGGGAACGGTGGTCGGTAGGCATGTGCCCCCGACGCTAGAGCCCCGAGCGCACCCCCGGAAGCCCCTCAGCCCGCGAGCGCCGCCCTGAGGAACGCCACGTCCTCGGCCTGCCGCTCCCCCGGCGTCTCGACGACGACGTCGCAGCCCGCCTCCCGCACGACGTGCGCGATGAGCTCGGGCGGGATGGTGCCGGTGGCGAAGTTGGCGTGCCGGTCGCGGCTCGACCCGTGCTCGTCGCGCGAGCTGTTGGCGTGCACGAGGTCGATGCGGCCGGTGATGGCGGTGAGCCGCTCGACGATCGTCTCGAGGTCCTCGCCGGCGGCCCACGCGTGGCACGTGTCGAGGCAGACGCCGACCTCGTACTCACCGATCGCGTCCCACAGCATCGCCCAGCGGTCGAGGGTGCGGGCGCAGGCGTTCTCGCCGCCGGCGGTGTTCTCGACGAGCACGCGCACGGGGTACTGGGCGCGCGCGAACGTCTTGCGCCAGTTGTCGATGCCGACGGCGATGTCGTCGCCGTCGCCGACGTGCCCGCCGTGCACGATCAGCCCACGCGCGCCCAGGTCGGCGGCCGCCGCGGCGTGCTGGGCGATCATGTTGCGGCTCGGGATGCGGATGCGGTTGTTCGTCGAGGCGACGTTGACCAGGTACGGCGCGTGCGCGTAGATGCCGAGGCCGGACTCGATCAGCGCGTCGGCGTCCTCGCGGCGCACCGGCTTCTTCCAGCCCTGCGGGTCGGCCAGGAAGATCTGCACCGCCTGCGCGTCGACCTCGTGGGCGGCGGCGACCGGGTCGTCGCCCCGCACGTGTGCGCCGATGAGCACCACGGACAGCCTCCTCCGGTTGGGGTCGCGCCAGGCTAACCCGCCCCGCCGACAGCCCACCCGCCGACCCTGCGGGCACCGGCCCGCACACCGGCGCCGACCGAATTGCACGGACCCCTTACTAATTGCCCGTCGAATGTGGTCTGCTCCGGATGTCCGAGTCGGATCTCAACGGAGAGGCACCGCGCATGGACCTGCACACCCCGCCCGCCCCCGGGCGACGACCCCACCGGCACCGCCGCCGCACCCGCACGCTCGCCGCCGTCGCCGCGCTGACCGTCGCGGCCGGCGCCGTCGCCTCGTCCGCCGCGGCCGGCCCGCCGCGCGGCGGCTCCCCCGCGCCGGACCTCGGCCCGAACGTGGTCGTCTTCGACCCGAGCATGCCCGTGGCCGACATCCAGTCCCGCGTCGACGCGATCCACGCGCAGCAGGTCGACGCCGAGATGGGCACGGCCCGCTACAGCCTGCTGTTCCTGCCCGGTGAGTACGGCACCGCCGAGCAGCCGCTGCAGATGAAGGTCGGCTACTACACGGAGGTCGCGGGCCTGGGCGGCTCCCCGACCGACGTCGTCGTGCACGGCAAGATCGAGACGTACAACCGCTGCCTGTCCGACGACCCCGCGAACCCGAACTGCATCGCGCTGGTGAACTTCTGGCGCACGCTGTCGAACCTCACGCTCGACATCGACGGCACGGGCCAGGACGACTGCCGGCGCACCGCCAACTTCTGGGCCGTCTCGCAGGCCGTCTCGCTGCGGCGCGTCAACGTCCTCGCCGACGAGGGCGACCCCGGCTTCTCGCTCATGGACTACTGCACGGCCGGCCCGCAGTTCGCCAGCGGCGGGTTCATCGCGGACTCCCGCTTCGGCGACGTGACGAACGGGTCGCAGCAGCAGTGGCTCACGCGCAACAGCGAGGTGCGCAGCTGGTCGAACGCCGTCTGGAACCAGGTGTTCGCGGGCGTCGAGGGCGCCCCGGACGACGCGACGTTCCCCGACCCGCCGTACACGACGCTCGACGAGACGCCCCTGAGCCGCGAGAAGCCGTACCTCTACGTCGACGAGCGCGGGCGCTGGAACGTCCGCGTGCCGTCGGCGCACGAGGGCACGCGCGGCATCACGTGGGCGGACGGCATGACCCCCGGCACGTCGATCCCGCTGCGCGACTTCTACGTCGCCAGGCCCGGCGACCGGGTGCAGACCATCAACGCCCAGCTCGCACGCGGCAAGCACCTGCTGCTCACGCCGGGCGTGTACGACGCCGCGCGCAGCATCGAGGTCAGGCGCGCCGGCACGGTCGTGCTGGGGATGGGGCACGCGACGCTGACGTCGGTCGGCGGGGCGGTGCCGCTGACGGTGGCCGACGTGCGCGGGGCGATCGTGGCCGGCGTGACGATCGACGCCGGGCCGCAGGAGTCGCCGGTGCTGCTGCAGGTCGGCACGCAGGGACGCGGGCACGGACGCGACGGCCAGGAGGCCGGGCACCGCGGTCGCGGC
Source organism: Cellulomonas shaoxiangyii (assembly GCF_004798685.1). Lineage (NCBI taxonomy): Bacteria > Bacillati > Actinomycetota > Actinomycetes > Micrococcales > Cellulomonadaceae > Cellulomonas > Cellulomonas shaoxiangyii. Next base: position 230,145 of record NZ_CP039291.1, on the reverse strand, counting down.
CCGGAGAAGGGCCGCGGGCTCGACCCGATCACGCTGAGCGACGTGTACTTCCGCGTCGGCGGGCCGCACCGGGGATCGACCGACGTGGCGCTGCGGATCGACGCCGACGACGTCCTCGTCGACCACACCTGGGTGTGGCGCGCCGACCACGGCGTCGAGGGCTTCACGGAGGGCGTCAACGGCGACACGGAGCGGTGGCGCACGAACATCGGCCGCACGGGCGTCGTCGTCACCGGCGACGACGTCACCGCGACCGGCCTGTTCGTCGAGCACTTCCAGCGGCACAACACCGTGTGGGAGGGCGAGCGCGGACGCGTCGTGCTCTACCAGAACGAGCTGCCGTACGACCCGCCGACGCAGGCGGACTGGACCGAGCCCGACGGCACGCTCGGCTGGGCCGGCTACAAGGTCGGCGACCGCGTCCGCGAGCACCAGCTGTGGGGCGGCGGCGTCTACGTGTTCAACCAGAACAACCCGTCGATCGTCACGGAGAACGGGTTCGAGGTGCCGCGGCGCCCGGGCGTGCGGCTGACGCACGTCATGACCGTCAACCTCAGCGCGGGCACGATCCGGCACGTGGTGAACGGCGTCGGCGGGCAGGTCGACAACTCGAACACGGGCACGCCGTCGTTCGTCACGCAGTACCCGTGACGGGGCGTCGGCGGCCCACCGGACGGGCCGCCGACCACCCCGATCACGACATGGAGGGCCGTGGGTGCGAAACGCCCACGGCCCTCCGCCGTGGTCCCTTAGGGTGACGACGTCGCTCGAGGACGAGGGCGTGCGCCGACGGGGCAGACGGCGCGCCACCGACTCGTCACACGCGGGTCACCGCGTTCGTGCCGTCCCGAAACATGGCCACGCCACGCTTCGTGCGCGACCCCTCCCGACACCCGCGCCGTAGCCAGAGAGTGGATGCCACCCGTGCTCAAGAAGTCCCGTTCCGCCAAGTCCGGAACCTGCACCCTGACGTTCGCCCTCCCGACGCCGAGCCTCGACGGGCCGGTCAGCGTCGTCGGGACGTTCAACGACTGGACGCCCGCGCGGCACGTGCTGCGCAAGCGGTCGAACGGGATGTCGAGCACGTCGGTCACCGTGCCGGTGGGGACCGTCGTGACGTTCCGGTACCTCGGGGACGGCGGGAAGTGGTTCGACGACATCGACGCCGACCGGGTGACCAACGAGGGGTCGGTCGTCGCGGTCTGACGGGTCGGGTCACCGGCGGCTCCGCTGGGCGACGGCGGGCCGGTCGGTCGTCGCGGTCGGAAGGGGGCCGGCGTCGGCTACTCGCAGCCGACGCCGTCGCCGTCGCGGTCCAGGTGCGGGCCGTAGCCCGCCTCGCCGCGGCGCACCGGCGCGGCGCCGGCGGCACGCGCGGCCGAGCAGTTCTCGAAGGCCGCCGTCGACGACCCTCCACCCGCCGGGGGCGGGACGACGGCCGCGCGGGCGCCGGCACCCTGCTCAGCCTGCGCGACCGCGGACTCCCGTTGCGCGACGGCCGCTGCCGCCGCCTCGACGGTCGCCCGCTGCTCGGCGAGCGCCGCCTCTCGTGCCGCCAGGTCCTGCGCCTGGCCGGCGAGTGCCTCGAGCTCGCCCGACAGCCGGGCGACCTCGGCCTCGGCGGCCTGCACCGCGGACTCCAGCTCGGCACCCGCTGACTCGAGCGCCGCCTTCTCCTCGGTGAGACCCACGTTGTCGTCCGTCAGCACCTCGACGTCCTGGGTCAGCTCGTCGATCGTCGCGTCAGCGTCCCGCAGCGCGGCGGTGTCACCGCCCCCGCCCACCGCGCCGAACAGGATCCCGACGACGAACGCGACGACCCCGGTGACGGGCACCGCCCACCGGCGTCGCGGGCGGGAGTCGTCGACCCACAGCGGCCAGCCGGGCGGAGGCTCCGGCCAACTCGGGTCGGGCCGCCAGCCCTCCGGTGGTGCCCACCCCGCCGGGGCGGAGGGCCATCCGGGCGGAGGGTTGAACACCTGGGTCATGGCTGCCGTCCTCGGCATCGACGCGCTGGTGCGTCCACTGTCCCGCGGCCGAACGCCCAGGGACCAGGGACGAGGCGGGTGAGACGCGGGGTGAGATCGCGTCGGTCGACGGCGGCTCGGCTGGGCGACGCCACCGGCGCGGCGGAGGTATCTCACGGGCGTCCCGACGTCCTTCTCCTCCAGGTGGTCGCGCCGGCGCGGCCGTGCCCCGAGGAGGAGCCATGCCCGACGCGCACCGATCGGCCGGGCTGGTGCCCGCGGGGGCGGCCCTCGACGGGCTCACCGAGATCCGCGTGCACGGGGTCGGCGGCACCGGGCCGGAGTCGCTGCTCGGCGACCTGACGCCGACGCGCGTCGGCGGGGACCGCATCGCCGGCTTCTACCGGACGTCGGACGTGGCGGGGCGGCACCGGGAGGCGTACTCGTGGGGCGGGATGACGTCGCACAGCCCCCTGCGGGCGCTGTGGATGTTCCTCGTGCCGGCGATGTTCGCGAACATGGCCGGCTGGATGGCGCGGCGGTGGGTGACGTCCGGCGAGGACGAGGTCACGCAGAAGCCGACGATGTGGCTGTTCCGGTGGTTCGCGCGGCTGTCGGCGCTGTCGCTGACGCTGGCGGCGACGGCGATGTCGGTGCTGCTGTTCGTCGACGTGGTCGCGTACCAGTGCGGCGCGATCGCCGGGTGCGGCGCGACGGGGTGGTGGACGGGCGCGGTCGAGCGGTGGGCCGGCGCGGACGAGCCCGGGAACCGGGTGGGGGCGGGCGCCGCGGTGTCGGCGCTGCTGGCGGTGGGGGTGTTCCTGCTGGCAGGGCGCACGCGGCGCGCGTACGAGAGCGTCGAGCCGCCGTCGCTGCCGGGCGCCGGGACGCGCGCGGGGGCGAGGACCCCGAAGCCGTCGTGCACGTGCGCCGCCGCGCGGGAGGGCGGGCTGCGCAACGAGCACTTCTGGTCCGGGAGGGTGTGGCACCAGTTCCTCTCGCAGGTGCACCTGGCCGCGTGCCTGGCGGTGGTGACGCTCTACGTCGGCGGGGTGGTCGCGGGGCTCGGCGCCGGGACGGTGTGGGGGACGCTCGGGTGGGTGTCCGTCGGGGTGGCGGCGGCGTCCGTGCTGGCCGTGATGGGGCTGCTGGCGCGGGACCGGTCGGCGCTGCGCGCGTCCGCGACGCTGCTCGTCGTCACGACCGCGGGCCTGCTGCTGGCGGGGTTCGCGGCCGTGGCGCTGCCCGCCGGGGCCGGTCCGGCCGGCATGGCACCGGGCGCGCGGACTGCCGTGAACTGGGCGTGGGGCGTCGCGCTGGGGCTGCTCGTGCCGCTGGCGGCGCAGCAGGTCGGGGCGTGGGTGTCGCGGCGGCGGAAGGAGCGCTCGGGCGGGCGGTCGCCGCGGCTCGAGCTGTTCCCGTGGGCGGCGCCGTTCGTCATGAACGCGGTGGCGCTGCTGATCGCGAACGCGGTGCTGCTGTCGGTGATCGTGTGGGTGGCGCGGGCGCTCGCGCCGGTCGAGTGGGGGTTCGGGCCGACGGACCCGGGGGTGGCCGCGGGCGTCATCTACCTGCCGACGGCGATCGGGTCGATCGCGTCGGTGCTGTCGCTGGGGCTGGTGGGGATGGGGCTGGCGTTCGGGCTCGTGTTCGCGGTGCGGTACGTGGTGGCGCGGGGAGCGTGGGCGCCGCGGGTCGAGGCGGAGCTGCGCGAGGCGTACGCGGCGGCGCGGGCCGAGGGGGCGGGCATCGCGGACGGGGAGCGGGACGCGTCGGACGACGGTGGCGGCGAGACTAACGGGCACGCCGTCGTCGCGTCGGCGCGGAACGATGCCGCGTGGTGGCGGTCGGCGTTCGACGGACCCGCGTTCGAGGTGCACGCGCGGCGGGTGGGGCGGCCGAGCGCGTGGGTGCGCAAGGTCGCCGGCATGCGGTTCGTCGCCTCGCACTCGCGCGACGTCGCGTGGCTGCTCGTCGCGGTGACGGTCGCGGGCGTCATCGGCGCCGTCACGTTCCTCGTCCGGGTGTGGCTGCTGCGCGCCGGGACGCCGATCGTCCTGCCGGAGATCGGCATCACCCTGGCCGTCCTGCTGCCGCCCGCGTACGTCGGCGTGCTGCTGCTCATGTGGCGTCGCGAGCGGTGGCGCAAGGCGCTCGGCTCCGTGTTCGACGTCGGCACGTTCTTCCCGCGGTCGTTCCACCCGTTCGCGCCGCCGTCGTACGCCGAGCGCGCCGTGCCCGAGCTGACACGCCGCATCTGGCGCCTGCACGACAACGGCGGACGCGTCGTCCTCACCGCGCACTCGCAGGGCAGCGTGCTCGCGGCGGCGGTCGTGGGGCGGACGTCGACCCGGGACGACGAGCCGACGATCGGCCTGGTCACCGTGGGGTCGCCGCTGGGGAAGCTGTACCGGTGGGCGTTCCCGGCGCTGTTCACCGACGGGTTCCTCGACGGCATCGCGCACGGGCGGCCGGGCATCGGGCCGGTGGCGTGGACGAACGTGTACTACGCGACCGACTACGTGGGCGGGGCGGTGCGGACGGCGGAGTCCGTGGTGCCCCGGGGCGCGGACACGGAGCTCGTCGACCCGCCGACCGACCAGCACGTCGTCGACCAGCCGCTGCCGCCCGTGCTCAGCCACACCGGCTACTGGGTGGACCCGGCGTTCTGGCGGTGCGTCGACGCGACGTGCGACGCGGTGCAGGCGGACGCGGCGGCGCGCAACGGGGTTCCGCACGGGATCGTGCGGGACCGGAAGGTGATCGACCCGGAGGTGCCGTTGCGGTACCTGTGAGGAGGGCGGGGGCGGTCGGCCTCGGGCGGTTTCGGGACCGACGCGTGGGGCGTTCCCGCGATCTGTGCTCGCAGCCGGCCGTGCGGCTGTGGCCGGCGCTGCTCGGCCGGGTGTCCCAACCCCGTCACGCGCACGGCCGGCCGGGGCGTCCTCGCCCCGGCCGGCCGTCGTCGCGCTGGTCCGTACCGGTCAGCTCGCGGTGCAGGTGGCGCTCAGGCCGGTCCCGCTGCCGTTCGCGATGAAGCCCGCGGTGGTCGAGGCGCCGGCGGCGAGCTTGCCGTTCCAGCCCGCGTTCGCGAGCGTGGTGGTCCCGCTGAGCACGGAGTTCCACGCCTGCGTGATCGTGGCGCCGTTCACGGTGACCTTCCAGCTGGTGACCGCCGCGGTGCCCGCCTTCACGGTGACCTCACCCTGGAAGCCGCTGCCCCAGGAGTTGGCGGCACGCACGGTGGCGGTGCAGGAGCCGTTGCCCGGCTGCGGGGCCGGGGTCGTGGGCGCGGGCGTCGTCGGCTGCGGGGCCGGCGTCGTCGGCTGCGGGGCCGGCGTGGTGGGCTGCGGGGCCGGCGTCGTCGGCTGCGGCGCCGGCGTGGTGGGCGCCGGGTTCCCGCCCGGCGTGATGTAGGCGTCGATGCACTGGTAGAACGCGTTCACCGTGTCGGCGATGTTCCACCGGACGAAGATCTTGTGGTTGCCCTCCGGCAGGTTGTTGATCTGGTGGGTGAACCGCTTGGGCGGCATCGCCCCGTTGTCGTTGATCGTGGTGTGCAGCTTGCCGTCCACGAAGTACTCCCACGTCGACGTGGAGTGGTTCGCGACGATGTCCCAGGTGAACGTCTGGTTGGTCTTGAGCGCCTGGCGCGGCCAGGCCCGGGACTCGTTGTCGAGCTCGGTGAAGCGGCCACCGCCGGAGCACTGCATCGAGCCCTTCTTGGCCTCGACGCTCCACGGCTCGTACTGGACGGGACCGCAGTCCTTCACGGCGCCGGTGTAACAGAGGTCCTGCCGGCTGGGCGGGTCGGAGATCCACCCGTGCGCCTGGGCGGACGGCGCGGGTGCGACGGTGAGCATCGCGAAGGTCAGCGCGAGCGCTGCCAGGGCGGTCAGCAGCAGCCGCCCGACGGCGGATCGGGGGGTACGGGGGAGGACGAGAGGTCTCATGCGGGGTCACCTCGACCGGGTGTGGGTCGGACATGGAAAGAGACCTCGAACGTACGCGGCGACGAGCCGGAAAGACAGAGTAGGAAACGTTTAACGCGCCAGTGCGAACGAGGGCGAATCGCAGCGTGGTGACGCGAGTTGCGCCCGGTAAGGCAGTCCTTTTATGCGCGCGCCGAAGAGCGGTGGAATTTCCCGGCAAATATCGCCGGAGCGCTATTCGCCGGTGCGTCACAGCTTCGCCGGGCATCGAAAGGTCGGGCGCCCGTGTCGGATAATCGCCAAGGCCTCGCACGCCGGTGGCCACGCCGAGGCGGGACACTGGTCCCGATGTCTGCGTCCTCGGCTCCTCGTGGTGATCGCGACCGCCCGCGCCGGCGGGCCGTCACCGTCCCGGTCCTCGTCGTCGCGGCCGCCGTGCTCGCGGCCGCGCTCGTCGGCGCCGTCGCAGGTGGGTGGCTCACTCCGCTCGCGCTGATCCCTGGGGCGGTCGTCACGGTCGGCTGCGCTGCCGTGCCCGCGACGGCCCGCCGGAGCACGCGGCGCCGGCACGCCGCCGTCCGGACGCTGCGGCACAAGGCGGACGTCGTCGAGGTGTGGGGTGCCGTCGGGCTGAAGGACGCGCTCGCCGGGGAGAAGGCGCAACGCGCGCTGGTGCGCGCGCGGCGGCGGACGCCGCTCTCGCTGGCGGTGGGCTCCGAGGGGGTGGAGCTGTGGGCCGGCGGGAGGGTGCCGTCGCTCGTGTACTCGGTGCGGTGGTCGGCGGTCGAGGCGTTCGAGGCGGCTGCCGGGCGGTCGGCCAGCGCCTTGGTGCTCGTGACGGCGCGGGGAAACCGTCTGGTGCTCGAGCCGGCGCGACGTGCGGGGTCGCTGGTGCGGGCCCGGGAGGGTGCTGTGCGCGAGCTGGTCGCGCGGCTCGAGGTGGCGCGCGCGGCTGGGGTCACCTCGGAGACGGCACGGTCGGAGGCGGGGTTGCGGCGGCGGCGACGGTAGCTCGCCCGGGTGCCACGGTGGGGTGTGGCGGTCAGGCCTCGCGGCGGCGTGGCGCGACGACCTCGACCAGGTGGTCGAACGGCCGGAAGTCGTCCAGGTTCGCTGTCATGACCGCCGCACCGTGCCGGTGCGCCTGAGCAGCGATGAGCGCGTCCTTGCTCCGCACCTTGGCGCCCGTGGCACGTGCCGACACGGCGATCAGCCCGTAGGAGCGGGTGCACTCGACGTCGAGCGGGAGCCAGTCGAAGTGCCGATCGAGCTCGTTGAGCCGGCGGGTGCGGGCGGCGGTGTCCGCGGCTGTGCGCGCGGCCCGGACGCCGAACTCCAGCTCGGCGCGCGACAGGATGCTCGCGGCGTAGAGCTCGTCGGGGTCCAGGGCGTACAGGTCGAGGTCGATGAGGACGTTCGCGTCGAGGACGATCACGCCTGACGGCTCCACGGGTCGCGGGGCTCGTCGTCGTCGTCGACGCCGGTGAGGTCGTCGTGCCAACGCTCGGCGTGGGCGCGGTCCATAGGCTGCACGTCCGCGAGGTCGGCCCCTCGGACCCAGGCGCGGCGGGACGGCTGGTCCGGGACGAGGCGCACGCCCGTCGGGTGCCCGTGCACCGTCACCTCCGCCGCCTCGCCGGACTCGAGCACGCGCCGGACGACGGCTTGCGGGTTCTGCTTGAGCTCACGGGTGCCGACGGTGGACATGCGTCGAGGGTACGGACGGTGTAGACGCGCGTCTACACGACCCTCAGGTGCTTCGGAACCCCGACCACGCCGCCCCGATGCTGTCCGGATCCAACGCCGCCCGGTGACTGCCTCACCGGTCGGTCACCACCTGGATACCAGCGACACGGCGAACTCACCCACCGGGCTTGTCCACGATCCCCGGCGCGGCAACTACCGTTCCCCCGTCAGCGGATCGACGGACTTCTCCGGCTAGCGCCGGAGACATGTCCCCCCGCACGTTCATTCGTGCTGCCTGGGGGACGTCCACGTGCAAGCGCTGCGTCGCAGTGCCGTCGAGCTCGTCGCGGAGACCGACGCCGGTCCGTCCATCATCGAGGAGCATCTCGCGCGCTTCCTGTACCACGAGGGTGTGGGACGGGTCGGTGAGTCGGAGCGGCGGTCATGGCGGGCCTCCGTGCCCACGCTGGCGAACGACCTACGAGATGCCGGCCTCGGAGGCGTACAGGTGCTGCTCGAGACGCGACTGCCGCTGACGAGCAAGCGCGCCGACGTCATCCTGGCGGGAGTGCACCCGCGGACGGGCAGGCACTCCTACGTCGTGCTCGAGCTCAAGCAGTGGTCCGGCGCCCGACGCTGGGAAGCGAGTGACACGCTCGTCGACGTCATCGGCGCGCCGTACCGCCCGTCGCTGCACCCGGCCCTGCAGGTGGACGGCTACGTGGAATACCTCCGGGACTTCGTCCGCGTACTGGCGGACGACGACGACTCCGTGCGGGGGGCGGCCTACCTCCACAACGCCACAGAGTCGGGCGTCGCGGATCTGCGCCGGGCCGAGTCGGGGGCACGCTCGCCCGTGTTCACGGGTCAGCGGCGGTCGGACCTCCATGACTGGCTGCGCTCCCGTCTCGCGCCGGACTCGGGCGTGCGCGCCGCGGACGACCTGCTGAGCTCACGTGTCGCGCCGTCGCGGCAGCTGCTGTCGGTCGCGGCCCAGGAGGTGCAGGAACGGGAGCACTTCGTCCTCCTCGACGAGCAGCGGGTCGCGTACGAGCTCGTGCTGGCCGAGGTGCGGCGCGCGCGGAAGAGCGACAACAAGGCCGTGGTCGTCATCGCCGGTGGCCCCGGCAGCGGGAAGAGCGTCATCGCCCTCTCCCTGCTCGGTGAGCTCGCCCGAGAGGGCCGCACCGTCATGCACGCGACCGGGTCACGCTCGTTCACGCAGACGCTGCGGCAGGTGGCGGGCAAGGGCTCGACGAGGACGAAAAACCTCTTCACGTATTTCAACAACTTCATGACCGCAGAGAAGAACGGGCTGGACGTCCTCATCCTCGACGAGGCGCACCGCCTGCGCCTCACGTCTGTCAACCGGTACACGCGCAAGGAGATTCGGGAGACGGCGCGGCCCCAGGTCGAAGAACTGCTCGACGCGGCGCGCGTTCCCGTTTTCCTCTTGGACCAGTACCAGGTGGTGCGGCCCGGCGAGATGGGCTCCGTGCCGGAGATCGAGCACCACGCCCGCGCTCGCGGGCTCGACGTGCGGCACGTCGATCTCAACGCGCAGTTCCGCTCGGGTGGGAGCGACGCGTACCTCGACTGGGTGCTGCGCCTGCTCGAGCTCCGCGGTGACGGGCCGGTCGAGTGGCACGACGAGGAGCGGTTCGCGGTCGAGGTGGTCGATTCTCCGGAGGAGCTTGAACGGCGACTGACCACAGAGCTCGACAAGGGCCTGAACGCTCGCATCACCGCCGGGTACTGCTGGCCGTGGAGCGACCCGCGGCCCGACGGGACGCTCGTGGACGACGTGGTCATCGGTGACTGGCGCCGGCCGTGGAACCTGCGCGGGGACCGGTCCGTCGGCGGTGCGCCGCCGTCGGCGCTGTGGGCGACGGGCGAGGGCGGGTTCGGGCAGGTGGGCTGCGTCTACACGGCTCAGGGCTTCGAGTACTCGTGGAACGGCGTGATCTTCGGCCCGGATCTGGTGTGGCGGGACGGTCGGTGGGTCAGCCGGCGCGAGTACAACAAGGACCCCGATTTCCGGTCGCGCAAGACCGTCGACGACGCGACGTTCGACCGACTCGCGCGGCATGTGTACAAGGTGCTGCTGACACGCGGGATGGTCGGGACCGTCCTGTACTCGGTGGACGCGGAGACCCGGGACTACCTGCGGTCACTCGTGAACGCCTGACGCTGGCGTGCGGGTGACGGCGCTTGAGCAGAGCGGCGGCACAGCCGATCCCGTCTCGGGAGGTTCGACGCATGCCCTACGACGTCAAGCAGTACCTCGGTCTGACGCTCGCCGACGCAGAGGCGCAGTGGCGCTCGATCCTCGCGCGAGCGGAGGTAGGACCGGGCGAGAACCAGGTCGACTACGTCCCAGTGGAGACACTCCTGTGCGCTGCGGCGATGGTCGCGCTCGGAAACGTCAGCTACGGGAGCGGGCTGGCGTCGAGAGGGCCGACGCCGATTCCCGAGCTCGCACACGTCTTCCGACGTCGTCGTACAAGCATCACGTCGAAGATGGCAAACCTGGAGGGTGGTCGCAGCCGGGGCGGACGGAGTGATCAGCGCCTGTGGGAGGTGCTGCGCGACGACCACCGTCAGCTGTTCGACTTGTACCGCGTCATACTCGCGGCGGCTCGACGAACGGGCGCCAGGCCTGAGCTGCTCCCCGACTTCCTCGAGCTCGAGCACTCAGACACATTTGAGCTGCTCGGTCAGGACGAGATCGACGAGACCGCCGTCGAGGCGGCGCTCCGCGAGAGGCTCGAGCAGTACACCGGAGCCGGGTCTGAGCGACCGTCCGAGCGGCAGGTCCTCGCGCGGGTGCGCATCGACCAGCACCGGTTCGCCAAGGCTGTGCTCATCAACTGCGGGTGGGAGTGCGTCTTCTGCGGGTTCGGGCTGACGGACAGGTCTAAGCCCACTCTTCTACGAGCCAGTCACATCAAGCCGTGGCGATCGAGTGACGACCACGAGCGGCGCGACGTCCGGAACGGCGTGGCCGCATGCCCTACGCATGACGCCGCTTTCGACGCCGGAGACCTCACGCTGAGCGAGGAACTCGAGGTCATCGCATCGGCGCGCATCACCTCGTCGAGCAACCCCGCAGTGCGACTCATGTTCGGCGCGCCCCTCCTGCGCCAGCACATTCGTCTGCTGCCGGGCGGGCACAGCCCGCGACCCGACTACCTGGACTGGCACCGGGAGCGCATCTTCCTCACGTAATCGCTAGCCGGGATATCCCCCGATCGGAGCTAGCTTCTCCGTCCGCTTCCGCAGAAGCTCGGGTGCATGCCCGACCGTCACGCGCGCTTCGTGCGGAGCGCGCTGACGGACTCCGAGGTCGCCGAGGTGGCCGTCGTCGACGAGCTCGCGCGAAGGCTCCGGACGCACCTGGAAGTGCGACGCGACGAGATCGACCGCGTGCACGTCCACCGAGCATCGAGCTCAGCGGTGCAGGCGGTGGTCGGTGAGCTCCTACGGGAGATCGGGTTCGACGAGGAGGTCGTACTCACCCCGCAGGACGGCTTCGTGACGCGTGCGCGCCCCGACTTCGTGTTCCCGATCGCGGACGGCCGGGGGATCATCGCGGAGGTGGAGCGTGGCGGCACGACGACGAACAATCACGACCTCAAGGACTTCTGGAAGGTTCACATCGCGAAGGACGCACAGCACCTGTTCCTCGTCGTGCCTGCGGCGAACTGGAACGAGGCAGGTCAGGCGCGGGAACGGCCGTTCGCGCGGGTCGCACACCGGCTGGCCGCGTTCTTCGGCGACGCGCGCCGAGAGGTCGACGTGCTGAGCGCGCACGTGTTCGGCTATGGCAGCGACGCACCCGCGGCACGCTGAGTACGGCCGTACCGGCGAAAACGCCGGTTGCGCGACGAGCCATAACGGTCGTGACGCAGCTCACCTCGTCACGCCTCCCCCAGCCCTCGCCTTCCAGCCCGGGCAGCGAACCGGTCCAGCGCACTGACCACCTGCGTCGACTGCCACAGCACCGACCGCCGCCGGCCCCCCACCTCCACCAGCGCACCCGCGGCGACGAGCCGTTCGATCGCCCGCGTCGCGTTGGTGTGCGAGATGCCCAGCTCCTGCTGCACGAGCGCGGTGTGGAGGACCGGCTGGCGCAGGACGAGGTCGACCAGCGGCCACGCGGACGAGTCGGAGCGTGCCGTGATGGCCGCCCGCCACTCCTGCCGGATGGTGCGGAGGTCCGCCAGCAGCACCCGCCCGTTGAGCACGGCCGCGTGGGCCGCACCGGCGAGCGCATCGACGATCGGGGCCGGGTCGCCCTCTCGGTACGCGGTCAGGGCGCCGAAGTACCCGGCGGTGTCGATGAGCAGTCCGGCCGAGACCGGGACCGTCAGCGTCCGGGTGAGGCGCCGGCGTCGCAGCAGGGCGTGGACGAGCGCGCGCCCGGTGCGCCCGTTGCCGTCGGGGAACGGGTGGATGGTCTCGAACTGCGCATGGGCGAGGGCGGCGTGCGTCAAGGGCGGGACGTCGTCGCGTCGGGTGAAGGCGACGAGGTCGTCGATCGCGGCGGGGACGCGGCCCGCGTGCGGTGCGACGAACGCGGCGCCGTGCGGCGAGTACCCACCACCGCCGATCCACACCTGCTCCGTCCGCCACCGACCGGCCAGGTCGGGCGTGGCGTCCACCAGCAGGGCCCGGTGAATGGCGAGGATCGCGTCCGCGTCGATCGCCTCGGACAGCGCGAGAGCCGCCTGCATCGCGTGCACGTTCCCGACGATCTGGGCCGCGTTGCGGCGCGACTCCTCCCCCAGCTCCGCGAGCGCGATCTGCTTCGCACCGGACGCCAGGTTCTCGATCTGCGAGCTCGATGCGGACTCGGACCGCAGCAGGATCGCCGCGAACGGGGCGACATCACCGGCCGCCTCGGCGTCGAAGTCGCGGATGACAGCGGACGCCTCCTCTGCCGCCGCGGCAGTCGCCCGGGGCAGGTGGACGTCGAGGTCGGCGATCGCAGGCGTCACCGCCGCCCGGTACGGACGCGCGAGCTCCTCCCGGGCGGACCGCGACAGCAGCTCGGGCGGCAGCGTGGACTGCCACCGCAGCTCCTCCCAGGCGAGCGCCGGCCACGAACGCTCGGATGCGCCCGTGGTTCTCGGGTCGACAGGGATGGACATGGGTCGAGACTATCTATCTATGCCGCGATAGGGATGGATAGCGGCCATCAAGTGCGAATCCCTGCGGCGCCCTTGGGTGCGGGTCAGCGTCGAGGTGATCGCCTACACCGAACCCTCCTCGGTGCTCTGATTCGACGGCCGCGCTCGCCATCCACAGCGTGGGCGGTGCTGGCGTCGAGACAGTCGACAACCGGTACTTTCCGGGCATGCATCGACGGCGAATCGCAATGGCGGTGTGCGCAGGGCTCGCGCTCGGGGCGCTCGCCACCGGGTGCACCGACCCGGCGTCGCCACCGGTGCCGACGTCCTCCACGACCCCGTCATCCGCGGTGTCGTCCCCAGCTCCAACCGCGAGTCCGACGTCGACGGTGAGCACTCCTCCGGCGCGACCGGACGCGATGACGTCCCCGACCGCAGATGGCGCCGCGGCGGCCGCTACCTACTTCATGGCTGTCTACAGCTACATGTATGCCACTGCGGACGTCGCTGCGTGGGAACAGCTCTCCTCACCAACGTGCGACTTCTGCATCGGACGGCGGGACGACGCGACGCGGATGGCGGGGTCCGGGGCGAGAACGGAGGGCGAACCGGTGGCGGTCCTCACGTCGTCGGGCGTCGAGATCGACCCGGACAGGTGGTTCTCCGCGACCCTGTCGATCGACGAGCCGCCGTCCGAGGAAGTAGCCGAGGACGGCACTGTCGTGTCGTCCTCGGCCGGTGGCACGTACGAGCTCTACTTCGCGCTGTCGTGGGACGGCGACTGGACGGTTGAGGCCGTCGACGTGTCGAGGACCGACGGATGAGCGTGCGCGCGGTCGCCTACGTCGTCGGGCTCGTTCTCGCTAGCGTGGCGGGCGGTCGCGACCTCGGGGGAGCAGTGTCAGCAGACCGCGCCGCCATCGACATGAATGTCGCGGTGGCGGAGGACGTCGCTCGCCGGAATGCCGCCGTCTCGTCCGCAGAGCGGCTCGTCGACTACGAGCGGTCCCCGATCTGCACGACGCTGCCGTGGGTATGGGTCAAGGGCAACCTCGACGGGAGCTGCCCGATCGACGGGACGCCGTTCGGGACTGCCGAATGCGGCGAGGATTCCGTGGTTCTCGCGATGTGGCGGCGCCAGAGGGCGACGCCCGCCTCGCCATGGGGCGAGTGGGAACAGGTCGACCGAGGCGGCTGCGGTGCCGACATCCTGCCCGTGCTCACCGCGGAGGACTTCCGTCGCCTCCCCATCCCGGCCCCGGTCCTCAACGTCCAGCCGGCCGCGGACTGGGTGCTGGTGAACATGGAGACGATCGTCTACACCGACCCCTCCCCGGTCACCCTGACCACCGACCTCCTCGGCTACCAGGTCACCGTCGAGGCCACCCCCACCCGCTACACCTACGACTTCGGCGACGGCTCCAAGCCCCTGGTCACCACCGACCCCGGCTCCCCCTACCCCGCGTTCGACACCTTCCACGTCTACCGCGCGCTGGGCACCCGCACGATCACCCTGACCACCGAGTGGTCCGGCCGCTACCAGGTCGCCGGCTCCCCGGCCTGGCGCGACGTCGACGGCACCGCCCAGACCACCACCACGAGCGCACCGTTCGACGTCGTCGAACGCACCAGCAAGCTCGTCGCCGAGCTGTGCACCGCCGTCCCGACACCGGACGACTGCTGACGAGCAGCACGTCCCCGGCAACCACCCGCCTACCCGCCGGCGGCCGCCCCCGGTGCCAGCTGCGCGTACAGCGCCTCCACGTCCGCCCTCAGCGCGGCCACCCGCGCTTCCTCCGCGGCCACGGCCTCCCCCGCGATCCGCACGGCCTCGGCGCGCTGCGCGAGCGCCGCCTCGTCCCGCACCAGCAGGGCCCGCGCCTGCGCCAGGGTCTCCGCGGCCGGCGCCATGGGCAGCTTCGTCCCGTCGATCCACGTCCACGACAGCCGCCAGCGCGCCCGCTCGCCGGCGGACATCGCCGCGAGGTGCGCCTCCTCCTGCTCGACCACGCCCCGGTAGCTCTCGAGCGTCGCGGTGTCCGCGTCGAGCTGCGCCTGTGCGGTGTGGTGCTCCAGGCTCTGGGCGGTGAGCGCGCCCTGCGCCGCCGTCACCTCGGCGACCATGCCGTCGAGCATGCCCTCGAGACCGGTGTGCACCGCCACGAGCGCGCCACGGTCCGCGACGAACCGACCCCACAGCTCCTCGAGCCGGGGGTGGAGGCCGCCGGGCTGCCACACCTGCGTGCCGACGTACGCGAAGTGCTCGGTCGCCCGCTTCTCGGCGTACGGCCCCACGGAGCCGGCGATCTGGGCGTGCACCTCGTCCGCGGGGTCGAGGCCGGCGACGACCTGCTCGAGCAGCCCGGTGGCCTCTGCCCGCTCGCCCGGCGTGAGCTCCAGCCACGCAGCGTGCAGCAGCTCGTGCCCGGCCGTCTCGACGACGAAGCCGCGCAGCCGCGCGTCCGCCGGCTCGTAGATCGCGATGGACGCGTCCGCGCGCGCCGCGCCGCTGGGCCCGTGGTAGCAGCCGACCACGCTGCCGCCGCCGGGCTCCGCCGCCGAGTCGTCCCGCGCGCAGGCACCGGCGAGCTCCGACGCCCCGAGCAGCCGCGGACGCGCGCGGTAGAGCACGTCGCGGCCCTCGTCCGTCAGGAACATCTCGTCGGCGAGCGCCGCGACCTCCGCGGTCGGCTCGGGCACGCGGCCGACGACGTACGTGTCGAGCCACGGCGCGTCGACGTGCTCGAGCGCGGGCGGGAGCAGCGTGACCGCACCCCACGCACCGACGGCGGCGAACAGCACGATCGAGAGCAGCCGGGCGACGAGGCTCCGCCGCGGACGCTCGGGCGGCGGCGGGGCGAGCGGGTGGACGCGCCACCCGTCGGGGGAGGTGGCGACACCGGCGGCCTCGTCGGCGACCCACTGCGGCACACGTCCCGACGGGGACCGCGGCAGGTCGTCGCTGGGCACGCTCACCCCGGCAGGATCGGCACGGACGGGCGCCGCGTTGAGCCGCGGGCACGCGCGGACGCGGTCGTCCACGGGCGGCACGGGCCGAGCTCCGACACACCGGACACTTCCGTTGGCCTCCCCGTCGTGACGTCCCCGGACATGAAACCCACGACCTTGCCACGCCCGACCCCCCGGCGGGCCCGTTCGACGACTCTCCTCCGCCCGGGGCGACGATGGGCCACCCAGGGCGGCGGGCCCGCCGGCGGCGGAGGCGGAGGCGTCTGCCCGCGACAGTGCGCCCGCCGGGCACCCGGTCAGCCCACGCCGTCACCCGCGCGCACCACGCCCAGCTCGCCGAGCGCCCGCCACCCGAACCCCACCGTGTCCGCGCCGGTCCACGTCGCCCACCCGGCGGCCATGGCGAGTGCGGTTCCGCGCGCCCGCGCCAGCGTCGCCGCGGACACGCCCCCGTACGCCTCGAGCGCCGCCGAGACCCCGCGCGCCGGCAGCGACAACCACAGGAACCCGAGGTCGGTCGCCGGGTCGCCGCCCGCGATGTCGGCCCAGTCGATGATCCCGGCCAGGCGCCCGCGGTCGCTGAGCAGGTTGAACGGGTGCAGGTCGGCGTGGATCCACGACCGCGGCAGGTCGACCGGCGCCGCGATCGCCTCGGCCCACGTCCGGTCCGCGAGCGCGCGGTCCAGCTGCAGCCCGCGTCCCGGTGCCGCCGCCTCCACCGCGTCGAGCGCGGTCAGCAGCCCCGCCTCGCGCGACGCGAGCGGCACCGACTGCTCCGAGTTGTACGGCGCGTCCTCCCCCACCGGCGCGTGCACCTCCGCGAGCGCCCGCCCGAGGGCCTCGCCGCCCGGCACGTCCAGCGGGCGCTCCGCCGCCGGCACGCCCGGCAGCCACGTGACGACCGCCCACGGCCACGGGTAGACGTCCCCGGGCGCGCCGACGCGCACCACGCGCTGCGTCGGGAACGTCCACCGCGCACCGAGCGCGCGCACCCAGCGGATCTCCGCCTCGATCGACCCCACCGACGCCGCACGCCGCGGCAGCCGCACCGCGAGGTGGTCGCCGAGCCGGAACATCGCCATGTCGTACCCGGAGTACCGCTGCCCGACCGGCAGCGCCGCCAGGTCCGGGTGCTGCTCGGTGAGCAGGGCCGCGACGACGCCGGCGTCGATCGGGACCTCGTCGTGCGGAGCGGTCACGGCCCCTCCTCGGTGGGTAGCCGGCGGGCCTCGCCAGCGTAGGGACGCCCGGCGCGCGGATCACCCCGATTCCGTGCCGCGACCCCCGACCCCGTGTGACCAGGCGGACACCACCGTCCCCTAAAGGACTACAGACGTACTCGCCTCGTATCGATACGATTCAGGGGCGACAGCGACCGGCGAGAACGCCCGTGCGCACGCCCCCACCCCATCCCTCCGATTTGCGGAGCCCCCTGTCATGCCCAAGGTCCTGACCGCCGGCCGTCCCTGGCGCGTCATCCTCCTGTTCGCCGTCCCTCTCCTGGTCGGCAACGTCGTCCAGCAGCTCTACCACCTGGCCGACGCCGTGGTCGTCGGCCGCGTCCTCGGTGTCGACGCCCTCGCGGCGGTGGGCGCCACGGGCGCGCTCACGTTCCTGCTGCTCGGCTTCACGTGGGGCATGACCAGCGGTTTCGCGATCCCGACGGCGCAGGCGTTCGGCGCCGGCGACGCGGCCGGCGTGCGCCGCTCGGTGGCGTCCGGGACGATCCTCAGCGCGATCGGCAGCCTCGTCCTGACCGCCGGCGCACCGTTCGTCGCCGGGCCCGCGCTGCGCCTCATGCGGACGCCCGAGCCGCTCCTCGAGCAGGCGACGACGTTCACGCTCGTCTGCTTCCTCGGCGGCAGCACGCTGATGTTCTTCAACTACCTGTCCGCGGTGATCCGCGCGATCGGCGACTCCCGCACGCCGCTGATCTTCCTGACGCTGAGCTGCGTGCTGAACATCGGGCTCGTGCTGCTGCTCGTGCCGGTGCTGGGGCTGGGCGTCGGCGGTGCCGCGCTCGCGACCGTCATCAGCCAGGGCGTCTCCGTCGCGCTGTGCCTGGAGTACGTGCGCCGCCGCGTGCCCGTCCTGCACGTGCGCCGCGAGGACTGGCGCGTCACGCGGGCCGACCTCGGCCGGCACCTGCGCATCGGCGTGCCGATGGGGTTCCAGATGTCGATCATCGCGATCGGCACGCTCGCGGTGCAGGTCCGCCTCAACGGGCTGGGCCCGGACGCCGTCGCCGCCTACACCACGGCCGCGCGCGTCGACGGCCTCGCCGTGGCGCTGCTGCAGTCGCTCGGCCTCGCGGTGTCGCTGTTCGTCGCGCAGAACCACGGCGGCGGGCGGCCCGACCGCATCCGCGCCGGCGTCGTGCAGGCCGTGTGGATGTCCGTCATCGGCTCGCTCGTGCTCGGTGTCGTGCTGGTGACCGGCGGGTCCACGATCGTGGCGCTGTTCGTCGGCCCCGGCGAGGAGCGCGTCGTCGCGATGGCGGCCCACTTCCTGCACGTCAACGGGGCGCTGTACGCGATCCTCGGCGTGCTGTTCGTGCTGCGCGGCGCCCTGCAGGGGCTCGGGCACACGGGCGTCCCGACGTTGACGGGCGTCATCGAGCTCGTCATGCGCGTCGGCGCCGCGATCGTGCTCGGTGCGGCGTTCGGCTTCACCGGCGTCGTGTGGGCGAACCCGCTCGCGTGGCTCGGCGCCGTCGCGCTGCTCGTGCCGGCGTACCTGCGCGCGCACCGCGCACTCGGGACGGAGCCCGTGGTGCTCGGCGTCCAGGCCCCCGACACGCTCGTGCTCGAGGGCGGCCCGCACGAGGGATCGGCCGTCATGGACGCGTTCGTGCCCGATGTCGACGCGGTCGACACGCACGCGGCGCACGACGCACGGGACGACGTCAGGGCGGACGACCGGAGCCGCGAGCCGCACCGGGACGCCGGGGGAGGGGACGACGCCGGGGAGCTCGACGTCCGAGCACTCGACCTGCGGGACGTCGACCCGCGGGACGTCGACCCGCGGTGGGCCGACCTCCACGTCGGCGACCTCGACGCCCGCGACGACGTCCCGACCCTAAGCGAGGCCGGCGGCCCCTGCCGCTGACGTCGCGACACGCACCACGACGCGCCGGTCCGCACCCGTGGGCCGGCGCGTCGCTGTCTCCAGGCACGCCGTCGCCCCCACGCCGCTCGCCTCCGCGAGTTCGGCGGTAGGGCCCGAGCTCGCGGGCCGGCCGCGAGGTCGCCGGCAACCGCCCGACACCGCACGTGTCGGCGAGTTCGCCGGTTCGGCCGCGAGTTCGGCGGTTGTGAGCGGCGAACTGGGCGCATAACCGGCGAACTCGGTGAGCGACCGGCGGACTCGGTGGGCGGCCGGTGCGCTCCGTCAGCACGTGACGATCGGTGTCGGTCGCGGGGAGCCGGTTCCCGGTCCTCGGCCGCCGACCGGCAGCACGCCGCAGCCGCGACCGCCGCTGCACCGTCCGGCCCGCCGAACTCGTCACTCCTGCATCGAGATCGTCACTCCTGAGTGACGAGGTCGCGCACGGGTGACGAACTCGAGCACAGGTGACGAGGTCAAACACCGGTCACGAGGTCGAGCGCCGGTCGCGAGGTCAAGCACCGGTCACGAGTCGAGCGCCGGTCACGAGGTCGAGCACGGGTGACGAGGTGGCCACGCTCGGCTCGCCGCGTGCGGCTCCCCTTCGGCCAGAGGGCCGGCCCGGTGGGGACGTCGACGGCGAGGGCCGGCGCGCCCGGCGTCGGACCGGCGCGCCCGGCGTTGGCCCGGCGATCTCGGCGGCAGACCGGCGGGCTCGGTGGCGGACCGGCGAGCTCGGGAGCGGTGGCCTCGACGCCCACGGCCGGCCGCGGCATGCCCCGGGCACACTGGCCCGTGTGACGACGTACGTCGGCGTCGACCTCGCCTGGGGCACGCGCAACCGCACCGGCCTGGCGTTCGCGGACGCGGCCGGACGCCTGACGCACTCGGCGACCGTCCGCACGGACGGCGAGATCGCCGACGCCCTCGCGGTGCACGCACCCGGACGGGTGGTGGCGGCGCTCGACGCGCCGCTCGTCGTGCCCAACGCGACGGGGTCTCGCGTCCCGGAGAAGCTGCTGCAGGCCGAGTTCGGGCGGTACGACGCCGGCGCGCACCCGTGCAACCGGTCGCGGCCGTGGATGGACCCGCCGCGGGGGTGGACGCTCGCGCAGCGGTTCGGCTGGGACGTCGACCCCGCCACCGCGCCCGACGGCGACACGTCCGTGGCGGTCGAGGTCTACCCGCACCCGGCGATGGTCGCGCTGTTCGGGCTCGGGCGCGTGCTGCCGTACAAGGTCAAGCCGGGGCGCGACCTCGCGTCGCTGCGGGACGCGTGGCGCCGGCTCGTCGAGCACCTCGAGCGCGTGTGCGGGCCGACGCTGCACCTGGCCGAGCACCCGCGCTGGCGCGAGATCCGGGCCGCGGTCGCGGGCGCGGAGCGGGTCTCCCAGCTGCGCGCCGTGGAGGACGAGGTCGACGCGATCCTGTGCGTGCACCTCGCGTGGCTGTGGGGGACGGGCGACCCGCGCATGCGGGTGCTCGGCGACGTGCACGACGGGTACGTCGTGGTGCCCGGCGCGCCCACGGTCCCGCCGACGCCACGCGGACGGGCTAACCCGCCTGTCGTACCCGTGCTCGATACTGGCCCCGCACGACGTGCGCGGATGTCCGCGCACGTCACGGCCCCCCACCACCCTCCCGAGGAGCCCCGTCCGCGTGACCACTGACGAGCCCGGCGCCGTCCCGCCGCCGCCGACCGCACCCCCGTCCCCCTCGGACGAGCAGCGCCCCACCACGCCGGCCGAGCCCGCGACGACCGACGCGCCGGCCCCCGCCGCGTCCGCCCCGTCGGCGCCCGTGTTCGGCGCGCCGACGACGCCGTCGGCCGACCCGGCCCTCGCCCCGGCGGCCCCGTACGGCGCCGCACCGGCGATCCCGCTGGCGCCCGCCGCGGCCCCGGGGGCCACCGCACCCTCCGCCTCCGGAGGCACGCCCGCGAACCCCTACGGCGCACCCGCATCGGCCCCCGGCTACGGGTCGGCGCCCTCCTACGGGTCCGGCACGGCCGACGGGTCCGCCGGTGCCACCGCGCCCGGCTACGGGTCCCCCACCGACGCACCCGCCTACGGGGCCGCACCCGCCGACGGGTCCGCCCCGTCGCAGGCACCCGGCTACGGCACCCCCGGCGCGCCGCCGCCCTACCTCGCCCCCGGCACGGGCCAGCCCGGTGGCTTCCCGCCCGCCGGGCCGCGGCCCGCCGGCAAGGGCATGGCGATCACGGCGCTGGTGCTGGCCGGCGTCGCGCTGCTGCTCAGCTGGGTGCCGGTGGTGAGCTACCTGGCCGGCGTGCTGGCCGTCGTCGGCCTCGTGCTGGGCATCGTGGCGCTCGTGAAGGCGCGGCCGGGCCGCGGACTCGCGATCGGCGCCGTCGTCGTCGCGGTCGTGTCCGTGGTCATGGTGGTGCTGTCGCACCTGGTGTACTCCAGCCTGCTCCGGGAGTTCGTGGACCAGGTGGAGTCGACCACCGCGACGGCCGAGGCGGTCGTCCCGTCCGCCGCCCCGTCCGACGACTCGGTCGTGGAGGACGACGGTGCCGGCGGCCCGACCGAGCTGATGACCGTCCCCTTCGGCGAGGTCTTCGAGTACGAGGACGGCCTCGCGGTCACGGTCGGTGCCCCGCAGCCGTACACGCCGTCGGAGAGCGCGGTCGCGGGCACGACCGGCGAGCACGTGAGCATGACCGTCACGGTGCAGAACGGCACGTCCGAGGCCTTCGACCCGCTGCTGTTCCTCGCCTCGGGGACGTCCGGTGGCGTCGAGGCGAGGCAGATCTTCGACTCCGCGAACGACGTCGGCATGCCGCCGTCGGGCGCGCTGGCTCCGGGCGCGTCGGTGACGTGGAACATCGGCTTCACCGCGACCGACCCGGCCACGCTCGAGCTCGAGCTCAGCCCGAGCTACGTCACGCACGAGGAGTTCATCGTCACGAACGGCTGACGCCGGACCACGTCAGGACGGCGCCGCGGACACCCCGTCCGCGGCGCCGTCGTCGTCCCGGCACCGTCGTCGTCCCGGCGCGGTCGTCGTCCGTCGTCGTCGACCCGCCCCCGCTGCCCTGCCCCCGCCGCCCCCGGCCCTACGCCCGCCTGCGCAGCGCCAGCACCGCCCCCACCACGGACGCCGCGCACCACGCGAGCAGCACCACGAGCGACCGGCCGGGCACGGTGAACGCCTCCGACGCGAGCCCCGCGCGCACGAGCTGCGCCATCGGCTCGATCGGCAGCCACGCGTGCACGTCCTGCAGCCAGCCGGGCATGCGGTCGGCGGGGTACGAGACGGGCGAGAACAGCAGGACGACGAACACCAGCGCCTGCGTGAGCAGCTGCGCCAGCGCGGGCGGTAGCAGGGACGCCATCGCGTACCCGACGGACGCCGCCGTCAGCGACACCAGCAGCGTCGCGGGCACCAGCCACGGCGCGAGCGACAGGTCGACGTCGAAGCGCCAGACGCCGACGAGGACGCCCAGCACCATGCCGGGCAGCGCCAGCATGGTCCACACGAGCAGGTCGCCGACGAGGAACGCGGTGCGCGGCACGGGCAGCGTGCGCAGCCAGTCGAGGCTGCCCTCGGTGCGCGCCTGCGAGAGCAGCTGCGGCGTGAGCACCAGGCCGATGACGATGAGCGTGATGGTCGGCGCGCCGGTGGCCAGGTAGAGCGCGGTGACCGGGTCGGGGTCGCCGACGAGCAGGCCGTACCCGATGACGGTCGCGACGGCCATGAACGCCTGCACGACGACCATGAGCGGCAGGAACTGCGCCTGCCGGCGGAGCTGCCACTGCGCGAGCAGCAGGGTCTGCCGGACGCCGGTCATGCCGCCACCCCCTCGGCGGCGCGGTCCTCACCGACGAGCCGGACGTAGACGTCCTCGAGGGACGCCGGCGTGAGCGCGTACCGCTCGAGCCGTCCGGCGTCGACCTCGGCCTGCGCCCAGGCGACGACCTCCGACGCACGGTCCGCGGGCACCACGCCGCTCGCGCGCAGACGCCCGGTCGCGCCGGGCTCGACGGCCGGGTGCCACGCGACCGGACCGTCGTGGGGCAGGTCGACCTCGAGCGTGAGCGACCCGCGCAGCGCCGCGGTGAGGCCGGCGGGGGTGTCGGACGCGAGCACCACGCCGTGGTCGAGCACGGCGAGGTGGTCGACGACGCGCTCGGCCTCGCGCACGTTGTGCGTGACGAGCAAGACGGCGTGGCCCGCGTCGGCGAGGCCGCGGATCTGGTTCCACAGCAACCGGCGGCGCACGGGGTCGACGTCGTTGGTCGGCTCGTCGAGCACGACGAGCGCGCCCGGCTGCACGGCCGTCATCGCGAACGACGTGAGGCGCGCGACGCCGCCGGACACCTTCTCCGCGCGGGTGTCCGCCCAGGCGCCGAGGTCGAGCGCGTCGAGGAGGTCCTCGGTGCGGCGGCGGACGGCGGCCCGCTCGCCGCCGCGGATGCGCCCGACCAGCTCGATCGCGAGACGCGGTGTCAGGCCCGTGATCGGCACGTTGGCCTGCGCCTGGATCGACGCGAGCCGCCGGGCGGCCTCGGGGTGCGCGACCGCGTCGACGCCGCCGAGCGTGAGGGTGCCCGCGTCGGGCTTCACGAGGCCGACGACCTGGTGCACGAGCGTCGTCTTGCCGGCGCCGTTGTGGCCCAGCAGGCCGACGACCTGCCCGGCCGCGACGTCGAGGTCGATCCCGTCGTTCGCCTGCACACCGGTCCGCCCGCCGTACCGCTTGCGCAGCCCGCGGACGGACAGCAGCACGTCCGTGCTCATCTCCGCCTCCTCATTCCGATCGGTACGTTCCCGACGGTATCTCGCGGACCCGTGGGCATCAAGGGCTTTCCGTACCCAGCGGTATGGCGGCGTACCGCCCGGTACGCTGAGGGCATGGCCAGCGACCACGAGGACCCGCTCAGCACCGCGACGCGCGCGCTGGTCGACGCCACGACGACGCTCTCGCGCCTCTTCGGCGAGCAGGCGCGGACGGTCGTGCCCGAGGTGGGCGACGCCGTCGCGCAGTCGCTGCGCGAGGCGTCACGCGGGCTCGCGCAGGCGTCGGAGTCGATGGCGCACACCGCCGCCACCGCGGCGCATGCCGCCGTGGACCGCGCCGAGGCCGGCGCACGTGCCGCCGCCGGACGCGCCGGGGACGCCGCCGACCGTGCGGAGGGCGCCGCACGCTCAGCCGCCGGGCGCGCCGATGACCGCCGCCGGCAGAAGGTGGACCGCACGCGCGCGGACCTGCTCGCCGCCGCGGCCCGCGTCATCGCGGCGAAGGGCTACGAGGGGGCGTCCGTCGGGGACATCGCCGCGGAGGCCGGCTACACGAAGGGCGCGGTGTACGCGCACTTCGCGTCGAAGGAGGAGGTCTTCCTGACCCTGGCGCGCGACCAGCTCCACGTCACCATCGACTCGCCCGACGCCACGCTGCCCGGCGTCACGGTCGACGGCGTCGACGAGGAGGCCCTCACGCACTGGCTGTGCGGCGTGCAGGACGACCCGCGCGTCCTGCTGTCGCTGGAGTTCCTGGCGTACGGCCTGCGGCACCCCGAGGCGTCGGGCGAGCTCGCGCGCCTGCACGTCGCGTCGCACCAGGTCCTCGCCGAGCAGGTCGCCGAGGTCCGGCGCGCACGGCAGGGCGACGACGCGGCACCCGGCACCACGCAGGACGACTACGACACCGCGCTCGCCGTCATCAGCGTGCTCAACGTGGCCGCGCTCGAGGGCCGCCTCACGGGCTCGCCGCACCTGTCCCCGCAGGCCGGCGCCCGCATCATCGCCCGCCTCCTCTCCTGACCCCACCACCACCCGCCCGCCGAGGGGGCGCTGGTTCGCGTGGCGGGGCCGCGGCGGACGAATCACAGCCCCCTCGGCGGCGGGGCCCCGCGACCGCGGGGGCCCGGGCACCCGGCCAGGGAGCGAGGGCAACCTGGTGATCGCCTCCGAGAGCCGATGCGGGCAGCACGTTGCCCTCGCGCGGCGGGCGGCGGGCGGCGGGGCGGGGGGCGGCGGGCCGGGGGTCAGCGCGTGCGCGGTGGGGCCGTGCTCGCGCGTTCCACCAGGCGGGTCGGGACGACCACGTGGTGGCCCGCCAGGCTGACGTGCTCGCGCATCTGGCGCATGAGCAGCTCGACGAGCTCGGCGCCGATCGCCTGGAAGTCCTGCCGGACGGTGGTCAGCGGCGGCCACAGGTACTCGGCCATGGGGATGTCGTCGAAGCCGACCACCGAGACGTCCTCGGGCACCCGGCGGCCGGCCTCGTGCAGCGCCCGCACGACGCCCGCCGCCATCTCGTCGTTGGCGCAGAACACGGCCGTGACCTCGGGCGACGCGGCGATCCGCGCGCCCACCTCGTAACCCGAGGCCGCCGACCAGTCCCCGTGCCACTCGTCCGGCACGGCCCGCCCGGCGGCGCGCAGGCGGGTGCGCCACGCGTCGGCGCGCACGCGGGCCGGGGTGGAGTCGAGCGGCCCGCCGACGTGGTGCACGGTCGGGTGCCCGAGGTCGAGCAGGTGCTGCACGGCGAGCGACGCGCCCTCGGCCTGGTCGGTGCCGACGGCCGGGTGGTGCCCGACGAACCGGGAGTCGGAGACGACGACGGGCAGCCGCGGCGGCAGGGCGAGCGTGGCGGGGGTGGCGTCCTCGGCGCGGATGACCACGAGGCCGTCGATGGCCTGGTGGCCGAGGCGGCGCACGGCGTCGGACAGGTCGGACGACGACGGCGTGCGGACGTCCACGAGGGTGACGCTGTACCCGTGCTGGCGGGCGGCCTCGACGACGCCCTCGAACGTGCGCGACTCCCCCGTACGGGTGAGCCGGTGCGCGATGAGCCCGATGGTCCCGAACGAGCCGGACCGCAGCGCACGGGCGGCGTGGTTGGGGCTGTAGCCGAGCTGGTCCATGGCGGCGAGGACGCGCTCACGCGTCTCGGGCCGGACGTTGGTGGCGCCGGTGGAGACGCGGGAGACGGTCTGCTGCGAGACGCCGGCCAGCCGCGCGACGTCGGCGATGGACGGGCCCGGGCGGCCGCGGGCGGGTGGCACCTGCGACATGCCGAGCAGCATAGCGATGGCGACGTCGCCATCACCCGCCACGTCATCCCCGGATGTGACGGATGGTGACGTCACCATTCCGTGACCTGCAGTATCGAGCGATCGCTTGACACCCCGCACCCCCGATGAAAGCGTGCCGGTTGCCGCCAATGGTGACGTCAACATTCGGCGCCACGAAGGAGTGTCCCGTGACCCAGACCGCCGTGCCCGCCGCGGCCCCGCCCGCGGCCCTCGCGCTGCCCCACCGCCGTACGCGCGTGTCGTGGACCGGGTGGGGCTTCGTCGGGCCGTTCATGGCCGTGTTCGCGCTCGTGTTCCTCGCACCGATCGCCTACTCGCTGTGGATCAGCCTCTTCCGCACGCAACTCGTCGGCGGCACGACGTTCGTGGGCCTCGAGAACTACCAGCGCGCGCTCGAGGACCCGCAGTTCTGGTCGGCGCTCGGCCGGGTCACCGTGTTCCTCGCCGTGCAGGTGCCGGTGATGCTCGGCATCGCGCTGCTCGTGGCGCTCGCGCTCGACAGCGGACGCCTCTACGGTCGCGACTTCTTCCGCATCTCGATCTTCCTGCCGTACGCCGTGCCCGCCGTCGTCGCCACCCTCATGTGGGGCTTCATGTACGGCACGCGGTTCGGCCTCGTCGGCAACATCAACGACGCCCTCGGCACGACGCTGCCCAACCCGTTGTCGCCCGACCTCGTCCTTGCCGCGATCGGCAACATCGTGACCTGGGAGTTCGTCGGCTACAACATGCTGATCTTCTACTCCGCGCTGCGCACGGTCCCCACCTCGCTGTACGAGGCGGCCCAGATCGACGGCGCCGGCCAGTGGCGGGTCATCACCGCGATCAAGCTGCCCGCGATCCGCGGCGCGCTCGTCATCGCGGGCATCTTCTCGATCATCGGCAGCTTCCAGCTGTTCAACGAGCCGAGCATCCTGCAGTCGCTGGCGCCCAACGCCATCACCACGTACTTCACGCCGAACCTGTACGCGTTCTCGCTGAGCTTCTCCGGCCAGCAGTACAACTACTCGGCCACGGTCGCCCTCATCATGGGCGTCCTCACGATGGTGATCGCCTACGTCGTCCAGCTGCGCGGCATGCGCAAGGAGGCGTGAGCGATGACCACCGCGACCCCCACCCCGTCCGCGACGGCGCCCCGCCGCTCCCCGGCGCCGCGTCTGCGCAGCACCCGCGGCCGCCGCCCGGGCGGCACGCGCCCGCGCCGCAGCGTCCTGCTGACGGTCCTCACCTCGCTCGTCCTGCTGTACTCGCTCGTCCCGCTCGCGTGGCTCGTCATCAACGCGACCAAGACGCAGGGCGACCTGTTCTCGTCGTTCGGCCTGTGGTTCGGCAGCTCGTTCGCGCTGCTCACCAACATCGGCGACACGCTCACGTACGACGACGGCATCTTCGTCCGCTGGTTCCTCAACACCGTGCTGTACGTGGTGCTCGGCGCCGGCGGTGCGACGCTGCTCGCGGTGCTCGGCGGGTACGGGCTGGCGAAGTTCCAGTTCCCCGGCAAGCGCGGCGTCTTCGCGGTCGTCATCGGCGCCGTGGCCGTGCCCGGCACCGCGCTGGCCGTGCCGACGTTCCTCATGTTCAGCCAGATGGGCCTGACCAACACGCCGTGGTCGGTCATCATCCCGTCGCT
Organism: Cellulomonas shaoxiangyii; assembly: GCF_004798685.1. Classification (NCBI taxonomy): domain Bacteria; kingdom Bacillati; phylum Actinomycetota; class Actinomycetes; order Micrococcales; family Cellulomonadaceae; genus Cellulomonas; species Cellulomonas shaoxiangyii. The sequence continues at coordinate 202,659 of NZ_CP039291.1, read as the reverse complement.
GATCTCGCCGTTCGGCCTCTACCTCATGTGGACGTTCGCCGCGGAGGCGATCCCCACGGAGCTGATGGAGGCCGCGCGCATCGACGGCGCCAGCGAGGCCCGCACGTTCGCGCAGGTCTGCCTGCCGCTGCTCGCCCCCGGCATCGTCACCGTGCTGCTCTTCACGATGGTCGCGACGTGGAACAACTACTTCCTGCCGCTGATCATGCTCAAGGACCCCGACTGGTACCCGCTGACGCTCGGCCTCAACGCGTGGAACGCGCAGGCCGCCACCGCGGGCGGCGAGGCGATCTTCAACCTCGTCATCACCGGGTCCGTCCTGACGATCGTGCCGCTGGTCGTCGCCTTCCTCTTCCTGCAGCGCTACTGGCAGTCCGGCCTCGCCGCCGGCTCCGTCAAGGAGTGACGGCGCAGCCGACGGAAGTCGCGCGCCCGCAGTCATCCGCACCCCGTTCCCGTACGACGACGTGAGAGGACATCTCCCCCATGACCCGAACCCCCCGCCGCACCGCGGCGCACCGCACCGCCGTCCGCGGTGCCGCCCTCGCCGGCGCGCTCGCGCTGACGCTCACCGCCTGCAGCGGCGGTGGCGGCGGCAGCGACGCCGACCCGTCGGCCGCCGCCGAGGAGGGCGGCGAGCTGCTCGTCTGGGCCTGGGACCCGACCGTGGAGCCCATCGCCGAGGCGTACATGGAGGCCAACCCGGACGTGACGATCGAGCTCGTCAACGCCGGCACGGGCAACGACCAGTACACGGCCCTGCAGAACGCGATCGGCGCCGGCTCCGGCGTGCCGGACCTCGCGCAGATCGAGTACTACGCGCTCCCGCAGTTCGCGATCGGCGAGTCGCTCGCCGACCTGACCGACCTCGGCGCCGGTGAGCTCGAGGGCACCTACACGCCCGGCCCGTGGAGCGCGGTGCAGCAGGGCGAGGGCATCTACGGCCTCCCGCTCGACTCCGGCCCGATGGCCCTCTTCTACAACGAGGAGGTCTTCGCGCAGCACGGCATCGAGGTGCCGACGACGTGGGACGAGTACGTCGCCGCGGCGCAGGCCCTGCACGCCGCCGACCCGAACGCGTACATCACGGCCGACACCGGCGACGCGGGCCTGGCCACGTCGCTGATGTGGCAGGCCGGCGGCCGCCCGTTCCAGGTCGACGGCACGGACGTGACGATCGACCTCGCCGACGAGGGCTCGCAGAAGTACGCCACGATGTGGCAGCAGCTGGTGGGCGAGGACCTCGTCGCGCCGATCAGCGCGTGGAGCGACGAGTGGTACCAGGGCCTCGGCAACGGCACGATCGCGACGCTCGTGACCGGCGCGTGGATGCCCGGCAACTTCGAGTCCGGTGTGCCCGAGGGTGCCGGCAAGTGGCGCGTCGCGCCCATGCCGCAGTGGACCGAGGGCGAGTCCGTGACCGCCGAGAACGGCGGCTCGGCGATGTCCGTGACCGAGGCGTCCGAGAACAAGGCGCTCGCGTACGACTTCCTCGAGTTCGCGTCCGCCGGTGACGGCGTCGCGCTGCGCCTCGAGGGCGGCGGCTTCCCCGCCACGGTCGCGGACCTCGAGTCCGAGGAGTACCTGGGCGAGGAGTCGGAGTACTTCGGCGGCCAGAAGATCAACGAGGTGCTGTCGCAGGCCGCGGCGGACGTCTCCGAGGGCTGGCAGTACCTGCCGTTCCAGGTCTACGGCAACAGCGTCTTCAACGACACGGTCGGCCAGGCGTACGTCTCCGACACCACGCTGACCGAGGGCCTGTCGGCGTGGCAGGAGCAGCTGACCACGTACGGCAACGACCAGGGCTTCACGGTCGAGTGACCTGCAGCGCCACCTGAGCACGCCCTGACGACGGGGGCGGCCGCGCACCGCGCTGCCGCCCCCGCCGTCCGCCGCCTCCCGACCCCAGGAGCCCTCCCCATGCCCACGTTCGAGATCGGCGAGCAGGACTTCCTGCTCGACGGCCGCCCGCACCAGGTGCTCTCCGGCGCGCTGCACTACTTCCGCGTGCACCCGGACCTGTGGGCCGACCGCATCCGCTCGGCGCGCCTCATGGGCCTGAACACCATCGAGACGTACGTGGCGTGGAACGTGCACGCGCCGACGCCCGACGTCTTCGACACGAGCGGCCCGCGGGACCTGGGGCGGTTCCTCGACCTGGTGGCGGCGGAGGGCATGCACGCGATCGTGCGCCCCGGCCCGTACATCTGCGCCGAGTGGGACAACGGCGGGTTCCCCGCGTGGCTGTTCCGCATGCCCGGCGTGGGCGTGCGCCGCAACGAGCCGACGTACATGACGGCCGTGCAGCAGTACCTCGAGCACGTGCTGCCGATCGTCGCCGAGCGCCAGGTGACGCGCGGCGGCCCCGTGATCGCCGTGCAGGTGGAGAACGAGTACGGCGCGTACGGCGACGACAAGGACTACCTGCGCGCGCTCGTCGCGATCAACCGCGCCCAGGGCATCGACGTCCCCCTGCTGACCTGCGACCAGGCAGACGACGAGATGCTCGAGCGCGGCGGCCTGCCGGAGCTGCACCGCACCGCGACGTTCGGCTCGCGGACCGCCGAGCGCCTCGAGACGCTGCGGCGCCACCAGCCCACCGGCCCGCTCATGTGCATGGAGTTCTGGTGCGGCTGGTTCGACCACTGGGGCGCGCACCACCACACGACCGACCCGGCGGCGTCGGCGGGCGACCTCGACGCGCTGCTCGCGGCCGGCGGCTCCGTGAACGTCTACATGTTCCACGGCGGCACCAACGCCGGGTTCACGTCCGGCGCCAACGACAAGGGCGTCTACCAGCCGACCGTCACGTCGTACGACTACGACGCCCCGCTCGCGGAGGACGGCACGCGCACCGCCAAGTACGACGCCTTCCGCGCGGTGCTGGGCCGGTACACCGACCTGCCGGCCGAGACCGCCCCGGACCGTCGCCCCGCGCCGGCCGCCACGCTCGCCGACGGCCGCCGCACGGTCGACCTGTGGTCCGCCGTCGCCGGCCTCGACGGCTGGGTCGACGCCCACGACGTCCCGACGCACGAACAGGTCGCCGCGGCGAGCGGGTTCGTGCTCTACCGCACGACGGTCGACCTGGACGCGCCCGCGGTGCTCGCGTTCGGCGAGGTCCACGACCGCGCGCAGGTGTTCCTCGACGGGCGCGCCGTCGGCGTGATCGACCGGTCCGAGCGGGCGACGTCGCTCACGCTGCCCGCCGGCAGCGGCCGCCTCGACGTCCTCGTCGAGGACCAGGGCCGCGTCAACTACGGCCCGCGGATCGGTGAGGCGAAGGGGCTCATCGGCCCCGCGACCCTCGGGGGACGCCCGCTGACCGGCTGGCGGGTGCTGCCCGTCGACGTCGACGCGCTCGCGGCGTCGCCGGCGCTCGCGGCCGACGCCGCCGTGTCGAGCGGCCCCGTCCCCGGCCCGTCGTTCAGCGTCTGGGAGACCGACCTGCCCGTCGCGGACCTGTTCGTCTCGACGCGCGGCTGGGGCAAGGGCGTCGTCTGGGTCAACGGGACCTCGCTCGGCCGGTACTGGTCGAAGGGTCCGCAGACCACCCTCTACGTGCCCTCGCCCGCCGTGCGCGGGCGCGGCGACCGCGTCGTCGTCCTCGAGCTGCTCGGCGGCGCCGGCGCGCTCGAGCTCGTCGACGCCCCCGACCTCGGCCACACCGAGTCCTGACCCGCGTGCGGCCCCACGAGGGCCGCACGCCCCGCACCACCCGCACGACCCGCACGACCCGCACGACCCGCACGACCCATGCAGGACCCACCTCAGAGAAGAGGACCGATGACGACGACGTCACGTCGTTCCACAGCGGGAGCCGCCGTGCTCGCGCTGACGGCCGGGCTCATCGCAGCCCCGGCCGTGACCGCACCCGCCGCGGCGGCCGCCGCGGTGACCGTCACGCCCAACCCCTGGTACGCCGGCGAGGAGTTCCAGGGCTGGGGCACGAGCCTCGTCTGGTTCGCCAACGCGACCGGCGACTACCCGGCCGACGTCCGCCAGGACCTGTACGACAAGCTGTTCGGCGCCGAGGGCCTCGACCTCAACATCGCCCGGTACAACATCGGCGGCGGGCACGCGTCCGACGTCGAGGACTACCTGCGCGCGGGCGGCGCCGTCGAGGGCTGGTGGCAGCCCGACGAGACGGGCGAGCTGTACGGCGCCCCGACCGACCACGCGAACGCCGCCGCGGTCCGCGAGGCGTTCGACCCGGCCGACGACCGCTTCTACGACCTCGACGCCGACGCGACGCAGCGGTGGTGGGTCGACCAGCTCACGGCCGACGACCAGATCACGCACTGGGAGACGTTCGCCAACTCGGCGCCGTGGTTCATGACCGAGAGCGGCTACGTGTCCGGCGGCCTCAACGCCAGCGCGGAGCAGCTGCGGCCGGACTCGATCGACGACTTCGCCGCCTACCTGGTGCGCGTGAGCGAGGAGCTCGAGGACGCGCACGGCATCACGGTCGACACCATCGACCCGCTCAACGAGCCGAACACCAACTACTGGGGCACGACGCTGCGCGACGGCGTCCCGGTCGGCGGCCGCCAGGAGGGCATGCACGTCGGCCCCGCGCGGCAGGCCGACCTCATCGACGCGCTCGCCGGGCACCTGGGCGACCCGTCGACGACGACCGACGCGGTCGTCTCGGCGATGGACGAGACCAACCCGGGCACGTTCGTCACGAACTGGAACGCGTACGACGCGCAGACGCGCGCGAACGTCGACCAGCTCAACGTGCACACGTACGGCACGGGCGGCCGCCAGACGGTCCGTGACCTCGCCAAGGTGGCCGACAAGCCGCTGTGGATGAGCGAGGTCGAGGGCAGCTGGGTCAGCGGCTGGAACCCCGCCAGCATCGTCAACGGGCTCGGCCTCGCCGGGCGCATCCACGACGACCTGCGCGAGCTGGAGTCGGACGCGTGGGTGTTCTGGCAGCCGGTCGAGGACCTGTGGAACATGGAGCCGCAGGGCGAGAACTCGAACTGGGGCGGCGTCTTCATCGACCTCGACTGCCGTTGGTACGGCACGGGCGAGGACGCGGTGTTCGCGTCCGAGCGCCGCGTCGAGGCCGCCGGGGGCGACTTCTCCGAGGTCGAGGCGTGCCACGTCGAGACGAACACGAAGTACGACACGACGCGCAACTTCACGCACTTCGTCCGCCCGGGCGACCGCGTGATCGCGACCGACTCGACCACGACGACGGCGGCCCTCAAGGCCGACGGCGCCTCCACGGCGCTCGTGCACACCAACGCGTCGGCCGAGCCGGTCACGCTGACGGTCGACCTGCGCCACTTCGGCACCATCGCCGAGGGCGCCTCCGCGACGCCGTACGTGACCACCGAGTCGCCGGCGGACGCCCCGTCGCAGAACGCGCTCGTCGAGGGCGACGCGGTCGCGGTCGACGCGGCCGCGAAGACCGTCACGCTCACGCTGCCGGCGCGCTCGGTCACCTCGATCGAGCTCGACGGCGTCAGCGGCGTGGCCGAGGACGCGGCGGCCATCGCCGACGGTCACACGTACCAGCTCACCGGCGTGCAGAGCGGCAAGGCGCTCACGGCGGCGACGGGGGCGGCCACGGCCACCACCATCACCACCGCGGGCACGACGCCCGAGGCCGTCGCCCCGCAGCTGTGGACCGCGCACGAGGTCCCCGCGGGCCGGCTCGACGGCACCCGGCGGTTCGTGCTCGCGGCGTCCGACGGGCGCGTGCTCGGCGCGACGACGGCGGGCACCGACCTGCGGTCGACGACCGTCGAGGCGGCCGCCGGTGACCCGGCGACCCGCTGGATCGTCTCGTCCACCGAGGGGCGGACGTTCGCGTTCGTCAACGAGGGCATCGGGCAGGCGCTCGAGGTCGGCGGCCAGTCGACCGCCGAGAACGCCGGCGTCGGGGTCTACGGCTCCAACGGCGGCGCGAACCAGCGCTGGACCCCGCGCGACGTCGCGGCGACCGGGGTCACCCCGGTGACCGTGAGCACGACCGTGGGCGTCGCGCCGGTGCTGCCGGCGACCGTCGTCCCGACGTACCGGTGGGGCACCGGCCCGGCCGCGACCGTGGTCTGGGACGAGGTGCCCGCGTCCGCGTGGGCGCGGACCGGCCAGGTGACGGTCACCGGCACGGCGACCGACGTGTACGGCGCGTCGCTGCTCGTGATCGGGACCGTCGACGTCGGCGGCTTCACCGTCACCGACCCGGTGTCGGTGACGACGTACGTCGGTGCGGGCCTCGCGCAGGTGCAGGCCGCGGCCCCGGCCGTCGTGCCGGCGCGCGTCGGGGCGTCCACCGCGACGTTCGACACGCCCGTCACGTGGGACTGGTCGGGTGTCACGGACGCGTCGTTCGTGGACGAGGGCGTCGTGACCGTGCCGGGCACGGCCGAGTCGAACGAGGCCGGCGCGGAGCCGGTCGCCGCGACGCTCAACGTCGTCGTCACCGCGCGGTCGTCGGCCAACATCGCGCCGCTGCCGACGACGACGGTGCAGGCCACGTTCACCGAGCCCGGGTACTCCATGGAGAACACCCGCAACCGCGACCGCACCGACAAGGCGTGGTCCAACTGGGTCGGCACGGCCCGCACCGGTGACACCCTGACGTACTCGTTCCCCGCGACCGAGCTCGCGGACGCGTCCGTGTACTTCTTCGCGGACGGCAGCCACCGCAGCTGGGCCCGCGAGATGGTCGTCGAGTACCAGGACGAGGCCGGCACGTGGCAGCCGGTGCCCGGGTGGGGCACGCCGACGACCGTCGTCGTCCCCGCCGACGGGACGGCTCCCGTGGTGACCCTCGACCTCGACGGCGTCGCGGCGACCGGGCTGCGCTTCGTGCTCACGCCCAACCCGGGCGTGCACATGATCGTGTCCGAGGTCGAGATCGGCGCGCTCGCCCCGGCGGCGTCGTCCGTGGCGGACCTCGCCGCGCTGCGCACCAACGGCGTCGACGTCCCCGGCTTCGCGCCGGACGTCACGTCGTACCGCGTGGACGTCGACGGGTCGGCGTTCCCGACCGTCGTCGCCGTGCCGGTCGACGCGGCCGCGCTGGTGGAGGTGACGCAGCCGTCGGAGGGGAACGGCGGCGTCGCCACCGTGCGCGTCACGTCCCCGGACGGGACGACGACCACCGAGACGACCGTGACCGTGCAGCGGCGGGCAGTCGTCCGCGGCGTCACCCTCAGCGGCCTGACGGCCGACGGGTCCGCCACGGCCGGCACCGCGCTCATCGCGGTCGCCGACGTCGACCCGGCCTACGCCGCGCTCACGTACGCGTGGGCCGTCGACGGGGAGCCCGTCGAGGGCACCGACCAGGCGTCGTTCACGCCGACCGCCGCGCACGTCGGCGGTGCGGTGACCGTGACGGTCACCGCGGCGGCGGAGGGCTTCACGGCCTCCGCCGGGGTGGCGTCGGCGCCGGCGACGGTCGTCGCGGCCGTCGACCCGGGTCCGCCGGGCGAGCCGGGTCAGCCGGGTCAGCCCGGTCCGGGTCAGCCGGGACAGCCCGGTCAGCCGGGTCCGGGCCAGCCCGGTCAGCCCGGTCAGCCCGGTCAGCCGGGCCAGGTCGCCCGCCCGACCGTGACGCTCTCGGCCGACGAGGTCCGCCGCGGCGGCACCGTCACCGTGACGGCACGCGGCCTGACGGCGGCCGGCGAGGCCGGCATCGAGCTCCACTCGACGCCGGTGCACCTGGCCACCCGGACGGCCGACGCGGCGGGCACCGTCACCACCCGGGTGACGATCCCGCGCGGCACGACGCTGGGCACGCACACCGTCGTGGTCGTCGACCGCGCCACGGGTGCCACCGGCACGGCGACCCTCCGGGTCGTCGACGGCACCGGCGGCGGCCTGGCCACCACCGGCGCCGAGCCGTGGGCCCTGCTCGCGCTCGCCCTCGGCCTCGTGGCCGCGGGCGCGGCCGTGGTCGTCGTCCGCCGACGCCAGGGCGGCACCACCGCCTGACGTACGGCACAGCACCACCGACGCGGCCCCGGGGAGCACCCTCCCCGGGGCCGCGTCGCGTCCACCCGTCCCTCCCGCACCTCCCCCCCCGCGACGAGGGCACCCGTCCGCGCGCGAGCGCACCCGCAACGACCGGTGCACTCGCGCGACGACGGGCGCACTCGCGCGCCGGGTCCCGGAGGGCCAGGATCGACGCAGGACACGAGGAGGTGTTCGGCATGGCGATCACGCGTCGACGCACGCACGGCACCGGCGGCCGGGCGGAGGACGACCACCTCGTGCAGCGTTCCGGTCACCCGGGGTCCACGACGCTGCACCGGTCGCCCTCGGGTCGACGACGGCGCACCCGCGGTGTCCTCGTCAGCGTGCTCGTCGCCGTCCTCGCCCTCACCGGGTGCGGGGTCACGCGCGGCGACGACGGCGGCGAGAACCGGCGGCTGCGCATGATGATCCCCAACTCCCCCGGCGGCGGGTACGACCAGACCGGGCGGGCCGCGACGCGCGTCATGGAGACCGCGGACCTCACCGGGCGGTTCGAGGTCAGCAACGTCACCGGCGCGAGCGGGACGGTCGCGATGCAGCGGCTCGTCAACGAGGAGGGCGCCGAGGACCTGCTCATGACGATGGGCCTCGGCGTCGTCGGCGCGACGTACACGAACGGGTCGGACGCGCGGGTGAGCGGCGCGACGCCGATCGCGCAGCTCATCGAGGAGCAGGAGGGGCTGCTCGTGCCGGCGGACTCGCCGTTCCGGACGGTCCAGGACCTCGTCGACGCCTGGACGGCCGACCCCGGCAGCGTGCGGGTCGGCGGCGGGTCGAGCCCCGGCGGGCCCGACCACCTGTTCCCCATGCAGCTCGCGGACGCGGTCGGCGTCGACCCGACGCAGGTCAACTACATCGTCTACGACGGCGGCGGCCCGCTGACCACGGCGCTGCTCGGCAGCAAGATCGACGTCGGCACGTCGGGCCTGGCGGAGTTCGAGGGGCAGATCGCCGAGGGGTCGCTGCGCGTGCTCGCCGTGTCCGGCGAGGAGCGGCTCGACGGCGTCGACGCACCCACGCTGCAGGAGTCCGGCATCGACCTGGTCTTCACCAACTGGCGCGGCGTGCTGGCACCCCCGGGCATCAGCGACGCGGTCCGCGACCAGCACATCGCCCTGCTCGAGCAGATGCACGCGACCGACGCGTGGCAGGAGGCGCTGGAGACCAACGGCTGGGTGGACGCGTTCGTGACGGGCGACGAGTTCGAGGAGTTCCTCGTGGAGCAGGACGAGCGCGTGGCGAGCACGCTGACCGACCTGGGGCTGCTGTGAGCGCCGCGGACGCCGTGCCGGGCGGCCGGCCCGCGCCCGGGCAGCCGACGTCGGACCACCCCGCGGTCGAGCACCCACCCGTCGACCGCGCGCAGTACGCCCTCGCGGCCGTGCTCGCGGTGATCGGCGTCTGGACGGTCGTCGACTCGGCGGGCCTCGGCCCGGGGTTCGCCGACCAGGCCGTGCGGCCCGGCGCGTTCGGCTACGTCATCGGCTCCGGGCTCGTCCTGCTGGCGGTGCTGCTGGCCGTCGCGACCGCGCGCGGCGACCGCGCCGAGGGCGAGCCGGGCGAGGACGTCGACCTCGACCGGGGCACCGACTGGCGGACGCTCGCCGGGCTCGCGGGCGTCTTCGCCGCGACCGTCGCGCTGATCGACTGGCTGGGCTGGGCGGTGGTCGGGGCGCTGCTGTTCGCGGGCGCCGCGACGGTGCTCGGCAACCGGCACTGGGTGCGCAACCTGCTGATCGGCGCGGTGCTGTCGGTCGCGTCCTGGTACGGCTTCTACGTCGGGCTGGGCATCCCGATCCCGGCCGGCGTCCTCGACGGGATCCTCTGATGGACGCGCTGCTGACCGGCTTCGAGCTGGCCCTCACCCCCGAGAACCTGCTGTACGCGGTGGTCGGCGTGCTGCTCGGCACGGCGGTGGGCGTGCTGCCCGGCATCGGCCCCGCGATGACGGTCGCGCTGCTGCTGCCCGTCACGTACAACGTGTCGCCGAGCGCCGCGCTCATCATGTTCGCCGGCATCTACTACGGCGGCATGTACGGCGGGTCGACGACGTCGATCCTGCTGAACACGCCGGGCGAGTCGTCGTCGGTGGTCACGGCGCTCGAGGGCAACAAGATGGCGAAGACGGGGCGCGCGGCGCAGGCGCTCGCGACCGCCGCGATCGGGTCGTTCGTCGCCGGGACCATCGGCACGGTGCTGCTGGTCGCGCTCGCGCCGACGGTCGCCGAGTGGGTCGTCGTGCTCGGGGCGCCGTCGTACTTCGCCCTCATGGTGCTCGCGCTCGTGGCCGTCACGTCCGTGCTGGGCAGCTCGAAGCTGCGGGGGTTCATCTCGCTCGCGCTCGGGCTGACGATCGGGCTCGTCGGCACCGCGACCGGCCAGGCGCGCCTGACGTTCGACAACCCCCTGCTCGCCGACGGCATCGACATCGTCGTCGTCGCGGTCGCGATCTTCGCGGTCGGCGAGGCGCTGTGGGTGGCCGCGCACCTGCGCCGGCGGCCGCTGGAGATCATCCCCGTGGGGCGGCCGTGGATGGACCGCGCGGACTGGGGCCGCTCGTGGAAGCCGTGGCTGCGCGGCACCGCGTTCGGCTTCCCGTTCGGCGCGCTGCCCGCGGGCGGCGCCGAGATGCCGACGTTCCTGTCGTACATCACCGAGCGGCGGCTGGCCGGGAAGCACAAGGCCGAGTTCGGTCACGGCGCCATCGAGGGCGTCGCCGGGCCCGAGGCGGCGAACAACGCGTCGGCCGCCGGCACGCTCGTCCCCCTGCTCGCGATCGGGCTGCCGACCACGGCCACCGCGGCCGTCATCCTCGCCGCCATGCAGGGGTACGGCCTGCAGCCCGGGCCGCAGCTGTTCGAGGCGGAGCCCGAGCTCGTGTGGACGCTGCTGGCCAGCCTGTTCGTCGCGAACACGCTGCTGCTCGTCATCAACCTGCCCATGGCGCCGCTGTGGGCGCGGCTGCTGCGCATCCCCCGGCCGTACCTGTACGCGGGCATCCTGTTCTTCGCCGTGCTCGGCGCGTACAGCGTGAACTTCCAGTGGTTCGACGTCGCGCTGCTCGGGCTGTTCGGCGCGCTCGGGTTCGCGATGCGCCGGTTCGGGCTGCCGGTGCTGCCGCTGATCGTCGGCGTCATCCTCGGGCCGCGGCTCGAGGAGCAGCTCGGCCAGGCGCTGCAGCTGTCGCGCGGCGACGTCGCGGCGCTGTGGAGCGAGCCCGTCGCGGTGATCGTCTACGTGGTGATCGCGGTGCTGCTGCTGGGGCCGCTCGTGCTGCGGCTCGTCCCCGGGCGGCAAGGGCCCGAGCGGCTGGAGGACGACATCGACGCGCTCGAGGAAGAGGTGAGGTCATGACCGTCGTCGTGGGCTGGACGGCCGACGCCCGGGGGCACGCCGCGCTCGTGCGGGGCGCGCAGGAGGCGCGCGTGCACGGCGAGGGGCTGCTCGTCGTCAACGCGACGACCGGCACGTCCACCGTCGACGACCGGTTCGCCCGCGCGTCCGACGTCACCGCGGTCCGCACCCACCTCGCGCAGCTCGGCGTCGAGGCGGAGGTGCGCCAGCCGGTCGTCAAGGACGTCACCGAGGCGCTGCTCGCGATCGCCGCGGAGGTCGACGCGTCGCTGCTGGTGATCGGCATCCGGCACCGGTCGCCGGTCGGCAAGCTGATCATGGGCTCGACGGCGCAGCGCCTCCTGCTCGACGCGCGCTGCCCCGTGCTCGCGGTGAAGGCACCGGACGGTCGCTGAGCCCGCGGCGCGCGGATGCCCGACGATGGCTGTCATGTCCCTCGTGCTCGTGGTGCAGGTGGTGCTCGTCGTCGCGGCGGTCGCCCTGGTCGCGCCGGTCCTGGTGTCGGTGCGCGGATCGGCGGACGCGCGCCGGCGGCTCGCCCGGGCGCGGACCGCCTCCGGGGAGGTCGTCGCCGTCACGGACGTGGGCGGGCAGGCCGTGCCGACGGTGCGCTACCACGTCGGCTCGGAGCGGCTGGAGACCACGCCCCGCACCCCGCGCCCGTCCGCCCGGTACCTCGTCGCCCAGCCGGTGGACGTCCGCTACGACCCGCAGGACCCGGCGTGGATGACGCTCGAGGCGGTGCCCGGCGACGCACGCGTGCCGGGCGCGCGGCACGCGGTGGCGTCGGGCGTCGTCGCGGGCGTGCTGCTGGTGGCGGCGGCCTTCCTGCAGCTGCTCCGCTGAGGGCGGCCCGCCCGGCCGCGGCGCCCGCTAGCGTGCGAGGGTGACCGCCGCGCCGACGCCCGCACCCCCGCCCGGCACACCGCCGCCCGGCGCACCACAGCCCCGCAGCCCGCAGCCGGGGATCCACCAGCCGGCGATCCACCAGCCGGGCACCCCGCAGCCGGCGCCCGTGCGCCGCACCTCGCTCACCGGTCCCGTCGTGACGACGTCCCTCGGTGTGCTGGTGCTCGTCGCGACGCTCGCGGTCGGCCTGCTGACGGTGCGCGCGTTCGTCGGCGTGCTCAGCACCGACGTGCTGACGTCGTCCGGCGCACCGGGGCCCGACGTGGTCGCGGACGCGGACGCCCCGGGCATGACGACGGCCGAGCTGGAAGCCGGGCAGCGGTACGCGGTGCACCTCGCCTGGCGCGACGGCTCCGGCCCGGCCGACCCGGCCCTCACCGAGGACGTGCTGCTCCAGGCGCCCTCCGGCGCGGTGCTCGCCGCCGACGGCGACCCGGCCGTCGACAGCAGCTTCGCCGTCGGCGCGTGGTCGATCACGTCCGTCGCGGCGTTCACCGCGCCCGAGTCCGGCACGTACCAGGTGGCGGTACCGCCGGCCGACGTCGACGGCGCGCGCGTGCTGATCGCCCCCGACCAGGACGCCGCGCCGTTCGTCGGGGAGCTCCTCGCGTCGATCGCGGGCGTCTTCGGCGTGATCCTGCTCGGGTCGTTCGGCACGGGCCTGGTCCTCGGCGGCGTCATCTGGTGGGTCGTGCGGGCCCGCGCCCGACGCGCCGCCGGCGCCTGAGGACGGCGACCGTGCGGGGCCGCGCCCGCCGGCGCGCGGCGACTCGCTACAGCCAGCCGAACCGCTCGGCGGTCCGCACCGCCTCGGCACGGGTGGACGCGTCGAGCTTCGCCTGCGCCGCGAGCAGGTAGTTGCGCACCGTGCCCGGCGCCAGGTGCGCGCGCTGGGCGATGACCGCGGGCGGCAGGTCGAACGACGCCAGGCGCAGCACCTCGAGCTCGCGCGGGCTGAGCGGGCAGGTCGGCGCGCTGAGGGCGTCGGCCGCCAGCCCCGGGTCGACGTACCGCTCGCCGGCGTGGACGGTGCGCAGCACGCCGGCGAGCGTCGCACCCGACGCCCCCTTCGTGACGAACCCCCGCGCGCCCGCCTCGAGCGCGCGCCGCAGGTGGGCGGGCCGCCCACGGCCGGTCAGGACGACGACGCGGCACGCGGGTACGGCACGGGTGATCTCCGCGGCGACCTGCACGCCGTCGAGCCCGGGCATCTCGAGGTCGACGAGGGCGACGTCGGGGCGGTGCGCGATCGCCGCGGCGACGGCGGCCGGTCCGTCGACCGCCTGCGCGACGACGTCGAGGTCGCCCTCCAGCGCGAGCAGGGCCGCCACGGCCGAGCGGATGAGCCCCTCGTCGTCGGCGAGCAGGACGCGGATCACGGAGCGCCACCTCCGGGCGCCGCCGGCGCGCCACCGCGCACCGGCACGCTCGCCCGCAGCACGAACTCGTCCCCCAGCCGCTCGACGCGCAGCCGCCCGCCCACGTCCGCCAGGCGGCCGGCCGCACCCTCGATCCCCGAGCCGTGCGCGTCGGCCGACCGGGGGTCGACGCCGTCGTTGCGGACGGTGAGCGTCGCGGTGCCGCCCGCACCTGCGTCGGCTCCGACGTCCGCACCGACCTCGACCCGGCACCACGTCGCCCGGCTGTGCCGCAGCACGTTCGTCACGGCCTCGCGCAGGACCGGCGCGAGCCGCGCGGCGGCCTCCGCCGGGACGGCCGCGGCGTCGCCGACGACCGTGCACCGCACGCCCGCGGAGTCCAGCACCTGCCGCACGGACGCGACCTCCTCGCGCAGGTCGACCGACCGGTAGGCGTGCACGGCCTGGCGGACCTCCGTGAGCGCGGTCGTGGCCAGGCGCTGGATCTGCTCCGCCTCGGCGCGGACCCCGGGGTCGCCGACGGGCAGGCGCGCGACGAGCTCGGCCTTGAGCGCGATGACGGTGAGGCTGTGCCCGAGCAGGTCGTGCACGTCGCGCGCGAACCGCAGCCGCTCCTCGCCCGCGGCCAGGCGCGCGCGGGCGTCGCGGCCGGCGTCGGCGTCGACCAGCAGCGCCCACATCCACACCGGCGCCCAGTTGACGGCGGCGACGGACAGGCCGACGCCGCCCGTCACGACGAGCGCCTGCACGGGCGACCCGCCGACGACCCCGGCCACGACCACGCTGACCGCGCTGCAGGCCGACGCCACGACGACGACCCACCGCCACGTCACGAGCAGCGGCGCGATGCCGACGATCCCCGCGCCGACCCACGACCACGTGGCCCACCGCCCGGCCGCGACGGGCGCGACGAGCACGAGCGACGCCACCGACACCGACACGAGCGCCACCGCCCACGCCCGGCGCGTGCGGGCGGGCGTCCACGGCGTCACGGCACCGTGCACCGCCCCGGCCGACGCCACCGCGAACGCCGCGATGCCGACCGAGCCGAGCGCGACCCACAGCGGGCGGGGCTCCTCGAGCAGGCCGATCCCCGGCAGCACGAGGCTCGTGCACACCGTCGTCGCGAGCCACACGAGCACGAGCGCCCGCGCGCGGCCCAGCCGGCGGTCGCGCGGGGCGGCCACCCACGGCGACGCGGCGAGGGTGCTCACACGCGTGATGCTAGGCGCGCTCGCCGCACGGCGGACCCGTGCGGTCCGCCCCGGATCGTGTGCGCACGCCACCGGTCCCGCGGGCGCGCACCGGCCGCAGCGTGGGCCCATGATCACCACGACGCACGAACCCGGGCACCACCGCACCGCGACGACCACGGCACGCCCGCCCCGGGGGCCCGCCGTGACGTTCGCCCTCCATCTCGGCGGCATGGTCCTGGCCATGCTCCTCGGGATGCTCCTGCTCGCCCCCGTCGCGACAGGCCTGGCCGCCGCGGTCGGGTGGGACCTGGCCGCGGCCGGCCCGGAGGCCGCGGCGCTCGTCATGGCGACGACCATGACCCTCGGCATGGCCGTGTGGATGGTGCACCGCGGGCACGGCCCGCGGGCGGTCGGCGAGATGTCGGCCGCGATGGTCCTGCCGTTCGCGGCCGGCCTGGCGCCGTACTGGGCGGGACTGGTGTCCGCGGCCGACGCCCTCGTCGTCGGGCACGTCCTCATGCTGCCCGCGATGGCGGCCGTGATGCTCCTGCGCCGGGACCGGTACACGGGCGGGCACGTCCACGCCCCGGCGCCCACGGCGTGGGGCCGGGGGGTCGAGGCCGTCGCGCACCGCTGGCCGACGCTCCTGGCCCTCGGCCTGACGTTCGACTCGTGGCTGCGCCCCGGCATCCTGCCCGCGTGGACGCTCGTCGTGCTCGGCGGCGAGTACCTCGTCATCGGTGCGGTGCGGCGCGAGTTCCGGGGCGACCGGCTGCTCGCCGCCCACGTCGCCGGCTTCGTCCTCTACCTCGGGCTCGCCGCCGTGGCGGCGACCGCGCCGGCGGCGGTGGCCGGGCCCGTCGTCGCCGCCGGGTGGCTCCTGCACGTCGGCTGGGACGCGGCCCTGTACCGGGCCGGGCGCGTCACGTGGCGCTGGTTCGCCGAGGCGTGCGCCGTGATCGACCTCGTCCTGGGCGTGACGGTCCTGCTGGCCCTGTGACGCTCTCACCTGACGCGTCGCCGGGCCGGGCCGCGTGCGTGCGTCCGCGGTCACCCCCGCCGCTGGGCGTCCTCGAGGTAGCGCAGGACGGCGGTGACGCGGCGGTCCGCCTCGTCGTCGGGCGGCAGGTCCAGCTTCGCGAAGATGCTGCGGATGTGCTTGTGCACCGCGCCCTCGGTGATGAACAGGCGGGACGCGATCGCGGTGTTGCCCAGTCCCTCGGCCATGACCTCGAGGACCTCCCGCTCCCGCGGGCTGAGCCGGTCGAGACGGGGGTCGGACCGCGTCCGGGTCAGCAGCTGGGCGACCACGTCGGGGTCGATCGCCGTGCCGCCCGCCGCCACCCGGTGCAGCGCGTCGAGGAACTCCTCCACCCGCCCGACGCGCTCCTTGAGCAGGTACCCGAGGCGGGCGCCGCCGTGCACCATCAGGTCGGTCGCGAACGCCTGCTCGACGTACGCCGAGAGGACGAGCACCGCGAGGCCCGGCCGGCGCCGGCGCGCCTCGACCGCGGCGCGGATGCCCTCGTCCGTGTGCGTGGGCGGCATCCGCACGTCGACGATCGCGACGTCCGGCTCGTGCCGCTCGACCGCCGCGAGCAGGCCCTCGGCGTCGGGCGCCGTCGCGACGACGTCCAGGCCCTCGGCCCGCAGCAGCAGCGCCAGGCCCTCGCGCAGCAGCGCGTCGTCCTCACCGATCACGATCCGCACGGCAGGGTCACCTCCAGGGTGGTCGGCCCGCCGCGCGGGCTCGTGAGCTGCAGCGACCCGTCGTGGGCCTCGGTGCGCCGGCGGATGCCCGCGAGCCCGGAGCCGGCCGCCTCGTCGGCACCACCCTCGCCGTCGTCGGTGACGACGACCCGCAGCCGGTCCCCGGCCATCGCGACGTCGACGTTCACGGCGCCCGCACCGCTGTGCCGCGCGGCGTTGGTCAGCGCCTCCGCGACGGTGAAGTACGCCGTCGCCTCGACCGACGCCGCGCACCGCACGGGCAGGTCGACGCGCAGCGCGCACGGCACGAGGCTGGACGACGCGAGCCCGGTGAGCGCGTCGGCGAGGCTGCGGTCGGTCAGCACGGGCGGCAGGATGCTGCGCGCCACGGCCCGCAGCTCCGCGAGCGCCTCCTCGGCGGCGGACTGCGCGCGCTCGAGCAGCGCCTCGGCGTCGGCCGGGTCGCGCACGACGGCGCGCCGGGCGGCACCGAGCAGGACCGTCACCGCGACCAGGCGGTTCTGGGTGCCGTCGTGCAGGGACCGCTCGATGCGCCGCAGCTCGGCCACGTGCGCGTCCAGCGCGCCGGCGCGGGTCGCGGTGAGCTGCGCGACGCGCAGCGCCAGGTCCGTGCCCGGCGGCGGCGCGAGCAGCACGCGGCCTGGCCACGCCTGCAGGCGCGCCAGCGGCGGCAGCACCAGCACCGCGAGCAGGAACCAGCCGACCCCCATGAGGAACACGACGAACGCGTCGGGCCACGACGTGACCGGCACGGACATCAGGTCGGTCGACGCGACCTCGTCGGGGAAGGCCCGCCACCACAGCGGCACCGTCACGTCCCGCACCGCGGAGAACGGCAGCGTCACCGCGACGAGCCCCAGGACGACGCCGACGGTGGCGTGCTCGACGGTCCAGAGGAGCTCGCGGCGCAGGTCGGGGTCGGCGAGCTGGGCGCGCAGGCCGTCGGGCAGCGGACCGGGGCTGACGACGGTGGCCCCCGTGTGCGACAGCCGCGTGCGCTCCCGGTCGGCGACGGCCCGGACCGCGCGCAGCGCACCGGGTGCCAGCAGCAGACCCACGCCGACGACGCACAGCAGGGCGGTGAGCACGAGCGCGAGCAGCACCATGAGGGCGAGCACGCCGGTGCCCAGGCCGCCGACCACGTGCTCCAGCGCGTCCAGGGTGCGCGCCGCGCGGCGGCGGGCCCGGGCGGCCACGGGCTCGGACGGCATGGCACCACCTCCTCGTCGACGGCGACCCTAGGCCACCGCGGCGGCGCGGGGACGGCCGCTGAGCAGGAAGTACAGCCTGCTGTACCCCGGCTCGGGAGCGTGCTGGATCGTGCCGGCACACCCCCGCTCCGTAGCGTCGAGACCATCGTCCCGACGCACCGAGGAGCCCCCCGATGACCGACCGGCACACCCGCACCGACACGGTCGCCGCCGGCACGGCGCCCGCCGCGCACACGCCCACGGAGACCGGCCGGGACCCGCTGCTGCGGCTCGGGCTGTGGCTGCTGCTGCTCGCCGCGGTCGTCGGCAGCGTGGTCAGCTCCATGGCGGGGCTGGTCGCCGTGAGCGTCCCGCTCGGGGTCGTCGTCCTCGGCCTCGGTGCCGCCCTCGTGGTCGAGCACCGGCGCACGCACCCCTGACGGCCGCCCGCGGCACGGTCCTGCGGTACGTCCGGGCGGCTCAGAGGGTCGGCACGTCGTAGGCGCGGATCCGCGCGTCGACGGTGGCGACCATCAGCCCCTCGACCTGCCCCTGCGCCACGAGCATGCGGTCGAACGGGTCGCGGTGGTGCCACGGCAGGTCCCGCAGTCGTTCGGCGTGGGCGGCCGTGAACGGCAGCGGCGTCATCCCCTGCGCCTCGAGGGCTGCGGGGACACCCGCGGGAGCCTCCAGCTTGCCGAGCGAGGTCTTGATGGCCATCTCGGCGATGCTGACCGCCGAGTAGTAGACGTCGTTGCGACCGTCGGCGACGACGTCCCGATGGCGGGCGCTGAGCCGGGGGTCGTCCGCGAGCCACCACAGCAGCACGTGCGTGTCCAGCAGGACCTTCACGCGCCGTACCAGTCGCGGGCATCCTCGTCGGTGAACGCGTCGAAGTCGTCCGCGACCCTGATGCGCCCCGCCAGCACGCCGGGGGTGCGCACCGAGGGGCGCGCCGGCATCGGCACGACCTTCGCCACCGGACGCCCGTGCCGGGTGATCACCGTCTCCTCGCCCGCCTCCGCCCGCGTCACGATGCGGGACAGGTGCGTCTTCGCGTCGTAGATGCTCACGGGTTCCATGCCGCCAGTGTTGGACTCTGACCAGATTTGGTCAAGTCTCGTCGACGTTCGCGGCGCCCCACGACGCGCGCGAGCGGTCGCCCCACACGCGTCGACCGACCTCAGGCCAGGGCCGGCGCCGCCTCCAGCGCCGCCACGCGATCGAGGATCTTGTCGAGCACGACCGCGCGGTCGAACTGCAGCGCGTACGCGCGCGACCGCTCGGCCCACGCGGCCCGGTCGACCGGGTCGGTGGCGAGGACGTCGTCGAGCGCGGACGCGATCGCGTCGGGGTCCGAGACCGGCACGATGACCGCCGTGTCGCCGACGGCCTCGCCGATGCCGCCCGTGTCCGTGGTGATGACCGGGCCGCCGCCGGACAGCATCTTCTCCGCGAGCGCGATGCCGAACGTCTCCACGAACTCCGGCCGCGGCTTGCTGGGCAGCACGAACGCCGTGCACCCGGCCATGAGGTGGGACTTCTCGTCGTCGGACACGTCGTCGAGGAACGTGATGCGGTCGGCGACGGGCGTCGCGGCGGCGAGCGCCCGCAGCTCGTCGGCCTGCGGACCGTTGCCCGCGATGACGAGGCGCTGACCGGCGGCGGGCGCCCCCGAGCGCACGAAGCCCTCGATGAGGTCGTCGACGCCCTTGGCGTGCGCGAGCCGGGACAGGAACAGCACGTACCCGTCCCGCTCGAGCCCGCGCCGGGCGAGCACGGCGTCCGTCCCCGCCTCGGTGCGCGCCAGGTACGCGCCCACGTCGATCGCCGGGTACGAGACCTGCACCCGCGCGGCGCACTGCTCCGCGAACCGGGTGCCGTGCTTGGCGTCGATCGCCGCCGCCTCGGTCACGATGAGGTCCCGCGTGTACGTGGACACCGCGAGGCAGACGTCGTGCGACAGGTACTGCGCGAGCACGTGCGCGGCGGCGCCGAACTTGTCCTCCTGGACGCACGCGCGCACGACGTTCGTGACGTCCGAGCCGACGGCCTCCGCGACCGTGACGACGTCGACGGGCAGGCCCGTGCGCCGGGCGATCGAGACCGCATCGGCCACGGCCGTGGCGTGGGGCGACAGGTACAGCGACAGCGCCACGGTGGGCACGCCGTCGGTGAAGAGCTCGACGAGGCGGCCCGTGAGCCCGGCCAGGTAGCGGCCGTCGGGCACCTTGTAGTCGCCGACGGGCTCGGGCCGCTCCACGACCACGCCGTCGCGGTACGGCAGGACGCCGTCGAGCGGCTTGAGCGGCAGCCCCGCGGCCTGCAGTCGCTCGATCGGCCACGTGACGATGCGGACCTCGTCGAAACCGCGGTCGAGCGCGGCCTCGGCGAGGTTGCGCGCCTCGCCCGAGTGGCCGCAGATGACCGGGTCGGCGCGGACGACGATGACGAGGCGGCGGGCGCGGCGCACGTGCGGGGCGGCGGCGGAGGGGGTCACGGCGTCGTCCTCTCGGTCCGGGAGCGGGTTCGGGCTCGGGTGGGGAACGGGGGTCGGGCAGGTGCTGCGGGCCGCGCCGTCGGGTGCGACGTCGTGGGGCACGCGGGGTGCGGACCGGTCCGGCGGGGTGTGCCGGCGCGGGCGGTGCGTCGTCAGGTGCGGTCGAGCCGGACGGACGGTGGGACGCCGGCGGGCGGCTGCGGTGCCGGGGCGCTCGGTGGGCGGTGCACGGTGCCCCACCCGGACGGCTCCGGGCCGAGGCCGATGAGCAGCCGGCCCCCGCCGTGCAGCTCGCCGCCCGTCAGGTAGGGGCGGTCGAGCGGCTCGCCGTCGAGGTGGACGGACTGCACGTACTGGGCCGGTCCGCCGGGCTCGGGCTCGACGAAGCCGGTCGTCTCCACGGTGAGCGGCCGGCCGCCCACGTCGATGCGCGCCTCGCGCCACGCGGGCGCGTTGACGAGGAACAGGTTCTGCCCCGCGACAGGGAAGAGCCCCAGCGTGGCCCACACGTACCACGACGACAAGCCCCCGGAGTCGTCGTTGCCGGGAAGGCCACCGCGGCCGGTGCCGAACTGGTGCTGCACGATCGCGTGCACCACCTCCGCCGTGCGGTCCGGGCGGCCCGCGTACATGTAGGCCCACGGGGCCTCCATGTCGGGCTCGTTGTTGAGGCCCTCGAACCGGTCCAGCCCGTAGCCGGCGAGCAGCTCGTCGGCGTCGGGACGCAGGCCCGGCTGCACGACGGGCTCGGCGCCGTACCCGAAGAAGCGGTCGAGCAGGGCGACGAACGCGTCGTCGCCGCCCGCGAGCGCGATGCGCGCCGCCATGTCGTGCATCAGCCGGAACGAGTAGTTCCACCGGCCGCCCTCGTAGTACGTCGAGTCGACGAGCAGGCCGTCCGGCCCGAACGCGTTGACCCACCGGGCGGCGAGGGGGCGGAACTGCTGGACGAGCGCGAGGTCCCCGACGCGGGCCGCGACGATGGCGCTGCACCAGTACCCGAACGCCAGGTCGAGCGTGTGGCTGATGGGGTGGGCGCGCCCGCGCAGCAGGAACTCCTCGCCGTACGTGCGGCGCAGGTCGTCGTGCATGTGCACGAGCGCCCAGTCCCAGTCGACGCCGGGGAGGCCGATGGAGCACAGGTCGGCGAGGAACGTGTGCGCGAGGGCGGAGCCCTGCCGCGAGAACCGGTCGGCGCCGCGCGCCATGCGGTACCCGATCGGGAGGTTGCCCTCCTCCTCGGCGATCTGCAGGAGGGCGTTCGCGAGCTCGACCGCGCGGTCGGGGACGAGCGCCGTCAGCAGCGGCAGCTGCGTGCGGTAGATGTCCCACATCGTCGACAGGTCGAACGCGAACGGGCCCGGCGTCGGCCAGAAGGGGCTCTCGTCGGGTGCCAGGCAGGGCTTGACGAGCGAGTGGTACAGCGCGGTCGCCAGCACGGTGCGCCGGTCGGACGACGGGGTGTCGACCGCGACCTTGTCGAGGTGCTCGCGCCACACGGCCTCGGTGCGGTCGCGACGCAGGTCGAACGCCCGCGGTCCGTCGCCGCACTCGCGTGCGAGGGTCTCCCGGGCCTGGTCGACCCCGCGCAGGGAGAACCCGAACCGCAGCTCCACGACCTGCCCCGGCTCGGTCGGGCCGGCCCACATGAGGCCGAACGGGCGCAGCGTGGTGGGCCGGATGCGGTCGAAGTCGAGGCGCGTGCCGCCGGGCATGAGCCGCCGGTCGTACCAGAGCATCTGCCGCCAGAGCGGGGCGTCGCACTCGACCCGCACCGCGAGCGGGGCGCCCTCGACGACGATCTCCCCCTCGGCGACCCCGGGGGCCACGGACCCGAGGTGCGCGCGCAGCGGGACCGTGCGGCCGTACGGGATGTCGAGCCCGCCGAGGGAGAAGTCGATGACCAGGCGGGCGTCGTGGTGTGCGGGGAACGTGTACCGGTGCACGGCCGACTTGGGCCCGACGGTGACCTCGCAGCGGATGCCGGACGAGAGCGTCGCGGCGTAGTACCCCGGCGACGCCTCCTCGTCCACGACGTCCCAGGTCTGGCCGAGGTCGTCCAGCGGTCCCAGCATCGGCGTGACGCGGAAGTAGTTGTAGTACTTGCGGATCGCGCCGGTGCCGGACTGCTGGAAGTGGGTGAACCCGCTGGCGACCTGCCGGTCGTGCAGCACGGGCGGCTGGCCCTCGGTCGACAGGTCGTAGCGGCCGTAGCCGGTCGGGTACGCGCCGGAGTAGGCGCACGCCGAGACCATGCCGAGCGGGTACGTGGCGCCCGGGTGGGTGTTCCCGACCTGCGGCTTGGGCCACCACCACGTGGCGGCGAGGCCGGACGCGGGCGGCAGGGACGTCTGCTCGGTGCCGATGAACGGGTCGACGTGCTCGAACACCGGCACCTCCCACGTCCTCGCACCGGCCCGCGCACGGTCGGCACAGCGTGACGCCTCGCGGCCGCGCTGTCCATGACCCGACGGTGAACGGTTCTTGACCGGCCGATCGCCGGGCCACGGGGTCGGTCCCCGCGACCCGGTGACGGTACGAGCCGGGTGTGTCGGCGGTGTTGCGGCAAGGTCACGACCGGTGCGGCCCCGACCGCCCGGCAGGGCTGGGGGCGGCTCAGAGGCCCAGCAGGTCGCGCAGCCAGCCGTCCACGTCGCGCAGCGTCGCGTCGTCGACCACCCCCACGACGCGGGACAGGCGCTCGCGCGCGATGGTCCGCGGCTGCTCGGTCATCGCCCAGGACGGACGCCCCAGCCCCGTGGCGCCGCGGAGCGGGACGTGGTTCGACCAGCCGCGGTCCGTCGACGTCACGGGCAGGACCACCAGCACGGTCGTCACCGTCTCGAGGTACTGACGGGAGCTCACGACGAGCACCGGCCGGTGACCGTCCTGCTCGCGCCCGCGTCCGGGCGTGAGGTCGGCCCAGGCCACCGTGCCGCGCCACACCACGTCCCGCGGGGACCCGGGGAGCGGCGCCGGCGCCGTCACCGGTCGGCCAGGGTCACGTCCCAGGCGTCCGCGTCCGCGGCGTACGCGGCGTCCGGGGGTGTGCGCGCCATCTCCTCGCGCAGCGCGGCGAACCGCTGCTCCCTGAGCCAGCCCTCGAACAGCGCCTCGACGAAGGACCCCGTCGTGACACCGCGCTCGCGCGCGGCCGCGTTGAGGCGGTCGCGGAGGTCCGAGTCCAGCTTGATCGTCGTGGCGGTCACGCCTACGAGTATACCGCCGGTATACCGCTCACAGCACGCGCGCGAGCGAGGTCAGGGCCTCGACCGGGTCGGGACCCGCCGGCAGCAGGACCGCGCTCGTCACGCCCGCCTCGGCGAGGGACGCCAGGCGCGCGCGGACCTCGTCCGGGGTCCCCGCGAGCGCGAGCCGGGCGACCCACTCCGCCGGCAGACGCTCCACGAACTCCGCCCGCGTCGCGCAGGACGCGCGCAGCTCGCGGAACGCGTCGGCGAACGGCAGGGGGGCGATGTGCACGTCCCAGTCGGGCTCGCCGATCCACGCGAGCGCGGGACGGGCGGCGTCGAGGGCGGCCTCGGCGTCGTCGTCGACCGCCGCCACGTTGTACGCCGCGACCCGGTGCGGCCCGGCCGGCGCGACCTGCGCGAGCGCGGCGCGCGCGTACTCGGGGGTCACCGGCTCGGCGAGGACCGTGCCGTCGGCGACGCGTCCCGCGGCGGCCAGCGACCGCGGGCCGCGCACGCCGGCGAGCAGGTCCGGGACGGTCGCGGGCACGCAGGACGGGTCGAGCGCGACGTCGGTCAGCGCGAGCGGTGAGCCCTCCGGGCTGGTCACGGCCTCGCCGCGCAGCAGGGCGCGCAGGGTGACGACGTACTCCTCGAGCAGCGTCAGCGGCCGCGCCGGCCACGCGCCCACCTGCCGCATCCAGTCCGGCATCCCGTGCCCGATGCCGACGTCCACCCGCCCCGGGAAGAGCTGGACGAGCGTCGCGACCTCCATCGCGGCGAACGCGACGTTGCGCACCGCCGCGGGCAGGATGCCGACGCCCACGCGGACGCGTGCGGTGCTCGCGAGCACGGCCGCCGCCTGGGCGATCCCGCCACGGAAGCCGAGGTCCTCGACGACCCACAGCTCGTCGAAGCCGAGGTCGTCCGCACGGCGCGCGAACGACGTCACGCGGCCGGGGTCGAGGTCGCGCGGGAGCATCACGCCGATCGCCTGCATCCGGGTCATGCCCCATGCCTACCAGCACCGCCGCCCCGCGCCGGCACCCCGCCGCGCCGGTCGCGCGACGCCGACACCACGACCGCGGCACCGGTGAGGACCAGCCACACGACGATCGGGTACATCGTCGCCCGCTGGCTGCCGCCGACGCCGAGGCCCGGGTCGACGCCCACCACGTCGAGCACCGTCGCGACCGCCCCGATCCCGCCCAGCAGCAGCGACGTCACCGCCCAGGCACGGTGCCGGCGCAGCAGCGCCGCCCCGGCGACGAGCGCACCCACGTTGCCGCCCACGACCGCCATCACCGAGCCGACGTTGTGCACGACGTACCGCGGCAGGCCCCCGACCGGCTCGGCGAGCGACCCCGGCACCAGCCCCACCCACGCGACGCCCACCGCGTGCACCAGCACCGCCGCGACGACCCACGGGCGCGCGCGCCCGGGCACCAGGTCCCGCAGCAGCACGGCTGCCGCGACCACCAGCACGGCGTGCACGACGAAGCCCGTGTTCATGAGCGCGTGCAGCGGCGAGCACACCGTCCGGCCGGTCAGCTCCGCGCACTCGGCCAGGCCCAGGTCGCTCACGTAGTGGTCCGCGCGGCTGTACGGGACGACGTCCCACGCGGACGCCACGACCGCCTCGACGACCAGCACCTGCACCGTGGCGAGCAGCAGCAGCCCGCCGACGAGGTGCCGCCGGACGTCCCGCCGGCGCGGGCGCGCGTCGTCCGTCACGCGTCCATGCTGCGCGACGGACCGATGGTCCGGCAGCCCACCGGCCCGGACGCGCGGGCGTGGCGCCGCTGGCGTCGACCGCGCCGGACGAGCACGATGCGTGCAGCGCCGGGCGACCCGCCGCCGGCCGGGGCCGCGTGCCCGTCGCCACCGCCCCCGCCGTCCCACGCAGCACCGCCCCGCACCGCCCCGCACCGTCCCGCTCAGCACCGTTTCGCGCCGCGCCCCCGCCGCGCGCCCGCCGCCCAGGAGGCGTCGTGCCCGACCCGCAGCCCGCCCCCTGCCCCCGACCGCCCCCTCGGGCGCCGCGGCCGGCACCACCGCACGCCTCGACGGGCTGCCCGTGACGCGCCGGCACGTGCGCTTGCTGCTCGGCTCCGGCGTCGGCTGGACCTTCGACGCGATGGACGTCGGCCTCATCTCGTTCGTCATCGCGAAGCTGGCCGTGGTGTGGGGGACGCCGACGACGACCCTGTCGTGGGTCGCGTCCGCCGGGTTCCTCGGCATGGCCATCGGCGCGGCGCTCGGCGGGCTGCTCGCCGACCGGATCGGGCGCCGGCAGGTGTTCGCGCTGACGCTGCTCGTCTACGGCGTCGCGACCGGCGCGTCGGCGCTGGCGTGGTCCGTCGGTGCGCTCATCGCGCTGCGGTTCGTCGTCGGGCTCGGGCTCGGTGCCGAGCTGCCGGTCGCGTCGACGCTGGTCAGCGAGTTCGCGCCGCCCCGCATCCGCGGCCGGGCCGTGGTCGTGCTCGAGTCGTTCTGGGCCGTCGGGTGGATCCTCGCGGCGCTGATCGGCTACCTCGTCGTGCCCGTCGGCGACGACGGCTGGCGGTGGGCCCTCGCGCTGGGCGCGCTGCCCGCCGTCTACGCGGTCGTGGTGCGGCGCGGGCTGCCCGAGTCCGTGCGGTTCCTCGTCGCGCGCGGACGGCACACCGAGGCCGACGCCGTCGTCCGCTCGTTCGAGGAGTCACCGGTCGTGCGCGGGGACGGGCGCACGGGCGCGCAGGTGCGCGACGCGCAGGCGGCGGCGGCACCGTCGGCCGGTGGGACGGCGGCGGGTGCGGGCGACGCGCGGACGGCGGACCCGCGCGCGGCGGTGCCCGCGGACGCCCCCACAGGCCCGCCGGGGGGTGCGCGTCTCCGGGCCCTGTGGGCCCCGGCGCTGCGCCGGCGGACCGCCGCGCTGTGGCTCGTGTGGTTCGCCGTGAACTTCTCGTACTACGGCGCGTTCATCTGGCTGCCGTCCCTGCTCGCGGCCGACGGGCACACGCTGGTCCGGTCGTTCGCGTACACGCTGATCATCACGCTCGGGCAGCTGCCGGGGTACGCGGTCGCCGCCGTGCTGGTCGAGACGTGGGGCCGGCGACGCACGCTCGCCGCGTTCCTCGCCGGGTCGGCCGTCGCCGCCGGGCTGTTCGCCGTCGCGTCCGGTGACGTCGCGATCATCGGCGCCGGCCTGCTGCTGTCGTTCTTCAACCTGGGCGCGTGGGGCGCGCTCTACGCCGTGACGCCCGAGCTGTACCCGACGCCCGTGCGGACCACGGGCGCCGGGTGGGCGGCGGGCGTGGGGCGGACCGCGTCGATCCTCGCGCCGCTCGCCGTGCCGCCGCTGCGGGAGGCCGGCGGCACGGCGCTGCTGTTCACGATCTTCGCGGCGGTGTTCGTCGTCGCCGCGTCGGGCGCGCTCGCGCTCCCCGAGCGCAGCGGGGAGTCGCTCGACGCGTGACCCCGTGCGCCCGGGCGCGCCCGCGGACGGCGCGTGCGCGGGCGCGGACGTCCGTGCGCGCCGACGTCCGGGTCGGCGGGCGCCGCGGTCGCGGACGTCGGCGGCCGGGACGTCAGCGGCCGGGGGCGTCGCGGGGGTCAGGGGCCGCCGGGCCCGGCGTGCCGGTGCCGGTCGTGCCGGTGCCGGTCGTGCCGGTGCCGGTCGTGCCGGGCGCGGTCGTGCCGTGGCCGGCCGCGCCGGTGCCCGTCGTGCCGTGCCCCGTGCCGCCCGCCGGCTTCTGCCGGTCGAGGAACGCCCCGGCCTTGTCGACGGCGCCGTCGATGCGGGCGTCCGTGCGCGCGTCCGTGCGGCGCTTCGCCATGCCCGCCGCCTTCTCGAGCGCGGCCTTGGCCTGGTCCTCGCGGCCGGCCAGCGCACCCTTCGCCCTGCCGACGAGATCACCGAGTCCCATGGTCAGTCCTCCGTCCGTCTGCGTGCGCGCGCCGGTCGGCACGTCGCGCGCCCAGTCTGCCGGGGGCGGCCCCGCACGGCACGTGCGCGCCGCCCCCGGCCGGACAGCGCTACGGCCCGGCGGCGGTACAGCCGAGCGGCGGCCTGCGGCTCAGGCGCGGACGTCCTCGTCCCGGACGTCCTCGCCGGGACCGCCCCGGTCGTCATCGGCCTCGTCCTCGACCGTCTCGGTCCGCACCTCGGTGACCTCGCCGTCCTCGACGCGGACCTCTGTACCGGTGCCCTCGTCGTCCCCACCCGAGGTCTCGTGCTCGACCGACCCGTGCTTGGCCGGCAGCACGTCGGTGTCGCGCGCGTCGGCGTCGGCCCCGTCGGTGTCGGGCGCGTCGACGTCCGGCGCGCCCAGGTCGGGCCCCTGCGCCGCGTGCGCCTCGGCGTCGGCCTGTGCGTCGAGCTCGGCGCTGACCCGCTCGCCCTCGGCGGCGACGGCCTCACGCTGCTCCGCGATGGCGGCACGCACCCGCTCGGCCTGCGTCGCGAGGTCCTCCTTGACGGCGGCGACCGTCGCGTCGACCGCAGCGCGCGCCTCGGCGTCGTTGCGCTCCAGCTCGGCCGCGAGCCGCGCCTCCTCGGCGTGCAGCTCCTCCCGCACGCGGTCGAACGCCTCCTCAACGCTCGCCGCGCTGCCGATCGCCGGCTCGGCAGCCGGCTGCCCGGACCGCTCGTCCCGCTCCGGCACCACCCGCTCGTCCACCTGGTCGTCGGCCTGCTCGTCCACCTGCTGGTCCACCCGCTCGTCCACCGGTCCGTCCTCGCGCTCGTCGGTCGTGGTCACTCGCCCAGCACCCACCCGTGCGGCTCCGCCAGCCGGCGGGCCGCCTCCGGCCCCCACGAGCCGCGGGCGTACGGCAGCGGCTCCGGCCGGTCGTCGCCGAGCAACGGCTCGAACGCCCGCCACGCGGCGTCGAGGCCCGCGGGTGTGGTGAACAGGGTGCGGTCCCCGACGAGCACGTCCTGCAGGAGTCCCGCGTACGGGGGCAGGGACGCGCCCGGCACGTCGTCGAGCGAGAGCCGCACCGTACCGGTCGTGAGCTCCAGGTTGGGCCCCGGCTTCTTCACGGTCGTCACGAGCCGGACCTCGCCGCCGCCCTTCAGGGAGAACTCCAGGCGGTTCGGGCCGACCTGCTCGCCGAACAGCTCGTCGGGCGCGCGCAGCACGAGCGTGACCTGCTGCGCGGACGCGGCCATCTGCTTGCCCGTGCGCAGCAGGAACGGCACGCCGCGCCAGCGGTCGGTGTCGACCCACATCCGCACGGCGACGTACGTGTCCACCGGGGAGTCGTCGGCGACGCCCTCGATGCCCTGGTAGCCCTCGACCTGACCGAGGACGACGTCCTCGCGCGGGTCGAGCGGCCGGAAGGAGGTGATGACGTCCTCGCGCGCGGCGGCGAGGTCGTCGGACGCCAGGGCGGTGGGCGGCTCCATCGCGACCTGCGCGGCGACCTGGAACAGGTGGGTGACGAGCATGTCGAGCGCGGCGCCCGTCGCGTCGTAGAACTCCGCGCGCTGGTCGACGCCGAGCGTCTCCGGCACGTCGATCTGCACCTGGGCGACGTGGTGGCGGTCCCACGCGCCGCCGATGAGCTCGTTGGCGAACCGCGAGACGTGCAGGTTCTGCGTCGCCTCCTTGCCCAGGAAGTGGTCGATGCGGAAGACCTGGTCCTCGTCGAACACCTCGTGCACGACCTCGTCCAGCTCGCGGAACGACTCCGGGGACGTGCCGTACGGCTTCTCGTAGACGATCCGGATGCCCTCGGCGAGCCCGTGCCGGTCGAGGGCACGGGTCAGCGGGACGAAGGACTCGGGCGGGACGGCGAGGTAGTGGATGACGAGCACGTCGCCGGCACGGTCGCCCGTGAGGTGCTCGCGCAGGTCCGCGAGCGCGTCCGGCAGCGTGCCCGGGTCGTCGTCCTCCTCGCTGACGTCCCGGCACCACGCCACGTGCTCGAGGACGTCGTCGAGCGCGTGCCGCGACTCGTCGTCGCCGAACTCGGCGAGCGACTCGCGCACGACGTCGCGGAACTCCTCGACCTCGAGGTCGTTGCGGCCCGTGCCGACCAGGGCCCACCGCTCCGGCAGCAGGCCGCGCGCGTCGAGGGTCGCGAGCGCCGGGATGACCATGCGCCGCGACAGGTCGCCGCGGGCGCCGTGCAGGACGAGGACGAGGGGGCGGTCGGACGGCACGGGCACCATCTCCGGAGGGGTCGGGCCACGGTGCGCGCGAGGGCGGCGGGCGCGGCGGGAGGTCGTGGACGCCCCGACGCTACGACGCGCTGCCGACGGGCGCGCGGTCAGCGTCGGGCGGCGCGACCGGGTGCGGCACGTTCACGCCGGGGGCCGTGCCCTCGGGCACCGTGCTGCGGGATGCCGCGCCGTCGGGTCCCGAGCCACCGGGAACGGGCACGACGCTGCGCGTGGTCAGCCCGATGAACGCCCCGAGCCGCTCGAGCGTCTCCGCCCGGCGCGGCAGCACGTGCGTGAGGCGGGTGCTGCGCACGACGAACGCCGCCCACTGCCCGCGCGAGACCGCGACGTTCAGCCGGTTGCGGTCGAGCAGGAAGTCGAGACCGCGCGGCACCTGCGCCGGCGAGGACGCGGCCGTCGTCACCACGACGACCGGTGCCTGCTGGCCCTGGAACTTGTCGACCGTGCCGACGCGCGTGCCCTGCAGCCCGGCCGCGTCGAGCGCCTGCCGCACGGTGAAGACCTGCGCGTTGTACGGCGCGACGACGAGCACGTCCTGCGCGTCGAGCGGGCGCTCGGCACCGCCGGTGCCCGCGGACGGGTCCCGCCACGTGCGCCCCACGAGGTCCTGCACGAGCGCCACCACGGCGTCCGCCTCCTCGACCGAGCGGACCGCGTTGCCCGCGTGCTCGACGAGCACGCCGTGCACCCCGGGCGCGACGCCGTCGAGGCGCCGCGCGGCCGCGGCGGGCGCGGCGGCGAGCCGGCCCGCGTACGACAGCGTCGACACCGCGGCGCACAGCTCGGGGTGCATGCGGTGCGTGACGGGCAGGAAGTAGCCGAGGTCCGGCGGGAGCGTGTCGTGCCCGTCGGTGAGCCAGCCGAGGGCGGACCGGTCGACCGGCTCGGGGTGCGTGCCCTGGCTGACCTGCGGCAGCTGCTGCGGGTCTCCGAGCAGCAGCAGGTTCCGGGCCGCGCCCGCGACCGCGAACGTCGTCGCGAGCGCGAGCTGGCCCGCCTCGTCGACGACGAGCAGGTCGAGCGGCGCACCCGGCAGCCGGCCGGCGTTGGCGAGGTCCCACGCCGTGCCGCCGAGCACCGCGCCGGCGCCCGGTGCACCGCCGGGGTGCGCGGACCAGAACCCCGCGAAGGCCTTGTCCGGCACCCACGTCCACGGGGCCTCCGGGTCGGCGACGCGGCCGTCCTGCGCACCGGGCGCCTTCTTCGCGATCGCGTCGGCGGGGACGCCCGCGCCGGCGACCGCACCGAGCATGTTCTCCACGACCGCGTGCGACTGGGCCACCACGCCGACGCGCCACCCCTGCCGGACCAGCTCCGCGACGACCCGGGCCCCCGTGTACGTCTTGCCCGTGCCGGGCGGGCCCTGCACGGCGACGTACGAGTGGTCGAGGTCGAGCAGCGCGCGCGTGAGCACGTCGACCGCATCCGCGGGGTCGTCGAGGGGCGGGATCGGTGCGCCGGAGCGCGTGCGCGGCGGGACCCGCCGAGCGAGGTCGAGGACGGCACGCGCCGGGAGGCGCACGTCGCCGCCAGCCGGGGCGAGCGCCGCCCCGTCCGCAGCACCGTCCCCGGCCGGGACGCCGAGCGCGGTCGCCACGTCCTCCGCCAGCGCGCGGATGGCGCTGCGCAGGGTCTCCGTCCGGATCGGGGACGACGGCGCGAGGGCCATCGGCAGCGCGTCGAACGCCTCCGAGCCCTTCGGCCGCGTCTCCTCGACGAGCAGGACCTCGCGCACGCGTCCCCCGCGCTCGACGGCGCCCACGTCGAGCACGGTCATGCGCTCGCACCAGCCGCGGGGGCCGTCGGCGGACGACTTCATGCACGCCGGGAACGGGGCGTCGTACAGGCCGACGGCCTTGGCCCCCGCGCGCAGGTCGCTGCCGGGCTCGAGCCGTCCGGTCATGCGCAGCACGCGTCGCGGCACCTGCCGCCCGGTCGGGCTGTCCCAGTCCTGCACCACCTCGACCTCGTCGGCGAGCAGCACGTTGCGCCGCTCCGCCCAGTCGGACGGGTGCGCCTTCAGCCGGTCGAAGTGCCCCCACCAGTACGGCTTGTCCTCGCGCTGGTGGTAGCGCAGCGCGGCGGCGACGAGCGCGACGGCCTGCCGGCCGGGCGGCCGCACGACGCCCTCGCCGGGTCCCGGCCCGGCGACGGCCATGAGCCCGTCCTCGAGCGGGTCCGGCTCGCCGAGCTCGGCGGCGCGGGCGGCGGCCTCCTCGTCGAGCACCGCCGCACGCTGCGGCTCCAGGCCCGCCTCGCCCAGGCGCGCCAGCAGCCAGTCGCGCAGTCCGAGCGTGGAGAGGCAGTCGTACCGGTTGTACTCGGCGATCGCGGCGATGCGGTCCCGCCACTCACCGTCCCGCCCGGCGTCGCGCGCGGCGACGGCTTCGGCGTACTCGACGATCGAGTCGGCGGCGTTGGTCACGCCGTCACCGCGTCCCTCCGCCATGTACAGCGGCTCGAGCTTCTTCAGCGAGTACGACCGCTGGCCCGTCTGCACGCCCGCGCGCACGGCGGCGTACAGGTCGACGAGGACGCCCTCGCGCAGCAGCCCGTCGACCTCCGCCTCGCCCTCGCCGTGCCGGCCGGCGAGCCGCAGCAGCGCGACCTTCTCGTAGGCGGCGTAGTGGTAGACGTGCAGGCCGGGGAACCGGCGCCGGCGCTCGGCGAGGTAGTCGAGGAACGCGCGCAGCGCCTGCTTCTCCTGCCGGCGGTCGTGCGCCCAGAACGGCACGAACCGCGGCTCCGCGCCGGGCGTCTCCGGGGCCTCGACGACCCCGAACAGGTACTCCAGGCCCCACGCGTCCGGCTCACCGGCGAGCGCGGCGTCGTACCAGAGCGGGTCGCCCTCGAAGTCGAAGAACACGTCGCCCGGGTCCGCGGCCGGCAGCAGCTCCGCGATGCGGTCGGGGTGCGGCACCGCCCACGGGACGTCGGTGGGGTGCGCGGGGTCCGCGTTGCGGGCCTCGAGCTCGACGTGCAGGCGGGCCTGCCGCAGCATGCGGGCGACCTGCGCGGGGCTCAGGCCCTCGACCGCGAGGTCGTCCGGCGCGGCCGCGAGCGCGTCGACGGTCGTGATGCCGGCCGCGGCGAGCAGCGTGCGCTGGCGCTCGTACACGCCGGCGGCCAGCGTGGGGTCGCGCCGGGCCTCGAGCTCGGCGACGCACAGCGCGCAGCGGCCGCACGCCGCCACGTCCGGCGCGCCCCAGGAGACCGGTGCGTCGGCGGTGCGGTGCGCGTCCAGCAGCGCCTCGAGCCGGGCCCGACGCTCCCGGTACACGGGGACGAGGTCGGTGACGGCGTGCGTCGCGGTCGCCCCGTCCCCGAGGACGAGGACGACCTCCGGCGCCACGGGCACCCCGGCGTGGTCGAGCTGGTCGACGTACGCGGCGACCTGCAGCAGCGCCGTCGGCTGGGCGTTGCGGGCCAGCTTCGCGTCCCGCACGCTCCACACGTCGCCGTCCGGGCCGGGCTCGCGCACGACGAAGTCCGCGCGCCCGACGAACCGCCCGTCGAAGAACGCCGCCTGGTGCAGCACGTCGGCGCCGCCGGCGACCCGGTCGAGCGTCGCGACGTGGGCGGCCTCGAGGTCGGCGCGCGACTCGGGGTCGCGCGGGCGCGGGACGGCGGCGACCCCGCCGGCGGCGCCCGGGCGCCACACGCCGTACCGGTCGACGAGCGTGCGCAGCACCCGCTGCTCGTGCTCGTCGCCGAGGTGCGAGACGCGCGCCAGCATCGCGTCGGCGTCGGTGACGACCGCCGGGCCGCGGCCCAGCCGGGCGTCGAGGGCGCGCAGCACGGCGTACTCGCACTCCGCCGCGGCCGTCAGGTCGCTCGCGGAGTAGGTCAGCGTGCCGTCGTCGAGCAGGATCACACGGTGAGGCTACGTGCCGGCACCGACAGCCCCGCCGCGCGGCCCGACCGGCCGTGCGAGCCGGCCGGTGCGCCGCAGCCACCGCTCCAGCGGCAGCGTGACCAGCGGCGGGACGGCCGCCGCGAGCGCGAGCCCGGTCACCCACCACGGCCACCGCAGCCGCACGGCCGCGACCAGCGCGACGGCCACGTAGACGAGGAACGCGCCGCCGTGCAGCCGCCCGAAGACGGTCACCCCCAGCTCGGTCGTCTCGGTGACGTGCTTGAGGACCATCCCCACGAGCAGACCCGCCCACGTGCAGGCCTCGACGAGGGCGACCACGGCGAAGGCGCGTCCGGTCCTGCTCGGAGCGGCGCCGGGGTGCGCGGCGGTGCTGGTGGCGGTCGTCGTGCCGGTGGTCGTGGCGGGGGGCGGGGGCATGCGGTCGCTCCTGGCTCGGGGGATGGCCGCGCCCATCGTGCCGCACGGCAGCGCGCTGCTCGGAACCCGCGGCGCCGCGCGCCCGTTGCGGGAGTCATGACGACGCAGCGGACGACGGCGCCGGGCACCGAGCGCGCGGCGCGGCAGGTGCTCGGGCGGGACGGGCGGACGGTCGACCGGCCGGTGGGCGGCGGGTCGGACGCGACGTTCCCGCTCGCGTACGTCCGCACGGGGCCGCGCGCCGACGTGCCACCCGTCGTCGTCCTGCCCGGCGGTCCCGGTCTCGCGTCCGTCCTGCCGTACGTGCAGCTCCGCGCGGACGCCGCCCGGCGCGGGCTCGACGTCCTCATGGTCGAGCACCGCGGCATCGGGCTGTCCCGCCGGGACGCGTCCGGCGCGGAGCTGCCGCGGTCGGCCGTCACCGTGGCGGCGGTCGTCGACGACCTCGCGGCGGTGCTCGACGACGCCGGCGTCCGGCGCGCGGTCCTCTACGGCGCGTCCTACGGGACGTACGTCGCCCAGGCGTTCGGCGCGCGCCACCCCGACCGCGTGGCCGCGATGGTGCTCGACTCCCCCGTCCTCGCCCCCGCGGACGACCTCGCGCTGTCCCGCCGGCACCGGCGCCGCCTGCTCTGGGACGGCGCGCTGCGCGACGGTGACGACCCGGCCCTGGCGGGCGTCGCCGCCGCGGTCCACGCCCTGGCGGACGACGTGCCGGCCGCCGAGCTCGCGCACGTCGTGCAGGTGGTGCACGAGTTCGCCGGTCCCGACGTGCTGCACCGTCTGCTCCTCGCCCGACGCGCCGGCCGCCTCCGCGCCGTGTGGGACCGCGTCGCGTCCCTCGGCGCCGGCGAGAGCGAGGGCGCCGGGGTGCCGTTCGTCATGGAGCCCGACCTCGTCGCGGGGATCATGTACGACGAGGTCGGCTTCGGCCTGCCGCCGGACGGGGGCCCGCTCGACCCGCAGCTGACCTTCGCCGACGCGGCGGCCCGGCATGCGGCCCGGGAGACCGTCACGGCCGACGCCGCGGCGGACGCTGCGGTCACCGTCGGCCACGACGACCCGGCAGGTGCGTCGCCGACACGGCCCGGACCGACCGACCTCCCCGCGGCCCTGCCGGCGTTCGCCTGGCCGACGGCGGTCCTGTCCGGCGAGCGCGACCTGCGCACGCCCCGGCCCGTGGCGGAGCGGGTCGTCGACCTGGTCCCGGGCGCGGTCCTCGTGCCGCTCGCCGCCACCGGCCACAGCGCGCTCGACACGCACCGTCGCGCGGCGCTGCACGCGGCGCACGCGGCCGCGGTCGGTGCGGTGCCCCGGCTGCCGGCCCTCGCGGACAGGCTGGCCGCCCTTCCGCGGCGCGGCCCGTCCCGGCTCGTCGGCACGGCCGTCACCGCCGTGGTCCGGGCGACGACGCGGCACCCCTGACGCCCCGGCGCCGACCCGGCCCGAGGCGCCGGACCTGCTCAGCAGACTCGCGCGACCCGGGCGGAGGCGTCAGACCCGCTCCGCCGCCTCGGCCGACGCGACGGCCGTCGCCCGCTCGGCCGCGTCGAGGCCGTGCAGCGGCCGGGGCAGGCACGGGCCGTCGACCAGGCCGCGGTGCTCGGCCAGCGCCGCCGCGACCCGCACGCCGCCGCGCGGGCCGACGAGGTGGAGCAGCGGGGCGAGCGCGTCCGTGAGCGCGGACAGCGTCGCCGCGTCCCCGTCCCGGGCGGCCCGCGCCAGGCGCACGGCCGTGCCCGGCAGCACGCCCGCGAGCACCGACCACCACGTGTCCACCCCGGCCACGAGCGCCGTCGCGGCGAACGCGTCGCCGGACATCCCGATGCCGACGTGCGCCGGCACGACCGTCCGCAGGTGCGCGAGCCGGGCGGTCACGTCGGCGACGTCGCCGGGCGCGCCGGGCACCTTCACGGCGACCACGTGCGGCAGCGCGGTGACGCGAGCGAGCAGGTCGTCGGTGAACGCCACGGACGTCGTGCGGCGGTTCTCGTAGACGACGAGCGGCAGCGGGACGCGCTCGGTCACGTCGGCGTACAGGCCGACCACCTCGTCGTCGGTGAGGGGGTGGTACGACGTCGGGACGAGGAGGATGCCGGCGGCCCCCGCCTCGGCGGCGTCGTGCGCGTGCGCGAGCACGTCCGACGTGCGCAGGGCGCCGATCCCCGCGAGCACCGGCACGTCACCCGCCTCGGCGACGGCCCGCACCACGACGCGCCGTCGCTCGTCGCGGGTCAGGTACTGCGCGACGCCCGTCGAGCCCGGCACGCCCACCGAGTCGACGCCCGCCGCAGCGGCGCCGGCCACGAGCCGCCCGAGGGCGTCGGCGTCCACCCGGTCGTCGTGCAGCGGGGACAGGGGGAAGGCGCTCACACCGGCGAACACGGGTCTCCTCGGGTCGTGCGGCGCCGGTCGCGGCGCCGGCGCCCCACGGTCCCACGGGTCAGGCCGGCCACGCCGGAGTTCCTCAGGACGCGGCCCCGAAGGTGCTGAGGAACTCCGGGGTCGACGGCCGGGGTCGGGCCGACGCCGAGATCGGGTCGGTGGCGGGCGTCAGGGCTCGCGGTGCATCCACGGGGTGTACGTGATGCCGACGAGGACGCCCTCCGGGCTCTGGATGCGCGCCGTCGTCTGGCCCCACGGCTCCTCGTGGGCGTCGACGAGGACCTCGTGGCCGGCGGCGCGCAGCTCCGCGACCGCGTCGGCGACCGCCTGGGCGGACGCGACGTCGAGCTCGAGCCAGGCCTGCGGCACGGGCAGGTCGACGGGCCAGTCCGGGCTGCCGAAGGTCGCCTCCGCCGCCTGGCTCAGCGGCCACCGCGCGAACGAGCCGACACCCGAGAACGAGTCGTTGCGGAAGTACCCGGGCGCGGGCTCCTGGAACGGGATGCCGAGTGCGTCCGCCCAGAACGCGCCGGCCGCGCCGGCGTCCTGCGTGATGGGACCGAACCCTGCGACGAACTGGACCTGCACCGTGGCCTCCCCAGGACGGTGGCGCGGCGCCCGCGCCGTGCTACCAGCGTGGCCCGACACCCCTGCCCGCGTCGACACCCTGGTCGGCCGCGACCTCTCTCCCGACGGATGAAGTCGGCCCCGTGCGGCGGCTCGGCGTGCGGCGCGGCGGCTCGCTCCCGACGATGGAGTGCATGGCTGACCAGACGACGAACCAGGACCCCCGCTCCCAGTACCCCGGCACCGAGGCGCAGACCGGCGAGACGATCGAGCACCCCGGCCGCACCGAGGACATGCCGCAGGAGCCCGACCACGGCGAGCACACGTACCGCGGCTCCGGCCGCCTCGACGGGCGCAAGGCGCTCATCACCGGTGGGGACTCGGGCATCGGCCGGGCCGTCGCCATCGCGTACTCGCGCGAGGGCGCCGACGTGGCGATCGTGTACCTCCCCGAGGAGGAGGACGACGCGCAGGAGACCGTCCGCCTCGTCCAGGAGGCCGGCCGCAAGGCCCTCGCGATCCCCGGCGACATCCGCGACGAGCAGTTCTGCACCGACCTCGTGCAGCGCACCGTCGACGAGCTCGGTGGCCTCGACATCCTCGTGAACAACGCCGCCTTCCAGATGAACCAGGCCGGCGGCCTCGCCGACATCACGACCGAGCAGCTCGACCGCGTCTTCAAGACCAACCTGTACGCGATGTTCTGGATCACGAAGGCCGCGCTGCCGCACCTGAAGCCCGGCTCGACGATCGTCAACACGAGCTCGATCCAGGCGTTCGACCCGAGCCCGGGCCTGCTCGACTACGCGACCACCAAGGCCGGGATCCTCAACTTCACCAAGGGCCTCGCGCAGCAGCTCGCCGAGCAGGGCATCCGCGTCAACGCGGTCTGCCCGGGCCCGATCTGGACCCCGCTGATCCCCGCGACGATGGACGAGGAGAAGGTCGACTCGTTCGGCGGCGACACCCCCCTCGGCCGCGCCGGGCAGCCCGCCGAGATGGCGCCCGCCTTCGTGTTCTTCGCGTCGCAGGAGTCGAGCTACGTGACGGGCGACCGCATCGTCGCCACCGGCGGGAAGCTGGCCTGATGCGGGTCGCGATCGTCGGCGGGCACGGCAAGGTCGCGCGCGCGCTCATCCCCCTGCTGGCGGAGCGGGGGGACGAGGTCGTCCCGCTCGTGCGCAAGCAGGAGCACGCGGACGAGCTGCGCGGCCCCGGCGTGGAGCCGCGGCTGCTCGACATCGAGGGCCAGGACGCGGACGCGTTCGCGGCGGCGTTCGCCGGCGCGGGCGCCGTGGTCTTCGCGGCGGGTGCCGGCGCCGACGGTCGCGCGGACCGCAAGAGGACGGTCGACCTCGGCGGGGCGCTGAAGTCGATCGACGGCGCGCAGCGGGCCGGTGTGCAGCGGTTCGTGCAGGTCTCCGCGATCGGCGTCGACGAGCCCGTGCCGGACGACACCGGCGAGGTGTGGCGCGCGTACGTCGAGGCCAAGCGCGACGCGGACGCCGCCCTGCGCGCCTCCGACCTCGCGTGGACGATCATCCGCCCGGGCGGCCTGACCGACGGCCCGGCCACGGGACGCGTGCTGCTCGGCACGAGCGTGCCGCGCGGTGAGGTGTCGCGCTCCGACGTCGCGGCGGTGATCGCGGCCGTGCTGGCGGAGCCGGCGAGCGTCGGCAAGCAGTGGGAGCTCGTCGCGGGCGACCAGCCGATCACGGAGGCGGTCGCGGCGGGCTGACCGCCGCACGCACGCCGACGGCCCGGTGCCCCGCGGGGTGCCGGGCCGTCGTGCGCGCGGGGACGTCACCGGGGCGCGCGCACGCGTGCGGAGACGGCGCGCCGAACGCCGTCGGAACGGCGGAGACGCGCGGGGCGGCCTCGTCCGTCCGGACGAGGCGGCCGGCGGTCGGCCGTTCCTACCGTCGGCGCGTGACCACTCCCCCGTACGCCCGCACCGGCACCCGGCT
This sequence comes from Cellulomonas shaoxiangyii, assembly GCF_004798685.1. Classification (NCBI taxonomy): domain Bacteria; kingdom Bacillati; phylum Actinomycetota; class Actinomycetes; order Micrococcales; family Cellulomonadaceae; genus Cellulomonas; species Cellulomonas shaoxiangyii. The sequence continues at coordinate 163,823 of NZ_CP039291.1, read as the reverse complement.
CGCCGTCGGCCTGGCCGCGCTCGCCCTCGTCGCGCTCGGCACGCTCCTCGCCCTGGCGCCCGCGGGCGTGCGGGAGTCCGCCGACGACGGCGCACCCGTCGTCCCGTACTGGCAGGTGCTGCTGCCGGCTGCCGTCGCCCTCGCGCTGATCCGGCTGCTGCCCCCGCGCGCGCCGGACCTGGCACCCGCGGTCGTCGACCGGCGGCGGCTCGGGGCGGCGGTGGCCGCGCTGCTGGCGTGCGCGGTGGCCTTCCCGGTCGTCGTGGGCGTCGCGGACGTCGGCCGGTCCGAGTGGTACCACCTCGTGAAGGTCCTGCTGCTGGTCGCGGTGCCGGGACTGGTCGTGGCCGTCACCCGCGGGGCGACGTCCGCGGCGTGGGCGCCCGGTGCGTGGAGGTGGTGGGCGCCGGCCGTCGTGCTGGTCGTCTGGACCGCGCTCTCGCAGGCCGCGCCGTGGGTGCCGGTGCCGGACTACTCGGCGTACCCGGTGGAGCTCGTCGTGGCCGCCGCGCTGGCCACGGCCGTGGCCGCGGGCATCGGCGAGGAGCTGTTCTACCGCGTGTGGCTGCAGACGCGGCTCGAGGCCCTGCTCGGGCGGTGGGGCGGCATCGCGGTCGCGACGGCGGTGTTCGCGCTGATGCACGTCGGGACGCGGCAGGGGCAGGGACCGGTCGTCGAGGTCGCCGCCGCGCTCGTCGCGCAGGGGTCGTTCGGGCTGACGGTCGGGTACCTGTGGTCCCGGTACCGCAACGTGCCGCTGACGATCGCGATGCACCTGGTCGTCAACGGCTACCTCGTGGTCGTCGCCCTGACCCGGTGACCCCGCGGCGGGGGCGTCAGCCGTCCGCGAGCGCGCGGGCGCGCAGGAGGACGGCGTCGAGCATCTCCGGCGTCAGGCGCCGCGTGAAGGTGTTCTGCTGGCTCACGTGGAAGCACCCGAGCAGGGTGAGGGCGCGGCCGTCGGCCGCACCGGCACCCGCACGGCGGCGCAGCACCACCTCGGCGCCGTGCGCGAACGCCGGCCGGGGGCGGGGCACGTCCCAGCCCTGCTCGGAGAGCGTCGTCAGGACCGCCTGCCAGCCGAAGCCGCCCAGCACCACGAGCACGCGCGCCGCGACCACCTCGATCTCGCGCGCGAGCCACGGGCCGCACGTGCGCCGCTCCTCGGGCGTCGGGGCGTTGGCGGGCGGGGCGCAGCGGACGGGCGCGGTGACGCGGACGTCCGTCAGCGTCAGCCCGTCGTCGGCGCTCACGGACGTCGGCTGGTTGGCCATGCCGACCCGGTGCATCGCCGCGAACAGGAAGTCCCCGGAGCGGTCCCCGGTGAACATGCGGCCCGTGCGGTTCGCGCCGTGCGCGGCCGGCGCGAGCCCCACGACCTGCACGCGCGCGTGCGGGTCCCCGAACCCGGGCACCGGCCGGGCCCAGTAGGTCTGCCCGCGGAACGACGCCCGTGGCGCCGCGGCGACCGCCTCCCGCCACGCGACCAGGCGCGGGCACGCGAAGCAGTCGACGACGCGCGCGTCGAGCGTCTCCAGGTCCGGCGCGGTGCCGGCGGCGCGGACCACGTCCGCGGCGGTGCGGGGCACGTCGGCGGCGGTCATCGCGCCGTCAGCGGTCGCCGAGCAGCGCGTCGACCGCCGTGATCGCCTCGGCGGGCGTGCGGACGTACCGCGGCCCGCCCGCGTCCGGGAGGGGCCACCCGCCGATGGCGACCACGGGGGTGCCGACGGAGACGGCGAGGGCGACCTCGTTGAGCGTCCCCCACGAGGTGCCGACCGCCACCACGACGTCGGCCGCCCGGACCACGAGCGCGTTCCGGACGTCGCCGAGGCCGGTGGGCAGCGCGACGGTGACGTACGGGTTGGCCTCGGCGCGGTCCGTGCCCGGCAGCAGCCCGACGACCTCCCCGCCGGCGCCCGCGGCGCCGCGCGCGACCGCCTCCATCACCCCGCCGCGCCCGCCGCACACGACGACGTGGCCCCGCCGCGCCAGCGCCGCGCCGACCTCCTCGGCGTCCCGCTCCTGCGCGGTCGTCGGCGCCGAGGGCCCGACCACGGCCACGTACACGCGGTCGCGCCCGGCGACCCGCCCCAGCCCGCTCACCGGCCCGCCCACCGGCCCACTCAGAACCGCGTCGGGTCGCCCGCGCCCTCGCGCACGACCTCGGGGGCGCCGGACGTCCAGTCGACGACCGTCGTGGGCGTCGTCCCCCGGTCGCCCGCGTCGACGACGGCGTCGAGCTGGTCGTCGAGCTCCTCCTTGATCTGCCAGCCCTCGGTCATGGGCCAGTCCGCACCCGGCATGAGCAGGCTGCTGGAGAGCAGCGGCTCGCCGAGCTCGCGCAGGATCGCGCACGCGACCGGGTCGTCAGGGATGCGCACGCCGACCGACCGCTTCTTCTCGTGCGCGAGGCGCCGGGGCACCTCCGGCGTCGCCGGGAGGATGAACGTGTACGGGCCGGGCGTCGCCGCCTTGATCGCGCGGAACGCCGCGTTGTCGAGGTGCACGAGCTGGCCCAGCTGCGCGAAGTCCGCGCACACGAGCGTGAAGTGGTGCCCGTCGTCGAGGTGGCGGATGCGCCGGATGCGCTCCGCACCGGCGTGGTTGCCCATCCGCGTGCCGAGCGCGTACATCGAGTCGGTCGGGTAGGCGATGAGCGCGTCGTCGCGGAGCATCGCGACGACCTGCGCGACCGCCCGCGGCTGGGGCGTCTGCGGGTGGACGTCGAAGTAGCGCGCCATGCCCGTCAGGCTAGGCGCGCACCGCGCGGGCCGCCGCCCGGACGCGGTCGCGCACCGACGAGGACCCCGGCGGCGGGCCGTGACCCCGAGGTCGCCGACGGGCACCGGCGCCCGCACGGCGGGACGATGGGCCCGTGACCGACAGCGCCCGCCCGCCGGGCCGGACCCCGTGACGACGCCGATCGCGAGCGCCCGGGCGCTCACCCGCACCTACGGGCGCGGGGAGACCGCGGTGCGCGCCCTCGACGGCGTCGACGTGGACTTCGAGCGCGGCCGCCTCACCGCGACGATGGGCCCCTCGGGCTCCGGGAAGTCGACGCTGATGCACTGCATGGCGGGCCTCGACCGGCCCACCTCGGGCACCGTCGTCGTGGACGGCGAGGAGGTGAGCGCGATGTCGGAGCGGCGGCTCACCCGCCTGCGCCGCGACCGCATCGGCTTCGTCTTCCAGGCGTTCAACCTCGTGCCCACGCTCACGGCGCTGGAGAACATCACGCTGCCGCTCGACATCGCGCGCCGCCCCGTGGACCGCGCGCACCTGGACGCCGTGGTGCGCGCCGTCGGGCTGGCCGACCGGCTCGGCCACCGGCCGGCGGAGCTCTCCGGCGGGCAGCAGCAGCGCGTCGCGTGCGCCCGGGCGCTCGTCACGCGGCCGGCCGTCGTGTTCGCCGACGAGCCGACGGGCAACCTCGACTCCGCGTCGGCGCGCGAGGTGCTGTCGTTCCTGCGCCGGTCCGTCGACGAGCTCGGGCAGTCCGTCGTCATGGTCACGCACGACCCGACGGCCGCGTCCTACGCCGACCGCGTCCTGTTCCTCGCCGACGGGCGGGTCGTCGACGAGCTGGCCGACCCCACGCCGGACACCGTCCTCGACCGGCTGGCGGACCTCACCCGGCGGGCCGCGGCTCCCCCGGCGCCGACCCGCTGATGCTGCGCTTCACGCTCCGGGGCGTGCGCGCCCACGCGGTGCGGTTCGCGCTGTCGGTGCTGGCGGTCGCGCTGGGCGTCGCGTTCGTCGCGGGCACGTTCGCGCTGCGCGCGATGCTGTCCGACACGTTCCACGGGATCGTCGACGCGCAGGCGCCGGCGGACGCGTACGTGCGCGGCGCCGAGCCGCTGCCCGGCGGCGCGGGGGCGACCGGGCCGGTCGGCGACGCGCGCACCCCCGTCCCGCTCGCGCTCGCCGAGGAGCTCGCGCGGGTCGACGGCGTGCGTGCCGCGCTGCCCGACGTGTCCGGGCCGGTCGTGCTCGTCGGCGCCGACGGCACCGCGGTGCAGTCCACGCAGGCGCCGAGCATCGGCATCGCCGCCGACCCGCGGGACCCGGCCCTGCGCGTCGTGGCCGGACGCGCCCCGGCGGCGGCCGGCGAGGTCGCGCTCGAGGAGGCGACGCTCGCCTCGTCCGGGCTGGCGGTCGGCGACCGCACGCGCATCGTGCTCGGCGGCGAGGTGCGCGAGGTCGAGGTGGTCGGCGAGGTCTCCGCGGGCGGGCCGCTGGCCGGCGCGACGCTCGTCCTCCTCGACCGCGACACGGGCGTGGCCGCGTACGCCCCCGACGGCACGGTCGCGACCGTCGCCGTCCACGCCCGCGACGGGCTCAGCGAGGAGGCCCTGGTGGACGCGGTGGCCGCGGCACTGCCCGACCTGCCGGGCGGTGCGGGCGCGGAGGTCGTGACGGGTGCGTCGCTGCGCGCGGACCTGCAGGCCGACATCGACCGGCTGCTCGGGTTCGTCACGACGTTCCTGCTGGTGTTCGCCGTCGTCTCGCTGTTCGTCGGCGCGTTCCTCATCGCCAACACGTTCCAGATGTCGGTGCGCCAGCGCGTGCGCGAGTTCGCGCTGCTGCGCGCGGTGGGCGCGTCGCCGGCGCAGGTGTTCGGCGTGGTCGTCGGGCAGGCCGTCGCGGTGGGGCTCGTGGGTGCGGCGCTCGGGGTGCTCGGCGGGCTGGGCCTCGTGTCGGCGCTCCGCGTCGTGCTGGGGCAGGTCGGGATGGACCTGACCGGCGACGTGCCGCTCGAGGGCGGCACCGTGGTGCTGTGCCTGGCGGTCGGCACGGTGGTGTCCGCGCTCGCGGCCGCGGTCCCCGCGCGCACGGCGGCGCTCGTGCCGCCGGTCGAGGCGATGCGCGGCGAGGTCACCGCACCCGAGCGCTCGCTGCGGCGGCGCGCGTGGGCCGGCGGCGCCGTGGTCGCGCTGGGCGTGGCGGGCGTCGCGACGGCGGCGGCCCGCCCGGCCCTGGGCGCGGCCGACGTGCTGCTCGGGGGCGGTGCGGCGGCGGTGCTCGTCGGCGTGCTCGTCGCCGCGCCCACCGTGGCCCGGGCGGCGATGGGGGCGCTCGCGGCACCGTTCGTGCGGCTGCTGCCGCCGATGGGCCGCCTCGCCCGCGGCAACGTGACGCGCAACCCGCGGCGCACGGCCGCGACGGCCGGTGCGCTCGTCGTCGGCATGGCGCTCGTCGGCGCGGTGTCGGTGATCGCCGCGTCGGCGCAGGCGTCGCTCGCGAGCGTCGTCGAGAGCTCGACCGAGGCCGACCTGGTGCTGCGGTCCGCGACGGGCGCGGTCCCGGCCGGCGCGGTCGCGGACGTGCGCGCCCTGCCGGAGGTCGGCCGTGCGGCGGAGGTCGCGTCCACGCCCGCGGGGGTCTCGGCCGCACCGGGCGAGCCCACCGCCGCGCCGGGCGGCGTGGTCGTCGGGCTGGAACCCGGCGTGCTCGGCAGCACGGTCCTCGTCGACGTCGTCGAGGGCGACCCCGCCGACCTCGACGACGCGTCCGCGGTCGTCAACGCGCGGGTCGCCGACGGCGACTGGCACGTGGGCGACACCGTCACCGTGACCACACCGGCCGGTGCGCGCGAGCTCACGGTCGCGGCGGTGGTCGACACGCAGGTGCTGGGCACGCCGGTGGTCGTCACGCGCGACGTCCTCGACGCGCTGGCACCCGAGCCGCAGGTCGACACCGTGTTCCTCGACGCGTCCACCGGCACGGACGTCGCCGACCTGCGCGCCGCCGTCGCCGCCGCCGTCGCGCCGTACGTGGTGGTGTCCGTGCAGGACCGCGAGGAGTACGTCGACGCCCTCGCCGCGCAGGTCGACCAGCTCCTCGTCATCCTCTACGCGCTGCTCGGGTTGTCGCTGGTGATCGCCGTGCTCGGCATCGTGAACACGCTCGCCCTGTCGGTGATCGAGCGCACGCGCGAGATCGGGCTGCTGCGCGCGGTCGGGCTGGGGCGGCTGCAGCTGGCCGGCACGGTGACCGTCGAGTCGGTGCTGACGGCCGTGTTCGGCACGCTCGTCGGGCTCGCGGTGGGCGTCGGGCTCGCGTCGGCCATGCCGCGCGTCTACGCGGAGCAGGGGCTGGACCGGCTCGTCCTGCCGTGGGGCCAGCTGCTCGCGATGGTCGCGCTCGCCGCGGTGGTCGGGGTCCTGGCGGCGGTGTGGCCGGCGGGGCGGGCGTCGCGCCTGCGCGTCCTGGACGCGATCGCGTCGGAGTAGCAGGGCCGTCCAGCACGCCACCGCCGCACGCGGTGCCGGGTGTCCCGTTCCGGCCACCGGCTGGCAGGGCGACGACGTGGCGGACACGCGTCCACGACAGCATCCGGACGCACCCGCCGGCACCCGGACCGCGCCTTCCTAGCGTCGCCGACGAGCAGGTGCGGGACGGGCGGCCGCGACGGCCGTGGCACGTCCCGCGCCACCGACGGACCGGAGGCGACAGTGGCCGAGCTGACGACGGATGTCGAGGAGCAGATCAAGGAGATCGTCTGCGAGATCCTGGAGATCGAGCCCGACGAGGTCACGCGGACGAGCTCCTTCAAGGAGGACCACGACGCGGACTCGCTGCGCTCGATCGAGATCCTCGCGAGCCTCGAGCGGACGTTCCGCATCACGATCGACCAGGCCGAGCTGGCCCGCATGGGCAACCTCGAGGGCGTGTACGCGGTCGTCGACGAGGGCCTCGCGGCCCGACGGGCCTGAACCGGTGGCGGCGCGGCGCAGGAGCGACGACGAGCGCGTCGTCGTCACGGGCATCGGGTGCGTGTCGGCCATGGGCCGGGGCGTCGACGCGCTGCTCGCGGGGCTGCGGGAGGGCCGTGACTGCGCCCGCCCGGTGACGGCGTTCGACACCACGGGGTTCGCGCACGCCCAGGGCTGCGAGGTGCCCGAGGGCGCGCTGCACACCCCCGCCGGCACGGGCCTGGGCCGGGCGGCCGCCTTCGCCGTGGACGCCACCCTCCTCGCCCTGCAGGACGCGGGCCTCGAGGCGTCCGCGCTGCGGTCCGTGCCCGTCGCGGTCGCGGTCGGCACCACCGACGGCGAGTCCCGCGACCTCGACGACATCGTCGGCCTCGAGGTGGCGGGCGCCACCGGCGACGGGTCGGCGGTGCTCGCGCGCCGCGTGCAGCCGCTGCGCCTGTCGGCCGCCGTGGCCCGCCACCTCGAGCTCGAGCGGGCCGAGGTGCTCACGCTCCAGACGGCGTGCGCGGCGGGCAACTACGCCATCGGCTACGGGTACGACGCGATCGTGTCCGGCGACGTCGAGATCGCCCTCACCGGCGGCGCCGACGCGCTCTGCCGCAAGACGTTCACCGGCTTCTACCGCCTCGGCACCATCGCGCCCGACGTGTGCCGGCCGTTCGACGCCGACCGCGAGGGCATCCTCACGGGCGAGGGCGGCGCCGTGCTCGTGCTCGAGACGCTCGCGTCGGCGCGCGCCCGCGGCGCCCGCCCGTACGCCGAGGTGCTCGGGTACGGGCTCGCGTGCGACGCCGCACATCCCGTCGCGCCCGACGTGGCGGGCGTCGCCCGGACCATCCGCACCGCCCTCGACCGCGCCGGGCTGGAGCCCGCCGACGTCGACCTGGTCTCGGCGCACGGCACCGGCACGCGCGCCAACGACGTCACGGAGGTCGGCGCGCTGCGCGAGGTGTACGGCGACGCGCTGCCCCGCACGGTGTCGATCAAGTCGATGCTCGGGCACGCGATGGGCGCGGCGAGCGCCCTCGGCGCCGCGTCGAGCGCGCTGGCGCTGCGCCACCAGTTCGTGCCGCCGACCATCAACCACCGCACGACCGACCCGGCGTGCGCGGTCGACTGCCAGCCCAACGTCAGCGCCCCCGCCGCGCTCGACGTCGTGCAGAACCACGGCCTCGCGTTCGGCGGCAACAACTCCGTCGTGCTGTTCGCGCGCGTCGACCGCGGGACCGCCGCGTGACGGCGGCCACCGCGCACGCGACGGGCCGCGCGCCGGAGGCGGCGCCGGGCGCGGCGCCGCCGGCGGTCACCGGCGTGCTGGCCGGGACGGGGGCGACGTGCAGCGTCGGGCACGGGGTCGAGGCGTCGTTCGCGGCGCTGCTCGACGGGCGCGACGGGCTGGCCCCGCTGCGGGGGCTGGACGCGCGCCGCTACGGCGCCGGCCACGCGTACGAGGTCGACGACCGGCCCGACGGCCGTGACGTGCCCGGCCGCGCGGGCGCGCTGCTCGTCGCCGCGGTGCGCGAGGCGGCCGACGCGGCGGGCCTCGGCACGCTCGCGGGCGTGCCCGTGCTGGTCGGCACAGGGCTGCGCGAGCTGCGCTCGCTGGAGCTGTCCTGGCTGCGACGGGCGGACGGCCCGGACCCGGACCGCGTGCCGGCACCGTTCGGGCCCGACGACCTGCACTTCGGCCCCGCGCTGCGTGCCCTGGGCGCCGATGACGTCCACACGTTCTCCAACGCCTGCTCGGCCTCCCTGTACGCGGCGGGCCTGGCGCTCGACCTGCTGGCGCTCGGGCACCCGGCCGTCGTGGTGGGCGGTGTGGACGTGCTGACGTCGAGCATGTTCGGCCTGCTCGACCGCGTGCACCTCGACCCGCCCGAGCGGCTGCGCCCGTTCGACGCCGCGCGCAAGGGCGTCCTCATGGGCGAGGGAGCGGCGGCCGTCGTGCTGACCCGCGGACCGGCGCCGGGCGCGGCGGCGCGCGACGCCGCGGCGGGTGCGTCCCGCGCGACCCTGCTGCGTGCGGTCGCGCTCGGCTGCGACGCCTTCCACGCGACCGCGCCCGACCCCGACGGGGTCGAGCGCACCATCCGCGCCGCCCACGCCGCCGCGGGGGTGGGCCCGCGCGACGTGGACGTCGTCTACGCGCACGGCACCGGCACGCTGCTCAACGACGAGGCGGAGGCCGTGGCGCTGAGCCGCGTGTTCGGCGCCGACGCGCCCGTCACGGCCGCCGTCAAGGGCGCGACGGGCCACACCTCCGGCGGCTCGGGCCTGTTCAGCCTCGTGATGGCCGAGCGGACGCTCGCGACCGGCCTCGTGCCGGGGGTCCGCGGCCTGCGCGAGCCGACGCCCGCCGCGGCCGGACTGCGGCTGCCCACGGGCACCGTGCGGATCGGCCGCAGCCGCATCGCCCAGGTCGACGCGTTCGGCTTCGGCGGGCTCAACGCCGTCGCCGTCCTCGAGCGGACGGGCACCGACGCACCCCGGGAGCCGGCATGACGACCCTCGACACCCCGACCGTCGCCGCCGGCGGCGCACCGGGCAGCACGCCGGACGGCACCGACGTCGGCGGTCCGGGCCCGGCGCCCCTCGCGCTCGTCCGGCTGCCGGACGCCCCGGCCGCCGTCCTCGCCGCCGCCGCGCTGCTGCCCGGCCAGGGCGTCCGCACGCCCGCCGACCTGCTCGCGGCCGGCGCGCGCACGCCGTGGCACTTCGACGCGCAGGAGCACCTGGGCCGCAAGGGCGTGCGCTACAAGGACCGCGCGACGCTGCTCGCGCTCGCCGCGTCCGCCGCGGTCCTCGACGGCGTGCCGGCGCCGGCCGACGCGACCCGCACGGCCGTGGTCGTCGCCAGCTGCTACGGCAACGTCGGCACGGTCTGCGACGTCGCGGAGGCGATCGAGCGCGACGGCACGGGCGCGATCAGCCCCATGGACCTGCCCAACGCGAGCAGCAACGTGGTCGCGGCGGCGGTCGCGATCCGGTTCGCCGTGACGGGCGTGTGCCTGTCCGTGTGCAACGGGCACACCGCCGGCTGGGACGCGCTGCTGTGGGCGGGCCGGCTGCTGGCGGCCGCGCGCGCGGACCGCGTGCTCGTCGTGGGCGTCGAGACGCCGTCCCCCGCCGAGCGGCACGTGCGCGGCGCGGGCGCCGCCCCGCTCGTCGACGGCGCCGGCGCTGTGCTGCTCGCGCGTGCGGACGGTGCCGGTGCGGTCCCGGGCCCGGCCGGGGCCCTCACCCCGCGCCCGCTGCCGCCGCTGCTGCCCGGCCTGGAGCCCGCGGGGGTCGGCGGGGTGCTCGACCTCGCGGTCGGCGCCGTCGCGGCCGCCCGGGACGGTGCCGCGGTGCGGCTCGCGTCGGCGCCGCCCACCGCGGCTGCCCGGACCGGCGGGTCACCCGAGGCCTGGACCGTGCACGAGGGCCGGCCGTGACCGCCGCGCCCGGGGGCGGCACCCGACGGGTCGTGCTGCTGCACGGCCTGGCCGGCGGGCCGGCGACGTGGGCACCCGTCGCCCAGCGCGTCGGGGTCCACCCGGCCGCGGGTGCACCGCCCGTCGTCGCGCCGGCGCTGCCCTGGCACAGCGGCGCCGACCCGTCGTGGGCGTGGGACGCCACCGACCCCGGGCGCGTGCTCGACACCCTGCTCGCGGACGGCGACGTCGTCGTCGCGCACTCGTTCGCCGCGGTCCTGCTGCTGGCCCGGCTGTGCGGGGACCTGCCGGTGCGGCCCGCGGGCGTCGTGCTCGTCTCGCCGTTCTACCGGCCCGACGCGCGGGACTTCCGCTGGTCGACGCTCGCGCACTACCTCGACGACTTCCACCTGCTGCTCGCCCAGGGCGTGCGCGCGGTCGCGAGCCGTGCCATCGCGGACGACCTGCTCGCCGACATGGCGGTCGCCGTGCGGGACCGCGTGGGAGCGCACGGGTGGGTCCGCTTCTTCACCGCGTACCTGGGCACGCCCTCGCTCGACGTCGCCGCCCTCGACGTGCCGCTGCTCGTGGTGCACGGGCAGGACGACGACGTCGCGCTGCCCGCCGACGGTGCCGCGCTGGCCGACCGCGTGCCCGGCGCGCGGCTCGTGCCCGTGGCCGGCGCCGGCCACTTCCCCATGCTCACCGCCCCCGACGCCGTCGCCGACGCCGTCGCCGCCCTCGCCGCGCGTGCGTGGGCGCCCACCCCTCAGGAGGTCCTGCCATGACCGTGACCGCTGCGACCACCCCGGCGGCGACCGCGCCGACCGCACCGACGAGCACCACGCTGCGCCCCCGGTACGAGGGCTCGAACATCTGCACCTGGATCGGCTTCAAGCACGTCAACTACCTCGTCGAGGAGGCCGTGCTGGACTGGTTCCGCCAGCGGGGCACGCCGGCGCGCGAGCTGTTCGAGGTGCACGGCGTGGGCGTCGACCTGGTGGACGTCGACACGCGGATCCTGCACGCGCTGCACATGGACGACGAGGTCACGGCCACGGTCACGCCGAAGCCCGCGACCGACGGCCTGCTGCGGTTCGCGGTCGTCGTCGAGGTCGACCGGCCCGAGGGCCGGCTCAAGGCGGTCACCTCCAAGGTCGCGGTCGCGCTGCGCACGGACACGTGGCACACCGGCGCGCCGGCCGACCCCGTACCGGACCACCTGGCCCACGCCGTCGCGGGCGCGCCGGCCGCCGGCGAGCGCGTCGAGCTGGACGCCGCGGCCACGCAGGCGCTCGCGCAGGCCCGGCCCGGCGGGCGCGGGACGGTGACGGCGGACGTGCCGGCCGCGCTGCGCACCGGCACCGGCCCGGCCGTCGCGTGGACGTGGCGGATCCCCTACCCGTACTGCCACTTCACGACGCGCGCGCAGGCGTCCGGCCTGCTGCGGAACATGGAGGAGGTCGTGGACCTCTTCCTCGACGCGCACGGCGTCAGCATCCGCACGCTGCTCGACGAGCAGGCGTGGATCCCCGTGGTGCCGCACTCGCGCGTCACGTGGCGCGGCGAGCTCCTCCTGGAGGAGGTCGCGGTGACGGTGCTGGAGGTCGTGCACGTGTTCAAGGACCTCACCTACACCGCCCGCGTGGACACGTACGTGCACCGCGACGGCGGCCTGGAGAAGGTCGCGACCGGCGAGATCACGCACGGGTACGCGCTGATCGACGGCCGCACGTCCTGGTCGCTGGTGCCGTTCGACGAGCGGCTGCTCACGGCGGTCCGCGGCGCATGACCGGCGTCGTCGTCACGGGCACCGGTGCGCTGAGCCACGCCGGCACCTCGGTGGCCGGCCTGTGGGCCGGGATGGTCGCGGGTGATCCCGCGCCGGCACCGGTGACGGACCCGCACGTGGACGTGCCGGCGCTGCTGTACGGCGTGGCGGGCGTGCCGACGGCGCGGCGCCGCACCGCCCAGCTGCTGGTCCGGGCGGCCGACGAGGCGCTCGCCGCGGCGGGCGGCCGGGCCGCGCTGCCGACGCCGCGCCGGGTGGGCGTGGTGCTGGGCACGGCGATGGGCGAGACGGGTGCGCACGAGCGGCGCCGCGAGGGCAGACCCGACGCGGCCGACCCCGGCGACCTCGTGTACGGGGTGGCCGCGGCCCTCGCCGAGCACGTGGCCGCCCGCGGTCCCGTGGTGAGCGTGAGCAACGCGTGCGCCGCGAGCGCGTACGCCGTCGTGGAGGCCGTCGACGCGCTCGCCGCGGGCGAGGTCGACGCGGTCCTGGCGTGCGGCGCCGAGTCGTTCTCCCGGGTCGCGCTCGGCTGCTTCCTGCGCATGGGCGCGGTCGACGCCACGGGGTGCCGGCCGTTCGCCCGCGAGCGCGCCGGCACCGTCTTCGGCGAGGGCGCCGCCGTCCTCGTGCTCGAGCGCGCCGAGGACGCGGCCGCACGCGGGGCGACCCCGCTGGCCCGCGTGCTCGGCCACGCGCGCAGCTGCGACGCCGACCACCCGACGGCACCCGCCGCGGACGGCGCCCAGGCCCGGCGCGCCCTGGTGGCGGCGCTCGCCGCGGCGGGCACGAACGCCGCGTCGGTCGCGGCCGTCGTCCCGCACGGCACGGGCACCGCGCACAACGACCTCGTCGAGAGCCGGATGCTGGCCGACGTCCTGGGGGCGCGCGTCCGCGACGTGCCCCTGTACTCCCTCAAGGCCCTGCTCGGGCACACCGGCGGCGCGGCCGGGGCGCTCGCGACCGTCGCCGCCGTCGAGATCCTGCGCCGCGGGGCCGTGCCCGGCAACGTGCCCGTCGGCGAGCTCGACCCCGACTGCCCGGTGCACCTGCCCGTCGGCGCGCCGACGCCGCTCGGCCCGGGCGTCGCGGTGGTCAACGCGTACGCGTTCGGCGGCAACAACGTCAGCCTCGTCCTGGCGGGTGCGGCATGAGCGCCACGGTCACGGGCACCGAGGCCGCCGGCGGCGCGCCCGCCCCCACCGCACCGGCGGGCGCACGCGTCGCCGTGCTGGCCGCGGCCGTCGCGCTCGCGCCGACCGCCCCGGAGGACGCGTCCGGCGCACGTGCCGCGGAGGCGTCGGCCGGGCCGGTCGCGGCGTGGTGCGACCTGCGCGCCGAGCTCGGCCGCGGGCACCGCCACGAGCCGGTGGCCGCGCAGCTGGCGCTCGCCGCGGGCCGCCGCGCCGTGGCCGCGCTGGGCCCGGCGCTCGACGCGGTGCCGACGGACCGCCGGTCGCTGCACGTCGCGACGTCGGTGGCGGCGTCCGCCACGCACGCCCGCATGGACGCCACGGTGCTGGCGCACGGCACGATGCTGCTGAGCCCGCTCACGGCGCCGTACTTCTCGGTCAACCTCGTCGGGTCACGGCTGTCCGCCGAGCTCGCCGCGCACTGCGGCGCCACGACCTTCACGACCCCCGGGACGGCGGTCGCCGACGCGCTCGTCTCCGGGCTGCGGGACGTGACGACGGGCCGCTGCGACGTCGCTGTGGTGGTCGCCGTCGAGGAGGCCGCGGACCCGGCGGACCGCGGGCCGTCGACGCCCGAGACGGGTGCGGTCGCCCTCGTGCTGGCCGCCGCGTCCGGCCCGCTGCAGCGGGCGGGCGTCCCGACGCCCGCGGTGCGGGTGCGCCGCGGCACGTGGCGTGCCGGCACGCTGCCGGCCGACCTGGACGAGCTGACGGGCGACCTCGTCGCGGCCGGCGGCGCGGTGCCCGGGTCGGTCGTCGTGGTGGCCGGCCGGCGGCTGCACGCCGAGCTGGGCGCCTGGGCGCCGCCCTGGCCCCTGGCCCGCGTCGACGTGCGCGGGGGCGGCGCCGGCGCGTACCGGCCGGCCGCGGCCCTGCTCGACGCCGCACGCCGCGCCGCCCGCACGGGCGCCCCCGCGCTCGTCCTCGTCGTCGGCCCCGACGGCCACCTGGCCGGTGTGCACCTGCACGTGCCCGCCGCAGCCGCCCCCGACCCCACCCCCACCAGGAGGCCGTGACGTGAGCACCGACCTGAGCACCGACCTGAGCCAGGACCACCCCGAGACCGCTCCGACGACCCCGCCGGCGGCGCGGCCGGGCGCGCTGGTCGACGCCGCCGTCGTGGTGCTCGGCGCGTCCAGCGGCATCGGACGCGCGTGCGCCGTCGCCGCGGCGGACGCGGGCGCCGCCGTGGTCGGCGTGCACCTCGACACGTCCGCGCGCGACGCGGAGGTCGCCGCCCTCGACGCACGCCTGCGCGCCGCGGGCGGTGCACACGTGCTGCTCAACGCGAACGCCACGACGGTGGACACGCGGCTGGCCGTGCTGGCCGCGCTCGGCGACGTCGCGGCGGACCGGCCGCGCACGGTCCTGCTGCACTCGCTCGCGTTCGGCAGCCTGCTGCCGTTCGTCGGCGACGGCACGCACGACGTGCTGAGCCCGCGGCAGATGACCATGACGCTCGAGGTGATGGCGCACAGCCTGGTGTGGTGGGTGCGCGACCTGCACGACGCCGGCCGCCTGCGCGCGGGCTCCCACGTGCTCGCCATGACGAGCGCCGGCGACGCCCGCGTGTCCGCCAGCTACGGGGCGGTGTCGGCCGCGAAGTCGGCGCTGCTGTCGCACGTGCGCCAGCTCGCGGTCGAGCTGGCGCCGCACGGCGTGGCCGTCAACGCGCTGCGTGCGGGCGTGACGCCGACCCCGGCGTTCGAGCGCATCCCGGACAGCGCGCGCCTGCTCGCGACCGCCGGGGCGCGCAACCCGCACGGCCGCCTCACGGCCCCCGAGGACGTCGCGGAGGCCCTCGTGCGCCTCGCCGCGTCGCCCTCGAGCTGGATCACGGGCAACGTGGTGGGCGTCGACGGCGGCGAGGTGCTGACGGCATGACGACGGGGACCACGGCCGCGGCGGCCCGCCGGCGCCCGCACCCGCGCGACGTCGCCGACGCCGCGCGGGGCCTCGTCGCCGGGGTCCGGGTGGCGCGCACGGTGTTCGCGCCCGCGCCCCCGGCGGAGCGGGAGCCCGCCGCCGCGCCCGCCGGCGCGGAGCACTGGACGTGGCGCACCACGCGCGACGACGTGCCGGTCGAGGCCTGGTTCGTGCCGTCGACGGGCCCGCACGCGGTCGTCGTCTCGCACGGCATGGGCGGCTCCCGGGCGGCGGTGCGCGCGCACGTCGAGATGCTGCGCGACGCGGGCTGGCACGTGCTGGCCGTCGACAGCCGCAACCACGGCGCGAGCGGCACCGACCGGCACGTGCGGGACCTGGCGGCCCGCTTCACGTCCGACCTGTGCGACGCCGTGGCCCGCGTGCGTGCCGCCCCGGGCGTGACCGGGTCCGTCGCGGTCCTCGCGTTCTCGTTCTCCTGCTGGCCGGCGGTCCGCGCCGCACGCAGCGAGGGCGCGCCGGTCGACGCCGTCGTGTGCGACTCGGGGCCGGTGGCCGACCTGGCCGCGGGCGTCGGCCGGCTGGCGCGGCTGCGCGCCGTGACGCTGCCCGCGTGGGCCGGCCGCCCCGCCGGTTCGGCCGCGCTGCTGTGGTCCGCCCGCACCGCGGTGCGCCTCGCCCTGGGGCAGCGGGCGTGGCCCCCGGTGGCCGACGGCCCGCCCGTGCTGTGCCTGACGGGCGACCGCGACCGGCTGCTCCCCGCGGCCGAGGTGGCCGAGGTGGCGGCTCGCATGCCGCGGACGTCGGTCGTGGTGCTGCGCCGCACGGGGCACCTGCGCGGCCTCGCGGTCGACCCGGAGGGCTACCGGCGGCACGTCCTGGACTTCCTCACCGCGACGTGCGGCGCGCCGGGCGCCGCCCCGGGCACGGCGCCGCGCGTCGTCACCGCCGCCCCGGAGGAGAGCCGCACCGATGCCTGAGCACGCCGCCGCGACGGCCACCGCCGCCACGCCCGCCGGCGGGTCCGCGCGCTGGCTCGTCGTCGCCAGCCGCCGGCCCGCGGCCGCCGGCGCGACCGCGTGGGACGACGCCGCCGCGCTCGCGCGCGCCGGCCAGGACGTCGTGCTCGTCGTGACGGACGACGTCGTGGTCGACCTGCTGCGGGGTGCACCGTGGCGGAGCCGGGTCGCCGCCGCGGGCGTGCGGGTGCTCGTCGACGCGGCGGCCGCGCGGCGCCGGGGCGTGCTCGACCGGCTGGACGTCCCCGCGGCGGAGCCCCCCGCGCTGGGCGCGCTGCTGGCCGACCCGGGGCTGCGGACGGTGTGGCGATGACCGCCCCCGGCCGCACCACGCCGCCGGTGGCGACCGCGACGGCCGCCGGCGACGCGCCCGCGTGGGACCTCCTGCTCGTGCTGCTCGGTGCGCCGTACGCGGGCGACACCGTGAGCACCGCGCTGACCTGGGCCCGTGCGGCCGTCGCGGCCGGCACGCGCGTCCAGGTGTGGACCTGCGGCTACGCCACCTCGCTCAGCCAGGCCGCGCTCGGGCACGCCAAGGTCGCCCACCCGCTGCGCCGGCACGAGGAGCACCCGACGAGCGTCGCGTGGCTCGACGCCCTGGTCGCCGAGCACCCGGACCGGGTGCGCTGGCTGGTGTGCCGGTTCTGCAGCGAGGAGCGCGGGCAGGGGCCGCACGTGCCGGCGGTGCGCGTGCGGCCGGCCATGTCGTTCGTCCGGCACGTGCGCGAGTCGGCGAAGACCGTCGTCGTGGGGGTGGTCTGAGTGCCCGGGACGCCGTCCGTGCTCGCCGTCGTCGACGCGCCCTACCGCGGCACGGTCGAGCGCGGCTACGCCGACTGCTTCTACCTGTCGTTCGTGCTCGGCGCGCAGCTGGGCGGTCTGACGCTGCTGCTGCGCGGGGAGGCCGTCCTGCTCGGCCACGAGCCCGCCGACGGCGTCGAGCCGCTCGACCTCGACGGGCTGCGTGCCGCCGGGGTGCGCGTGCTCGTCTCGCGCGCCGACCGCGACGCGCTGGGCCTCGCCGCCGACCCCCTGCGCCCGGGGGTGGAGACGGTCGACGACGACGGCCGGCTGTGGGCCGCGCACGACGCCGTCTGGTTCGTCTGAGCCGACGCCGCACCGTCCACCCACCGACGCCGACCCCCACCCCCACGCCACCCGAGGAGACGCCACCATGACCCTGACCGACGTGCAGGTGCGCCGCGCGGCCGCAGAGGACGGCGGTGCCCCCGTCGTCGCGGTCGTGCGCGACAGCGCCGTGACCTGCGGGGCCGCGCGCGACGCCGACGCGCTGGGACGCGCCGTGCTGGCCGCCGGGGCCGCCCCCGCGGCGGCGGCCGACGTACCGGTCGCCGACTTCGACCCCGTCGCCGAGCTGGGGCGCAAGGGCATCCGGACGCTCGACCGCAGCACGCTGCTGGCCGCCGCGACCGTGGGGCGGCTCATCGCCGGGTGCCCCGTGGACGGCACCACGACGGGCCTGGTCATGGGCACGGCCGCCGGCAGCCTCGCCTCGACCATGGGCTTCACCCGCGACGCGCTCGAGGGCGACCGCCCCTACCTCGTCGACCCCGCGCGCTTCCCCAACACCGTCATGAACTTCGCCGCGGGGCAGTGCGCGATCCGGTACGGCCTGCGCGGGCCCAACGCGACGGTGACGGCCGGGCGGTCCACGGCGGCTGCGGCGGTCCGGTACGCGGCCCGCTGGCTGGCGCTCGGGCACGCCGATCGTGTCATCGTCGCCGCGACCGAGGAGCTGACGGCGCAGCGCGCGCAGATCGAGCGCGTCGGCGGCCGGCTGCCCGCCGGGCAGGGGCTCGGCGAGGGTGCGGTCGCGCTGCTGCTCGAGCCCCCGGGCGCCACCACGGGCCCGGCGCTCGCGGAGGTGCTCGCCGTGTCGACGGCCATGTCCCTGAGCGCGGACGCCGACCGCGTGTCCGCCGCGGTGCGCGGCTGTGTCGAGACGGTGCTGCGTGCCGCCGGCGGCGCCCCCGTGGCCGTGCACGCGCCGTTCGACGCCGCCGACGGCTCCGCCGAGCGGACCGCCGTGCGCGCGGTGCTCGGCGACGTGCCGACGCTGGCGACGGCCGCCGTGGTCGGCGAGGTGTCCAGCGTGAGCGGCTTCCTGCAGCTGCTCGCCGCCGTCACGGTCCTGCGCCAGGGCGCCGCGCCGACGCCTGCCGCGGCGGCCGCCACCGGCCTCGCCCTCGTCACCGGCGTCGACCCGGAGGGCGTCGTGTCGGCGCTCCTGGTGCGCCCCGTCACTACCGCATGACCCGCCGCACGACCCAGCCCACCACCACCGCACCGAGACCCGCACCGAGACCCGCACCGACCGAGAGGGGAACTGCCATGGCCACCGTGGACAAGGAGGACCTGCGCCGCCGCATCGCCGCGACGCTCGACGTGGACCCGACGGAGGTGACCGACCAGGCCGACTTCCGCGAGGACCTCGAGGTCGACTCCCTCATGGCCCTCGAGGTGATGGTCGTGCTCGAGCGCACGTACGGCGTCAAGCTCGACGAGTCGCTGCTCGGCGAGATCACGAGCCTCGACCGCGCGCACGCCATGCTCGAGGAGCGGGTGGCGGGGGCGAGCCGGTGAGCCGCGGACCGGTGCCCGTCGACCTGACGGGGGTGCCGCTGCACGTCGCGGCGGACGACGCGTCGGCGTCGCTCACCTGGCCCGCCGACCTGCTGCCGCTGCGCGGCCACTACCCCGGGCTGCCGATCGTGCCGGGCGTGTTCCTGGTCGACACCGCGGCGCGGGCGGCCGTCGCACTCGTGGGGCACGGCGTCGCGCGGCCGACCGGCGTGCAGCGCGTGCGCTTCCTGCGACCCGTCCTGCCCGGTGACACGACGACCGCGCACGTCGAGCGCGCCACCCCGGCACCGGGCGGCGGGACGGCCGTGCGCTGCCGCCTCACGGTCGCGGACGTCCCCGTCGCCACCGTGACGGTCGTGCTGGACGGGCCAGCGGCGCTCGGCGACCCCGACGGTGCGCCGCGCGTGCCGGCCCAGGAGGCGGTGCTGGCGCGTGACGTCGCCTCCGTGCTGCCGCACCGGTGGCCGATGCTGCTGGTCGACCGCGCGGTCGCCGTGCGCTCCGGCGCCTGGGCGGTGACCGAGAAGGCCGTGAGCGCGCAGGACTGGGTGTTCGACGGGGTGGGCACGGCGGGCGCGTACCCGTGGCCGCTCGTGCTCGAGTCCTGGTGCCAGGGCGCGGGCGTGCTGGCCGCCTGGGAGCGGCCGAACCCCGACGTGCTCGCGGGCGACGTCATGCTGTTCGCGGGCCTGTCCGACGTGACGTTCGGGCACGGCGTGCGGCCCGGCGACGTGCTGCGCCACCACGTGCGCCTGGTCCGCATGCTCGACGGCGCGGTCGTCGTCACCGGCAGCAGCCACGTCGGCGGTCGCACCGTGCTGACGGTCGGCAGCGTCTCCATGGCCCTGCGTCCCGCGCACGCCCTGCGGGTGCCCGAGGTCGCGGCGGTGACCCCGTGAGCGCCGCCGTGGACGCCCCCACCGCCCCCGTCGCGCTCGTCACGGGCGGCTCCCGGGGCATCGGCCGGGCCGTGGTCACGCGTCTCGCCGCGCAGGGGTACGCCGTCGCGTTCTGCTACGCCTCGCGCGACGAGGCCGCGGAGCAGACGGTCCGCCTCGCCAAGGACGCCGGTGCCCCGCAGGTGCTCGCGGAACGCGTCGACGTCACCGACCGCACCGCGTACGGCGCGCACGTCAGCCGCGTCGAGGACGAGCTCGGCCCCGTCGACGTCCTGGTCACGTGCGCCGGCATCACGCGCGACAACCCGCTGCTGCTCATGCGCGACGAGGAGTGGTCGCAGGTGCTCGACGTCAACCTCACGGGCACCTGGGTGGCCTGCCGGTCGGTCGTCTTCTCCATGATGAAGCGCCGCCGCGGCGCCCTGGTGCTCCTCAGCTCGGTCGCGGGCGTGCACGGCAACGCGACGCAGAGCAACTACGCCGCCACCAAGGCCGGGATCATCGGCTTCGGCCGCTCCCTGTCCAAGGAGCTCGCCGGGCGCGGGGTGCGCGTCAACGTCGTGGCCCCGGGCTTCATCGACACCGACATGACGGCGGTCCTGGCCGACGGGGTGCGCGAGGCGGCGCGGGGACGGATCCCGTCCGCGCGGTTCGGCGCCGCGGACGAGGTCGCGCGCGCCGTGTCGTTCCTCGCCTCCGACGACGCGTCGTACGTGACGGGCCAGGTGCTCGGCGTGGACGGGGGCCTGGTCCTGTGACCGCCCGCCCCGCCGACGCGGTCACGTGGTGGGTGTCGCTGCGCTCGCCGTACTCCTGGCTCGCGCTGCACGACGGCCAGCGCCGCCACCACGACCTGCTGCGGACCGCGCGCTGGCGCGTGTTCTTCGAGCCGGACGCCGGGCTGCGGGCCGAGGCGGAGGCCGCGGGCGTCACGTTCCCGTACACGCCGATGTCCCGGGCCAAGCACCTGTACATCCTGCGGGACGTCGCCCGGCTGGCCGCCGCGCGCGGCCTGACGCCGACGTGGCCGCTGGACCGCGCACCGGACTGGACGGTGCCGAGCCTGGCCGTGCTCGCGGCGGGCGCCGGGCACTGCCCCGGCGGCCCGGGCGGGCCGGACCGGTCGGACGCCGACGGCCGCGACGGGGAGGAGTGCGCGCGGGCGCTCGTGCTGCGGCTGACGCGCGCCCGGTGGCAGGAGGGCCGCGACATCGCCGACCGGGAGGTGGTCCGCCGGTGCGCCCAGGAGGTGGGCCTGCCGCCCGCGGTCGCCGACGCGTCGACCGACCCGCGGTGGCGCGCGGCCGGCCTCGACGAGCTGCGCGCCGTCGAGCGCGACGGCGTGTTCGGCGTGCCGTACGTGCGGGTCGGCCGTGAGCCGTTCTGGGGGGTCGACCGGCTGCCCGCGGCGACGGACGCGCTGCTGCGCGCCCGCGCCGCAGACCCGGCACGCGCGGCGCCCGACGGTGCCGCCGCGTCCGTCCCCGCAGGGGCGGGCGCAGCGGCACCGGACGGTCACGCGGGCGGCTGCGGGTGAGCGTCGACCGTGCTGGGCTCCGCCGCGCGCTCCACGGAGTCGAGGAAGTCGCTGACGTGCCGGCCGTACGCGTCCGCGTCCTCCTTGAGACCGGCGAGGTGGCGTCCGCGCACCACCTCGGTGCGGGCGTGCGGGTAGCGGTCGGCGAGCCGCCGCACGAGGTCGGCGGGCACGATCGTGTCCCCGCTGCTGGCGAGGAACAGCATCGGCGTGGTCGCGAACCGGCCCGTGGCGGGCGGCGGCCAGTCGGCGCCGAGCATCGCGACGGCCCGCTCGGCGCAGGCCGCGACGAGGGCGTCACGCACGGCCGGGCGTCGCAGCGGCCCGGGCAGCGGCACCGCGCCGGAGTCGACGAAGCCGCCGAACAGCGGCTCCAGCGCGTCGGCCGGGCCGCTGTCGCACAGCACGGCGTCGACCTCGCACCGGTCGCGCGACAGCAGCCAGAACGACGGGAACGTGGAGAACGAGAAGCCCCACACGACCAGCGTGCGCGCGTCCGGGCGCAGCCGGCGTGCGTGCTGCACGGTGGCCTCGACGTCGCGCGTGAACCGGTCGGACAGGTCGGTGCGCGCCGGGTCGTGCCCCGACAGGGCGTGGTTGCGGTGGTCGAACATCACGACCGTGTAGCCGCGCTCGTGCAGCAGCCGCGCCTGCAGGAGGCTGGCCGACTTGGTGAGCCCGATGCCGTGGCCGACCACCGCGACCCGGTCCTCGCCGCCGGGCACGACCCACAGGTGCAGCCGCACGCCGTCGTCGGTGGTCACGGCGTCCTCGGTGTACGCCAGCCCGCGGTCCGCCGGCGTCCGGTGGTGCGTGCGGCGCGGGGGGTGGAACAGGCGTTCCGCGACCCTGCGCCCGTACCAGGCGCCCGCACGGGCTGAGATCGTCACCGGTCATCTCCTCACGAGTCCGGCGCGCACGGCGTGCACGCCCGCCTGGAACCGGGACGCGGCGCCCAGCTCCTCCATGATCCGCGCGACGTACCGGCGGTACGTGCGCACGGACACGTCGAGGAGCCGCGCCGCGGACTCGTCCTTGACGCCGTCCACGAGGTAGCCGAGCACGGCGGCCCGGCGCTCGGGCGGCAGGGAGGTGTCCTCCAGCGCGGCGATGGTCTCCAGCTCGGTCGCGCTCTGCCACACGGCCTCGACCATGCACAGGAACGACGCCTGCAGCGCCGGGGACTGCACGTGCTGGGGCACCCCGCCGGCGTGCTGGACGATGATCGGCCCCTGGGGCGCCACGACCGCGAGCACGTCCAGGCTGCTCAGCGCGGTGCGCACGCGTGTCCCCTCCGCCGTCGCCAGCCGGGTGAGCAGCTGCCGCACGGCGCCGCGGCGCGTGCAGGACGGCGGGACGAGCACGCGGGCGGTCGTGCCGGCCGGCCGGCGCCCGACCCGGTCGAGCACCGCCAGCGCGTCGGTGCCGAGCAGGTCGTCGCCGATCATGACGAAGACGCTCGAGGACGAGCGCAGCACGTCGGCGGCCGACGGCTGGTCGCCCGCCGGCACGGCCGCCGCACCGCCCTTCAGCACGGCACCGAGCAGCCACTGGAGCACGGCCTCCGGGCTCTGGCCGGCGAGCGGCGAGGCGCCCGGTACGGGCGTCGGTGCCGTGCGGGGTGCCGTGCGGGGTGCCGTGCCGGCCGGTCCGGCCGGTGCGGCCGGTGCGGTCGGTGCGGTCGGTGCGGCACCGCAGGAGTGCGGCTCGGTCGCTGCGAACCGGCACGGCTCGTGCACCGGGTGCGGATGTCGTCGTGACGTCGTCGGTTCGTGCACGTGGTCCCCCCTGGGCGTCCTGCTGTGGCTCTCGTCGTGCGAACCGCCCGGGAGGTGCCCCCCGGACGGCTCGGGTCGTCGCGCCGCGCTCGATGATCTCGGGGGGCGCACCGAGCGGCAAGGACCCGTCAACATGCTGACACGCCGGACATACCGTACCGATCCGGTCGTACCGTGGCCCCGGATTCCCCCGCCGGCCCGAGGAGATGCCGTGGCCGCTGCCACCGAGTGGAACGTGACGCCCGACGAGCGCAGCGCGACCTACCGCGCCGACGAGCTGATGGCGCACGCGCCCGGGCGCTGGTTGCGCGCGGTGGACGTGCGGGCGCCCGCGCCGGCGGTGTTCCGCCGCCTGTGCCACCTGCGCGCGGCGCCGTACAGCTACGACTGGGTCGACAACCTCGGCCGGCGCAGCCCGCGCGGGCTCCTCCCGTGGTGCGAGGAGCTGGAGGTCGGGCAGCGGGTGATGACGATCTTCACCCTCGAGTCGTTCGTGCCGGACGTCGAGATGACGCTCGTCATGCGGCAGGGGCGACCGCGCACCGTGTTCGGCGACCTCGCCGTCACCTACCGGGTGGAGCCGTCGCCGTGCAGCCCCGGGGACACCCGACTGGTCGCGGCGCTGCGCGTGCAGGACCCGCCCGGCCCGCTCCCGGCCGCACGCCGGGCCGCGCTGGCACGGGGCGACCTGCTGATGATGCGCAAGCAGCTGCGCACGCTCGGGGCGCTCGCCGAGCGCGACGTGCACGGGTGACGACGGGCGCACCGACGCGCCCGGCCGCCGGCGCCCCGCTGTGCGGCCGTCTGCTGCGCGCCGTGCTCCCGCCCGGTGCGGTCGGCGCGGACG
Source organism: Cellulomonas shaoxiangyii (assembly GCF_004798685.1). Taxonomy (NCBI): domain Bacteria; kingdom Bacillati; phylum Actinomycetota; class Actinomycetes; order Micrococcales; family Cellulomonadaceae; genus Cellulomonas; species Cellulomonas shaoxiangyii. Next base: position 140,141 of record NZ_CP039291.1, on the reverse strand, counting down.
CCACCGGCGACCTCGTCGACACCGGCGGCCGCCCGGTGGGGGCGCTGCGGGGCGTCGAGCGTGCGCTCGTCCTGGGCGCCGTGCCCGGCCGCACGCGGGAGGTGACGACGGCCCGGCACTGCGCGCGCGTCGCGCTCGCCGCGCTCGGGGCGCCCGTCGCGCCCGTGCCGCGCGACGTGCGCGGTGCACCGGTGTGGCCCGCCGGGGTGGTCGGCAGCCTCACGCACTGCCGGGGCTACCGTGCCGCGGTGGTCGCTCGCTCGGTCGACCTGGCCGCCGTCGGGCTGGACGCCGAGCGGTTGCGCACGCTCGCCGACGCCACGCGGGACGCGGTCGTGCGCCCCGACGAGCGCGGTCAGACGGCCGTCGGCGTGGCCGCGGCGCACGTGCCCGTGCTGCTGTTCAGCGCGAAGGAGGCCGTCTACAAGGCGTGGTGCGGCCACGGCGGCGAACCGATAAGGCTCGCGGACGTGCGGGTGGTGCTCGGCGCGGGCGCCCTGCTCGCGACCGTCCACGCGCGCGGGGGCGGCGCACCGACGCGCTACCGCGGCTCGTGGGCGGTGCAGGACGACCTCGTCGTGACGAGCGCCGTACCCGAGTGACCGGGCGCGGACCGCTCACGGCGTGACGAGGTGGTCGGGGCAGGGCGCGTAGTGGTCCGGGGCGAGCGTGAGGTCCGCGCGGCCGCCGGTGAGCGAGCGCAGGTCCAGGACGTAGCGGGTGAGCTCCGCCTCCGGGACGGTCGCCTCGACGACGACCTCACCGCCGTCCACCGCCGACGTGTCGGTGATGCGCCCCCGGCGTGACGACAGGTCGCTCATCACGTCGCCCTGGGCCGCCGACGGCACGGTGACGCGCACGCGGCTGACCGGCTCGAGCACCACCGTGCCCGCGGTGGCGAGCGCCTCCTTGAGCCCCAGCGAGGCCGCGGTGCGGAACGCCATGTCCGAGGAGTCCACCGAGTGGGCCTTGCCGTCCACCACCTCGACGCGCACGTCGACCACCGGGAACCCGTGCGGCCCGCCGGCGGCCGCCGCCTCACGCACGCCGCGCTCCACCGCCGGCAGGTACCCGCGCGGGATCGCCCCGCCCACGACCTTGTCGACGACCTCCACGCCCGACCCGGCGGGCAGCGGCGAGACGCGCAGCCGCACGACCGCGAACTGCCCGTGCCCGCCCGACTGCTTCTTCACCTTGCCCTCGACCTCGACCGTGCGGGCGGCCGTCTCGCGGTACCCCACCGGCACCGGCGCGGTCGTCACGTGCACGCCGAACACGCGCGCGAGCCGCTCGAGCGCGACCGCCAGGTGCGTGTCGCCGAGCCCGCGCAGCACCGTGCGGTCGCCCGTGCGGTCGACCGCGAGCGTCGGGTCCTCGGCGAGCAGGCGCCCGAGCGCGGCCGACAGCCGGTCGTCGTCGGACTGCGTCACCGGCTCGAGCACCAGCCCGTACACCGCCGGACGCGCCGGCAGGGGCCGTGCCGTCAGGCGCAGGCCCGGGCTGCCCTTCGCCGCGAGCAGCGACCCCGTCGGCGTGCCCGTGAGCTTCGCGACCGCCACGACGTCGCCCGCGACGGCCGCGTCGACCGGCAGGTGCTCCTTGCCGCGCAGCCGGAACAGCCCCGGCACCCGCTCCTCGGTCCGCGTCACCGCGTTGACCAGCCGGTCGCCCGGCCGCAGGGTGCCCGAGAGCACCCGCAGCAGGGTCACCTGACCCACGAACGGGTCCGCGACGGTGCGGAACGCGTGCGCGAGCGCCGGCCCGTCCGGGTCGACGGCGACCTCGACCTCCGTCGCGTCGGCGAGCACCGTGACGCGCCGGTCGGCCGGCCCCGGGCCGAGGGCGCACAGCAGGTCGGCGAGCCGGTCGACGCCCACCCCGGTCACCCCCGACGTGGCCAGCACGGGGAACGCCTGCCCGTCGCGGACCTCGTGCGCGAGCGTCCGCTCGAGCTCGCGCACCGTCGGCACCTCGCCCGCGAGGTAGCGCTCGAGCTGGTCGTCGTCGTGCGCGACGATCTCCTCGGTCACCTCGTCGTGCAGCCGGTGCTCCTCGTCGGCGAGGCCGGCCGGCAGCGGCTCGCGGTGGTGCCGCCCGTCCTCGCCGTACGCGTAGCCGTCCTCGCTGAGCACGTCCGCGACGCCGGCGAACGCCGCCTCCTCGCCGAGCGGCAGCTCCAGCGGCACGACGCCCTCGCCGAACGCCGCCCGCAGGTCGTCGAGGACGTGCCGGTAGTCGGCGCGCGCCTTGTCCTCCTTGGTGACGACGACCATCCGCGGCACGCCCGCCGCCGCTGCGGCCCGCCACGCGCGCACCGTGCCCGCCTGCACGCCGTCGACCGCGCTCACCACGACGAGCGCGAGGTCGGCCGCCGCGAGGGCCGCGTCGACGCAGCCGGCGAAGTCGAGGGACCCCGGCGTGTCCAGCAGCGTCACGTCGTACGCGCCGCCGTCGTCGTACGTCCACCGGAACGGCGCGACGCCGAGTGCGAGCGAGACGCCGCGCGCGACCTCCTCGGGCTCGTGGTCGCACACCGTCGTGCCGTCCTCCACGCGGCCCGGGCGCGCGAGCACGCCGGCGCGGTGCAGCAGGGCCTCTGTGAGGGTCGTCTTGCCGGCACCGGCGGCGCCGACCAGCGCCACGGTGCGGATCCGGGGCGTCGTCGCCTGGTCCATGCGTGCCTCCCACGCCGGAGGAGCTGATCGGGTCAGCGTAGGACGGCGGCGCCGGACGCGACAGGACCGCCGGTCCCTGGTGGGGCCGGCGGTCCTGTGCTGGTGCGGGTGCTGCGGGTGCTGCGTCAGCCGACGCCGACGATGTCGACGACGAACACGAGGGTGGAGTTCGGCGGGATCGTGTCGCCCGAGCCCTCCTCGCCGTAGCCCTTCTCCGGCGGCACGACGAGCAGCACCTGGCTGCCGACGTTCTGGCCGACGAGACCCTCGTTCCAGCCCGCGATGACCTGGCCCTGACCGATGTTCGCCACCGGGAAGAGCTGGCCGCGGCCCCACGAGGAGTCGAACGGCGTGCCGTCCCACAGGAAGCCGCTGTAGTTCACGTAGACGGTCTGACCGGCCTCGACGGCCGGCCCGTCACCCTGGATGAGCGGCTGCACGACGAGCTCGGCGGGCGCCTCGCCCGACGCGGCCTCGATCGACGGCTCGCCGTCCTCGGCGCGCGTCACCGTGGGCAGGCCCTCGACGGCGGCGACCTCGGTGCCCTCGGCGCGCGGCGCCACGGAGCCGATGACCTCGGCCACGGCGACGGTCGAGCCGCCCTCGGCCGGGCTGGCGAACGCGAACCGCAGCCCGACCTTGCCGCCGACCAGGAGCTCGACGAGCGCCGGCGGGAGCATGTCCGGGCTGACCTGGAGCTTCTCCGGGGTCGCGCCGTACGTCGTCGAGACCTCGGCGCCGTCGGTGCCGTTGACCCACACGGTGTTCATGTCGATGAGGTCGCCCTCGGCGATCTCATCGCCGGTGCCCTCGTCGACGAGGCGCGCGACGGGCGCGGACACCTCGAACGGCGTGCTCGGCAGGCCGATGGTCGGCTTCGCGCCGAGGTCGCCCTCGACGGTGACGCCCTCGAGCGCCTCGACGTCCTCGGGGCTGGCGGTCTGGGCCGGGGCCGCCGAGGCCGTGTCGGTGGGCGCTGCGGTCGTGGCGTCGTCGCTCGCCTCGCCGGAGCAGGCGGCCAGGCCGACGCCCAGGGTCAGGGCGAGGGCGGCCGCGGCGGCGCGGCGCGCGGCGGGTCGAGCGGTGGTCGTGCGGCGCACGGGTTCCTCCGTCGTCATCGGGTCCCGCCCGGTGAGGCGGCGGACCCCGGCACGTTACGTGACGAACCTGGACGTCCCCTGAGGCTCCGACCGCCGAAACGCTTCATGGGACCTCGGTCCCATGTCCGTCACGGATCCGTGACTTCAATGGACGGGCGTCCAGGACGTGGTGGCATCCGCCACCGACCGAGCCGCCCGGCCCGCTTCCCCCCAGCGGGTCGGGCCTCCCCGGCCCGCTTCCCCCCCGGCGGGTCGGGCCTCCCGGCCCGTTTCCCCCCGGCGGGCCGGGCCTCCCGGCCCGCTTCCCCGACGGGCCGGGTTCTCCCCGGGTCGCGGGCCCGGCCCTGAGCCGGGCCCGCGACCGCCTCGTCGGTACGACGGGGCTCAGAGCAGCCGGCGCGAGTCCGGCCGCACGACGCGCAGCCAGCGGTACCCGTACCCGTCGAGCTCGATCTCGGCCCGCCCGTCGGCGTCGAGCGCGTGCTCGTCGTCGACGAGCAGGTCGACGAGCCGGCACGTCTCGTCGGCGTCGTCGAGCTGCAGCGGCACGGTCACCGCGTGCGGCCCGAGGTTGTGCACCGCGACCATCGAGGCCTCCTGCCACGTGCAGCGGTGCGCGAGCACCGACGCGTGCGGCTGCTCGACGATCTCCGCGCGCTCCGCCCAGCCGAGCTCGGGGCACTCGCGGTACCGCCGCGCGAGCAGCTGCACGAACGACAGCAGCGAGTCCGGGTCGCGGCGCTGGGAGGCCACGTTGACGTGCTTGGGCGCGAACGCGCCCTCCACGACCGGCCCCGACAGCTTCGACGGCGCGGCGGCCGAGAAGCCGCCGTTCTTGCCGGACGTCCACTGCATCGGCGTGCGGACGGCGAGGCGGCCCTCGGCCGCGAGGTTCTCGCCCATGCCGATCTCCTCGCCGTAGAACAGCACGGGCGTGCCGGGCAGCGTGAAGAGCAGCGAGTACACCATGCGGATGCGGCGCGGGTCGCCGTCGAGCATCGGGGGCAGGCGGCGACGCAGGCCGCGCCCGTACAGCTGCATGTCCTCGTCCGGCCCGAAGGCGTCGAAGACCTCCTGGCGCTCGTCGTCCGAGAGCTTGTCGAGCGTCAGCTCGTCGTGGTTGCGCACGAACGTGGCCCACTGCGCGTCGTGCGGGATGGGCGGGCGCGCCTCGAGCGCCGCCGCGAGCACGCCCGCGTCCTGGCGGGCCAGCGCGAGGTACATCTGCTGCATGAGGACGAAGTCGAACTGGAGGTTCAGCTCCTCGCCCTCGTGCTCGCCGTCCCCGTCGTGGTCGCCGAAGAACAGCACCTGCTCCTCGTAGGGCAGGTTGACCTCGCCCATGAGGATCGAGTCGCCGACGCGGCGGGTGAGGAACGTGCGCAGCTGCTGGAGGAACTGGTGGGGCCGCTCGACCTCGTCGTGCGGGTCGTTCGCCGCGTCCGCGAGGAAGAACGGCACCGCGTCGACCCGGAACCCGGACATGCCGACCTGGGCCCAGTACCCCGCGACCTTCGCGATCGCGTCGCGGACCTGCGGGTTCGCGGTGTTGAGGTCGGGCTGGTGCTTGTAGAAGCGGTGGCGGTACCAGGCCTGGGCCTGCTCGTCCCACGTCCAGATGCCGTCCTCCTTGTCGGGGAAGACGACCTCCGCGCTCGTGTCCGGCGGCGGGTCGGTGCGCCAGACGTAGAAGTCGCGGTAGGGGCTGTCGGGCGAGCGCCGCGCCGAGCGGAACCACGGGTGCCGGTCGGACGTGTGGTTGACGACGAGGTCGGCGATGACGCGGATGCCGCGGTCGCGCGCCGTGCGGATCAGCTCGACGACGTCGCCGGCGTCGCCCAGGCGCTCGTCGACGCCGAAGTAGTCGCTGATGTCGTAGCCGTCGTCCCTGTCGGCCGTCGGGTAGAACGGCATGAGCCACAGGCACGTCACGCCCAGCTCGGCGAGGTGGTCGATGCGCTGGATCAGCCCCGCCAGGTCGCCGACGCCGTCGTCGTTCCAGTCCATGTAGGTCTCGACGTCGAGGCAGTAGACGACCGCGTTCTTCCACCACAGGTCGCCGGTGTCGCGGATCCTCATGCGCGCACCTGCTTCAGGACGGGGAGCAGGTGCTCGGCGGCGACGTCCACGAACGCCTCCAGCGACGACGCCGGGGGCGTGACCGTCGGCGCCGCGTCGGGGTGCTTCTCGTCGGAAGGGACGGCGTCGGTGGCGACCTGGTGCAGGTAGACGGCGTCGAAGCCGATCTCCGCGAGCGCGGCGACCCGGTCGGCGAGCCGCGCCGGGTCCGTCTCGACGATGACCGACTGCCGGATCGTGTCCTCCGACACCTTGGGCGCGATCGCGTCGAACGCCTCGGGGGTGTCGAGGTCCCACGCGACGGGCGGGCCGACCGCGTTGCCCGCCCACTGCTCGCGCGCCAGGCGGAACGCCTCGTCGGCGTCGGGGTTGTAGGAGACGTGCACCTGCAGCGAGATCTCGCCGCGGCCGCCCGCGTCGCGGTAGGCGTCGACGAGGGCGCGCAGGGTCTCGGGCGCCTGGTTGACGGTGACGAGGCCGTCGGCCCACCGGGCGTGCCGGGCGGCCGTCTCGGCCGACACGGCCGGGCCGATGAGCAGCGGCTTCACGTCCGGGAGCGTCCACAGCTGCGCGCGGTCGACCTTCACGAGGCCGTCGTGCGTGACCTCCTCGCCGTCGAGCAGCGCGCGGATGATCGCGACGCACTCCACCAGGCGCGCGTCGCGCACGTGCTTGGCCGGCCAGCCGTCCCCGGTGATGTGCTCGTTCATGTTCTCGCCGGACCCGAGCGCGACCCAGAACCGCCCGGGGAACATGGCGGACAGCGTCGCCGCCGCCTGGGCGATGATCGCCGGGTGGTACCGCTGACCCGGCGCGTTGACCACCCCGAACGGGAGCCGGGTCGTCGCCATCGCCGCGCCGAGCCACGTCCAGGCGAAGCCCGAGTGGCCCTGTGTCGCCGACCACGGGGCCCAGTGGTCGGAGCACATCGCGGCGTCGAAGCCGCGCTGCTCCGCCAGCTGGGTCGCCGCCAGCAGCGCCGAGGGGTGGATCTGCTCGTGTGAGTTGTGGAGTCCGACGCGCACCATGGGGCACGTTCCTACCGGTTGGACGCTCGTCCCGCCTCCGGAGCGGGCGGCGGTCCGCAGGCTCCGGGGGCGCCCGGCGGCCGGGGCCGGGCTCCGGGTGTGGGGTCACCTGATCGGTGGTAAGCCCGAGGCATCGGACCTACCCGGTCGCCGACGTCCGTCGCCGGCCCGACGGGAGAGCGCATGCGCCCAGGGGCCACGCCGTCCGCCGCGGGCGGGGAGGACGCCGCGGCAGGCGAGGCCCCCGCGGGCGGGGCGCACGTCGACTACCGGGCCGTGTTCGCCGTGCTCACCGCGCCGAAGGTCGTGCTCTCGCCCGACCTCGTCGTGCTGGACGCGAACGAGTCGTTCCTCACGTCGGTGGGCCGGCCCGCCGAGGCCGTGCTCGGGCGGCACTTCGTCGACGCGTTCCCCGTCGGCCCGGACGGTGCGGAGGCTGTCTCGGTCGTGGTGGCGTCGCTCCGGCGGGTCGTCCGCACCGCGCGGCTCGAGATGGTGGGGCCGCACCGGTACGACGTGCCCGAGCGGAGCGGCGCGTGGGCGGAGCGCTGGTGGATCACGACGAACGTGCCCGTCGTCGACGCCGGCGGCCGCGTCGCCTACCTCGTCCACCGCGCCGAGGACGTCACGGACGTGGTCGTCGCGGGGCGGCTCGCCACGGGGGCCGACGCGCCCCCGGCCGTCCCGCCCGAGCACGGCGTCATCGAGCACGCGATGGCCGTCAGCTCGACGATCGGGCGGTTCGCCGCCGCGTTCGAGCGGGAGCGCGCGGCGGCGATCCACCTGCAGGCCTCCCTGCTCACCCCGCCGCCCGACGTGCCCGGCCTCACGATCGCCGTCCGGTACCGGCACGCCGCGCCGGAGACGAACGTCGGCGGCGACTGGTACGACGCGTTCGCGGCGCCCGACGGTGCGACGGTCGTCGTCGTGGGGGACGTGACGGGGCACGACACGGCCGCCGCGGCGCGGATGGGCCAGCTGCGCGGGACCCTGCGGGCCGTGACGTACACGCACGACGCCGCACCGGGCGCCGCGCTCGACCTGACCGACGCCACCGCGACCGGTCTCGGGCTGGGCGTGACGGCCACGGCGGTGGTCGCGCGGGTCGACGCGGCGGCGCCGGACGGCAGCCGACGGCTCACCTGGTCGTCGGCCGGGCACCCGCCGGCGGTGCTGGTGCGGGGCGACGGCAGCGCACGGCTGCTCGCGGGGCGCCCCGGCATGCTCCTCGGCTACGGCACGGGCGCGCCCCGGCCGCAGCACACGGACGTGCTGCACCCCGGCGACGTGCTCCTGCTCTACACCGACGGCCTGGTCGAGCGCCGCGGCGAGTCGCTCCGCGCGACCCTCGCCGGCCTCCCGGACCGCGTGGCGGCCCTCGGTGCGCACGCGCCGGACGAGCTGCTCGACGCGGCCCTCGCGGCGTTCATCCCCGGCGGCACGGACGACGACGTCGCGCTGCTGGCCGTCCGGGTGGACCCCGCCGGGGAGGCGCCCGGGACGGCGTCCGCGGGGTCGGCGGCGGTGCCCACGGACGGCGCCGGGAAGGCGTAGCCGGCCGCGCCGGTTGTGGCGGTCGTCGGTGCGGGGAGTCCGCCCGGCGCCGGCCACCCACCGAGGAGCACGCATGTCGATCGTCGTCACCGGGGCCACGGGTCATCTGGGCCGTCTCGTCGTGGAGGGCCTGCTCGACGCGGGGGTCACGCCGTCCGACGTCGTCGCGGGCGGGCGCGCCACCGAGCGGATCGCGGACCTCGCGGCGCGCGGCGTGCGCGTCGTGACGCTCGACCACGACCGCCCGGAGACGGTGGCCGCCGCGTTCGCGGGCGCCTCCACGGTGCTGTTCGTGTCCGGGAGCGAGCCGGGCCGGCGCCTCCCGCAGCACCGGACCGTCGTCGACGCGGCCGTCGGCGCGGGCGTCGGGCGCGTCGTGTACACGTCGGCCCCGCACGCCGACACGACGTCCCTGGTCCTCGCGCCCGACCACCGGGCGACGGAGGAGATGCTCGCGGCGTCCGGCCTGCCCGTGACCGTGCTGCGCAACAACTGGTACACCGAGAACTACGTCACCACGCTGCAGCAGGCGGCGGCGACGGGCGAGATCGTGGCGTCGGTCGGCGACGGGCGCGTGGCGTCCGCGACGCGCGCCGACCTCGCCGCCGGGGCCGTCGCCGTGCTGCTCGGCGAGGGGCACGAGGGCCGCACCTACGAGCTCACGGGCGACGTCGCGTGGGACTTCGACGACCTCGCCGCCGCCGCGACCGCGCTGCTGGGCCGCCCGGTCGCGTACCGCCGCGTCGACGCCGCCGAGCACCTGGCGGTCCTCACGGCCGCGGGCCTCGACGAGGGCACCGCCGGCTTCGTCGTCGCCCTCGACGCGAACATCGCCGCGGGCGAGCTCGCGGACGCGACCGACCACCTGCGCACCCTCATCGGCCGCCCGACGACCCCGCTCACCGAGGGCCTGCGCGCCGCCCTCGCCTGACGGGGTCCCCGCCGCCTCCCGACCCGCCACCTCCCGACCCGCCACGCCCCGCGAACCCGGACTTCCTCAGCAGGACACCCCGCAGGTGCGGAGGACGTCCGGGTTCGGCGGCGGGTGGGGGCCGTGGGGGCGGGGGGCGGGGGCGGGGTGGAGGGGACGGGTCGCGTCAGCGGCGGCGGACCGCGATGACGCGCTGCAGCACCACGAACGCGAGCAGCACGGCCCCGATGAACACCCGGGTCCACCAGGAGTCGAGGCCCTCGCGCGCGATGAGGACCTGGATGAGCCCGTACACGAGCACGCCCGCGCCGGTGCCGAGCACGAACCCGACCCCGCCGGACAGGAGCGTCCCGCCGATGACGACGGCGGCGATCGCGTCGAGCTCCATGCCGATGCCCGTGAGGTTGAAACCGGACTTCGTGTACAGGGCGAAGAGGATGCCGGCGATGCCCGCGCACGTCCCGCTGATGACGTACACCCACACGCGGGTGCGGGCGGGCTTGAGGCCCATGAGCTGGACGGCCGCACCGCGGTCGCCGGCGCCGAGCCCGTAGACCGTCCGCCCGAACCGCGTGTAGTGCAGCAGGTAGACGGCCACGAGCAGGACGGCGAGCGCGATGAGGATGCTCGCGTTGATGCGCCAGAGCCCGCGGCCCTCGCCGAACTTCAGGCTCCACGACGCCAGCGCGGAGAACCCCGGGTCGTCGATCGCGAGCGAGTTGGTGCTCACGACGTTCGCGAGCCCGCGCGCGAGGAACATGACCGCGAGGGACGCGATGAACGGCTGGATCTCGAAGACCTGCACCATCACGCCGATGATCAGGCCGCACGACGTGCCGATGAGCACCCCGACGACGAGCACGACCGGCAGCGGCAGGCCCGCGGTGAAGAGCCGCGCCGTCGCCAGCCCGACGAGCGCGACGACCGCGCCCACCGACAGGTCGATGCCGCCGGCGAGGATCACGAACGTCATCCCCACGGCCAGCACCAGCAGGTAGGAGTTGTCGATGAGCAGGTTCGACAGCAGCTTCATGCTGAGGAACGACGCCCGGTCGGTGCTGTAGCGGCTCTGCCCGACACCGAGCATGAGGACGAGCGTGAGGACCGTGCCGAGCACGGGCAGGAAGCGCCGGTCGACGCGGCCGAGGTAGCCGCGCACGCGGTCGACGGACGCGCGCGGGCCGGTGCCGCGCGGGGCCGTCCGGGCGAGCTGGTCGGTGCTCACGCTGCCACCTCCACGGGGCGGGCGGTGCCGCGGGCGCGCGGCCGGGGCCTGCGCAGCCGGCTGCGCAGGTAGGGGGACGCCGCGACGCAGACCGCGATGAGCACGACGGCCTTGAACAGCGGCGTGGTCTGGCTGGGCAGCTCGAAGATGATGACGGCCCGCTCGAGCGCCGAGAGCAGCAGCGCGCCGACGACGAGCCCGCCGAGGTGGAACCGGCCGCCGTCGAGCCGCGTGCCGCCGAGGACGACGACCATGATCGCGTCCAGCTCCTTGAGCAGGCCGATGTTGTTGGCGTCGGCGGCCATGGTCGGGGCGCCGTAGACGATCCCCGCGAGGCCGGCCAGCAGCCCGGCGATGATGTACACCGTCCACGTCGTCGACCGGGCCTTGACGCCCGCGAGCCGGCTGGCCTCGCGGTTGATGCCGATGGACTCGAGGAACATGCCCAGCGCGGTGCGCCGGACCGCGAGCGCGACGAGGACGAACACCGCGACCGCGACGACGACGGGGGTCGGCACGCCCAGCACGAAGCCGGACCCGAGCGACTTGAACGGCGGGCTGGTGACGGTCGTGATCTGGCCCTCGGTGATGAGCATCGCGATGCCGCGCCCGGCCACCATGAGGATCATCGTCGCGATGAACGGCTGGATGTCGAGCACGGCGACCATGAACCCGTTGAAGGCGCCGGCCACGACCCCCAGCCCGAGCCCGAGCGCGAGCGCCGTCGCGACCGTCACCGGGCTGCTCGGGTCCGCCGCGCCGTCGAGGTACGTGAGCGAGACCGCGAGCGACATCGCCATCACCGCCCCGACGGACAGGTCGATGCCGCCGGTGGCGATGACGAGGCACATGCCGAGCGCCAGCAGCAGCGGCGTCGCGCTGTTGCGCAGCAGGTCGACGAGCTGGCCGTACAGGTGGTCGTCGCGCAGCGTGACGTCGAGGAAGCCGGGGCTCTTCGCGCCGCAGGCCAGCAGCAGCACGACGAGCGCGACGGTCGGCCACAGCAGCCCGTGCTGCGTGACCTCGCGCCACAGGGTGCCGGCGCGGCCGCCGGGCGCGTGGGCGGTGGACGTGGTCATGAGGCGTGCACCCCGCTGCTCGCGATGGTCTCGAGGACGGTCTCGGTCGTGACGTCGTCGCCGTTGGTGACCTCGGCGATCTTCTGCCGGTCGCGCATGACGACGACCCGCTGGCTGAGGCGGAGCACCTCCTCCAGCTCGGAGGAGATGAAGACCACGGACATGCCGTCGGCCGCGAGCTCCGTGACGAGCCGCTGGATCTCGGTCTTCGCGCCGATGTCGATGCCGCGCGTGGGCTCGTCGAGCACGAGCAGCCGCGGCGCGGTGGCGAGCCACCGCGCGAGCAGCACCTTCTGCTGGTTGCCGCCGGACAGGTTGCGGATCAGCGCGTTCGGGTTCGGCGGGTTGATGTTGAGCGCGACCATGTACTTCTGCACGAGCTCGTCGAGCTCGCGCCGCGGGACCCGGCGCCACGTGCCGCGGCTGGCCTGCAGCGCGAGGGCGATGTTCTCGCGGACCGTGAGGTCGCCGATGACGCCCTCCTTCTTGCGGTCCTCGGTGGACAGCGCGATGCCGCGGCGCAGGGCGGCCAGCGGCGTGCTCAGCCGCACGGGCGTGCCCTGCACCGCGAGGGTGCCGTGGTCGGGGCGGTCGGCGCCGGTGAGCAGCCGCGCGGCCTCGGTGCGGCCCGACCCGAGCAGCCCCGCGAAGCCGACGATCTCGCCCGGGTAGAGGTCGAGGTCGAACGGCTCGACGGACCCGTCCTTGCCGATGCCGACGCCCGTGAGCAGCGGCGTCTCGCGCGAGGAGTGGGTCGTGACGGCCGCGCGGGCCTTCTCCTCGATGCCCGCGAGGGCCTCGCCCGAGCGGCCCACCATGTGCGAGATGAGGTCGCGCCGGGACAGGTCGGCGGTGCGGAACTCCCCGACGAACCGGCCGTTGCGCAGCACCGTCATGCGGTCCGACAGCGCGTACACCTGCTCGAGGAAGTGGGACACGAACAGGATCGCGACGCCCGCGTCGCGCAGCGTCCGCACGACGCGGAAGAGCTCGGCGACCTCGGCCTTGTCGAGGCTGGACGTCGGCTCGTCGAGGATCAGGACCCTCGCGTCGACGACGAGCGCACGGGCGATCGCGCACAGCTGCTGCACCGCGATACTGTGCGCCGCGAGCGGCGACCGCGGGTCGATGTCGAGGTGGAGCCGCTGCAGGTAGCGCCGAGCCTCGCGCCGGGTGGCCCGCCAGTCGACGAACGGGCCGCGGCGGACCTCGTGGCCGAGCATGACGTTCTCGGCCACCGTGAGGTTCGTGCAGAGGTTGACCTCCTGGTACACGGTGCTGATGCCCGCCGCCTGCGCCTGGCTCGGGTCGTCGAACCGCAGCTCGCGCCCGTCGACCTGGATGCCGCCGGAGTCGACCCGGTACACGCCCGTCAGCGCCTTGATGAGCGTCGACTTGCCGGCGCCGTTCTCGCCCATGAGCGCGTGCACCTCACCGCGGCGCAGCACGAGGTCGACGCCGTCGAGCGCCTTGACGCCCGGGAAGCTGATCGTGATGCCGGTCATCCGCACCGCGGCGTCGTCGGCCTGCGGGTTGCTGTCGGACATCGATGTCCTTCCTCGCCCCCGGGGGCGGCGGGAGTGCGGGACGGCGGGACTGCGGGACGGCGGCGGGACGGGCGGGCCGGCCGGCCCGCCCGTCCGTGCGTGCGTCAGTAGGCGCGGGCGTCCACGTCGGCCTGCGTGATGGTCTGGTCGAACGACGCGTCCTCGACGACCGTGGTCTCGGGGACGTCGTCGCCGTTCGCGACCTGGGTGATGAGCTCGGCGAGCTGGTCGCCGAACACGGGGTTGCACTCGACCACGTAGTTGAACTTCTTGTCGACGAGGGCCTGGAGGCCGTCGCGCACGCCGTCGACCGACACGATCTGGATGTCCTCGCCGGGCACCTTGCCGGCCGCCTCGATCGCCTCGATGGCGCCGAGGCCCATGTCGTCGTTGTGCGTGAAGATCAGGTTCATCTCCGGGTAGGCCTGCAGCGCGCCCTCGACGGCCGTGCGGCCCTCGGCGCGCGTGAAGTTGCCGGACGCCCTGCCGATGACCTGCTCGCCGACGACCTCGTTGAAGCCCTCCTCGCGGTCGACCTGCGCACCGGAGCCGAGGGTGCCCTGCAGCTCGAAGACCTTCGCGTCGGGCGCGTTCTCGGCGACCCACTCGCCGGCCGTGCGCCCCTCCTGCTCGAAGTCCGCGCCGATCCACGTGACGAAGGGGTCCTCGACGTCCGTCTCGACGGTCCGGTCGACGAGGACCACCGGGATGCCGGAGTCCTGGATCTCCTGCAGCACCTCGTCCCAGCCGGTCTCGATGACCGGCGAGAACGCGATGACGTCGACGTCCTGGGCGACGAAGTCGCGCAGCGCCCTGATCTGGTTCTCCTGCTTCTGCTGGGCGTCGACGAAGGTCAGGTCGAAGCCGTTCTCCTCCGTGAGGCTCTCCTTGACCGACTCGGTGTTGGCGGTGCGCCACCCGCTCTCGGCCCCGAGCTGCGAGAAGCCGACGCGGATGAGGTCGTCGCCGCCGGTGTCGCCGGACGCGCCGGCGTCGCCGCCGCCGCCGCTGCTGCAGGCGCCGAGGGCGAGCACGGCGCCGATGCCGACGAGGACGGTGAGGCGGGACCGCAGAGACGCGGGACGAGACATGGACTCCTCCTTGAGCCGATTCCGACCTCGGTGTCGGACATGTCGATTGTTAACGCTCACAACATGGGGGTCAAGGCTCGCGCGGGTCACGATCCGGTCACACCGACACCTCCGGGCCGCCCGGTCAGCGGCGCGGGGGACCGGTGCTGGCCCGCACCGTCAGTGCCGCCGGCACGAGCGCCGGCTCGGCCGGCTCCCTCGCCATCGCGGCGACGAGCTGGTCCAGGCACCGCCTCCCCAGCTGGACGAAGTCCGGCGTCACCGTGGTCAGCGGCGGGAAGAAGTGGGCCGCGCCCTCGACGTCGTCGTACCCCACCACCGACACGTCGTGCGGGACGCGCACCCCGGACTCCGCGAACGCGTGCAGCAGACCGAGCGCGAGCTGGTCGTTGGCCGCGAACACGGCCGTCGGCAGGCGCTCCTCGCCCGCCCGGTCCCGCGCCACGAGCTGCGTGCCGATGCGGAAGCCGGTCGACGCCGTCCAGTCGCCCGGCACCGGCGCACGCGGCTGCAGACCCGCCTGCTGCATCGTGTCGCGCCAGCCGCGCTCCCGGGAGCGGGCGTCCAGCCACACCGACGGACCGCTCACGTGCAGCACGTCGGTGTGCCCGAGGTCCAGCAGGTGCCGCGTCGCCAGGCGCGCGCCCGCGTACTGGTTCACCGCGACCGTGGGGATGTCCCCGTCGAGCTCCGCGGGGCCGACCATGACGACCGGCACCCGTGCGCTGAACGCCTGCACGGCGCGCACGGCCTCGTCGTGGGACGCGATGACCACCACGCCGTCCACGCCCTGGTCGAGGTAGTGCTCGAGCGACGCCCGCACCGTCGGGACGTCCCACCGCGTCACGGTCGCCACCGACACGTACATGCCGCCGCTGCGTGCCGCGTTCTCGAGCGCGATGAGCGTCATCGTCGGCCCGTACAGCGGCGAGTCCTCGGTGACGACCCCGATCGCGCCCGTACGGCGGGTGACCAGGGCGCGCGCCGCGGTGTTGCGGCGGTACCCGAGCTGCTCGATCGCCGCCACGACGCGCGCACGGGTCTCCGCGCGCACGTTCGGGTGGTCGTTGAGGACGCGCGAGACGGTCTGGTGGGACACGCCGGCGAGCTGCGCGACGTCGCTCATGGCCGGCGGACGGTCGCCGTACGCGGGCACGGCGGTGGCCGGCACGGCGCGGGCGGGCACTGCCGTGGCGGGCACTGCCGTCGCGGGCACCGCCGTCGCCGGCACGGTGGTGGCCGGCACGGTGGTGGCGGGCACCGTCGTGGCGGGCACGGCAGTCGCGGGCACGGTCGTGCCGTGCGGCGCGGTGGCGGGCCGCGCACCCGGGGTCGCTGCGCCCGTGGGCGGGGCGTCGCGCCCGCCCACGCGCGGTGCGACCGGCTCCCTCGTCGACTTCCTCGTCACACCCGGCTCTTCCCCCTCGGTGGCCGTCGCCGGGGGGGACGACGCCGCTGTCTGCCTGTGAACGCTAACAGGGTGGTCGCCGTGGCGGCGAGGCCCCCGCGCGTCCGCCGTGTCACGTCCCCATCATCCTTGCCGGACCGCCGCCACGCCCATCGGTCCACGGCGCTGCGGCGGCCCGACCGGTCCGCGACCGCCGCGACCCCGCGGGCGTGCGCCTCGTCGACGGCGCTGCCACCGCCCGGACCTGCCCGTCCGCTCCGCCGGACGCCGAACCGGCGGTTCCTGACCACGTGCGGCCGCCGGTGCTGAGAAGGTCCGGCCTCGGCGGCGGGATCAGCCGAGCAGGTCGCGCGCGAGGACGCCCGCCTGGAGGCGCGAGCGGACGCCCAGCTTCGCGAGCACGTGGCTGACGTGCGACTTCACCGTCGTCGGAGAGACGACGAGCCGCTCCGCGAGCTGCGCGTTGGACAGGCCCGCACCGAGGCCGGCGAGCACGTCCCGCTCCCGGGCGGTGAGGGCGGCGATCCGGGGGTCCTCGGGCGCGTCGGGCGCGTCCGCCGCGGGGGTGCCGCCGAGCGGCTGGCGTCCCGCGACCGCGTCGAGCAGCCGGCGCGTCACCTCGGGCGCCAGCACGCCCTCGCCCGCGGCCACGCGCCGCACCGCGTCGACGAGCTCGGCGGCGCCCACGGACTTGAGCAGGAAGCCCGCGGCACCCGCGCGCACCATGCCGACGACGTACTCGTCCAGGTCGAACGTCGTGAGCGCGACCACCTCGGCCAGGCCGGCGGCCACGATCGCCTCGGTCGCCGCGATGCCGTCCGTGCCGGGCATCCGCACGTCCATGAGCACGACGTCCGGGCGCAGCGCCCGCGCCTGGCGCACCGCCACGTCGCCGTCGCCGGCCTCGCCGACGACCGCCACGTCGCCCGACTGCTCCAGCATGAGGCGCAGCCCCGCGCGGATCGCGCCGTGGTCGTCGGCGAGCAGCACGCGCACCCGCCTCGCACCCGCCTCGCCCCCGACCGCGCCGCCCCCGACCGCCACGCCCGCAGCGCCGCCGGGCCCCGCGCCGCTCACGCCGGCACCGCCGACGGCTCGAGCGGCAGCGCGACGCGCACGACCCACGTCCCGTGCTCCGGTCCGGCCGTCGCCGTGCCGCCGAGCGTGGCGGCGCGCTCGCGCATCGTCGTCAGCCCGGACGAGGACGACGGCAGCACCGGCGGGCCCCCCGCCCCGGTCACGGGCGGGCTGCCGGCGGGCACGGCGTTGCGGACCTCCAGGTGCAGCGCGTGGCCGTCGGTGCGGACGGCGAGGGAGGGCCGGCCGGCGCCGTGCTTGTGCGCGTTCGTGACGGCCTCCTGGACGATCCGGTACGCCGTCTGACCCACGGCGGCGGACACCGCCGGCAGCGCCGCCGCGTCGACGTCGACGTCGAGCGCCGTGACCCGGTCGAGGCCGGGGGGCGCGGGCACGTCGCCGGCGCCGGCGCCCGCGCGGAGCACGAGGATCATCGCGCGCATCTCCGTCAGGGCGTCGAGGGCCGCCGCGCGCACGGCGCGCAGGGCGGTGCGGTCACGGGCCTCGTCGGGGGGGCTCGCGAGCGCGGCCTCGGCGTGGATCGCGACGGCGGACAGGTGCCCGGCGACCGCGTCGTGCAGGTCGCGGGCCATGCGGGTGCGCTCGTCCTGGACGGCGGACGCCCGGTCGAGGGCGGCGATGCGTGCGGCGTCGTCGGCGTGCGCGCGCGCCAGGTCGGCCCGCTCGGCCTCCAGGTCGGCGCGCTGCCGCTCGAGGTCCGCACGCTGCGCCTCGGACCGCGCGAGCTCCTCGGTGCGGCGCACGTCGCCGCCCCACCAGAACGGCGTGAGGAACAGCGCGACGGCGACGAGGACGACCTGCACGACGTCGCGCGCCGACCCCCCGGCGACGGCGGCCGCACCCGCCAGGGCGACGACGCCCCCGACGACCACGCCCTGCGTGACCCGGCGCGCCCGTGACCCGGCGTGCACCGCGACGGTGAACAGCGCGTCGAACAGCACGAGGTACATCCCGAGCCCGCCGCCGAGCAGGGCGTCGACGACCGACAGCGCGACGACCGCGAGCATGACCGCCACGGGCCGGCGCCGCTTCGCGACGAGCAGCAGCACGCCCACGAGCAGCAGGCCGGCCTGCCACCACCGCGGCCCCGGCAGGTCGAGCACCCGCTCGGTCGGCCCCACCCCGCCGACGTCCAGCGCCAGCAGCAGCAGGCCGAGCAGCAGCAGGCCCAGCGCGTCGGCCCGGTCCGTCGCCCCGGACGCGCGCGCGGCCCACCACCGGCCGGTGGCGGCGGCCGCGTGGCGGCGCACGGCGGTGAGCATGTGCCCATCCCAGCAGACGCCCGGGCGCGCACCCTCGTCCGAAGGGAGGAGGCGCGTCGTCCCTCCGGACCGGCCACCCCCGCCAGGACCCTCCGTCCGCCCGGCGCGCCCGCCCACCCGCCCGGGCGAGCGTGGGGGCATGACGTTCTTCGACTGGGTCCTCGACCACCCCGTGGGCGCGCTCGTGGTGGCGTGCGAGATCGCGTTCTGGGTGTTCCTCGCCGCCGCCGTCGCCGCCCGGTACGTCCTGGGGCGCCGGCGGCTGTCCACCGTGCTGCTGCTGTGCGAGCCGGCGATCGAGGTCGTGCTGCTCGTGGCCACGGTCGGGGACCTGGTGAGCGGCAGCGAGCCCACGTGGACGCACGGCCTCGCGGCGGTCTACCTCGGGTACACGGTGGCGTTCGGGAGGTGGACGGTCGAGAAGGTCGACGCGTGGGTCGCGTGGCGGTTCTTCGACGGGCCGCGCCCGCCGCGGGCGCCGAAGCGCGGTCGGGCGGCCCTGCGGCACGAGTGGCGCCTGTGGCTGCGGGTGGTGCTCGCGTGGGCGGTCGCGTGCGGGATCCTCGGGGTGCTGGCGCTCATCGCGTCCGCACCCGAGCAGCGCGCGGTGCTGGCCGGCTGGGCCGGCCGCGCGACGCTCGTCATGGTGCTGTGGTGCGTGTTCGGGCCGGTGTGGCAGCTGTTCACGGACGGCGACGAGCCGGACCGCGCCGAACTGCAGCGCGGCGAGCCGCGGCGCACCGAGCCGGACCGGCCGGACGCCGCGCGCGGCGACGTCCGGCCGGGGCCCGTCACCTGACGAACGGCCAGCCCGCGGAGTCCCAGCCGAGCAGGTTGATGCCCAGCCGCGAGTCCCCCGCGTCGGTGTACCAGTGGTAGAAGAGCACGTCGCCGTCCGTGTCCCGCAGCGTCGCGCTGTGGCCCGGGCCGTTGACGGAGCCCCGCCCGGCGAGGATCTCCGTGCCGCCACCGCTCGTCATGCGGGTGCCGGCACGGTCGACGTACGGCCCGGTGATCGACGCGGAGCGGCCGACGGCCACGCGGTACGTGCTGTCGGCACCGCGGCAGCACGCGTCGAACGACACGAACAGGTAGTACCAGCCGTCGCGGTAGAGGATGTCGGGCGCCTCCAGGCCGGCGCTCCGGGTGGCGAGCGAGTGGAGGGCCGTGCCCTGCCGCAGGCCCGTCGACGGGTTGATCTCGATGAGCTTGATGCCGGTCCAGAACGAGCCGTAGCTCATCCAGGTCCGGCCCTGCGCGTCCGTGACGACGTCGGGGTCGATCGCGTTGTGGTCGCTCGACGCCGTGGTGCTCACGACGAGGCCGCGGTTGGTCCACGACCCGGCGTTGCCGGTGGGGCTGGTCGCGAGGTAGATGCCCGAGTTCCGGGACCCGAACGTCGACGCGGAGTAGTACAGCCAGTACTGCCCGTCGCGGTAGGACAGGTCGGGCGCCCACAGGTCGCCGGTGGTGTGCGCGGACGTCCACGGCGTGCCGTTGGGGAAGGCCGATCCGGCGTCGGTCCACGCGGTGCGGTCGCGGGACGTCTTCAGGGGGATGCCGCGGCCGGTCGTCGCGACGAGGTAGGACCCGTCGGGACGCTTGACGACCGTGGGGTCGTGCGCCCAGGTGGCGCCCGTGACGACGCCGGGACCGGGGTAGGCGGCGGGCGGGGTGCCCGTGCCGCCGCCGTCGTTGCCGCCGCCGGACGTCGTGCTGGTCCAGCGCTGGTTGTCCCGGCCGGTGCAGGTCCACAGCGTGACCGCCGTGCCGTTGGCGGTGCGAGCGCCCGTGACGTCGACGCACAGCCCGGACGGCTGGTGCACGAGGCTCCCGTTGCCGCCGCGCGCGAACCGCTGGTTGGCGCTGCCCGTGCAGCTCCACGAGATCAGGGCAGTGCCGGGGGTGGTGCCCCACTCGAGCGCGTCCAGGCAGCGCGTGCCGTCGAACGTGCGCAGCTCGCCGGAGGACGTGAGCGTCCAGCCCTGCCCGGCGACGCCGTTGCAGTCCCAGATCTGGATGCGCGCGCCGGGGGTGGAGTCGTTGCCGACGACGTCGAGGCACCGGCCGGACTGCGCGGAGACGAGCGTGGGCGGCGCGGCCTGCGCGGGTGGGGCGGAGGCCGTGCCGGCGAGGGCGGCGACCAGGGCGGCCGCCGCGGCGAGGACGAGGGCGCGGACCCCCGTCGCGTGGATGCGTCGTTGCATCGATGCCGCCTTTCGGACGTGGGGGCGTGTGATCGCTAACATCGCGGAAAACGCTCTCTTGTACAACGTTGTGAATCGCTTAGTCACGTGAGCGCACCGCCCGCTACCCGCGGGGTCCGCGACGGGTCAGGAGGTGCGTTCGCCCGGGACGCGGGTGACCGGGGTCGACGTCAGCCGGATCTCGGGGTCGGCCCCGACGAACGCGGCCGCCGCCGCACCCTCCGCACCGACCGCGTCCCGCTCGGCCGGCGTCAGCGGACGCAGGGGTCGGACGACCACGCGCCCCTCGGCGAGCTCCCACGTCGCCGCGACGAACCCGTCGACCAGCACGGTGGCGCGCACCATCGACCACCCCGGCATCACGTCCCGGCGCACCGCCTCGGGCAGGATCCGGCCGCGGTCGCGGTGCGCGAGGACGGCGTCGTCGAACATCGGGAGGAAGCGCACGGGCGCGGGCGCGTCCTCGTCCGCCAGGGGGCCGTCCGGCACGTCGAGCAGCTCGCGACCGTCGGGGCCGTGCAGCACCCGGAGCTCGCCGCGCATCGCGTCGACGACCGGCCGCAGCCGGGTCAGGCCGCACCACGCCTGCAGGTCCATGACCCCGGCCGGCCCGAACGCCGCCAGGTACCGGCGCACGAGCGCCGGCACGTCCGGCTCGCCCACCGGCGCGCCCAGCCACGCGTCGGCCGCCGTCACGGCGATCGACCGCCGGCTCCACCACGACCCGAACGCCGACGTCGCCGGGTCGTGCACCACCGGCGTCAGCGCCTCGACGGCCGCCGCCACCACGGCCGCCTTGCGCCCGGGGAACCGCTCGACCAGCGCCGCACCCAGGTCGCGCCGCCGCACCGTGGCGTCGCCCAGCACCTCGCGCGCCGCGGCCACGAGCACCGCGGGGTCGAGGTCGCCCACGTGCTCGGCGTAGTACGGCGCCCGCACGAGCCGGTCCAGCACCGGCTGCACGGTCGGCCGCAGCCAGCCGTGGTCGGCCGCCGCCGTCAGGTGCTGGGTCCCGCGCAGCAGCGGCGCGCGCACGAGCGTCCGCGCCTCGACCGCCGCGTCGAGGTCGGCAGTGCGGAAGCCGGCCAGCCGCGCCCACATCCCCACGTGCACCCAGTTCGGCTCCTGCGCCTGCACCGCGACGCGCCGCCGCACGGCCGCCACCACGCCGCCGTCGGACCGCACGTCGAGCTGCTGACGGTGCAGCAGCGTGCGGTTGAGCCGCCGCAGCGACAGGGTCGTCATGCCCCGACGCTAGGGCCGGAAGCGGTCACCTCCCGGCCGCTTCCTGCCGCAGCGCGACCGGGTGGCCCGCGGTGCCGACGAGCGCACCGGCGGGCAGCCGGCGGTCGGCGAGCACCAGCAGCGCCCCGAGGCCCGCGAACGCCGTGCCGTACGCCAGCACGTTGCGCAGCAGGCCGCCCCACCCCAGCGCCCCGAGGTCGACGAACCCGTACGGGTACCCCGCGCCGGGGACCAGCAGACCGCGGGCCGTCGTGACGGCGCAGTACAGCAGGAGCGCCCCGACCCACCACGCGACCGCGCGCCACCGCAGGCGCCGGTGCGCGTCGAGCAGCAGGAAGTCCAGCAGGGCCGCGACCGGCACGACCTCGTGCTCGATCTGCCCGCCCGTCAGGCCGAGCGCGACGGCAGGCGCGCCCGGCGCCCCGGGCGCGAGGACGAGCCACGACACGAGCCCGGTGATGAGCAGGAACAGCGTCACCCCGGCCTTGAGCACCGCCGGCGGGTGGCCCCGCCCGGCCAGCGACGCGACCGCCGCCCACACCAGCACCAGGGCGAACGACAGGTTCGACAGGTTCGTGAAGTACACGAGGCCGCCGAGGTCACCCTCGCGCCACACCTCCTGCGTCCCGGCCAGCGCGAGCGTCGCCACGCACAGGCGCAGCTGGGCGACGACGACGTCGAGCACGCGCACCTGGGCCTCCTGGCGTCCGGCCGGCGGCGGCGCCGGTGCGTCCACCGTGCCACGCGCACCGCGGCCCGCAGCACCGGGGTGCCGCCGGGACCGCTCACCGCGAGCGCGCGCGGCCGCGCGGCTAGGGTCGCCTGGACCCATCGCTCGACGACGAGGACGACGCCCCCCATGACGCAGCACTCCCCCGCACCCGTCCGGTTCGGCGTGATCGGCTCCGGCTGGCGCGCCGAGTTCTTCGTGCGGATGGCGCGGCTCATGCCCGAGCGGTTCACGTGCACGGGCGTCGTGACGCGCACCGCCGAGCGCGGGGCCGAGGTGGAGGCGCGGTGGGGCGTGCCGACCGTGCGGACCGTCGAGGAGCTCGTCACGGGTGCCGTCCCGGGGGCGAGCGCGGCGCCCGACCGGCCCGAGCTCGTCGTCACCGCGACGCCGTGGCCGGTGACCCCGGAGGTCGTGCGCGAGCTGGTCGACGCGTCCGTGCCCGTGCTGGCGGAGACGCCCCCGGCCCCCGACGTCGACGGCCTGCGCCGCCTGTGGGCGGACGTCGGCACGTCCGGCCTCGTGCAGGTCGCCGAGCACAGCCCGTTCATGCCCGCGCACCAGGCGCGGCAGCGGCTCGTCGCGGACGGGCTCATCGGCGCCCCGACGAGCGTGCAGGTCTCCTCGACGCACCTGTACCACGCGGTCGGGCTGGCCCGGCGGCTGCTCGGCGCGGGCCGCGGCGCGACCACCGTGCACGCCCGCGCGTTCACCGCGCCGCTCGTCGACCCGATCACCCGGCACGGCTGGTCCAACGCCACCGAGCCCGCCGCCGCCCGCACGATCCTCGCGACGATCGACCTCGGCGACGGCCGGCACATCCTCTACGACTTCACCGACAACCAGTGGCACAACCCGCTGCGCGCCAACCGCATCGTCGTGCGCGGCTCGCTCGGCGAGGTCGTCGGGGACGACGTGACGCGGTGGCTCGACCCGCGCACGGTGCTGACCTCCCGGATCTCGCGCCGGCAGTCGGGCATCGAGCAGGACCTCGACGGCTTCGACCTCGAGCACCTGTCGATCGACGGGCGCGTCCTGTACCGCAACCCGTTCACGGGCGCCCGGCTCGCCGACGACGACATCGCGGTGGCGCACCTGCTCGACCTCACGGGTGCGTGGGTGCGCGGTGACGCGCCGCCGCCGTACCCGCTCGCCGACGGCATCCAGGACCACCTGCTGGGCCTCGCGATGGAGGAGTCGGCCCGCACGGGCGCCCCGGTGACGACGGCCGCGGAGGCGTGGGCGGACGCCTGAGACCGCCTCCGGATGCCGGATCGCGGGGGCCGGGCCACGCTCGTCGCATGACGCGCTTCGGGTACACCCTCATGACCGAGCAGTCCGGGCCGCGCGAGCTCGTGCGGTACGCGCAGGCCGCCGACCGGCTCGGGTTCGACTTCGCCGTGTCGTCCGACCACTACTTCCCGTGGCTGGAGGAGCAGGGGCACGCGCCCTACGCGTGGACGCTGCTCGGTGCGGTCGCGCAGGCGACGCAGCGCATCGACCTCATGACCTACGTGACCTGCCCGACGATCCGGTACCACCCGGCCGTCGTCGCGCAGAAGGCCGCGACGCTCGCGATCCTCTCCGACGACCGGTTCACCCTCGGCGTGGGCGCGGGCGAGAACCTCAACGAGCACGTGGTCGGCGAGCGCTGGCCCGCCGTCGGGGAGCGGCACGACCTGCTCGAGGAGGCGCTCGAGATCATCCACGAGCTGCTGTCCGGCGAGCGCGTCACGTACGAGGGCGTCCACTTCCGCGTCGACTCCGCCAAGCTGTGGGACCTGCCCGATCAGCCGGTGGAGATCGGCGTGGCGGTGTCCGGCAGCCAGTCCATCTCGCGGTTCAGCGGCCTGGCCGACCACCTCATCGCGGTCGAGCCGGACGCACAGATCGTCGAGCGGTGGGACGCCGCGCGCGCCGAGGACGGCCTCGCGGACACCCCGTCGCGCAAGATCGGCCAGATCCCGATCTCCTGGGACCCGGACCCCGAGCGCGCCAAGCAGCGCGCGCACGAGCAGTTCCGCTGGTTCGGCGGCGGCTGGAAGGTCAACGCCGACCTGCCGACGACCGAGGCGTTCGACGCCGCGAGCCAGTTCGTCCGGCCGGACGACGTCGCGGAGCAGATCCCGTGCGGTCCCGACCTCGACGCGATCGTCGAGGCCGTGTCCGCCTACTGGGAGGCCGGGTTCACCGACATCGCGGTCGTCCAGGTGGGCGACGAGGCGCAGGAGCGCTTCCTGGCCGAGGCGGCGGAACCCCTGCTCGCGAAGCTCCGCGCGGCCGCCCCGTCGTCCTGACGCCGGCCGCCGCGACCGGGAGGCGTGAGGCGACGCGCCCACCCTGCCCCGGGTGGCAGGGTGGGCGCGTGCTGCCCCCGCCCACCCCGGCCGCCGACCACCACGCGGGTCGCGACCGCGTCGCCGTCCACCCGCACGCCGTCCACCCGCACGGCGCGCTCCCGCCCGGCACGGCCCCGCGATGAGGTACCTGGACGCCGACGCCGTCCTCTCCCTGGGGCCGGCGGGGGCGGTCGCAGCGGTCGTCGACGCGCTGCGCGACGGGCTGGACCCGGCGGAGGACCTGGCACGCATCCCGGTCGGGCTGGAGCACGGCCAGCTCCTGCTGATGCCGTCGCAGCGCCCGACGGCCGTGGGGGTCAAGGTCGCGACCGTCGCCCCGGACAACCCACGCCGCGGGCTGCCGCGCATCCAGGCCACCTACCTGCTGTTCGACCCGACCAGCCTCGCCCTGCGGGCCGCGCTCGACGGGACGGCGCTGACCACGCTGCGCACGCCCGCGGTGTCGGTCGCGACGGTCCTGCCGGCGCTGCCGGACCGGCCGCTGCACCTGGCCGTGGTCGGCGCCGGACCGCAGGCCCTGGGCCACGTGCGCACGCTCGCGGCCGTCCGTCCCCTGGCCACCGTGACCCACCTGCTCCGTGACCCGGTGGGCGGCCCGGTGCCCGCGGTGCGCCTGGGCTCACCGGAGGCGGCGGCGGCGCTGGGCGGGGCGGACGTCGTCGTGTGCGCGACCTCGGCCCGCGTCCCGGTGTTCGACTCGTCGCTGCTGGGCGAGCGTGTCGTCGTCGTCGCCGTCGGCTCGCACGAGCCCGACGCCCGCGAGCTCGACGGGCCGTTGCTCGAGCGTGCCACGGTGGTCGTGGAGGACGTCGCGACCGCGCTCCGGGAGGCCGGTGACGTGGTGCTGGCCGTCGCGGAGGGCCGGCTGCGGGTCGACGAGCTCGTCCCGCTGCGCGAGGTCGTGCGCGGCACCGTCGCGCTGCCGGCGGACCGGCCGGTGGTGTTCAAGGGCGTGGGCATGTCCTGGCAGGACGTCGTCGTCGCCGAGGCGGTCCTGCGCCACACCGACACCGGCCGCTGACCTCCGGGGGACCTCCGGCAGGGTTCGGACGGCCGGAAGCCGCGGCACCGGGCGGCCCCACACCGGCGTCGCCCGTTATCGCAACCGTGCCGCGGCGCCTACGGTGCGGGTGCGCCGACGCAGCCCGGGACCACGCGGTCCCGGGCTCGTCCGCGTGCGTCCGCCGTCGTCGTCCCCGGAGCCCCATGAGCACGCCCGACCGTCCCGCACCCGCCGGCACGGACCTCCCCCGCCCGACCCCGGCGCAGCTGCGCCGGTGGCGGCGCAACCTCGCGGACGAGCGCGCGGAGGCCGCCGTCTACCGGGATCTCGCCCGGCGCCGCACCGGCGAGGAGCGCGACATCCTCCTGGCCCTCGCCGAGGCCGAGCGCCGGCACGAGTCGCACTGGCTGGAGCTGCTGGGTGACCAGGTCGGCCGGCCGCTGCGGGGCGACTGGCGCAGTCGCGTGCTGGGGTGGCTCGCCCGCCGGTTCGGGTCCGTGTTCGTGCTCGCGCTCGCGCAGCGCGCCGAGGCCCGGTCGACGTACGAGCGGGACGCCGAGGCGACGCCGCGCATGGCCGCCGACGAGCAGATCCACGAGGAGGTCGTCCGCGGCCTCGCGATGCGCGGCCGCCAGCAGATGTCCGGCACGTTCCGGGCCGCCGTGTTCGGCGCGAACGACGGGCTCGTGTCGAACCTCGCCCTCGTGCTGGGCATCGGCGCGTCGGGCGTGCCGACGGGGACCGTGCTGCTCACCGGCCTGGCCGGTCTGCTCGCGGGTGCGCTCTCGATGGGCGCCGGCGAGTACGTGTCGGTGCGCTCGCAGCGCGAGCTGCTGGAGGCGTCGCGTCCCGACGCCGCCGCGGCCGCGGCGCTCGCGCACCTCGACGTCGACGCGAACGAGCTCGCGCTCGTCTACCGGGCGCGCGGGATGTCGTCGCGGGACGCGCAGGAGCGCGCCGACGTCGTCCTCGCCTCGCTCGCGCAGTACCAGGCGCAGCAGCAGGTCACCGGCTCGTTGCTGCGCACCACCACGTCGCTCCCCGGCCCGATCCCCGTGCCGGGCGCCGACGCCGGGACGGACGGCCCCCCGCCGCCCGCCCGGCCGGAGCGCGACGAGCACGAGTCCGTCGGCACGCCGTGGGGCGCGGCCCTGTCGAGCTTCGGCTTCTTCGCGTCCGGCGCGGCCGTGCCGGTGCTGCCGTACCTGCTGGGCGCCGAGGGCCTGACCGCCGTGGCGTGGTCGGCGGGCCTCGTCGGCGTGGCGCTGCTGTGCACGGGCTCGGTCGTGGGGCTGCTGTCGGGGGCGTCGCCGGGCAGGCGTGCCCTGCGCCAGCTCGGCATCGGCTTCGGCGCCGCGGCGGCCACCTACCTGCTGGGTCTGGCGTTCGGCACGAGCACGGTGTGAGATCGGGGCCGACCGGCTTCCACGTCCGAGGGGCCGGGCGACGTCGGGGGGGACGGGAGCGGACGCACGGCGTCCGCGGACAGGAGCGCACCGTGCCGATCCACCACCTCGACCCGCAGCTCGCGAACCACCGGGTGTACTGGCACGCGTACGGGTGTGCGGACCGCGGCGACGGACCCGACGCCGCGTACTACGTCTCCGGCCAGCCGTACGGGATCCTCAACGGCGTCACCCACAGCACGGTCCCGCCGGCGCAGGTGCTCCCCGCACTGCGCGAGCGCCTCGCCGACGTCCCGTGGGCGTGGCGCGTCACGGAGCTCGCGCCGGCGGGCACCCACAACGAGCTGCTCGCGCTCGGCGGGCACGATGCCGGGGCGATGCCGGTCATGGCCCTGGAGACGCGGCGGTACCGGCCGCCGGCCGACGCGGACGGCGCGGTGCGCGTCCGGGAGCTGCCCGACGGCGCGGACCTCGCCGACTGGGTCGCGGCCTACGGGCCGCCGATGGGCCTGCGCCCCGAGCACTTCCCCGCGCTGACCGCGCTAGACGCGGGGCGGTCGTACGGGGAGGACACGCTGACGCGCTTCGTCGCCGACGTGGACGGACGGGTCGTGGCGACGACCGAGCTGCTCGTCACGGGCGACGTCGCCGGCGTGTACCTCGTGGCGACCCTGGAGACGTACCGGCGCCGCGGGCTGGCCACCGCGCTCGTGCACGCGGCGGTCGGGCACGCCGTCGCCTCGGGCGCGCACGTCGTGACGCTGCAGGCCAGCAGCTCCGGCGCCCCCGTGTACGCGCGGCTGGGGTTCCAGGAGGTCTCGACGATCCACCTGGTGGTGTTCGCACCGACGGTCCGCTGAAGCACGGGTGCGCCGTGCCGTCGGTGGTGCGCAGCCGGTCCTCGAGGAGCGGTGCCGCCACCGGGCGGTCCCGCCGACGTCCGCCCCGGCGGTGGGTAGGACCGCTGTAGCACTGCGTAGCACCGCGCGCTACGGTGGTCCGGTGTCCACGCACCCCGAGATCAGCCAGCGCGACCTGAGGCTGCGCTCGAAGGAGATCATGGACGCCGTCGAGGGTGGCCAGACCTTCACCGTGACGCGCGACGGGCACCAGATCGGGGAGCTCGTGCCGCTGCGCCGACGGCGCCGGTTCGTGCCGCGGGCGGAGTTCGTCGCGATGTCCCGCACGGCGCCGGCCGTCGACCTGCAGCGCTTCCGGGCCGACCAGGACGCGCTGCTGACGGATGAGATCGACCCCTATGCACGGTGAGAGACGCCGCGGGCTCCTCGACACGAACATCCTGATCCTGCGCCGGGGGATCGCGGCGGAGCGGCTGCCGGACGACGTCGCCGTCTCCGCGGTGACGCTCGCGGAGCTCGCCGCCGGCGTGCACCTCGTCGCCGGGGACGACGCCGACGCCCGCGCCGAGCGCGCGCGTCGCACCGACGTCCTGCAGCGCGCCGAGAACGAGTTCGACCCGCTGCCGTTCGACGCCGAGGCCGCGCGCATCTACGGTCGGCTCGCGGCGGCCGTGCACAGCCTCGGCCGGACGCCCCGGCGACGCGTCGCCGACCTCATGATCGCCGCGACGGCGGCCGCGAACGAGCTCCCGCTGTGGACCACGAACCCCGCAGACTTCGCGGGCCTGGGCGACGTCGTCGAGATCGTCCCCGTGGACCGGCCGACCGCTGCACCGTGATGCCGCGGCGTGACGTGACGCACTCGTCCCTTGCCAGGTCAGGTAAGCCTGACCTTATGCTTCGGGCGTGACCGCGACCACGACCGCCACGGCGATCCCGCAGCCGACCGACACGACCGAGCCGGTCGTGCCCGAGGCGCCCGCGGCGTCGGTCGAGACCACCGTCTCCCCGTTCCGCATGTTCCACGTGCGCGTCGCCCGGCTGCAGCGCATGTGCCCGAGCGTGCTGCGCGTGACGTTCACCGGTGACGAGCTGGACCGCCTCGCGGACAACGGCTTCGACCAGCGCATCAAGTTCTTCCTGCCCATCGAGACGGCCGGCTACGAGGGCCTGCTCGACCTGGGGCAGTCCGGCGACTGGTACGGGCGCTGGCGCGCCCTCCCCGAGGACCGCCGCCACCCGCTGCGCACCTACACCGCGCGCACGGTCCGCCAGCAGCTGCGCGAGCTCGACGTCGACGTCGTGCTGCACGGGGACGGCGGACCGGCGTCCCGCTGGGCGTCCACCGCGGAGGTCGGCGACGAGCTCGTCGTCCTGGGCCCGAACGCCGACTGGGCCGGCCCGCACGGCGGCGTCGACTTCGTCCCGCCGGCGCGCACCGACCGCCTCCTCATCGCCGGCGACGAGACCGCCCTGCCGGCCATCGCGGGCATCGTCGAGCGCCTCCCCCGCGACGCGCGCGGCGAGGTCGTCATCGAGATGCCGTGGTCGGACGACCGCCTCGACCTGCACGCCCCCGAGGGTGTGACCGTCCGCTGGTACGGCCGCGACGGCCGCCGCCACGGCGAGCTGCTCGTCCCGGCCGTCCAGGCGGCGTGCGCGCGCCTCCTGCCCGGCCAGGCGCCCGCGCCCGACGTCGACCTCGAGGACGTCGACGTCGACCACGGCATGCTCTGGGAGGTGCCCGTCGACTACGCGACCGGCACCGCGCTGGCCGCCGAGGCGCACCTGTACGCGTGGCTCGCCGGCGAGGCGGGCGTCATCAAGACCCTGCGCCGCCACCTCGTCCGCGAGTGCGGCGTCGACCGCAAGGCCGTCGCGTTCATGGGCTACTGGCGCGAGGGGCGCTGCGAGGGCGCCTGACGCCGGGGCGCTGAGGTGTCGTGGAGGAGCGGCAGATCCTCGGCGAGGTCCCACTCCCGGTGCATCCGCACCTCCGGCAGCAGGGACACCGGCTCCACGTGCGGGGCGGACGCCCTCGACGCGGCCCCCGACGGCGGCACCCGCCTGCCGGCCGCGATCGCGGCGGCCGAGAAGGCGGTCGTCGACACGCGCGACCTGCAGTCCCGGCGCGGGCGGGCCTCCTGGCTGCAGGAGCGCAGCATCGGTCTGCAGGACCCGGGCGCGACGGCCATGTGGCGGTTCCTCCAGTGCTGGCAGACCGCGGCC
This sequence comes from Cellulomonas shaoxiangyii, assembly GCF_004798685.1. NCBI lineage: Bacteria > Bacillati > Actinomycetota > Actinomycetes > Micrococcales > Cellulomonadaceae > Cellulomonas > Cellulomonas shaoxiangyii. The sequence continues at coordinate 110,024 of NZ_CP039291.1, read as the reverse complement.
GCGTCGACGAAGGTGGCGTCATGAGGACCTTCACCCTGCCCGGGACCGACATCGTCGCGCCCAACGTCGTGCTCGGCCTGATGCGCATCGCCGAGAAGTCCGACGACGAGATCCGCGAGCTCGTGCGGACCGCCCGCGACGCGGGCATCACGTTCGTCGACCACGCCGACGTGTACGGCAACGAGAAGCACGAGTGCGAGCGCCGGTTCGCCGACGCGATGCAGCTGACGCCCGCGCAGCGGGACGAGATCACGATCCAGACGAAGTGCGGGATCGTGCGGGAGGGGCCGTACTTCGACTTCTCCTACGAGCACATCATGTCGTCGGTCGAGGGCTCGCTGCGCGCGCTGCGGACCGACCACGTGGACGTGCTCCTGCTGCACCGGCCCGACGCGCTCGTGGAGCCGGACGAGGTCGCGCGGGCGTTCGACGAGCTCGAGGCGGCTGGCAAGGTGCGCGCGTTCGGCGTCTCCAACCACACACCGATGCAGATCGAGCTGCTCAAGCGGTCGGTGCGCCAGCCGCTGGTGGCCAACCAGCTGCAGCTGTCCGTCACCCACGCGGCGCTGGTCGCCCAGGGCACCGCGATGAACATGGTCGGCGTGGACCAGTCCACGACCCGTGACGGCGGGGGCGTGCTCGACTACTGCCGCCTGCACGACATCACCGTGCAGGCGTGGTCGCCGTTCCAGACCGGGTTCTTCACCGGCACGTTCCTCGGCTCGCCGGAGCTGCCGGAGCTCAACGCCGTCATCGACCGGCTGGCCGCGCAGTACGGCGTGCCGCCCATCGCGATCGCCACCGCCTGGATCACGCGCCACCCCGCGCAGATGCAGGTCGTGCTCGGCACGACGACGCCGGAGCGCGTCGCCGGCGCCGCGCAGGGCTCGGACATCCCGCTGACCCGGGCCGAGTGGTACGAGCTGTTCCGGGCCGCCGGGCACCTCGTGCCCTGACCTGCGAGCACGCGCCGGCCGCACGGGCCCCCGCCCGTGCGGCCGACGTGCGTCCGGGGCCGGGCGGCGACGCCACCGCCCTCAGTAGCGGTAGCGGCTGACCTGCTCCGGGTGGATCACCAGCCGCACCTGGTCCTCGGCGAGGATCGCGGTGAGGTCCCGGGCGCGCACCGGGTCGTCCAGGTCCCAGTAGCGCGCCGCCAGCCGCGCGGCGAGCTCGTGCGCGCCGTCCGCCTCGACGGTGACCGGCCCGGCCACCGCCACCCAGTGCTCGCGCTCGCCCACGGGCGCGGCGACGACGAGGGACGCGCGGGGGTCGCGGCGCAGGCGCCGGACCTTGAGGGTGTCCGGGCCGGTGAACAGCTGGACGGTGCCGTCGTCCGCCGCCTCGAACCACACCGGTCGCGGCTGCGGCGGCACGGGGCCGGCCGCGACGGTGAGGAACCCGTGCAGCGGCCGCCGGAGCAGCTCCAGGTCGTCGGCGGTCAGGGAGGTGTCGGTGCTCATCGCGGCTCCTCGGTCGGCGGGCGGCTCACGTCGGCCTCAACGGCACCGGGTCACGCGTTCATCCGCCGCGGGGCGCCGGCACCCGCGACCTCGGCCAGGAAGCGCCCCAGCGCATCGAGGTACACCCCCCGGGGCTCGTCGTGCGACAGCGCCAGGTCGTGCACGCCCCCGTCGACGACGAGCTCGCGCACGTCCGTGCCCAGCCCGGGCCCGAGCGCGGCGATCGTCGCGACGTCCAGCACGGTGTCGACGGAGTCGAGGTCCGCGCCCTCGACGAGGTCCGCCCCCGAGCGTGCCGACCGCGCGACCAGCAGCGGCACGCCGATCTCCAGCCCGCTCGCCACGCGCCGCTGCCCCCGGCGCACGGCGGCGAGCCACCCGGCCCGCACCGGCACGCCGTCGGGACGCTTCAGGTCGGTGTCGAACTCCCACCGTTCGCGCATCCGCCCGGCGTACCGCGACGGTGCGGCCGAGACGACGCGCAGCGGCGCGGTGCGGGCGAGCGGGCGCAGCGCCTGGTCCTGCAGGGGCGTCACCCACGACCGCTCGACCGAGAGGAAGGGGCTGTTCAGCACGACGGCGTCGGCACCGCCGCGGACCCGGTGCGCGTGCGCCCACAGCGCGGCGACGAGCCCGCCCGTGGAGTGCGCGTGCACCACCACGGGCAGTCCCGGCCACAGGGACCGGGCCGCCGCGACGGCGCGCGTCAGGTCGGACGCCTGCTCGCGGAGGTCCCCCTGGTAGTGCGGCACGTCGCCGGGGCGATGCGACCGCCCGGCGCGGCGGGCGTCGAGCGCGAGGAACGCCCAGCCGGCGTCGCGCACGGCGTCCGCGAGGTGCGACTGGAAGTAGTAGTCGTTGTAGCCGTGCAGGTGCACGACGACGCCGCGCGGTGCGGCCGGCGTCTCGACGGGCCGCACGAGCGTGAGCACGGGCGCCGCGCCGCCGGCGCGCACGGCCGGCCAGGACGGCCCGCCGGACGCCGGCCACCACCCGGCGAGGGTCCGCACCTCGTGGCCGGCGAGCAGCGGGTCCGGGGACCAGCCGGCCGCCACGTCCCCCGCCGCGCCCGGCCCCGCTCCCGTCGCTCCCGTCACGCGTCCATCGTCGCCGTCGCCACGTCCCGCCGCCCGTCGACGCCGAGCCCGCGCGGGAACCGCACGGGCACGAACAGCAGCAGGCCCACGAGCAGCACGGCCACGATCCCGAGCACGCCCCAGTACTGCTCGCCACCCAGCGCGATGGCCACGGAGAACGCGGCCGGCGCGAGGAACGTCGCCGCCCGGCCGGTCGTCGCGTACAGCCCGAACAGCTCGGTCTCCCGCCCGGGGTCGGAGAGCCGCGCGAGCAGCGCGCGCGACGCCGACTGCGCCGGCCCGACGCACGCGGACAGCACGAGCCCGCCGGCCCAGAACGCCGGCGCGCCGAGGTCGTGCAGCAGGAAGACGGCGGTCCCGGCGACGACGAGGACGGCGAGCGACCACGCCACGACCCGCCGCGGACCGTACCGGTCGTCGAGCCAGCCGGCCCCGATGGTCGCGGCGCCGGCGACGACGTTCGCGGCGATCGCGAACAGGATGACGTCGCCGGGCGAGAACCCGAACGTGCCGGCGGCGAGCACGCCGCCGAACGTGAACACGCCCGCGAGCCCGTCGCGGAACACGGCGCTGGCGATGAGGAACCGCAGGGTCGAGCGCCGGTGCCGCCACAGCTCGGCGATGTGCCGCCCGACGGTCCGGTACGCGCCCACGACGCCCACGCGCTCCGGCGCCCCCGGGCGGCGCTGGTCGGGCACGGCCACCAGCACGGGCACCGCGAACACGAGGAACCACACCCCCGCGATGAGCATCGACACCCGCACGTCGATGCCGCCCTCGGACCCGATGCCGAACCAGCCGACGTCCGGCTGGATGAACCCGACGTAGAGGATGACGAGCAGCACGATGCCGCCCACGTACCCGGCGCCCCAGCCGATGCCGCTGATGCGTCCGATGGTCGTCGGGGTGCTGATCTGCACGAGCAGCGCGTTGTAGGCGACGCCCGCGATCTCGGCGGCGATGGTGCCGACCGCCAGCAGCAGCACGCCGAGCCGCACGGCGTCGGCCATGCCGCCCTCGACCGGCCGGACGAACCACAGCGACAGCATGCTCAGCCCGACGACCGCCGACGTCACACCGAGCAGGAGCCGCCGCCGGCCGCCCGCGTCGGCCAGCGTGCCCAGCGCCGGTGCCGTCAGCGCGACCAGCACGCCCGCGGCGGCGAGGCCCCACCCGAGCCACTGGCTGTGCAGCGCCGTGACGGCGTCGACGTCGGCGCCCGGCTCCGCGAACGACGAGCCCGTGAGCCAGACGGTGAAGACGAACGTGGTCACGACGGCGTTGAAGGCCGCCGACCCCCAGTCCCACGCCGCCCAGGCCACGACCTGACGACGGACGACGGGCGGCTCGGCGACGGGCGAGCCGGCGGGGACCTCGGCGGTGGGGTGGGCCATGCCGGGAGCGTAGGGCGCGGTGCGCCGGCCGGCGTGCCGGCGTGGCGAACGGGCGACGCGCGGCGCCGTCGCGCCGGGGTGCGGTGCGGGCGCGCGTGCGCGACAGTCGAGGAGGACGGCGTCCACCGCCGCGAGGGAGGGCCGGTCATGGCCGCACTGCTCGAGGGTCGCACCGCACTGGTCACCGGGGGGACCCTCGGCATCGGGCGCGGCATCGCGGAGACGTTGGCGGCGCACGGCGCCCGGGTCGTCGTCACCGGTCTCACGGAGGACGAGTGCGCCGACGCACGCGCGCGGGGCGCGACGGCCCACGTCCTCGACGTGCGGGACGCGTCCGCCTGCCGCGAGGTCGTCGAGCGGGTCGCGGCCGACCTGGGCGGCCTGTCCGTGCTCGCCGCGAACGCCGGCATCTACCCGCAGGCGCGCGTCGCGGACATGACCGACGAGGACGTCGACCGGATCGTCGACGTCAACCTCAAGGGCACGATCCACGCCGTGCAGGCGGCGGTTCCGGCGCTCACAGCGTCCGGCCGCGGCCGGGTGGTGGTGACGAGCTCGATCACCGGCAACCTGACCGGCTACCCGGGCTGGGCCCACTACGGCGCGACCAAGGCCGCGCAGCTGGGGTTCGTGCGCACGGCGGCGATCGAGCTGGCGCGCGCCGGGATCACGGTCAACGCCGTGCTCCCGGGCAACGTGCTGACGCCCGGGCTGCGCGCGCTGGGCGAGGACTACATGGCGCGCATGGCGCGGTCGGTGCCCCTGGGCTTCCTCGCGGAGCCCGAGGACATCGGCGCGGCGGTCGCGTTCCTCGCGTCCGACGGTGCCCGGTACGTGACGGGGCAGGGCCTGGTCGTCGACGGCGGGCAGACCCTGCCCGAGTCCCCCGAGGCGCTCGCCGAGCTGTAGGCCGCGCCCGGGGCGGGCGTCAGCGCCGGCGGCGGAACAGGGCGCCGGCGACGACGCGCGCCACCACGAGCAGGGCCCCCCAGGACGCGACCGCCGCGACGGCCGCGCCGTCGGCCGGCAGCCCGAGGAGCAGCCCGCGCAGGGCGTCGGCGGCGGGTGTCACCGGGTTCACCGCCGCCAGGGCGGCGAGCACCGACGGCATCGTGCCGACCGGCACGAAGGCGCTGGAGACGTACGGCAGGAACATGATGACGAAGGTGAACCCGCTGGCCGCCTCCGGCCCGGACGCCACGAGCCCGATCGCGACGGCGACCCACGTGAGGGCGAGCACGTACACGAGCAGGACGCCGAGCGCGGCCAGCCACCGTCCGGCGGACGCGTCCGGGCGGAAGCCCACGAGCAGCGCGACCGCGACGACGAGCGCGGTGGACACGACGTTGCGGGCGAGGCTCGCCGCGACGTGGCCCGTGAGCACGGCGCCCGCCGGCACGGGCATGCTGCGGAACCGGTCGACGATCCCGTTCGTCATGTCGCTCGCCACGTCGACCGCCGTGGTCGCCGCGCCGTACCCCGCCGTGAGCAGCACGATCGCCGGCACGACGAAGTCGACGTACGCCATGCCGGAGCTGATCGCGCCGCCGAACACGTAGACGAACAGCAGCAGCAGCACCACGGGCAGCAGGACCGCGAGCAGCAGGGTGTCGAGCTGCCGCGTGGACCGCCGCAGGCTGCGTCCCACGAGGGCGAGCGTGTCGCGGAGGACGTCGCCGGGGCGCGGCGGCGCGGGCACGGGGCGGGGCGTCAGGTCGACGGCGGTCATCGGGGCTCCTGGGCGGGCGGGACGAGGGCGGGCGGGGCGGGGGCGGCCGGGGCGGACGCGGGCGGGACGAGGGCGGGCGGGACGGCGCGCGGCCCGGGGCGGGCGTCCTGGCCGGTGAGGGCGAGGAACGCGTCGTCGAGCGTGGGGGTGCGGACCTGCCAGTGCACGACGTCGAGGGCGCGCTGCTCGACGTCGGCGAGGATCCGGCGCACGTCCGCCACCGAGCCGTCGGTCGCCGTGCGCCGCGTCGTGCCGTCCGCGAGCACGACCTCGACGTGCGCCGAGCCGACCGCGGACTTGAGGCGTGCGGCGGTGCCCTCCGCGATGACGACGCCGCGGTCGATCACCACGACGCGGTCGGCGAGCGCGTCGGCCTCCTCGAGGTACTGCGTGGTGAGCAGGACCGTGCCGCCCGCCGCCGCGACGGACCGGACCACGTCCCACAGCGCGTTGCGGCTGCGCGGGTCGAGGCCGGTGGTCGGCTCGTCGAGGAAGAGCACCTGGGGCCGGCTCAGCAGGCTCACGGCGAGGTCGAGCCGGCGGCGCATGCCCCCGGAGTACGTGCGGACGGTGCGGCGCGCGGCGTCCGTCAGGTCGAACAGCTCGAGCATGTCCGCGGCGTCCCCGCGCACCTGACCGCGGGGGAGGTGCGCGAGCCGCGCGGCGAGGCGCAGGTTCTCCTCGCCGGTGAGCAGCTCGTCGACGGCCGCGTACTGACCGGTGAGCGAGATCGCGCCGCGGACACGGGCGGCCTGGCGCACCACGTCGAACCCGGCCACGCGGGCCGCGCCGCCGTCGGGTGCCACGAGCGTGGACAGGATCCGCACCACCGTCGTCTTGCCGGCGCCGTTGGGCCCGAGCAGGCCCACGACCTGCCCGCGGTGCGCGGTGAGGTCGACCCCGTCCAGGACGGCCCGCCCGCCGTACGCCTTGCGCAGCCCGCGCGCCGCGATCATCGCCTCGTCCATCGCCGCCTCGATTCTGTGTATGCCGCACACTCGTTGTGTATGTCATACACAGTCATAGGATCGGTCGTCAATGGACCAGCACACGGACGGCGCCGCGCGCCCCGAACCCGACCGGCGCGCCGAGGGCCCGGCGGGCGAGAGCCCCGTCGCGCCCGCACCGCCGGGCGAGCCCGCGGGCCTGCCTCCCGACGTCGCCGTCCTGTGGCGACGCCCCGCACCCGGGCGGCGCGGACCGCGGCCGAGCCTGTCGCTCGACGGGATCGCGGACGCCGGCGTCGCACTGGCGGACGCCGAGGGGCTCGAGGCCGTGTCGATGGCGCGGGTCGCGCAGTCGCTCGGCTTCACCACGATGTCGCTCTACCGGCACGTGCGCAGCAAGGACGAGCTGCTCATGCTCATGGTCGACCGGGCTGCCGGGCCGCCGACGCCCGTCGGGCCCGAGGCGGGCGACTGGCGGGCGCGCCTCGAGACCCTCCTCGAGGCTCAGCGACCCACCCTCGCCGCCCACCCGTGGTTCGCGGACCTGCCCGCCGTGCTGTTCGCGCTGGGCCCGAACCGGCTCGCGTGGATGGACGCGATGCTCGCGTGCCTGGAGGACACGCAGGTGCCCGAGGCCCACAAGGTCGAGGCGGTCGGCGTGCTCGCGAGCCACCAGCTGGACTGGGCGCGCCTCGAGAGCGCCTACACCGCACGGCAGCGACAGGTGGCCGCCGCCGGGGGTGGGCAGGGCGACCCCGACGCCCTGATCGCCCGGCTGGTGTCGCCCGACGAGCACCCGGCCCTCGCGCGGGCCGTGGCGGGCGGCGCGTTCGACCGGCCGGCCGGCGAGCCGACCGCCGAGCCGACCGACCGCGCTGGGCTCGACTTCGGCACCACGATGATCCTCGACGGGATCGCGGCGCTCGTCGCCCGGTCCGCACGGCCGTGACGCGCGGCGGCGGGCACCGAGCCGCCCTCAGCCCGCGGCGTCGCGCCGGCGCGCACCGGGCGCCAGGACGCGCGTCGACGACGTCACCGGCGCCAGGCAGGATCCCGGCATGACGCCACCGACGCCGGACGCCCCGACCGCCGCGCACGCCGACCGGCCCCTCGTCGCCGGCCGCTGCTTCGGCGACGGCGACCCCCTGTACGCCGCCTACCACGACGACGAGTGGGGCGTCCCGGTGCACGACGAGCACGCGCTGTACGAGCGCCTCGCCCTCGAGGCGTTCCAGTCCGGGCTGGCCTGGATCACGATCCTGCGCAAGCGGCCCGCCTTCCGCGCGGCCTTCGCCGGGTTCGACCCCGAGGTGGTCGCACGGTTCGACGAGTCCGACGTCGCGCGCCTGCTCGCCGACGCGGCGATCGTGCGGAACCGGGCCAAGATCGAGGCGACGGTCGCGAACGCGCGCGCGACGCTCGCGCTGCACGCGGCGGGCCGCACGCTGGACGAGGTGCTGTGGTCGCACGCGCCCACCGGCCCGCGCCCCCGCGCCACGACGTGGACGGACGTGCCGGGCCGGACCCCGGAGTCGGCCGCGCTCGCGCGTGAGCTGCGCGCGCTCGGCTTCCGGTTCGTCGGCCCGACCACCGCCTACGCCGCGATGCAGGCGTGCGGCGTCGTCGACGACCACCTCGCGACGTGCCCGGTGGTGGCCTCCCGGGCGCGGTCGGGCGGCGGGGACCGGACCGCGGCGGACGGGACGGCCCCGGGCCACGACGCTGCTCCGGCGGGGTGACACCGCGCCCGGACGGCTCACCCGGACGCGCGGCGCGCACTAGGGTGCCGGGCATGGCGGAGCAGCGGGACGGCCAGGGGCGGCACGACGCCGTGCGCGCCGCTCAGGACGCGTGGCAGTCGTGCGCGACGCCCGACCCGGGCGTCCTCGAGGCCGTGCAGGACGGCCTCCTGTCGGTGCCCGCCGGCTCGCCCACCGCCTGGTACGGCGTACCGCGGCCGCGCCATCCGCGCGACCAGCGGGCGCAGTCGCTGCACCGCCGCGAGCGCTGACACCACCCCCGACCCCGGACCCCGCTCCCCGGCGCACCCGCCCGTCGTCCCAGGCGCACGACCGCACCGCGGAACCGGTCGTCTCACCCAACGGTCACCTCTGTCCGCCATCCGGTCACGCTGGATACGCTCCCCTCGACCATCCAGAGCGGCCGAGAGACCTGGCTCAGCGACGCCGCAGCAACCCCCCTCCACGTTGAGGGTGTGGGTGCTTCCGCCAGGAACGATGGAGTGACGATGAGCGTGCCCACCCACGCCGCCGACCCCTCGGACGGCCCCGCGCCGGCCGGGGACGCCGGCGCAGCCCCTCCCGGCCGCACCTCGGCCGGGACCGCCCGATGACCGCCGTGACCGGGACCCGGCCACCCGCGGCGGCGGTCGAGGCCCCGCCGCGCACCGCCCGCCGGCGGAGCGAGCCGGCCGCCGCGCTGGACCGGCCGACGGTGTCCTTCGAGCTGTTCCCCCCGCGGGACCTCGACGCGGCGCCCCGCCTGTGGCGGACCGTGCGCGAGCTCGAGGCCGCCGAGCCGGACTTCGTGTCCGTCACCTACGGCGCCTCCGGCCGCACGCGGGAGACGACGCGCGCGCTCGTGACGCGCCTGCTGCGCGAGACGACGCTGAACCCGATCGCCCACCTGACCTGCGTGGGGACGTCGCGCGAGGAGGTCGCCACGATCGTCGAGGAGTTCCTCGACGAGGGCGTGCGCTCGTTCCTCGCGCTGCGCGGCGACCCGCCCGCGGGGCAGACGGACTGGCAGCCGCACCCGGACGGCGTCGACACGGCGGCCGGGCTCGTCGCGCTGCTGCGCGAGATCGAGCGGCGGCGCTGCGCGGGCAGCCCCGCACAGGCGGTCCGGGCGCGCGTGCGGCCGCTGTCGGTGGCCGTCGCCGCGTTCCCGCGTGGCAACCACGCCACCGGCGGCACGCGCGAGCAGGACGTGCAGGCGCTGCTCGCGAAGCAGGAGGCCGGTGCCGACTTCGCCATCACGCAGGTCTTCTTCGACGCGGAGGCGTACCTCGGCCTGGTCGCCGAGGCGCGGCGCGCGGGGGTCACCATCCCGATCGTGCCGGGCATCATCCCGACCACCGACCCGGCGCGTCTCGAGCGCGTGCAGGAGCTCACCGGGGTGCCCGTCCCGCGCACCCTCCTCGACCTGCTCGGCTCGGTCGACGACCCCGCCGAGCGCCACCGGCGCGGCATCCGCGCGAGCGTCGACCTGGTCAACGGCGTGCTCGACGGCGGTGCGCCGGGCGTGCACGTCTACACGTTCAACAGGCACGAGGCAGCCCTCGACCTGCTCGAGGGCGCCGACCTGCGCGGCGGCCCCCCGGCACCCGGCCGTGCCCCGGCGGACCGCGCCGCGCCCACCCGTCCTACGACGTCCCCCGAGCCCGCCGGCGACCCCGCCGCCGTGCCCACCACCACACCGCGAGGTATCCCGTCATGAGCACCACCGTCACCCCGACCGCCGCCCCGGCGTTCCCCGCCGGCTCCGTGCTGGGCTACCCGCGCATCGGGCCGCGCCGCGAGCTGAAGAAGGCGCTCGAGGCCTTCTGGGCCGGCCGCACCTCCGCGGACGAGGTCGAGGCCGTGGCCGCCGACCTGCGCCGGCGCACCCGCACGCGCCTCGCCGAGCTCGGCCTCGCGACGGACGCCCCGGCGATCCCGAGCGCGTTCTCGTTCTACGACCACGTGCTCGACGCCGCCGCGCTCGTCGGCGCGGTCCCCGCGCGCTTCGCGGACCTGCAGGACGCCGACGGCCGCCTCGACCTCGCCGGCTACTCGACCGTCGCCCGCGGCCGCGGCGACGACCTCCCGCTCGAGATGACGAAGTGGTTCGACACGAACTACCACTACCTCGTCCCCGAGATCGGCCCGGGCACGGCGTTCCGCTACGCCAGCGACCGGCCGGTGGCGGAGTTCGCCGAGGGCCTCGCGGACGGCGTGCTCACGCGTCCCGTCGTGGTCGGCCCGGTCACGTTCCTCGCGCTGTCCAAGCCGAGCGAGGACGCGCCCGCGGGCTTCCACCCGCTCGACCGCCTCGACGACCTGCTGCCCGTCTACGCACGCCTGCTCACCGAGCTGGCGGCGGCCGGTGCGACGTGGGTGCAGCTCGACGAGCCGGCGCTCGTGTCCGACTCCGTGGGCGTGCCCGCCGAGGCGCTCCACGAGGCGACGACCCGCGCCTACCGCGCGCTGGCCACCGAGCTCGCGCGTCCCGACCGCCCCGCGATCCTCGTCGCCGCGCCCTACGGCGACCTGGGCCCCGCGCTGCCGGTGCTCGCCGCGACGGACGTGGACGGCATCGCGATCGACCTGGTCCGGGGCGAGGCGCCGACCGTCGTCGTGGGCGGCCTGGCGGGCAAGACGGTCGTCGGGGGCGTCGTCGACGGCCACAACATCTGGCGCGCCGACCTCGACGCGAAGCTGGCCGTGCTCGAGCGGCTCGAGACCCTGGCGGCGCGCGCGGTCACGGTGGGCACGTCGACGTCGCTGTTCCACGTCCCGCACACCGTCGAGGACGAGCCGGCGCTCGACGCGACGCTCGCGTCCTGGCTCGCGTTCGCCGACGAGAAGGTCCGCGAGGTCGCCGTGCTCGCCGAGGGCCTCACCGAGGGGCGGGAGGCCGTGCACGAGCAGCTGCTCGCCGCGTCCGACGCCGTGCGCAGCCGCGCGAGCGCCCCGGGCGTCGTGCGGCCCGAGGTGCGTGAGCGCGCCGCCGGCCTCACGGACGAGCAGTTCCGCCGCGGCCCGTTCGCCGAGCGCAAGAGCGCCCAGGCCGCACGCCTCCGGCTGCCCGCGCTGCCGACCACGACGATCGGCTCGTTCCCGCAGACGCCGGACATCCGCAGGGCCCGCGCGGCGTTCGGCAAGGGCGAGCTCACGGCCGAGCAGTACGAGGACGAGATGAAGGCGGAGATCCGCCGCGTCGTCGAGCTGCAGGAGCGGATCGGGCTGGACGTGCTGGTGCACGGCGAGCCCGAGCGCAACGACATGGTGCAGTACTTCGCGGAGAACCTCGACGGGTTCGCCGTCACGCGCAACGGCTGGGTGCAGTCGTACGGCTCGCGCTGCACGCGCCCGTCGATCCTGTGGGGCGACGTCTCGCGGCCCGCGCCGATCACCGTGGCGTGGTCGACGTACACGCAGTCCCTGACGGAGAAGCCCGTCAAGGGCATGCTCACGGGCCCGGTGACGATCCTCGCCTGGTCGTTCGTCCGCGACGACCAGCCGCTCGGCGACACCGCGAACCAGGTGGCCCTCGCGCTGCGCGACGAGATCGCGGACCTCGAGGCCGCCGGCATCGGCATCGTCCAGGTGGACGAGCCGGCGCTGCGCGAGCTGCTGCCGCTGCGCGAGAAGGACCACGCGGCGTACCTCGACTGGTCGGTGCGCTCGTTCCGGCTCTCGACCGCCGGCGTGCGCCCCGAGACGCAGATCCACACGCACCTGTGCTACTCGGAGTTCGGGCAGATCATGGACGCGATCGACGGCCTGGACGCGGACGTGACGAGCATCGAGGCGGCGCGCTCGAAGATGGAGATCCTCGGGGACATCGCCGCGGCGGGCTACCCGCGCGCCGTCGGCCCGGGCGTCTACGACATCCACTCCCCGCGCGTGCCGGGCGAGGCGGAGGTCACCGAGCTGCTCAGCGAGGCCGTCCGCACCATCGACGTCGACCAGCTGTGGGTCAACCCGGACTGCGGCCTCAAGACCCGCCGCTACGAGGAGGTCACCCCCTCGCTCGAGCACCTGGTCGCGGCGACGCGCACGGTCCGCGCGACGCTCTGACGGCCCGGGCCGGCGTCCGCTCGCGCCGGCCCGGCGACGCGCGTCCGGGGTGCGCCCACCACCGCGGACGCACGACGACGGCGCCCGTCCCCGCACCGGGGGCGGGCGCCGTCGTCGGTGCGGGCCGGACGGCGTCAGACCGGCACGACGACGTCCCGGCCGTCGACGACCGCCGCGGCCGCGACCTCGTAGGGCCGCGGCGTGAGCGCCAGGTACGTCAGGCCGCGCGCGCTCGACCGGTGGTCGACGACGTCGTACCCGCGCGGCACGGCGTCCGTGCCGAAGAGGCGGCGTCCGTGCCCGACCGTCACGGGCGCGACGAGCAGCCGGTACTCGTCCACCAGCCCCGCCGCGTGCAGCGTCGCCGCGAGCCGCGCGCACCCGTGCACCTGCAGCTCGCCGCCGTCGCGCTCCTTCAGCGCCGTCACCGCCTCCAACACGTCGCCCTCGAGCCGCACCGACCCGGCCCAGTCCCCGCCCAGCGCGCTCGACGTGACCACGTGCTTGGGCCGCCCGTTGAGCTGCACCGCCGCCGGGTTGTCGTCGCCGGTCACCTGCGGCCAGTACGCGCGCATCAGCTCCCAGGTCGTGCGCCCGAACAGGAGCTCGTCGGTCCGGCCGAACCAGTCGCCGACGACCTCGCCGAACACCGGGTCGTCCGCGAACGGCACCACCCACCCGCCGGCGGTGAACCCGTCGCGCGGGTCCTCGTCGGGTGCTCCCGGGCCCTGCACCACGCCGTCGAGCGTCATGAACTCGTGCACCGTCAGTCGCATCGTGCGCCTCCTGCCGTCCTCGGTCGGTCGTGCCACTACCGACCGGCGCGGGCCGCCGAACTCGTCGGGACCGGCCCCGCGACCCGCCACGCGGGGCTAGCGTCGGCGCATGGGAACCCCCTTCGACGTCCCGCTCGAGGAGCTCCGCACGCGCGGGTCGGCCAAGTGGGCGACGTACCCGGCCGACGTGCTGCCGGCGTTCGTGGCCGAGATGGACGTGCGGCTGCCGGAGGCGGTCGTGCGCGCGGTCGCGGACGCGATGGCCGCCGGCGACACCGGCTACGAGGTGGGGAACGGCTACGCGGAGGCGTTCGCCGGCTTCGCGGCCGAGCGGTACGGCTGGGACGTCCCGGTCGCGGCGGCCCGGCAGGTGCCGGACGTGATGCAGGGGATCGTCGAGGTCGTGCGCGTGCTCACCGCGCAGGGCGACGGCGTCGTCATCAACCCGCCGGTCTACCCGCCGTTCCGGCCGTTCCTGCAGCACGCCGGTCGCCGCGTCGTCGACGCGCCGCTGGGCGCCGACGGGCGGCTCGACCTCGACGCCCTCGACCGCGCCTTCGCGGACGCCACCGTCTACCTGCTGTGCCACCCGCACAACCCGACGGGCACGCTGCACTCGCGCGCGGAGCTGGCCGCCGTCGGCGAGCTCGCGGCCCGGCACGGCGTGCGCGTCGTCGCGGACGAGATCCACGCGCCGCTCGTCGTCGGCGACGCGCCGTTCGTCCCGACGACGACCGTGATCCCCGACGCGGTGGCGCTGCACTCGGCGTCCAAGGGGTTCCACCTCGCGGGCCTCAAGGCCGCCGTCGCGGTGCCGGGGCCGGCGGCGGCCGACCTCGCGCGCATCCCGGAGATCGTGGGCCACGGCGTCAGCCACCTCGGCTCGGTCGCGCACCAGGCGGCGTTCCGCACGGGCGGGCCGTGGCTCGACGAGGTGCTCGCCGTGCTGCGCGGCAACGTGGCGACCGTCGCGACGACGCTCGCCGAGCGGCTGCCGTCGGCCCGGTGGCGCGCCCCGGAGGCCACCTACTTCGCGTGGCTGGACCTGCGCGACACCCCCGCGGTCCGCGCGAGCGGCGCCGACCCGTCGCGCCTGCTCCTCGACGAGGGCCGCCTGGCGGCGTTCCGCGGCACGGACTTCGGCACGGGCGGCGAGGGCCACGTGCGGCTCAACCTCGCCTGCTCCCCCGCGACCCTGGACCAGCTGCTCGGTCGCCTCGTCACGACGCTCGCCTGACCCCGGCGCACGCGACGGCGGCCCCGCTCTGCGGGAGAGCGGGGCCGCCGGGAGTGCGCGCGGACGACGTCAGACGGTCGCGTCCGCCGGGTGCCCCGCCTCGATGGACGTGGGCCGGGTCCCGTGCTGCACCTCGATGCGGCGCGGCTTGGCCTCCTCGGCGACGGGGATCGTCAGCGTGAGGACGCCGTCGGCGTAGGTGGCGCTGATGCGGTCGAGCGCGAGGCCACGGCCGACGGTCAGCTGCCGGGCGTACGTGCCGGACGGACGCTCCTTCGCGAGCCACTGCACGTCGTGCTCGGTGCGAGCCGAGCGCTGCGCGCGCACGGTCAGCGTGCGGTCCTCGACGTTGACGTCGATCGTGCCCGGGTCGGCGCCCGGCAGGTCGACGTGGAGCACGTAGTGGTCGCCGTCGCGGTACAGGTCCATCGGCATCGTCGCCGACGCGCGGTCGGCGGCGAACACCTGCGCCAGCACGCGGTCCATCTCCTGGAACGGGTCGAAACGAGTAGCCACGCCCCTCACCTCCTCGATGTGGGACCTCGGACCTCCCGGGCCCCCGTGCGTCCCGGTGCCCCCTCCGCACCGGTGGCTACATCGAAATACTTAGCACTCTCACGTGGAGAGTGCTAGCCCTGGGAGGCAGGTTTCGCGCACCGAGAACGGCGGCGGTCGGTCAGGCGCTGCGGCCGACCGAGCCCGGGCGACCGTCGGCCCGCGAGCGGGGGAACGTCGCGACGAACGCGCTCAGCGCCTCGACGATCCGGACGTCCGCATCCAGCCACGGGACGTCGAACCACTGGTTCTGCGGGAGCCAGCGCAGCTCGTCGTGCTCGACGATCGGCTCGGGCTCACCGACGAGCACCTCCGCGAACCACAGCCGCATGACGTACCGGTCGGACAGCCGCCAGGCACCGTCGTCGGGGCCGAGCAGCTCGACGCCGAGGCCGACGCGCACGCCCAGCTCCTCGCGGAGCTCGCGGTGCAGGGCCTCCTCGGGCGACTCACCGGGGTCGACCTTGCCCCCGGGGAACTCCCACCGCCCCGCGAGGCTGGCGGGTGTGGCGCGGCGCGCCGCGAGCAGCAGGCGCGGGTCGTCGAGGTCGTCGACGAGGGCGGCTGCCACGACGAGGACGGGTGGCGTCATACGGGCAGTGTGCCAGCCGGGGGTCACGGCACGGTCACGCACCCCCGGCCGCGCGCGGCGGTGCGCCGCCGGCACCGGCGCCCACCGACCTCCGCTCTCCCCCTGCGGACGTCGGGCGCGCCACCGGCCGCACCGTGCGGGCGGTGCGGTCAGCGGATGCCGTGCGCGACCGCCCAGGCGACGGCCTCGGCGCGCGTCGAGGCGCCGATCTTGCGGTAGACGCTGCGGACCTGCGACTTGACGGTGTTGCGGGTGACGAAGAGCCGCGTCGCGATCTCCTCGAGCGTCACGTCCTCCGCGAGCTCCGCGAGCACGACGCGTTCGCGTCGGGTGAGCGTGTGGCCGGTGAAGGTCGCCGCGTTGGCGCGGGTCTCCAGCATGCTCATGATGTCCTCCGGTGGGCGGCGGGGGCCGGACCGTCCGACCCCCGAGGGCTGCGTACCGGATGAGAGCGACGTGACACGTCCCTATGACGGGACTTCTGCCACCCTGTTCTCCCGACCACCGAAGGTCCCCCCCGCGGTGCCGATCGCTGCACCAACCAAGACGTCCCAGCGCACCGCGTGATACATGGCGTCATGGTCCGACGCGAGCACTGTGCGCCCGCTCACCCGTACGGGGCAAGCACCCGGAAGACGGAGGGGCTCACCCCGTCACCCGTCCGGCGCAACGGTGCCCGTTTCGCCTGGGGGCTCGCACCCACGCGGGCCGCGACGGGGCCGCCGTCAGGGGTTGAGCGCGCCGTACTCCGCCGCGGACAGGAGGGGGCCCGTCTCCGTGACGTCCACGCGCAGCAGCCAGCCGGCGCCGTAGGGGTCGGCGTTCACCACGGCCGGGTCGTCCACGACGCCCTGGTTGACCTCGACGACCGTGCCCGTCACGGGCGAGTAGAGCTCGGAGACCGACTTGGTCGACTCGATCTCCCCGATGACCGCGCCGGCGGTCACGGCGTCGCCCACGGCCGGCAGCTCGACGAAGACGATGTCGCCGAGCGCGTCGGCGGCCACCGCGGTGATGCCCACGGTCGCGGGGGACGCGCCGTCGAGCCACTCGTGCTCGGCGGTGTACTGCAGGGTGTCGGGCAGCTCGGCGGCCATGGGTGCTCCTGTCGGGGCGGTCGGGTGCGGGGGCGTGCGGGTGGTGCGTCGCGCGTCGTCGGTGCGGACGACGTCACCGGGGACGACGGTAGAAGGGCAGCGGCACGACGCGCACGGGTTCACGCCGCCCGCGCACGTCGACGGCGAGCTCGGTGCCCTCGGCGGAGACCTCGGGCGTCACGTAGGCCATCGCGACGGGGTGGCCGAGCGTCGGCGACGGCGCGCCCGACGTCACGGTGCCGACGGCGGGTGCGTCGGGGGCCGTCGAGGCGTGCACCGCGTACCCGTGGCGGGCGGCACGGCGGCCGAGCCCCTGCAGCCCGACGAGCACGCGTGCGGGCGCCGACGTGGCGCGGGCCGCCAGCGCCGCACGGCCGACGAACGGCACGGGCGCCCCGTCGGCGTCCACCTTGTCGAGCTTCACGACGCGGCCGAGGCCGGCGTCGTGCGGGGTGGTCGTGCGGTCGAGCTCGTTGCCGTACAGCGGCATCCCGGCCTCGAGCCGCAGCGAGTCGCGCGCCGAGAGCCCGGCGGGCACGAGACCGTGCGGCGCGCCCCCGGCGAGCAGCGCGCGCCACAGCGCCGGCGCGTGCCCGGCGGGAAGGAAGAACTCGAAGCCGTCCTCCCCGGTGTAGCCGGTCCGGGCGAGGAGCACGGGCGCACCGGCGAAGCGCATGGGCAGGCACGCGTAGTACCGGGACGTGGCGGGCGTGAGCTCCGTCGGGGCGTCGGGGTCCGCCTCGAGGCCCGCGGTCGCCAGCACGACGTCGAGCGCGCGCGGCCCCTGCACCGCGACGAGACCGGTCGCGGCGGACCGGTCGGCGACCTCGACGTCGAGCCCGGCGGCCCGCTCGCGCAGCTCGGCCAGCACCGTCTCGTGGTTCGAGGCGTTGGCGACGACCAGGTAGTCGTGCGGGGTCGTGCGGTAGACCACCAGGTCGTCGATCACGCCGCCGTCCTCCTGGACGACCATCGTGTAGCGCGCGCCGAGCACCTTCAGCGCCGACAGGGCGCCCACGAGCGCGCGGTCGAGGAACGCCCCGGCGTCGGGCCCGGACACGACGATCTCGCCCATGTGCGAGAGGTCGAACAGGCCGGCGGCGGTCCGCACCGCGGTGTGCTCGGCCAGGTCGGAGGTGTAGCGCAGCGGCATCTGCCACCCGGCGAACGAGGTGAGCGCGGCACCGAGCGCCACGTGCTCGTCGTGCAGCGGCGAGCGCCGGTCGGTCGCGGCCTCGGTCATGGTGCCCTCCGTCGTCGTCGCGCCCGTCGTCGCGTCGCTCACGCCAGGTCCCCGTCCGCGAACGCCTCGACGGGCGGGCACGAGCAGACGAGGTTGCGGTCGCCGCGCGCGCCGTCGATGCGCCGCACGGGCACCCAGTACTTGTCGGTGCGCAGGCTCGCGACCGGGTACGCCGCGGTCTCGCGGCCGTAGGCGTGGTCCCACGCGTCCGCGGTGACCGCGGCGGCGGTGTGCGGGGCCTGCCGCAGCGGGCTGTCGGCGAGCGGCCAGCGGCCGTCCTCGACGGCGTCGATCTCGGCGCGGATCGCGACCATCGCGTCGACGAACCGGTCGAGCTCGGCGAGGTCCTCGCTCTCGGTCGGCTCGACCATGAGCGTGCCCGGCACGGGGAACGACAGCGTCGGGGCGTGGAACCCGTAGTCCATGAGCCGCTTGGCGACGTCCTCGGCCGTGACGCCCGTGGCCCGGGTGATCGGCCGCAGGTCGAGGATGCACTCGTGCGCGACCAGGCCGTTCGGTCCGGTGTAGAGCACGGGGTAGTGCGGCGCGAGGCGGGTGGCGACGTAGTTGGCGGCGAGCACCGCCACCTCGGTCGCGGTGCGCAGACCGTCGGCGCCCATGAGCGCGACGTACGCCCACGAGATCGGGAGGATCCCCGCCGACCCCCACGGCGCGGCCGACACGGGAGCGACCGGCGCCGCGGCACCCTCGCCGCCCGGGCGCGGGTCGCCGGGCAGGAACGGCACGAGGTGCCGCGCCACCGCGACCGGGCCGACGCCCGGGCCGCCGCCGCCGTGCGGGATGCAGAACGTCTTGTGCAGGTTCAGGTGCGACACGTCGCCGCCCAGCTCACCGGGACGCGCGAGGCCGACGAGGGCGTTCAGGTTCGCGCCGTCGATGTAGACCTGCCCGCCCGCCGCGTGCACCAGGTCGCACACCTCACGGACGTGCTCCTCGTAGACGCCGTGCGTCGAGGGGTAGGTGATCATGATCGCCGCGACGCGCGGGCCGTGCTGCTCGAGCTTCGCGCGCAGGTCACCGAGGTCGACCTCGCCGTCCTCGGCCGTCGCGACCACGACGACCTTGAGCCCCGCGAGCGCCGCCGACGCCGCGTTGGTGCCGTGCGCCGAGGCGGGGATGAGGCAGATGTCGCGGTGCTCGGCACCGGGCGTGCGCCGCGCCTCGTGGTAGGCGTGGATCGCGAGCAGGCCCGCGAGCTCGCCCTGCGAGCCGGCGTTCGGCTGCACGGACACGGCGGCGTAGCCGGTGATCTCCGCGAGCCAGCGCTGCAGCTCGTCGACCAGGGCGGCGTAGCCGTCGGTCTGGTCGTGCGGGGCGAACGGGTGGATGCTCGCGAACTCGGGCCAGGAGATGGGCTCCATCTCGACCGTGGCGTTGAGCTTCATGGTGCACGAGCCCAGCGGGATCATCGTGCGGTCGAGGGCGAGGTCCTTGTCCGACAGGCGACGCAGGTAGCGCAGCATCGCGGTCTCGGAGCGGTAGCGGTGGAAGACCGGGTGCGCCAGGTAGCCGGTCGCGCGCGTCAGGTGCGGCGGCAGGTCGGCCGGGCGGGCGCCCACGAACCCGACGGAGTAGCGGCCGCCGGCGTCCGGGGTCAGCGTCGTCGCGCCGCCCTCCGCGAACGCCAGCGCGACGCGCAGCAGGTCGTGGTCCGTCGTCGTCTCGTCGCACGACACCTGGACGTGGTCGGCGTCGGGGGCGTACAGGTTGACGCCGCGGGCGGCGGCGGCGCGGACGACGTCCTTCGCCCGGCCCGGGACGGCCAGGCGGACGGTGTCGAAGAACGCCTCGTGCTCGACCGCGACGCCGGCGGCGGCGAGCACCTCGGCGAGGGCGACCGCGTGCCCGTGCACGCGCCGCGCGATGTCGCGCAGCCCGTCGGGACCGTGGAAGACGGCGTACATCGACGCGACGATCGCGAGCAGCGCCTGCGCGGTGCAGATGTTGCTCGTCGCCTTCTCGCGGCGGATGTGCTGCTCGCGGGTCTGCAGCGCGAGGCGGTACGCGGGCGCGCCGTCGGCGTCGACCGAGACGCCCACGAGCCGGCCCGGCAGCGTGCGCGCGAGCCCCTGGCGCACGGCCATGAACGCGGCGTGCGGGCCGCCGCCGAACAGCGGCACCCCGAACCGCTGCGCCGAGCCGACCGCGACGTCGGCACCGAGCTCGCCGGGGGTCGTGGCGAGCGTGAGCGCGAGCAGGTCCGCGGCGACCGTGACGAGCGCGCCGCGCTCCTTCGCGGCGGCGACCACGGGACGCAGGTCGCGCAGCGCACCGGACGCGCCGACCTGCTGCACCACGACGCCGACGAGCGGGCCGTCGACCTCGGGCAGCCCGTCGGTGAGGTCCGCGACGACCACGGGCAGCCCCACCGCCGCCGCCCGGCCGCGCGTGACGGCGAGCGTCTGCGGGAACAGGTCCGCGTCGAGCACGACCGTGCCCGTGGATGCCTTCGACGCCCGCCACATGAGCGCGACGGCCTCCGCGACGGCGGTGGCCTCGTCGAGCAGCGACGCGTTCGCGACGTCGAGCCCGGTGAGGTCGGAGACGACGGTCTGGAAGTTCAGCAGCGCCTCGAGCCGGCCCTGCGAGATCTCCGGCTGGTACGGCGTGTACGCGGTGTACCAGGCGGGCGACTCGAGCACGTTGCGGCGGATCACCGGCGGCGTGACGGTGTCGTAGTAGCCCTGCCCGATCATCTGCGTCATGACGCGGTTGCGGCCCGCGAGCGCGCGCAGGTCGGCGAGCACCTGCTGCTCCGAGCGTGCGGGCGGCAGGTCGAGCGGGCGGTCCGTGCGGATCGTCGCCGGCACGGCCGCGTCGACGAGCGCGTCGAGGCTGTCGTACCCGAGCGTGGCGAGCATGCGGGCGGTCTCGTCGCCGCGGGGGCCGATGTGCCGGTCGGCGAAGTCACGGGCGGCGGGCGTGTGCGGCACGGGGCGGGGCGCGGGTGCTGCGGCAGGGGGCTGCACGTCGAGGTCGGTCACTCGGGGCTCCACGGGGGGTCGTCCGGCGCGCGCCGGGACGGGCAGGGGCCTCCCCGCTCTGTCATCCGCCCACCGCGAGGGGAGCGACCTGAGAGTTTTGCCGGTCCGCCATGAGCGCTCGCGTCACGAGGCTCCGGGGCGCGCCGGCTTGCACCGTCGGTGGGCGCCGGACGTGCCGGCGCCGCTTTCCAGAGTTGCCTGGCCACGGCGGTACGGGTGCCTGAGAGATTCCCGGGGAGGGCTTGCTCCTTCGGCGTCCCGCCTCGGCCGCCCGCGGGCGACCGGCGGGAGCTCTCCCGCCGCGGTTCGAGCAGCGTGTTCAGTTGTGGCGTGCTTCACGTCAGCCTACGGCACGAGGTGGTGCCCGGCGGGCGCCACAGCGCGCCCCGAACGGCAGCGGCCCGCGGACGTGAGCCCGGTCCGGAGGGCTCGCGGACGCTAGCGTGGCGGCATGTCCGAGCGGATCCGCTACAGCTCGACGACGTTGGCGTGCCCGGAACCGACCGTCCTGGCGGCGTTCTACGCCGACCTCACGGGCGGGGAGGTCACCTTCAGCCACGGCGAGGAGTGGGCGACCGTGCGCTGCGACGGCGGTCGGCTCGAGTTCATGGGTGTGCGCGACTACCAGGCGCCCCGGTGGCCCGAGGACTCGGCCCTCGTCCACATCGACTTCTTCGTGGACGACCTCGACGAGGCCGGCGCGCGCGCCGTGCGCGCCGGGGCGCGCCGTTTCGACCACCAGCCGAACCCCGCGCACTGCCTGGTCCTCGCCGATCCGGCGGGGCACCCGTTCTGCCTGTCCCTCATCGACGAGGTGGGCTGAAGCAGCCCGACGGGCCCGAGCCGCCGGGACGCCCTCGGCCGCGGGGGTCACCGGCTCCCGTCGTGGCCGCGTCCGGGCAGTCCCTTGACGCGGGCCGCGCGGGCCGAGACGATTCGGTCAGCCCGCTTCTACACCGGTGTAGAGCACGGGTGCAGTCGTGGTCGCCGTCGGCGCCCACGTCCTTCCGGGGGGAGGGGACGGCGCGG
Source organism: Cellulomonas shaoxiangyii (assembly GCF_004798685.1). Classification (NCBI taxonomy): domain Bacteria; kingdom Bacillati; phylum Actinomycetota; class Actinomycetes; order Micrococcales; family Cellulomonadaceae; genus Cellulomonas; species Cellulomonas shaoxiangyii. Next base: position 88,056 of record NZ_CP039291.1, on the reverse strand, counting down.
TCAGGGGCCTCGACGGCGAGGGCCGGTCCGCGCCGTGCGTCACCGCACCGGTCGGCGACCGAGGAGGAATCGATGGGGATGACTCACCAGGACACACGCCCCGCACGTGCCGGACAGCGTCACGCGGCGGTGACGACAGGGTTCACGCTCGTGCTGGGCGTGGCCGTCGTGGTGCCGCCCGCGGCGGCCGCCGCCGAGCAGCCGGGCCCCGACCCGTGGGTCTCGACGATCCCGGAGGGGTACCACCGCTTCACGGCGCCGCAGGCGGACGTCGAGCGGATCCTGGGCTCGCGCCCGCAGGTGCTCGAGCTGCAGGGCAACATCGGCCCGAGCGGCACGTGGTCGGACCTGGCCATGGACCCGAACGGCTCGAACTACCAGACGACGGTCGGCCCGCTGGAGCCCGGCCTGTACTACTACCGGTACACGGCCACGTGGCCCGACCGGACCACGACGTCGTTCCGCGAGCCGACCAGCCCCGTGGCGGTCACCTCGCACCCCGAGTGGAACACGCTGTTCGTGCCCGGGCCGTCGGTGCAGTGGATGTCCGACGTGCCGGCCGGCGGCGACGTCCGCGAGCTGACCTACGCCAGCCCGGTGACCGACGACGAGCGGAGCACGCTGGTCTGGACCCCGCCCGGCTACGACGCCGACCGCGCCGAGCCGTACCCGGTGCTCTACCTGCTGGCCGACGGCACCCAGTCGGCGCGCGAGTGGGCCGAGCTCGGGCGCGTGCCGCAGGTGCTCGACAACCTCGCCGCCGAGGGCCGGCTCGCGCCCATGGTCGTCGTCATGGCCGAGGTGGGCGGAGCGGACCCGCGCGCCGAGCTGCTCGACGGCGTCGTCGCGGCCGCGCAGGACGCCTACCGCGTGTCCGACGAGGCGGGCGGCCAGGCCGTCGCCGGCATCGGGGACGGCGGATACCAGGCGCTGAACGTGCTGCGCACCGACCCCGGCGTATTCGGCTCGGTCGGCTCGTTCTCGGGCCGGCTGCGCGGGTCGATCAGCGGCTCGGTCGCCCGCGCCATCAACGAGAGCACGGACCTGCTGCGCGTCTACGTCGGCAACGTCCTGGACCCGGCGTACAACCAGAACGAGGCGCTGCTGCGCACGCTGGAGCAGGCGGGCGTCGAGCACCAGTTCGACGGCGTCGACCCGGACTCGGGCGGCACCTGGGACACGTGGCGCGAGGGTCTGCGCGACTTCGCCTCGCGCGTGTTCCGCGACGGCACCGACGCCGGCCCGCGGGCCGGGCACCTGCCCCTCGACGCGCCGTACACCGCGCCGGCGGCCGGCTCGATCACGACCCCGCACATCGGCGCGAACGGCATCGTCACGTTCGAGACCGGCACGCAGTGGGCCGACGCGAAGGGCGTCACCGTGTGGGCCAACTGGGCGCCCAACGGCGCGTGGTTCCGCGTGCCGATGACGAAGGTCGGCGACCGGTGGCGGCTGTCCATGGGCCCGCTCGACGGCTTCTACTACTACCGGTACGTCGTCGACGGCGTGGACCAGAAGGACCCCGCGGACGAGGTGAACACGCTGACCGGGGTGAGCCCGCTGTTCGTCCCGGGGACGACCGACCGGATGCTCGGCGACGTGCCCGCGGGCCGGGGCGGCGAGCTGTCCGTGCTCACGTACGACAGCGCCGTCGCCGGCGAGGAGCGGTCCGCCTACGTGTGGACGCCGCCGGGCTACGACGCCGGGCGCGCCGAGCCCTACCCCGTGCTGTACCTCAACCACGGCGGCGGGCAGAGCTGGGGCGACTGGGTCGAGGTGGGCCGCGCGAAGCAGATCCTCGACAACTACTCGGTCGACGGCTCGATCGTCCCGATGGTGGTCGTCATGGGCAACGGCAACGTGCCCGACTTCCCGGCGGAGCTGCTGGACAACATGGCACCGGCCGCGCGGGCGAAGTACAACATCGCGTCCGACGCCGCCCGGCAGGGCATCGCCGGGCTGTCCATGGGCGCCATGCACACCCTCACCACCTGGCTCACGCGGCCGGGCGAGTTCGGGTGGATGGGCGCGTTCTCGGGCGGGCTCTTCTTCACCACGCCCGAGTTCGACCCGGCCGCGGTGAACGCCGAGACCCGCCTGGCGCGCGTCTACACGGGTGACGTCACCGACTTCACCTACCAGCACACGATGAACCTGCTGGACCTGCTGGAGGAGAACGGGATCGAGCACGAGTTCGCCGGCGTCACGGTCGGCCCGCACGGGTTCGACACGTGGCAGCGCAACCTGATCGACCTCCTGCCGCGCCTGTTCCGGCCGGAGACGGGCGCCGGCATCCCGCTGCGCGCCGTCGTCCCCGAGGGCGAGCAGGGCGTGCTCGCGCTGTCCGTCGCGGACCACGGCGACGGCGTGACGCTCGGGGCGGCCGGGAACGCGGGCGACCGCCTGCGGTTCACGGGCGCGCTGCCCGCGGTCACGGTGACGGACTCGCGGTCCGTCGCGCAGGCCGGAGCGAGCGGCTGGGCGGTGAGCGGGCAGGCGTACGCGTTCACGTCCGGCACGCGCCTGCTCGACGCGCAGCACCTCGGGTGGCGCCCGCGCGTGGAGACCGCGCGCGCCGGCCTCACGGCGGGTGCGGAGCGGGCGACCGTGCTCGGCGGCGGTGAGGGCCTGGCGGTGCCGGGCCGGCTCGCGTCCGCCACGCCCGAGGGACGGTTCGGCTCGGCGACGCTCGGGGCGGACCTCGTCCTCGAGGTGCCGGTCGACACGGCTCCGGGCACGTACGAGGGCACGTTGACCCTCTCCCTGTTCCCCGTCGACTGACGGCGCGGACCGACCGCCGGCGCGCGGCGGGGCACCCAGGGGGCCCCGCCGCGCGCCGACCCAGGAGACACCATGCGCACCACCGCGCTGCGCCGGGTCGTGGCCGTCGTCCCGCTCGCGCTGCTCGGCCTGCTCGCGCCGTCGCCGTCCGGGGCGGCCGGCGCACCGGCCGCCGCGGCCACCCCCGTCGCACCCGCGGCAGCCGTGCCGGGGGCGGCAGAGCCGACCGGCACGGTCACGTGGACCGTCCAGCCGGCCACGGCCGACGGGCCCGACGGGCGCGTCTCGCTGCGGCACGTCCTCGACCCCGGCGCGACGGTCGAGGACCACGTCACCGTCACCAACTTCGGCGACCGCGCCGCCACCTTCGTCGTCTCCGCCGGCGACGGCACCGTCTCGGACGGCGGCGACTTCGACGTGCTGCCCGGCGACGGCTCGCCGCAGGACGGTGGCGCCTGGGTCCGCCTGACCCCGCCCGAGGGCGTGCAGGCCGACGCGGCCGGGCGCCTGACGCTCACGCTGGAGCCCACCGCGGCGGTCACGATCCCGCTGACCATCACGGTCCCCGCCGACGCGCGGCCCGGCGACCACCCCGCGGGCGTGGTGGCCGAGCTCGTCGACGACGACGCGGGCGTGCGGCTCGAGGCGCGCGTGGGCACGCGCGTGCACCTGCGGGTCGCGGGCGACATCGCGGCCGGCGTCGTGGCCGACGACGTGCGTGCCCGCTGGGAGCCGTCGTGGAACCCGTTCACGCCGGGCACGGTGCACGTGTCCTACGTCGTGCGCAACGCGGGCGACGTGCGGCTCGGGGCGCGGTCCACCGCGCGGCTCGCGGGGCCGTTCGGGGCGGGTGCGGCGACGCGCACGTCGGAGGTCCGCGAGGTGCTGCCGGGCCGGTCGGCGGCGGTGTCGGCGGCGGTGCCCGTGTGGCCGCTGCTGCGGGCGTCGGGACGCGTGGCGGTGACGCCCCTGGTCGTCGGCGCGGACGTCGTCGACGTGCCCCTGGACGACACGTCGGTCGCGGTCGCCGTCTGGACGCCGCCGTGGGCGCAGCTGCTGCTGCTCCTCGTCCTCGCGGGGGCCGTGCTGCTGGCCGTGCGGCTGCGGCGGCGGTCCGCGCGGCGCGTGCAGGAGCAGATCGACGCGGCGCTGGCGGCGGCCGGGGTCGCGCGGGAGCCGGCACCGGACGCGAGCACCACCGGGACGCACGGGGCCTGACGCCGGTGCCCCGGTCCCGGTGGTTGCACGTGGAACACCGGGCGATCCGGACACGGCGACGGCCGGGCCGTCACGCCCGGGGCAGCTCCCTGACCACGCGCGCCGGGTTGCCCGCGACGACGACGTCCGGCGGCACGTCCTTCGTGACGACCGACCCGGCACCCACCACCGACCGCGCGCCGATCGTCACGCCCGGGCACACCACGACGCTGCCGCCGAGCCACGCGCCGTCCTCGATCGTGATCGGGGAGACCCGCTCCCAGCCCTGCGGGCGCAGCTCCGGGTCGAGCACGTGCGTCGGGGTGTACAGGCGCACGCTCGGGCCGATGAGCACGTCCGCACCGATGCGGATCTCGCCGCCGCCGAGCGTGAGGAAGTCGGCGTTGAGGAAGGTGCGGTCCCCCACGTGCAGGCGGTGGCCGTAGTCCAGGTAGAACGGCGGGCGGAAGTCGACGCCCTCCCCCACCGTGCCGAGCAGCTCGCGGAACATCGCCTGCGCGGCGGCGCGGTCCTCGTCGTAGAGGGCGGTGATGCGCCGGCACGTGCGCTGGGTGGACGTCGTCAGGTCGGCCAGCTCGGGGCCGTACCGGTAGCGGTACCAGTCCCCCGCGACCATCTTGTCGTACTCGGTTCGGGCGTCCGCGAGTGCGGTCGCGAGGTCGAGGTCCATGTCCGTCCCTGGTGTCGGTGGTGGCGCCGGCCGAGTCTGCCACCGCGGGCGCACCCGCCCGTGGGCCGAGCGTCCCGGCGCGCTCCCGCGCTCAGAGCAGGCCCGTCGCCGCCTGCACCGCGAGGCTCGTCACGGCGACCGCGACGGACAGCGCCCCGCCGAGGGCCAGCGGCCGCCAGCCGGCGCGGCGCAGCGCGTCCACGGGCGTCAGCAGCCCGACCCCCGCGAGCGCGACCGCGGTCAGGGCGTGCGCCCCCGTGTCGGCACCGGATTCCCACCCCGCCGGGAACCAGCCGAGCGTGGTGACGGCCGACGCCGCGACGAACAGCACGAGGAACGGCGGCACCAGCCGCGTCCACGACGTCCGGCCCGCGGTCGCGTCGGCCGCGGCGCGGTCGCGTCGCCCCTGCCGCACCGCCAGCGCGAGGGTCACCGGCACGATCGCCAGGGTGCGGGTGAGCTTGACGACGACGGCCGTCTCGAGCGCGAGCGCGCCGTACGCGGTCGCGGCGGCCACGACCGACGACGTGTCGTTCACGGCGGTGCCGGCCCACGTGCCGAAGCCCTCCTGCGACAGGCCCATCGCCCGCCCCAGCAGCGGGAAGGTGACGGCCCCCAGCACGTTGAACGTGAAGATCGTCGCCATGGCGGTCGTGATCGCGGGCTGCGACGCCCGGATGACCGCGCTCGTGGCGGCGATCGCCGACGCGCCGCAGATGCCCGTGCCGACGCCGATGAGCGTGCGCGTCTCGCCGTCGAGGCCGAGCCGGCGCCCCAGCAGGGCCGCGACCAGGAGCACGACGGTCAGCGTCGCGGCCATCACCGGCAGGGCGGCGCCGCCCGTCTGCGCGACCTGCCGCAGGGACAGCCCGAACCCCAGCAGCACGACCGCCGCCTGCAGCGCGACAGCGGAGCACGCGCGTGCGCCCGGTTCGAGGGCCTGCGCCCAGGCACCCGGCGCGCGGGAGAGCAACTCCCGCAGCGCCACCCCCAGCGCCAGCGCCAGCACCGCCCCGCCCAGCAGGGGGACGGACGCCCCGAGCCCGGCGCCCGCCGCGCCGAGGCCGAGCGCCACCGCGACACCCGGCAGGGAACGCCGCCAGGGCGCACGGACCGGGCCGCGGAGGGCCGGCGCGCGGCCGGGCTCGGGACGTCGAGGCTCGGGCACGGCCCCAGCGTGCGCCCTGGTGCCGTGCACCGGCGAACCGGGCACCCGCCCCGGCGCCGCCGCGCCGGGCCCCTGTGCAGGCCACGGGGCATCCGTGCGGGCGCCGCGGCGCGCCTCGCACGGCAGCACCGCCGCCGAGGTGCTGGGATGAGGGCATGGAATTCCGCTACCTCGGCAACTCCGGGCTCAAGATCTCCGAGATCACCTACGGCAACTGGCTCACGCACGGCTCCCAGGTCGAGAACGAGACCGCCACGCAGTGCGTGCGCGCGGCTCTCGACGCGGGCATCAGCACGTTCGACACCGCGGACACCTACGCGAACACCGCCGCCGAGAGCGTCCTCGGCGAGGCGCTCAAGGGCGAGCGGCGCGAGTCCCTGGAGATCTTCACGAAGGTCTACTGGCCGACCGGCCCGCAGGGCAAGAACGACGTGGGCCTGTCCCGCAAGCACGTCATGGAGTCGATCAACGGCTCGCTGCAGCGCCTGCAGACCGACTACGTCGACCTCTACCAGGCGCACCGGTACGACACCGAGACGCCGCTCGAGGAGACGATGCAGGCGTTCGCCGACATCGTCCGGCAGGGCAAGGCGCTGTACATCGGTGTCTCGGAGTGGACCGCGGACCAGATCCGCGCCGGTCACGCGCTGTCGCAGGAGCTCGGCTTCCAGCTCATCTCGAGCCAGCCGCAGTACTCGATGCTGTGGCGCGTCATCGAGGACGAGGTCGTCCCGACCTCCCGCGAGCTGGGCATCTCCCAGATCGTCTGGTCGCCCGTCGCCCAGGGCGTGCTCACCGGCAAGTACAAGCCCGGCCAGAAGCCGCCGGAGGGCTCGCGCGCCACGGACGAGAAGGGCGGCGCGAACATGATCAAGCGGTTCATGAACGACGACGTCCTCACGCGCGTGCAGGACCTGCAGCCGGTCGCCGACGAGCTCGGCCTGTCGATGGCGCAGCTCGCGGTCGCGTGGGTGCTGCAGAACGACAACGTCGCCGCCGCGCTGATCGGTGCCTCGCGGCCCGAGCAGGTGCACGAGAACGTCAAGGCCGCGGGCGTGACGATCCCGGCCGAGGTCATGGCGAAGATCGACGACGTGCTCGGTGACGTCGTCGAGCGCGACGCCGGCAAGACGGCGGAGACGGCGCCGAAGAAGCGCCCGGTCTGACCCTCCCGGCCCGACCGCACCGACGCCCGGTGGCCCCAGCGGCCGCCGGGCGTCGGCGTGTCCGGGCCGTCGCGCGTGCGGTGCGCCGCGCAGGCCGGTCAGCCGTCCAGCAGCTCCGCCAGCAGCGCGCGCCCCTGCGGCCACGTGCCGAGGTCGGACTCCGCGTTGATGTGCCCGAGCGGGCCGACGTCGACGAGCTCCGCGCCGAGGTCGCGCGCGAGCTGCGCCGCGTGCTGCGGGGTGCCGTAGGGGTCGTCGTCGCTGGTGACGACGACCGTGCGGAACGGCAGCCGGCGGCGGCGCGGCGCGTCGAACCCGTGCGCGGCGGCCGGGAACGCCGGGCCGTGCGCGTCCGGCGGCGCGACGAGCAGGGCGGCCACGATGTCGTCGTCGGTGTGCGTGGCCGCCCACTCGGTGACGACCGTGCAGCCCAGGCTGTGCGCGACCAGCACCTTCGGCCCGTGCACGCCGCGCAGCGCGGCGTCGAGGTCGTCGACCCAGGCGTCCCGGACCGGCTCGTCCCACGACGCGTGCTCGACCCAGACGCCGTGCGGCAGCTCGGCGTGCCACCGCGCCTGCCAGTGCTCGGGCTCCGACCCGGTGATGCCGGCGACGAAGACGGGCGTGGGCCGGGTGCGCTGCATGCGGGGCTCCTCGAGGGTCGGCGTCAGGTTCCGGGGAACAGCGTGCCGAGCACGATCGTCACGACGACGCCGACGACCGGCAGCAGCAGGCCGAAGCGCCACCAGGGGTTCAGGTTCGTCCGGCCCTCCGGGTCGAGGCTCGCACCCTCGGCGTCGGAGACGGGCTGCTGCGCCCACCCGGCCTCGGTGGCGGTCGCGAGCAGGTAGCCCTTCGGCCACGACAGGCGGAACAGCCAGAACAGGTGGAAGTAGCCCCAGACGCGCACGAGGGCGCGCCCGGCGTCGAGCTGAGCCGTCGTGGAGCGCTTGCCCCAGCCGAAGAAGATCACGTGCCGTCCCGGTGTCGATCCGTCGAGTCGGCGTGAGCGTAGGCGCTCCCACGGGCCGTCGCGCGTGCACGACCAGCGGGCGTCACCCTGTCGCCGCGCGCCGCACCGGTCCCGCGCCGACCCTCGCCGCGAGCGCCATCGCGTCGAACGGCGCGCGCACCTTCACGTCGTTGTCGAAGTACACGTACACGTCGCGGGGACGGTCCGGGGCGGGCGGGGTCACGCGCGGACCGTCGGGCGGTGGCGTGCCGGTGGACCACGCCCGCACCTTGGCCGCCCACCGGTCCAGCGACGCGTCGTCGTAGCCGGAGACGTAGAGCTCGCTCTCGCCGTGCAGCCGCACGTAGACGACGTCGCTGGTCAGGTCCTCGAGGTGCGGCCAGCGCCCCGCGGTGTCGGCGACGACGAGGCCGACGTCGTGCGCGCGCAGCAGCTCCGCGAACGCGGGCGTCCGGAACGTGTCGTGGCGGACCTCGAGGACGTGGCGCAGCGGGCGGTCCTCGTCCGTGGTCGTGAGGGCGCGACCCTCCGGCACCTTGTCGTCGTGCTGCTCCGCGAGACGCGCGGCGGCGGCCGTGGAGCGCGGCAGCAGGTCGAAGAACCGCGCGAGGCGGTCGGCGTCGAAGCCGAGGTTCGGGGGCAGCTGCCACAGGACCGGCCCCATGCGGTCCCCGAGGGCCAGCACCCCCGAGGCGAAGAAGTTCGCGAGCGGCGCCTCGACGCCCGCGAGCTTCTTCATGTGCGTGATGAAGCGCGGGCCCTTGACGGAGAAGACGAACCCGTCGGGGGTGTCCGCGCGCCACGACCGGTAGCTGTCGGGGCGCTGCAGCGAGTAGAACGACCCGTTGATCTCGATCGAGCCCAGCTGCTGCGCCGCGTACTCGAGCTCGCGGCGCTGCACGAGGCCGGGCGGGTAGAACTCCCCGCGCCACGGGGCGTACCGCCAGCCGGAGATGCCGATGCGCACGTCGCCGCTGGTCATGCCGGCGACTCTAGGAGCGGACCGCGCGCCGCACCCGACGGGGCGGCCGTCCCGCGGGAGCGGCGGGCGGGGTCCCGTCCCGCCCGCCGCTCCGTGGGGCCGCCGACCAGGTCAGGCGGCCTCGCACGACACGGTGGCCCCCGTCCCCGTGCCGGTGCCCTGGAAGCCGAAGCTCGTGCTCTGCCCGGCGCCCAGCGAACCGTTCCACTCGGCGTTCGACACGGTGACCGTGCCGCCCGTGCCGGTGCTGCGGCCGTTCCAGGCGTGGGTGAGCGCGGCGCCGGACGGGAGCGTCAGCCGGACCCGCCAGCCGGTCACCGCCGTGCCGGCGGTGACCCGCACGTCCGCGACGAAGCCGCCGCCCCACTGGTTCGCGACCGTGTACGTCGCGGTGCACGCGGACGGGCCGGCGGTCGGGGTGGGGGTCGGGGTGGGCGTCGGGGTCGGGGTCGGGGTCGGCGTCGGAGTAGGGGTGGGCGTCGGCGTCGGGGTGGGCGTGGGCGACGGGTCGGTGCCGAGCGTGAGGTTCTTGCGCTGCACCTGCCAGCCCCGGCTGCACAGCGGGCAGTCGGTGCCGGCGAACGTCCGGCCCGCCTGGGTGTCGCCCTTGAGCTGCCACCGGAACCACTGCTGGGCGACGTAGCCGAACTGCCCGCCGTTGGTCTCGTGGTACGTCCCGCCGTGCCCGACGTTCAGGTTGCCCATGAACGCCGGGAGCCCGGCGGGCAGCTTGCCCCAGTCGTCCATGGAGTTCGGGTACGCGATGTCGCTCGTCCCGCCGACCACGTACAGGACCGGGTCGTTCAGCCGGCGCAGCTGGTAGTCGTCGGCGTCGTTGAGCAGGCCGCTGCTGAAGATGCCGACGGTCGTCACGCGCGGGTCGTTCGCGACCGCGTACGCCTCCAGGCCGCCGCACGAGAAGCCGGCGACGCCGACCTCGCTCGTCTCGACGCGCCCGCGCAGCGGGCTCTGCGCGTCGGTGTTCTGCGCGAACGCCCAGTCGATGGACTGCGTGAGCATGGCGGAGGTCGAGGAGCCGGAGCCGCCCGGGTTGCCGTTCGCGATGACGAGGAAGCCGTACGACGCGATCTCGCGCAGGAAGTTCTGGGCGGAGGTGCCGTCCGCCGAGCACGCGCCGTTGCCCCAGACGACGACCGGGAGCCGCTCCGCGGGGAGGTTCACCGGCCGGTAGATCGTGTGGTTCGGCAGGCTCGGCGACGTCGAGTGGTCCGCCGGGTACGGGCCCGAGCCGCCGGGTGCAGCGGCGGCCGGTGTCAGCGCGGCGGTGCCGACCAGGGCACCGAGGGACAGGGCCGCGGCGAGCGCCGCGCGCGTGATGGTGCGTCTCATGTCGCAACCTCCGGTGGTGAGGGGCACCCGTCGAGGCGCGCCGTCGACGGCGCGGCCCGGGCGTCGGCGCCGGGGCGACCGGTCGATCTCCTGCACACAAACCGTCGCGGGAGTCGTGGGACATGTCCAGGAGGACTCCGCGATCCACGGCACCCGAATCGTTTCCGGCCCGGTCAGGCGCCGGCGGGTGCTCCTCGCCCGCGCCGCGGGGGCTCGGCGGGGTCGTCCGCCGCCACGAAGTGCGTGACCCAGGACCCGGCGTCCGGCCACCACGGCGCGACCACCTCGACGAGCCGCCCCTGCGCCGCCGGGCCGAGCGCCGCGTGCACCTCGAGCAGCAGCCGCCGCGCCTCGTCGCGCGGCCACGCCGCCGGCAGGAGGTGCGCGGGCAGGTCCGGGTCGGCCTGCACGAGGCGCCGCCACGCGTCCATGACGGTCGTCCGCGCCACCAGCGCGTCCGCGGTGGCCACGCGGCCGGCGCGCACCCGGTCCCGCAGGCCCGTGTGCTCGTCCAGGAACTCCCGGTACGCCGCCGCGACCCCCGCGAGGTCGTACGCCGCCGCGGGGCCGTGCGGCCCGGTCTCGTCGTCGAACCGGACGGACATCACCGACCACCGCGCCCCCGGGACGCCGTCCAGCAGCCCGGCCAGCGCACCGCGCACGGCGGTGGGGTCCGGGTCCGGGCCGACCCACACGCTGTCGTACAGCCGCACCAGGCCCAGCGCGCCCAGCGTCCTGCGCACCGCGTGCCGCTGCGACTGGCGCGGCTCCGGCAGCGAGTACGACACCGCGAGCCACTGGCCGTCCCCCGCGCGCGGGACGGCGCCGAACGCGAGGAACCGGTGCATCGTCGACCGGTGGCGCGCGATCGCCTGCGGCGTCAGGTGGTAGACCGGCGCGCGGCCGGTGCCCGCACGGACGGCGACGAGACCCCGGCGCGCGACCCGCGAGAGCGCGGCGCGGGCGCTGCCCGCGGTGATGCCGAACTCGCCCAGCACCGCGACGACCGCCGCGGCCGGCAGCGCCGCCTCGGACGAGTCGAGGTACTCCCCGAGCACGGTGGCGAGCAGGTGCTGCGGGTTCGGGCCGGCCTGGGCGCGCGGTGCGTCCACGGCGTCGTGCGCTTCCACGCCGTCAACGTAGCCGCGGTGGACGTGGCCGCGTCCGCGGCGGCGCACCGGGCGGTCGGTTCCCGACGCGGCGTGTCGGCGCGTGGTGTGTCGGCGCGGGGCGGGGGCCCCTTCCCACAGGCGTACGCACACCGGGCGTACGCCCGCGGAGAAGGCCCGGCGTCCGGTGCGACACGCCCGCGCGACACGCGGCGACGTGCGCGTCCCGGGGCGCCGCACGGGCTGGACGTCAGGCGTACGGCGGCTGGATGACGGTCGCGTCGCTCGTCGCGCCCGCGGCACGGGCGGCCTCGACCGTCAGCTCGACGTCCGCGAGCGCGCCCTCGACGAGCAGGGGCTGACCCTCGGCGGTGTCGCCCGACCAGCGCACGGCCGCGTGCGGCGGCGGGCGGAACGCCACGCCCGCCGGCAGGTGGACCACCGCGGCGGCGCGCACGCCCAGGTCATCGGCGCGGCGGACCTGCACCGACCGCACCTGCGGCAGCCGCTCGAGCGTGCGGGCCAGCAGGCGCGCGCGGCGCTCGCCCGCGCGGAACGTCACGACGACGAGCCCGGCGTCGTCCCGCAGGTCGCCCGTCGACATCGAGTCGACGTTGACGCCGCGCGTGGAGAACACGCCCGCGAGCGCGGAGATCGCACCGGTGCGGTGCTCGGCCCGGACCCAGCCGACCCAGCGGGTGTCGTCGTCGGTGGGCGTGGGCGCGGTCATCGGTGCACCTCCGGTGCGGCGGCCGTCGCGGGAGGGTCGGGGGTGGGGGCGGCGGCGGGCGCGGCCGCTCCCGCGGTCGTCCACGGCGCGCTGCCCGCGGCGATCGTCGCGGCGGCCACGGCCAGGCGCGCGTCCTCGTCGGCCGGGAGGGGGTCGAGCAGCACGCGGGTCCACCCCTCCGGGCCCAGGACGACGGGCACGCCGAGCACCCCGTGCACCGGGGACCCGCCGACCGTCGCCTCGCCCTCCAGGGCCACCTGACCTGCGACGACGATGTCGCGCCCGTCGAGGATCGTCTCCAGCAGGTCGATGGTCGCCGACGCCGTTCCGGTCGCCGTCTTCGCGCCGGACTGGTGCGTCATCCACGGGCGGGCGAGCGCCCGCAGGTCCGGCGGCCAGGTGTCGATGAGGGCGAACGCGGCGGCGATGTCGGTCGCGGCGACCGCGAGCAGGTCCTGCTTGGCGCGCGCGACCTCGGCGGGGAACGTCGCGAGCGTCCGCCCGCCCCGCAGCCGCGCGACCGCCCGCTGCCGCTCGGCCACGTCGAGCCCGCTGATCCGCACGGTCGACCACAGCGGCACCGCGTCGTCGCCGTGCTGCCCGCCGACGAAACCGCCCACCCGGTGCCGCCGCACGCCCAGCTGCACCGCGATCTCCCGCCGGAACCGCAGCGTGTCCAGCCAGGCGCCCATGCCGATCACGCGGTGCCGGCCCAGCCGCTCGGCCATCACCGCGACGCCGAGCTCCACCGGGTTCGACACCACGACGACGACCTCGCTGCCGGACCCGTGCGCGGCGAGGGCGTCCGCGTACGCGCGGAAGACGGCGGCGTTCTCGGCGGCCAGCTCGGCCCGGCTCGGCGGGACGCCGTCGCTGCGCGGCGGCACGGTCCGGCCGGCGGCCACGACGACGACGTCGGCGACCACGTCCGCCGGGTCGAGCGCGACGTCGAGCACCGGCGCATGCTCGTCGTACGCGTCGACGAGGTCCGCCCGCAGCCCGTGCACCGCCCGTCCGGACGACCCGCCGGGCCGGCCGACGAGCTGCAGCCGCGACGTCGTGGGCAGCACCTGCCGCTCCACGAGCTGCGTGCACACCTGCCGCCCGACGTCCCCCGTCGCCCCGAGCACCGCCACGTCCATGCCGGCGAGGCTACGGGGGCGAGGTCACGAGGACGTTGCGCGTCAGAAGTCGAACAGGTCCTCGAGCCAGGACTCCTTCTTCTTCTTGCGGCGCGGGTCGTAGCCGGGGGTGCCGTAGCCGGGGGCGGCCCGGCGCGGGTCGCGGCGGTCGTCGTCGTAGCCGCGCCCGTACTCGCGCTCGTAGCCGCGGTCGGGGCGGCCGCCGTCGTAGCGGCGGTCGTCGTAGCCGGGCGGCGGGCCGGGCGTCTGCACGCCCGGGACGGCGCGCGGGTCGACGGCGGCGGGCGCGACCGGTCCCGCGGCGCGGTCGAGGATCTTGTCGAGCTCGCCGCGGTCCAGCCAGATGCCGCGGCACACGGGGCAGTAGTCGATCTCGACGCCCTGGCGCTCGGTCATCACGAGCTGGGCCTGGTCCACGGGGCACTGCATGGCGGGCTCCTTCGGTCGGCTGCCGCCGAACCTACGCCACGCCGGGCAGGGGTGTGGCGGGGGCAGCGGGACGGGCGCGCGGGCGTGGATAGGGTCGGACCGTCCGAAGCGGGAGGAGCGACCATGCGCGCACGCACGCGGCTCGTCGCCGTCGTCGTCGTGGCGGCGATGCTCGCGTCGACGGTGCTCGCAGCCCTTGCGATGGTCGTCCGGCGGCCGGCGGTGGCCATCCCCGCCGAGGGGCCGTGGGCCGTGTACGTGGCGGGCGACGTCAGCGGGGCGAGCGACTGCGGGTCGGACGTCGCCGTGGCCGACTGGTACATGTCGGCCGACATGCCGTCGTCCCGCGCCGCCTTCGTCCTGGCCGCCGACGCCCGGCGGTCCGACGTCGAACGCGTGCTCGCCTGCGTCACGGGGGGCGTCGCGGCCGGCGCCACCGTGTCGGTCCACCAGGTCGCCGAGGGCCCGGGCGTCACCGGCGCGTAGGTGCCCCCTCCTCCGACCCACTGTCAACCTGTGCTTGACAGTGGGGGCCGGTGCACCGATGCTCGAGCCATGAGTCCCGAGCGCCACCTCCTCGCCGTCCGCCGTGCCGTCCGTGCTGCCGTCGTGGTGGCGGGCGCACTGGCTCTCGTCACGCTCGTCGTGGGGGGCAGCATCGCAGGTCTCGTCCTGGTCACGGCCGGCGGTGCGGCCGTCGGCGCCGCGGTCTCGTGGATCCTCACGGTCTCCGCCGAGCGGCGCGCCGCCGAGCTGCACGCCGCCCAGGGCATGTCGTGGCGTCCGGGGAACGACACCACCCGGTGACCCCGGACGAGGTCGAGGTGGCGCTGGCCCGGTTGGCGGCCCAGCCCGACAGCCGGCTCAGCGCCCGTGCGGACGGGGATGCCACCTCGGCGGACGCTCACCTGCGCGCGGCGGTGCGGCTGCGCGACATCGCCGTGGTCGCCGAGCGCCTGCAGCGCGATGCCGTCACGGCGGCGCGGGCCGGTGGTGCCAGCTGGGCGCACGTCGGCGAGGCGCTGGGCATCTCCCGCCAGGCAGCCCAGCAACGCTTCGGGACGCGTGAACCCAGGGACCTCGCGGCGCAGGAGCGCCTGCTCGGCCCCGTGAGCCGGGCCGACGAGGTCGCCCAGCTCACGCTCGCGGGGCGTGCGGGCTGGCGCCCGGTGGCGTCGCGCCACGGCGAGCACGTGCTGACCCGCGACCCGCAGTGCTGGGAGGTGCGTCGGGTCTCGATGCTCGGGCCGTCGGCCCTCGGCGGGCGGGACGGCTGGGTGCTCGCCACCACCCGATTCCCGGACTGCTTCCAGGTGCGGCCGGCGACCTGACCGCCACCAGCACGGCGCGGGCAGGCGGCTAGAGCCCTCGCTGCCAGTCGACGATCCGGTCCGCCGCCTCCGCGACCACCTCGGGCGCCGACGCGAACGACAGCCGCACCCAGTCGCCCCCGCCCACGGGGTCGAAGTCCGTGCCGGGCGTGAGCGCGACGCCGGCCTCGTCGAGCGCCCGGGCGCACCACGTGACCGCGTCCAGGCCCGTCGCGGACACGTCGCCGTACAGGTAGAACGCGCCGTCGGCCGGTGCGACGGGGGCCCAGCCGAGGTCGGGCAGGCGGTCGAGCAGCAGCCGCCGGCTGACGGCGTAGCGCTCCACGTTGGCGCGCGCCGCCGCCATCCCCGCGTCGCTGAACGCGGCCACGCCCGCGTGCTGCGCGAGGGCCGGCGGGCACAGCGCGACGTTGCCGGCGAGGGCGTCGACGGGGGCCACGAGGTCGTCGGGCAGGACGAGCCAGCCGAGGCGCCAGCCCGTCATCGCCCAGTACTTGGAGAACGAGTTCACGACGACCGCGCCCGCGTCGAGGTACTGCGCCGCGGTCGCGGTCTCGGGCGTGCCGCCGGACGCGTCCGGGTACGTGATGCCGTGGTAGATCTCGTCGCTGATCAGTCGCACGCCGTGCTCCGCGCACCAGGCCGCGAGCGCGGCCAGCTCGGCCGGCTCGATCATCGTGCCGGTCGGGTTCGCGGGGCTGGCGATCACGAGGCCGTCGACGGGCCGGTCCAGCGCCTCGAGCTGCGCGACCGTCGGCTGGTACCGCTGCTCCGGACCGCACGGCAGGTCGACGACCTCGATGCCCAGCGCGGCGAGGATGTTGGCGTACGCCGGGTACCCGGGGCGGGCCAGCGCGACGCGGTCGCCCACGTCGAACGCGGCGAGGAACGCGAGCATGAACCCGCCGGACGAGCCGGTCGCGACCGCCACGCGCCCCGGGTCGACGTCCACGCCGTAGGTCGCGCCGTAGTGCGCGGCGATCGCCGCACGCAGGCCCGGCGCGCCGAGCGACTCGGTGTACCCGAGGTCGCCCGTGGTGAGCAGGTCGATCGCGCGCTGCCGGACCACGTCCGACGCCCCCGTGGACGGCTCCCCCGCGCACAGGTTGAGCACGTGCTCGCCCGCGGCGCGGCGCGCGTTCGCGGCGGCGAGGATCTCCATGACGGCGAACGGCGGCACGTGCGCGCGGCGGGCGACCTTCATGGCGCCATCCTCCCGCGCGTCAGGAGTGCCCGCGGGCGGTCAGGCCCGCGCGGACGTGCTCGACGATGCCGTCCGCGGCGGCCTCGATCTCCGCGAGCGTCCGCTCGAACGCCGCGTCCGGCCCGTACCAGGGGTCGTCGACGTCGAGCACGTCCTCGTGCTGGCCGGGGTCGGCGGGTGCCGCGGGGTCGAACGTGCGCAGCATGCGGATGCGGTCGGTGACGGCCGGGTCGTCGCCCGCGAGGCGACGCAGCGCGCGGGCGTGCGCGGCGGTCATCGGCAGCAGCAGGTCGCGGGCGAGCAGGTCGGCCGGGCGGACCTGCCGGGCGCGGTGGCCGTCGCCCGTCGGGTAGCCGTGCGCACGCAGCACGGTCCGCGCGCGGCGGTCGACGGGGTTGCCGTGCTCCTCGTCGCTGATGCCGGTCGAGTCGACCTCGACGACGTCGCCGAGCCCCGCCTCCTCGAGCTTCGCGCGCAGCACGACCTCCGCCATCGGCGAGCGGCAGATGTTGCCCGTGCACACGGTCATGACGCGGTAGGTGGTCTCCACGCCCCCATCCTCCCCGACGCCCCACGGGAGCTCCCCGCCGAGGGCAACCTGGTGTGCCGTTTCGCGCCCACGCGCGGACACCAGGTTGCGTTCGCCGGGCACCGGCGCCGTCCTCCTGGGGGGTGACTGCCGTGGGGGGTGGCGGGGGGTTACAGTCCTGGTCCCAACCCGGTCGTGCGCGTGCACCGACGTCGTGTGGTGGCACCGTCCGCACCTGACCGGGAGACGCCATGACGCTCACCGCCGAGCCCGCAGCACCCCGCCCGTCCGGCGTCCCCGCCGCCCTCGCCGCGCCCGTGGCGGCACGGCCCGCGGACGTTTCGCCGTCCCCCGCCGACGGCCCGGCGCTCGAGGGCCCGGCGCTCGAGGGCCCGGCGCTCGACGAGCTGCCGCTCGAGGACCTGGTGCTCTCCGGCGACCTGCCTGCCGCCGCGGCCCTCGCCGCCCCGACGACGTCGCCCCGGTCCGGCGCGCCCGTCGAGCCGCTGCCGCTGCCGGCGGGGACGTGGGGTGCACCCGACGCGCTGCTCGCGCTGGACGAGGCCCGGCTCGCGCTGCCGTTCGCGGTGCCGCGCGCCGCCGTCGTCAGCGCCCTGACCACCGTGGTGCTGCGCTGCGACGACCTCGCCGTGAAGGTGTACCCGCCGGGCACCGACCCGGACCACCTCGCGCGGCTGGCCACCGCGCTGGCCGGTTCCGCGACGGCCCTGCTGCCGGTCGCGCCCCCGGTCGTGACGTCGTACGGCGTCGTCGTCGCCTCGCCGTGGCTCGCCGCGGCGGCCCCGGTCGGCTGGGCCGGCACGGGCGCGCTGCTGCGCGCGTTCCACGCCGAGCACGCCGACGCCGACGTGCCCGCGTGGGAGCCGCTGCGGCGCGTCGTCGCGATCGCGCCCGGGCTGCCCGACGCGGCGGCGGGCGTCCTGCTCGACGCCCGCTCCGCGCTCCTCGACGCCCTCGCCGGCCTGCGCTCGCCGCTCGGCGTCGGCGTCGTGCACGGGGACGTGTCGCCCGCCAACGTGCTCGCCGGTGCGGCCGGCCCCGTGCTCATCGACCTCGACTTCGCCGCGCGCGCCCCGCTCGAGTACGACCTGTCGAGCGCCGCCCGCCGCGCCGACGCCGGCGAGCTGCCCGCCGACGAGTACCTCGCGTTCTGCCGCACCTACGGTGCCGACGTGCGCGGGTGGGACGGGCGCACGGTGCTCGACGCGATCGCGCAGCTCGGCGGCGTGGCGTTCCGCGTGTGGGACGACCGGCGGGCCGGGCGGCCGCTCGACTGGCTGGGCGGAGCGGTCGCGCGCTGGCGGACGCCGCTCTGACGCGCCGCTGACCGGGCGGCGCCCAAACACCATCCGTGCGGTCCGGCCGGTCGGGTGCGGTCCGTCAGCGCCGGTCCGTCCGCGCGGACCGTCGGACCCGGCAGGTCAGCGGGGCGCCGGAAGCGTGCGCAGCCACGCGGCGAACGCCTCGTTGTTGACCGTCCGCCGGCGGTGCGACTGCACGTGCGCGAGCGCCTCCGCCCCCGTCACGCCCAGCACCTCGCGCACCACCAGCGACGCCATCAGCCCCGACCGGTTGCGCCCGAACGTGCAGTGCACGAGCACGCGGTACCCGTCGGCGATCAGCCCCGCGACCAGGGTCGCGAGCCGCAGCGTGACCGCCGGGTCGGGCAGGTCGTCGCCGTCGACGAGCGGCGACTTGAGGTACACCAGCCCGTCGATGTCGTCGGCGGGTGCGAGCGCGTCGGCGTCCGCGAAGTCGATGACCGCGCCGATCCCGGTCGCGCGCACCCAGTCGAAGTCCACCGGGCAGCCGCCCTGCCACAGCTGCCCGGGCAGCAGCTCGGTCGGCGGGTCGGCGGGGTCGACGCCCGGCAGCTCGACCGGGTCGGTCGTCATGTTGACGGTGGGGGCGCTCACGCGGTCACGGTAGCCACGCCCGGCGAGGTCGGCGCGGCGAGCGTCCGTCACCGGGGGTCGGACGCGGTGCGCCGCGGTGGACGCGGACCGGCGCGGCGGGCACGGGCGACGAGCACGCAGCCGAGGCCCGCGACGACGGTGGCCGCCGCCGTGCCGGCCGTCCAGCCCACCGACGTGTCGCCGCCGGAGAACCCGACGAGCATCACCACGTTGACGAGCCAGTGCAGGACCGTCGCGAGCACGACGCGCTGCAGCACCGCGCGGCCCGCCGTGACGACAGCCAACGCGACGGACAGCCCCACGGCGGAGACGAGGAACAGCGCGTACACGCCGATGCCGGCGGCGAGCACGTGCACGTGCCCCAGCCCGAACATCAGGCCCGTCACCAGCGCGGCCGGCAGCAGTCGCAGGCGCGTCTCGAGCACCGGCTGGACGAGTCCCCGCCAGCCGACCTCCTCGCCGGCCGCGCCGACCAGCTGGGCCGCGAGCACCACCACGAGCGGCGCGCCGAGCGTCGCGTGGTCCAGAGGTGGCCAGGTCCCCGCCCCGGCCGCCTGCACGAGCCAGAGCACGGCCCCGACGACCACGGCGACGGCCAGGGACGTCAGCAGCGGTGCACGCCAGCCGCGGGTGCGCACCGGCGGCAGGACCAACCGTCCGCGCCACAGCAGCCAGGTGACGAGTGCCCCGACGGCCGTCGCGAGCTGGGTCAGCACGAGGACGTCCGTGGGCGGGCCGACCGCGCCCTGCACGGCTGCCAGCAGGGCGGACGCCAGGGCCGAGACGCCGAGGAAGACGAGGAGGACCTGCCAGACCGGTGGACCCGGTGGGAGCGGTACCGCCTCCGCCCGGGCAGCGTCGGAGGTCGTCGTCACGGTGGTCCTCCCCGGTTGCTGCGGCACGGTCCGGCGCCCACCGGCGAGCCGCGCCGGACGACCCCCACAACCCTACTGACGCCCGCAGGCCCCCGGAGGGGAATCGTCCCCCCACGTCCGGCACGTGTGGACGGGGCTGTGGTGGGTACGTGGAGGGCCGGATGCACGCGCCAGGTCCCCTTCGAGGGGTGGTCCGCTGCGGCGGGCGGGGAGGATGGGGGCGTGGACGGGAGGGGTGATCGGGCGCGGCGGCTCATGGACGCCGTGCGCGTGCGCGACGCCGCCACGGTCATGCACCTCGACGCGGACGCGTTCTTCGCCGCCGTCGAGCAGCGCGACAAGCCGTCGCTGCGCGGCAAGCCGGTCCTGGTCGGGGGCGTCGGCGGGCGGGGCGTGGTGTCGACGGCGTCGTACGAGGCGCGGCGGGACGGCGCCCGGTCGGCGATGCCGATGGCGCGGGCGCGCCGGCTGAGCCCGGCGGCGGCCGTGCTCACGCCGCGGTTCGCCGCCTACTCGGCGTACTCCGCCGTGATCATGGGCGTGCTGCGCGAGCTGACGCCGGGCGTCGAGCCGCTGTCGATCGACGAGGCGTTCGCCGACCTGGCCCAGGCCGAGGGCGGTGCACCCGAGCCCGAGGACGCCGCGGCGCGCGTGCAGGCGCGCGTCGCGGAGCTCACCGGGCTGACGGTGTCGGTCGGCGTCGCGCGCTCGAAGCTCGTCGCCAAGATCGCGTCGGACCTGCGCAAGCCCGGCGGGGTCGTCGTGGTGCGCCCCGAGGACGAGGACGACGTGCTGCTGCCGCTCGACGTCCGGGTCGTCCCCGGGGTGGGCCCGGCCACCGCCGCCGCGCTCGAGCGGGTCGGCGTGCGCACGGTCGCGGACCTGCGCCGCCAGCCGCTCGACACGCTCACGATGACGCTCGGCGAGGCGAACGGCACGCACCTGTTCCTCATGTCCCGCGGGCTCGACGACCGGCCGGTGGTCGTCTCGACCGAGCGGAAGTCCGCCGGTGCGGAGCGGACGTTCGCGCAGGACCTGTTCGGGCGCGACCTGGTCCTGTCTGCCGTCGACGACGTCGTCGACGAGGCGCTGCAGCGGCTCGAGCGGCACGGGGGCGCGGCACGGACCGTCGTCGCGAAGGTCCGGTACGGCGACTTCTCGACGGTCACCCGCTCGGTGACGTTCTCGCAGCCCACCGCGTCGGCCGGGGAGCTGCGCGACGCCGCCCGCCGCGCGACGCTCGCCGCGGGCATCGACACGCCGGTGCGCCTGCTCGGCGTCTCGTTCCACAACCTCGCCCCGCACGCGCAGCTCGCGCTCGACCTGCACGGCACGGAGGAGGCGGCGCCGGGTGCGGACGCGCCCGTCGTCGAGCCGGACCTGCTGGACGGGCTCGACGCGCCGGCGGGCGAGGCAGGCGCGGCGGGCCCGGACGACGCCACCGCGCCGCACGCCGACGAGCCCGACCCCGCCGACGACCCCGCCGACGACCCCGGCCCCGACCTGCCCCGCGCGGAGGACGACCCGCGGCTCGTCGGCGCCGAGAAGCCGGTCGTCGGCCGCCCGCTGGGACCGGCCCCGACCGGCCGCCCCCTCGACGCGACGAACGCGCGCCCGGGTCTCGACGTGGAGCACGCCACCCTCGGGCGCGGCTGGGTCGTGCACGTGCGGGACCGGGAGGCGACGGTCCGGTTCGAGACGGCCACGACGCCGCCGGCCCGCTCCCGCGTCCTCGACCTCGACGCCGACCCGCTCGTGCTCGTCGAGCCGGTCGGGGTGACGCCGCCGGACGCCGTGCCGGCCGACCTGCGCCGGACCGGCTCGTGACGCGGGTGCGCGCGGTGGGGACCGTCGGACGACGCCGCACGGCGGGTGCCGTCGGGTGGGCGCGTGCGACGGCCGCCGCCGCGCTCGTGGCCCTGGTCACGGCCTGCGGCGCCGGGGCCGACGCGTCGCCGCCGCGCCCGCCGGCCCCGGCGGCGACGGGCGCGGCACCCACGGCCGGCCCTGGCCCTGCGTCGACACCCCCCTCTCCCGCGGTCACCCTCCCCCGGCCCGGCGCGCCGTTCGAGTACCAGCTCGGCGGCGCCGACGCGCCCGAGGCCGGCACGGAGGTCGTCGTCCGCGACGCCACGGCGGCGCCGTCCGGGCGGTACGACGTCTGCTACGTCAACGGCTTCCAGAGCCAGCCGGGCGACACCGACCGGCTCCTGCGTGCGACCCCCGAGCTGGTCCTGCACGACGACGGCGAGCCCGTCGCGGACCCGGACTGGCCCGACGAGGTGCTGCTCGACGTGTCGACGCCGGCGCTGCGCGAGCGGCTGGTCGCCGAGCTCGTCGGCCCGCTGCTCGACCGCTGCGCCGCCGCAGGTTCCGACGCCGTCGAGGTCGACAACCTCGACTCGTGGACCCGCTCGCACGGCCTCCTCGACGCCGAGGATGCCGTCGCGTTCACCGCCCTGCTCGTCGAGCGCGCGCACGCGCACGGCCTCGCGTACGCGCAGAAGAACGCCGCCGAGGTCACCGACCGCGTGCGCGCGCTGGGCGCCGACCTCGTGGTCGCCGAGGACTGCGCGCGGTGGGACGAGTGCGCGACGTACACCGACGCGTACCCCGTGGTGCTCGACGTCGAGTACGACGCGGACGCATTCGCCCCGGCGTGCGCGGCGCAGCGGGACCCCGCGACGGCGCTGCCTGGGCTCTCGCTCGTGCTGCGGGACCTCGACGTGCTCCCCCGCGGCGCGCGGGGTGCGGTGCACGCGGCCTGCTGACGAGTCCGTCGCCGCCGCGCCCACCGGCTCCGCCCGCACGGCTCCGCCCGCACGACTCCGCGGGCAGGACCCGGGAGCCGTCAGCCGACGCTCGCCGGACCGCCGCGCAGCCGCGCCGTGATCTCGACCGACCCGCCGGCCGGCACCCGGACCGAGGTCGCCGCGTGCAGGTGCGGTGTCGTCCCGGACGGCGCCCGGAAGTAGCGCACCGACCCGTCCGGCAGGGCGAACCGCACCGCGTACCGGCCCGCGGGCAGCCTGCCGATCAGGAACTCCCCCGCCTGCCCCGTCTCCGCGAACCCCCAGGTGCCGAGCTGGCCGCTGCGCGGCACGAGCGTGACCTCGACGCCCTGCACCGGACCGTCGCGCCCGGTCACCACGCCCGTGATCCGGGCGGCGCGGCCCGGCGTGAGGTCGATGCCGCCGACGACCTCCCCGACCGTCACCTCGACGGGGACCGCGCGCTCCGCCGAGGTCGAGTCCCGGTAGTACTCGGGCAGCAGCGGCCCGTTCCAGTCGACGTGCTCGACCCGGACCAGGTACGTGCCGGGCGCGAGGTCCGTGAACCGGTAGGTGCCGTCGGCGGCAGGGGTCGTGCCGCCGACCGTTCGCAGCGACCCGTCCGGTCCGGCCTCCTGGACGACCACCGTCAGCTCCTCGAGGGGCACGCCGGCCGGGGCGGTGACGGTGCCGGCGATCCCGCTGCCCGGCAGCGGCGTCACGTCGACGCCCTCCCGGTGCTGGCCGGTCGCGAGCGTGAGCGGCGTCGCCGCCGCGGCGTCCGCGGTCCGCGTCCACCAGGTCGTGCTCAGGCCGCTGTCGGGCGCCGGAACCACCTTGAGCCGGTAGGTCCCCGCGGCCAGCGCGCGGACCTCGTACGTCCCGTCGGCGTCGGTGTAGGCGCCGGACGGCGGGACGCCCGGGACGTCGAGCCGCTCGACCGAGACCGTCGCGAACGCGACCGGGGCACCGGCGGGGTCGACGACCCGTCCGCGCACCACGGCCCCCGGAGCGAGCTGCGCGTCCAGCCCGGCCACGGCCTCCCCCTCGGCCACCCGGACCACCGTCCCCGTCATCATCGACGGGGCGTCGTCCCAGTACTCGGGCGCGAGGCCGGCCGCGAACGCCTCGAACCGGATCCGGTAGCTGCCCGCGGGCAGGCCCCCGATCGTCCAGGCGCCCGACGCGTCGGTGACCGCCCAGCCGAGGCCGGAGCCGTGCGCCTCGACGCGCACGCCGGCGACGGGCTCGCCGTCCACGTCGGTGACCCGCCCGCTCAGCTGCGACCGGCCTGTGCTCCCGGTCGGCGACGGCGTCGGCAGGGACGTCGGCGCCGGGGTCGGCAGCGACGTGGGCACGGGGGTCGGCGACGACGTCCACGTGGGGGTCGGTGGCGCGCTCGGCGCCGACGACGACGGCGCGGGCGGGGCGCTCGCCGAGGTACCGATGGCCGGTGCCGTGCCCAGGGCCACCGCGACGAGGACGCCGGAGGCGAGGGCGGCGAGGGCGGACCTGACGGGACGTCGAGAGCTGCGCACGAGGACTCCTCGGGTCGCGGACGGGCCACGTCCTCGCAGCGTCCCACCGTCCCGGACGACGAACCGTTTCACGGCGTCGCCGTCCTTCCGCAGCCTCCTGCGGCGGTGCTCCGCCCGGGACGACGACGTCAGGACGACGCGTGCTCGGGGCCGACCTGCTCGGGTGCGCGCTGCTCAGGGCCGACACGCTCGCCGCCCGGCGCCGTGCCCGTGCTCACCACGGCGCCGACCAGCCGCGCCACGACGGCCACCGCACCCGCGTCGCGCTGCGCTCGTGGCAGCGACCGCAGCGGGCCGAGCGCGGCGAGCGTCGCGTACCCGTGGACGCCGGACCAGCAGGTCAGGGCCGCGCCCTCGACGGCCGCACCGTCGAGCCGCCCCTCGGCCACGAGCCGGGCGAGCGCGTCCTGGAGCTGGTGGTACGGCGAGCGCCCGCCGGCACCGGCCGCCTCGGGGTGGTCGACCACGGCCATGTCGTCCATCGCGAACAGCGCGACCTCGAAGAGGCCGGGCTCGTCGAGCGCGAACCGCACGTACCCCTCGCCGACGGCGGTGAGCGCGGCGGCGCCGTCCTCGGCCGCGACGAGGCGGTCCTCGACCGTGCGGGCCATGGCGGCGAGAGAGACGCGGGCGACGGCCCCCAGCAGCGCCGCGCGGTCGGCGAAGTGGCGGTAGGCGGCCCTCGGCGTGACGCCGGCGCGGCGGGTGACCTCGCGCAGGACGACGGCGGGGGCGCCGGCCTCGCGGGCGAGCGCGACGCCGGCGTCGACCAGCGCCGCGTGCAGGTCGCCGTGGTGGTAGCTGCCCCTTGCGGTCGTCACGTGGGCAAGTCTACGGTGTGGACATCCGCGAAGTACACGCCGTAGACATGGAGCGACGATGCCCGTACCGCTGGACCTCGCGTTCACCGCGCCGCTCGAGAAGGGCGGCGCGTTCGACACCTTCCTCACCGTGCCGGACTCCCAGCACGTGCTCGGCACGGCCCGGGCCGTGAAGGTCGGCGGCACGCTGGACGGCCACCCGTTCGAGGCGACGCTCATGCCGTCCGGGGGCGGCCCGCACTGGCTGCCGCTGCGCAAGGCGCTGCGCACCGCGATCGGCAAGGACACCGCCGGCGACGAGGTCGCCGTCCACCTCACCACCCGACGGAGCTGACATGACCGCCACCGCGACCACCGACGTCCGCACGCTCGACGTCCCCGGCGCCCGCCTCACCTACGAGGTGCGCGGCGCGGGCCCCGTGCTCGTGCTCGTCGGCTCGCCGATGGGCGCCGACGCGTTCGCCGCCGCCGCCGACCTGCTCGCCGACGCGCGCACCGTCGTCACGCTCGACCCGCGCGGCACCGGCCGCAGCACGGTCGACGACCCCGCGCAGGACTCCACCCCCGAGCTGCGGGCCGACGACGTCGCGGCAGTCCTCGACGCGCTCGGCGCCCGCACGGCCGACGTCCTCGGCTCGAGCGGCGGCGCGGTCACCGCGCTCGCGCTCGCGCAGGGCCACCCGGGACGCGTCGGCACGCTCGTGGCGCACGAGCCGCCCCTGCTGGACCTCCTGCCCGACGCCGCCGCGCACCACGCCCGCACGGCGCTCGTGGTCGAGACGTTCCGCGCGCACGGCGCCGCGGCCGCCTGGGGGGCGTTCATGGGCGCCGCAGGGTGGGACGACGACGCCGCCGGCCCGCCCGCGACCGGCGACGACGAGCAGCTCGAGCGCGAGGGCGCCCGCTTCTTCCTGCACGAGCTCACGTGGACCACGACGTGGGTGCCCGACGTCGCCGCGGTCCGCGCGGGGGCCGGCAGGGTCGTCGTGGGGCTGGGCGTGGACTCCGGTGCGCTCGAGACGGCGGCCACCTCGGCCGCGCTGGCCGACCGGCTCGGCGTCCCGCTGACGGCGTTCCCCGGCGAGCACACCGGGTTCCTCGAGCAGCCGGAGGCGTTCACGGACCGCCTGCGCGCGGTGCTGGCGTCCGACTAGCGGCCCGGCGTCAGTCGCGCGCGGTCAGGACGACCGGGCCGTCCCTCGTCACCGCGACCGTGTGCTCGGCGTGCGCCGCGAGCGAGCCGTCGGCGGTGCGGATCGTCCAGCCGTCGTCGTCGACCTCGTACCCGTCGCCACCGGCCATGAACCACGGCTCGATCGCGATGACCAGGCCCGGCTTGAGCCGCTCGCCCGTGCCGCGCCGGCCCAGGTTCGGCACGTGCGGGTCCTCGTGCATGGTGCGGCCGACGCCGTGGCCGCCGAAGTCGCCGTTGATGCCGTACCCGGCGTCGCGCCCGATCCGGCCGATCGCCGCGGACACGTCGCCCATGCGGCCGCCCGCGAGCGCGGCCGCGACGCCGGCGTCGAGCGCCTGCTCGGTCGTGGCGATGAGGCGCTGCGCCTCCGGCGTCTGCGTACCCAGCTGGAACGTCAGCGCGGAGTCGCACACCCAGCCGTTCAGCTCGGCCGCGAAGTCGATGCTCAGCACGTCGCCGTCCTCGAGCACGCGGTCGGACGGCAGGCCGTGCAGCGCGTGGTCGTTGACGGACGTGCACAGCACACCCGGGTACGGCATCGCGCCGAAGCTCGGGTGGTAGCCCAGGTAGACCGAGCGGGCGCCGGCCTCGTCGATGAGGCCGTGCGCGTGCGCGTCCAGGTCCTTCGTCGTCATGCCGAGGCGCGCGTGCTCGCGCAGGGAGGACAGCACGTGTGCGACGAAGCGGCCGGCGGGCCGCATCTCCTGGATCTCGGCGGGCTTCTTCAGGGGCACGGTCCCACCTTCTCACCCGCCCGTCGGTGCGTGCCGCCGGGGGGACGCAGCCCGTGCGCGGGCAGGCAACAGCCCGTGGGGCGGGCCCTCCAGGAGGAGGACCCCGCCGCGATGGACGATGTCGCGGCACCCACGGGCTGCGGTGACTGCCGGGGATTCGCTCGCCGCCCGGCCAGGGGGTCCTGGCGGGGTGCGGGCGGACCTCGGAGTCCGTCCGATGCCTCGGGCGACTAGCTGGCAGTCACCTCACGCGTCCAAGAAGACTTCATGTCTCGGACCACCTCCTTCCCGTGTGCCGACGACCGTACGACTCCGCGGCGCCGACGCCAAGGGTTTTCGCCGACGGCGAGCGGAGGGCGGCCTGCACCGCGCACCGGCCGGGTGCGTGCGTCAGGCGGCGTCGGGCGTGCCGGCCGCGTCCGACGGGCCGGTGACGCCCGGCGCGCGCTCGGACGCCGGCGGGCGCCACATGCCCACGGGCGCGGCCCCGCGCAGGCCCGGCACCGGCGCGGTCTCGACGAACCCGTGCCGCCGGTACAGGCGCCGGTTGCGGGGCGTCGACGACTCGAGGTAGGCCGCTGCGTCGTCCGCGTCCACGGCCGCCAGGCGCGCGTCCAGCAGCGCGGCGCCGACACCGAGACCCCGGGCCGCACCCGTGACCCCGATCTCCTGCAGGTACCAGTGGGCGCGCGCCGGGCGGTGGCCGGCGAGCACGTGCTGCACCCGCAGCGCGCGCAGCAGACCGGGCACGCCGTCGACGCGCAGGAACGCCGGCAGGTGCCGCAGCTGCGTCGTCAGTCCCACGGCCGCGTCGGGGGCGTGCCACACGGCGGCGCCGACGACCTGCCCCGAACCGCCCGGCCGGGCGACGTCCACCGTGCCCGCCGCCAGCGGACCCGACCGCACGATGCCGTCGAACAGGTGGCGCAGCCGCGCACGCCGCGGCGGGCCGGGCGGGCCGCCGACCACCGTCGCGAGGGTCGGGTCGTCCTCGAACGCCTCCGCGAGGACGAGCGTGACAGCCGCCGCGTCGGCGGGTCCGGCGGGGGTCACGACGATCACGCGGCCTCCTCGGACGTCGGGCCTCCAGACTACGGAACGGGCGGCGGGGGCGCAGTCACGGGACCTCCGACCGCGCGGGCAGCGCGCGGCGACGCAGACGCCGGT
Source organism: Cellulomonas shaoxiangyii (assembly GCF_004798685.1). NCBI lineage: Bacteria > Bacillati > Actinomycetota > Actinomycetes > Micrococcales > Cellulomonadaceae > Cellulomonas > Cellulomonas shaoxiangyii. The sequence goes on along the minus strand of NZ_CP039291.1, from coordinate 60,236 downwards.
CGGCGCATCCTGCGCGACCCTTTCGGGTGACTTCCCGGTGGGATCTGCACGGTTGTCCGAATACGCCCTATTGTCCGGAGCGGCCGACGGCGTGACCGTGCGACCCCGGCCCCCGTCCCCCGTCCCACGGTCTTCTGGAGCACCCCCCGTGAAGCGTCGCCACCTCCCCCTCGTCCTCCTCACCGCAGGCGCCCTCCTCGTCGCGCCCGCCGCCGCCGCGACCGCCACCGGCGACGGTGACCGCCACCGGCAGGCCAGCACCTGGCACGGCAAGCCCGGCAAGGGCGAGCCCGGCAAGCCCGGCAACGGCAAGCCCGCGCTCTGCGGCATCAAGCCCGGTCAGGCCGTCCGCTGGGACGCCTACACGTGCGACAAGGCGACCGGCTACTTCCTCTACGTGAAGAAGGACGCCACCAGGAGCGCGGGCTGGTCCAACAGCACGCAGCAGCACCGGGTCGCCCTCCACCCCGTGTGGGCGTGGCCGACCGAGGACGCCGGCCAGCGCCACGGGGGGTCGAAGACGCTCCCGAGCACGTACGAGATCAAGCCGCTCGAGCTCGACGCCGCTGCTGCCGCCGCCGTCTGCGAGGAGCCCGACGCGTACGGGCTGCAGGTCGACCTCGTCGGCAACGGCACCGGCCGCCCGGTGGACGTCGCGTCGCTGGTGCCGACGGTCATCACGCCGCCCGACGGCGGCTTCAAGGCGAACACGCTCGCGTACTACGGCCACTACGACGTCGCCGAGCTGATCGACGTGGACGAGCTGTGCGCGCCCGACACCGAGGTGCCGCCGGTCGTCCCGACGCCGACGCCGACCACCCCGGCCCCGACGCCCACGCCTACCACCCCGGCGCCGACGCCCACGCCCACCACGCCGGCCCCGACGCCGACGACGCCCGCGCCGACGCCGACCACCCCCGCACCCGCGCCGGTCGTCCCCGCGCCGTCGCCGTCGGCGCCGGCACCCGCGCCGTCCACGCCGGCCCCCACGCCCACGCCGACCGGTGACGTCGACGACGAGACGCCGGCGCCGACGCCCACCCCCACGGCGGAGGTCTCGGCCGCGCCGCAGCCCACCGCCACGCAGGCACCGGTCGCCGGCGCGACGCCGTCGCCCTCGGTCACCGAGCGTGCGGAGGTCCTCGCGGCCACCGACGACACCCCGCGCAGCCGCGGCCAGGTGCTCGCGGCCACCGGCACGTCGGTGCTCGTCGGGCTGCTGGCCGCCGTCGGCGCCGTCGGGATCGGTGGCGCCCTGCTGATCCTGCGTCGCCGCGGGAACACCACGGAGGCCTGACGCAGGCGCCCGGACCGGACGGTGCCCCGAGCCCCGTCCGGTCCGGGCCCGCGCACGTCCGGCACCCGCTCCCCACCCGCTCCCCGCCCGCGGACCGCGGCACCGCTCCGGTCCGCCGCCACCCGGTGGCGCCCCGGCCGGCGGCGGTTACCGTCGATGTGGTGGGGCGCCGCACGCGGAAGACGGACGTCGAGCTCGTCGAGGACGACGTCCCGGCCGCCCGGGCGCGCACCGCTCCCCACGGACCGGCCGTCCCGGCACCCGTCCGCGCGGCCGCACCCGCCCCGGCACTGCCGTGCGACGCCGGCACCCCCGCGGGCGCGGACGCCCGGACCGGCGCGCGGCCTGCCGCCCTGCGCCGCTGGTGGTGGGTCGTCGCCGCCGGCGCGGTCGCCGCCGGCGCGGTCGCCGGTCAGCTCGTCGTCGACGCCCGCGAGCGCGCGGAGCTCACCCGGCTCGCGACCGTCCCGGGGGTCGTCGCCCCGCTGTCGCCGGACGTCGAGGTGCTGTGGTCCACCACGGGTGACGACGTGCCGTACGCCGTCACGTGGCCGTGGTCGCAGGGCATCGTCGGCCTGCGGGCGTCGGCCGAGCGGGGCAGCGAGGTCGTCGCCATCGACCCCGCGACGGGCGCGACGCGGTGGTCCGTGCCGCTCGTCCCACCGCAGGACCCGGGCGGGAGCGAGGTGCGTGCCGTCGGGTCGCTGTGCGTCCGGGCCGACGCGACCCCCGGGCCACGGCACAGGCTCCCCACGCGCATCGCCTGCCTCGCCTCCGACGTCTGGCAGGTGCGCCGCGGCGACGACTGGGCCCGGACGACGCCCACGACGTCCCGGGTCGTGGTGCTCGAGACCGCGGACGGCACGGTGGTCGCCGACCTGCCGACGGACACGGTGCCGGGCACGTTCGCCGACGCCGTCGGCGTGCTCGGCGGCGTCGCCGTCGCCGCCGGACCCGCGCCGGAGGGCGGCACGCAGGCGTGGGGCCTGGACCTGACGACGGGCGCGGAGCTGTGGCGCGTGCCGGTCTCCGCGGGCGCGGGCGACCCGTACCCGTGGTGGCGGGCCGAGGTGGTCGTGATGGACGGCGTGGCGGCGGTGGTCGGGCAGCGCGACGTCGTGCTCGTCGAGGCGGACGGGACGGTGCGCCGCACGGTGCCCCGCGGGGGCGCCGACCCGGAGTCGGGCTCCGGCTTCGACGTGCACGACGGCGTGCTGCGCCTGGCCGGCGCCGACACGACGACCGTCGTCCGTCCCGACGGCGACCTCGTGCTCGACGGGACCGCGGTGTGGACCACGGTCGACGACGGCAGCGTCCCCGGGCTCCTGCTCATGACGGACGGCGCGCTGCGCGCGCACGACGCGGCCACGGGCGCCCGGCGGTGGGAGGCCCCCGACCTGGAGGCGACGACCGCGGTGGTGCTGCGCGGGCGCGTGCACGCCGACACGCAGGAGGGCCTGGTGACGCTCGACGCCGCGACGGGTGAGGAGCTGTGGCGGCACCGCGACGTGCCGCCCGCCTCCTTCGGCGCGGCCGTGACGGACGGCCGGCTGCTCTACGTGACGCGCGACGGCGACGGCGGCGGGAACCCCGTCCTCGCCGCGCTCGACCCCGCGGACGGTCACGAGCTGTGGCGGACGACCCTGCCCGCGGGGGTCCGCGGCGTCCAGTCGGTCGGCGGGGTCGCCGTGGGCTGGGACGACCGGCGGCTGTCCGTGCTGGGCTGAGCGTCCGGCGACGGCCGACGGCCGACGGCCGTCCCGGGTGGGAGGGCCGGCGGCCGCGTGCTCGTCGGGGTGGGCGTCAGGCGCGCGTCCACCGCTGGTTGGCCGTGCCGGCGCAGTCCCACAGGTGCAGGCGGGCACCGTCGGCGCCGTTCCAGTCGGCGATGTCCAGGCACCGGTTCGACTGCGGGTTGCGCAGGTCGCCCGCCGCCGTCAGGAGCCACTGCTGGGCGGCGTTCCCGCTGCACGTGGCGATCTGCACGGGCGTCCCGTTGGTCGTGCCGCCCCACGCGGCGTCGAGGCACTGGTCGGGGCCGACGCGCAGCGCGCCGCCCACGGCCCGCCAGCGCTGCGCGGCGGTGCCGTTGCACTCCCACATCTGCACGCGGCTGCCGGCCGTGAACGTGCCGCCCGGGACGTCGAGGCACTTGCCGTTCCACCGGCTGACGAGCGCCTGGCCCGTCGGGGTGGTCGGGGTGCCGGGGTCCGTCGTGGTGCCGCCCGTGAACGGGGTCAGGTCGACGCGGGCGCTGCGCGGGTCGCGGTCGTGGACGAGCGACTCGAACGCACCGACGTCGTCGAACGCGAACGCGTAGGCCCGCTTGTCGACCATCGCCTCGTGCACCACGCGGCCGTACACGTTGGGCGGCGTGCTGCGGTAGAACTGCGCCGCGTCGAGCACGGGCTCCGTGGTGCTGGTGCCGAGCGTCCCGCGGAACAGCGCGGCGCACAGCGTGCGCGCGATGGGCCCGACCACCTGGTCGTTCGGCGCGTGCAGGGCGCCGTCGCAGCCCCACACGTCGGACGACGACGGCCGCTGGAACGCCGCGACCTCGCGGCCCGAGGTGTCGGTGAACCGCATCGTCGTGCCGGACGTGCGGCCCGTGTACCGGACCTCGGGCCGGTCGCCGAACGGCTGCACCGTGAGCGTGCGGGACGTGTACGCGTTCCACGCCGAGGCGATGTACCCGTCGAGGTACGTGGCGCTGAGCAGGCCGGCGCTCGCCGCCTTGCCGGGCGCGAGGACGCGCAGCACGGTGCCGTCGGCGCGCGTGACGACGCTGCGGGCCCACGCCGGGTCGGCGCGGAGCGCGTCGATGATCTGCTGGCGCCCGTTCGCGACGAGGCGCCCCGTGGTGCGCGTCTGGCCGGACGCGCCCGTGACGCTCACCGAGTGCGGCACCGCGAACATGTCGACCTGCGAGCTGTTCAGCCACAGCCCGTCGTCGTTGTACGTGAGCTCGCTCCAGTCGAACAGGATGTCGCGCGTCGGGTCGCCGCCGGCCCACGGCGCGGGCTGCACGAGCCCGTCCGGCGTGAGCGAGAACGGCAGCCTCTGCCCGAAGGAGAAGTAGATCCGGCCGGAGAACCCGCGCGGCACCTGCACGGTGACCGCGCCGCCGTTCGACGGCCCGGCGATCGCGCTGTCCGGTGCGGGCGACGGCGGGTTGGACCCGGCCGGCCACTGCCGGAAGGTCCCGCCCGCGTCCACCCAGCCGAGCCGGCCCGTCGCCAGGTTGGTGCCGAGCACGTGCACGTACACCTGCTCGGCCCGTCCCGACTGGTTGGCGACCGTGATCGGCAGCCGGTCCGGCCCGACCGCGGCCGCCGGCGCGGCCGCCCCCATGACTGCGAGTGCTCCCACGGCCAGCGCGGTGAGCCATCTGCGTTGCTGACGCATCGTCGTCCTTCCGCCCCCCGGGTGGCCCGCGCGCGTGCCCGCGCACGGGTGGGTGCGCGGCGCTGCGCACCCTCGCGACGGCGGCGCGTCCTGCTGACGACGTCGTCGGCGAATTAGTAAGTAACCCTGACATATGCCGCGAGCACGCCGCATCACTCGAACGGGTGAGAGTGTCAGCACGGTCCCACCGCAGTCATGGGACCAGTGCCTGACCAGCGCGGACGCACCCCGCGGCGCGGCGCGCGCGAACGGGTGGAGGTGGCGGGAGTCGCCCGGACGCTCGACTAGGGTTGCCGCGCCCCCCACCCCCCGCTTGGAGGCCGCACGCCCGTGGACCGCAACCTCGTGTACGTCTTCGACGTCGCGGGCGCCGACGCCGTGCGCCTCGACGACGAGCCGACGGTCCGCCGCTGCCTCGACGCCGTGATCGCCCGCGCCGGCCTCACCCCGGTCGGCGCCGACGCCGGCCACCGGTTCTCCCCCCAGGGCCTGAGCCTCGCGGTGATCCTCGCGGAGTCGCACGTGGCGGTGCACACCTGGCCCGAGCGCGGCACGGCCTACGTCACGCTGACGACGTGCCGCCGCCCCGACGGGGACGACTTCATCGACGCCACGCGCGCCGAGCTGGCCGACGCCCTCGGGGCTGCCCACGTCGACGTCCGCACGCTGGTCTGAGGGGCGCGACATGGCTCGTCACCAGGCACGGATGAAGCTCGGCACGGCCCTCGTCGGCGAGCCGCCGTGGCGCTCGATGCCGCACGGCGTCGTCGTCTACGCGGAGAAGGACGCCTCCGACGGCAAGTGGTACCACTGGGAGGAGTGGGAGCTCCTCGGCTACCAGAACCTCGACTACTGGGTCGAGTACGACCACGACACCCGCAAGGTGACGCTGTACTGGCCGGAGACCGTCCCGGAGACGATCGACCCCGAGAAGCTGCGCACCGGCCAGGAGATCACCGCCACCGTCGACGGGCGCAAGCAGAAGCTGCGCGTCGGCGAGGTCGGCGCCGGGACCATCCGCACGCTCGAGGGCTCCTTCACGTACGACCTGCAGAAGGGTCAGACGGTCGCGTACGCCGAGCTGCACGGTGACGACTTCGTGCTCTCGGTCGAGAAGTTCGACGCCCGCGTGCTCGACGTCTACCGCGGCACGGTGCTCGACGCCAAGGCCCAGAAGCAGCACTTCGGCAAGGTCGTCGCACCGCGCCAGTGGCGCGCTCCGGTGGTCGGGCTGATCGTCGCCACCCTGCTCGCCTTCAGCTTCGCCGGGGCCTGCAGCCCCGACAGCCGCACCGACTGCACCCCCCGCAGCCTCGCGACCGCGCCGCCCGCCGGCAGCACGGTCGTCTCCGAGGACCAGAACCAGATCTGCTACCGCCGCCCGGTCACCGGGATCGGCGGGCTCGGCAAGTAACCCCGAACGGACCAGGAGAGACCCATGGCCCTCGACGAGCTGCTGTCCACGATCGTCTACTCGGTGCTCGGCATCGTGCTGCTGCTGATCACCGTCGTCATCGTCAACAAGCTGTTCCGCCTCGACCTGCACCGCGAGCTCGTGGACGAGCACAACGTCGCGTTCGGCATCGTGATCGCCGGCCTGGCAATCGCGATCGGCGTGATCGTGGCGGGGACGATCAGCTCCTGACCGTGGCCGACGGCACCACCCCGGGCGGCGCGGCGGGCTCGACCGGCACCACCGGCGCCGTCCTCGACCTCCCGGGTCCCCGCGGCGCGCGCCGCGGGGACCGCCCGACCGTGTTCGCGGCGGCGCTGCTCGTCGCCGTCGGCGGGATCATCTACGAGCTGATCCTCGGCACGGCGGCGTCCAGCCTGTTCGGCGACTCGGTCGTCGCGTTCTCGCTGGCCACCGGCGTGACGATGTTCGGGATGGGCATCGGCTCGCTGCTGGCGGTCCGCCTCGCCCGCTCCCCCGGGCGCGCGTTCGTGCGCAACGAGCTGCTGCTCGGGGTGCTCGGCGGGTCGTCGGTGCTGCTGCTGTTCTGGTCGTACGCCACGACCGACCTCGCGTGGGTCGTGTTCACGGTGCTCTCGCTGCTCATCGGCATCGCCATCGGCGTCGAGATCCCGCTGCTCGTGGCGCTGCTCAAGGAGCACGGGCGCGACGAGTCGGTGTCGCTGCTGTCGAAGGTCCTCGCACTCGACTACCTCGGCGCGCTGGCGGCGTCGCTGCTGTTCCCGTTCCTGCTGCTGCCGACCCTCGGCCTGGTGCGCACGGCGTTCGCGGTGGCGCTGCTCAACGTGCTCGTCGCGCTGTTCATGCTCGGGCGCATGGGCTGGCCGGTGCGCCTGACGTGGCCGACGGCCGTCGTCAGCGTGCTGCTCGTGGCCGGCCTGGTGTCGGCGACGGCGCTCGAGGACGCGATCAACACGCGCCTGTACGTCGACCCGGTGCTGCACTACGAGCAGAGCGCCTACCAGAAGCTCGTCGTCACGACGTACCAGGGCGACACGCGGCTGTACCTGAACGACCAGCTGCAGTTCTCGTCGGTCGACGAGGCGCGCTACCACGAGACCCTCGCGCACACGGCGCTCACCTCGGTCGCCGCACCGACGTCGGTCGCGGTGCTCGGCGGCGGCGACGGCCTGCTCGCGCGCGAGGTGCTGCGCTACCCGACCGTGCGCGAGGTCGTCGTGGTGGACCTCGACCCCGCGGTCACGGATCTCGGCCGGAACGACCGGCTGGTCAGCGCGCTCAACGAGCACGCGCTCGACGACCCGCGCGTCGAGGTGGTCAACGCCGACGCCTTCGCGTGGCTGCGCGAGAGCGACCGCACGTTCGACGCGGTGCTCGTCGACCTCGTCGACCCGGCCAACGAGCGCGTCGCGAAGCTGTACTCCTCACCCTTCTACGCGATGGTCGCCGCGCACCTGCGGCCGGGCGGGGTGATGAGCACGCAGGCGACGTCCACGTACTTCACGCCGAACGCGTTCTGGCAGGTGGTGGCGACGATGCGCGCCGCCGCACCGGACCGCACGGTGCTCCCGCTGGGCGTGAACGTGCCGTCGTTCGGCGAGTGGGGGTTCGCGCTGTCCCTGCCGGGGGACGGGTCGCAGGCGTTCGCCGCGACCGCCCTGCCCGACGGCCTGCGGTTCCACGACGAGGCGTCCCTGCGGGCCACCGCACAGCTCCCCGCGGACGCCCCACCCCGGGACCTGGCGGCGTCGACGCTGCTGTCCCCGACCATCCACCGCACGTACCAGCAGGACATGGGGCGCTGGCGGTACTGACCCGTGCCCGCGCGGGTCGCCGCGCGGCGGGGGCACGGCGGCAATACCGTCAGCACGTCCGGCGCCCGCCGGGCACTGCACCAGGAGGACACGCGATGGGTCTCTTCGGCCGCCGCACACCGCCGCCCGCCGCCCCGGACGTCGCGGTCACGTACGTCGAGACGCCGACCGGGCGCGGCGCGCCCGACGAGGGCCGCACGTCGCGCCTCTGGTCGGACGGCTTCGGCCGCGCCGCCACCCGGTCGCTGCAGACGCTCGCGGTGGTGGCCGTCCTCGCGGTCTTCGTGCTCGCGCTGATGCAGCTCACCCTCGTCGTCATCCCCGTGCTCATCGCGCTGGTGCTGGCGGCGGCCATCTCGCCGCTCGTCGGCTGGATGCGCCGGCGCGGGCTGCCGTCGCTGCTCGCGACGTGGATCGCCCTGCTGGCGGTCGTCGCGGTGCTCGCCGGGATCCTGTGGCTGGTGGTGCGGGCGGTGGGTGCGCAGTGGGGCGAGCTGCGGGACCAGGCGCTCGACGGCTTCGACGAGCTGCAGACGTACATCCAGGGCCTGCCGTTCGACATCACCGACGAGCAGATCGCGTCCTTCCGCGAGTCGGCGACGGGGCTGCTGCAGTCCGACGCCGTCGGCTCCGGTGCCATCGCCGGCGTCTCGCAGACGGCTGACTTCGTCGCCGGCTTCTTCATCATGATCGTCGTGCTGTTCTTCTTCCTGAAGGACGGCCCGGCGATCTGGGAGTTCCTGCTCCGCCCGTTCGAGGGGGACCGCTACCAGCGGGGCAAGCGCGTCGGCGACGCGACGGTGCGCACGCTCGGCGGGTACATCCGCGGCACCGCGATCATCGCGGCGGTCGACGCGATCGGCATCGGCGTCGGCCTGGCGATCGTGGGCGTACCGCTCGTCATCCCGCTCTCCGTGCTGGTGTTCCTGCTGGCGTTCATCCCGCTGGTCGGCGCGACGCTCGCCGGCATCCTCGCCGCGCTGGTCGCGCTCGTCGCCGTGGGCCCCGTGGAGGCGCTGATCGTCGTCGCGATCGTCGTCGTGGTCAACCAGCTCGAGGGCGACCTGCTGCAGCCGATCGTCATGGGCCGCTCGCTGCGCCTGCACCCGCTGGTCATCCTGTTCGCCCTGACCGCCGGCACGGTGCTCGCCGGCATCACGGGTGCCGTGCTGGCGGTGCCGATCGCGGCGTCGCTCTGGCGCGCGGTCCAGGTGTGGGACGGGCCCGACCTGCCGGCCCGGTTCGCGCGCAAGAAGCGTCCCGAGACGGTCTGACCCGGGCGCGGGCGGGGCATCGGCGCCCCGCCCGCGGCCGGTCCACCACGACCGGGACGGACCGCCGGCTCAGCTCTTGAACGTCAGGATGTGCATCCACACACCCCTGCTGGAGCTGTACGTGCACGCGGCGTAGAGAACCGTCGACGTCTTCTTGATCTTCGCGAGGTTCTGGCTCAACGCGTAGTGGCAGTTGCCCGGCGTCGAGAACTCCTTGTAGATCTGCGCCGCCTGCGCCGGTCCCGCCAGGCCCAGCGACGCCGCCGTGAGGAGGACCACCGACGCGGAGCCCGCTGCGATGCGCTGCTTGAGGTTCATCGTTCTCCCGGTGAAGGCGCCCAGGTCGGGCGCGGATCGCCCGAAGATAGCGGCGCTGATCGCGACGGACTCGTCAGGACCGCAGCATGTCCTCCGATCGTGTCAGTCGCTCCTCGGGTGCCGGGGGAACAGCCACGTCAGCCCTCGTCGCGCGCCGTCGTCGCGACCGGGCACGGCTGCTCGGGCGCACAGACGCCCTCGGGTCCGTCGACGCAGCCGTCGTCCTCGGCGACCGTGTACTCGCCCGCGGGCGTCGCCCCCCGGTGCACGTACCGGCGCTCCGCGTCGGCCGTGAGCTCGAGCGTCGCGACGACCGTCCAGGCGGCATCGGCCGCCGCGCGGTGCGCGACCCAGAAGGTGGCGTCGTCCAGGCCCCCGCTCTCGTCGTGCCACGTCACGACGACGCCCTCGGCGTCGGGGGTGGCGGCGAGCTCGACGACGCCGGTGCGGAGCTCACAGTGCTGCTCGAACGTCATCCCGCCGGGCTCGTCGCCGCCGGACGCACCGGCGCAACCCGCGAGGAGGAGCGCCGTCGCGCAGACCGCCGTCGTCGCCCTCACGTGCCCTCCTCGGTAGAGCCGGACCGTAGGCCTCGCGCCGGGCGGATCGGGCCCCGTTCGGGCACCGTTCACCCGACCGGACGCGGTCGGGTCCGGCGTCACGGGGATGAGGCCGGGTCGTGGCGCCTCGTCCCGCGGGGGGTGTCGGGGCCGCGCGCCGCCGGGCGAGGATGGCCGCATGACGACGCCCCGACCGACCCTCCCCCGCGTCCTGGCCGCCCTCGTCACGGGTGCCGCCACGACCGCCTACTACGCGACGCCCGACCTCATCCGCTCCCGCACCGCCCGCGGGTGGGCGAAGACCGGCCTGGCGGCCGTGGTCGTCGCCGCGTCGATCCCCGACCTGCGCGCGGCGATCGCCGCCCAGCGGGAGCGCGCCGCCGACGCACAGGCTCTCTCCGCCGACGCCGACGGCTCGGCTGCGCCCACGGAGCCGGGCGGGACCGGCCCGGACGAGCGCGCAGCGGACGAGAACCTCACGACCGACGAGGCCACGGCCCCCCTGCGTGACGTGCCGCTCGCGGTGCGCGTGGGGGTCGGCGCGGTGGTCCTCGCCGGCTCGACGGTCGGCACCGTGGCCGCCGAGCGGTGGATCTTCCGCCGCGGTGAGGCGCTCGCCGCGGCCGGCCGGCCGCTCGCGCACACCCGCGCAGCGGTGGTCCTGGGCCTCGCGATGACGGCCCTGGCCCTGATCCCCGACCCGCCCGACCACCCGGCCGACCACCCGGCCGACCACCCGGACGCCGCCTGACACGGCGAACCCGGAGATCCTCAGGGCGAGGCCGGCTCGCTCCTGAGGATCTCCGGGTTCGGTTTCGGGGGGCGGTGGGCGGCCGGGGCCGCCGACCGTCAGCGGTAGGTCTCGAGCTCCGCCACGCGCGGCGTGCCGCTGGCGCTCGTGATCTCCAGGTTGATCTTCCTCAGCGACACCGCCGGGAAGCTCACGGTCCCGGCACGGGTGCCCGTGGCGAGCACCGCGCCCGTGTCGTTGTTGACGATCCGGAAGCCGGTGATGGAGCCGCCGCCGGACGCCTCACGGACGACCACCGAGGACACGATCGTCGCCGAGTCCCACTTCACCGAGACGCGGCCCGTGGACCCGCTCGGCGACCAGTAGGTGCTCGCGTTGCCGTCGACCACGGCGCCGTAGCTGGTGCCGCCGCCCTTGCCGGAGCCGTCGGCCCCGGCGCCGAGGCTGAGGTTCGTGCCACCGGGCTGCGGGGCCGGCGTCGTCGGGTTCGGGGCCGGCGTCGTGGGGTTCGGCGCCGGCGTGGTCGGGTTCGGGCCCGGCGTGGTCGGGTTCGGCGCCGGCGTCTGCGGCGAGCAGGAGCCGTCGGAGACCCGCATGCCGGTGCCGGCACCGGCCGTGGCGCGCACGAGTGCGGGCACGCAGCTCGCACCGTCGAGGCGGTAGGAGTAGGGCACGCTCACGGTCGTCGTCGACGCCATGCTCGGCCCGGCGGGGCGGGTGTCGCCTCCCGGGCTCGACCACGTGACGTTGTCGAGGATGTTGCCGGCCGTCTGCCACTCGCCGCGCTCGGACGTGTAGAAGGTGCCGAGCACGTCCTTCGAGTCCTCGAAGTAGTTGTTCTCGACCTTCGCCCGCGCACCGGCGCGCGAGTTGATGCCGGACTCGTGGAGGTTGAGGTAGTGGTTGTTGTAGATGTGCGCGAGGCCGCCGCGCAGCAGCGGGGTGCGCGAGTCGATGTTCGAGTACAGGTTGTGGTGGAACGTGATGTTGCTGTTCCCCGTGTCGCTCTCGCTCGACCCGATGAGCCCGCCGCGCCCGGAGTTGCGCAGGATCGAGTACGACAGGGTCACGTACTCGACGTCGTTCTTCATGTCGAAGAGGCCGTCGTAGCCCTCGGACTCGCCGCCGGACGCCTCGAGCGTCACGTGGTCCACCCAGACGTTGCGGACCGTGCTCTCCATGCCGATCGCGTCGCCGCCGTTGGAGGTCGGGGAGCCCGACTTCTTCACGTTCTTGACGGTGACGTTCTGGATGATGATGTTGCTCGAGTCGCGGATGTGGATGCCGATCTGGTCGAACGTCGCACCCGAGCCGACGCCCTCGATCGTCACGTTGCTGATGCCCTTGAGCTCGATCACGCCGGCGGCGGTGTTGCAGCCGCTCCCGGACACCTTCGCGGTGTTGCCGACGGTGATGGTGCCCGACACCTGGATGGTGATCGGCGTGCTGGTGCTGGGCCGGCTGCACAGCGCCTGGTGGATCGCCGTGCCGGTGGACGCACTCACGGTCTGACCGCCGGCACCGCCCGTGGTGCCGCCGTTCTGGGCCGCGAAGCCGTCCGCACGGCCGGTGACGGCGTGCGCCGCGGGGGCGGCGAGCGCGGTCACACCGACCGCGGCCGCGAGCGCGATCGAGGCTCCGGCCGCCAGTGATCGCAGGGCAGTGGGTCGTGTCATCGTCGTCGTCTCACCTTCGTCGTATGAAGTGGGGACTGCACCGGCACCGCCGCTGACGCGTCGAGTAACCGGTTTCTCGACCGTAGGAGACCGCTTTCCGATCCCGCAAGGGGCACTTCACGAGGTGAAACGCTTCGGAGTCGGCTGCTCGGCAGCGCCGGCCGACGAGGACGTCGAGACGCCGCCGACGAGTGGCAGCTGGTCCCGGACGTCTGGAACGCCGTCAGGTACCAGGTCGAACAAGCCGTCTGTGGCTTGTTCGGACAACTCTCCGAATGGACAGTGCGGTGAAGCAGTTCGACTCCGGCGCTGTCACCCTCAGCCCTGGTCAGCGCCCGGCGGGGCCCGGTCTCGCAGCCGCTGGCCGGGGCCAGCAGGCCGACACGCTCGTGAAGGACTCGGTCAGGAACGACCCGAACCTCAGCCATCTGTGGGTCTCACGATCCGGTGAGTTCGGTCCCGAATTCCATGACATAGCCACCAGCACGTGGTGGGATGTCACGACGTCGAAGGGATGGCAGGGGAACCTGAATCGCTACGGGCTCGAGTGGGGCGAAGGGATCGGCCTGTTCACCGAATGACTACTGCATGGATGAAGAGATGGGCGACGCCTGACGGGCTCGCCCGTCAGGCAGCTGCGACTGCGTGGCTGCTCGGGGACGACGTTCCGCGGCCGGAAGGCTTCGGCGACGTCGACGGGAGGGTCGACCTCCGCGGGCTGTCGTTGGCTCCGCCACAAGTTCTGGCTAGATACGGCTTCCGCGGTGTTTCGACGAGCGTCCTTTCTGGAGTGATCGAGCTTCGGAGCAACTCGTGGAGCGCAATAGATCTGAGCGGGTCGACACTGCCGAACCTGCGATTCTTCGACTTCACGTTCGAGAACTGCGCATTCGTGCGTTCGCGGTGCATCGACTGGCGGCTGTGGGGCTCGACCGTCCGGGCATGTGACTTCGAGCGGGCGGACCTGCGCGACGCACTACTGACGTCGTGGCATGAGGGCCAGACGAACACGTGGACGGACGTCTCATTCCGTCGGACGAACCTGCGTGGCTCGACCACGTCGGGCGGCACATTCGACGGCTGCGCCTTTGACGACGCGTCGCTGCGCGGGCAGGAGTTCCGGCAGACGAGTTTCCGGGACTGCACGTTCGCCGGCACGCTGCAGGACGTCCGATTCGACGCCCGCGTAGTCCCGGACATGCCAGTTGCGGACACCATGAGGCGCGTTGACTTCTCTCGGGCCACGTTCCAGGAGGTCTATTTGTCGGGCTGTCGATTCGAGGACGTACGGTGGCCGACGGTACAAGGGATCCGCGTCTACCCCCGCCAGTACGAGATAATGCGTGCGGCCTTGGCGCGCCTTGAAGGCGACGAGCGGCACGAGGCCCAACAGATGCGCTGGATTATCGAGCCGGAGCTGAAGTTTCGCGGTGCAGAGGACTCGGCTGGCGTCTTTGTCCGGGAGGACTACGTCAAGTGGGGCGGTGAACCGCTCGCGACCCTTGCGGAGACTTTGTACTTTCCTACGGCTTGAGCTGACGACGTCCACGCAGCCTTCGGTTGCGATGTCTAAGACGTTGCGTAGGTACTCGCGGGCGAACTCGTCGAGCAAACGGAGCCTGACCCGGTTTTCCCGGACGGTTCGGGTTGGGTGATCATGCCGGCGCGGTAGCGGCGGTGCGAAGGTCCTCGAAGTCGTTCGGGGACCGGTAGCCGAGCCGGAGTGGCGCCGGAGAGGGTTGTAGAAGCCTTCGATCCATTCGAAGATCGCCGAGGCGAGCTCCTCGCGGTCGGCCCAGGTGCGGCCGTCGAGGAGCTCGCGCTGCATGGTCGACCAGAATGACTTCATCATCGTGTTGGCCACGCTCGAGGCGACGCTGCCCATGGACGCGAGCAGGCCCGCGGTGCGCAGGCGGTGGCCGAAGATCCACGAGGTGTACTGGGCTCCGCGGCCCGCGTGGACGATCACTCCGTGCCCTGGCTGGCGGGTCCAGATCGCCATCTGCAGGGCGTCGACGACGAGCTCGGCGCGCATCTGGTCCGCGATGGACCACCCGACGATCGTGCGGGTGAAGACGTCCAGCACCGCGGCGCAGTAGACCTTTCCGGTGGCCGTGGGGTGCTCGGTGATGTCGGTGCACCACAACCGGTCCAGGCCGTCAGCGGTGAACCGGCGCCGGACCAGGTCCTCGCGCAGGGCCGCAGCGGCGGCTGACCACGGCGTTTGCGCCGGTGACAGACCCCGACCAGCCCGGCGGCGCGCATCAGCCTCGCGACACGCTTGCGCCCGCAGGCTAGCCCGAGGCCCAGCCGCAGCTCGGCGTGGACCCGCGGCGACCCGTAGGAGCACCGCGACATCTGGTGGACCGCGACATCTGGTGGACCGCCAGGATCGTCGCGGTGAGCTCGGTGTCGGCCAGCGACCGGGCCGAGGGCGGCCGGGTCGACCAGCCGTAGTAGCAGGACCTGGAGACATTGAGCACCCGGCAGGCCACCGCCACGGAGATCCCGTCGGCGGCGAGTTCACCGACCAGCCGGAACGTCATTCTTGGGAGGACGTTCTCCCGCGCGAAGTTGGCGCTGGCCCGCTTGAGGATCTCGTTCTCCATCTCGAGCACCCGCGTCCGGCGGCGCGGCTCGACCAACTCCTTGCGCTCCTGGCTGGTCAGCCCCCCGACGGCCGGTGTCGACGTCGTCCTGGGCCATCCACCGGCGCAGGCACGACTCGCTGATGCCCAGGTCGGACGCGACCTTCGCGACCGGCTACTGGCCGCCGCGGGCCAGGTCCTCTGCTCGACGCCGGAACTCCGGCGGCTTGGCTGCAGGCACAACGACTCCTCTCGGAGATGACATCGTCGCCTCACAGCAGGTGTCCGGGGAAGCGGGTCAGGCTCCAACCGCCTGCGTACCGCACCGCGCCCGACGTACGGGCACAAGGGCAGGAGGCGGTGGACGGTGGAGCGCCGTACCGGCGCGCCGAGCGCGCCTCCAGCCGGGAACTCCGCTGGGCCTGTCGTCTACCCACCGCCAGACCAACCCGGCTGACCTCCGCCGCCGGGCGACGGTCCCGCGAACTGAACAGCGCCATGACTGCAGCCCGCTGACCACCAGGTCAGCGGGCTCACTGGCGTGCGTGCGACTGCGCCCCTGACTGGCAGGCTCCGGCCTTCAGCACGCCAGCGTGCTAGTAGAACTGCAGGTCAGCGCCAGAAACACGTAACCCCCGGTCGGACGATGTCCAACCGGGGGTTACCTGAACTGCCGCGGCCGTCCTGGACGAACATGCCTTTGTGCGCGAGGCGGGATTTGAACCCGCACGCCCTTTCGGACACTGGCACCTGAAGCCAGCGCGTCTGCCGTTCCGCCACTCGCGCGCGGTTCGGAACAGTAGCACGGTACGGTCCGGGTACCGAACCTGCCGGTCAGCGGCTCGCGTCGGTGCCGCGTCCCGCCCGGGCGCCGGTCCTGCACCGGCCCTGGTCACGGCCCCGGCACCGGGCGACCGCACCGGGGTGTCGGTGGCCCGGGGGCACGGGCCGCGCACGGCACGGCTAGCATCGGGACGGACCGTCGCGGCACCCGCCCGGCGATCCACGAGCACGCGGGCGGGCCTCCTGGCCTGGACGACCGGCCCGGACGACCGGCGGGAGGAGGTGGGCGTGGGATTCCTCGACAAATTCGAGAACGGCGTGGAGCGCGTCGTGAACAACGCCTTCGCGCGCGCCTTCCGCAGCGAGGTCAAGCCGATCGAGCTCGCGGACGCGCTGCGGCGTGAGCTGGACGACCGTGCGGCGGTCGTCGGCCGCGACCGCACGGTCGTGCCCAACGAGTTCACCATCGAGCTGTCCACGGCCGACTACGACCAGGTCGAGCAGTGGGGTGCCGAGGCCCTCGCGGAGGAGCTGGCGGCCAACGTCACCGACCACGCGGGCAGTCAGCACTACGCGTTCGTCGGCCCGGTCACGGTGTCGTTCAGCGAGAACACCGAGCAGGACGCCGGCCGGTTCGCGGTGCACAGCGCGACGGTGCGCGGTGCGGTGGCCCCGGCGACGACCTCGGCCCCGAGCCCGCGGCACCCGCTCATCGACATCGACGGCCAGCGCTACATCCTCACCGGGCCGGTCACCGTCATCGGGCGCGGCTCGGAGGCGGACATCATCGTGGACGACCCGGGCGTCTCCCGGCGGCACCTGGAGATCCGCGTGACGCCGGACGGCGTGATCGCGAGCGACATGGGCTCCACCAACGGCCTGTACGTCGAGGGCCACCAGGTGCCGGCGGCGACGCTGCTGGACGGCAACACCCTGACCATCGGGCGCACCAGGATCCTGTTCTGGACCGGCGGCCCGGACGCGGACGAGTGATGCGGCGCGCATGAGCGAGCTGACCGTCACCCTCCTGCGGATCGGGTACCTGGCCCTGCTGTGGCTGCTGGTGCTGTCCGCCATCACGGTGCTGCGCCGTGACCTGTACGGCACGCGGATCATCGACCGCCGCCGCGCGCCCGCCGCACGCGGCGCCGCGGCCGGTGCCGGCGCCGGCGAGGCACCCGCACCCGTGGCGGAGCCGACCGGCCGGACGCCGCGCCGCACGCGGGGCGGCGGCCCGAGCCGGCTCGTCGTCACCGAGGGCCCGCTGCGCGGCACGACGCTGCCGCTCGGCTCGTCGGCTGTGCTGATCGGCCGCGCTCCGAGCTGCACGCTCGTCCTCGACGACGACTACTCCTCCTCCCGGCACGCGCGCCTGTTCCCGCAGGACGGCCAGTGGTTCGTCGAGGACCTCGGCTCCACCAACGGCACCTACGTCGGCGACCACCGGGTCGAGCGCGCCACGCCCGTCCCCACCGGCACGTCGGTGCGGGTCGGGCAGAGCGTCCTCGAGCTGCAGAGGTAGCCCGTGACGGTCGCCCTCCGCTATGCCGCACGCTCCGACGTGGGGCTCGTGCGCTCCGACAACCAGGACTCCGCCTACGCGGGACCGCACCTGCTGGTCGTCGCGGACGGCATGGGCGGGCACGCGGGCGGTGACGTGGCGTCGTCGGTCGCGGTGGCCGCGCTCGCGCCCCTGGACGGCGAGTCGCACGGGCCGGACGACGCGCTCGACGAGCTCGAGGTCGCGCTCGACGACGCGCGTGCCGAGATCATCGCGCGCAGCACCGCGGAGCCGGACCTCGCGGGCATGGGCACCACCGTCACGGCGATCCTGCGGGCCGGCAACAAGCTCGCGATGGTGCACCTTGGCGACAGCCGCGGGTACCTGTTCCGCGACGGCGTCCTCACGCAGGTCACCACCGACCACACGTTCGTGCAGCACCTGGTCGACACGGGCCGCATCACCGCGGAGGAGGCCGAGCACCACCCGCAGCGCTCGGTCGTCATGCGCGTGCTCGGGGACTTCGACGCCGACGTCACCGCCGACCTCTCGGTCCGCGAGGCGCGCGTCGGTGACCGGTGGCTGCTGTGCTCCGACGGCCTGTCCGGGTTCGTGTCCGCCGAGACGATCGAGGAGACGCTCGCGACGGTCCCGGACGTGGACGCGTGCGCCGACCTGCTCGTGCAGCTCGCGCTGCGCGCGGGCGGCGGCGACAACGTCACGGTCGTGCTCGCGGACGTCGTCGAGCTCGACGACCTGCCGGACGGTGCCATGCCGGGCACGAACGCGAGCGTCGTCGGTGCGGCCGCCCGCTCCCGCAAGCGCCGGTCCGCCGCGGCCGAGAGCCCCGCGGCCCGCGCCGCGTGGCTCACGGGCCGCGCGCGCCGCGGTGAGGCGGCACCGACGCCCGAGGGGGCGCCGGAGCCCGACGAGGACACCCCCGCGGACGGCACCGCACGCGTCGCCGCCGCGGGTGGCCCGGCCGACGGCGGGGACGGCGACCACGAGGACGACGAGGACGAGCCGCTCGCCCCGCCGCCGCAGCGCCGCGGGCTGCTGGTGACGTGGGTCGCCGTCGGCGTGGCGCTGGTCGCCGCGGTGGTGCTGGGCTACCTGTGGACCCAGCAGCAGTACTACGTCGGCGACGGCGACGGACGCGTCACGGTGTACCGCGGGATCCCGCAGACGCTCGGGCCGCTCGAGCTGACGTCCGTCGTCGAACGGACCGACCTCGCGGTCGCCGATCTGCCCGCCTACCTGCGCGAACGCGTCCACCAGACCATCTCGGCGAACTCCCTCGCGCAGGCCCGCGACCTCGTGGAGATGCTCTCCGCGGGCATCGAGGACGAGGAGCCGGCCACGCCGGAGCCCGCCGATCCGGGCCAGCTCCCGACCGACGGCACCACGCTGCCGCCGGCGCCGACCGAGCCGCTGGTGCCCGCCCCCACCGACCCCCAGCCGAACGCGGCGGGCGCCGCCGTGCCCGCCGGGACCGACCTCGACGAGGCCGGCGCGCGGTGATGGCCAGCATCCAGCCCCACCGGGTCCGTCCCGGGCGCGGGACCGAGCTCCTGCTGCTCGTGCCCGCCCTGGCGATCGGCATCGCCGGGTACGTCCTCGCCGGCCTCGGCGTGACCGGCGAGGTGCCGGCGCACGCCGTGGCGTACGCGGTCGGGATGACCGTCCTCGCGCTCGTGGTGCACGTCGTGCTGCGCGTGCGCGCGCCGTACGCCGACCCCGTGATCCTGCCGGTCGTGGTGGCGCTGAACGGCCTGGGCCTCGCGATGATCTCCCGCATCTCGCTCGCGTACGCGGAGCGGGGGCGCGCCGACTCGGGGTTCGCCGACCGGCAGCTCGCGTGGACGGCGATCTCGGTGGCCCTGGCGGTCGGCGTGCTGCTGTTCCTGCGCGACCACCGCACGCTGCGGCGCTACACGTACACCGCGATGGTCCTGGCGCTGGCGCTCATCGTGATGCCCCTGCTGCCCGTGATCGGGCGGTCGGTCAACGGCGCGCAGATCTGGGTGCGGGTCGGGCCGGTCGGCATGCAGCCCGCCGAGTTCGCGAAGATCGCGCTCGCCGTCTTCTTCGCCGGCTACCTCGTCACCCACCGCGACACGCTCGCCCTCGCGGGCAAGAAGGTGCTGGGGCTGCAGCTGCCGCGGGCGCGCGACCTCGGGCCGATCCTCCTCGTGTGGGGCGCGTCGCTGCTCGTCCTCGTCGGGCAGCGTGACCTCGGCACGTCGCTGCTGTTCTTCGGCCTGTTCGTCGCGATGCTCTACCTGGCCACCGAGCGGACCAGCTGGGTCGTGATCGGCCTCATCCTGTTCGTGGGCGGCGCGGCCGCGGCGGCGACGACGTTCGGGCACGTCGGGGCGCGGTTCGACGTGTGGCTGCGCGCGCTGGACCAGGACATCTACGGCCGCGACGTCGGCGGCTCCTACCAGGTGGTGCAGGGCCTGTTCGGCATGGCCAACGGCGGCCTGTTCGGCACCGGGTGGGGTCAGGGGCGCCCGGACCTGGTGCCGTACGCCGAGTCCGACTTCATCATCGCGTCCATCGGCGAGGAGCTCGGCCTCACGGGGCTGCTGGCCGTGCTGCTGCTCTACACGGTGCTCGCCGAGCGCGGCCTGCGCACCGCGATCGGGGTGCGCGACGGGTTCGGCAAGCTGCTCGCGGGCGGCCTGTCGTTCGTCGTCGCGTTCCAGCTGTTCGTCGTCGTCGGCGGCGTCACGCGGATCATCCCGCTGACGGGCCTCACCACGCCGTTCCTCGCGTACGGCGGCTCGTCCCTCGTGGCGAACTGGGTCATCGCGGCGCTGCTGCTGCGGATCTCCGACGAGGCGCGCCGCCCCGTGCCGGTGGTGCGGGCCGTGCCGACGCCCGACATCGGCGTGCCGGTCGCCGTCGCGGGACGCGCCGAGGACGCCGAGACACCGGTGCGGTCGTCGGCCCGCACCGCACCCGACGGCGCGGGGCCCCGCGCCGACGACCGGCCGACCGAGCACATCGGGGGTGACGGCCGGTGAACACGCCGCTGCGCCGCCTCGCCACGCTGGTCCTCGTCATGTTCGTCGCCCTCATGGGCAGCGCGTCATGGGTGCAGTTCGGGCAGGCGTCGGACCTCAACACCGACCCGCGCAACGCCCGGACGCTCTACCGCGAGCACGGGAACGCACGCGGGCCGATCGTCGCGGGCGGCGAGGCCATCGCGGAGTCCGTCCCCGTCGACGACCCGTTCGGCTACCAGCGCGTGTACCCGCAGGGCGACCTGTACTCCGCCGTGACGGGGTTCTACTCGATCGCGAACGGCCGCAGCCAGCTCGAGCGCGCCGCGAACGACGAGCTCACCGGCCGCGGCGACCAGCTCTTCTTCTCCCGCATCCGCGACCTGCTCACGGGTCGCCGGCCCGAGGGCGCCGCCGTGGAGACGACGATCGTCCCGGCCGCCCAGCAGGCGGCGAGCACGGCGCTCGGTGACCAGGAGGGCGCGGTCGCGGCGATCGAGCCGTCGACGGGCCGCATCCTCGCGCTCTACTCCACGCCGGGCTTCGACCCCAACGCCCTCGCGGTGCACAGCACGAGCGAGGCGTCGGCCCGGTACGCGGAGCTCGAGGCCGCCCCCGGCAACCCGCTGCGCAGCAAGGCCACGCAGGAGCGCTTCGCGCCCGGCTCGACGTTCAAGCTGGTCACGGCCGCGGCCGCGCTCGAGAGCGGCGCGTACACGGCCGACACCCCCGTGCCGTCGCCCAACGAGCTGACGCTCCCCCAGACCACCGCGACCATCGGCAACTTCGGCGGCAGCAGCTGCGGCGGCGAGCAGGTCAGCCTCGCCGACGCCCTGCGCGTCTCGTGCAACACGGCGTTCGCGAGCCTCGGCCTGACGCTCGGCGAGGACGCGCTGCAGGAGCAGGCGGAGCGCTTCGGCTTCGACCGCGGTGAGATGACCGTCCCGATCCAGGTCGTCGAGAGCGTCTTCCCGACCGACCTCGACCCGCCGTCGCTCGCGCAGACGGCCATCGGCCAGCGCGACGTCGCCGCGACGCCGCTGCAGGTCGCGATGATCAGCGCCGCGATCGCCAACGGCGGCCGGCTGATGCAGCCCTACCTGGTGGACACGGTGCGCGCGGCCGACCTCACGGTCGTCTCGACGACCGAGCCCGAGGAGCTGTCGACGGCGGTCTCCCCCGAGACGGCGGGCGCGCTGACGCAGATGATGCGCGGCGTCGTCGACTCGGGCACGGGGCGCTCGGCGCAGATCCCGGGCGTGCAGGTGGCCGGCAAGACGGGGACGGCCGAGACCGTGAGCGGGCAGCCGCCGCACGCGTGGTTCACGGCGTTCGCGCCGGCCGAGGCGCCCCGCGTCGCCGTCGCCGTGATCGTCGAGAACGGCGGGAACCTCGGCAACGAGGCGACCGGCGGGCAGGTCGCCGCGCCCGTCGCGCGTGCCGTGATCGAGGCGGTGCTGGGATCGTGAGGACGGCTCCGGGCGTCGCGCTCGGCGGCGGGCGCTACCGGCTCCTGCGGCGGATCGCCGTGGGCGGCATGGGCGAGGTGTGGGAGGCCAACGACGACGCGCTGCAGCGCCCCGTCGCCGTCAAGGTCCTGCGTGCCGAGTTCGCCGGCGACGCCGGCTTCCTCGAGCGGTTCCGCACCGAGGCGCGCAACTCCGCCGCCCTGTCGCACCCGAACATCGCGGCGCTGTTCGACTACGGCGAGCAGGACGGGTCGGCGTACCTCGTCATGGAGCTCGTCGTGGGCGAGCCGCTGAGCGACCTGCTCGAGCGCGAGCCCGTGCTCGACCTGCGCCGCCTGCTGCCCGTGCTCGCGCAGACGGCCCGCGGGCTGCACGCGGCGCACCAGGCCGGCGTCGTGCACCGTGACGTCAAGCCCGGCAACATCCTGCTGGCGCGGTCCGGGAAGGTGAAGATCACCGACTTCGGCGTCTCCCTCGCCGCGGACCAGAAGACGATGACGGCCACGGGCATGGTCATGGGCACGGCGCAGTACCTCTCCCCCGAGCAGGCCGTCGGGCGGCCCGCGACGCCGCTGTCGGACCTGTACTCGCTCGGCGTGGTGGCGTACGAGGCGCTCGCCGGCAAGCGCCCGTTCACCGGCCCGACGGCGGTCGACATCGCGGTCGCGCACGTCAACGACCCGGTGCCGCCGCTGCCGACCACCGTCGAGCGGCGGCTGTCGGCGCTGGTCCTGCGCCTGCTGTCGAAGGAGCCGTCCGAGCGGCCCGCGTCGGGCGAGGAGCTGGCCGGCATGCTCGACCGGCTCATGCCGCAGACGCCGGCGGCGGGGGTCCCCATGCTGGTCTCGCACCCGCAGCGCCCGCGCGACGAGTTCGCGCGCACCCGTCGCGACGAGCCCGCCCCGGCCGCCGCCCCGGCCGTCGCGGCCGCGCCCGCCCCGCCCACCTCCCGGAGCGCCGCGCGCGGTGCCGTGCCGCCGTCCTACCCGCCGTCGCGTCGCAGCCGCTCCGGCCGGGCCGAGCCCGCGCCCGGCACGCGCCGCGCCGTGGCCCGCGCGGCGACGCCCCCGTCGGGCTCCGTGCTCGGCGCCGTGCGCGACGCGGGCGAGAACCTGCGCCGCCTCCGGCTTCCGCTCGTCATCCTCGTGCTCGTGCTCGTCGCACTCCTCGGCGCGGCGCTGGCCGACCGCGTCGTGGGCGCCGACGGCGCGTCCGGCGTGACGTCGACCGCGCGGGCGACGGGTGCGGACGCCGCCGACCAGTACCCTCGTGCGGACGCACCCGGTGCGATGATCACCGCGGAGCGCCGGGCTGCGCGTGCGACGACCGACCCGGCAGGTCGGGACCCGGGCCATCCGCCCGTCCCGCGATCGACGGAAGTGAAGGACGCCTAGTGGTGGACGACGGATCCCGCATCCTGGCCAACCGGTACGAGGTCGGCGAGCTCATCGGGCGCGGCGGCATGGCCGAGGTGCACATCGGGCACGACACGCGGCTCGGCCGCACGGTCGCCATCAAGATCCTGCGCTCCGACCTCGCCCGCGACCCCTCGTTCCAGGCCCGGTTCCGCCGCGAGGCGCAGTCGGCGGCGGCGCTGAACCACCCGGCGATCGTCGCGGTGTACGACACGGGCGAGGACCTCGTCACCGAGCCGAGCGGCACGGTCGCGCACGTGCCGTTCATCGTCATGGAGTACGTCGAGGGCCACACCGTGCGGGACATCCTGCGCGACGGCCACGCCGTGCCCATCGACGAGGCGATCGAGATCACCGCCGGCGTGCTGTCGGCGCTCGAGTACTCGCACCACGCGGGCATCGTGCACCGCGACATCAAGCCCGCCAACGTCATGATCACGCCCACGGGCGCGGTCAAGGTCATGGACTTCGGCATCGCGCGCGCGATCGCGGACTCCGCGGCGACCATGACCCAGACGCAGGCCGTCATCGGCACCGCGCAGTACCTCTCCCCCGAGCAGGCGCGCGGCGAGCAGGTGGACGCGCGCTCCGACCTCTACTCCACGGGCTGCCTGCTCTTCGAGCTGCTGACCGGCCGCCCGCCCTTCGTCGGCGACTCCCCCGTCGCCGTGGCGTACCAGCACGTGCGCGAGGCCCCGCCGGTGCCGAGCCAGATCGCGTCCGACGTCCCCGAGGCGCTCGACCGCATCACGCTCAAGGCGCTCGCCAAGGAGCGCGACGCCCGGTACTCGACGGCCGCGGAGTTCCGCGCGGACCTCGAGGCCGTCCTGCGCGGCGGTGCCGTGTCAGCCCCGGCCGTCGGGGCCGCCCTCGCGGCGGTCCCCGCGGGCGACGCGACGCAGGTCATGGCGCCGCCGGCTGCGACGACCCAGGCCATGCCGCCCACCGCGGTCGGCGCGCCGTGGGGGTCGACGGGGCTCACGACGACGCCCACGCCGCCGGAGGACGACCCGGACGAGAAGAAGCGCAAGCCCTGGCTCATGTGGACGCTGATCGCGGTCGCGGTGCTCGCCGTGGCGGGCATCGTCTGGCTGCTGATCCCGAAGGGCGCGGCGGACCCGGAGACGGTGCCCGTGCCGCCGGTCGCCGGGCAGTCACGGGAGCAGGCGATCCAGACGCTCGAGGCCGTCGACCTCGTCCCGGTGCCGCAGCAGGAGCCCAGCGACACCGTCCCCGCGGGGCAGGCGACGCGCACGGACCCCGCCGAGGGCGAGCAGGTCGACCCGGGCTCCGACGTGGCCCTGTTCATCTCCACCGGTCCGGCCGAGGTGACCGTGCCCGACGTGACCGACCAGACCGAGGCCGAGGCCGTGCGCACGCTCGAGGCGGCCGGTCTGGTCGTCTCGGACGACCGCGAGCCGGTCGACCACCCCACGATCGCCCGCGGGCGCGTCGTCAGCACCGACCCCGCGGCGAACGCCCCCGTCGAGGCGGGCGCCACGGTCACCTTGGCGGTGTCCACCGGCAACGTGGTCGTCCCCAACGTGACGGGCCGGAGCGTGGAGGAGGCGACGACCGCCCTGCGCGACGCGGGCCTGCAGGTCTCGACGTTCGAGGAGCCGAGCGACGACCAGCCCGAGGGCTCCGTGGTCTCGCAGGACCGCGGCGAGGGCGCCATCGTGCCGCAGGGCACGACGGTCAACCTCGGCGTCGCCTCCCCGCCGACCACCGCGACGGTCCCGACGAACCTGCGCGGGCAGACGTACGAGGCGGCCGTGGAGGCCCTCGCCGGCGTCGGCCTGACCAACGTGCGCCGCGAGGACGTCGACTCCGACGAGCCGGCCGGGACGGTCGTCAGCTCGGATCCCAACGGCGGCACGCAGATCGCCCGCGAGCAGCAGGTGACGCTGCGGGTGTCCCGCGGTCCGAGCGAGGACGACGACGACGCACCGGCGCCCAGCCCGTCGGCCACGGGGCCGCGGCCGTGACCGCGGCCGGCTGACGCCGCACACGACGACGAAGGCCCCCGGGATCTCCCCGGGGGCCTTCGTCGTGGGTGTGGCGCGCGTCAGTGCGTCAGAGGCGGACGAGCGGGTGCAGGCCCTGCGACCGCTCGACGGCGTCGGTGGCGCCGCACAGCTCGAGCCAGTTGGCCAGCAGCCGGTGCCCGCCCTCGGTCAGCACGGACTCGGGGTGGAACTGCACGCCGTGCAGCGGCAGCTCGCGGTGCTGCAGCCCCATGACGATGCCGTTGGCCCGGGCGGTGACGGCCAGCTCGTCGGAGAACGTGCCGTCGACGACGGCCAGCGAGTGGTACCGCGTCGCCGTGAAGGGCGTCGGCAGGCCCGCGAGCACCCCGTCGCCGCCGTGCTCGACCGCGCTGGTCTTGCCGTGCATCAGCTCGGGCGCGTGCGTGACGGTGCCGCCGAAGACCTCGCCGAGCGCCTGGTGGCCCAGGCACACGCCGAGCATCGGCGTGCCGGCCTCGGCGCAGTCGCGGATGACCTGGATGCTCTGGCCGGCCGCCGCGGGGGTGCCCGGGCCCGGGGACACGAGGACGCCGTCGTACCCCGCGCGCTCCGCCGCGGGCGGCACGGCGTCGTTGCGCACGACCTCCGTCGCGGCGCCGAGCTGGTCGAGGTACCCGACGATCGTGTAGACGAACGAGTCGTAGTTGTCGACCACCAGGATCCGCGTCACGTCACTCCACCGTGGTCTCGTTGAACGGCATGTACGGCGCCACGGCGGGGTACAGCCACAGGAAGCACGCGGCGACGACGGCGGCCGCCAGGACCAGCGCCAGGAACGCCCGCACGGGCCACGGGCCCGGCAGGTGCCGCCACAACCACCCGTACATCATGAGCCTCCTGCGTCGGTTCGCCCAGCCCCGGTCATGCCGTGCCCAGCAGCTCGGCCGGCGTGCCGCTCGACACGGGCGCCCAGTAGTCGAGCACGCCGTGCACGACGAACCGCTCGCGCGCGGAGTACATCGGGTGGCACGTGGTCAGCGTGATGTACCGCTCGGTCGGCTCCACGCCCGGTTCGTTCGGCACGGGCGCGATGACGCGCACGTCCTTGGGCAGCACGACCTCGCTGCCGGTCACCCGGTAGACGTACCAGGTGTCGGCGGTGCGCACGACGAGCGCGTCGCCCGTCTGCAGCTCCTCGATGCGGTTGAACGGCTTGCCGTACGTCACGCGGTGCCCCGCGAGGGCGAAGTTCCCGAGGCCGCCGGGCATGGCCGTCCCGGGGTAGTGGCCGATGCCGAGCACGTCCAGCACGGTCGGCCGGTCGGTGCCCTGGCTGATCGGCCGCTCGGGCTCGCCGACCCACCGCGGCACCTGCAGGGTCGCGATCGTCTCGGCGTGTGCGGGCTCGACGGCGGGCGGGGGCGGCTCGTCGCGGCGCGGCACGGCGACGAGCGGGGCGTCGTCCCCGGCGGGTGCGACCGGCGGCGCCTCGTAGTCCAGCTCCCGCACGATCTCGGCCTGATCGCGGTCGCCCTCGACGTCGGTCCACCACAGCTGCCAGACGAGGAAGCCGAGGAGCAGCACACCGAGGGTGATCAGCAGCTCCCCGAGGACGCCGACGACGCCGTACGCGACCGCCCGGCCACGCCGGGCCGGCGCACCCGTGCGTGCGTGCCCTGGTGCGTCGCCGGCGGTGCGGTGCCGGGTCGCGCCCTGCGTCATGACGCGGTCTCCTCGGTCGGCTCCGCGCCCCGTGCGGGGAAGGCGTCGGGCTGGGTGGGCAGGCCGGGCAGGACCTCGATGCCACCCGGCACGCGGGCCGACGACAACTCGGTGGCACCGGAGTACGCGGGCAGCTCGATGCGCTCGTCGGCGGCGACGTCCCACCCGAGGCCCACGTCGACCGAGTCGCGCACGTAGCCGCGCACGGCCGGCGACGCGTCCAGGCCGGCGCGCAGCGCCTGCGGGTCGCCGATGGCCCGCACGACGTAGGGGGGCGAGTACACGCGGCCGTGCAGGCGCAGCACGTTGCCGACGCACCAGAATGCGCTCGTCGACACCACGCGCTGGTCCATCAGGCCCATCGCCTCGGCACCGCCCGCCCACAGGGCGTTCATGACCGCCTGGAGGTCCTGCTGGTGGACGACCAGGACGTCGGGGTTGAGGCTCTCGCGCTGCGCGTCGGCGGGCGCGTCGTCGAGGACGACCGTCAGCCCCGGCCCGACGACGGGCACGGACCCGCCCTCCACCAGGTCGGCGGCCGACGGGGTGGGCAGCGCGTACCCGGACACGGCGTTCTGCTCGGCGGCCAGGCGCTCGACGTCCGAGCGCAGCGCGTCGACCTCGACCGACATCCGCTCGACGTTGGCGGCCTGCTGCCGCGAGAGCTCACCGAGGTCCTGCGGGTGGCGGTCGGCGCCGGCGTCGGCGGTGCGGGCGCTGACGGTGAACAGCGTCCCGGACAGGCCGAGGACGGCCCCCACGGCCACCGCGCCGCGGCCGACGCGCGCGCGGCGGGTGCGCTCGACGGCCGGTGCGGTCTCCCCCGCCACCCGGTGCGCCCGCTGGCTCACGCCTGCTCCTTCCCGCCGGTCGAGACCGGCGCGCACGGCAGCCGGGACGACAGCACTACGCTAGGTCACGATCGGCGCCGTGCCGACACCGGTCCGCCACCGAGCCAGCGACGTGCCCCGGACGGCGGCACCGAAGGCGGACGGGCGGCGGCCGCCGGACCACCGTCGCAGACAGGAGCTCACCGACGTGCCCGAGTCGAAGTCTCGCAAGAAGCCCGCGTTCACCCCGCCGCCCAGCACGCCGTCGGCGCCCAAGCCGCTGCCGCGCTGGTACCTGCCGGTCTCGCTCGGCCTCATGATCCTGGGCCTGGTGTGGCTGGTCGTCACGTACCTGTCCCCCGGTGCCGCCTACCCGGTGCCCGGCATCGGTCAGTGGAACCTCGCGATCGGGTTCGGGATCATCGTCGTCGGCTTCGGGATGCTCACGCGCTGGCGCTGAGCCGCCGTCCGTCGCCCACCACGCCGTCCACAGGTTCAAGGCCTGCTCGAGGGTTCCGTACACAGGCGGTGCACAGACCTGTGGATAACTACACCGTTGTAGTTCCACAGGTGTGAGTAACGGTGGGGACGCGGGCGACGGTCCGGAAACCGTCGCTCAGACGAGCCCGTACGCGCCGTAGAGGGCGAGCGCGGACCCGACGAGCACGACGCCGACCAGCACGGGAGCGAGCACGCCGACGAGCGCGCGGCGCTCGCGCGGCGCGTACGCGTAGGCCGCCCCGAGGACGGCGCCGACGACCAGCCCGCCCAGGTGCGCCTGCCACGCGATGCCCGGCAGGACGAAGCCCAGGACGACGTTCAGCACGATGACGCCGAGGATGCTCCGCGCGTCGCCGCCGAGGCGGCGCAGCACCACCAGCACGGCGCCGAAGAGGCCGAAGACGGCGCCGGACGCCCCGACCATGCCCTGGTACCAGTCCCCCAGGGCCGGGGCGAGCAGCACGGCGGCGACGGAACCGCCCAGCGCGCTCAGCAGGTAGAGCGTGGTGAAGCGCAGCCGGCCGAGGGCCTGCTCGAGGTACGGCCCGACCATCCACAGCGCCACCATGTTGAAGACGATGTGCAGCAGCTGGTTCGGTGCGTGCAGGAACGCCGCGCTGAGGAAGCGCCAGGGCTCGAACGCCCCCGCGACCGGGCTGAACACCCACCGGTCGGTCCACCCGGGGACGGTCCACTGCAGCACGTAGCTGACGAGGCACAGCCCGATGATCGTCATCGTGACGACCGGACGCCCGCCGCGGGCGCGCCCGCCGAGGACGGTGCGCTGCTCGGGCCCGGTGCGGGCCGCCTCGGCCACGCAGTCGACGCAGTGCACCCCGACGGGTGCCGGGCGCTGGCACTCCGGGCACGCGGGGCGCCCGCACCGCTGGCAGCGCACGTACGCCGCGCGGTCGGGGTGGCGCGGGCACACCGGGGGCTGGTCGGCCGGCGGCTCCGGGACGGAGCCGCCGGCCGGCGTCGACGTGCTGATCTCAGTCCTCCACGGAGATGGACGTGATCGTGATGTCCTGCACCGGGCGGTCACCCGGACGCGTCGGGGTCGACGCGATCGCGTCGACGACCTGGCGGCTCGCGTCGTCCGCGACCTTGCCGAAGATCGTGTGCTTGCCGTTGAGCCAGGTCACGGGCGCGACGGAGATGAAGAACTGCGAGCCGTTGGTGCCGCCGACCCTGCCCGTCACCGGGTCCATCCGCTTGCCGGCGTTGGCCATGGCGAGCAGGTAGGGCTCGGAGAACGTGAGCTCGGGGTGGATCTCGTCGTCGAACTGGTAGCCGGGGCCGCCACGGCCGGAGCCGAGCGGGTCGCCGCCCTGGATCATGAAGCCCGGGATGACGCGGTGGAAGACGACGTCCTTGTACAGGGGGTCGGTGCGGGGCGCGCCCGTCGACGGGTCGGTCCACTCGATCGCGCCCGTGCTGAGGCCGACGAAGTTCTCGACGGTGCGCGGCGCGTGGTTCTCGTAGAGCTCGACCCGGATGTCACCGGCGGTCGTGTGGATGGTGGCGAACATCTGCCCAGTGTTCCACGGTGCACCGACGCCGCACCGGCGCGGCGGGCGCCACGCCGCCGCGGCGGGGTGAACGGGGGGCGGACCAGGCACGACGGTGGCAGAGTGAGGGGCCACAACCCACCGTCGTCGAGACCAGTTCCGGGAGTGGACATGACCCATCGTCCGAAGATCGACGTGGACACCGAGCGCCTGAAGGTGCAGGCCGCAGGCCTGGGCGCGACGCTCGCCGACGCCGCGGGGGTCGCGAAGCTCGGCGCCCTCGACGCCGCTGCCAAGGCGTCCGGCGCGGCCGGCCACGCCAAGGAGTGGACGACCCCCAAGATCGACGCCCTCGCCGAGTGGCTGACCCCGCGTGTCGAGCACCTGTACCGGGAGAGCATCAAGGCGACGGCCCCGCAGGTCGAGAAGGCCGCGCTCCGGGCGACGCCGGCGATCGACAGCGCCCACGACAAGCTCGTCGCCGACCTGATCCCGAAGGTCGTCGCCGCGGTGAACGAGGCGGCGGTCAAGGCCGGCGCGCAGGTGGAGGCGGCCGCGACGGCCGCCGCCACGACGGCCGGCAAGCACTCGAAGAAGGCCGCCAAGGCCGCCGCGAAGGCGGCGAAGGAGGCCGCGAAGGCCGAGAAGAAGGGCTCCGGCGCGAAGACGTTCTTCCTGGTCGCGAGCCTGCTCGGGGCCGGCGCCGCCGCGTTCGCGTGGCTGCGCTCGCGCTCGACCACCGACCCGTGGGCCGAGCCGTGGGAGCCGGGCGACTCGGCGAACGCCGAGTCGCTGCGCACCCGCGCGCAGGCGGCCACGGGCGACGCCGCGGACGTGGTGGGCCAGGCCGCCGGGTCCGCCGTCGCGCGGAGCCGCGAGGCCACCCGGAAGGCCGCCGAGCGCGTCACGGCTGCCACGGACGACCTGTCGGAGAAGGCTCGGGAGGCCCGCGAGGCCGCGGAGGAGGCGGCGCGCAAGGTGACCCGTCGCTCGGCGGCGAAGACGCCCGACGCGCCGAAGCCGACCGAGGGTCTGCAGACCGCCGTGCCCGCGTCGACCGAGGGCCTGCCGGCGGAGACGGTGACGACCGGGGACGTGCCCGACCCCGTCGTCGACGCCCGTTCCGAGGACGAGCGGGGCACCTCCGGCAGCTGAGCCACCGGCGCTGCACCACCGGCGCTGCACCACCGGCGCTGCACCACCGGCGCTGCACCACCGCGCTGCACCACCCCGCTGCACCGCACCGGCCCCGGTCCCCCACGGACCGGGGCCGGTGTGCGTCCGGGCCGGGTCCGGACGGCCTGCCGAAACCTTTAGTGCGTTGACGCCCGGACGTGGGCGTCGGGCAGCATCGCACCCGGCCCCCGCCCCGGACGACGACGCCGTCGCCCGCGGGCCCGGCCCCGTGGGAGCGCTCCACCACGCTCCTGGTTCTCGTGAAGGGGTAGGTCCATGCCACGTCCTGCACGCGCGTCACGGTCGCTCTGGGCCGGCGCCGCCGCCCTCGCCGTCGCCGCCGGAGCGGTCACCGTCCCGCTGTCCGCCGCGAGCGCCGCTCCCGCGTACAACTACGCGGAGGCGCTCCAGAAGTCGATGTTCTTCTACCAGGCGCAGCGCTCCGGTGACCTGCCGGAGGACTTCCCGGTCTCCTGGCGGGGCGACTCGGGGCTGCAGGACGGCGCGGACGTGGGGGAGGACCTCACGGGCGGCTGGTACGACGCCGGGGACCACGTGAAGTTCGGCCTGCCGATGGCGTTCACCGCGACGATGCTCGCGTGGGGCGCGATCGAGAGCCCTCAGGGCTACACCAAGGCCGGTCAGCTCGACGAGCTCAAGGACAACCTGCGCTGGGTCAACGACTACTTCGTCAAGGCGCACACCGCCCCGAACGAGCTGTACGTGCAGGTCGGCAAGGGCGACGACGACCACAAGTGGTGGGGCCCCGCCGAGGTCATGACCATGGCGCGGCCGTCCTACAAGATCACGGCGTCGTGCCCCGGGTCGGACGTCGCCGCCGAGACCGCCGCCTCGCTCGCGTCGGCCTCCGTGCTGTTCCGCCAGGACGACCCGGCGTACGCGTCGACGCTGCTCACGCACGCCAAGCAGCTCTACACGTTCGCGGACACGTACCGCGGCAAGTACTCCGACTGCGTGACGGACGCCCAGTCGTTCTACCGCTCGTGGTCGGGCTACCAGGACGAGCTCGTGTGGGGCGCGTACTGGCTGTACGAGGCCACGGGCGACGCCGCCTACCTGGCCAAGGCCGAGGCGGAGTACGACAAGCTGAGCAACGAGAACCAGACGACGACGAAGTCGTACAAGTGGACGGTCGCGTGGGACGACAAGTCGTACGCCGCGTACGCGCTGCTCGCGATGGAGACGGGCAAGCAGAAGTACGTCGACGACGCCAACCGGTGGCTCGACTACTGGACCGTGGGCGTCAACGGCGCGCGGGTCAGCTACTCGCCGGGCGGCATGGCCGTGCTCGACTCGTGGGGCGCGCTGCGGTACGCCGCCAACACGTCGTTCGTGGCGCTCGTCTACTCCGACTGGCTGACCGACCCCGTCCGCAAGGCGCGGTACCACGACTTCGGCGTGCGGCAGATCCACTACGCGCTCGGCGACAACCCGCGCAAGGCGTCGTACGTCGTCGGCTTCGGCGCCAACCCGCCGCAGAACCCGCACCACCGCACCGCGCACGGCTCGTGGCTGGACTCGCTCACGCAGCCCGCCGAGACGCGGCACGTGCTGTACGGCGCGCTCGTCGGCGGGCCCGGCTCGCCCAACGACGCGTACACGGACAGCCGCTCCGACTACGTCGCGAACGAGGTCGCCACCGACTACAACGCCGGGTTCACCAGCGCTCTCGCGCGCCTGACCGAGGAGTACGGCGGCACGCCGCTGGCGGGCTTCCCCGTCGCCGAGAAGCCCGACCAGGACGAGCTGTTCGTCGAGGCGAAGCTCAACCAGCCCGCGGGCGGCACGTTCACCGAGGTCAAGGCGATCATCCGGAACCGGTCCGCCTTCCCGGCGCGGTCCCTGCGCGACGCGTCGATCCGGTACTGGTTCACGCTCGACGGCTCCGACGCCGCGTCCGGGCTGACCGTCTCGACGAACTACAGCGAGTGCGGCACGCAGCCGACCGTGGTGCGGCACGCCGGCGGGAACCTGTACTACGCCGAGATCGCGTGCGCCGGGCAGAACATCCACCCGGGCGGCCAGTCGCAGCACCGCCGCGAGATCCAGTTCCGGGTCAGCGGGGGAGCGTCGTGGAACGCCGCGAACGACCCGTCCTTCGCCGGCCTGCCCGCCACGGGCGACCCGGTGAAGACCGCGGCGATCACGCTGTACGAGGCCGGTCGCCTCGTGTGGGGCACGGAGCCGGGCGGGACGACGCCCACGCCGACCCCGACGGCGACGCCCACGGTCACCCCCACGCCGACGCCCACAGCCACGCCCACGGCCACGCCGGCACCCGTCGGCTCCCCGACGAACCTGGCCTACCGGCTGCGCAGCCTGGGGACCGTCGACGCCACGTGGGACGCCGCGGCCACCGGCGCGCCGGCCGTCTCGTACGACGTCGAGGTCGTCGGCGGGCAGACGCTCCGGGTGACCGAGCGGACGGCGACGTTCTACGACCTGAGGAACGGCCGGTACGTCCTGCGCGTGCGTGCGGTCGCCGCGGACGGCCGCACGTCCCCCTGGGTGTCGACCGACATCGAGATCGTCGACGGCTTCCCGACCGCGTCGCCGACCGCGACCCCCACGCCGCCGCCCACCCCCGCGGGCTGCGCGGTCCGCTACTCGGCGAACAGCTGGAGCAGCGGGTTCACGGCCGCGGTGCGGCTGACCAACACCGGCTCCACGCCGCTGACCTGGTCGCTCGCGTTCGACCTGACGGGCGGGCAGAGGCTCCAGCAGGGCTGGTCCGCCACGTGGGCGCAGTCCGGCACCCGCGTCACGGCCACCGGCGCCGCGTGGAACACCACGCTCGCACCGGGGGCGTCCGTGGAGGTGGGCTTCAACGGGTCGCACACCGGCCAGAACCCGGCCCCGACGTCGTTCACCGTGAACGGCACGGCCTGCACCGTGGGCTGACACCGAACGGGTCCCGGTCCGGCTCGACCCCCGAGTCGCCGGATCGGGACCGAACCACCACCGCTGCGGCCCGTGAAGGGCCGACGGTGCGTGCGTCCGACGCGGGGGCGGTCCGGACGCACGACGAGGGCGCCGCACGTCTCGTGCGGCGCCCTCGTGGCGTCCGTGCGGCGCCGCCGTGGCGTCCGTGCGGCACCGCCGGGAGGGGGGGCGCCGCGATCCCGGTTGACCCGGCCCCGCGCGAGCCGCCACCCTGCGCGGATGACGGCACCCGAGCAGGACGCGCCCCCACCGCTGACCGACGTCGAGATCTGGCCGCTGCTGGGTGTGCGCGTGCGCAGCGGGGACCTCGAGCTGCGCGCCCCGGACGACCGGATGCTCTTCGACCTCGCCCGGCTCGCGGCCCGCGGCGTGCACCCCCCGGACTACATGCCGTTCCTCGTGCCGTGGACGCGCGGCACCCCCGTGCAGGTCGCGCGCAGCGTCATGACGTACCAGTGGGGCCTGCGCCAGCGCACGACGCCCGCCGACTGGGCCATCGAGCTCGCCGTGCTGCACGACGGCGTCCCGGTGGGCACGCAGGGCATGTACGCCAAGGACTTCGCGATCACGCGCAGCGCCGAGACGGGCTCGTGGCTCGGCCTCGAGCACCACCACAAGGGCATCGGCACGCGCATGCGGCTGCTGATCCTGCACCTGCTGTTCGAGGGCCTGGGCGCGCAGCACGCGACCACGTCGGCGTTCGCCGACAACCCGGGCTCGTCGGGCGTCACGCGCAAGATCGGCTACCGCGAGAACGGTGTGGCGTACCAGGCGCGCGAGGGCGGCCCGGTCGAGAGCCGGCTGTACGTGCTCGAGCGCGCCGACTGGGACGCGCGCCGCGACGACCTGCGGCTCGACGTGCAGATGGAGGGGGTCGACGCGCTGCGCGAGCAGCTGGGGCTGGCCGAGCCGACGCCCTGACCGGTGGGGGGTGTGCAGGCGCACCGCGCAGCGGCAGAGTGTGCGGTGCCACCCGTTGCGCTCCGCGACCTGGAGGGCCCCGTGCCGACTGTCGCAGCCCCACCACCGCGCGCCGCCCTCGTCAGCGTGGACGACGACCCGGCCGTCTCGCGCGCGGTCGCGCGCGACCTGCGCCGGCGCTACGGCGAGCAGTACCGCATCGTGCGCGCCGAGTCCGGCAGGGAGGCGCTGGACGCGTGCCGCGAGCTCAAGCTGCGCGGCGAGCAGGTCGCGGTGCTGCTCGCCGACCAGCGCATGCCGGGGATGAGCGGGATCGAGTTCCTCGAGGAGGCGATGGACCTCTTCCCCGTGGCCCGCCGCGTGCTGCTCACCGCGTACGCGGACACCGCGGCCGCGATCGACGCCGTCAACGTCGTCGACCTGGACCACTACCTGCTCAAGCCGTGGGACCCGCCGGAGGAGAAGCTCTACCCGGTGCTCGACGCGCAGCTCGAGGCGTGGCGCACCGCGGCGCCGGTGCCGGTGCACGGGCCCAAGGTCGTCGGGCACCGGTGGTCCGCGCGGTCCACGCAGGTGCGCGAGTTCCTCGCCCGCAACCAGGTGCCGTACCGCTGGTACGCCGTGGAGTCGGCCGAGGGCCGGCGCATCCTCGAGGCTGCGGGGGTGGACGGCAGCGTGCTGCCGGTCGTCGTGACGGCGGACGCCGACGTGCTCGTCGCCCCCGACGACGCCGCCCTCGCCGCGCGCGTGGGACTGTCCGTCGAGCCGGCGTCCGACTTCTACGACCTGGTGGTCGTCGGCGGGGGACCGGCCGGGCTGAGCGCCGCGCTGTACGCCGCGTCCGAGGGGCTCCGGACGGCGCTCGTGGAGCGCACCGCGACCGGCGGGCAGGCCGGGCAGAGCTCACGGATCGAGAACTACCTCGGCTTCCCGGACGGCGTCTCCGGGGCGCAGCTCACCGAGCGCGCCCGGCGGCAGGCGCAGCGGTTCGGCGCGGAGATCGTGATGGCGCGCGACGTGGTCGCGCTGGAGGTGAACGGGTCGGCGCGGGCCCTGCGGTTCGCGGACGGCAGCACGGTCGCCGCGCACGCCGTCGTCCTCGCCAACGGCGTCGCGTACCGGGAGCTCGACGGGGCCGGGCCGGCGGCGCTCGTCGGCCGCGGCGTCTACTACGGGTCCGCCCTCACGCAGGCGGCGGCGTGCCGCGACCAGGACGTGCACGTGGTGGGTGGCGCCAACTCGGCGGGGCAGGCCGCGCTGTTCCTCGCGCGGGACGCACGCTCGGTGACGCTGCTCGTGCGCGGCGACGGTCTGGAGGCGTCGATGTCGCACTACCTCGTCGAGCAGATCGCGACGCACCCGCGCATCACGGTGCGTCCCCGCACGGAGGTGGTCGACGCGGTCGGCGACGAGCACCTGGACGGGATCGTGCTGCGCGACGTCGGCACGGGGGAGAAGGAGCACGTCCCCGCCGGCTGGCTCTTCGTGTTCATCGGCGCCGCCCCGCTGACGGACTGGCTCGAGGGAACGGTGGAGCGCGACGCCCGGGGCTTCCTGCGGGCCGGCCACGACCTGCTCGTCGACGGCGGCCCACCACCGGGGTGGCCGCTCGAGCGTCCGCCGTACCACCTCGAGACGAGCGTCCCCGGCGTGTTCGCGGCGGGTGACGTGCGCGCCGAGTCGGCCAAGCGCGTCGCCTCGGCGGTCGGCGAGGGCGCCATGGCGGTCATGCTCGTGCACCGGTACCTGGGGGAGCGGTGAGCGCGGGGACGGGTGGCCCCGACGCGGTGCGCCCGTCGGGGCGCGCGACGGCCTCCGTGGCGGCCGCCCGGCCGGCCGACGCCCAGCCGTGCGACATCGACGAGCTGCGCACGCTCTTCCTGTTCGAGCACCTCGACGACGACCAGCTGCGGTGGCTGTGCGCGCACGGGCACGTCGAGCGGCGCGAGCCGGGCGTCCTATACGCCGAGGGGGAGCCCGCCGCGTGGTTCTACGTCCTCCTCGAGGGCTCGGTCGCACTCGACCACCGCGTCGGCACCGACGACGTCGAGATCTCCCGGACCTCGCAGCGGGGCGTGTACGGCGGCGCGTGGGCGGCCTACCTCGGCGAGCGCGCGCCGCAGACGTACAGCCAGACGATGCGCGTGCTCGCGCCGTCCCGCTTCTACGCGCTGCCCGCGGCCGACTTCAGCGAGCTCATGACGCAGTGGTTCCCCATGGCCGTGCACCTGCTCGAGGGCCTGTTCATGGGGCAGCGGGACACCCAGCTGGCCGTCAACCAGCGCGAGCGCCTGCTCGCCCTGGGCGCCCTCTCCGCCGGGCTCACGCACGAGCTCAACAACCCCGCGGCCGCCGCCGGCCGGGCCACGTCGGCCCTGCGGGAGCGGGTCGCCGGCATGCGGCACAAGCTCGCCCTGATCGCGTCGGGGCCGTACGACGCGACGACGCTGGCCACGCTCGTCGACCTGCAGGAGCAGGCCGTGGAGTCGCTCGCGAAGTCGCGGGCGCCCGGCGCGCCCCCGCCCCCGACGGCCCTCGAGCGCACCGACGCCGAGGACGCCGTCACCGACTGGCTCGACGCGCACAGCGTCCGCGAGCCGTGGGACCTGGCGCCGACGTTCGTGTCGGCACGCCTCGACGGGACGTGGCTCGACGCGGTCGCCGACGCGGTCGCGCCCGAGGTGCTGGAGGGTGCGGTGCGCTGGCTCGGCTACGCGCTCGAGACCGAGCAGCTGATGAACGAGGTCGAGGACGCCACCACGCGCATCTCCACGCTGGTCGGTGCCGCGAAGCAGTACTCGCAGATCGGCCTCGCACCCGACCGCGAGCTCGACGTGCACGAGCTGCTCGACGCGACGCTGACGATGCTCGACAAGCGGCTCGAGGGCGTCACGGTCGTGCGCGCCTACGACCGCACGCTGCCGCCCGTGCACGCGTACGGCGCGGCGCTCAACCAGGTGTGGACGAACCTCCTCGACAACGCGGCGCAGGCCCTGGACGGCGCCGGGACGCTGACCGTCACCACGCGCCGCGTCGACGACTGGCTCGAGGTCGAGGTCGCCGACACCGGCCCGGGCATCCCGCCCGACGTGGTGGGCCGCGTCTTCGAGCCGTTCTTCACCACCAAGCCCGTCGGGTCCGGGACCGGGCTCGGCCTCGACATCGCGTGGCGGATCGTCGTCGGCAAGCACCACGGCGACCTGACGGTCCGCTCGCAGCCGGGCGACACCCGGTTCCTCGTCCGGCTCCCCTACACCGCGGAGGTGCGCCCCTCATGACCGTCGACGCCATCGACCCCACCGTCCCGCCCAGCGGCCCCGGCTGCGTGGAGTGCGACGCCGACGGCGGCTGGTGGGTGCACCTGCGCCGCTGCGCGGCGTGCGGCCACGTGGGCTGCTGCGACACGTCGCCGTCGCAGCACGCCACGGCGCACTGGCACGCCACCGGCCACCCGGTGGTGCGCTCGTTCGAGCCGGGGGAGGACTGGTTCTGGGACTACGCCGCCGACGACTACGCGCGCGGCCCGGCGCTGGCCCCGCCGGAGAGCCGCCCGGACGACCAGCCCGTGCCCGGGCCGGCAGGGCGCGTCCCCGCGGACTGGCGGTCCCACCTGCACACCTGACGTCCGGGCCAGGCACGAGCGCACGTCCCTTCCCGCGGTGTGTCCGCACCAGGCGCACGCCCGCGGAACGTAGGCCTGTTCAATGCGACAAGCCACGCGCTCCACGGGGCCGAAGGGGAATCGAACCGCCAACCCCGCCCACGAAGGCGCGCTCTACCAATCGTGGCTTCGTCAGTCAACTGTCTGTGATCCTCGATGCGGCGCGAAGTCCTACGATCCCGTAAACCCGCTGGGCAGCAGCGCCGGGCGCCGCGTGCTCCCAGATCCGAACGACTGTCCAGCCCGATTCTCCGAGAACCCGGTCGGTGTCACGGTCTCGGGCGCGATTTGCGCCGATCTTCGTCTCCCACCACTCCTGGTTTGATCGCGGCATGGTGCCGTGCTCGGGGCAGCCGTGCCAGAAGCACCCGTCGACAAAAACAGCCACCTTCGAACGCGTAAACGCGACATCGATCGTTCGTCGACGTTGACCCGGCACCGGGTATGCGACTCGATAGCGGAGGCCGAGCGCGTGCAACGCCCGCCGCAGCGCCATCTCAGCGCCGGTGTCACGTCGCTTCGCCGCGCTCATCCGCTTCGAAACGGCGGCAGACGAGGATCCGGGGTGTGTCGGCACATGCTGGGGCCGAGTCGGAACCGGGGGTCCGTTCACACCGGAAGCGCGAGTTTCGCGTCGGCGAATCTGGCGCGCCCCCGAGCCACGACGGCGTCGAGGCGGTCGTCGGGCGTCTTGGGTGCGTCGTCGACGAGCGCCTTCAGTAGAGCGTGGCCCCTCTCGGTGCTCCGGAGGATCGCAGCATCCCGTTCTGCGTGCGCCCGGAGCACGTTCCACACGGCGCCGATGTTCACGCCGTTCCCGAGCTGCTTGTACGTAACTGCCGAACGCTGCGGACCGAAGTCGAAGTTGTCGGGGAATCCCTGGAGGCGAGCGGCCTCCCGAGGCGTGAGTCGACGGCGCAGCGGGCCGATGATCGATGTCTGCGTGATCGCAACAAGGGCAGGAACGTGCGTCGGACGCTTAGCGCGGATTCCCGACGGCCGAAGCTGTAGAACGCACTCCCACAACGTCGCCGCGTGCTGGGCCTGCCACTCGAGCTTCCGACGGGAAGGCGGGAACGACGCAAGATCGTGCCGAGAAGCCCACCGGTCAAGCTGCGCCTTGTGCCGCGTGTAGAACTCGGCGTTCTTGAGCAGAAACGTCTTCTTCCAGGCCGGCACCGCGTCCCAGGTGTTCGGAACGTCGGCCGTGCCGTAGGGCGAATTCCCTCCGACCATCCAGAGGGCCAACTCTTCCGACGTCACCCAGTGGTCTGCCCAAATCGGGAACCCTGGGAGGGCGGCCAGCCTTCTTCCATCAGCCGTGGTCTTCTGCACTTCCGCCCACATCGTGGTGACGAAATCGTCCCAGGCATCGATCCATGCAACCTCAGCCTTGGTCAGCCTTGTGCCCGGATCCTCACTCGTACCGTCGACAGGAAGGTCATGGAGCAGGCTCCACTCTTCCGTGCCTCGCTGCGTTCTATTGGACAGTGCGGGAAGTGGATCGACACCCTCGAGGATCCCGTCAGGGTCATAGGTGGCCGTGATGAACACGCGTTCACGCACCTGCGGGCGGCCGCCGCGCTCGAGGGGCAGCAGGTGGGGCGAGAAGACCGTCGGGCTCGACGAGACCCGGTACCCCTCGTCCCGGAGCGTCCGGATGATTAGGTCCCACTCGTGCTTGTGTCGCGGCCCGGCCAGGTTTCGCACGTTCTCGAGGAGCACGATCGTCGGGTGGTGTGCCTCGATGATCTTGAGAATGTTCCAGAAGAGCGTGCCGCGAGTCTCCTCCATGCCGCGCTGCGCCCCTGACTTAGAGAACGGCTGACACGGGAAGCCGGCGGCTAGCAGGTCGTGCGGCGGGACGTTCATGGCACCATCGTTGGCGTCCTTGGTGATGTCACCGAGCGGCGAGTGGCCCCAGTTGCGCTCGTAGACCTTAGCTGCCGACGCGTCGATCTCCACAGAGTAGACACACTCGCCGCCGAACGCCTCGAGAGCGGCGGCGAAACCGCCGATCCCTGCGAAGAGGTCGATATACCTGAACGGTACATCCGTCGACGTTGCCACCTGGACCTCCTCCGACGCTGTGCACCAACTCGAACGTGTGTTCGAAACACTCGTACGGTAGCCGAGTCGCGACCGGCTGTCACCGGACGACGCCTTCGAGCTTAGCTAAGCTTTCAGCTAGGCCCCAGCTTAGCGGATCGCTCGCGCTCGGGGCGGCGCGCGTGGACTGTGGCGCAACGGCACCTAGCTCCCGAGGTAGAACCGGACGGCCTCCCTCACCGCCTGAAGACCCCTTAGCGTCACCGTCCCGCCTCGCGACTCGTAATCCGGTCCCCAGACCTCACCCGACGACTCGACGATCGCCTGGGCGATCTGCGGCTTGGTGAGC
Organism: Cellulomonas shaoxiangyii; assembly: GCF_004798685.1. Lineage (NCBI taxonomy): Bacteria > Bacillati > Actinomycetota > Actinomycetes > Micrococcales > Cellulomonadaceae > Cellulomonas > Cellulomonas shaoxiangyii. Next base: position 19,288 of record NZ_CP039291.1, on the reverse strand, counting down.
CCGGGTGGAAGCCCGAGCGCAAGCTCCTTGTCGATCATGTCGAAGATCGCTCTCGGCTCCGTCGACCCCGTCGACATCGTCGGTGCCTCTCGACCGAGCGCGTCGGCGATCTCCCTGACGACGTCCTGCTTCTGGATCCTCACAGCTCTCTGATCTCTTCCAGGTGCTCACGAAGGCCCTCGACGGTGGCGGCGACCCAGTCCACCGCTAGTTGCTCCGCAGTCGCCGCCGGTGACAGACCGATCAGCCTGATGCGGTCGAGCACCATGTACTTGAGCGCAAGCTCGTTCCAGACCGCCCCAGGGGGAACCACCGTCGGAGTGGCCAGCGCGGTGGTCGGGTCGACGTCCATCGCCAGCCACGAACTCCAGAGTCTCGTATCGACATCCATACCCTTCGCCAGGAGGTTCTCCTGCAACGTGCACTGTACGAGCAAAACCGGGAACCCTGATCGTCCGTCGGGAAAGGGCCGCCACGCGACTACGTCGACGCCGCCATCCCTGCGGCGTGGCTGTCGATAGCCCTGCCCGACGCTGACGCCGATCCTGTGAGCCAGCCAGTTGATAGCAGCGTCGAACTCCGGTGGCCGGCCGATCTCGGACGGCCAACCGAATCTGAGCGCATGACCAGCATCGCCCCAGATACCCGCGGCCGCGCTTGCAACGAGATTCTCGAACGTCACCGCCATCGACTCGTCGGGGGCCGCCTTGAGGTACTCGCGGACCGGGTTACCGGGCGCCATCAGGGCAGCGGTCATGTACGTCGACCGTGCAGCGTCCGTCGTGGACTGCACTGCGTACTCCCCATGGACCTTGAAGGGGTAGCGGGCACCAAGCAACGCCCCGCGGCGCGCCATCTCTCGAACACCCGTGTTTACCTGCTGCGGCTCGAGACCGATCGACGACTCGAAGAACGACTGAAGCGGGTCAAGCCCGAGCGGTCGTGGCCCTCGTACGAGGAGCCCAACCTCGATCCAGTCGGCTATGCGGGCCCGACCGCGGATCGTCACTGGGCACGCGCTTCGTTCGCTGCCTGATCGATGACGTTACGCATCGATTCGACCAGAGACTCCAGGTCGGAAACGAGGCCGACCACCTGCTTGTCGGTCGCGTGCTCGGCCAGGTCGTCACTTGCTGCGCCGAGCGCGTTCGTGGCAGCCGTCATCCGCTTGAGCAGCCGTTCCCGAGGGTCCATACCAGCGCTTTGGACCTGCTGCTTAGCCTCCTCGAGGCTCTTGCCTGATCGAAGCGAGGCCAACCCGACCTCGCTCGCCACGACGTTACCGAGTGCGCTCATCTGACGGGAGTCGGTGATGACCGGTTCCGCCTCCTCGTCGCCGAAGACCCAGGAGATGACCTCCTTGAGTTCGGGAATCTTTCCAGGCGGCACCGGAGCTTGACCGGGCTCGAGCCGAGAACCCAGGGGCGCGCCAATGTGGTCACGGAGCTTCGTGTTGCCCATCGCCACCGTCAGTACGGAGAATGCGCGCTCCACCTCACCCGTGTTCAGGCCGGCGGTCTCGGCCTGTGCCACGATCGCCTGGTCTCGGTAGAGGTCGGCGGCCTTGCTCTTCGTGATGCCGATCAGGTCGGCGACTTCCTTGATAGTGCGCCCCTCGGCTACCCGAGCCGCGATGAAGCGGGCCTGCATGTACGGCCGCCACTGGAGCTTGCCAACGACGTGCGCACGCGACACCTCCACGTGCGTTGCCTCGCGGTTGGTGTGGACGACGATCGGCACGGCGACCTCAGGCGACATAGCAGCCTTCTCCGCGACCGCCTCCCATCGCGAAGGATCCGCGAACTGCTCTCGGATCTCGGGGTGAGACAGTCCGATCAGCGCGGTGAGCCGACGGTTTCCCTCGACGACGACGTACTTTCCAGGGATCTCGTCGTGGATCGCAATCAATGGCTCGGCGGCGAAGAACCCGTTGTCCGCGACCGACTGCGCGACTGCGAACGCGTCGAATCCCATCTCCAGCACGACGGCTAAGTCGGACTGGTCCCCACCGCGGAGCGACTCTGGGAGCCTAGGGTTGAAGGGGTCGAGCAAGAGCGCCGAGATCGGCACCTGCATCGGGACGCCGGAACGAATCCCAGACGGGCTCTCAGTCACGCGGTGGCTCCTTTTCGAACGATCTTGCGGTCGCCGAGATGGACGGCGAGCGTGAGCAGCTCGGTACCTGGGTCGTCGCGGCGAGCGACGCGATGGATCTGGACCACGATCGAGCTGGAGTCGTCAGCGATGTTTCCGATGGCCCGGTCTCCTGGGTATGCCGCCCCACCGTTGCTGCGCACGTTGTCGCGCCCCTGGAAGAGGTTGACGAAGCCCGTTTCGACGTCCCACTTGCGAAGCCGTGGCCGGCCGTCGTCTTCCATGAGGATTACGGGGACCCTCTGCTCCTGATCGTGGTGCCGGGCAAGCGCCTCGGAGACGTCCCGCAGCCTCCACGACGGCCCGTACTCGTCGGCAGACCATCTCGCGACGACCTTCTCCAAGACCTCAGCCACGGTGATGTCGACGGTCCTCAACAGGAGCCGTCCATAGTCGACGGGCGGAGCGTCGAACAGCCCGATCTCCGCGGCGATCGCACGGTTGGTGGCCAGAGATGCGGTATTCAGACGCGGCAGGCGAACGGACGACCAACCGAGAGCGAGATAGTCCAGCTGGTTCACGACGACATCCCTCGTCGGCTTCATCCCCTCAGGGAGCATCAGGCCGACGTCACGCGCCCACGAATGCACGGTGCCGCCAGCATCGACGTGGTCCTGAAGTTGGGCCCGAAGGTCGTACTCTGTGAAGACGATGTCTCTCAGGGAGCGGATGCTTCGCTTCGTCGCGAAGAACTGGCAATAGGGCAGCTGGTCACGCCGGTAGCCGAAAGCGCGCGCGCGCTGCTCGAGCGTATCGACCTGTGTGCTGGGGGGCCGGTTCATGTACGTGACCGTCAAGCCTTCCACCGTGAACCCGCGATCGAGTTTGTTGCCGCCGATGAGTATGTGTACCGGCGTAACGTTCCACTCGACCTTGTTGAGCGCCGACGTAGAGTTGACGAGCCAGAGCGACGTCTCACGCAGCACCCACCGAACCTTATCGATGAACATTGCGTCGTCGACGTCGGGCGCCCCTCGCTCAGTCAGGACGGTCCGCTCCTTCCCGACGGACTCGGGGAGGTCGGTCACCGCCACAGCTGTGTCCGCGGCGGTCCTCCACTTTCGGAGCTCGCGCTCGACCAGGAAGCGATACCGCTCTTGGACGTCGTTCCTCTGGGTGGAGTGGATGAGCATGCTCACAGGCGCTGCATCGGGCTGATGTTGGACCAGCAACGCAGCACCCGCGACGAACGAGCCCAATGCCGCCACGAGGCTCCGAGGCAGCTCGAGGGGAGGCGCCTTTGCTGGCTGCTCTTCCAAGAGCGGCACGTCCCGGATGACCTGGTCAGCGAACTCGACAAAGAACTCGCGGCCACCAGTATATCCATTGCCGGGCTCGAGAAACTCGACAAAGTCGGGACTCAACAGATCATCTGCATCGAGCATCAGTGGCGCGTACGGCGTGGCCGTGTATTGGACGTAGAGGTGCTTCGGCACGCGTGAGCGCAGGATACGGATCGCCTCGTAGGTCTTGCTCTCTGCCGTCGAGCTCGTGTTCAGCGAAGCCTGGTCAGCCTCGTCGTCGATGATCAGCACCGGGACGCGCTCGATCTCGGGCACCTTGTCGAGCACGGACGCGAGAGCATTGAGTCGGCCCGCGTGCTTGAGCACGGGGATCAGGACCGCTCGTCCTCCCTCGATCCGCGCCCCGATGCGCTTGGCCGTCGCGGCTCCAGAGGGGTTCACCTCAGTGACCCATCGATAGTCCTTGCGCGATTGCGTCCCGAGTGCGCTCTCCAACCGGTCCTTGTTCTGGTCGAGCAGGAGGTTGGTACCTCCGAGCAGCGCCACGATGATCTGGTAGCCCTGGTCCGCTGCTGCGGCGATCAGGGCCGTGATCGACGTCGTCTTCCCCGACTGCACGTAGCCCAGCGCAAGGCCGGTCTGCCCCCCGACGCCCGTGCGCTGCGGACCGCGCTCCAAGATGTCGATCACGGACTTCCAGACGCGCACACGACTCTCGTCGTCCATGCGGTCGACGAGCTGCTCATCGAGGCGGAGCGACTCCTTGCCAGTGAGCGTCTCCTCGCTCATCGAATCTCCCTCGAACAGGATGGTGCGTCGGATGCCGTTCCACTTGCCGAGTCGCCGTCGCAAGACGCCGCTCGATGGCGCGTCTGGCGCGTGCTCGATGCGCCAGACGTCGAACCCGTGAAACGGTGCCGTCGACCCGCAGTGCTCGATGTACTTACGCGCGAAGTGCCACAGGTCGTCGTCGGTCCATGTCGACTGGTAGTCCCTACGCCGACGCCGCGAGCTCTCGATTCCCGCCAACTCACATGCGGCGGCCCAGCCGTGGAGTTGCTCGATCCGGGCAGAGCTTGGGCCTTCGATCTCCCCTGTATCGACCAGATCTTGGTAGGCAGCTCGAGACAGTGGCCACTCGTACGTTGCAGCGACTCGCAGGGCCCCAATGACATCCGACGCGGCCCACCGAGTCCTGGGCGGTCTCGTGGAGCCGAGCCATGTGGTGAGGGCCCTCCCCCCGAGGCGCCGTACGGTGGCCTCGTCCGTCCCCACCATCGTGGCTGCCTGCGCCGACGATCTAGCGAGGCCCGTTGCAACGACAGCGAGGATCCGGTCGCGCAGTTGTGCTTCCTCCGCCTCCCGCCTCGCGCTCCGTGCTGCTGCGACGTCTTCGCGGTCGACGCCGCCCATCTGTCCGACGATTTGCCGGATGCGTTCACGGGTGAGCCCGAAGGCGTGCCCGATCGCTTCGAGGCGTGCACCAGAAAGACGCATCTCATAGATCTGTCGATCGCGGTCCTGGGTGGTCGCCCAGTTCCGCACTTCGTCAGTCAATCGCCGGCCCACCTGTCCGATCACTCGTTACGGCTGCGTCGCCGCAAGTAGTCGGAGGATAGCTACCAGCTGGGGCCTCCCTATGGAGCAACGCCCCCCGGGGCGGGTGAAGGCGCGCTCGCACCCTCGCTGAAGTCCCGACTGAGCCCAGCGCCCGCCCGCCGGGACGATGCACCACGGTGCCGCGGGCGTGCAGCGCCCGGCGATCGATGCCGGCGGAGTGCGCCTGTCCGCGATCCCGCGTCGAGCCTGGTGCGCGGGCGACGCGCAGCCAGGCGTGGGACGCGGATGTCGGCCAGCACAGCGGGGGAGCAGCGCGCCGCCGTTGCCGTGCCCAACAGTGACCACGGCAGCCAGCTGGCGACCACCCCCGTCGACTGCGGTGTGGATCTTGGTGGTCAGCCCTCCGCGAGATCGTCCGATGCCATGGTTGGCAGGTTCACCTCGCGATCGGCAGATTCCTGTGCTTCGACGGGGCCCTCTGTGTCCTGGTGCGGGTGACTGGTATTAGTCGTGTGCTGGTGTCCACGAGCGATCGTCGCGTCCACCGAGACGGCCCAGTCCACTTCGCCGACCACGTCGGCCTCGGTGAGCTACCGCGCCAACACCCGGTCCCACGTCCCGTCCGCGGCATAGCGATGACTCTTCCAGGCCGTCTGCTACGCGCCGAACTGCTCGCGCGGCAGGTCTCGCCACGGGATCCCCGTCCGATACCGGTAAGGATCCTCTCGACAACCCGACGGTTGTCCCCGGACGGATGCCCACTCCGGCCCTCATTCGAGGGTAGCAGCGGGTCGACCCGAGCCCACTGCTCGTCCGGGAGCGCCCGATACCGCGAAGACGCCGACACCTTCACGCAATGTCGCGAGCCTCCCCCAGATATGGGAGACACGCCCTAGTCGAGCATCACCGGTCGCCACCCTGGCGAAAGGCTCACCGGGAGTGAATCTGTAGTGGAGCCAAGGGGACTCGAACCCCTAACCCCCTGCTTGCAAAGCAGGTGCGCTACCAATTGCGCCATGGCCCCGGGTGCGGCTGCTGCCGCTTCGCGCCGCTCCGCGAGCGGAGCCGGCGGTCACTCGAACGTGTCGGTGACCTCGGCCCACAGGTCGCGCTCGTCGCGGTCCTGCGCGTACTTCTGCCACGCGGCGAAACCGACGGCCGCGACCGCGGCGACCAGCAGGAGCTTCTTCATCGGATCCCCCGTCTCGGGTGGTGCCGGTGGCGCGACCCGAGCGGGACCGACGCGTACGTGGGCCTAACAGGACTTGAACCTGTGACCTCTTCCTTATCAGGGAAGCGCTCTAACCGTCTGAGCTATAGGCCCGTCTCGCACCACCCTGACCGCTCCGGGGAGCCGGGCGGGTGCGACGGTCGAGACTACCTCAGGGCCGGGGACGAACCCAAACCGGCGGACCGGTCCGGGCGCGGCCGGCGAGGGCGTCCCGACGGCGACGTCACTCGTCCGTCATGGTCACGTGCACGCCGCCGACCAGCGCCGCCACGAGGTTGTACAGGAACGCGCCGATCGTCGAGAGGGCCGTCAGCAGGAAGACGTCGATGACGGCCACGAGCGTCGCCGCCGAGATCGTCTTCTGGAACGACAGGAACTCGAGCACGTTCAGGGTGCTCTCCGGCCCGGCGACCTGCGCGATCAGCTCGTCCACCTGCGCGAAGACCTGCAGGCCGTCGAGGGTGAACCACAGCACCGCGGCCGCGACGACGATCATGATGCCGACCGCCACGGACAGCAGGAACGCCAGCTTCATGACCGACCACGGGTCGACCCGGGACACCGACAGGCGCACCCGGCGCGGCCCGCCCACGGCGGGGATGCGCCCCGTGCCGGGGCGGGGCGTGGCGCCCGTGGCGGGACCCGTCGCACGCGGGGTGCCACCCGTGGCGGGACCCGTCACGCGCGGCGCGGCGCCCGCAGCAGGAGCCTCCGCACGGCTCGGGGCGACGGTGGCGGGGGCGTCCGGGGTGGTCGTCATCTCGGGGTCCTCGGTCCTCGGGCGGGTCAGCTGGGTGTACGCCTGCGACAGCTTGGCGCTCGTCGCACCGGCCGCCTTCTTGAGCCAGACGGTCGTCGTGTCGACGGCCGTGACGAGGGGAGAGGGCTCCTGCGGGCCGTCGACCTCGTCCTCCGGCGGGGCGACCGGCTGTGCCCCCGCGGCGCGTGCGTCCGCCGGGCGCAGGTCCGCGGGTCGCGCGTCGACCGGCCGTGCGTCCACCGGCCGTGCGTCTCCGGGCCGTGTGTCCGCAGGACGGAGGTCCGGGCGCGCCTCCGCGGTGCGCCCGGGTGCCGGCATCACCGGTCCGCCGACCGCCGGGCCGCTCGTCCGCGGTCCCGTCGGCCCGGTGCTGCGACCGGCCCCGCCCGGCATCGTCGAGGTGCGCACCGTGGCGGACCACGTGGACGTCGCGCCGTCGCCCTCCGGCACGGCCGCGGCGCCGGCGCGGTCCCCGACGCCCTCCGGGGCGCGGCCGGCGGGGCCCGTCACGGGCGGGGTCGGCCGCTTGCGCGGCGGGATCGAGGGGGGCGTGTCGGTCATGCGTCCTCCGCGGGTCGGTCACCGCTGTCCGGCTCCGACCCGGTCGCGTCGGGCGCAGTGGCGTCGGTCGCAGCGAGGTCGGACGCCGCGCGGTCCGGTGCGGTGCCGGTGCCGTCGGGCCCGTCGGTGCTCAGGCCGTTCCCGTCCACGGTACCCGTTACGTCCGTGAGGTGTCGCTCACTGTTCCGGGCGACGGCGATGATCCGGTCGCCCGCGTCCGGCTTGGCGAAGATGACGCCCTGCGTGTTGCGGCCCGTCGCGTTCACCTCGGAGGTCGACGAGCGCACGATCTTGCCGCGCTCCATGATGACCAGCACCTCGTCGTCCGCGTCCGTCACCAGCGCGCCCACGAGGTCACCGTTCGCCTCCGGCAGGTTCGCGACCTTGATGCCGAGGCCGCCGCGGCCCTGCTGGCGGTAGTTCTCGACCGTGAGGGCCGTGCGCTTGGCGATGCCGCCCTGCGTGACCGTGAACAGGTAGGCGTCCTCGCGGACGACGTCCATGGCGAGCAGGTCGTCCTCGCCGCGGAACTTCATCCCCGTCACGCCGCTCGTCGCGCGGCCCATGGGACGCAGCGCGTCGTCGGAGGCCGTGAAGCGGACCGACTGGCCCTTGCGCGACACGAGGATGACGTCCTGGTCCGAGTTCACGAGCCGCGCCGAGACGAGCTCGTCCGGCCGGCCCTCCTCGTCCTCGCGCAGGTTGATCGCGATGACGCCGCCCGAGCGGTTGGAGTCGTACTCCGTCAGCCGCGTCTTCTTCACCAGGCCGCGGCGGGTCGCGAGCAGCAGGTGCTCCGCCTGCTCGTAGTCGCGCAGGTCCAGGACCTGGGCGATCTGCTCGCCGGGCTGGAACGCCAGCAGGTTCGCCACGTGCTGGCCCTTGGCGTCGCGGCCGGCCTCGGGCAGCTCGTACGCCTTCGCCCGGTAGACGCGGCCGAGGTTCGTGAAGAACAGCAGCCAGTGGTGCGTGGTCGTGACGAAGAAGTGGTCGACGAGGTCGTCCTCGCGCAGCTGCGCGCCGCGGACGCCCTTGCCGCCGCGGCGCTGCGCCCGGTACGCGTCGACCCGCGTGCGCTTGGCGTAGCCGCCGCGGGTGATCGTGACGACCACGTCCTCCTCGGCGATGAGGTCCTCGACGCTGACCTCGCCGTCGAACGGGAGGATGTGCGTGCGGCGCTCGTCGCCGTACCGGTCGACGACCGTCGTCAGCTCCTCGCTGATGATCTCGCGCTGGCGCACCGGCGACTCGAGGATGGCCGTCAGCTCGACGATGCGGGCCTCGAGCTCGGCGTGCCGCTGCAGGATCTCCTGCCGCTGCAGGGCCGCCAGGCGGCGCAGCTGCAGGTTGAGGATCGCCTGCGCCTGCTGCTCGTCGATCTCCAGCAGCTCCATCAGGCCGGCGCGCGCCGTCTCGGCGTCGGGGGAGCGGCGGATGAGTGCGATGACCTCGTCCAGGGCGTCGAGCGCCTTGAGGTAGCCGCGGTAGATGTGGATCTCTTCCTCGGCCCGGCGCAGCCGGAACCGCGTGCGGCGCTGGATGACGTCGACCTGGTGGGCCGTCCAGTGCCGGACGAACGCGTCGATGCTCAGCGTGCGCGGCACGCCGTCGACGAGGGCGAGCATGTTGGCACCGAACGTGTCCTGCAGCTGCGTGTGCTTGTACAGGTTGTTCAGCACGACCTTGGCGACCGCGTCGCGCTTGAGCACGATGACCAGGCGCTGGCCCGCGCGGCCCGAGGTCTCGTCGCGGATGTCGGCGATGCCCTGCACGCGGTTGTCGCGCACGAGGTCCGCGATCTTCTTCGCGAGCGTGTCCGGGTTGACCTGGTACGGCAGCTCCGTCACCACGAGGCACTGCCGGTTCTGGATCTCCTCGACCTCGACGACCGCGCGCATCGTGATCGAGCCGCGGCCCGTCCGGTACGCCTCGTCGATGCCGCGGCGGCCGAGGATCGTCGCGCCCGTGGGGAAGTCCGGCCCCTTGATGCGCTGCAGGAGCGCCTCGAGCAGCTCCTCGCGCGAGGCGTCCGGGTGCTCCAGGTACCACTGCACGCCCGACGCGACCTCGCGCAGGTTGTGCGGCGGGATGTTCGTCGCCATGCCGACCGCGATGCCGGCCGAGCCGTTGACCAGCAGGTTCGGGAAGCGCGACGGCAGGACCGTCGGCTCCTGCGTGTGCCCGTCGTAGTTGTCCTGGAAGTCGACGGCATCCTCGTCGATGTCCCGGACCATCTCCATGGCCAGCGGCGCCATCTTGCACTCGGTGTACCGGGGCGCGGCGGCCGGGTCGTCGCCGGGGGAGCCGAAGTTGCCCTGCCCGGAGACCAGCGGGTACCGCAGCGACCAGTCCTGCACGAGGCGCACCAGCGCGTCGTAGATCGCCGTGTCGCCGTGCGGGTGGTACTTGCCCATCACGTCGCCCACGACGCGGCTGCACTTGGAGAACTGGCGGTCCGGGCGGTAGCCGCCGTCGTACATCGCGTACAGCACGCGGCGGTGCACCGGCTTCAGGCCGTCGCGGACGTCGGGCAGGGCGCGGCCCACGATCACGGCCATCGCGTAGTCCAGGTAGGAGCGCTGCATCTCGAGCTGCAGGTCCACCTGGTCGATGCGGCCGTGCTCGATCTCGCCGGGGGTCTCGGTCACGTGCGGGTCACTCCAGAGGTACGAGGGCCAGGGGCGTGGGGGTGCGGGTCACGCCTAGATGTCGAGGAATCGCACGTCCTTGGCGTTGCGCTGGATGAACGCGCGGCGGGCCTCGACGTCCTCACCCATGAGCACCGAGAAGATCTCGTCCGCCGCGGCCGCCTCGTCGAGGGTCACCTGCAGCAGCGTGCGGTGCTCGGGCGACATGGTCGTCTCCCACAGCTCCGAGTAGTCCATCTCGCCGAGGCCCTTGTAGCGCTGCACCGCGTTCTCCTTGGGCAGGCGCTTGCCGTTGGCCCGGCCGTCCGCGATCACGGCGTCCCGCTCACGGTCCGAGTACACGTAGTCGTGCGGGGAGTTCGACCACTTGATCCGGTACAGCGGCGGCTGCGCCATGTAGACGTAGCCGCGGGTGATCAGCTCGGGCATGTACCGGAACAGCAGCGTCAGCAGCAGGGTGCGGATGTGCTGGCCGTCGACGTCGGCGTCGGCCATGAGCACGATCTTGTGGTACCGCAGCTTCGCGGCGTCGAAGTCCTCGCCGATGCCCGTGCCGAACGCCGTGATCAGCGCCTGCACCTCCTGGTTGCCCAGGGCGCGGTCGAGCCGCGCGCGCTCGACGTTCAGGATCTTCCCGCGGATCGGCATGATCGCCTGCGTGCGCGGGTTGCGGCCGCGGACGGCCGAGCCGCCGGCGGAGTCGCCCTCGACGATGAAGACCTCGCACTCGGCGGGGTTGTTCGACTGGCAGTCGCGCAGCTTGCCGGGCATCGAGTTCGACTCGAGCAGGCCCTTGCGGCGGGTCGCCTCGCGCGCCTTGCGGGCGGCCATGCGGGCGGTGGCCGCCTGGATCGCCTTGCGGATGACGTCGCGCGCCTCGGTCGGGTGCGAGTCCAGCCAGTCGCCGAGGCGCTCGTTGACGACGCGCTGGACGAACGTCTTCGCCTCGGTGTTGCCGAGCTTCGTCTTGGTCTGGCCCTCGAACTGCGGCTCGCCGAGCTTGATGGAGATGACGGCCGTCAGGCCCTCGCGGATGTCGTCGCCCGTGAGGTTCTCGTCCTTCTCCTTGATGATGTTCTTCTCCCGGGCGTACCGGTTGATCAGCGAGGTCATCGCCGCACGGAAGCCCTCCTCGTGCGTGCCGCCCTCGGTCGTCGAGATCGTGTTCGCGAACGTGTGCACCGACTCGCTGTACGCGCTCGTCCACTGCAGCGCGATGTCGACCGAGATGCGCCGCTCGGTGTCCTCCGAGGCGATCTCGATGACGTCCGGGTGCACGAGCTCGACCTTCTTGGCGGAGTTCAGGTGCGTCACGTAGTCGACCAGGCCGCCGTCGTACTTGTAGGTGACGCTGCGTCCCTGCGGCGCCTCCACGGTGCCGTCCGTCGTCGCGCCCGCGTCCGCCGTGCCCGGGTCGGTGACCTCGTCCTCCGTGCCCGTGTGCTCCACCCGCTCGTCCGTGAGCGTGATCCGCAGGCCCTTGTTGAGGAACGCCGTCTGCTGGAAGCGCGAGCGGAGCGTCTCGAAGTCGAAGTCGATCGTCTCGAAGACCGCCGGGTCCGCCCAGAACGTCATGCTGGTACCCGTGGCGGACGTCGCCTCGCCCTGCCGGATCGGCCCGTCCGGCCGGCCGCCGTCGACGAAGTCCATCTCCCACTCGAAGCCGTCGCGGCGGACCTTCGCCTCGACGCGCCGCGACAGGGCGTTCACGACCGAGATGCCGACGCCGTGCAGACCGCCCGACACCGCGTAGCCGGCGCCGCCGAACTTGCCGCCCGCGTGCAGGATCGTCATGACGACCTCGAGCGTGGGCTTGCCCTCGGTGGGGTGGATCGCGACCGGGATGCCGCGGCCGTTGTCGGTGACGCGGACGCCACCGTCGGCCAGCAGCGTGATGTCGATGGTGTCGCAGTACCCGGCGAGCGCCTCGTCGACGGAGTTGTCGACCACCTCGTACACGAGGTGGTGCAGGCCGCGCGCTCCGGTGGACCCGATGTACATGCCCGGCCGCTTGCGCACGGCCTCGAGACCCTCGAGGACGGTGATCGCGCTCGCGTCGTACTCGCCGCCCCCGGGCAGGGACGAGGGGGACGGCTGTGCGCGGGGCGTGGGGGTGGCGTCGTCGCCGTGGTCCGAGTCGGTGTCGCGAGGGGTGCTCTGGTCGGCCACGGGCGGCGGGTCTCCTCGAGAGGTCTGCGCGCGTGATGCGCGTCGAGAGCGGCTGCGAGCGGCCAGGAGACCGGATCACACCGCGCGTGCTGAGTTCGCCGCGCAGGGGGGCGCGCAGACGCCTGCAATGACCTTTCCATTCTACCTGGTGGAGGCCGCGGAACGGGGCACCTGGGGGACCCGTGGTGGACGCGTCGTCGCGCCGCCCGCGCCTCAGCCCCAGGTGTCCCGCGGGCCGCGGCCGGGGACCCTCTTGGGCCCGCGCCCGAAACCGTGACCGCCCGCCGGCCCCAGCACGGCGATCTGCACCACGACGCCCGGCCCGAGCGCCTCGTCGAACCGCGCGAGCATCGCCGGCGCCAGCAGGCGCAGGTTCGCGGCCCACGCGCTCGACGACGCCCGCACGGTCAGCAGGCCCGCCTCGAACGACTCGTACGTGCAGTGCTCCGCGACCTGGGGACCGACGATGTGGGCCCACCGGTGCACCAGGTCGCCCACCACGAGCCCCGGCTCCCAGCCGAGGTCGCGCGCGAGCCGACCGGCCGAGACCGAGAGCGGCTGCGGGTCGCGCGGCCCGGGCGCCGCGCCGCTGGAGACCGCCGTACCGCGCGCCGGCTGCCCCGGACGCAGGCCCCGGGCGCGTGCCGCCGCCTTGGCGCGCGCGAGCGCCGTGCGTGCCACCTGCTCGGGCGGCGTGAGGGAGACCAGCTCCGAGACCGGGACGCCGTCCGGCACCACGGTGGGCGCGGGGAGGAGGGTCGCGTCGGTCTCGGCGTCGTCATGGTGCTGGTCGGTGCTGTGCTGGTCGTCGTCGTGCTGGTCGGTGTGCTGGTCGGCGTGCGGTGCGCCGCCCCGACGTCCCGCGCCCCGGCCGGCGCGCGGCCGGTCAGACGACACGCGACACCTCGCCGCCCATGACGTCGACGCGCGCCCCCGTGAGCGGCTCGGGCACGTCCTGCGGCACCGCGGCCGTGACGAGCACCTGCCGGGCGGGCGCGACGAGCTCCGCCAGGCGGTCGCGGCGGCGGGTGTCGAGCTCGGCGAAGACGTCGTCGAGGATCAGGACCGGCTCGCCGTCCGGGCCCCAGTCGGCGGCCCAGCCGCCGGCGTCGTCGAACCCGTGCGTGAGCAGCGTCCAGGACGCCAGCCGCAGGGCGAGCGCCACCGACCACGACTCGCCGTGGCTCGCATACCCCTTCGCCGGCAGCGCGCCGAGCGTCAGCACGAGGTCGTCGCGGTGCGGGCCGACGAGGCTGACGCCGCGCTCGACCTCCTTGGACCGCAGGCGTCCCATGGCCTCGAGGAGCCGCGCCTCGACGAGCTCGGCCGTCGCGGGCGGTGCGTCGGCCGAGGCCGCCCGCGCGTCCTCGTCGTCGGGCAGTCCCAGGGCGGTGTCGAGCGAGGACCGGTACGCCATCTCCAGCTCGCCCTGCCCCGAGCTGACCTTGCGGTAGGCGTCCGCGGCCTGCGGCCGCAGGGCCGCGACCAGCGCCTGCCTCGCCACGACGATCTGCGCCCCCGCCTGCGCGAGCTTGGCGTCCCAGACGTCGAGCGTGCGCAGGTCCGCACCCGCGCGGGAGCGCATCGCGGCTCCCGCCGACTTCAGCAGCGCGGACCGCTGGCGCAGCACCCGCTCGTAGTCGGTCAGCACCCCCGCGATGCGCGGGGTGAGCTGCACGAGGAGGTCGTCGAGGAAGCGCCGGCGCCCGTCCGGGTCACCCTTGACGAGCGCGAGGTCCTCGGGCGCGAACAGGACAGTCCGGAGGATGCCCAGCACGTCGCGCGCCCGGCCCGGCGAGCCGCCGTTGACGCGCGCGCGGTTCGCCCGGCCCGGCGTCACCTCGATCTCGACGAGCGTCGACCGCTCCTCGCGCACGACCTTGGCGCGCACGACCGCGCGGTCGGCGCCGGCGCGCACGAGCGCCGCGTCGCTGGGCACCCGGTGGCTGCCCAGCGTCGCGACGTACCCGATGGCCTCGACGAGGTTCGTCTTGCCCTGCCCGTTCGGCCCGACCAGCGCGGTGATGCCCGGCTCGAGCGGCAGCTCGACCTGCGGGTACGACCGGAAGTCGGTGAGGGACAGGTGCGCGACGTACACGAGGCGCCTCAGCCCTCCGACGTCGCCGGGGCCGTCGGCGTGACGGTCTCGCCGCCGGCGACCTTCACGGCGTGGCCGCCGAACTGCTGGCGGAGCGCCGCGACGGCCTTCATCGCGGGCGACTCGCCCTGGCGGGACGCGAACCGTGCGAACAGCGACGCCGCGATGACCGGGGCCGGCACGGCGAGGTCGATGGCCTCGTCGACGGTCCAGCGGCCCTCGCCCGAGTCCTCGACCCAGTCGTCGATGGCCGCGAAGCCCGGGTCCTGGTCGATCGCCTGGACCAGCAGGTCCAGCAGCCACGACCGCACGACCGTGCCCTTGCGCCACGCGCGCATGGTCCCCGCCACGTCCGTGACCAGGTCCTTCGCCGCGAGCAGCTCGTAGCCCTCGGCGTACGCCTGCATGAGGCCGTACTCGACGCCGTTGTGCACCATCTTCGCGAAGTGGCCGGCGCCCACGGGCCCGACGTGCACGAAGCCGTCCGCCCGCTCGCCCACCGGACGCAGCGCATCGAAGACCGGCATCGCCCGCTCGATGTCCTCGGGAGCGCCGCCGACCATGAGGCCGTACCCGTTCTCGAGGCCCCACACGCCGCCGGAGACACCGGCGTCGACGAAGCGGATGCCCGTGCGCCCCAGGAGCTCCGCGTGCTTCGCGTCGTCCTGGTAGTAGGAGTTGCCGCCGTCGATCACCAGGTCACCGGCGTCGAGGAGGCCCGCCAGGTCGCAGATGACGGCGTCCGTCACCTCACCCGACGGCACCATCACCCAGACGACGCGCTCACCCGGGGGGAGCGCCTGCGCGAGGGCCTCGAGCGACGCGACGTCGGAGACGTCGGGGTTGCGGTCGTAGCCGGTGACCTCGATCCCCGCCGCACGCATCCGCTCGCGCATGTTCGCGCCCATCTTGCCCAGGCCGACCAGCCCGATGTGCATCCCTCGCCCCTTCCTGCGGCGGTTCTCCGCCGTGTCGTGGTCCGCGTCGAACGCGGGGGAGCACCGCCGTGGGGATGCTCCCCGGTCACTGTGCCGCACCTCGTCCGCCGCCGCCCGGGCGGGCGGCGTCAGCTGGCGAAGCGGATGGGCACCAGCAGGTAGCGGTAGTCCTTGGAGGCCTCGCCGTCCAGCGACTCCTGGCCGGTGAACTCCACCGGCTTGTTGGGGTGCGTGAACGACATGCGCACGAACGTGGTGTCGAGGGCACCCAGGCCGTCGAGCAGGAACTGCGGGTTGAAGGCGACCGAGATGTCGTCACCGACGAGCACGGCCTCCAGCGCCTCGGAGGCCTGTGCGTCGTCACCCTGGCCCGCGTCGAGGACGACCTGGCCGTCGCTGAAGCTGAGGCGGATCGGCGTGTTCCGCTCGGCGACGAGGGCGACGCGCTTCGCGGCGTCGGCGAGCGCGTGCGTCTGGACGATCGCGTGGATCGGCGTCTCGTCCGGGAACAGGCGGCGGACCGCGGGGTAGTCGCCGTCGACGAGGAGGCTGGTCGTGTGCCGGCCCCCGGCCTCGAAGCCGATGAGGTCGACGCCGCCGCCGGTGGACAGCGCCACCGACACCGACCCCGCGCTGCCGAGCGACTTCGCGGCGTCGTTGAGCGTCCGGGCCCGCACCAGCGCGACGGCGGACAGGTCCGGCGTCGACGGCTTCCACGTCATCTCGCGGAGCGCGAGACGGTAGCGGTCGGTGGCCAGGAGCGTGACCTTCTCGCCCTCGATCTCCACGCGCACGCCCGTCAGCAGGGGCAGCGTGTCGTCGCGGCTCGCCGCCACGGACACCTGCGCGACCGCGTGCGTGAGCTCGTCGCCGTCGACCGTTCCCGTGACGGGCGGCATGACGGGCAGCGCCGGGTAGTCCTCGACCGGCATCGTGAGCAGCGTGAAGCGGCTCGCCCCGCACGTGACCTGCACCTTCGTACCGTCGAGCACGACGTCGACCGGCTTGGCGGGCAGCGCGCGCGAGATCTCCGCGAGCAGGCGGCCCGAGACGAGCACCGTGCCCGGTTCGGAGACGTCGGCGGGGAGCTGCGCGCGAGCCGAGACCTCGTAGTCGAAGCTCGACAGCTGCACGGTGCCCGTGGTGTCCGCCTCGATGCGCACTCCCGCGAGCACGGGGACCGGCGGGCGGGTGGGGAGGCTGCGCGCGGTCCACGTGACGGCCTCGGCCAGCACGTCGCGCTCGACCCGGAACCTCATGCGTCACCTTCTCGTCGTCGACCCGTCGTCGCTCCCGCCGGTCGGCGTCCGGGCTGGGTGCCGGCGAGCGGCCGGCCGCTACCGGCGGAGCACTGCCGAACACTACGCGACGGGTCCGACGGCCGGAACACCGTCGGCAGGGCGCCGCCCGGTCGCCACGCCACCACAGCCGTACGGCGGTGTGTGGATCTCTCCAGCAGATAAGTGTCGTCGTCGTCATCGGGGCTGTGCATCGTGTGGACGGGCGACGTACGTGCAGGTGGGGGCGCAGATCGGGGTGTGTGCCGCGCTGTGACGGCACGACCTCGAGGTGTGGACGGCGGTGCACGGACGCGGGACCGTGCACCGCCGTCCACCGACGGCACAGGATCGCTCCACAGCAACGCCTGGGTTCGTCCACCGTCATCCACAGGTGTGTGCACAGGTGTGAACAATCGTCCCATGCATGTCTCACCCTGCAGTGGACAGCCGCGTCAAGACGTTTGTCCGGGTTTGATGGTGAGAGTCCTCTCATGGGCGGTCCTCGGTGAGCACGTAGCACGACGCCCGGCCGGAGAGCGGGACGGACGCGTCAGAGCAGGTCAGGGCGCGTGGCCCGTGCTGCTGACACCGCTCCCCAGGGCCGCTCCAGGGCAACGTTCGAGGAGGTCGAAGGTTGTCCCCATCCGTGGGCAAACCTGTGGACAACTCCGGGCGGGCGGTGGAGATCGCGGTGGATGAGGCCGTGTGGCGGGAAGCGTTCGTGGAGCGGCGACGTGCGGCGGCCACCGGCGCCAGCGGCCGACCGGCCGCGTCGCGGCGCGACCGGAACGCTCGTCGGCGCGTGCGCACGCGGGTGCTCGCGACGGATGGTGCGGTCGCGGGGCCCCGGACGCACCGACGGCGCCCACGCGGTGCGTGGACGCCGTCAGGGAGCCGTGCACGGCCGGCGGGGTCAGCCGCGGTGCTGCTGCTTGATGCGGTTCGTCAGCTCGGTCACCTGGTTGTAGATCGACCGGCGCTCCGCCATGAGCTCGCGGATCTTCCGGTTCGCGTGCATGACGGTCGTGTGGTCACGGCCACCGAACGCCTGGCCGATCTTCGGCAGCGACAGGTCCGTCAGCTCCCGGCACAGGTACATGGCGATCTGCCGCGCCGTGACGAGCACGCGCGAGCGGCTCGAGCCGCACAGGTCCTCGATGGACAGGCCGAAGTACGCGGCGGTCTGGCCGATCACCGTCGTCGCGGTGATCTCCTGCGTCTGGTCGTCGGTGATCAGGTCCTTGAGGACGATCTCCGCGAGCGACACGTCGACCTGCTGGCGGTTGAGGTTCGCGAACGCCGTCACCCGGATCAGCGCGCCCTCGAGCTCACGGATGTTGGTCGAGATCTTCGACGCGATGTACTCGAGCACGTCGTCCGGGGCCTGCAGCCGCTCGCTCGCCGCCTTCTTGCGGAGGATCGCGATGCGCGTCTCGAGGTCCGGGGGCTGCACGTCGGTGATGAGGCCCCACTCGAAGCGGGAGCGCATCCGGTCCTCGAAGCCGTTGAGCTGCTTCGGCGGGACGTCCGAGGTGATGACGACCTGCTTGTTCGCGTTGTGCAGGGTGTTGAACGTGTGGAAGAACTCCTCCATCGTCTGTTCCTTGCCCTGCAGGAACTGGATGTCGTCGATGAGGAGCACGTCCACCTCGCGGTAGCGGCGCTGGAACGCGCCCGCCTTTCCCTCACTGATGGAGTTGATGAAGTCGTTCGTGAACTCCTCGGAGTTCACGTACCGCACCCGCACCGTCGGGTAGAGGTTCTGGGCGTAGTGGCCGATCGCGTGCAGCAGGTGCGTCTTGCCCAGTCCCGAGTCCCCGTAGATGAACAGCGGGTTGTAGGCCTTCGCGGGTGCCTCGGCGACGGCCACCGCCGCCGCGTGCGCGAACCGGTTGGACGAGCCGATGACGAAGGTCTCGAACAGGTACTTGGGGTTGAGCCGCGCCGGCTCGGACAGGCCGCGGCGGGCCGGGCGGACGTCCTCGGCGAGGCTGCCGTCGATGGCGCGCAGCGGGGGGCGCCCGTCGTCGCGCCCGTCGCCCGTGCGGTCCGCACGTCCGGAGGGGTCGGGGTCGCGGTCGTCGCGCCCGAAGCCGCCGTACCCGGGGGAGGAGACGAGCGCGAGGTCGGGGCGCAGGTCGTCGTCGCGGCTGTCGCGGGCGTCGCGGCTGTCGCGGCCGAAGCGGTCGTCGGCCGGTCCGGGAGGGACGACGCGCAGCGCGGGCGGCACGTCACCGGCGACGTCCGGGTCGACCGTGATGGCGAAGCGGGCCTCGCGCCCGAGTGCCTCGGTCAGCGCCTCCGTCACCTCGCCGCGCACGCGCGACTCGAGGTACTCCTTCGTCAGGTCGTTGCCGACCGCGAGGATCATCGTCCCGTCGAGCAGCCCCAGGGGGTGCGCCAGGCGGACGAACGCCAGCTGGCGCGGGGTGATGTCGGGGCTGGCCTCGAGGGACGCCACGACGTGCCCCCAGACGCGGGCCGGTTCTTCGTCCTGTGACAACGTCCTACCTCGATGATCGGTCTCGCGGTCCGGCGAGTCTGGCACGCGGGCCCGTCGTCCACATAGTTGTCCACACCTGTGCGCGCGGGTGCGTTCGTGCGCGACCGGCGTGCGGGGCGTCCCAGACCTCCGGCGGTCCGTC